>NZ_JBIUVP010000002.1:0-593370 GCF_044742985.1 Frigoribacterium sp. NPDC087798 | reverse complement strand
ACAACCCCACCAAAGATGAAGCCACAAGCAATGCCAGGGTATAATTTGGCATTTGACAATGTGCACGCTGTTGAGTTCTCAAGGACCAAACGCACTCGAGGCCTGGCCGGAAAGACCCTCGCTCGAAGCTGCTGTGGAACCGTACCATCCTGATGGACCAAGTCGGAACGACTCGATTTCCGGCCCCCAAAGTTGAGGACCAGCACCTGGTGTTGACCAGAGGATGGATTTGAAACCCTACCACACGAATCGCAAGCCGTAAACGACTTGGCTTCGGGGAGGATGTCACCGCTTGAGGCCGGGGAACTCCGGATCAAAACCATTGCTGGTCGCTGTCCTAGCCGTTCCGCCGCACCTTTGGGCTGACTCGGATTACTTTACACAGCCCCCCGGTCGCACCTCCAAATGTCTGGGCATCCCGGGCGTGTCGCGTGACTGAAGCCTTGAGGGCATAGCCAGCCGCGTGCATTCACTGTCGTGGGACGACGTCAAACCCGCCCCCTCGACGAGGGAACGGGCTTCCGTCGTCCGGAGGTCGATCCGGGGTCAGACCTTGACGGTGACGCCGGCGAGCGTCTTCTTACCGCGTCGGAGCACGACGACTCCCCCGTCGAGTCTCGAGTCGGCGACCAGAGCATCACCGTTCTCGACCCGGGTGTTGTTCACGTAGACACCACCCTCCGCCGTGGCCCGGCGGGCTGCACCCAACGACGCGACGAGTCCGGTGTCGACCAACGCCTGAGCGATCGTGGTCGACGCATCGGCCTCGGCCGCCGGCAACTCGGCGATGGCACTGGCGAGAGTCCGCGGGTCGAGGACCGTGAGGTCGCCTTGCCCGAAGAGGGCGGCGGCTGCGTCGATGGCCGACTGCGTGGCCGAGGTGCCGTGGACCAGGGACGTGACGTTCCAGGCCAACGCTCGCTGCGCCTCCCGACGGAAGGGCTCGTCGGCGACGGCGGTCTCGAGCCGCTCGATCTCGGAACGCGAGAGGAACGTGAAGACCTTGAGCCGAGGGACGACGTCGGCGTCGTCGGTGTTGAGCCAGAACTGGTACATCGCGTACGGGCTGGTCAACTCGGCGTCGAGCCAGACCGCGTTGCCCTCGCTCTTGCCGAACTTGGTGCCGTCGGTGTTGGTGATCAGCGGCGTGCCGATCGCGTGGACCGAGACGCCTTCGGTGCGGCGGATGAGTTCGGTGCCACTGGTGAGGTTGCCCCACTGGTCGCTGCCGCCGGTCTGCAGGACGCAGTCGTAGCTGCGGTAGAGCTCGCGGAAGTCGAGGCCCTGGAGGATCTGGTAGCTGAACTCGGTGTAGCTGATGCCGGCGTCGGAGTTGAGACGCGCGGCCACGGCGTCTTTCTTGAGCATGGTGTTGACGCGGAAGTTCTTGCCGATGTCGCGCAGGAACTCGATGGCGCTGAGCGGAGACGTCCAGTCGAGGTTGTTCACCACTCGGAGACCGTTGTCACCGTCGGGCGAGAGGAACTTCTCGACGTGGACGCGGATGCGGTCGACCCACTCGGCCGTCTGCTCGGGCGTCTTGAGCACCCGCTCGGCGGTGGGGCGTGGATCGCCGATGAGGCCGGTGGACCCGCCCACGAGTCCCAGGGGCCGGTGACCGGCGAGCTGCAGGCGGCGCATGGTGAGCAACTGCACGAGGTTGCCGAGGTGGAGGCTGGGGGCCGTCGGGTCGAAACCGCAGTAGTACGTGATCGGCGCACCGGCGAGAAGGGTCTTGAGGGCGTCGGCATCGGTCGACACGTGCACCAGGCCGCGCCACTGCATCTCGTCCCACACGTCGTCGAACGAGGGGTCGTTGCTCTGGGCGGCCAGGACGTCTGCAGTCGTTTCACTGGTCACGTCGGAAACGGTACCAGCGGCCTCCGTCACCGTCTTCACGCCCCACCGCGTCGTCGCGAGACGGCGGCGCGGTACGGGGAGACCGAGGGATCACCCTCGAGCGAGAACCGCCACGGGAACGCGTCGCCACCGGCGTGACCCGACACACCGACACGCGGGCCGGCGGCGATCCGGCCGACCGGTGCGGACGGGAGGCGAAGGCGGAAGCGCGCCTCCTGACCGGGGGTGTCGGCGACGAGGCGTGAGCCGTCGTCGCCGAGCTCCATGCCGAGTGCGGAGCCGAGACGGCCGGGACCTCGGGCGAGGTCGGCCGACGTCCGCGACGTCGTCCGACGCGCTCGGACCTCGTCGACGCCGGCCACCACTTCGCCCGAACGCAACAGGACACCGGACGCAAAGCCCTCGGGCCCGCACACGATGTTGACGCAGCGGTGGATGCCGTAGGACAGGTACACGTAGAGCGTTCCGCCGCGTTCGAACATGCTGTCGTTGCGCGCCGACCGGCCCCGGTGCGCATGCGAGCCGGGGTCCTGCCCCTGACCGTGGTACGCCTCGACCTCGGTCAGGCGGATGCCGACGCCGCCCGACCAGAAGACCGAACCCAGGAGGCGCGGCGCGACGGCCAGCGCCGGTTCGGCCAGCAGTGCCGCGAGCACGTCGTCGTCGGGTGTCGTCGTCACCGCTCCCCCGTGCTCACCGCGATCGTCTCGTTCAGAAGAAGCGCTGACCACTGGCGACCGCGATCACCGCGACGGCGACGAGCACCGCCACGGCGATCGCGACGACGACGGGGACCACCCAGGCACGGACCGGCCGGTCGTCGCGAGCGCCCGGTCGTCGACGGGTCACGCTGCCGCCGGGGCGAGGGACCGGACCAGGTGGCGCATCTGCTCGGTCAGCTGCGCGAGCTGCTCGGCGACCCGCTCGGGAGCCGTGCCGCCGGCCCCTCGACGGCTGGCGATCGAGCCCTCGACCGTCAGGACGGGGCGGATCTCGGGCGTGAGATGCGCCGAGACGGACCGGTACTGCTCGTCGGTGGGCTCGTGCAGCTCGAGGTCGTGCTGTTCACAGAACCGCACCAGCTCGCCGCTGATCTCGTGTGCGTCGCGGAACGTGACCCCCTGACGGACGAGCCACTCGGCGACGTCGGTCGCGAGTGAGAATCCTTGCGGCGCGAGCTCGGCCATGCGGACCTCGTCGAAATCGAGGGTCGCCACCATGCCCGTGAACGCCGGGAGCAGCACCTCGAGCTGGCTGACCGAGTCGAACACCGGCTCTTTGTCTTCCTGGAGATCTCGGTTGTAGGCCAGCGGCAGCCCTTTGAGCGTCGCGAGCAGACCCGTCAGGTTGCCGATGAGCCGCCCCGACTTGCCGCGCGCGAGCTCGGCGATGTCGGGGTTCTTCTTCTGCGGCATGATGCTCGACCCGGTCGAGAACGCGTCGTGCAGACGGACGAAGCCGAATTCGCGGGTGTTCCAGAGGATGATCTCCTCGGCCAGCCGCGAGAGGTCGATGCCGATGGACGCCGCGACGAACGCGAACTCCGACACGACGTCACGACTGGCCGTCGCGTCGATCGAGTTCTCGGTCGTGCGGTCGAAACCCAGATCGGTCGCCACGAGGAGCGGGTCGAGCCCCAGCGAGCTACCCGCGAGGGCACCCGCTCCGTACGGCGAGGCACCGGCCCGACGCGACCAGTCGCGCAGGCGCTCGAGGTCGCGGACCAGAGGCCAGGCGTGGGCCAGGAGGTGGTGCGCCAACAGCACCGGCTGCGCGTGCTGGAGGTGCGTCCGGCCGGGCATCACGGCCGACGGGTGGGCCGTCGCCTGACCGGCGATCGCGTCGACCAGGTCGACGACCTGCCGACCGATGACGCGGGCGTGGTCGCGCAGGTACAAGCGCACCAGCGTCGCGATCTGGTCGTTGCGGCTACGCCCCGCCCGGAGCTTGCCGCCGAGCTCGGCGCCGGCGATGCCGATGAGGCCCCGCTCGAGGGCGGAGTGCACGTCCTCGTCGGTCTCGGCCGCGGTGAACGTGCCGTCGAGCACGTCCGACTCGAGCCGGTCGAGCGCCGACAGCATGGCCTCGAGCTCGGACGCGTCGAGGTATCCCGCCGCCGCCAGAGCCCTGGCGTGTGCCCGCGACCCGGCGATGTCGTACGAGGCCAGCTGCCAGTCGAACTGCGTGGACTTGCTGAGCGCGGCGAGCTCGGCGGACGGCCCGGAGGCGAAGCGGCCGCCCCAGAGGGCGCCCGCCTCGCCTGCTCGCTCGTTCTTGCCCGACCCTTCGCCGAGCCCGCTCGCGTCGGTCACGCCCCGTGGGCCAGGTCGCGACGAGCCGAGATCTTGCTGGGCAGCGACCAGATCTCGATGAAGCCCTTCGACAGGGACTGGTCGAAGGTGTCTCCCGTGTCGTAGGTCGCGAGGTCGAAGTCGTAGAGGCTCGCGTCGCTCTTCTGACCGGTGACGACCGCGCGCCCGCCCTGCAGCTTGAGACGGATCTCGCCCGACACGTACTTCTGCGTGTCGTCGATGAAGACGTCGAGCGACCGCTTGAGACCCGAGAACCACAGGCCGTCGTAGACGAGGTTGGACCACTCGGCCTCGACTCCACGCTTGTACCGGCCGAGGTCGCGCTCGATGGTCAGGGCCTCCAACGCCTCGTGCGCGGCGATCAGCGCCATCGCGCCGGGGGCCTCGTAGACCTCGCGGCTCTTGATGCCGACGAGCCGGTCCTCGACGACGTCGATGCGGCCGACGCCGTGCTTGCCGGCGAGCTCGTTCATGCGCTCGACGATGCCCAGCGGGGTGAACGCCACGCCGTCGATCGCCGTCGGGACTCCGGCCTCGAAGGTGATGACGACCTCGTCGGCGTCCTTGACGACGGCCGGGTCTTGCGTGTACTCGTACAGGTCCTCGATGGGAGCGTTCCAGGGGTCCTCGAGGAACCCGGTCTCGACCGCGCGGCCCCAGACGTTCTTGTCGATCGAGTAGGGGTTCTTGGCGCTCTGGCGGATGGGAAGGGCGTGCTCTTCCGCGTAGACGATCGCCTTGTCGCGGGTGAGGGCCAGGTCACGGACCGGGGCGATGCTCGTCAGGTCGGGGGCGAGGGCCGCGACGGCCGCCTCGAAGCGGACCTGGTCGTTGCCCTTGCCGGTGCACCCGTGGGCCACGCTGTTCGCACCCAGTTCCTTCGCGACCGACGCCAGGTGGCGGGCGATCAGCGGACGGCTGAGGGCGGACACCAGCGGGTAGGTCTTCTGGTACAGCGCGTTTGCCTTGAGGGCCGGCATCAGGTAGTCGGTGCCGAACTCTTCTTTGGCGTCGACGACGACCGATTCGACCGCACCGCAGTCGAGGGCACGCTGTCGGATGTCTTCCATGTCCTCTCCGCCCTGTCCGACGTCGACGGCGAGGGCGACCACCTCTTTTCCGGTGGCATCGGCCAACCAGCCGATGCCGACCGAGGTGTCGAGGCCTCCTGAATATGCGAGGACGACGCGTTCCGCCATGGTTCTCCTTGAGTGGTGTGGGTGTGGCTACGTGTGTGTGAGGTGGTGGGGGTGCTCAGCGGGCCAACAGCCAGGTGAGCAGCGCCTTCTGGGCGTGCAGCCGGTTCTCGGCCTCGTCCCAGATGACGCTGGTCGGGCCGTCGATGACGTCGGCCGTGACCTCGTACCCGCGGTCGGCGGGGAGACAGTGCAGGAAGATCGCGTCGGCGTCGGCCTGGGCCATCAAGGCCTGGTCGACCTTGAACGATCCGAAGACGGCGACCCGTTCGTCTTTCTCGTCCTCCTTGCCCATCGAGACCCAGGTGTCGGTCACGACGACGTCGACCCCGGCGACGGCCTCGGCCGCGTCGGTCGTGACGAGCACGGAGCCGCCCGTCCGCGCTGCGATCGCCTCGGCGTCGGCCACGACGGTCGGGTCGGGCAGGAAGCCCTCGGGGGCACCGATGCGGACGTGCATGCCCGCGGTCGCGCAGGCCAGCAGGTACGACTGGCCCATGTTGCAGCGCCCGTCACCGACGAAGGCCACCGAGAGGCCGGCGAGCGTGCCCTTCTTCTCGCGGATGGTCTGCAGGTCGGCGAGCAGCTGACACGGGTGGAAGTCGTCACTCAACGCGTTGACGACGGGCACGGTCGTCCCCGCCGCCATCTCTTCGAGGCCGGACTGCGCGTAGGTGCGCCAGACGATGGCGGACACCATGCGCTCGAGCACGCGCGCCGTGTCGGACGGGGTCTCCTTGCCGCCGAGCTGGCTGTTCGCGGTGGCGATGATCAGCGGGCTGCCGCCGAGGTCGGCGATGCCGACCGCGAAGGAGACCCGGGTACGGGTCGACGACTTGTCGAAGATCACGGCGACGGTCTGCGGACCGGCCAGCGGGCGCTGGGACCAACGGTCGCGCTTGAGTTCGTCAGCGAGATCGAGCACCTCGAGCTGCTCGGCGGTGGTCAGGTCGTCGTCCCGGAGGAAGTGGCGGGTCATTCGAGGCCTTTCAGGACGGTGGTCATGATCTGGGTGAACTCGGCGATCTCGTCGTCACCGACGATCAGGGGAGGCGCGAGACGGATGCTCGAGTCGTTGGGGGCGTTGACGATGAGGCCGGCCTCGAGGGCGTCGGCGGCGACCTGCGCCGCGACGGGCTGCGCCAGCCCCAGGCCGATCAGGAGGCCGTTGCCGCGGATCTCGCGGACGAGCGGCGAACCGATCGACTCGACGGCCGCGCGGAGCTGGTCGCCCCGGACGATCGCGTTGAGCACGAGCTGGCTCGACTCGATCTCGCCGAGCACGGCGTTGGCCGCGGCGGTGGCGAGCGGGTTGCCGCCGAAGGTGCTGCCGTGCTGACCGGCCTCGAACAGGTCGGACGTGTCGCCGAAGGTGATGAGCGCGCCGATGGGGACTCCCCCGGCGATGCCCTTGGCGACGGTGATGGCGTCGGGGACGATGTCGTGCTGCTGGAAGGCGAACCACGAGCCGGTCCGGCCGATGCCGGTCTGGATCTCGTCGAGGATCAGCAGGGCACCGTGCTTCGTGGTGAGTTCGCGGGCACGCTCGAGGTAGCCCTCGGGTAGGTCGACGACGCCGGCCTCGCCCTTGATCGGCTCGACGAACAGGGCGGCCACCGTACCGTCGAGGGCCGCCTCGAGTGCCTCGACGGTCGTGTCGATGTGCTCGACCCCGGGCATCATCGGCTCGAACGGTTCGCGCAGCGCCGGCTTGCCGGTCAGCGCGAGCGAGCCCATGGTGCGCCCGTGGAACGAGTTCTGCAGGGCGAGGATGCGGGTGCGCGAGCCGTCACCGCGGTTGAGGCGGGCCAGTTTGACCGCGGCCTCGTTGGCCTCGGCTCCGCTGTTGCCGAAGTAGACGCGCCCACGCTCGCCGGCACCGCTGATGCGGGTCAGCCGTTCGGCGAGCTCGACCTGCGGAGCCGTCGCGAAGTAGTTGGAGACGTGGATCAGCTTGCTCGCCTGCTCGGTGAGCGCCTCGACGAGCACCGGGTGGGCGTGTCCGAGGGCGTTCACGGCGATGCCCGCCAGGAAGTCGAGGTAACGCTTGCCGTCGACGTCCCAGACCTGGCAGCCCTCGCCGCGGTCGAGCATCACCTTCGGAGTGGACAGCGAACGCATCATCGAGTCGCCGAATCGGCGCTGCCAGGTACCGCCTTGGGTCTGGATCATGGTCACGACTGTCCTTTCGTGTCGGTGCCGCTGGCGGCAGGGCCACCCGGGGCGGTGCCCCCGGTGGTGACGATCTCGCCGGCGGGGGTGCCGAACGAGGTGACGACGGGGGCGCCGGTCGACGCCGCCCGATCGTCGGGGACCACCTCGGTGCCCGACCCGCGTTGGGTGAACACCTCGAGGAGGATCGAGTGCGGGATGCGACCGTCGATGATGGTCGCTCCTCCGACGCCACCGACGACCGAGTCGAGGCAGGCGCGCATCTTGGGGATCATGCCCGACTCGAGGGTCGGGAGCATGTCGGTGAGGGCCGACACCGTGATGGCCTCGACGAGCGAGTCGCGGTTCGGCCAGTCGGCGTAGAGCCCGGCGACGTCGGTCAGGACGACGAGCTTGGCCGCACCGAGGGCGATGGCCAGGGCCCCCGCCGCCGCGTCGGCGTTGACGTTGAGGGCGTGCTCGGGATCGATCGTGTTCGTCGCGATCGACGACACCACGGGGATGCGCCCCGCCTCGATCTCGACCAGCACCGACGACGGGTCGACGTGTGTCACGTCGCCCACGTGTCCCAGGTCGAAGGTCTCGCCGTCGACCACGACACCGCGCTTGCGACCCTCGAACAAGGTCGAGCCCTCGCCGGAGACACCGCGGGCCAGGTCGCCGTGCTCGTTGATCAGGTCGACGATCTCGCGGTTGACCTCGCCGGCCAGGACGTCGCGCACGACCGAGATCGCTTCGGTCGACGTGTAGCGGTAACCGCCCCGGAACTCGCTCTCGATGCCGGCGGCGTCGAGGGCGGCCGAGATCTGTGGCCCCCCGCCGTGGACGACCACCGGGTGCAACCCGGCGTACCGCAGGTAGACCATGTCCTCGGCGAACGCCTGCTTGAGGGCGTCGTCGACCATGGCGTTGCCGCCGAACTTCACGACGACGACCTTGCCAGAGAAGCGCTTCAGCCAGGGCAGGGACTCGATCAGGGTCGAGGCCTTGACCGCCGCGAGCTCCTGCTCGTCGGCCGCCGTCGCACCGGTGCTCGTGTGGACGCCCATCAGCTGGAGTACGCGCTGTTCTCGTGCACGTAGTCGTGCGTGAGATCGTTCGTCAGGATGGTCGCCTCGACCGGCCCCGTCTTCAGGTCGACGAGCACGTGGACCGCCCGGGGCGTCAGGTCGACGTCGTCGCTCGGCCGATCGGGTGCCCCGGCGTGGCAGACGCGGACGCCGTTGATGGTCACGTCGACGTCGTACGGGTCGAACTCGGCCGACGTGGTGCCGATGGCGGCGAGCACGCGGCCCCAGTTGGGGTCGTTGCCGAAGACGGCTGCCTTGAAGAGGTTGTTGCGAGCGATCGAACGGCCCACCTCGACGGCGTCGTCGTCGGATGCCGCCCCCACGATCTCGATGCGGATGTCGTGCGAGGCACCCTCGGCGTCGGCCTGCAACTGCTCGGCGAGGTCGGCACAGAGCGCCGTGACCGCCGCCGCGAAGTCGCCGGCAGGAGGCGCGACACCGGACTCGGCGCTGGCCAACAACACGACGGTGTCGTTCGTCGACATGCAGCCGTCCGAGTCGAGACGGTCGAAGGTGACCCGGGTCGCCTCGCGGAGTGCGGAATCGAGACCGAACGCGTCGACGTCGGCGTCCGTCGTGAGCACGACGAGCATCGTGGCGAGTCCGGGGGCGAGCATGCCCGCACCCTTGGCCATTCCGCCGACGACCCAGCCGTCACCCGAGACGACGGCCTGCTTGGGCTTGGTGTCGGTCGTCATGATCGCCGTGGCGGCATCGAGGCCGCCGTCGACCGACAGGGCGTCGGCCGCGGCCGTGGAGCCGCTCAGTACCTTGTCGCGGAAGGTCTGGTCGCCGACGCCGATGAGGCCCGTCGAGCAGACGAGGACGTCCGTCGCCGACAGGCCGAGGGCGGCGGCCACGGTCTCGGCCGTGGAGTGCGTCGTCTGGAAGCCGAAGGCTCCCGTGAAGCAGTTCGCGCCTCCGGAATTGAGGACGACGGCGTCGACGCGACCGTCGGCGACGACCTGCTGGGACCACAGGACGGGGTTCGCCTTGGCCCTGTTGCTGGTGAAGACGGCCGCTGCGGCCGTGCTGCGACCTCGGTTGACGACCAGGGCGACGTCCGGCGCGCCCGAACTCTTGAGGCCGGCGACGACGCCGGAGGCCTCGAAACCGGCTGCTGCGGTGACGCTCACGGGGCGACTCCGTTCTGGCCGAGGCCGGTGGTCTCGGCCAGGCCGAGCGCGATGTTGGCGGACTGGACGGCGGCACCGGCCGTGCCCTTCACGAGGTTGTCGAGGGCGGTGACCACGACGACGCGGTCGGCGGCCTCGTCGACGGCGAGTCCGATCAGGGCGGTGTTGGCACCGATCGTGTCGGCCGTCCGCGGGAACTCGCCGTCCGGCAGCAGGTGCACGAAGGGCTCGTTCGCGTAGGCCTGCTGCCAGGCGGATCGCACGTCGTGGGCGGTGACGCCCGGGGCGAGACGCGCCGTCGTCGTGGCGAGGATGCCCCGCGCCATCGGCACGAGCACCGGGGTGAACGAGACGTTCACCTCCGTCGCGCCGGCCACCCGGAGGTTCTGCTGGATCTCGGGGATGTGCCGGTGGCTGCCGCCCACCCCGTAGGCCGACGCCGACCCCATCAACTCGCTGGCCAACAGGTGGGTCTTGAGCGCCTTGCCCGCCCCGGACGGACCGACGGCCAGCACGGTCACGATGTCGGCGGTCTCGACGACGCCCGCCTGGACGCCGGGGGCCAGCCCCAGGGTCACCGCGGTGACGTTGCAGCCGGGCACCGCGATGCGCTTGGCCCCGACCAGGACGTCGCGCTGGCGACCCGGGGTGTCACCGAGGACGAGTTCGGGCAGGCCGTACGACCAGGCTCCGTAGAACTCGCCACCGTAGAACGCCTGCCAGGCGGACTCGTCGGTCAACCGGTGGTCGGCACCACAGTCGACGACGAGCGTGTCGTCGGGCAACTGGGCGGTGATCGCCCCCGACTTGCCGTGGGGCAGGGCGAGGAACACGACGTCGTGCCCCGAGAGGGCTTCGGGCGTCGTGTCGACCAGGGTCAGGTGCGCCAACGAGCGCAGGTGCGGCTGGACCGCGAGGAGTGGCTGACCGGCGTTCTGGAACGCTGTGACGGTCTGCACCTCGAAGTCGGGATGCTCGGCCAGCAAGCGCAGGAGCTCACCACCGGCGTAACCACTCGCGCCGGCCACGGCAACGGAGAAAGGCATGCGTCCACCCTAATGTTCGAATTCGGCCTGGGATCAGGGGCGGCGGCGCCGGGCGAGTGTCAGTCGCGGAGCGCCGCCCCGAATCGCTCGCCGGCCAGGCGGACGGAGCCGGACTTGGCCTCGGAGGCCTCGGCGGCGGTGAGGGTGCGGTCTCCGGCCCGGAAGCGCAGGGCGAAGGTGAGCGACTTCGACGCGTCGGGCAACCCGGCACCTCGGTAGTCGTCGACCAGCCGGACCGTCTCGAGCAGGTGGCCCGCACCCTCGCGCACGGTCGCGAGCACGTCGCCCGCGGGGACGTCGACGCCCACCACGAGGGAGAGGTCTTGGGTCGCCGCGGGGTAGGACGAGAGGGCCGAGGTGGCCGGCTCGGCGACGGCGAGGGCGATGAGGCGGTCGAGGTCGAGCTCGGCCACGGCGACCACCCGGGGCAGGTCGAGCTCGGCTGCCACGCTGGGCAGCAGCTCGCCCGCGATGCCCACGACCTCGTCGCCGACGAGCACCTCGGCCGTGCGGCCCGGGTGCAGCGAGACGTGCCGGGCCTGTCGGAAGGTGACCTCGGCGGCCACGGCCGACGCCGCGACGCGCACGGCGTCGAGCACGTCGGCGAGGGACGCCGGGACGGCGGATTGCCCAGGGGCGCGATCGACGACCGTGCCGACCGTCAGGAGGCCGAGGTGTCGCGGCTGGCGCGGCAGGGCGTCGGCGAGGGCGCCCAGCGTGGCGTCGTCGGGGCGGGCGGCCCCGAACGGGACCTCGTCGCTTCCGTAGACGACGCCCTCGTCAGGCAGGAAGACCGTGCCCACCTCGAACACCGAGAGGTCGACGAGACCGCGACCGAGGTTGCGACGGGCGACCTCGAGCAGCCCCGGCACCAGTGACCGACGGAGTTCGGGCGCCGCCGAGTCGAGGGGGTTGGCGAGTCGGACGGCGGGCAGCCCGGTGCCGTCGGCCGAGCCGAAGGCGAGGTTCTGGGCCGAGGAGACGAACGGGTACGCGGCGACCTCGGTCGAGCCGGCCGCGGCGAGCCCGTTCGACACCTGCCGACGCAGCTGCTGCTCGCGCGACAACCCACGACCGGCCGGGGCGACGGGCAGGACGGAGGGGATGCGGTCGTAACCCGTGATGCGAGCGACTTCTTCGACGAGCGACGCGGAGTCGACCAGGTCGCTGCGCCAGGTCGGCGGGGTCACGAGCCAGTCGTCACCAGCTCGCTCGACGCTCGCCCCGATGGCCGTGAGGGCACCGGAGACCTCGTCGTCGGTGTAGTCGACGCCCATGAGGCGGGCGGCTCGATCGACCGGCAGGGTGATCGCGTCGGGAGGGGTGGAGGCGTCCCATCGTGACCCGAGCGCGTCGGACGTGCCGCCGGCGAGCTCGACGAGCAGGTCGACCACGCGCTGGGCGGCTGCCTCGGCCACCTGCGGGTCGACACCGCGCTCGAAGCGCTTGGACGCCTCGCTCGGCAGCTTGTGGCGGCGGGCGGTACGGGCGATCGACGTGGGGTCGAAGGTCGCGGCCTCGACGAGGACGTCGGTCGTGGTCGCGCCGATCTCGGTCGAGGCGCCGCCCATGACGCCGGCCAGGCCGACGGCACCCGACTCGTCGGCGATCACGAGGTCCTCGGCGTGCAGGTCGCGTACCTGGCCGTCGAGGGTCTCGAGGCGCTCGCCCGGTGCGGCCCGGCGGACCGAGAGGCCACCGCTGACCTTGTCGAGGTCGTAGCCGTGGATCGGCTGGCCGAGCTCGAACATGACGTAGTTCGTGACGTCGACCGGCAGCGAGATGCTGCGGACCCCCGCCAACCGCAAGCGCGACGCGAGCCACGGAGGGGTCGGACGGGTCGCGTCGATGCCGCGGACCACCTTGGTGGTGAAGGTCTGCACGCCGACCCGGTCGCGCACGGGGGCCTGGTCGTCCACGACCACCGGGAAGCCGGACGACGGGGTCGGAGAGACGAGCGACGCGGGGTCGCGGAAGGTCGCCCCGGTGGCGTGCGAGTACTCGCGGGCCACCCCCCGGATGCTGAAGGCGTAGCCCCGGTCGGGCGTCACGTTGATCTCGACCGCGGCCTCGTCGAGGCCGAGCAGCGCGATCGCGTCCGTGCCGACCTCGGGATCGAGACCGAGCGACGAGAGGACGAGGATGCCGTCGTGCTCGTCGCCGAGGCCGAGCTCGCGGGACGAGGCGATCATGCCGTCGGAGACGTGCCCGTAGGTCTTGCGGGCGGCGATCGGGAACGGCCCGGGCAGCACCGCACCGGGCAACGACACGACGACCTTGTCGCCGACGACGAAGTTGTGGGCACCGCAGACGATGCCGCGGACGTCATCGGGGTCGGTCGAGGCGTTCGGGCCCACGGCGACCTGGCACCAGTTGATCGTCTTGCCGTTCTTCTGCGGCTCGGGCGTGAACTCGAGCACCTGACCGACCACGAGGGGCCCGGTCACGTCGCCGACGTGGACGTCTTCTTCTTCGAACCCGACCGACACGAGGGCGGCGTGGACGCTCTCGAGCGACACGTCGCCCGGCAGCTCGACGAACTCACCGAGCCAACTCAGCGGAACCCGCATCAGACCACCATCCCGAACTGCTCGCTGAACCTGACGTCACCCTCGACCATGTCGCGCATGTCGTTGAGGTCGTTGCGGAACTGGAGGGTGCGCTCGATGCCCATGCCGAAGGCGAAACCCTGGTAGCGCTCGGGGTCGATGCCGGCCGCCCGCAGCACGTTCGGGTTGACCATCCCGCAACCGCCCCATTCGACCCACCGTGCGCCGCCCTTGGCGTTCGGCTGCCAGACGTCCATCTCGGCGCTGGGCTCGGTGAAGGGGAAGTAGTTGGGGCGCAGCCGGATCTGCGCCTCGGCGCCGAACATCGAGCGGGCGAGGTGCTCGAGGGTTCCGCGCAGGTGCGCCATGGTGAGGCCCTCGTCGACGGCGATGCCCTCGAGCTGGGTGAAGACGGGCGTGTGCGTCGCATCGAGCTCGTCGGTGCGGAACACCCGGCCCAGCGCGACGTTGTAGACCGGCAGCTCTTTCGAGAGGAGCGTGCGGATCTGCACCGGCGACGTATGCGTGCGCAACACCAGGTGACGGTCGACGGGGTCGACGAAGAACGTGTCCTGCATGGCCCGGGCCGGGTGGTCGGCGTCGAAGTTCAGGGCGTCGAAGTTGAACCACTCGTGCTCGAGTTCGGGGCCCTCGTTGACCTCCCACCCCATGCCGACGAACAGGTCGGCCATGCGCTCTTGCAGCAAGGTCAGGGGGTGACGGGCCCCGGCGCGACGGCGCGACGGCAGAGCCGTGACGTCGACGGCCTCGGCCTCGAGCCGCGCGGACTCCTCGATCACGGCCAGCTCGGCCTCGCGCGTGGCGACGGCCTGACCGACCCGACCTCGGGCCTGACCGACGAGCTTGCCCGCCGCCGCCTTCTGGTCGTTCGGCAGGTCGCGCAGACCGGCGTTCAGGCGGGCCAGCACCGAGACCTCGCCGACGTGCTGGGCACGGGCGGTCTTGAGCTCGGCGACGGTGGCCGCCGTGGCGATCGCCGCGAGGGCGGCGTCGACCGCCGACGCGACGGCGTCTTCGGAGAGGGGGACGGAGTCTGACACGAGAACCAAGCTTAGCGATCGTTGGGAGGCGACCCGCGCCTCCTGGTCGTGACGGACGAGGAGGCGCGGGCTGGGATCGGGTGGACGGACCGGGTCAGGTCGCGCGGCCCGACACGTGGTCGGACTCGTAGCGGCCACCGCGTCCGAACATGCCCGGGTCCTTCGGCGTGCCCGGGCGCTTGGCGACGACCGCACGCCGCCCCGTCCGTCGGTCGACGACGCGGACGACCCACGAGAGCAGGAGGTTCGTGGCGAGGTAGACGACGAGGACGACCGCGAAGAGGGTGAACGTGTACGTGCTGCCGTAGTAGGTGCCCAGACGCGTGAGACCGCTCCGGGTCAGTTCGACGTAGCCGACGATGTAGCCGAGCGAGGTGTCCTTCAACAGGACGACGAGCTGGGCCAGGATGATCGGCAGCATCTGACGGAAGGCCTGCGGGAACTCGATGGCGAAGCGCGTGCGGATCGGGGTGAGCCCGATCGCGAGGCCGGCCTCGCGTTGCCCCCGCGGCAGCGAGGCGATGCCCGCGCGCAGCGCCTCGCCGATGAGCGCCCCGTTGTAGACCGCCAGCGCCGCGACCACGGCCCAGAAGGCCCCGGTCGAGAAGACCAACAGGATGAACAGCATCATCAGCAGGACGGGCATGCCGCGGAAGAACTCGAGCAGCACCGTCGTGGGGACGCGCACCCAGGCGGACCGCGCCGTCCGGAGGAACGAGAAGAGGACGCCGATGACCACCGCGAGGACCGACGCGACGGCCGCGGCCTGGATGGTCGCCAACCAACCCCGACCGATCGCCCGCCAGAGCGCGAGGTCACCGAGGATGTCCCACCGCGACGCGTCGAGCACGCCGGGACTCTCGGCACCGTTCGCGCTGATGCGGGGGCGGCCGAGGAGGTAGACGAGGTAGGCGACCAGGGCCAGGACGAGCACGACGCCGACCACCGAGATGATCCGCGAGGTGCGGCGGGCCCTCGGCCCCGGGGCGTCGTAGAGGACGGAGGTGCTCATCGGAGGACTGCGACCTTCTTCTCGACCACGGCGGCGAGACGGCCGAGCGTGATGGTGACGAGCAGGTAGAAGAACGCCACGGCGAGCAGCGTGGTGATGACGGCGTCACCGCGATCGTTCGCGATGTAGCGTCCCGCGGCGAAGAGCTCGGCCACGAAGAAACCACCGGCCACCGAGGTGTTCTTGGTGAGGGCGATGAAGACGTTGATCAGCGGGGGCACGACCATGCGCATGGCCTGCGGGAGGATCACGTGGCCGAGCGTCTGCCCGAAGCCGAGCCCGATGCTGCGGGCCGCCTCGGCCTGCCCGACGGGGACGCCGTTGATGCCCGACCGGATGGCCTCCGCGACGAACGGCGAGGTGTACGCCGTCAAGCCGATGACGGCCAACGGGAAGTACGTGCCGAAGTCGACTCCGAGGTACGGCAGGACGAAGGCGCAGAAGAAGAGCACGAGCGTGAGCGGGATGTTGCGCAGCGCCTCGGTGTAGACCGTCGCGAACGTGCGGAAGGACGCCACGGGCGAGATGCGCAGTGCCGCGACGAAGAAACCGATCACGAGGGCCCCGAGGCCCGACAGAACGAGCAGCTGGAGCGTCGTGACGAAGCCGTCCCAGAAGCGGGGCCAGTTGTCGGTCACGGCGTCGAAGCCGGGGATGACGTCCAAGGGGTTCAACAGGGTCCTTCGGTCGGGGCAGGACGCGGGCACCCGGGGGCTGGTCGCCCCGGGTGCCCGCGCGGTGTCAGTAGCGGTCGATCGTGGGGGGCGTCGGGGTGTCGAGCACCTTGCCCGCGGTCTTCTCCCACAGCTCGTCCCAGGTGCCGTCGTCCTCGGCGTCCTGGAGCGTGTCGTTGACGAACATGCGGAAGTCGGTGTCTTCGAGGGCCAGACCGATGCCGTAGGGCTCTTCGGTGAAGGTCTCCCCCACGACCTCGAACTCACCCTCGTTCTGGTCGGCGAGGCCGGCCAGGATGACGTTGTCGGTCGTCACGGCCGACACCGCACCGGTGCGGAGGGGCTCGAGGCAGTTCGAGTACGTGTCGGTGGCGAGGATGTCGGTGGTGTACTCGGCCACGTTCTTCTCGCTGGTCGAGCCGCTGACGGTGCAGACCTTCTTGCCGGCCAGATCGTCGGCGGACTCGATCCCCTCGGGGTTGCCGTCGAGCACGAGCAGGTCTTGACCGGCCGTGTAGTACGGGCCGGCGAACGAGACGACCTTCTTGCGATCGTCGTTGATCGTGTAGGTCGCGATGACGAGGTCGACCTGGCCGTTCTGGATGAACGGCTCGCGGTTGGCCGAGACGGTCTCGACCCACGTGATCTTGTCGGCTTCGATGCCGAGCTTCGCGGCGACGAGCTTGCCGATCTCGGCGTCGAAGCCCTCGGGCACGCCGTCGGGGTTGGCCAGGCCGAACAGCGGCTGGTCGAACTTGGTGCCGATGGTGATCTCACCGGCGTCGGCGAGGCGGGCCATGGTGCTGCCTTCGGCGAAGTCGGCCGGCGTCTCGACGTCGACGGCCGGGGCCGACGAGTCGGTGCAGGCCGAGAGGCCGAGGACCACGGCGGCTGCTGCGGCTACGGCGACGAATCCCTTGCTGAGTCGCATTCTGATCTCCTTGCTGGGTGACCCGGACGCCGGGCGGCGATCGGGTGTCGTGGGCCGGCTGTTCGGGTGCCGGGGAACGGGTCGCGGACTCGGCCGCGCCCGCTCAGTGCGTGAGGATCTTCGCGAGGAAGTCCTGGGCGCGGGTCGACTGGGGGTCGGTGAAGAACTTCTCGGGCGTCGCCTCTTCGACGATCTGACCGTCGGCCATGAAGACGACGCGATCGGCGGCCTTGCGCGCGAACCCCATCTCGTGGGTGACGACGATCATCGTCATGCCGTCCTTCGCGAGCTGCACCATGACGTCGAGCACCTCGGTGATCATCTCGGGGTCGAGTGCGCTGGTGGGCTCGTCCAGGAGCATCACCTTGGGGTCCATCGCCAGTGCCCGGGCGATCGCGACACGCTGCTGCTGCCCGCCCGAGAGCTGGGACGGCATCTTGTCGGCCTGGTTCGCGACGCCGACCCGCTCGAGCAACTGCATCGCCCGCTCGCGCGCCTCGGCCTTGGTGCGCTTCCGCACCTTGAGCTGGCCCAGCATGACGTTCTCGAGGATGGTCTTGTGCGAGAAGAGGTTGAAGCTCTGGAACACCATGCCGACGTCGGCGCGGAGGCGGGCGAGAGCCGCACCTTCTTCGGGCAGACGCGTGCCGTCGATCGTGATGACGCCGTCGTCGATGGTCTCGAGGCGGTTGATCGCCCGGCAGAGGGTCGACTTGCCCGAACCGCTCGGGCCGATCACGACGACCACCTCACCCTTGCCCACCGTCGTGGTGATGTCCTTCAGGACGTGGAGGTCACCGAAGTGCTTGTTGACGTGGTCGACCACGACGAGGGGTTCCATGCGCCCACACAAACAGACCCCCAGGTCGGGGTCAAATTCACAGTGGATTCTTAATGAAAACGAAACGACGCGTCCCACCGCGCTGAGAGCGCATGGCCCGACCCGCGCCTCCTGCGGGACGAGGAGGCGCTAGCTGCGGTGGGCGAAGGCGCTCTCGTAGAGGCACACCGAGGCCGCCGTCGCGAGGTTCATCGATTCGGCGTGACCGTAGATGGGCACGACCAGGGCGCGGTCGGCACGCGCGAGGTCGGCGTCGGTGAGACCTCGGGCCTCGTTGCCGAAGAGCCAGGCGGTCGGCTCGGCGAGCACGCCCTCGGTGCGGGCGGCGAGCAGGTCGTCTCCCTTGACGTCGGCGGCGAGCACCTGGAGGCCGACCTCACGACACCGGTCGACGATCGCCGGCAACTCGACGCCCACGGCGACCGGCACGTGGAACAGCGAACCCGTCGTGGACCGGACGACCTTGGGGTTGTAGAGGTCGACGCTGCGACCGGTCATGATGACGGCGTCGGCACCCGCGGCGTCCGCGGCCCGGATGATGGTGCCCGCGTTGCCGGGGTCGCGGACTTCCTCGAGGATCACGACGAGCTTGGGCTCGGCGGCGAAGACGTCCTTGACCGACGTGGGGAACTGCCGACAGACGGCGACGATGCCCTGTGGCGTGACCGTGTCGGCCATGGCCTCGAGCACCGGCTCGGTGACGAACTGGACGTCGATGCCCTCCGCCCCGGCGGCGACCGCCACCTCGGGGTAACGCTCGAGAGCCGTCGGGGTGCCGAAGAGTTCGACGATCAGCTCGGGCCGGAAGGCCAGGGCCTCACCGACCGACTGCGGCCCTTCGAGCAGGAACGTGCAGGTCTCGGTGCGAGCGTCGCGCTTCGAGAGCTTGGCCACCGCCCGGACTCGGGGTGAACGGGGATTGTCGAGCAGGGAGTCGTGGGGCACCCGTCCATGATGCCGCACGAGGACCACCGCCTGCCGCGGACGCACGAGACCCGACGGCGACACCGGGGTGGGTGTCGGGCCGTCGGGCCTCGAGGGTGGTTCGGGTGCGACTACGCGGCGACCTTGGGGGCCGAGGTGTCGGCGGGCAGCGCGGCCTTGGCGGTGGCGACGAGCGACGCGAACGTGGCGGGCTCGTTGACGGCCAGCTCGGCCAGGATGCGACGGTCGACCTCGACGCCGGCCAGGGACAGACCCTGGATGAGGCGGTTGTAGGTCAGGCCGTTCGCACGCGACGCCGCGTTGATGCGCTGGATCCACAGACGACGGAACTCGCCCTTGCGCGCACGACGGTCACGGTACGAGTAGACGAGCGAGTGCGTGACCTGCTCTTTGGCCTTGCGGTACAGGCGCGAACGCTGACCGCGGTAACCCTCGGCACGCTCGAGGATGACGCGACGCTTCTTGGCGGCGTTGACCGCTCTCTTGACTCTTGCCATTTTCTTGTTCCTCTACGTTCGTGTCAGCGGTCAGTGACCGAGAAGCTTCTTGGCGACCTTGGCGTCGGCGGGAGCGAGCACCTGGTCCTGGTTCAGGCGAGCCTTGCGCTTGGCGCTCTTCACCTCGAGGTTGTGGCGCATGCCAGCCTGCTGCTTCATGATCTTGCCGGAACCGGTGACCTTGAAGCGCTTCTTGGCGCCGGAGTGGGTCTTCTGCTTGGGCATGTCTTACTTACTTTCTTCTGTCGGTCGCTCGGCCGGTGCATCGGCCGGGACCTCGTCGGACGTCGGGTGCTTCGGCGGCTTGTTGGCCGCCTTGCGAGCTTCTGCCTCGGCCTTGGCCTCGGACTTGTTCTTGTGCGGGCCGATGACCATCACCATGTTGCGGCCGTCGATGGTGGGCGTCGACTCGACGCTGCCCCACTCGGAGACGTCTTCGGCGAAGCGCTGGAGGAGGCGGACACCCTGGTCGGGACGCGACTGCTCGCGACCACGGAACAGGATCATGGCCTTGACCTTGTCGCCGCCCTGGAGGAAGCCCTCGGCGCGCTTGCGCTTCGTCTCGTAGTCGTGCTTGTCGATCTTCAGGCGGAAACGGACCTCTTTGAGGATCGTGTTCGCCTGGTTGCGACGGGCTTCTTTCGCCTTCTGCGCAGCCTCGTACTTGAACTTTCCGTGATCCATGATCTTGGCCACGGGAGGCTTCGAGTTGGGGGCCACCTCGACCAGGTCGAGCTCGGCCTCTGCGGCGAGACGCAGGGCCATGGCGATGGGAACGACGCCGATCTGCTCACCTGCGGGCCCGACGAGGCGGACCTCGGGGACGCGGATACGGTCGTTCGTACGGGGATCGCTGATGCGGAACTCCTCTGTCGTCATTTCTGCATCTGGCGGGGCCGGACGGCCTCGCCAGAGAAAGAGGAGTTTCGTGCGGGCACCGTCTGACGACGCATCACACCGCACCCTGGCTGCTCGATCACCGTCTGCCCGATGCCTCTGACGAGGAACGAGGTGGAACGGTGGTGCTGATCGAACGGGGTGCCAACAACCCGGTAACCTTGTCTAACGGTCAAGCGCGGGTGGGAGAATCTCCACTTTCGCACGGAGCAGACGCTCCGAGCCTGGACGAGTTTAGCAGAGGATCAGTTCGTGAGCCACTCCCCCGACGACGCACCCATTCCCGACGCCCGCTTCGGTGATCCGGCACCGGCCACGTCGCCCGACACCTCCCCCGCGACGGCGCGGTTCGAGGACGATCTGCACTTCGGTGACGACGCCGCACGTGACATCGCCGACGTCAACGCGGTCGAGGTCATCAACACCGTCTGCGTCCACCTGATGAGCGCCGCCGCGGTGAAGGTCGGCCTGGCCGACGACCCGCAGCGACAGACCGACCTCGACGAGGCCCGCAAGCTCATCACCTCCCTCGCCGGACTCGTGACCGCCAGCGCACCCGAGATCGGCGACCAGCACGCCCGGGCGCTCCGCGACGGCCTGCGGTCGCTGCAACTCGCCTTCCGTGAAGCGTCGGCCATCCCCGACGCGATCGGCCAGGGCCCCGGCGAGAAGTACACCGGCCCCGTCAACTGAACGGCGCGTCCCCCGAACCGCGCGTCCGGCTCCCGCACCCTGACGGACGGCTCTTCCTCAGCCCGGGACGACCTTCACCGACATGCTGTCGACCCGGTCGGCGATCACCGGATCGGCGGCCCAGGCCGCCTGCAGTCGCTGCAGCAGCGCGTGAAGGGCGTCGCGGTCCAGACCCGGCGCCACGCCCAGCTGGACGACGATCTCGGGGGCACCGAGCCGGGCGTTTCGATAGCCCGGCGCGACGACCAGGCTGACCAGCGCCTCCTCGTCACGTGACGCGTCGAGGAACGCGCGCAGGACGTCTTCGTCGTGGTGGCTCGGCACCCACGGGAGGTCTTGCGCGACGGCCCAGACAGCCGGACGACGCAGACCGAACTCGGTGATCGAACCGGGGTCGACCACGATGCGGTCGGTCGACTCCGAGGCGGCCGCGAGGGCCACGCGCCGAGCCTCCACCGGCACCGGTCGGGCAGCGGGACGCCACCGCGTCAAGGTCTCTACCGAGGTGAAGGCCGGCAACACGTCCCGGCCGTCGGGACCCGAGACCGTGACGATGGAGAGCTCCTGCGTCTTGTCGACGCGGCGACCGTGGTCGTCGAGACCTTCGTCCCCCGCCACGGCGACCAGAGGCACGAGCAGGCGCGCCGGACGGAGGGCGTCGACGACGTCGCTCTCTCCGAGCCGCCCCTCGCGGAACCCGAGGAGGGCGTCGAGCAGGTCCGGGTCGGCGGACCCGTCGTCTCCGGCGTGCGCCGTGTCGTGATGGTCGAAGGTGCGCCCGGCCCACGGACGCCCGGCGCTGTCTCCGCCGGGACCGGGATCTTCGTGTGCGTGCCCCGGTCCGCCCGGCGCGGTCGTCATCAGTTCGACGCGACGTCGAGGGCTGCGCCGAGGGTGAAGGCTCCCGAGTAGAGCGCCTTGCCGACGATGGCGCCCTCGAGCCCCTGCGGCACGAGCTCACGCAGAGCCACGAGGTCGTCGAGGCTCGAGATGCCCCCCGAGGCGATCACCGGACGATCGGTGTGCTCCATCACCTGACGTAACAGGTCGACGTTGGGACCCTGGAGCGTGCCGTCCTTCGTCACGTCGGTCACGACGTAGCGCGCACAGCCGGCCTCTTCGAGCCGCGCGAGGACGGTCCAGAGATCGCCGCCCTCTTCGGTCCAACCCCGCGCCGCCAGCGTGGTGCCCCGGACGTCGAGCCCGACGGCCACCGCCTCGCCGTACTCGGCGATGACGTGGGCGGCCCATTCGGGGTTCTCGAGGGCCGCGGTGCCGAGGTTGATGCGCTTCACGCCGGTGCTCAACGCGTCCTCGAGGGACTTGTCGTCGCGGATGCCACCGCTGAGCTCGACGTTGACGCCCTTGACCTGCTTGATGACCCTCTTGATGACGGCGCGGTTGTCTCCGCGCCCGAAGGCGGCGTCGAGGTCGACCAGGTGCAGCCATTCGGCGCCCTGGCTCGCCCAGTCGTCGGCTGCCGAGACCGGGTCGCCGTAGTTCGTCTCGCTGCCGGCCTCACCCTGGGTCAGGCGCACGGCCTGACCGCCCGCCACGTCGACGGCGGGGAACAGGGTCAGGGCGGGGGTGGTGCAGAACTCGCTCATGTCGTCTCTCTCACGGCGCCGGGCACCGCAGGGTCAGGAGGCGCGATCGGGTCGGTCGCGCCGGGGTCAGAAGGTGCCGAGCCAGTTCGAGAGCAGCCGGATGCCCGGCCGGCCCGACTTCTCGGGGTGGAACTGCGTCGCCCAGAGCGGGCCGTTCTCGACGGCGGCGACGAAGCGGCCGCCGTGGTCGGCCCACGTGACGCGCGGTTCGGTGAAGGGTCGGATCACGTCGAGGGACCACTCTTGTGCGGCGAACGAGTGGACGAAGTAGAACCGCTCGTCGGCCACCCCGTCGAAGAGCACGCTGCCCTCGGCAACGTCGACGGTGTTCCAGCCCATGTGCGGCAGGACGTCGGCCTTCAGTTCGTCGACCACGCCGGGCCACGCCCCGAGGCCACCGGTGCTGTTGCCGCGTTCGACGCCGCCCTCGAAGAAGACCTGCATGCCGACGCAGATGCCCATGACCGGACGCCCGCCGGCCAACCGTCGGTCGATCAGCTCGCCACCGCGGACGGACTCGAGCTGGCTCATGACGGCTGCGAATGCACCGACGCCGGGGACGAAGAGACCGTCGGCCGCCTGCACCCGGGCGCGATCGGACGTCAGCGCGACGTCGGCACCCGCCAACTCGAGCGCCTTGACGGCCGAGTGGACGTTGCCGCTGCCGTAGTCGAGGACGACGACGGAGGGACGCGCGCCGGTCACAGGGCGCCCTTCGTCGACGGGATGCCACTGACGCGCGGGTCGGGCTGGACCGCCTGGCGGAGCGCCCGGGCGAACGCCTTGAACTCGGCCTCGGCGATGTGGTGCGGATCACGCCCGCCCAGCACGCGGACGTGCACGGTGATGCCGGCGTGGAAGGTGATCGCCTCGAAGACGTGGCGGACCATCGAGCCGGTGAAGTGCCCGCCGATGAGGTGGTACTCGAACCCCTCCGGCTCGCCCGTGTGCACGAGGTACGGGCGCCCCGACACGTCGACGACCGCCTGCACGAGGGCCTCGTCGAGCGGGACCAGCGCGTCACCGTAGCGAGAGATGCCCGACTTGTCGCCGAGCGCCTGCTTCAGCGCGGTGCCGAACGTGATGCCGATGTCTTCGACGGTGTGGTGGACGTCGATGTGCGTGTCGCCCTTCGCGGTGACCTCGAGGTCGATCAGGGAGTGCTTCGACAACGCCGTCAGGAGGTGGTCGAAGAACGGCACCGACGAGTCGATCGTCGATCGGCCCGAACCGTCGAGGTCGAGGGCGAGGGCGATGCTGGACTCGCTCGTCTCGCGCGAGAGGGAAGCGGTACGGGCGGCGCGGGTCGTCTCGGTCACGAAGAGAGCCTAATGTCGCGGAGCGCCTCGAGGAACGCGGTGGTCTCGGCCTCGGTGCCTGCACTGACCCTCAGGTGGTTCGGGATGCCCAGGTTGCGGACGATCACGCCCCGCTCGAGCAGGCGCTCGAAGACGTCGGTCGGATCATCGACCCCGCCGAAGAGGACGAAGTTCGACCAGGTGGGCCACGGCTCGTACCCGAGCTCGGTCAACTCGTGCACGATGCGATCACGCTGTGCCTTGATGTCGTCGACCATGGCGAGCATCTCGCTCGCGTGCGAGAGCGCTGCGACGGCCGCCGCCTGCGTCAGGGACGAGAGGTGGTACGGGAGGCGCACCAGACGCAGCGCGTCGGCCACGGCCGGGTGCGCGGCCAGGTAGCCGACCCGGGCACCGGCGAACGCGAACGCCTTGCTCATCGTGCGGGACACGACCAGACGTTCGCGGCCGGCCAGGAGGGTCAGTGCCGTCGGCTGGTCGGCCGGCATGAACTCGGCGTAGGCCTCGTCGACGAAGACGATGCCGTCCGTCGCGTCGTAGGCAGCCTCGATCGTGGCGAGATCGAGAGGGGTGCCCGTGGGGTTGTTCGGTCCGCAGAAGAAGACGATGTCGGGACGGGTGCGCTCGATCTCGGAGATCGCGGTCTCGGGCGAGATGCGGAACCCCTCGTCACGACGACCCTCGATCCACCGGCTGCCGGTGCCCGTGGCGATGATCGAGTGCATCGAATACGTGGGGGGGAACCCCAGGACGGAGCGGCCTGGGCCTCCGAAGGCCTGGAGGAGCTGCTGGATGACCTCGTTGGAGCCGTTCGCCGCCCAGATGTTGTCGCGGGTCAGATCGTGCCCGAGGTAGGCCGCCAGCGAGTCGCGCAGCGTCGTGAACTCACGATCGGGGTACCTGTTGACGTCGAGGACCGCCCGGGCCACCGACTCGACGATGTCGCGAGCGACGTCCTCGGGGATGGGATGCGTGTTCTCGTTGACGTTGAGAGCGACCGGGACCTTTTTCTGGGGAGCGCCGTAGGGCGTCAGCCCCCGGAGGTCGTCACGGATGGGCAGGTCGTCGAGACTGAAGGACACCCCACCATCGTACGGGCGGGCCGACGGTGTGTCGGGTCGGTCGCCACCGTACGAACACGATGTCAGTGGGCCGGACCACCCACCTCGTCGGCGACGGCAGTTCAGCGAGCGTACTGAGCGGGGACGGCGAGGCTCTGCCCGGCGGAGACCTCGGCGCTCGGCAGGTTGTTGAGCGAGACGAGGTCGGCGATGACGTCGCGAGGATCGGCGTCGGGGTCGATCTCGGACGCGACCTGCCAGAGCGTCTCGCCACCGTCGACGGTCACGTGCTGGAAGTCCGCGCGACCCGTCGTGTCGGACGCGACGGCGCCGCCACCGTTGAGGACGAGCGCACCCGCCACGACGACGAGCGGGACCGCGACGAGCCCGGCGACGACCGCGCGGCCCCGCCGGGTGATGCGCAGACGCGTGCGCACGACTCGGGTCGAGTCGACGGGGGACGCAACTGCTGATGCTGAGGTGACGCTCATGAGGTGGTCCTTTCACCGTGGAAGACAGGGGACGAGTTCGTGCCCGGCACTCGGCCGGGAATGCCGGGCGCGAAGACGTGTTCCGAACATACATTCGATTGCCGAGGCTTTCAACCCCCGCGACGGGTATCGCAGGACGGAATCGCTGTGGATCGGGAAGCGATAACGCGACACACTCGAACATGTGTTTTGTCGACACCGCCCGATCGGATACGGTTTCGATCGGTGGTAGGAGTCAAACAGGGACCACCGACATCGACGGCAGGAGACCCATGAGCGACCCGAAGCGCACCCCGCAGGCGGCCACCGACGCCCCCCGTCAGCTCGATCCGGGTGTCCTCCCCCGCAAGGAGTTGACGGCGAAGCAGGAGTCGATCCTCGCCGCGATCACCGAGAGCATCGGACACCGCGGGTATCCCCCGAGCATGCGCGAGATCGGCGACGCCGTCGGCCTCAAGTCCCTGTCGAGCGTCACGCACCAGCTGAACCAGCTCGAACTCGCCGGCAAGATCCGCCGCGACCCGAACCGACCCCGAGCCCTCGAGGTCCTCGTGGACGCGACGGCGCCGTCGGCGGCCCCGGCCACCGTCTTCACGACGAGTGACGACGGCGACACGGCTCACGTCCCCATGGTCGGACGGATCGCCGCCGGCATCCCCATCACGGCCGAGCAGCAGATCGAGGACGTGATGCCCCTGCCGCGTCAACTCGTCGGCAAGGGCGAACTGTTCATGTTGCGGGTGGTCGGCGACTCGATGATCGACGCGGCGATCTGCGACGGGGACTGGGTCGTCGTGAGGCAGCAGCAGGACGCTGAGAACGGCGACATCGTCGCGGCCATGCTCGACGACGAAGCGACCGTCAAGGTGTTCCGCCAGAGAGACGGCCACACTTGGCTGCTTCCCCGGAACAGCGCGTTCGAACCCATTGTCGGCGACCATGCGCAGATCGTCGGCAAGGTCGTCGCCGTGTTGCGCTCCGTCTGATCGTCTCTCGGCGGTCGCGACCCGCCCCGCGCACGACGAAGCGCCGACCACCACACGTGGTCGGCGCTTCGTCGTTCGAGGACGTGGGGCTCGGCGTCAGCGCCCCACGCCCACGGGAGCCACGTAAGGCGTGAGCCCGGCGACGTCACTCGGGTAGACACGGGCGTGGACCCGGGTGCCCTCTTCTTCGTAGTCCGTGCTGACGATGCGACCCGAGTCGTGGAGGTGGGAGACGACGTCGCCGCGGTCGTACGGCACCAACAGGTCGAGCTCGATCTCGGGTTCGGGCAGGACGGCTGCGATGCGGGCCAGCAGCTCGTCGATGCCCTCACCCGTCCGTGCCGAGACGAAGACCGCCGTCGGCTCGAGTCCGAGCAGGACGAGACGCTGGTCGTCGTCGACGAGGTCGCTCTTGTTGTAGACGACGATCTCGGCGATGTCGCGACCGTCGACCTCGGCGATGACGTCTCGGACGGTGGCGAGCTGGGCGGCGGGGTCGGGGTGCGACCCGTCGACGACGTGCACGATGACGTCGGACGCCTCGACCTCCTCGAGCGTCGATCGGAATGCCTCGACCAGCTGGTGAGGGAGGTTCCGGACGAATCCGACGGTGTCGGCGTACGTGAAGGGACGACCGTCGGCCGTCACGCTCTTGCGGACCGTCGCGTCCAGGGTCGCGAACAGCGCGTTCTCGACGAGGACGCCCGCGCTCGTCAACCGGTTCAGGAGACTGGACTTCCCGGCGTTCGTGTACCCGGCGATGGCGACGGTGGGCACCTCGTTGCGGTCACGGTTGGCTCGCTTGGCGTCGCGGGCAGGCTTCATCTCTTTGATCTGCTTGCGGAGCCGGGCCATGCGGGTGTGGATGCGGCGCCGGTCGAGCTCGATCTTGGTCTCACCGGGCCCGCGGCTGCCCATTCCGGCACCCGCGCCTCCGACTTGTCCACCGGCCTGGCGGGACATCGACTCGCCCCAACCGCGGAGACGGGGCAGGAGGTACTCGAGTTGGGCCAGTTCGACCTGCGCCTTGCCCTCCCGGCTCTTGGCGTGCTGGCTGAAGATGTCGAGGATGACGGCCGTGCGGTCGATCACCTTGACCTTGACCACGTCCTCGAGGGCGCGTCGCTGGCTGGGGGCCAGTTCGGTGTCGGCTATGACGGTGTCGGCGCCGAGGGCCGCGACCGTTCCGCGCAGTTCTTCGGCCTTGCCCTTGCCCAGGTAGGTGCTCGGGTCCGGGTTCGGCCGTCGCTGCAGCAGTCCGTCGAGCACGACCGCCCCCGCCGTCTCGGCCAGGGCAGCGAGCTCGCGGAGGGAGTTCTCGGCATCCGCCATCGACCCCTGCGAGTAGACGCCGATCAGGACGACGTTCTCGAGGCGCAACTGGCGGTACTCGACCTCGGTGACGTCCTGCAGTTCGGTCGACAGGCCCGCCACGCGGCGGAGGGCCTGGCGGTCGTCGCGCTCGGACTGATCGCCGTCGGAGTCGCCGTCGTGGTGCAACGAGCGTGTCTGGATGGCCTGAGCCGGCGAGAACACGGTGTAGCCGGATGCCCTCTGGGCTGCACGATCGAGCACGCGCGCGACGACGTCGTCGGGCTGGTCGTTCCGCTCCGGATCGAGCGGGGTCGTGGTGTGGTCTGTCATCGGGGTGATACTAACCCTTTCGGTGTGCGGAGAGCAGGGAGCGAGGCCCTGCCGGATGTTCGGTAGGTTGGCGACCATGGCCAGCGAGCACTACTTCTCCCCCCAGCCCGGCAGCGAGGCCAAGCCCCGGACGATCGAGGTCGTCCTCGCAGGACGGGAGCTGACCCTGACCACGGCTGCCGGCGTCTTCAGCCCCGGCCGCGTCGACCCGGGCACCTCGGTCCTGCTGGCGGGCACGCCGACGCCGCCGAGGGCGGGCCATCTGTTGGACGTCGGGTGCGGGTGGGGCCCCATCACACTGAGCCTCGCGTTGTCGTCACCCGACGCGACGGTCTGGGCCGTCGACGTGAACGAGAGAGTGCTCGACCTCGTGCGCGAGAACGCGCGGTCGGTCGGCCTCGAGAACGTCAACGCCGTGACCCCCGACGGTGTTCCCGACGATCTGCGCTTCGCGGCGATCTGGTCGAACCCGCCGATCCGGGTCGGCAAGGCCGAGCTGCACTCCCTGCTCGAACGGTGGCTCCCCCGCCTCGACGCGGGGTCGGACGCGTGGCTGGTCGTGCAGAAGAACCTGGGGGCCGACTCCCTGCAGCGCTGGATGAACGAGACCATGACCGGCGTCGTGGACGTGACCCGCGCCTCCACCAGCAAGGGATACCGGATCCTGCGTGCCGAGCGACTCAGCGACGCCGACTGATCGGACTTCTCGCCGAGATCTGGACGCCGCCCCCGGCGCGGCTCAGAGTTCGAGCGCGCCGGTGAAGACCAGTTCGGCCGGCCCGCTGAGCGAGACGTGCTCACCATCGGCGTGATGACTCACCGACACGCCCACGACGCCGCCGGGAACCTCGACCAACCAGGCCTCGGGTGCCGAGGCTCCTGCCCAGTACCGCGTCGCCAGGGCGGCAGCTGCCGCACCGGTGCCGCACGACAGGGTCTCGCCGCTGCCCCGCTCGTGGACACGCATGCGGATGCGACCCAGCCCGTCGACCACGAGCGGGTCCGCCGGGACCACGAACTCGACGTTCGCCCCGTCGGCCGGGGCCGGGTCGACGATCGGCACGTAGGTCAGGTCGAGACCGTCCAGTTCGTCGTCGCCGGCGAGTGCCACCACCACGTGGGGGTTGCCCACCGAGATCGGCAGGCCGGGACGCGCCGCGTGCAGCTCGCGCGCCCGCACGACCGGATCGTCGTCGCCGAGCCTCCACGGCCCCAGGTCGATGCGGAAGCCCGTGCCGTCACGACGCACCTCACGCGCGCCGGCCCGCGTGCCGACGACGAGCACGTCGTCCTCGCCCAGCTGGACCAGCCCCCGCTCGAGGAGGTAGCGCGCGAAGACACGGATGCCGTTGCCGCACATCTCGGCCGGGCTGCCGTCGGCGTTGTGGTAGTCCATGAACCACTCGGCGCGCGGCTCGGTCTCGAGCAGGCCCGCCTCGGTGGACAACGCCGCCGTGCGGACCGCACGGATGACCCCGTCCCCGCCCACCCCGAACCTCCGGTCCGCCAGGGCCCGGATCATGGCGGGGCTCAGATCGGTGCCCGCATCGGGATCGGTGAACAGGACGAAGTCGTTGCCCGTGCCGTGCCCCTTGGTGAACTGCAGCGTGGTGGTCACCCCAGGATTCTAGCCACGGCCCGGTCGACCGCCTGGGCGTCGCCCGAGCGGGACCACTCGACGTCGTCGTACCGGCGGAACCAGCTCGCCTGGCGGCGGGCGTAGCGACGGGTGAGGGCCGCCGTGGCATCGATGGCGTCCCCCTCGCCGAGCTCACCCCGGATCTGGGCGACGGCCTGCGCGTAACCGATCGCCCGGCTCGCCGTGACCCCTCGCTCGAGCCCGAGGGGAAGCAGACCCCGTACCTCGTCGACGAGACCGTCTCGCCACATCTGGTCGACGCGTCGGTCGAGACGTTCGACGAGCACGGGGCGCTCCTCGGCCACGCCGAAGACGCTCGACGGCCGCCACGGTGACGACTTCTCGGGCAGCGTTCCCGAGAGGGGACGTCCGGTGAGGTCCCCGACCTCGAGCGCCCGGACGAGACGCCTGGCGTTGGATGGCCCGATCGACGTGGCGGACGCCGGATCGCGCTCTCTCAACAAGTCGTACAGCGCCCCTGCTCCCCGCTCGTCGGCGATCGCTTCGTAGCGACTCCGGATCGCAGGATCGGTGCCGGGGAACCGGAAGTCGAACAACACGCTCGAGACGTAGAGCCCGGACCCGCCGACGAGGACCGGCACCGCCCCTCGCGCGACGATGCCGTCGATGAGGTCCCTGGCTTCGCGTTGATACCACTCGACGCTCGCCTCGTCGGTGACGTCGAGGACGTCGAGGAGATGATGCGCGAAGCCTCGCCGTTCGGCGACCGGCAGTTTGGCCGTGCCGACGTCCATGCCCCGGTAGAGCTGCATGGCGTCCGCGTTGACGATCTCGACCGTCTCGCCCCGGGCGGACAGTGCCTCGGCGAGGTCCAGCGAGAAGGCGGACTTCCCCGTGCCGGTCGCCCCGACGATCGCGACCAGCACGTCAGCGGAGGTCGTCGGTCGTGCTGTAGATCGGCGTCGTCGCCACCCGCAGCGTGGGCAGACCGAGGCTCACCCTCGCCGGCCGAGCCGAGGAGGGGCGGGTCGCGTCACCCCCGGACGGCACCCCGCACGAGGCGGCCTGCGCGGCGTCCCAGGCATCGCCCGCCCGCGTGCGACGGACCTCGTAGAGGGATTCGGGCCCCTCGACCGCATCGGCGAGCAGGTAGAACGGCGCGGCGTCGGTGATCCTCACGCTGACGACGTCGCCGGGTCGCGGAACGGCAGCACCCGTCGGCACCTCGAAGTGGACGAGACGGCTGTCTTCGGCGCGACCCGAGAGACGGTGGGTGGAGGCGTCCTTCCGCCCCTCGCCGGTGGCCACGAGGACCTCGACGGGACGCCCGACCTGGCGACGGTTCTCTTCGGCGGAGATGCGATCCTGAACCGCCGTCAACCGCTCGAACCGTTCTTGGACGACGGCCTTCGGGATCTGGTCGGCCATCTCGCCCGCGGGCGTCCCGGGGCGCACCGAGTACTGGAACGTGAACGCCGAGGCGAACCGGGATCGCTCGACGACCCGGAGGGTCTCGGCGAAGTCGTCCTCGGTCTCGCCGGGGAACCCGACGATGATGTCGGTGCTGATCGCGGCGTCGGGCATGGCCGCGCGCACACGATCGATGATGCCGAGGAACTTCTCGCTGCGGTAGCTGCGTCGCATGGCCCGCAACACCCGGTCGGACCCCGATTGCAGGGGCATGTGCAACTGGGGCATCACAGCGGGCGTCTCGGCCATGGCGGCGATGACGTCGTCGGTGAAGGACGCCGGGTGCGGGCTGGTGAAGCGCACCCGCTCGAGCCCGGGGATCGCGCCGACGGCCCGCAGCAACTTGCCGAAGGCGAGTCGATCGCCGAACTCGACACCGTACGAGTTCACGTTCTGCCCGAGCAGCGTCACCTCGACGGCCCCGTCGTCGACGAGCGCCCCGACCTCGGCGAGGATGTCGCCGGGGCGGCGGTCCTTCTCCTTGCCTCGGAGCGAAGGGACGATGCAGAAGGTGCAGGTGTTGTTGCAGCCGACCGAGATCGAGACCCAGCCGCTGTGCGTGGACTCGCGCTTGGTCGGCAAGGTCGAAGGGAAGACGTCGAGCGCTTCGAGGATCTCGAGCTGGGCCTCGTCGTTGTGCCGCGCGCGTTCGAGCAGCGTGGGCAGGGCACCCATGTTGTGCGTACCGAAGACGACGTCGACCCACGGCGCCCTGTCGAGGATGACGTCCTTGTCTTTCTGGGCCAGGCACCCGCCGACGGCGATCTGCATGCCTTCGTGCTTCTTCTTCAGGCCGGCGAGGGTCCCCAGGGTCCCGTAGAGCTTCTTGTCGGCGTTCTCGCGTACTGCGCAGGTGTTGATGACGACGATGTCGGCCTCGGCTCCGTCGGCGGCCACGTAGCCGGCCGCCTCGAGTGAACCACTCAACCGCTCCGAATCGTGCACGTTCATCTGGCACCCGAAGGTACGGACCTCGTACGTGCGGGCCGGGCCGTCGACGGGCGAGGGGATGCTGGTGGTGGCGACCGTCGTCATGGTGACTCAGTGTAGATCGCCGCCACCCCCGAGCGGATCACTCGAAGCGGACGCCGCCCCGACCGCTGCCACCCCGAGGCAGGGCCTTCTCGATGGCACGACGCACGACCTCGGAGCGGTACCCGCGGCGCATCAGGTACCCGTTGAGACGACGCTCCGCCGTCTCGCGGTCGAGCCCGCGCAACGAACCGGCCCGTTTGCGAGCCCATTCGTCGGCACGTTCTTGCTCTTCGTCGTCGTCCGTGTCGGACAGCGCCTCGTCGATGATCGACGGATCGATTCCACGGGCGCGGAGTTCGGACGTGACGGCCCCGCGGCCCAGCCCCTTGCGCTCTTGCTTCGACCGGACCAGGGTCGCGGCCAGTTCGCTGTCGTCGAGCAGGCCCACCCGCTCGAGCCGAGCGATCTCGTCGGCGACGACCGATTCGTCGAGGTCACGCGAGAGAAGCAGCTTCTCCATCTCGTGAGAGGACACACCACGGCGCGAGAGGGCGTGCAGGCTGACGTTCTCAGCCCGTCGCTTCTGCGCTTCGAGGTCCTCCGGCCCGTCGTCGGGCTGATCGTCGAACCCGGTGGCCTTGGGCCGACCGGCCGCGCCCGCTCGAGAACCTCGCGCGGACGGGTGGTCGGCCTCCGAGGCCAGCGGGGACGCGTCGCCGACCCAGTGGGCGCTGATGGCCGTCAGGACGGCTTCGGAATCGTGGGACGGAGCGTCCGAAGCCGCTGGAGCGACCCTCTCGCCGGACGTCGACGATCCGGTCGCAACACCGAAGAGGGGCGTGACCGGCGCGAGCCGCCCGCTGTCGACGCCGTCGACAGCGGGACCCGCCCCCGTGGCGTCGTCGTCGCGCGTGGTCATGCGCCCTTGCGAGCGGCGATCTTGGCCTCGATCGACTCGACGGGCGCTTCGACGGGCTTGGCACCACCGACTCCGAGCTTGGCGAGGATCTTCTGCTCGATCTCTTGAGCGATGGCGGCGTTCTTGATGAGGAAGTTGCGCGAGTTCTCTTTGCCCTGACCGAGCTGGTCGCCTTCGTACGTGTACCAGGCACCCGACTTGCGGACGATGCCGTGCTCGACACCGAAGTCGATGAGGCTGCCCTCGCGCGAGATGCCCACACCGTAGAGGATGTCGAACTCGGCCTGCTTGAAGGGCGGAGCCATCTTGTTCTTGACGACCTTGACGCGGGTGCGGTTGCCGACCGCGTCGGTACCGTCCTTCAACGTCTCGATGCGGCGGATGTCGAGACGCACGGACGCGTAGAACTTGAGCGCCTTTCCGCCGGCCGTCGTCTCGGGGCTGCCGAAGAAGACACCGATCTTCTCGCGCAGCTGGTTGATGAAGATCATCGTGGTGCCGGTCTGGCTGAGCCCACCGGTCAACTTGCGCAATGCCTGTGACATGAGTCGAGCCTGCAGACCGACGTGCGAGTCGCCCATCTCACCCTCGATCTCGGCACGCGGCACGAGCGCGGCGACCGAGTCGATGACGACGAGGTCGATCGACCCCGAACGGACGAGCATGTCGGCGATCTCGAGAGCCTGCTCACCCGTGTCGGGCTGCGAGACCAGCAGCGCGTCGATGTCGACGCCGAGCTTCTTGGCGTACTCGGGGTCGAGAGCGTGCTCGGCGTCGATGAACGCAGCGATGCCGCCGTTGCGTTGGGCATTCGCGATGGCGTGCAGGGTCAGGGTCGTCTTACCGGACGACTCGGGACCGTAGATCTCGACGATGCGGCCACGAGGGATGCCACCGATGCCGAGAGCGACGTCGAGGGCGATCGAGCCGGTGGGGATCACCGCCACGGGAGCACGCTCGTCGCTGCCGAGGCGCATGACGGCGCCCTTGCCGAACTGGCGGTCGATCTGGGCGAGAGCCGTCTCGAGTGCTTTCTCGCGGTTTTCAACTGAGGGCATGTCGTTCTCCTTCGTGGTGGTCGTCCGTGCGCCTGTAGGCTGTCGCGTCGACGCCGACCGGTGGTGCAAGGTCGTCGTCGCTACGACAAGGCTGGTGTCGCCGGCAAGTGCCGGTGACGCGGGACGTCGATGCGAGAAACGCTACGGGCCACCTCCGACATCGCAGTGGCGGTGGGGGCCCGACGTGTAGAACTCGCTCGTCCACGTCCTTGTGGAGGACGCTACCACCCGTCCGAACAGGTGTTCGACCCATCGGCCTCGGCGTGTCGAACACACGCCCGACCGGGCTGCGCCTCAGTCCGTCGGTTCGGGCAACCCCACACCGTGGCGACGGCCCACGGGGACGCCCTCGGCGTCGCAGAGGGCGAGCCACACGTCGCGGGGTGACTCGCCTTGCGCGATCGCCTGGTCGGCGGTCCTGTCACCGAGCGACTGGATCACGAGATCCCGGGTGACCACCCGACCGTAGGCTTCTCCGAACTCGTCCTCGACGGCCCGGGCGAACTCGCTCTTGCGCATCAGACGAGGGTACCCCGGACGACGAACGCCCCCGGCGGGAGCCGGGGGCGTTCGTGGCGACGAAGGACGGTCAGCGGACCGCGAGGTCGGAGTCGAACTCGGCGACGAGGTCGTCCGGAAGCGTGTCGGGGATCGGGTTCAGCCCCTCGATGACGGCCATGCGGTCACCGACCTCGCGCATGATGACCGAGATGGGCGTCTCGAGGGCGTCCGCGACGGACGCGAGGATCTCGGAACTCGCTTCTTTCTGACCCCGCTCGACCTCGCTGAGGTAGCCGAGGGCGACGCTGGCCTTGCTCGCGACCTGACGGAGCGTGCGACCCTTCTGCAGGCGGAAGTCGCGAAGGACGTCGCCGATTTCTTGACGTACCAGGACCATGGGACCCTCCTTCGGGGACGACCCATCTGCCGGGATGGTTGCAGATGGGGGACGGCGGGTGGTGCTCGGACCGACTGACCACGACTGTAGCCATCGGGGACTGTGCACCTGTTGTGAACTCGAGAGATGTAACGAGACCGAAACGCCGGCTATTCCCTCGTCTCGACCAGCCATCGATCGAGTGCTGCGAGGGATTCGGAGACGGTGGCGTTTCGGATGGCCTGCCGGTCGCCCGCGAGCGAGAGCTCGGCGACGCGGACGTCACCGGGCACCGCCAGACCGACGAAGACCGTTCCGGGTGCGTGACCGCCCTGGGGGTCGGGACCGGCGACGCCGGTGGTCGCGAGACCGATGTCGGCCGGGTGACCGCCTGCGGCCAACCGATCCCGAACCCCGACGGCCATGGACGCGGCGACGTCGGGATGCACGGGTCCGTGTCGCGCGAGCAGTCCTGGATCGACCCCGAGGAGCGTGTGCTTGAGCTCTGTCTGGTAAGCGACCACCCCGCCCAGGACGACGGCCGAGGCTCCGGGCACGGACACGAGTTCGGCGACCAGGGCACCGCCGGTGAGGGACTCGGCGACGGCGACCGTCAGCCCCCTGCTCGTCAACTCGGCCACGAGGTCGGCAGCCACGGTCATGCGGAGGTTCGTCCGTGCTTCATCGCCACACGCAGGTAGTCCGCCCCGGAGACGAGGGTGGCGACCGTGGCCGCCGTCATGAGCACGCCGTTGACCCAGTGCATGCCTTCTCCGACGACGTTCCAGAGGGGGAAGAGCGCCAGCGTCACCGCGACGGCTTGCAGCACGGTCTTGACCTTGCCGCCGCGGGAGGCCGGGATCACCCGGTCCCGCAAGACGGCGAAGCGGTAGACGGTGATGCCGACCTCGCGGACGAGGATGAGGGCGGTGACCCACCACGGCAGCTCACCGAGGATGGTGAGCGAGACGAGTGCGCCACCGATCAACACCTTGTCGGCGATCGGATCGACGATCTTGCCGAAGTCGGTCACGAGGTCGAGGCCACGGGCCAGCATGCCGTCGAGGCTGTCGGTGAGGATCGCGACGACGAACAGGGCAGCGGCCCAGACGCGGAGTGAGCCGTCGGCCCCGTCGTCGATCAGCAACCAGGCGATGAACAGCGGCGCCATGAGTATGCGCACGACGGTGATCACGTTCGCGATGTTGCCGGTGCTGGCGGGCCCGGGCCCTCTCGAGGCCACCCGCCCTCGGAACGAGAAGGCCGAGCGTGGTGCCGTCGGGCGGGAGGCGTCGTCGTGGCTCATGGTCTACTCCCTGCCGGTCAGGTGCCAGGCGTCTTCGCTGCCGGCGTCGACGTCCTCGGCGTACCCACGGGTCATGGCCTCGACCGGATCGCCGTCGTAGTCACCGGCGTCGGCGCGCGCGGCGGAAGAGGACCCGGAAGAGGCGCGGCCGGCGCCGGCGTCGGAGGCCGCGTCGCCCCCGCGCAGCTTCGCGAGCACGCCCGGGAGCTGCTCGGTGGTGACGAGCACGTCGCGAGCCTTCGACCCTTCGGACGGACCGACGATGTCTCGCGACTCCATGAGGTCCATCAAGCGGCCGGCCTTGGCGAACCCGACGCGCAGCTTGCGCTGGAGCATCGACGTCGAACCGAACTGCGTGCTGACCACGAGCTCGGCAGCCGCGAGGAGCAACTCGAGGTCGTCGCCGATGTCACCGTCGATCTCGCGCTTCTCGACCACCGCGGCGACGTCGGGGCGGTAGTCGGGTCGCGCCTGGCGGGTGACGTGGGCCACGACCTGGGCGATCTCGTTCTCTTGCACCCAGGCGCCCTGGACGCGCATGGCCTTGGAAGCACCCATGGGGAGGAACAGCCCGTCGCCCTGACCGATGAGCTTGTCGGCCCCGGGCTGGTCGAGGATCACCCGCGAGTCGGTGACGCTCGAGACGGCGAACGCGAAGCGCGAGGGGACGTTCGCCTTGATGAGTCCGGTCACGACGTCGACCGAGGGGCGTTGCGTCGCGAGAACGAGGTGGATTCCGGACGCACGGGCCAGCTGGGTGATGCGGACGATGCTGTCCTCGACGTCGCGCGGAGCCACCATCATGAGGTCGGCCAACTCGTCGACGACCACGAGGAGGTAGGGGTACGGCTTGAGCTTGCGCTGACTGCCGACGGGGAGGACGATCTCGCCACCGACGACGGCGCGGTTGAAGTCGTCGATGTGCCGGAAGCCGAAGCTGGCGAGGTCGTCGTACCTCATGTCCATCTCTTTGACGACCCATTGCAAGGCCTCGGCGGCCTTCTTGGGGTTCGTGATGATGGGCGTGATCAGGTGCGGCACGCCGGCGTAGATCGAGAGCTCGACCCGCTTGGGGTCGATCAGCACCATGCGGACGTCGGTCGGCTTGGCGCGCATCAACAACGAGGTGATCATCGAGTTGATGAAGCTGGACTTGCCCGACCCGGTGGCGCCGGCCACGAGCAGGTGCGGCATCTTGGCCAGGTTGGCCACGACGTAGCCGCCCTCGACGTCCTTGCCGACGCCGATCGTGAGCGGGTGGACGCTCTTGCTCGCCGCTGAGGACCGCAGGACGTCGCCGAGCGCGACGATCTCTTTGTCGGTGTTGGGGATCTCGACGCCGATCGCACTCTTGCCGGGGATCGGCGACAGGATGCGGACCTCGTTGGAGGCCACCGCGTAGGCGAGATTCTTGGTCAGGGCGGTGACCCGCTCGACCTTGACGCCGGGACCGAGTTCGATCTCGTACCGCGTGACGGTCGGACCGCGCTTGAGGCCGGTCACCTTGGCGTCGACGTTGAACTGGTCGAGCACCTGGCTGATGGCGGCCACGATCGCGTCGTTCGCCTCGCTGCGGGCCTTCGCGGGCTCGCCGACCGACAGGCTCGAGGCGGCGGGGAGGCGATACGGGGCGCTCTCGGCACCGTCGTCGACCTCGTCGAGAGAGGGCGGTGCCGCCTCGTCGGGGTCGACCGCCAGGAAGTCGGCCGCTGCGTCGCTCTCGCCGACGGGCTCGGCCGGGACGACCGGGAGCACCGTGGTCGACGCGGTGGGCTGAACGGACGGGACGTCGAACCCCTGGGCACGGACGGCGTCCTCTGCCCGATCGAGGTCGCCGAGGAGGTCGGCGGAGAAGACGTCGGTCGGAGCCGTCGTCGGCGCGGCGGAGCCTGCCGCCCCCGCCGCGGCGGCGTTGCCCGCGTCGTCCACGCTCGGCTCGAAGACGGGCTTCTTCCGTCGACGTCGTCCGGACGTCTCGGTGGCGGACGACTCGTCCGCCTTCACGAGTGGGGTGTCGTATGCAGGGTCGTCCTCGCGCTGGTCCTTGTTCCGCCGCCACCAGGGCAACGACTCGGACTCGGCCAGGTCGACGAGGTCGGGATCGGCGTCGGCCCCGTCCGCAGCCGAGGTCGTCTCGCCGAAGAGGTAGGAGTAGAGCTCGCCCAGACGGCGGTGGATGCGGTTCGGCGGCGTCTTGGTGATGATGAGCAGCGAGAACGCCAGGAGGATCACGACGAGAGGGACCGCGACCCACTCGGTGGCGAGAGCGACGAGCCAGGACGCCACGACCCAACCCAGCACGCCGCCACCGGTGGCGAGGGCCCGGAGCCCGGCGGCGGCCTCGGGTTGACCTCCGAAGATGTGGCACAGAGCGCTGATCGAGACGATGGACAGGCCCAGTCCGATGCCGATGCGGGTGTTGTCGTGGACGGACGCCGGGTGCCGGAAGAGCCAGCCCGCGAAGAGGATCATGATGACCGGCAGGGCGTAGGCCACCCGCCCCACGAGCCCGCCGAAGGTGTAGGCGTCGAAGCCGACCGCGAGGGGGCTGGTCGGGTTGAGCCACTCGACGACGGCCCCGGCGATCGCGAGCAGCACGAGTAGGAACGGCACGCCGTCTCGCCGCTCGTCTTTCGCCAGGGACTCTTTGCCCAGGAGCCGGAACGCGCCCCCGGTCAGGTGCGCGAGCCCCATCCACGCCGTCACGAACGGCCCTGGGCCGTCCGGGACCGGGTCGGGCTGACGGGACGCGGGCAGCTTCTTGGTCGCCTTCGTGACGCCGGAGGTCTGCGACGCTCGCGACGACGAGCGAGCGCGCGCGGTCGACTTGGTGGGCGTGGCCATGGGCTCCAAGGTACCTCTCGGCACCGACAGCGGCCGGAGGTGCTCCGGTGTGTGTCAGTAGCGGATGGCGTCGATCACCTTGACGCGGATCGCCACGAGAGCAGGCAGGAGACCGGCCACCGCTCCGATCGCCGTGGCCGACGCCAGACCGATCAGGGCCGCCTCGACCGGGAACGGCGGGAGATCGCTGACGGCGCCCTGCGCGATGAAGCCCTGGACCGTCGGGTTCTCGACGACCAGGACGGCCACCATCACGCCGACGGCTCCCGCGACGACCGTGCCGACGACGCTCTCGAGCATGACCGAGAAGAAGACCCGAGGAGCCGTGGCCCCGAAGGACCGGCGCACGCCGATCTCGCGGATGCGCTGACGGACGGTCACGAGCGCGATGTTGACGAGGCCGAGACCGCCCAGCAACAACACCAGCACACCGACCCCGGTGATGATCAGCTTGATGGGACCGAAGGGGTCGGCGTCGCCGCCTGCGGCGTAGTCCTGTCGCGACACGTCGACCTGCACGTCGTCGCCGAGGCTGGCCCCCATGTCGGACGCCACCTGAGCGCTCAGGGCATCGCTGGTCTCGGGCGGCAGCCACATCTCGTACTGCGGGGTCTCGGCGCCGTAGCTCGCCAGCGCGAGGTCGTGGTCGGTGATCGGCAGAAGGTACATCTGCGGACCGTCGTACTCGGTCGCGGCCGAGACTCCGGTGACGACGAGCGTCGCAGAGTCCGCCCCTCGGACCAGCAGGGTCGGATGCGACGACAACGGTGGGGAGCCGAGCTGCCGCCAGAGCACCTCGTTGACGATGACGGGCGGCGCGAGACGTGACGCGTCCCCGTCGGTGAACCACGCCCCCTCCGTCATGACGACCCGGTGCATCTCGCCGTAGGGGACGTCGACCGTGACGGCCCCGACCTCGGTCACCCCGTCGGGCAGCTGGACGGCTCGATTGCCGTACACGACGCGGCTGGTCTGCTCGATGCCGTAGCGTGCCGTCGTCGTGGCGAAGGCGTCCGCGATCGCCTCGGTGCTCGGCGACGTGGCACCGTTGGAATAGGCGTTGACGTAGTAGTTCGCGGGACGGCCACCGAACCGCTCCGCGTTCTCGCGGGAGGACTGCTCGGCGAGCCCGCCGAGGGCGACCACACCGGTCAGGGCCGCGACGGCGACTGCGACCCCGATCAGGCTGAGCAGCACGCGGAGCTTGTTGACGCGCAGTTCGGCCCAGGCCTCGGCGAAAGCCCCCACCACGTCGGCCACCACACGCTTCACGCGTCGACCTCGTCCCGCAAGGACGACGTCGACGCGGCAGACGACGACGTCGGCGTCGGTGTTCCGAGAGCTCCGTCGACCGACGCCGAGAGGACACCGGTGTCGAGCTGGTAGTGCCTCGAGGCCTGGGCGGCGACGGCCAGGTCGTGGGTGATGGTGACCAGGGCGGCCTCGTTCTCGGTCGCGATGCCGTCCAGCAGCGTCATCACCCCGGCGCCCGTCTCGACGTCGAGGGCGCCAGTGGGTTCGTCGGCGAGGATGACGCGCGGCCGTCGCACGAGCGAGCGGGCGATCGCGACGCGCTGTTGTTCGCCACCCGACAGGCGATGGGGCATGGAGTCGGCCCGGTGACCGAGACCCACGCGCTCGAGCATCTCGCCCGCGATGGACCGGCGACGCCAGAACTCGGAACCCGACGAGTAGAGCAGGGGGGTCATGACGTTCTCGAGGGCCGAGCGCCCCTGGAGCAGGTTGAACTGCTGGAAGATGAACCCCACCTGGGCACCCCTCAGCCGGTCGCGCCGTCCGCGACGGATCGAGCGCACGTCGACGTCGTCGAACCAGTGCGTCCCCGTGGTGGGCTCGTCGATGAGCCCGAGGATGTTGAGCAGGGTGGACTTGCCCGACCCCGAACGACCCACGATGCTCACGTGCTCGCCGGCGTCGACCTCGAGGTCGACGCCCGTGAGGATGTCCAGCGTCCGGTCGTCGGAGAGGGGCACCGTCTTGGTGACCGCCTCGAGCCTGATCAGAGCCATCAGCCTCAGAGGTCCGCGCCCGTGGCCGGGTCGACGCAGTCGCCCTGTGGTGCGGCGGCGGCACCCGGGACGAATTCGAGCACCTGGTCGCCCTCGGCGAGGCCACCCGTGACCTCGACGATCGTGCCGTCGTTGATGCCGAGCGTGATGTCGCGCTCCTCGGTGGAACCGTCCGCTCCGACGACCGAGACGACGCCCCTGCCCGCCGCGCCCTCCACGGCCGTGAGGGGCACGGTCAGGACGTCGGTGGCGACACCGGCAGGGATGGTCAGCCTGGCGGCGAGTCCGCTGAACACGGTGACGTCGCCCGGCACGACGCAGGAGACGCTCTGGCCCGACGAGTCCCCCGTCGGCGCCCCGGCGTCGCCGCCGTCGTCCGGCCCGGTGGACGACGAGGTGCTCCCCCCGACGGTGAGCGCCGTGCACGGGAACGGTGCCGGTCCCCCGGTGATCGCGACGCAACCCTCGGTCGGGCGGCTGACGAGACGGTACAGCTGGTCCGCGGCGAGCGACCCCGTCACGTGGAAGGTGGGAGGCGCGACCTGCGCGACCGCGTCACCCACGACGACCGTCTGGTCCTTGATCACCGCGACGGCCGAGATCGTCCCGGCCACGGGTGCCGTGATGACGGCCGTCTTGACGATCGGCTTGCGCTCGGTCACGGTGCCGTCGGCGGCCACCAGGGGCTCCTGCGGCGTCTCGGACCGGAGCGTCGCGAGTCGGTCCCCCGCAGCGACCGCCTGTCCCTTGACGACGTCGACGCCGGTGACCGTGCCCGCCAGCGTCGCGGGCACGGGAGTCGCGGGGTCGGCGACGACGCTCGCGTCCACCACCACGTCGTTCGTGATGGTGCCGACGGCCACGGCGACCTGTGGTTCGACGAGCTCGCCGGTCGGCACGGCGACGGTGTCGTCGCCGACGGCCGGCGCCGCGAAGAACGCGAGCTTGACGAGTGCCGCCGCGATGGTGACGAAGATCAAGATGCGCAGGATCGGGAAGACCCAGACTTTGGCGATGCGCACGGCTACCCCCGGTCGATGTACTGACGTGTCAGACGTCACCGTATCGACGCGCCGGGTGTCGCCGCCTCACCCCCGAGGATGACTGCGGGCCCGCGATGCCCTCCTCGAGGACCATCAGAGTGCCGACCTCGCGCCCGGGGTACGACGACGGCCCACGGGGTCTCCCGTGGGCCGTCGTCGTGTGCGTGCGCGTCAGGCGCTGATGACCACCGGCACGATCATCGGACGACGACGGTGCTGCGTGTTCACCCAGCGACCGACCGTGCGCCGCACGACCTGGCTGAAGGCATGCGTGTCACGCGTGCCGTTCTCCGCCGCCTCGGTGAGGGCCGCGATGATCTTGGGCTTGACGTCGTCGAAGACCCGCTCGTCTTCCGCGAAGCCACGCGACTGGATCTCGGGTCCGACCACGACACGGCCCGTGGACGCGTCCATCGCGATGAAGACCGAGATGAAGCCCTCTTCGCTCAGGATGCGGCGGTCCTTCAGATCGGCGTCGGTGATCTCGCCGACGGTCGAGCCGTCGACGTAGACGAAACCGATGTCGAGCTGGCCGACGACCTCGGCGACTCCGTCGCGCAGGTCGACGACGATGCCGTCCTCGCCGAGGATGGTGTTCTTCTGCGGCACGCCGGTCCGGACCGCCAACGCCGCGTTCGCGTACAGGTGCCGGTGCTCGCCGTGGACGGGCATGACGTTCTTCGGCCGCAGGATGTTGTAGCAGTACAACAGCTCGCCGGCGGAGGCGTGCCCCGAGACGTGGACCTTGGCGTTGCCCTTGTGGACGACCTTGGCCCCGAGTTTGGTGAGGCCGTCGATGACGCGGTAGACCGCGTTCTCGTTGCCGGGGATCAGGCTCGACGCGAGGATGATCGTGTCGTCCGCGCCGATCTCGATCTGGTGCTCGAGGTTCGCCATGCGGGCGAGGACGGCCATCGGCTCGCCCTGTGACCCGGTGCTCATGTAGACGATGCGGTCGTCGGGAAGGTCTTTGGCCTTCTTGGCGTCGATCAGGACGCCGTCCGGCATCTTGAGGTACCCCAGGTCGGCCGCGATGCCCATGTTGCGGACCATCGAGCGGCCCATGAAGGCCACGCGGCGACCGTTGGCGTGAGCCGCGTCGAGCACCTGCTGGACGCGGTGCACGTGGCTCGAGAAGCTCGCGACGACCACGCGACGCGGAGCCCGGCGGATCACGTCGTCGAGCACGGGCCCGATGTCCCGCTCGAGCGCGGTGAACCCGGGCACGTCGGCGTTCGTCGAGTCGGGCAGGAAGAGGTCCACGCCCTCTTCACCGAGGCGGGCGAACGCCCGGAGGTCGGTGATGCGGTCGTCGAGCGGCAGTTGGTCCATCTTGAAGTCGCCGGTGTGCAGCACGGTGCCGGCCGACGTGCGGATGGCGACGGCGAGAGCGTCCGGGATCGAGTGGTTGACCGCGATGAACTCGAGGTCGTACGGCCCGAGCGACTCGCGCCCACCCTCTTTGACGGCCAGGGTGTAAGGCGTGATGCGGTGCTCTTTGAGCTTCGCCTCGATCAGCGCGAGCGTCAGCTGCGAACCGATCAGCGGGATGTCCTTGCGGAGACGCAGGAGGTAGGGCACAGCGCCGATGTGGTCCTCGTGGCCGTGCGTCAGCACGACGGCGAGGATGTCGTCGAGGCGATCACGGATGGGCGAGAAGTCGGGCAGGATCAGGTCGACGCCGGGCTGGTGCTCTTCGGGGAAGAGCACTCCGCAGTCGACGATGAGCAGCTTGCCGTCGATCTCGTAGACCGTCATGTTGCGGCCGATCTCGCCGAGCCCGCCGACCGGGATCACGCGGAGCGTGCCCTTGGCGAGTTCTCGGGGGGCGTGGATTGTCGTGGGCATCTGTTCCTTCGGTTGGCGTGGGGCTCGTGCCCCTCTGTGCGGGAGGTCTGCGGCCGACGACGTCGTCGGCGGGGATCAGGAGGTCAGCGCGTGGTGCCGTGCACCTTGGGCAGCGCACCGCCGGCCGCCGCGTTGCGGTCGGGCCGGAAGCGGCTGAGGTCGAGGCCGGGGATCGAGCCCACGTGCGACAGCTCGTCCTCGATCAGGGCGGCCTCGCTGTCTTCCGGGCCGACCAGGGGGAGGCGCACGCGGGGGCTCGAGATGCGACCGAGGCCGTGCAGGATGTACTTCGCCGCGACGGTGCCCGGCACGTGCGTCATGACGGCGCGCACGAGCGGCTCGAGCATCTGGTGCGCCTCGGTCGCGGTGTGCAGGTCGCCGGCGTTCACGGCGTCGACGATGGTGCGGTACGGCGCCGCGGCGATGTTCGCGGTGACGCCGATGAGGCCCGAGGCGCCGATGGCGAGGTGGGGCAGCACGTTGGCGTCGTCGCCCGAGAAGTAGAGGAGGTCGGTCTGGTTCAGGACCCGACTGACTTCGGCGAAGTCGCCCTTGGCGTCCTTCACGGCGACGATGTTCGGGTGCTTGGCGGCCCGGAGCAGGGTCTCGTACTTGATCGGGATGCCGGTGCGGCCCGGGATGTCGTACAGGATGACCGGCAGGTCGGTTGCGTCGGCGATCATGCGGAAGTGCGTGAGCACACCGGCCTGCGTGGGTTTGTTGTAGTAAGGCGTGACGATCATGACGCCGTCGGCGCCGGCCTTCTCGCTGGCCTTGTAGAGCTGGATGGCGTGCGCCGTCTCGTTCGACCCGCCACCCGTGATGATCTTGGCCCGGCCTGCGGCGACCGACTTGCCCACCTCGACGAGTCGGAGCTTCTCGGGGTCGGTCAGCGTGCTGGTCTCGCCCGTCGTGCCCGTGACGACGATGCCGTCGGCCCCGGCGCTGATGCAGTCGTCGATGTGCTTCTCGACAGCAGGCCAATCGACCTCGCCGTCAGCGGTGAACGGCGTCACGAGGGCGACGAGGACCTGACCGAAGGGATTGCTGATGTTCGACACGCCCTCCAGCGTACTGGCTCGCGTCGGGCCCGACCTCCTCGTGAGGCGTCGGACGCCCCGGTCAGGAGGCGCCGGTCGCGTCGGCGAGGACGGCCGTCAGGGGGCGACGCGCCCGTTCGCCCCGAACGCCGCGTAGGTGAGGGGCATGAGCTCGGCCCAGAGGTCTTCCATCTTCTCGGCGCACATCTCGATCTCGCGCTGCGGGAACGACGGGAAGTGGGTGCCCTCGCGCTTCGTCCGGAGGCTCAGGAAGTTCATCAGGGACCGTGCGTTCACGGTCACGTACATCGACGAGTAGATGTTCAACGGCAGCACGATCCGCGCGACCTCGCGGGCGATGCCGGCGTCCAGCATGCGCTGGTAGGCCTCGAACGCCTGCACCGACGCGGCGCGGGTGGCCTCGTCGACCAGCGCGGACTGCTCGGGTGTGCCGGGCAGGAAGTCGTAGGCGCCGGGCTTGCCGACCTGCTGCAGGTTGCGCGTGGGAGCGGGGACGTAGAAGACCGGGTTCAGCTCGCGGTAACGACCACTCTCTTCGTTGTAGCTGGCCATGCGGTGACGCATGAACTCGCGGAAGACGAAGATCGGCGCCTGCACGTAGAAGGTCATCGAGTTGTGCTCGAACGGCGAGCCGTGACGGTCGCGCATCAGGTAGTTGATCAGGCCGGCACCCTTGGTCGCCTGGGCCCCGTCGGCCGACGCCTGCGCGCCGTCGAGTGTGAGCTCGCCCATGGTGGAGACCCGGGCCGCGAACAGCACGTCGGAGTCGTGGGCACTCGAGCGGACCAGCTCGACGGTGACGTCTGAACGGAACTCGGGGGTCTTGTCGGAGGGCACGGCGGGGGTGGCTTCGGTCTCGGGCACGGCGTCGACTCTACCTCGCAGGGCGCTCCCGACGGGAAGCGCCCGCGCCACCGGCGGACGCTCCCCCAGCGGGCCGGAATACGGTGTCCCCATGACCGACGCACTCACCGTCCTGATCTCCGGCGCCAGCGGCATGATCGGCACCGAACTCACCCGCCAGCTGCGCGAGGCAGGCCACCGTCCGCTCTCGCTGGTGCGTCGCGAACCCCGGGCCGACGACGAGTACACCTGGGTGCCCAGCGCCGGCATCGTCGACCACGACCTGATCGCCCGCGCGGACGCCGTCGTGAACCTGGCCGGCGCCTCCTTGGGTCGTCTGCCCTGGACGGCCGGGTACAAGCGCGAGATCCTCGAGTCACGTCTGGCCGCGACGTCGACGCTCGTCGACGGCATGGCGGCGGCGTCCACGGCGCCCTCGACGTTCCTCAGCGGCTCGGCCGTCGGCGTCTACGGCGATCGGCCCGGCGAACGACTCACCGAGTCGAGCGGCCGGGGTGAGGGGTTCCTGAGCGACGTCGTCGTCGCCTGGGAGGCCGCCGCCGGGAAGGCCCCCGAGGCCACGCGCGTCGTGATGCTGCGGACCGGCATCGTCATCGGCCCCGGAGGAGGCGCGCTCAAGCCCCTGCTGCCGCTCACCAAGCTGGGGCTCGGCTCACGACTCGGCACCGGTGACCAGTTCTGGCCCTGGATCAGCCTGCACGACGAGGCCGCCGCGATCGTGCACCTCCTCACGTCGTCCGTCTCGGGACCCGTGAACCTGGTCGGCCCCACGCCGGCGACGAGCGACCTCGTGACGCGCACCCTGGCGGCCGACCTGCACCGTCCCTACCTGCTGGGCGTTCCCGAGGCCGTCATCTCGACCGCCATGCAGGAGGCCGGGCGGGAGATGTTGCTGCCGAGCCAGCAGGTCGTGCCCGAGGTGCTCGAGCGCGACGGCTTCACCTTCAGGCACCGCACGGTCGAGGACGCGCTGACAGCGTTCGTTGACGCGCTCTGAGCACGCGCGCGACTCGGGTGGGCGGGTTCAGCCGGCCGTCTCGCGCCGGAGCTTGATGGCCCAGCGCAGGGCCTGACGAGCTCGTCGGCGGTCACCGCAGGCGTCGTAGGCCAGGCCCAGGCGGAACCACGCGCGCCAGTCGTCGGGTGCCGCCTCGACGGCCGTCTTGTAGGCGGGGAACGCCGCGTCGGCCGCCTCGCGCTCGTACCGACCGGAGGTACGCCGTGGCAGGTCGTCGACCGGCAATCCGCCCTCGGCCGCGAGTTGCCCGACGATCTGCTGCGTACGCAGACCGAAGCGCAGCTCGACCACCAGGGCGAACAGTCCCAGGAGGGGGAGGACGAGCAGGGCGACGCCGAGCGCGATGGCGACCGGTTCGCCCGTCGACAGGAAGAGGACGGCCCGCTGACCGACCAGCACGACGTAGAGGAGCAGGAGCAGCGCCATCAGGAGCGCGGCCGCACGCCCCTTCACGATTCGAGGGGCAGGACGGCGTCGAGCCCCACGACGACCCCGGTCACGCCCGGGGTGGCCTCGATGGCGACGAGGAGCCCCTTCTCGTACGCGCGCTGCGAGAGCGTGTCGTGCGTGAGAGTGAGGGTCTCGCCGTCACCGCCGAAGACGACCTCCTGCCTCGCGACGACGCCGCGCAGGCGCATGCTGTGCACCGGCACACTCGCCACCTGCTGACCCCTGGCCCGTTGGTCCGCGTGCGGCGCCGACACCGGGCCGAGGTCCCGACGAGCCTCAGCGATGAGTTCCGCCGTGCGCACGGCCGTGCCCGACGGCGAGTCGACCTTGCCCTGATGGTGCGCCTCGACGATCTCGACGGATTCGTAGAAGCGCGCCGCGAGGGTGGCGAACCGCGTCGCGAGCACCGAACCGATCGAGAAGTTCGGCACCACCAGGACGCCGGGGCCGTCCGCGTCGGAGACGACCGTCGAGAGACGGGCCAGGCGTTCGGCGTTGTAGCCCGAGGTTCCGACGAGCACCGGGATGCCCGCGCGGACGACGTGCTCGACGATCCCCGGACTGACGGCAGGGTGCGTGACGTCGACGACGAGGTCGGCCCCGAGGACGTCGTCGAGATCGTCGCGGGACGAGAGACCGGCGTGGAGCTCGAGCCCCGGGGTGCGCTCGACGAGGTCGACGATGAACGAACCGAGGGTGCCAGTGGCTCCCACCACGGCGATGCGCGAAGTCATGCCGTCCAACTTACCTGGGGCACCACGACGGACCGGGCCGCGCCGCGACCTAGCATGGACGGCATGCCCAGGTTCCGCGAGACGAGCGTCTCCTCCCCCGATGCCGCCGCCCTCCTGACCGAGTACTTCACCGAGCGCGAGAGCACCTTCCCCTCGGCACAGGGCACGTACACGACGACCCTGCCCGACGCCACGGCCTTCGTGCCGCCGGGCGGCGTGTTCGTCGTCGTCGAGGGAGAAGCGGCCGACCCGGACGCGGGTCGGGCCTCCGAGCCGATCGCGTGCGGCGGCATCCGACTCATCGCCCCCTCGGCCTCGGGGGCCGTGCGGTACGAGGTCAAGCACCTCTACGTGCGTCCCGCGGGCCGGGGACTGGGTCTCGGTCGGGCCTTGCTGGACGAACTCGAACGTCGGGCGTCCGCATTCGGGGCCGACGAGATCGTGCTCGACACGAACGACAGCCTGGCGGCTGCCGGAGGGCTCTACCGCAGCGCGGGGTACGCGACGATCGAGCCCTACAACGCGAACCCGAACGCCACGACGTGGTACGGCAAGGCCGTCCGGGCAGAGGACCCGCGCGGGACCGCCTGAGGGGGCCACCGGCGGACGAAGAGCTCAGAAGGGCTGTTCGACCGGAAGGCCGGTGCGCAGCTCGACGGGCAGGTGCCCGAGGTCGTTGTGCGTCACGAGCTCCGGCGGCTTCGCCGATCGCACCCGGATGATCGTCAACCCGGCGTTGGCCTGGTTGACGCCCATCCACCGCCAGTCCGGCGCTCCGAACACCTCGCGGACGAACCACCCGATCACGAAGTTGTGCGTGATGAGGAGATCGTGGCGATCCTCTCGGGCCGGGGTGAGCCACTCGGCGACCGCGTCGGACATCTGGGCCTGCCCGGCCTCGATCTGCTCGTCCGTGACCCCGCCGAAGAACGGCTTGTAGGACGACGGCATGTCGGCCGTCGGACCGGACGGCACGCAGTCGAAGAGGAGGGTCGACGGCTGTGACTCGAGTGCCGGCATGCGCTCGGTCATGATCGCGGCCGTCTCTTCGGCACGCTCGAGCGGGGAGTGCCACGCTGCGTCGAAGGGGACTCCCCCGAGGCGCTCGGCGAGGAGGCGCACCTGGCGTTTGCCCCGTTCGCTCAGTGGACCGTCGGGCAGTCCGTGCTCGGCGTCCTGCTGTTCGCCGTGCCGGACGAGGTAGAGGTAATGGGACACCGTCGTCTCCTGGTTCATCGAGGGGTCGCTCCCGACGTCGTCGTCGGGATCGGGATCGGGATCGGGAAGGACGTCTCGTCGACCTCGCCCACCAGCACGGTCGACAAGGGGCCGGAGAGGAGACGGTCCGCCAACGTCCGGACGTCGTCGGACGTCACGGCCTCGACCCGGGCGAGGGACGTGTCGAGGTCGACGAACTCACCCGTCGAGATCTCGGCCCGACCGAGGCGGTTCATCCGGGTGTCGCTGTCCTCGAGGGCGAGGGCCGCCGCCCCTCCGAGTTGGCCGAGGGCTCGTCGGCGCTCGTCGTCCGTGATGCCGTCGGTGGCGAGGCCTTCGAGCTCGCCGAGCATGAGCCGGGCGACCTCTCCGGCATTGGCGGGCGTGCACCCGGCATAGAGCCCGAAGAGACCGGCGTCGGAGTAGCTCGGGGCGAACGAGTAGACCGAGTAGGCGAGTCCACGGCGCTCACGGATCTCTTGGAACAGTCGAGACGACATGCCCCCGCCGAGCACCGAGTTCAGCACGGCCAGGGCGGGTCGACGGTCGTCCCCGACGGAGATGCCCGGCAGCCCCAGCAGGACGGTGGCCTGCTCGAGGGGACGCCGGATCACCTGGAGCGGTTCACCCGCGACGAGCCCGACGGGCGCGTCGTCGCGACGGGGCACGGGCGACGCCGCCTCGGTGGGCCACCCGGCCCGGTCGAGCGCCGCCGTCAACCGTTCGAGTGCTCGGTCGTGGTCGACCGCCCCGGCGATGGACACGACGAGATCCTGCGGACGGTAGTTCGCTCGGTAGTGCCGGTCCACGTCGTCGCGGGCCGCAGCACGGATGCTCTCGGGCGAACCCCCGATCGGACGACCGAGCGGGTGGTCGCCGAAGACCGACTCGAAGAGCCGCTCACCGGCCATGTCGGCGGGATCGTCCTCCGCCATGGCGAGTTCTTCGAGGATCACCCCTCGTTCGGTCTCGAATTCGGCCGGGTCGAGGGTCGACGAGGTCACCATGTCGGTGAGCACGTCGATCGCGTCGTCGAGGTCGACGTCGCGCACCCGGGCGTAGTAGCAGGTGTACTCCTTGGCCGTTGCGGCGTTGTGCTCGCCACCCACCGACTCGAACGACACCGCGATGTCGAGGGCGGAACGGGTCGGGGTGCCCTTGAAGAGGAGGTGCTCGAGGAAGTGGGTCGACCCCCGTTCGGCGTCCGACTCGTCACGGGACCCGACCGCGACCCAGAGGCCGATGGTCGTGCTGCGCGCCCCGGGCATGCGCTCGCTGAGCACCCGGACGCCCGAAGGCAGCACGGTGCGCCTCACCAGCGCGTCGCCCGTGGCGCGGAAGGAGATCTCGACCTCGTCGAGCGGGAAGGAGACAGGGCCGTTCATCATGTCGAGCCTAGGCGACCTCCCCTGCGGTAGTCCGTGAGCCCCACGGGACGGCTGACACCCGAACTGGGGGACGATTCTGAGGACAAACAGACAACTCTGTTTGTCCTCATCGGTGTTAGAGTCAGACCACCGACGACGACCCCATCCCCCCTGATGGTCGTCGTCGGCGGCTGGTCGGACGTCGTCAGAAGGTCCGGAGCGCGCGTCCCCCACGCGGCTTCTAGCCGAGACGTCCCAAGGAGCCACGCTGTGACGGTCGATTCCCCCCAACCGGCCGTCCAGCGTCTCCCTGGTCGCCCTCGCGCCGACTCCCCCGTCCCCGGTGCCCGATCCCGCGTCCTGACGACCGCCGATCGCCTGTTCTACGACGAGGGCGTCCGCGTCGTCGGCGTCGACCGCCTCATCGCCGAGTCGTCGGTGACCAAGGCGACGTTCTACAAGCACTTCGGCGCGAAGGACACCCTCGTGCTCGAGTACCTCGCCGGTCGTCACGACCTCGAGGCAGCCGAGCTGTCCGCCCTGGTCGAGGCCCACGACGGGGGCCGCGCGACCCTCGAGGCGTACCTCGAGGCGGTCGGCGCCCGACTCCAGACCGTGTCGTTCCGAGGCTCGGCCTTCGCCAACGCGGCGTCCGAGTTCAGCGATCCGACCCACCCCGTCCGTCTCGCCATCGCCGAGCACCGCGAGTGGCTGACGGCCGAGATGGTCTCCCTCTTCAAGGTCGCGGGCCACCCCCTGCCGGGCGACGCAGCGGACGATCTCGTCCTCGCCCTCGACGGCGCCCAGGTGGGCGCCTACGCCGGCGACGCCATCGCCGCGGCGGCCTCCCTGCGCCGCACGGCGGAGCGGCTCCTCGTCGCCGCCTAGGTCACCGGCGGACGACGCAGCACATCGACGTCACCATGGGCGCTGTCCCCCGCAACGCGTCACCGTGGCGCCGTCCCCGCGGACGTCGTCGTCGAGTACCCCCAGGTACCGGCCGACCACGTCGCCTGGCGGTCAGGCCGAGGCGCGGTCGAGGTCGAGGACCTGGTTGCGTGTGAGCTGCACCCGCGCGGCCTGGGCGAGTTCGTAGACCTGCTTGGCGTTCGTCGCACTGGCCACCGGTGCCACGACGTTCGGCTTGGCGAGCAACCAGGCCAGCGCGATCGCAGCACTCGAGACCTCGTGGACGGACGCGATGCGGTCCAGCTCGTGCACGACCTTGAGGCCCCTCTTGGACAAGTACTTCGCGAGCGCCCGGCGACGGGGGCTGTGGGCGAAGTCGGAGCGCGAACGGTACTTGCCCGTGAGGAACCCACTGGCGAGGGCGAAGCGCGGCATGACGGCGAGTCGCTGCTGCGCGGCGACGTGCGCCAGGCCCTTCTCGTACTCGGACCGGTCGAGGAGGTTGTACTGGTTCTGCAGGGCCACCATCGGGGCGATTCCGAGCATCCCCGCCGCGATGCGGGCCTCGTAGAGGCGGTTGCCCGAGTGGTGGGAACCGCCGAACCATCGGACCTTGCCCACCCGGATGAGGTGGTCGACGGCCAGCAGGGTGCGCTCGAACGCCACCTCGGTGTCGTCCACGTGCAGGTAGAGCAGGTCGATGTGGTCGGTTCCGAGCCGCTCGAGGGACGCGTCGACGGCCCGCTCGATCGCGCGGGGGGTCAGACCGGGGTTGTCGGCGCTCTTGCCCACCTTGGTGGACACGACCATGTCGTCGCGTGATCGACGGGAGCGCATCCACGATCCGATCATGATCTCGCTGCGACCCCCGGCGTAGGAGTCGGCCGTGTCGACGAAGTTGCCGCCGAGATCGAAGTAGGCATCGAGCACGGAGGTCGTCTCGGCCTGGTCGGCCGTCCACCCGAACACGTTGCCGCCGAGGGCCAGGGGGAAGACCTTGAGGTCGGAGAGGCCCAGACGGCGGCGCGGCTGGATGATGCCGAGATCGACGGGAACGGTGGGCTGGGCGGCGGAGGCCCGGGCGGCGGCGGCCGCGATGGCGGCCGCGGCGGCGAAGTCGGACGTGGCAGAACGGGCGAGCTCGGCCGTCGTCTCGGTCACGCCGTTCCTTCCTCGTCGCGAACTCCCGATGCGACTCTGTGCGATCGCATGGGGTATGGTTCGCCCTCCACGATCAAGAATACGGCCACGCGCCCGGTTTCCGCCGCCGCCGCACCCAATCGTTACGCCGTGTCGCCGCCCCGATCCGGGGGACGCGCCTCCTGGGCCGACAGCGACCAGGGAGACCCGCCGGGACGGCGAAGGGCCCGCCCCGACCGAGGTCGGGGCGGGCCCTTCGTGGTGCGGTGACTACGCGTCGACGGACTCGTCGGTCGACTGCTCGGTCGCTCCGCTCGAGTCGGTGTCGGCTTCTTCCGCCACGACCGGGGCGAGCGAGAGCTTGCCGCGGTCGTCGATCTTCGTGATCTCGACGAGGATCTTCTGGCCGACGCCGAGGACGTCCTCGACGTTCTCGACGCGCTTGCCGCCGGCGAGCTTGCGGACTTCGCTGATGTGCAGCAGGCCGTCCTTGCCGGGGAGAAGCGAGACGAACGCACCGAAGGACGCGATCTTGACGACCGTGCCGAGGAACTGCTCGCCGATCTCGGGGTTGGTCGGGTTGGCGATCGCGTTGACCTGGGCGCGTGCGGCCTCGGCCGAGGGACCGTCGACGGCACCGATGTAGACGGTTCCGTCTTCTTCGATGCTGATGTCGGCGCCGGTCTCGTCCTGGATGGCGTTGATCGTCTTGCCCTTGGGGCCGATCAGCTCGCCGATCTTGTCCTGCGGGATCTGGACCGAGATCACGCGGGGCGCGGTCGGGGCCATCTCGTCGGGGGCGTCGATCGCCGAGTTGAGCACGCCGAGGATGGCGGTGCGCGCCTCCTTGGCCTGCTTGAGGGCGGCGTCGAGCACGGCGGTCGGCAGACCGTCGAGCTTGGTGTCGAGCTGGATCGCCGTGACGAACTCGCTCGTGCCGGCGACCTTGAAGTCCATGTCGCCCAGAGCGTCTTCGGCACCGAGGATGTCGGTCAGGGCCGCGTAGCGGGTCTGACCGTCGACGGTGTCGGAGACGAGTCCCATGGCGATGCCGGCGACCGGGGCCTTGAGGGGCACACCGGCGTTGAGCAGCGACAGGGTCGACGCGCAGACCGAACCCATCGACGTCGAACCGTTGGAGCCGAGGGCCTCGGACACCTGACGAATCGCGTAGGGGAACTCTTCGCGGCTGGGCAGCACCGGCACGAGGGCGCGCTCGGCGAGGAAGCCGTGCCCGATCTCGCGACGCTTCGGCGACCCGACGCGGCCGGTCTCACCGGTCGAGTAGGGCGGGAAGTTGTAGTGGTGCAGGTAGCGCTTCTTGGTGACCGGGCTCAGCGAGTCGATCTGCTGCTCCATCTTGAGCATGTTCAGCGTGGTGACGCCCATGATCTGGGTCTCGCCGCGCTGGAAGATGGCGGAGCCGTGGACGCGCGGGATGACCTGCACCTCGGCGTCGAGCGGACGGATGTCGGCGAGGCCGCGGCCGTCCATGCGGATCTGCTCGGTGAGGATGCGGTCGCGGACGACCTTCTTCGTGGCCGACTTGTAGGCGGCACCGACCTGGCCCAGGGCCGTGTCGGGCAGCTCGCCCGCGTCGACCTTGGCGGCGATCGCGTCCTTGACACGCGACTTGAGGGCGTCATCGGCGTCCTGGCGCTCGATCTTGCCGGCGATCTTGTAGACCTCGGCGAGCTCGGTGCCGGCGGCGGCCGTGACGGCCTCGAGCACCTCGTCGGTGTAGGGGAGGAACACCGGGTAGTCGGCGATCTCCTTCGCGGCCTGGGCGGCCATCGTCGCCTGGGCGTCGACGAGCTGCTTGAGGAAGGGCTTGGCGGCCTCGAGGCCCTGGGCCACGATCGCCTCGTCGGGCTTCGTGGCGCCGCCCTGGATGAGACCCCAGGCGTGCTCGGTGGCCTCGGCCTCGACCATCATGATCGCGACGTCCTCGTTGCCGGCGGCGTCGGTGACGACACGGCCCGCGACGGTCAGGTCGAAGACGGCGTCCGCGAGCTGGCTGGCCTTGGGGAAGGCGACCCACTGGTCACCGATCAGGGCGAGACGCACACCGGCGATGGGGCCGGAGAACGGCAGACCCGAGATCTGGGTGGAGGCGCTGGCCGCGTTGATCGCGAGGGCGTCGTAGAACTCGTCGGGAGCGATGCTCAGCACCGTGATGACGACCTGGACCTCGTTGCGCAGACCCTCGACGAACGAGGGACGCAGCGGCCGGTCGATGAGCCGGCAGACCAGGATGGCCTCGGTCGAGGGGCGACCCTCGCGGCGGAAGAACGAGCCGGGGATCTTGCCCGCGGCGTACGAACGCTCTTCGACGTCGATGGTGAGCGGGAAGAAGTCGAAGTTGTCCTTCGGCTTCTTGCTGGCGCTCGTGGCCGACAGGAGCATGGTGTCTTCGTCGAGGTAGGCAGCGACGGCTCCCTGAGCCTGCTGGGCGAGACGACCGGTCTCGAATCGGATGGTGCGCTTGCCGAACTTGCCGTTGTCGAGGACGGCTTCGCCGAACTTGATCTCTGGACCCTCCATGTGGGGGCTACTCCTCTTTGTTTTGCATCGAGGCCCCGTGTGGGCATCGATGTGTACCGGAGCGGGCGGCGTGGACGGCATGGCGACATGCACGTGCAACAACGCGACGGAGGCGGTGGCACGTCTGGCCAACAGTAGAAACGGTCGGACCCCGCACCCGACCCGGACGCTCGGCGTCGGTCGGGGCATTCCGCCTGTCACCACCGGTGACCAGCAGCCGTACCGGCCTGCTCCGAGCGCGATCCTAGCACTCGGACCCGTCCGGCCGGGGTCCGCGACGCGGGTGTCGCCCGGACGGGGAGGCGCGGTGCCGGGGGGACGACGTTAGGGTCGGTTCCATGCGTGCTCACGACAGGTCCGGCCGGGATCGTCGCGCGAGCCGCCTCGCGGTGGCGACCGGCGCCTCCTTGGCTCTCGTGTTGACGACGCTCGTGGCGCCGTCCGCCGCGTCCGCCGCGGGGTACCCGACCTGGGCCCAGGTCGAGGCCGCGAAGGGGAACGCCGCGGCGACCCAGGCGCAGGTCGACCTGATCGACGCGTCGCTCGACAGCCTCGAGAAGGCCGCGTCCGACCGCAGCGACGAGGCGGTCCTCGCCGACCGGGCCGACGCGGCGGCGCAATCCGACCTCGCGGCGGCGTCGCAGCGAGCGGACGAGCTCTCGGCCGACGCCGAGCGTGCGCGGGCCACCGCCGACACGGCGGAGCGGGAGGCCGGCCAGCTCGCCGGCAGCCTGTTCCGCACCGGCGGCACGCAGACCCTGGGCACCGACCTCTTCACGTCGCCCGACCCCGGGGCCGCGCTGTACCAGTTGGGCTCGCTCACGCAGCTCGGCGACCGGTGGCAGACGGTGCTCGCCGACGCCACGACCGCGAGCAACACGGTGTCGTCCCTCAGCGAGCAGGCGACGACCGCGGCCGACCGGCGCGACTCGCTCGCGCGCGACGCCAAGGCCGCGGCCGACCAGGCCGCCGCGGCGCAGGCGACCGCGGACGCCGAGGTGGCCAGCGCCACCCAGAGGTCGACCGACCTCTACGCCCAGCTCGCCGCCCTGAAGGACTCCACGGCGGAGCTCGAACAGCAGTACCGGGCCGGGGTCGCCGCGCAGCAGGCGTACGCGGCGCAGGAGGCCGCGGCGAAGGCCCAGGCCGCCGCCGCCGCGAAGGCGCCGTCACGTGGCGGATCGTCCGGAGGTGGCGGATCGTTCGGAGGTGGCGGATCGTCCGGGGGTGGTGGATCGTCCGGGGGCGGGGCGGCCGTCCCCGGCACGGGACGTCCCGGCGGAGCGACGCCTCCCCCGACCGGAGCGGTGAACGACCCGGCGGGCGCCAAGGCCTACGCGGCCACGAAGGTCGGGTCCGGGGCCGAGTACACCTGCCTCGTCCAGCTCTGGAACAAAGAATCGGGCTGGCGCACCACCGCGACCAACCCGTCGGGCGGCGCCTACGGCATCCCCCAGGCCCTGCCCGGCAACAAGATGGCCTCGAGTGGACTGGACTGGCAGACGAACTACCGCACCCAGGTGGACTGGGGCATCGGGTACATCCAGGGCCGCTACGGCACGATGTGCGCCGCGTGGGCGCACTCGGTCGCGAACAACTGGTACTGAGCGCCGCACCTGCCGTCGGGCACGGGCACCGCACGTGCCCTCGGGCACGGGCACCGCCCCTCCCCCGGAACGAGAGAACGGCCGGAACGAGAGAACGGCCCCCTCGGCGTGCAGCCGGAGCTGGGTGCCGAGGGGGCCGTCGTCGAGACGTCCGGAGCGCGAGGACTAGCGGCGCAGGCCGAGACGACCGATGAGCGTGCGGTAGCGCTCGATGTCGACCTTGGACAGGTAGCCCAGGAGGCGACGGCGCTGGCCGACGAGCAGCAGCAGGCCACGACGCGAGTGGTGGTCGTGCTTGTGCTCTTTGAGGTGCTCGGTCAGGTCGAGGATGCGCTGCGTCATCACGGCGACCTGGACCTCGGGGGATCCGGTGTCGCCGGGGTGGGTCGCGTATTCTTCGATGATCCGGGTCTTGACGTCAGGTGCGAGTGCCATGGAGGGATCCCCTTTCAGTTCGTTGCGCGGTGCTCGTCACCGGATGTGCGAGCTCTCTTTCTCCGCGGCCGTTCAGACGGCAACCTGAGGAGCCTACCAGACGGGCGCCGCCGACCCCTGTCGCGATCGGCCCCGTCCCCGACCCCGACGCCGCCGGGGCAGGACGAGTCCGACGAACGCCGCGCCGATCGCGGCCCCGAGGGTGTTCATGACGAGGTCCTGCGGGTCGGAGAAGCGCGTGGCCGACAGGTACGTCGCCTGGACGGTCTCGATGCCTACCGTCGCGGCGAACCCGACCACGATGCCGACCCACCAGAAGCGCTTCGGCAGCAGGAGCGCCGGGAACATGCCCATCGGGACGAACATCGCCACGTTCGCCGCGGCCTCGACCCGGGCGAAGGTGATCCACGAGGTCTCGTCGTGCCGGGCGAAGACGTCGAGCGCCCGCCAGAGCAACGCCCCGGTGTCCGCGTCGTAGACGCTCGGTCGCAGGGTCATCCAGGCGACCCCGGCGAGGTAGACGAGGGTGAGCAGGAGGAGGACGGCGCGACGCATCCGTCCATGGTGCGGCACCGGTCGGTGGGAGGACGCCCGGAACGGCCGAAGATCAGCCTGGAGGACGACCCGACCCGGGGGCGACCGCGGCAGGGCCGAGGAGGCGCGGTGCGCGACCCCGCGCACCGCGCCTCCTAGGCTCGTCGGGTGGACGCACTCACCGACCTCTGGGCCCGGATCAGCCAGCTCGCCGCCCCTCTGCCCGGCTCGTGGCTGCTCGGCAGCGTCGCCGCCGGCCTCCTGCTCGTGCTGCTGCCGGGCACCTGGCACACGGTGCGGCACGCCGTCACCGTCGTGCACGAAGGCGGGCACGGCCTCGCCGCGGTGCTGACCGGTCGTCGGCTGACGGGCATCCGACTGCACTCGGACACCTCGGGCCTGACCGTGTCGAAAGGGCCGCGGACCGGGGCGGGCATGGTCATCACGTTGCTCGCCGGCTACACCGCACCCGCGATCGCCGCCCTGGGCGCCGCGTGGCTGCTGTCGGCCGGCTACGCGGCCGGGCTGCTCTGGGCCCTGCTGCTGTTGCTCGCGCTGATGCTCGTGCAGATCCGCAACTGGTTCGGGCTCTGGGTGGTGCTGCTCGGCGCCGCCCTCGTCGTCGCCGTGACGTTCTTCGCGTCGCCGACCTGGCAGGCGGTGTTCGGACTCGTCGTGACGTCGGTCCTCGGCTTCGGCGCGCTGCGGGCGTCGCTCGAATTGCAACGGAGCCGGCGGCGCTCACGCTCGACCGCGTCGGACGCCGACCAGCTCGCCGGGCTGACCCGGGTGCCGGGCGTCGTCTGGGTCGGGGTCTTCGTGCTCGTCGCCCTGGGCTGCCTGCTGGGCGGGGCGGCGTTGCTCTTCCCCGGTGCGCTCGAGGCCGCTCGGTCGTTCGCCTGAGGTCGGACGGCCACCGGCACCCGGCCGACGCGAGACGTCAGGCGGGGGCGGACGACAGGGCGTGCACGGGGACGTGGCCCTCGAGGCGGGCCCGGCCACCGAGACCGTCGAGCTCGAGCAGCACGGCGACGCCGGCCACGACGTAGCCCGCTCGTTCGAGCAGGGTGACGGTCGCCTCGACCGTGCCGCCGGTCGCCAGCACGTCGTCGACGATCAGGACGCTCGACCCCGCCGGGATCTGGTTCGGACGCAGTTCGAGCGTGGCCTCGCCGTACTCGAGGGCGTAGCTCTCGCTGAGGACCTCACCGGGCAGCTTGCCCGCCTTGCGCACCGTGAGGACGCCGACGCCCTGCTCGATCGCGATGGCACCGGCGAGCGCGAAACCCCGCGCCTCGATGCCGGCGACGGCGACGAACCCGCCGTCGAACGGCTCGGAGAGCGCCGTCGTCACGGTGGCGAAGGCGTCGGCGTCGGAGAAGAGCGGGGTGACGTCGCGGAAGAGGATGCCGGGCTTCGGGAAGTCGGGGACGACGGCGATCTTGCTGTCGACGAACGAGGAGGCATCGGTGACGGTCATGCCCTCAACGGTAGTCGGGCGGACGACGCCCCCCGCCCCTCGAGCCCTGCTGCGTCCGTCCCCGCGAGGCGCGACCGACCGGTACGTCACGATCGTGTGAACAGTCGGGCCCGAAGTCGGAGGCGCGTGCGAGAGTGCACGCATGTCGCGGTTCATCGTCCCCCCGTACCTGCTCGCCCACCTCGCCGAAGCCGATTCGCCCCGCCTGCACCGGGCACCGCAGGCCGCACGGAACGGGCTGCTCGCGATGGAGGCCGTCGACCGCAACGCGACTCCCCCGGTCGTCCGGGGGGCGCTCGGCGTGGAGTCCGTGCTCGAGCGCACGGTGTTCGACGCGCAGGGCACCGAAGAGCTGCCGGGCGTCCGCGTCCGCGGCGAGGGTGAACCCGCCACCGACGACGTCGCCGCCACCGAGGCGTACGACGCCCTCGGCGCGACCTACGCGCTGTTCCACGAGGTCTACGGGCGTTCGTCGGTCGACGGCGCCGGGCTGCCGCTCGACGCGACCGTCCACTACGGCCAGGACTACGACAACGCCTTCTGGAACGGCGAGCGGATGGTGTTCGGCGACGGCGACGGCGAAGTCTTCGGGCGCTTCACGGCCTCGGTCAGCGTCATCGGGCACGAGCTCACCCACGGCGTCACGCAGTACACCGCGAACCTCACCTACCAGGGGCAGTCGGGTGCGCTCAACGAGTCGGTCAGCGACGTGTTCGGGGCGCTCGTCGAGCAGCACCTGTTCGGGCAGACCGCCGACGACGCGACCTGGCTCATCGGCGAAGGGCTCTTCACCGCCGAGGTGCAGGGGCGGGCGCTGCGGTCGATGAAGGCCCCGGGCACCGCGTACGACGACGACGTCCTCGGGAAGGACCCCCAACCCGCCCACCTGGACGACTACGTCGAGACCACCGACGACAACGGCGGGGTGCACCTCAACTCGGGCATCCCCAACCGGGCCTTCTACCTCGTCGCCGAGGCGCTCGGTGGCGAGGCCTGGTTGCGGGCCGGGCAGATCTGGTACGACACGCTGACCGGCGGCACGCTGTCGACCGAGGCGACCTTCGCGCAGTTCGCGGCGGCCACCGTGGACGCTGCGACCACACGGTACGGAGCGGACTCCGACGAGACCCGCGCGACGTCGGCCGGGTGGAAGGGCGTCGGGATCACCCCGGCCAGCTGACGCCGACCGGCACGAGACCCTGCTGCCCCGGACACGGCCGGAGTAGCATCGCGCCCATGAAGGTCACCGTGTCGCGCTCCGGTGGCTTCGCCGGTCTCACCCGCAGTTGGACGGTCGACGTCGACTCCGAGCCCGACACCGAGTCGTGGCTCGTCCTCATCGACCAGGTGCCCTGGTCGCAGGCCCCGGCCGCCGCGCAGGCCGTGCAGCCCGATCGCTTCGTCTGGGTCATCACGGCCGAGACCCGGCCCACCCGCAAGGCCAAACTGCCCGAGCAGCAGGTCACGGGGCCGTGGCGCGAGCTCGTGGACCGCGTCCGCAGCACCTCCGAGGCCGAGGCCGGTCCGACCCGATGAGCGACCGTACGCGCCGACCTCGTCGGCGTCTCTCGGGCGAGGTGCTCGCGGGGCTGCTCGCCCTCGTCGTCCTCGTGGCGGGCGGGGTCGGGGTGGCCGTGGTGCAGAGCGGCAACCCGCTGAACGTCCGAGGGGCCGTCACCGCGCCTCCGTGGGGTCGACCCGCCACCGACCGGCTCGAGACCCGGGCCGCCGCCGCCGGTCTCGAGAACGTCTGGGGCCAGGACCTCGCCATGCACGTGCACACGCACCTCTCGATCACCGTCGACGGGCAGGCGGTGACCGTGCCCGGCGACATCGGGCACGACTCGGACGCGAAGTTCGCCGCCGAGATCCACACGCACGACACGAGCGGCATCGTGCACGTCGAGTCCCCCACCCGCGAGACGTTCGTGCTGGGCCAACTTTTCAGCGAGTGGGACGTCGCCCTCGACGGACGCGGGGTCGGGTCGCTCGGGCACGACGACGGGCTCGAACTGCACACCTTCGTCGGCGGCAGCCCCTACACGTCCGACCCGGCCGGCATCCCGCTGCGGGACTTCGAACGCATCGACCTCGTGCTCGCGCCGATCGGCGAGACCGTCACCGCGCCTCCGGCCTTCGCCTGGCCCGCCGACTACCGCTGAGGCGCCTCCCGCTGAGGCGCCCGACACCCGACGCCCGACGCCCGGCGCCCGGCGCCCGACGCCCACTGCCGAGCCTCCTCCGGCGCGGCCGCCTCCCGCCGAGCCGCGTCGGGCTCCGTCCGGAGCCCGTCGTCGAGGTCAGGGCCAGCGGACCGGCACCGGGAGGCGCGTGGAGGTCGGCTCGGACGGCCCACCCGGTGCCAGCAGCTCGAGCAGGCGGCCGGCCGCGACCCGCCCCAGGTGCTCGCCGTCGACGTCGATCGCCGGGACGCCGACCAGACCGAGGGCGTCGACGACCATGCGCTCCGAGCTGACCGTGACGGAGCGGTCGCGGTGCTCGTCGGCCCGGAGGACGAACATCAGGCCGAGCCCGATGGCCGTCGCGTAGGGCACGACGGCCGTCGCCCCGGAGGCGAGGACGTGGTCGCTCGCCCGGACGCCGGCTTCGAAGGTCGACGGGTAGGGACCCAGCACCGTGAGCTCGGCCCGGCCGGCCGCCGCGTCGACCACCGCGGCCGTGCGCTGGGTGTTCTGCCACGAGCCGTCGGGCCCGCCGAGGTAGACGACGCGCTCGTGCCCCTCGGCGACGAAGCGCGAGACCAGCGAGCCGAACGCGGTCGCCGTGTCGGCGACGACCGACGACACCCCGGCCACCTCGCGGTCGACGAGCACGGTCGGCTTGTGGCCGGTCGCGGCCCGCACGACGTCGTCGGCCCCGCGCGGGGCGACGACGATGAACCCGTCGACCTGGTGCGACAGCCGCTCGAACGCCGCCAGCTCGCCCGCCTCGGCCAGCGGGTGGACGGCGACCGTCAGCTGGAGGTCGGCCTCGCCCGCCGCGGCCTGGGCCCCGGCGATGATCGGCGTGAAGAACGCGTTGTCGAGGGTCGGCACGACGAGCGCGACCACGCCCGTGCGCCCCCTCGCGAGTTGGCGGGCCGCCCGATTGGGCACGAAGCCGAGCTTCTCGGCGGCGGCGAGCACGCGTCCGGCCGTGTCGGGCGACACCAGCTCGGGGCGGCTGAGGACGCGAGAGGCGGTGGCCTTCGACACGCCCGCCAGCGTCGCCACGTCCGCCAGCGTCGCGAGCCGCCCTGCCCCAGTCATGCCCACCACCCTAGGGCCTTCGTGAAACCGGTCCCGCGCGACGGTCCGTCGCTTGTAACAAGGTGTTTACACGGCGGGGCCGACGCAGGCGACCAGCGCCCTTAGGGTCGATGTAACCGGTTTCACCCGAGGTGGGGTCGGCATCCCCCCAGAGGCCACACCGATCGGAGGACAACCCGTGACGTCCCGCAAACCCGCGCTGCTGTTGCTGCTGCCGGGCCTCGCCTTCCTGCTGATCGGATTCGCGGTGCCGTCGCTCGCGATGCTGTTCGCCCCACCCGGCGTGACCGCCGGCGAGATCGTCGGCCGCCTCGGCCAGATGCTCACCGACCCGTTCGACCTGCGCATCATCGGTCGGACCGTGGGGCTCGGCCTGGTCGTGACCGTGATCTGCGTAGCCCTCGGCTTCCCCATCGCCTACCTGCTGGCCCGTTCGACCTCGCGCTGGTCGGGCGTCCTGCTCGCCCTGGCGATCTTCCCGCTGCTGCTCAGCAACGTCGTCCGCACCTTCGGGTGGCTCGTGGTGCTCGGCAAGAACGGCGCCATCGGTCAACTGCTCACGACGCTCGGCCTGGTCGACGAGGCCCCGCAGCTGCTCTACACCGAGCTGGCGATCGTGCTGGGTCTGACCCAGTTGTTCCTGCCGCTCGCGATCATCTCGTGCTACTCGGCCGTGGCCCAGGTCGACCCGGGCCTCGACGACGCCGCCCGCGGACTCGGCGCGAGCCGCACGCGAACCTTCTGGAGCATCGTCGTGCCCCTCTCTCTGCCCGGCGTCGTCGTCGCGGCCACCCTCGTCTTCGCGGGCTCGGTCACCGCCTACACGACCCCGTACCTGCTCGGCGGCTCGGGCCAACGAATGCTCGCCACCCAGCTCTTCTCGTACTCGAGCGTGACGATCGACTGGGCCGGGGCCTCGGCCACCGCCCTGATCATGACCGTGTTGGTCTTCGTCGTCTCCGGCCTGTCGTCGCTCGTCGCCCGGAAGGGAGCCACCTCGTGACCACCCGCCGCCCGGTCGCCGGCACGCTCGCCGTCGCCGGCTACGTCGTGATGATCGTCCCGATCCTCTTCGTCGTCGCCACCGCGTTCACGAGTGAACGCACCCTGCGCTTCCCGCCCCAGGGGTTCTCGCTGCGCTGGTTCGAGGCCGCCTTCGGCTACGACCCGTTCACCCAGGCCCTGGTCTCGAGCCTCCAGCTGGCCCTGATCGCCACCGTGCTCGCCCTGCTCGTCGGCATCCCCGCGACCCTGGCGATCCATCGCGGCAGGCTGCCGGGCAAGGGCCTCGTCGAGGCGCTGTTCCTGTCGCCCCTGATCGTCCCCGAGCTCGTGGTGGGGCTCGCGCTCTACCAGCAGCTCGTCATCGGGTTCCGCCTCGACGCCTTCCCCGTGCTGTTGATCGGGCACACCGTGTTGATGCTGCCCTACGCGGTCCGCGTGACCGGCGCCTCCCTGGCACTGGCCGACCCCGCCCTCGAGGAGGCCGCCCGCGGTCTCGGCGCGTCTCCCCTGCGGGCCTTCGTCACGGTGACCCTGCCCCTGCTGCGGCCCGGCATCTTCTCGGCGGCGCTGCTCAGCTTCGTCACCTCGTTCAACAACGTGCCCCTGTCGCTGCTGCTGCAGAGCCGCGACTTCCGCACCCTGCCCGTCACGATGCTCGACTACGTGCAGCAGAGCTACGACCCCATGGTCGCGGCGATGGCCACGCTGATCCTCGCGGGCACCGTCGTCATCGCCGTCATCGCCGAACGCACCGTCGGCTTCGCCAAGATCTTCGGAGGCATCAACAGATGAGCACCGCAGCAGAATTCGTCGCCGTCAGCCAGGTCTTCGGCGACTTCACCGCCGTCGACTCGATCGACCTGTCGATCGCCGAGGGCAAGCTCACGACGCTGCTCGGCCCGAGCGGATGTGGCAAGACGACGAGCCTGCGCATGCTCGCCGGCTACGCCGCCCCGACGTCGGGGACGATCCGCATCGCCGGCGTCGACAGCACGCGCACCCCACCCGAGAAGCGCGACCTGGGCATGGTGTTCCAGTCCTACGCGCTGTTCCCGCACCTGAGCGTCGCCGACAACGTCGGCTACGGCCTGAAGCTGCGCGGCGTCGACACCGCCGAGCGCCGCCGTCGCGTGATGGAGACCCTCGACCTGGTCGGCCTGGCCCACCTCGCCGGCAGCAAGCCGAAGAAGCTCTCGGGCGGCCAGCAACAGCGCGTCGCGCTGGCCCGCGCCATCGCCATCCGGCCGAAGCTGTTGCTGCTCGACGAACCCCTGTCGAACCTCGACGCGCGCCTTCGCGTCCAGATGCGCGCCGAGATCCGCCGCATCCAGGGCGAGACGGGCCTCACCGTCGTGTTGGTCACGCACGACCAGGACGAAGCGCTCGAGATGAGCGACGACATGGTCCTCATGCGGGCCGGCCGGATCATGCAGCAGGGCTCGCCCCAGCACGTGTTCCCGAACCCGGCGAACCGCTTCGTCGCCGACTTCCTCGGCTACGAGAACTTCGTCACGGCGGCCGACGGCACGCTGCTCGCGATCCGCCCCGAGCACCTCGGGGTCGTCCCCGGGACCCCCGCAGGAGGCGCGGTGCCCGACGGCCTGCAGCTCGCCGGGGTCGTCACCGACGTCGCGTACCGCGGGGTCGACCTGCTCGTCACCGTGCAGGCCGTCGACGCCGCCGGTACCGAGGTGCGCCTGCTGTCGGACGTCCGCAGCACGGGCTCCGAGACGGTCGCGATCGGCGACCGGGTGACCGTCTCGGCGCCGGCGTCGCGACTCGTGGCCCTCGCCGACTGACCCGCCCGGTGCGCGGAGCCGCGCGCGCCTCCTCGGGTCTCCCCTCCACCGTCCCACCCACCCGCGTTCCACACCGCCCGGTCTCGCCGAGACCGCCCCGAAAGGACACGACCATGACCTCCACCCTCCGCACCCGCCTGGCGATCGTCGCCGGCGTCGCCGCGACGACCCTCGTGCTCGCCGGCTGCTCCGCCGACGGCGGCGGCGAGCCCGACGCCGACACGATCACCGTGAGCACGTTCCCGTTCGGCGTCGAGGAGTTCCAGGAAGCCGTCATCGACCCGTTCACCGAGAAGACCGGCATCGAGGTGGTCGTCGACACCGGATCGAACTCCGACCGCCTGTCCCAGCTGCAGGTCGCGGGCGGGCAGCCCGACGTGGACGTCATGCTGATCTCGGACTACTACGCGGCACTCGGCCAGGAGGACGACCTCTTCCAGCAGGTGGACGCCTCGGCCGTGCCGTCGCTCGACGAGATCGCCGACTTCGCGAAGGAGGACTCGTACCTCGGCCCGGCCTACAGCTACCAGCTCAACGGGACGATGTACTCGACCGACGAGCTGACCGCCGACGAGGCCGCGCAGTGGAGCCTGTACGGCGAGGAGGAGCTCTCGGGCAAGGTCGCCCTGCCGGACATCTCGGTGACGGCCGGCCAGCTGATGGTCTCGGGCGTCGCGGAGGAGTACGGCGACGGACCCTACGACATCGACGCGGCCCTCGACCGGCTCGGCGAGTGGGCCCCCGGCGTGCTGCAGTTCTACAGCTCCTCCACCGAGGTGACCAACCTGCTGACGCAGGGCGAGATCGTCGCCGCGGACTCCCTGAGCGGCTTCGCGACCGACCTCGTCGAGTCCGGCGAACCGATCGCCTGGACGGCCCCCGCGACCGGCCGCTACATGGCCACCAACCGCGCGATGATCCCGACCGGCGCCGAGAACGTCGACGGTGCGAACCAGTTCATCGACTACCTGCTCTCGGTCGAGGCGCAGACCTCGTCCGCCGAGATCGTCGGCGACCTGCCGGTCGCCCCGGGCGCCACCGTGCCCGACACGATCGAGGCCGTCGTGGGAGACATCGCCGCCGACCCGGTCGCGGCGGGCTACTCGACCCTCGACCCGACCGAACTCGTCCCCACCCGCTCGGACTGGGTCGACCGCTTCGCCCGCGAGGTGACCTCGCGGTGACGGACACCACCCTGCCCCCGGCCTACCTGGACCGCATGCCCAAGGTGGACCTGCACTGCCACCTGATCGGGACGGTCCGCGCGAGCACCTTCGCCGAGTTGGCCCGCCGCGAGGGTCTCGACCTGCCCGACGAGCCCGAGCGGATCTTCGCCGACATCAACTCGCTCCCGCCCGACCCGGCTCTCTACCGCGACACGCGCATCCCCGTGCCGCAGGGGCGCAGCGTCGACGAGCCCGAGGTGTCGTACTCGCTGTTCCAGGCCTCGAACTGGGTCGTCGAGGTGCTCCGCGACGCGGACGACCTCACCCGGATCGTCTACGAGGCCTTCGAGGACGCGCACCACGCGAGTGCGACGCGGCATCTCGAGCTGTTCTTCGACGCCGTCCCGCCGCACCTCGCGTCGCTCGGCTACACCGGCTCGGTGGAGGCCTACGCCGAGGGCATCCGGCTCGCCGAGCGCGACTTCGGCATGACCGGGCGCATGATCCAGGGCATCGACCGCAGCAGGAGCGGCGAGCACGCCCTCGAGCTCGTCCGTCAGGTGGTGGACCACCCGCACGAGTACGTGGCCGGGATCGGCCTCGACAACCTCGAGACGAGCGGGCCACCCGAGCGGTTCGTCGACGCCTACCGGCTGGCGGGCGAGGCCGGGCTGGGCCGGACGGCCCACTCGTCCGAGCACTCCCCCACGGCGGTCAACACGATCACGTGCCTCGACCAGCTCGGCTGCGACCGCATCGACCACGGGTACTACGTGCTCGAGGACGACGAGGTCGTCGCGCGCGTGCGCGACGAGCAGGTGGCGTTCACCGTCGTGTCGACGACCTCGCGACGGTCGTGGCGTCCCTGGCGCCGCGCCTCCATCGAGGCCATGCTCGAGGCGGGCCTGAACGTCGTGCCGGCCTCCGACGACCCGGGCATGTTCCCGACGACCCTCGCCGCCGAGTACCGCATCGTGCACGAAGAGATCGGGGCCACCGCCGACCAGGTGCGCTCGATGGCCTCCGCGGGCGTCGACGCCAGCTGGCTGCCCGCCGTCGAGAAAGACGCCCTGAGGGCACGCGTCGACCGGGAGTTGGCGGCCCTCGACGACGAGTTCGGGGTGGCCGGGGCCTGACCCGGTCAGGGGCCGAGACGGCGCGGGGGCCGGGCCGGCTCGGGGACCGGGCCAGCGCGGCGGCCGAGCCAGCCGGCCCCGCCGCCCCGACCCGGCCTACGAGACGACCGTGAGGCGTTGCGTGGGCCGGGTCATCGCCACGTAGAGACTGGCGTTGCCGCGTCGGCTCGCCAGTCGGACGCGCTCGGGGTCGACCACGACGACCGAGTCGAACTCGAGACCCTTCGACGTCGCCGGGCTCAGCACCGAGATCGGCTTGGTCAACGACGCCGTGCCGGCGGCCACGAGACCGTCGAACTCGGCCGACAGGGCCTCGACGAGCGTCGAGACGGCCTGCTCGGGGGCGATCACCGCGAGCGTGCCCTCGGAGTCGATCGCCCGGTCGGCCCGGACGGCGTCGACGGTGGCACGGACGAAGTCGTCCCTCGAGGAGGCGCCGGTCACCTCGCGCACCGGCCATTCGCTCGAGCGCACCGATCGGCTCGGGGTGATCTGCAGACCGCTCGCCGTCGCGACGCCCTCGGCGTAGGTCACGATCTGCGCCGGCGTGCGGTAGTTGACGGTCAGTTCTTCGAGCCGCCACGGAGCCGACGTGCCCTGGGCGCCTCCGCCGCGACGACGGCCGAGCAGGGCCTGGAGTGCGCGGTCCCACGAGGTCGCCGACGCCGGGCTCGACGCCTGGGCGATGTCGCCGACGACGGTGAACGACCGCAGCGGGCAGCGCCGGGAGAGCAGTCGCCACTGCATGGGCGAGAGTTCTTGTGCCTCGTCGACCACCACGTGGCCGAACGCCCAGGTACGGTCGCCCGCGGCCCGCTCGGCCGTGGTCATCGACGCCGCCCGCTCGGCGAAGCCGCCGGCGATCTGTTCGGCGCTGACCATGCCCTCGACGCCCATGTTCTCGATCGCCCGTTCGGCGTTCTCGATGTCGCGCTTGCGCTGGGCCTTGCGGGCCAGGCGCTCGGGGTCGACACCGGTCTGGAACTCGCCGAGCAGCTCGGCGGCCTCGTCGAGCAGCGGCACATCGGACACCGTGAAGCCCGCTCCGCGTTCGCGCCGCAACAGGGCGCGCTGCTCGGGCGTCCAGCGCGGGGTGATCGACGCGAGCCAATTCGGGCGGGCGAAGAGGTCCTCGACGAGCTTCTCGGCACTGAGCGGCAGCCAAGCCGTGTTGAGCAGCACGCGCACGTCGTAGGACTGCCGGATGTCTTCCCGGAGGACGGCCTCGTCGGACTCGTCGACCGTCGTGCCGTGCTCGCGCATCTGGTCGACCAGCTGGCGCGTCAGGGCCGAGAGGGCCGCCTTGTTGAAGGTGACCCGGGCCACGTTGTGGGGCTTGCCGCGCTCCTGCGCCTTGCGCATGGCCTCGCCGACGAGCTCCGGCCGCACCACGAGTCGTTCGCCGTTGATGTCGATGGTCGTCGGCTCGGCCGGGCGCACCTGCCGCGACCGGACGGCGCGACGCATGAGCTCGGCCATCTCGGCCGACCCCTTGAGGGCGGCGACGTCGGGCGCGTCGTCGGTCTGGGCCTCGACGCCCGGGTACAGGCCGCCGAGGCTCGACAGGACGACGCCGCTCTCGCCGAGCGACGGCAGCACCTGTTCGATGTAGCGCAGGAACGACCGCGACGGCCCGACGACGAGTACGCCCGAACCCTTGAGCCGGTCGCGGTGCGAGTAGAGCAGGTACGCGGCCCGGTGCAGCGCGACGGCCGTCTTGCCCGTGCCGGGGCCGCCCTGGACGACGAGCACGCCGTCGAGCTGAGAGCGGATGATCCGGTCCTGCTCGCCCTGGATGGTGGCGACGATGTCGGTCATGCGGCCGGTGCGCTGGGCGGTCAGGGCGGCCATGAGCGCCCCCTCGCCCTGCAGCTGCACGTCGTCGCGATCGAGCAGGTCGGGGTCGAAGACCTCGTCCTCGAGGCGGGTGACCGTGCGGCCGTCGAGGGTCAGGTGACGACGGGCCCGGGCGCCCATGGGAGTCGCGGCCGTCGCCTGGTAGAACGCGCTGGCCCCGGGGACGCGCCAGTCGAGCAGGATCGGGTGGTGGGCCTCGTCGCGCAGGCCGATGCGGCCGATGTAGCGGTAGCGCCCGCCCTCGCCCGGTTCGGCCGGGCGGTCGACGTCGCCGGTCTGGCCGAGCAGGTCGGGCGTCTCGAGCTCGAGGCGACCGAACGCGAGCCGTTCGTCGACCGAGCCGAGCTGGACGATGGTGTCTTCGTACAGGCGCGCGTAGGCGTCGCGCTCGCTGCGGCTCTGGTGGTTGCCGCCGACGGTCTCGCGGCGGGTCCGTTCGAGACGGACGCGGGCGTCGGCCTTCAGCTCGTCGAGGCGTTCGTAGAGGGTGCCCACATAGGCGCGTTCGCGGTCGATCTCGGATGACAACAGGTGTTCGTACCCTTCGGGAAAAGTCGGCACGCCAGTCTAGCTTCCGACCACCGACGGCGAGGCCCGGGAATCCGACCCGGGACGCAGGAGGCGCGCTCGTCCTCGGGGGACGAGCGCGCCTCCTGGGGTGGCCGCGGTGGAGCCGGGCCTAGAACTCCTCGTGGGTCAGCGGGTCGCCGTCCCACAGCCGGCCCCGCTTGAGGCCGCTGATCGACTCGACCTCGTCGGGCGTGAGCTCGAAGTCGAAGACGTCGAGGTTCTCGCGCTGACGACCGGCGTCGGCCGACTTCGGGACGGGGACCGCGCCGAGCTGGACGTGCCAGCGCAGGACGACCTGCGTGGGCGTCTTGCCGTGGGCCCGCGCGATGTCGGTGACCCGCGCCTCCGTGAGGAGTTCGCTCTGCTTCGCGAGCGGGCTCCAGCTCTCGGTGACGATGCCCATGCTCTCGTGCACGGCACGCAGCTCGGCCTGCGGGAAGTACGGGTGCAGCTCGATCTGGTTGACCGCGGGCACCACGCCCGTCTCGTCGGCGACGCGCTGCAGGTGCTCGGCCGTGAAGTTCGAGACGCCGACCGAGCCGACGAGGCCGTCTTCCTGCAACCGGACGAAGGCCTTGAACGCCTCGACGTACTTGTCGATGCGCGGGAGGGGCCAGTGGATGAGGTAGAGGTCGACGAAGTCGAGGCCGAGGTTCGCCCGGCTCTCGTCGAAGCTCGCCAGGGCCTCGTCGAACCCGTGGTGTCGGCCGGGCAGCTTCGTCGTGACGACCAGGTCGTCACGGGCCACGTCGGTCGCGCGGATCGCCGCCCCGACGGCCGCCTCGTTGCCGTAGTTCAGCGCCGTGTCGAGCAGACGGTAGCCCGACGAGATCGCGTGGACGACCTGCGCCGTGCCCTCGTCGCCGTTCAGCCCGTAGGTGCCGAGGCCGAGCTGGGGCAGGGTGCGCCCGTCGTTGAGGCCGACCGAGGGGGCGACCGTCATCAGCTGACGCCGAGCAGGTCGATGACGAAGATGAGCGTCTTGCCCGAGAGCGGGTGCCCGCCGCCCGCGGGGCCGTAGGCCAGGTGGGGCGGCACGACGAGTTCGCGGCGTCCGCCGACCTTCATGCCGGGGATGCCTTCCTGCCACCCGCGGACCAGGGCCTGCAGCGGGAAGTTGATGGCCTCGCCACGGCTCCAGGACGAGTCGAACTCCTCGCCGGAGTCGTGTTCGACGCCGAGGTAGTGGACGTTGACGGTCGAGCCGGACTGCGCCTCGGCTCCGTCGCCGACGGTGATGTCGGTGATCGTCAGCTCGGTGGGGGCGGGGCCGGTCGGGGCGTCGATCTCGGGCTTGGTCTGGGGATCGTGAGTCATGCCGACCATCCAACCACCGACGGGCCGAGGGGGCGGGTCGGCCACTCGCGTCCTCCCTGCGAGGCTCGAGGAGCCGACCCGACATCCGCACCGAGATGACGTCATCGATGCGAACACATGGACGCTACTCCGACGGTGACGGGACGCCAAATCGATCGGGCTCCGCCGCGGCCGGGGGCGGGGGCCCGGGCGGGCCGGGGCACGGGCCCGGTCGGCGCCGGGAGCCGCATCGGCTGCCGCCGCGGCCGCCGCAGCCTGCGGAAACCTGCACGATCGGCAAGAATGGCAGCTTGTCCGCCACCCCGCCTCCGCCTCCGCCGTCCGACCCCGCCGCGCCCGCCCGTCGCCCGCTGTTCGTCGACGTCACCCCGCTGCGGACGAGTCCGGCCTTCGCCCGCCTCTTCGCGGGCAGCGCGATCAGTGGCATCGGGACGCAGCTCACGCTCGTCGCCGTCGGGCTCGAGATCTTCGAGATCACCCGGTCGACCTTCGCCGTCGCGCTCGTCGGCGTCGTCTCGCTCGTCCCGATGATCCTGGCCGGCCTCTACGGCGGCATGCTCGCCGACGCCTTCGACCGTCGGAAGGTCGCGCTCGTCGCCGCCGTCTTCGCCTGGCTCTCGACCGCGGCCATCGCGCTGCACGCGTACCTCGGGCTGCACGAGGTGTGGCTGCTCTACCTGTTGACCACGGTCAACGCCGTGGCGGGCACGATGATCGCGACCTCCCGCGCCTCGATCGTGCCGCGCCTCCTGCCCCGCGAGCTGCTGCCCGCCGCCTCCGCGCTGAGCGGCATCAGCATGGGTCTGATGCTCACCGTCGGACCCGCCCTGGCCGGCGTGCTCGTGGCGGGCGTGGGGTTCCCGCTGACCTACACGGTCGACGTCGTGTTGTTCACGACGGCGTTCCTCGGGATCGTCACGCTGCCCCCGGTCCGTCCCGAGGGCGAGACCCAGCGTCCGGGGCTCGAGTCGCTGCGCTTCGGCCTGGCGTTCCTGAAGCGGTCGCCGAACATCCGGACGACCTTCGTCATGGACGTCGTCGCGATGACGTTCGGGATGCCCCGCGTCCTCTACCCGGTGGTCGGCACGCTCGTGATCGGAGGAGGCGCGGTGACGGTCGGCGTCCTCTCCGCCTCGTTCGCGGTGGGCGCCCTGCTGAGCAGCGTGTTCTCGGGACGCCTCGGCCACGTGCGCCGACAGGGTGTCGCCGTGCGGTGGGCGATCACCGCCTACGGTCTCTGCATCGCCGCGTTCGGCGTCGTGCTGCTCGTGACGCCGGCCCACGGCGGCGGCGTCACGGCCGGACTCGACCAGGCGAACCTGGCCGCCCTCGGCGGGGCCGCCCTCGCCCTGGCCGGAGCGGGTGCGAGCGACAACGTCAGCTCGATCTTCCGCTCGACCATCCTCCAGTCGGCCGCGCCGGACGCGATGCGGGGCCGCCTGCAGGGGATCTTCATCGTGGTGGTCACGGGCGGGCCGCGAGTCGGCGACCTGTTCGTCGGACTCGTCGCGGGCATCGCCGTCTTCTGGCCGCCGCTGCTCGGCGGTCTGTTGGTCGTCGCCCTCGTCGCGCTCGTGGCTCGGCTGACGCCCGCGTTCGGACGTTACGACGCGGAGGCGCCGACGCCCTGACCCGCGGCGTCGGCCACGGTCGCCGCTGCCGCCGTCACCGCCGTCGCGAGCGCGTCACCATCCGGGGCCCGAGTGCGGCGGCCCGGTCACCTGCGACGGCCACCCCGGGTGCTGCGGGTACCCGACGAAGGCCGTCGGTGGAGCCTGCAGGGCGACGCGACTCGCGGTCAGCGCCTGCAGCAGCTCGGCCTCGTCGCGTTGGACGGCCTCGTCGAGCGCGCGGCGGCCCTTCACCAGCCGCTGGCGGGTGAAGGCGAGGCGCGTCGCATTCGAGATGAAGACCTTCATGGCGGGTCGGATGCCCCGTGACGCGGCCCACGACCGCGCGCGGCGGCGACCGGCGCTCGACGAGAGCATGCCGACCTCGTCGGCGCTGAACCAGCCGACCGCGGCGTACTCCGCGAGCCGGTCGTGGGTGACCCTCCGCTCGTTGCGTCGCAGGAACACCACGAGCAACACCATGGCCACGAAGATCGGCACCTGCACGAGCAGGTAGTAGACGAAGAAGCCGTCGCCGACCACGAAGAGGGCACCGTTCCAGAGCGCGTGCAGTCCCGCCGCGGGGACGAGGCCGACGAAGAACCAGCCGATCGCGCCGTACGGGCCCGTCCGCCGTGCCGCGAGACCAAGGGCGAAGCCCGTGCAGGCCGTGTACATCACGTGGGCGAACGGCGACATCAGGGCCCGCACGAAGAAGACGTAGGCGAGGCCCTGGCTTCCCGTGGCCAGGTCTTCCCCGACCTGCAGGGCGAAGTACTGGATGTTCTCGACGAAGGCGAAGCCCGCCGCGACCGTCGCCGCGTAGACGATGCCGTCGACCGGGCCGTCGAAGTGCCGTCGGAAGATCCACAGGACGAGCAGCACCCCGAGTCCCTTCGCACCCTCTTCGACGAGCGGGGCCTGGACCACCGCCCCGAGCACGTCCCCCAGCTCGCCGGACCTGACGCCGAGCACGGCCCGAGCCGTCTCGAGGGCGTAGTCGACGATCAGAGCGGTCCCCACCGCGACCGCAGCGCCCCAGAGGAACGCGAACAGCAGCGCCACCCGTGGCTCGGGCTCCCAGCGGTCGACCAACCAGATGCCGAGCAGCACGATCGTCAACGGGACGAAGGCGAGCAGGCTGCCGGCCAACAGCACCCCGGGCTGCACGAAGACCAGGAAGTACAGGCCGACGGCCAGGGCGAAGGTGCCGATCACGGTGAACCCGACGGCGAGCGCCACGGCACTGGCCACCCGGCGGCGAGGCGTCGGCTGGACGAAGACCGGCTGCACGGGGTACCAGACCGGCTCGGGGTTGACCGCGGGAGCATGCACCGACCAGCCCGGAGCGGCCCCCGGGGTGACGGAGGAGGGGTCGGCGTACGGCGTCAGCGGGCGGCCGTACGCGTCGTGTCCGACGCCGCGGGGATCGGACCAGGTCATCCCCCGACCCTACGGGCTGACGCCGGGGTCGGCGCAGCCTGCGGGCGGGCCGCGACGAGCCGGACGGCCCGGTAATCTCGCAGGATGGCCTCGACGCGTTCCCTGCCCGAGGACCCGTCGCTGGTCCGGTACGTGGTGATGCGGGTCTGGCACGATTTCCTGCGCCATCGCACCATCGACGCGGCCGGGTCGCTCACCTTCTTCTCGATGCTCGCCCTGGTGCCCGGCGCGCTCGCCCTCGTCTCGGGGGTCGCGCTGTTCGTCGACGACGGTGACGCCGTGGACGAGATCCTCTCGGTGGCCCGGTACGTCCTCACCCCCGACGCGATCGACACCCTGCGCTGGCCGCTCGAACAGATGCTCAGCCTGTCGAACCCCGGCGTCGCGTTCGGCATCGGCCTCTGGCTCACGCTGTGGTCGTTGTCGGCCTACACGACGGCGTTCGGCCGGGCCATGAACACCGCCTACGAGGTCGAGGAAGGGCGCCGCATCTGGAAGTTCCGCGGCCACATGATGATCGTCACGCTCGTCCTGATGGTGTCGTTCGCCGTCATCGCCGTCATCCTGCTGGTGACGCCCACGTTGAGCGACGCCGTGGCCGCACGCTTCGGCATCGGCCGCCCCTGGACCGACCTCTACGACGTCGTCAAGTGGCCGGTGCTCGTCGCCCTGGCCGTGCTGTCGGTCGCGATGCTCTACTTCTTCACGCCCAACGTGCGGCCACCGCGCCTGCGCTGGGTGTCGTACGGCGCCATGGTCGCCCTCGGCGGCTGGGCGCTCGCCACGGTCGGCTTCGCGGTCTACGTCGCGACGGTGTCGAACTACGACCGCTTCTACGGTTGGGTGGGCGGCGTCGTGGTCGTCTTGCTCTACGCGTACATCAGCAACTTCGTGCTCGTCATCGGCGGTGAGCTCGACAGCGAGATCCTGCGGATGCGCCAGCTCCGTCGCGGGGTGCAGGCCGAAGAGGTCATCCCCCTGCCGCTCCGCGACACGGCGCGCAACCACATCCTGGCTCGCAACCTCGCCTGGGACGTCCGGGTGGGCCGGGCGATCCGCGAGCGTGCCCTGCGCGAGAACGGCGGCGTGCTCGAACCCGACGAACTCCGGCGCGTCCACCTCCGGGGTGATCGAGACCGGCCGGCCGACGAACGGCCGCAGGCCGCTCAGCGCGCCGACCAGGTCGACCCGACCACCCACGCCCCCTCGACGTCGTAGAGGCCGCGCCTCCTCGACGTGGTCGCGTCAGCCGGCGGTCTCGTCGCCCGGGTTGCGGGCGCCCGTCGTGTTGGCCGCCCGGGCCACCGCCGCGGCGGGGTCCTCGACGTCGATGACGGTGATGGCGCTCGTGATCGGCGCGAGCCCCGAGAGTCGGGCGGGCGAGAGCACCTTGCGCACCTGCTCGTCGGTCATGAGGCCGGCCGCGACGACGAGGGGCGCGATCGCCGCGTTCGTCGTCAGCGCCGTGTGGGCGATGGCCGCCGCCGCCGTGTAGCCGATGTAGGGCGTGAGCGCCGTGACGCTGCCGACGTTCGTCTCGACCTGCTGGGTCAGGCGGGCGCGGTTCGCCTCGATCCCGTCGACGCAGTTGATCCGCAGGGTCTGGCAGGCGTAGGTCATCCACTGCAGGCTCTGCATGACCGAGTGGGTGATGACGGGCTCGAACGCGTTGAGCTGGAGCTGCCCGGCCTCGGCGGCCATCGTGACCGTCACGTCGGCCCCCGCCACCGAGAACGCGACCTGGTTGACCACCTCGGGGATCACCGGGTTCACCTTGCCCGGCATGATCGAGGACCCCGCCTGGCGCGGCGGCAGCGTGATCTCGCTGATGCCGGCCTGCGGACCGGACGAGAGCAGCCGCAGGTCGTTGCAGATCTTCGACAGCTTGATCGCGCTGCGCTTCAGGGCACCGCTCAGCGTCATGAAGACGCCGGTGTCGCTCGTCGCCTCGATGAGGTCGGGGGCCGTGACGAGGTCCATGCCCGAGAGCGTGCTGAGGTGTCGCCGGACGGCGTCGGCGTAGAGCGGGTCCGCCGTGATGCCCGTGCCGATGGCCGTGGCGCCGAGGTTGATCTCACCGAGCAGCGGCACGACGTCGCGCAGACGCTGGACGTCCTCGGCCAGGGTGTGCGCGAAGCCCGTGAACTCCTGCCCGAGGGTCATGGGCACGGCGTCCTGCAACTGGGTGCGGCCGACCTTGAGCACGTCGTGGAACTCGGCGCCCTTGGCGGCGAACGAGTCGGCGAGCAGGTCGAGCTCGACCAGGAGGCGGCGCAGGGTGAGCACCATCGCGATCTTGATCGAGGTGGGGTAGGTGTCGTTGGTGCTCTGGCTGCGGTTGACGTCGTCGATCGGGTGCAGGTGGCGGTACTCGCCCTTGGCGTGGCCGAGCAGCTCGAGGGCGCGGTTGGCGATGACCTCGTTGCTGTTCATGTTGGTGGACGTGCCGGCGCCGCCCTGGATGACCCCGACGGCGAACTGGTCGTGCAGCGCGCCCCCGCGGATCTCTTCGCAGGCGCGTTCGATGGCCTCGGCCTTGACCGGGTCGAGCACGCCGATCTCGACGTTGGCGCGGGCCGCCGCCTGCTTCACGAGGGCGAGGGCCGTGACGAGGTCGGGATAGACCGAGATCGGCCGCTGCGAGATCGGGAAGTTCTCGAGCGCCCGGGCGGTGTGGATGCCCCAGTAGACGTCGGCGGGCACCTCGCGGCTGCCCAACGAATCGGTCTCGGTGCGTGTCGGTGCTGCTGTCTCGGTCGTCACGTGTGGTGAGCCTCCGTCGTCAGTCGGGGCCCGGTCGTCGTCGACCGGACGCTTCCGTCGAGCCTACCGGCGGGACCGCGGACGGGTCGTGCCCGAGGAGGCGCGGGGCGGCCGTCCGAGAGGGTCCCGACCTGGGGACGAGACGAGCCGGGGTGGCCGAGGGTCAGCGGTGGAAGCCCGGGACGATGAGGTAGATGCCGTACAGCACGCCGAGGGCGCAGACGACGAAGCAGGCGTACCCCGCGGCGGTGCGGACGGGCGTGCGGCCCTCGACGGTCAGGAGGCGCAGGCCCAGCGAGTAGAGCGAGACGAGTGCGGCCGCGGAGAAGAGCGCGACGAGCGCGACCACGAGGAAGGCGGACCAGTCGATCATCAGCGCACCTCGTCGTCGGTCGGGACCGGACCCCGGGGGGCGGGGACGGGCTCGGGTGGGTCGTCCATGCGGACGAACGGGGCCTCGACCCCGGACGCGGGCGTGTCGACGCGACCCTTGCGGACGGCTCGTCGGGCACGGCGACGCGAGAGCACCGAGGTGGCGGCGACGTCGACCTCGATGGCCGAGCCCTGGTCGTGCGGCCGGCGGCGGGAGATGACGAAGATGCCCGCGATGACGACGGCACCGACGGCGGCGTCGATCACGAGCCCCGTGACGCCGAGCGTGGCGATCAGGGCCGCGACGGCGCCGACCGCCGCCGAGGCGGGCAACGTGATGAACCAGGCGACGACGATCTTGCCGGCGGTGCCCCACTGGATCTTCGAGCCGCGGCGTCCGAGCCCGGCACCGATGATCGAGCCGCTCGCGACCTGCGTCGTCGACAGCGCGAAGCCCAGGTGGCTGGAGGCCAGCACGGTCGCGGTCGTCGACGCCTCGGCCGAGAAGCCCTGGGTGGGCTTGACCTCGGTCAGACCGCCGCCCATGGTCTGGATGATGCGCCAGCCGCCGGTGTAGGTGCCCAGGGCGATGGCGAACGCGCAGACGACGACCACCCAGAACGGCGGGCCGGAGTCGGGCGTGAGCAGCCCACCCGCGATGAGCGTGAGCGTGATGACGCCCATGGTCTTCTGCGCGTCGTTCGTGCCGTGCGCGAGGGCGACCAGCGACGACGTGAAGATCTGGCCGTAGCGGAACCCGCCGCGCTCGCTCTTGTCGTCACGGCGTCGGGTGATCGTGTAGGCGAGCCGTGTGGCGGTGTACCCCACGACGCCGGCGATCAACGGCGCGAGCAGGGCAGGCAGCACGACCTTCGACAGCACGACGCCGAAGTCCACCGACCCCATGCCGGCACCGACGATCGCCGCACCGATCAACCCGCCGAACAAGGCGTGCGAGGAGCTCGAGGGCAACCCCCGCAACCACGTGAACATGTTCCAGACGACGGCGCCGATGAGGCCCGCGAAGATCATCTCGGGGGTGATCTGCACCCCGCCGTCCCCTTCGCGGATGATGCCGCCGGAGACGGTCTTCGCGACCTCGGTGCTGAGGAAGGCGCCGACGAGGTTGAGGATCGCGGCCACCGTGACGGCGACCTTGGGCTTCATCGCGCCGGTCGCGATCGGGGTCGCCATGGCGTTGGCCGTGTCGTGGAACCCGTTCGTGAAGTCGAAGAAGAGAGCCAGCGCGATGACCAGGACGACGATGAGTGTGATGTCCACCGGCCTGAGTGTCACAGGTGGGTGGACGCGGGTCAACTCGGTGGTGACCTGCGGGGTACATCCCGGTGAACGGCGGGTGACGCGGACCGTCGCGCGGCCGGGGCGCGGCTCACACGTGCGGGACGAAGTCCTGCCAGGCCCGGCGCCGTTCGCCCCGCGGATCGTGCTCGACGCGGTCGCGGGCGTCGATGATGAGGGTGCGTCGGCGGTGCGGGTCGTAAGTCGGCCAGTCGGCGACCGCCCCGGTGCGGACGAACTCGAGCCAGCGGGAACGCGTCCGCGCCGCCGTGCGCAGGAACGCCCGACGGCCGCCGAGGAGGCTCATCGCCCACCCGAACGCGGAGCCCATGCGGTCGTAGATCGCCCAGAGCTCGAGACCGTGGAACGCGTCGACCCCGACCGTGCGGAGGATGCGCGTCGTGGCGTCGAAGCGGTAGAACCGGACCGGCTGGTGGACCGCGTGCCGCTCGGCCACCTTGACGCTCGGGAACCAGAACGCGTAGTCACCGCCGAAGTCGAGGGCGGCCGGGCGGGCGGGCAGCCCCGGGTAGTGCTTCTTGATCGCCTTCCGGGCCTTCTTCTCGGTCGCGGCGAAGATGGCCCGGATGCGGGGCTTCGTCGTGGCGAGGATGTCGCGGCGGCCGGTGAACACCGACCCCTCGCGGTCGTTCGTGCCGATGATCAGCGGCACCGGGTGGGCCCGGCCCGCCTTGAAGGCGTCGAGCGGGCGTTCGGGCAGGAAGTCGCCGTCGATGACCGGGCTGAAGCAGATCGTCCCCGGGTCCTCGTCCGGGGTGCGCAACTGCAACCGGCTGGCGGCCCGGACGATCGCCGTCGTCGGTGCCTCGGCGAGCATCGTCGCCGCGTCGTCGACGCTCGTGGCCTCGAGGTCGTCATCGCGCAGGTCGTGGGCGAGCAGCTCGAGGAACTCGCCCGCCCAACGCCGCGTCACGTCCGGCGGGTAGATGGCGTTCGGCGGTGCGCTCTGGGCGACGACCCCCCGGAAGAGGCCGCGAGCGCGCGGCACCGTCATGAGGGTCGTCACGGCGTTGCCGCCGGAGCTCTCGCCCGACACGGTGACCCGGCCGGGGTTTCCGCCGAACGCGGCGACGTTGTCGCGGACCCACTCGAGGGCGGCGACCTGGTCGCGCAGCCCGAGGTTCGAGTCGAACGGGCGGTCCTCGGTCGCCCAGTGGCTGAAGTCCAGGTAGCCGAAGGCGCCCAGCCGGTAGTTCAGGCTCACGTAGACGATGCCGCCCTCACGGACGAGCGTCTCGCCCTGTCTCGGGAACTCCCTCGACGACCCCACGCTGTACGCGCCTCCGTGGACGAACACGAGGACGGGCAGGCCGTCACCCGGTGCCGTGCCCTCCGGTGCGACCACGTTGACCGTCAGGCAGTCCTCGCTGAGCGGGGTGGTGGCGTCGACGCCCACGAACTGCACGCGGTCCTGCGGGGCCGCGGGTCCGAACCGGCCGGCGTCGCGGACGCCCGTCCACGCCGCCGGCGCCTCGGGGGCCCGGAAACGGAGGCGCCCCACGGGTGGTGCGGCGAAGGGGATGCCGCGCCAGGCGAGCACGCCGCGCTCCCGCACGCCGCGGACCTCGCCCGAGCGGGTGGTGCGGACGAGGTCGGGGGCCGGGACGGTCGCCCGGGGCTGTGCGGTCACGGAGCGATGCTACGGGTGGTCGGACGGTCGACCGTGGCCGTTCACCCGACGTTCTCCTAGGGGGTGCCTGGGAGGATGGTCGGGACTTTGCAGTCGATGCACATCGCATGGCTGCCCCGACGACTGGACGGAGCCCGGCTCACATGGAACTCGGCGAGCTGCTGATCATCTTGACCGGGTCGCTCGTCGTGACCGCCTTCGCCCGCTGGCGGGGCCTGCCCGCCCCCCTGCTGACCGTGGGCGTCGCCCTGCTCGTGTCGTTGATCCCCGGCGTGCCCGACATCGAGATCGACTCCGAGGTCATCCTGACCGTGGTCCTGCCGCCGCTGCTCTACTCGGCCGCCCTTGACGTCTCGCTGCTGAACTTCCGGGAGAGCCGCGTGCAGATCGCCCGGCTGGGGGTCGGTGCCGTGATCGTGACGGCCTTCGCCGTCGGGGGCGTCGCCTACGTGATGATCCCCGACATGACCCTTCCGGCCGCCCTCCTCGTCGGGGCGGTGGTCGCGCCTCCCGACGCCGTGTCGGCGGCCGCCATCGGCCGGAAGCTCGGTCTGCCGCGCAAGGTGATGACCGTGCTGTCGGGCGAGAGCCTGATCAACGACGCCGCGTCGCTCACCCTGGTCAAGGTGTTCCTGGCGATCGTGGGCGGTGCCAGCCTCACGCTCTGGGACGACCTCGGCATCTTCGGCCTCGCGATCGGCGTCGGCGTCGCAGTCGGTCTGGTCCTCGGCTTCGTCGCCCACCGCGTGCGCATGCGGATCGACGACCCCGTGGTCGAGAACGTCATCGGCCTGCTGCTGCCGTTCATCGCGTACATCGCCGCCGAGGAGCTGAGCGGCTCCGGCGTGCTGGCGGTCGTGGCCGCGGGCCTCTACGTCGGTTTCAACTCGCCCCGCACGGGCTACGCGACCCGGCTGCAGGAGCGCCCGTTCTGGTCTGCCGCCGACGTCGTCCTCGAAGGGTTCGTGTTCGCCCTGATCGGCCTCCAGCTGCGTGCCGTCGTGCTCGACGTCAGCGAGAGCGAGCGCGGCCTCGGACAGAGCGTCGGCGTCGCCCTCGCCGTCCTCGCCGTGGTCGTCCTCGTGCGCCCGGTCTTCGTGTTCGGCACCTACCACGCGGCCCGTGCCGGCCGGTACCTCTTCCTCTCGACGGTGCTGCGGAAGCTTCGCCGGGTGCCCGCGCTCCGCCGGCTGCGGCGGGCGCCGGCTCTGCGGACGGTGCGCTACCACCCGCAACCCCGCATGGACTGGCGACAGCTGAGCGTCATCTCGTGGACCGGCATGCGGGGCGTGGTGACCCTCGCCGCCGCCGTGTCGATCCCGGCCGTCACCGAGTCGAGCATCCCCGTGCCGGCGCGCGACACCATGTTCCTCATCGCGTTCATCGTCACGGTCGGCACCCTGCTGCTGCAGGGGCTCACGCTGCCGGTCGTCATCAGGGTGCTCGGCGTCCGGGACGACACGCAGCGCGACCGTGACCTCGCCGCCGAGCTGGCGGTCTTCGCGACGAGCACGGACGAGACCATGGCCTACGTCGCGGAACGGCGTGCCGACTGGGAGAAGCGCTGGGGTCCCGAGCTCACCGAACGCGCCGTCCTGCTCGCGACGACGCGGCTGCTGCGGCAGAACGAGGCGCTGCAGCGCACGGCCGTCGACGACGCCGACGAACGGGACGTCTCGGGGGCGACGGCCGCCCAGCGCGCCCGCCGTCGAGCGGCGCCCCAGGCGCTCGGCTCGATCCGACGCGAGCTGCTCGCCAAACGCCGCGAGGTGGTGCTGCGCGAGCGCGACGCCGGGGCCCTCGACGAGGAGGTCATGAGGCGCGTGCTGCTCGGGCTCGACGCCGAGGAGCTCGCCATGGACACCTCGGCCTTCACGAGCACGAGGTCGTGACGCCGCCGCGGCGTATCGTGAGCGGCACCGGCGACGAGACGGGAACACGACCGAGAGCAGGAGGGCGCGGCACCGTGGCGACCACGACGAACCAGACGACCACGGACGACGCGGGAGGGCCGCCCAAGCCCGAGCTCGGACGGTACCGTCGCTGGTACTCGACCCTCCACCCGTCGCTGCAGCTGATCGGCCTGCAGCTCTGGCTGCCGCTGTTCTTCATCGTCGGCTTCTGCCTCTGCTACATCGCGGCCTTCCACGCCCCCCACCCGCACGACGTCCCCGTCGCGGTCGTCGGGTCCTCGTCGGCCGCCGCCGACCTGCAGACGGGCCTCGACGACGCCCGCCCCGGCGTGATCGACGTCCGCGCCTACGGCTCCGCCGACGAGGCCGAGGAGGCGGTGCTCGCCGGACGCGTCGCCGTGGCCTACGACCCGGCCGAGACCACGATCTACACCGCGAGCGCCCACCAGTACCAGGTCGCCGCCCTCATCCCGGCGACGATCACCCCCGTGCTCGAGGCCCAGGGGGTCACGCCCACCGTCACGGACCTGGCACCGCTGCCCGCGAACGACGAGTACGGCACCGTGTCGATGTACCTCATGCTCTCGTGGTGCATCGGCGGCTACATGGTGGCGATGTTCATCGGGCTGATGGGCGCCCCGCTCCGCCACCGCACCCGGATGACGGTGATCGGCGTCGGCGGCGGCGTGATCTCGCTCGTGACGAACGTCCTCGCCGGACCGGTGATCGGGGCCGTCGACGGGCACTTCGTGCCGCTCTTCTTCATCGCCTGGGCCTGGATCATCGCCATCGGCCTCGCGGTCAACGGCATCAGCTACTTCGTCGGACGGTTCGTCGCCCTGCCCGCGATGATCGTGTTCGTCTTCCTGTCCATGCCGTCCTCGGGCGCCGCCTACCCCGCATGGTTCATGCCCCAACCGTTCGCGTGGCTCAACGCCGTCGTGGTCGGGAGCGGCATCACCGAGATGCTCAAGCGCGTGCTCTACGGCGTGGGCCCCGGCTACGGCCGCGGCGTGACGATGATGCTCTGCTACGCCGCTCTCGGCATCGTGCTGATGCTCGTCGGCAAGCGCTGGTGGGAGAGCCGCCGCATCGCCCGCATCGTGTCCGGCCGCACGACGATGTTCGCCGACGCCCAGAACGCGAACCGCGAGTTCCTCGTCGCCGAGCGCGACGAGGTGCTCGCCCGCCACGGCCTCGTGGCGACGGACACGGGCACGATCAACACGATCCCGGCGGACGAACGCGACGACCTCGGTGACCCCGGCGAGCGGGGCGACATGTTCCTCGGTGCACCCGGCGGACTCGAGAACGACGAGCTCGCGACGCGACCCGTGCGCGTCGTCCCGAGCGACCGCACAGGGTCGGGGCACCCCAGGCGCGAGGACGGCGTCGCGCGCTGAGGCGGTACCCTCGACGCTCGTGACCACGACCACCCTGCACCGCCTGCTCGTCGCCCTCGCCGTCCTGCTGCTCGTCGCGGCCGGGGTCCTCTACGTCCTCTCGGTGACGCTGGCACCGCAGGGCGGTCCCGACGTGGCGGCGCGCTTCGTCGGCTACGCCTGGTTCGCGGTCGTCGGTGCCGTGCTCACCGGCGTCGTCGACTTCTTCGTACGCGCGGGTCTGTCGCGCACCGGGACCCGACGCGGACGCTGACCCCGCGGGACGGGGTGTCGGGCTCAGACGAGTCGTGCCTCGGCGGTCGAGGCACGTCGCTCGGCCAGCTCGATCGCCGCGAGGCGTTCGATGCGCTGCCACCGCGCGGCCGTGGCGGCCATGCCCGCGACGAGGGCGACCACGCCGAGGCTCGAGAGCGCCAGCAGGACGCCGCCGAAGGCGGCCCCCACCACGACGACGACGAGGCCGAGGGCCCAGGCCACCGCGGGCAGCCAGAGCGGCAACGACAGCTGGCGGGGCGCCACGGCGGTGCGGGCCGGGCTCCGGAGCGTGGTCGTGGTCAGGCCGTCGTAGCTGGTCATGTCGCTCCCCGTGAGATCCGTCCGACGGCGGGGATCTCCCCGTGATCCGTCTCGGAACCGACCCTAAGCGGAGCACGGCGCCACCGCGCCCCCCTCTGCGAGGGCCAGGCGCCCCGGCCGGAACGCCTCAGGGGCCGGCGTGTTCCGGCGGCAGGGGCGCGTCGGAGGCCACCGTCGCGAGGTCGGCCGCGAAGACGAACGTCCGGGCGACCCGTCCCCCGGCGAGCACACCGGGCAGCCAGTGCGACGCGTCGTCCCACATCTCGTCCAGGGGCAGCTCGTCGAGGTCGAACCACCGTGGGACCAGCTCGTCACTCTCGGCGGGGTCGCCGCGCCACGCGGTGACGACGAAGACCGTCGACCGCTGGCTCCAGCTCTCACGGTGCGGGAAGAGGTAGAGCAGGTCGCCCCTCCGGTCGAGGTCCGACGCGAGCACCTCGACGCCGCTCTCCTCCGCGATCTCGCGGACCACCGCCTCCTGCACGCCCTCGCCCGGCTCGAGCTTGCCCCCGAGGCCGACCCAGTGCCCCGTGCCGAGTCCGCGCTTCTTGCGTCCCAGCAGGACCTGCCGACGCCCCTCGTGCTCCCGCAACAGGTAGGCGACGCAGACGCGGTAGACCGGCATGCCGGAAGGCTACCGGCTGTCGTCCCGCCCACAGGGCGGACGGCAGGAGGGCGGACGGCGGGACGGCGGACGGCAGGAGGCGCGGGCCGCGTCCCCGGGAACCGCACGACGCCTCGCGCGTAGGCTCGTCGGCATGTCCGAAGCACGATCGAGCGGGAGGCGACGCCCCGGGCCCGAGTTCCGCGGCGCCGGCCGGAGCCTCGAGGTGCTGCGCGCCGAGGCCCACGACGAGCTCTCCGCCCTGATCGAACTGCGCTGCCGCAACGGCGAGGACCCCTGGGACGTGATCCCCGGGCTCCCCACCGTCGACGAACAGGTCGTCATCTCGCTGCGGGCCGACGCCCTGGGCACCGACGGCGTGCCGACCGCGACGGGGCTCGGTCTCGCCGACGAGCTCGGCTACCTGCGCACCATCGCGTTGTGGCACCCCGAGCTGTCACGGGCCGTCTGGTCGCTCATGGGGCGGCTCGACGACGCCTCTCGCTGACCGCGCCTCGCCCGACCCGGCTGTCGGTGGTCCGCCGTAGCGTGGCCCCATGAGCTGGTGGGACGTCGTGACCGTGACCGTGGGTGCCTTCGTGGGTGCCGGGGCGGCGTTCGCGTCGAACCTGCTCGTGCGGCTGATCGAGTCGCGGCGGCGCGAGGCGTCGGCCCTCAACGAGCTGATCACCGAGATCCACTTCCGGCGCGTGCTGCGCCGGGTGGCGCCGAGGCTCAGCCCCAACCCCCGCGCCCTCGACCCCGTCTACGAGCAGGCGCGTCATTCGATCTCGGCCCTGCGGGGCGAGATCCGGCGAGCGCGACGGGCGCTCCGTCCTCGCTCGTCGGCCCTGCCCGTGCTCAACGAGATGACGCTGGCGTGCAACACCTTCCTCGACGACAGCGACGACGCCCCCGAGCGCTATCGGCTGCACCTCATGCAGCTGCACGCGCGCCTCAACGCCTCGGTGAGGCGGCTGCGCTCTGACCGCCGGTCCATCTCCGACCTCGAACCCGGCGAGGCGCACCTCGGCGCCACCGTCCAGGGGTTGAGCGCGCCGACCACGGTCCTGCCCGTCGACGACTGACCGCCGCCGGGTCGGACGCCGACCCGCGTCAGGGCCGGCCGACGACCGACGGCCTGGCCGGACGTCACCGAGGAGGCGCGGGTACCGTCCCCCGCATGAGCGACCGCGACCAGACCCCGGCCCCCGACACCACCCCCCGCGACGACGCGTCCGGCGCGAGCGAGACGGTCGACCCGGTCGGGCACGACGTCGACGCGACGTACACCGTCCCCGGGACGCACTCCGAGTCGGCCGCCGAGAAGGCCGGCACCCCCGAGCAGGCGATCGACGAGGCCCGCGAGGGCGAGGCGCCCGACCCGGCCGACGTCCACGTCGCCTCGGACGAGTACCCCGAGGTGCCGGCCTTCAACGGCATCACGGCCAGCGACCGCTCCGTCTGAGCCGCCGTTAGGCTCGGGTGATGGCCTCCGTTCCCGCTCCCCGTGCCCCCCAGAAGCCCGTCACCCGGTCGCACCACGGCCACGACTTCGTCGACGACTACGAGTGGCTCCGTGCCAAGGACGACCCCGAGGTCGTGGCGCACCTCGAGGCCGAGAACGCGCACACCGAGGCCGAGACGGCCCACCTCGCCGGTCTGCGGCAGACGGTCTTCGACGAGATCAAGGGCCGGGTGCAAGAGACCGACCTGGGCGTCCCGGTCCGTGAGGGCTCGTGGTGGTACTACTCGCGCACGGCCGAGGGGCAGCAGTACGGCATCCACTGCCGCGCTCCGATCGCCGGGCCCGACGACTGGACTCCCCCGTCGATCGAGGCGGGCGAGGCCGCCGAGGGCGAGCAGGTGCTGCTCGACGGCAACGCCGAGGCCGAGGGGCACGACTTCTTCTCGATCGGCAGCTTCGACGTCTCGCCCGACGGCTCCCTGCTCGCCTACGCGGTCGACGTCGAGGGCGACGAGCGCTACACGCTGCGCATCCGCGACCTGGCGACCGGCCGCGACCTCGACGACGTGGTCACCGGCACGGCCGCCGGCGCCCTGTTCGACGCCACCGGTCGCTACGTCTTCTACCCCACCGTCGACGAGTCCTGGCGCCCCGACACCATCTGGCGTCACGAGGTCGGGCAGCCCGGCGACGACGTCACGGTGTTCACCGAGACCGACGACCGCTACTGGATCGGGGTGGGCCTCACACGCAGCCGCCAGTACCTCGTCGTCGACGTCGGGTCGAAGATCACGAGCGAGACCTGGCTGCTCGACGCGGCCGACCCGACCGGCGAGTTCCGGGTCGTCTGGCCGCGCCGCGAGGGCGTCGAGTACGACGTCGAGCACGCGATCGTCGCAGGCAGCGACCGCCTGCTCATCGTCCACAACGACGGCGCCGAGAACTTCGAGCTCGTCGACGTGCCGGCCGACGACCCCACCTCGACGACCGACCGCCGCGTGATCGTCGAGCACCGCGCCTCCGTCCGGCTCGAGTCCGTCGACGCGTTCTCCGGCCACCTCGTGGTCGAGTACCGCCGCGACGCGCTGCCGCGCTTCGCGGTCGTGCCGCTCGGTCCCGACGGCTACGGCGAGGTCTCCGAGGTCGGCTTCGACGAGCCGCTGTTCGCCGCCGGCGCGGGCGGCAACCCGGAGTTCCACCAGCCGACCGTCCGCTTCGGGTACACCTCGTTCGTCACGCCGTCGACGGTCTTCGACCTCGACGTCCGCACGGGCGAGCGTCACCTGCTCAAGCGCCAGAACGTGCTCGGCGGCTACGACCCGGCCGACTACGACCAGGCCCGCGAGTGGGCCACGGCGAACGACGGCACCCGCGTGCCCGTCTCGCTCGTCTGGCGCCGTGACGCCGTCCCCGCCGAGGGGCCCTCGCCCGTGCACCTCTACGGCTACGGCTCGTACGAGCACAGCATCGATCCGGGCTTCAGCGTCGCCCGCCTGTCGCTGCTCGACCGCGGAGTCGTCTTCGCGGTCGCCCACGTCCGCGGCGGCGGCGAGCTGGGACGCTCCTGGTACGAGGACGGCAAGACGCTCACCAAGAAGAACACCTTCACCGACTTCGTCGCCGTCGCCGACCACCTGATCGCCGAGGGCCGCACGACCCCCGAGCTGATGGTCGCCGAGGGCGGCAGCGCGGGCGGCCTGCTGATGGGCGCGGTGGCGAACATCGCCCCCGACCGGTTCGCCGGCATCGTCGCGGCCGTCCCGTTCGTCGACGCCCTGACGAGCATCCTCGACCCCGACCTGCCGCTCACCGTGATCGAGTGGGACGAGTGGGGCGACCCCCTGCACGACGCCGAGGTCTACGAGTACATGCGCGGTTACAGCCCGTACGAGAACGTGCGCGACGACGTGACCTACCCGCGCATCCTCGCCGTGACCTCGATCAACGACACCCGGGTGCTCTACGTCGAACCCGCCAAGTGGGTGGCGCGGCTGCGCGAGGTCGACGCCCCGGTGCTGCTGAAGACCGAGATGTCGGCCGGGCACGGCGGCGTCAGCGGACGGTACGAGTCCTGGCGCGAGCGGGCGTTCGAGATCGCGTGGATCCTCGACGTCCTCGGGCGGGCCTGACGAGCGTGGACCACGTCGCCCTGCTGCGGGGCGTCAACGTCGGCACGGCCAAACGGGTGGCCATGGCCGACCTGCGGCGCGTGGCCGCCGACCTCGGCTTCGAGCGCCCCGAGACGCTGCTCAACAGCGGCAACCTGGTGTTCGGGGCGTCGTCGCGGCTCGGTGCCGACGACGCCGCCGGGTTCCGGGCGGCGATCGCCCGGGCCACCGGCGTCGACGCCGACCTGGTGCTGCTCGACGCCGAGCGCTTCACGCGGCTGGCCGTGGCGAACCCCCTCCGACGCGAGGAGCGCGAGCCGAAGCTGCTGTCGGTCGCGTTCGCCGAGGTGCCGGGCGCGCTCGACGGGGTGGCGCCTCCCGACGTCGACCTGGGCGACGAAGAGATCGTGGTCTCGCCCGACGCCGTCCGCCAGTGGCTGCCGGCAGGCGTGCTCGCCTCGCGGGTGCCGGCGGCCTGGTGGCGGGGGCTGCCGACTCCGGTCACGGCCCGGAACGACGCGACCGTGCGCAAGCTCGAGGCGCTGCTCGCCCGCCGCTCCGCCTGACCCCTTCCGCGCCCTAGGTCCGACGTCAGAGGTCGGCGTCCCGACGTCAGAGGTCGGCGGCGGCGCGGCGGAAGCGGCGGAGGGCGTCGTCGGCACGGGCGGACTCGAGGGTGGCCAGCACGCCGTAGCCGAAGGCGTCCTCGTCCGACCGGTTCGCGAGCGTCGCGACCTCGCGCATCGTCCGCACCGCCGCGAGGGCGTCGCGGTGCTCGCCGAGGGCGTCCTGGACGGCCTCGGCCCGGCGGGCCCGGCCGCGGCCTGATCCGCTGCGGGGACGGTCGGCCTCGAGGGCGTACCGCAGTCGTCGGGCGGCCTTCCGCGCGTCGTGCAGGACCGGGAGCGCGTCCACGGCGCCTGCGCGGTCCGTCGCGTCCACGGCCGCCAGCCCTGCCCGGACCGCCCGCCTCGTCCGCTTCCGCTCAGCCCGCAGCCGCGCGGCCGAGAGGTCGGCGGCCGGGTCGGTGGCGTGGTCCCCCGTCGCCGGGGCCGCCACGATCGCGTCGACCGCGTCCAGCAGGTCGAACCAGGCGCCCGAGTCGAGCAGGCGACGCACGTCACCGACGGCCTCGTCGAGTCGTTCGCCGAGCCGGGCGTCGATCCGCCCCGTGACCTGGGCGGCCACGAAGCCCTCCGGAGCCGAGGAGGCGCGGGTCGCCACCCGGCCTCGCGCCACCTCGACGTCCCGAGCGGCACCCGAGACGTGGCCGACGTGGCGGGCACCCGCCACGACGGCGGCGGCGAGCCCGGGGTCGAGGACGCCGTCCCACACGGTCAGCAGGGCGCGCAGTCGCCGGGTCGTGGTCCGCAGCCGATGGACCGCATCCGGCCGGCCGTCGCGCACGGCGGCGTCGACCGCGAGCAGGTCGTCACGGAGACCCGTGGCGGCGGACGCCACGAAAGCCGCGGCGGACTTCTTCTTCGGGGCCGGGGTGGCCGGGGCAGGCACGACCGTCGAGGCGGCCCCGCCGGTGCCGTCGCCCGACGCTGCCGGCACAGCGAATTCGGAGCCCAGCCCTCTGGCCAGCTTCGACTTCGACGACGAGAGCGACGCGCCGGCCGCCTCCAGCCGCTCCGCGACCGCGTCGAGCAGCCGCTCGCCCTCGTCCTCGTCGACGCCCGGCGCGAGCTCGACCTCCCATTCGCGCCAGGTGCGCAACACGCCCGTGTCGGGGTTCGACGCCCGCACGACGTCGTCGGCGAGTTCGGCCAGCTCGCGGTCCGAGCCGTCGAGCAGGCGGGTCACGGTGCGCGTCGTCTCGAGTCGGAGCACGGGGTGCACCGGCCGGCCCCGCAGCCGCGCCTCGACCAGCCGGCGCAGGGCGTCCGGCACGGGCTCGCCGGGGTCGCCGAGCGGCCAGTGGACCTCGCGGCGCCCGGTCGTGCCGGCCGACGGCGGCAGCTTGAGGTGCCATCCCGCGTCGCCACCGCCCTCGCGCCTCCTCAAGGTGGTCCGGGCCCCGAGCAGCGTGTGGTCGACGGTGTCCCAGTAGGTCGCGGCGAGCTCGACGGGGTCGTCGTGCCCCACGCCGTCGACGACGAGCGCCTCGGCGGCGTCGCTCCCCACCCCGACAAGATCGGGCACCCCGGCGCTCTCGTGGACGTCGTACTTGCGCTCGATCTCGGTCTGTTCGGTGCGGTGCGGTGATGCGGGGCTCATGCCTCCGTTCTAGTCGGGAGGCCTGGTGGCCGGCCCTCCGGACCCCGCGGGGCGGCCCGGCGTAGGGTCGTCGCATGAGCGATGTGGCACCGATTCTTGCCGGATGGATGGCGCGTCAGCGCTGGTACGCGACCAAGGGACGAACGCCCGCCCTGCGGGTGATCGGATCGTTCGAGGCCGAGGTGGACGACGCCCTCACCATGACGCTGCTGATCATCGACGAGGCGGCGGACGTCCCCGTCCTCTACCAGGTGCCCCTCGTCAGCCGCGCGACCCCCCTGCCCGGCGGCGACGCGGCCTTCATCGGCTCGGCCGACGGACGCTACCTCTACGACGGTCCCCACGACCCGGCCTACGCCCGGGAGTTGCTGCGCACCATGTCCGCCGAGGCGCACGTGGTGGGTGCCGACGTCACGGTCGACGGCACGCGAATCGTCGACCCCGGGCAGGTGCGTCGCTCGCGCGTGCTCTCGGGCGAACAGTCGAACACCTCGATCGTCTACGACGTCGAGGGCGGCCCCGTCGACCAGGTCATCGCGAAGGTCTTCCGGGTGCTGCACCACGGCGACAACCCGGACGTCACCACCCAGGCCGCCCTGACCCGTGGCGGGTCGACGCACGTCCCCTCGTCGTTCGGCTCGTTGCGCGCGACCTGGCCCGACGTCGGGCGCGAGGGCGGGACGGCCACCGGCCACCTCGCCTTCTCGCAGGAGTTCCTCCCCGGCCTCGAGGACGCCTGGCGCGTGGCCCTCACGGCGGCGGCCGACGGCACCGACTTCACGTCCGAGGCCCACGCGCTCGGCGTGGCCGTGGCCGAGGTCCACGCGACCCTCGCCGCCGACCTGGGCACGGTCCCCGCGGGCGACGACGAGATCGCCGGGGCCCTGACGAGCATGCGTCGACGCATCACGACCGCGTCGCGCGAGGTGCCGCAGATCGCCGAGCACGCCGCCGCGATCGGAGCCGTCTACGACGCGGCCGAGCACCTGCACTGGCCCGACCTGCAGCGCATCCACGGCGACCTCCACCTCGGTCAGGCCCTGCTCTCGCCCGAGCGCGGCTGGATGCTCATCGACTTCGAAGGCGAGCCCCTTCGGCCGATGCCCGAGCGCTCGCGCCCCGACCTGCCGATCCGCGACATCGCGGGCATGCTGCGGTCGTTCGACTACGTGGCCGGTTCGCTGGCGCAGGAGGCCGTCCCGGTGGACGCCGCGGCCTGGGCGCACGACGCCCGCCGCGCGTTCGTCGACGGGTACGTCGCCTCGTCCGGCGTCGACGTCCGGGCCGCCCGCGCCCTGCTCGACGCGTTCGAGATCGACAAGGCCGTGTACGAGGCGATCTACGAGAGCCGCAACCGGCCGGACTGGATCGACATCCCGCTCGCGGCCGTCGCCCGGCTCGCCGCACGCAGCGCTCCCGCCGCCGGCTGAGCCGGGCGGGCAGGGTCGCCAGGCGTCCCCCGCGTGGCGGGCCGCGCCTCCTGAGCCCTCGGCAGCGAGGGGGCAGGAGGCGCGGCGTCGACCTCAGGGACGCGGCACGTTGCGCAGGTTCGACCGCGCCATGGCCACGGCCTCGCCCGCGCCGCCGTTCATGACGATCTTCGACATGGCGAGCGAGAAGCCCTTCACCTGGGCGCCCGTGATCGTCGGGGGCAGCGAGAGCGCCTTCGGGTCGGTCGCGATGTCGACGAGCGCCGGACCGTCGTGTTCGAAGGCTGCCTCGTAGGCCGCCCGGAGGTCGCGGGGGTCGTCGACGTGGACGGCGTGGATGCCGATGGCGCGTGCCACGGCGGCGTAGTCCGTGTAGGGGACGTCGACGCCGAAGTCGGGGAACCCGTCGACGAGCATCTCGAGCTTGACGAGGCCGAGCGTCGAGTTGTTGAACACGACGATCTTCACCGGCAGCTGGTACATCTGCGCCGTGACGAGTTCGCCCATCAACATGGACAGCCCGCCGTCGCCCGAGATCGAGACGACCTGGCGATCGGGGTAGGCCATCTGCGCACCGAGGGCGTGCGGCAGGGCGTTGGCCATCGAGCCGTGCAGGTACGAGCCGAAGATGCGCCGCCGCGGGGTCGGGGTGACGTAGCGCGCGGCCCAGACGTTTCCCATGCCCGTGTCGGCCGTGAAGATGGCGTTGTCGGCCGCGACCTCGTCGAGCAGCGAGGCCGCGTACTCGGGGTGGATCGGCCGCATCTTATCGACGTTCTTCGTGTACGCCCCGACCGCGCCGGTCATCAGCTTCTCGTGCTTCTTGAGGGTCTTCTCGAGGAACCTGCGGTTCTTCTTGCGTGTCACGAGCGGCATGAGCGCCCGGAGCGTCGGGGCGATCGCCCCGTGGACGGGCACCTGCACGTCGGCGCGACGACCGATCACGGCGGCGTCGACGTCGACCTGGGCGATGGTGACCGTCGAGGCGTCCGGCAGGAACTGCGGGTACGGGAAGTCGGTGCCGAGCAGCACGAGCAGGTCGGCGTCGTGGATGCCGGCGTGGGCGGCACCGTAGCCGAGCAGGCCGGTCATGCCGACGTCGAACGGGTTGTCGTACTGGATGACGTCCTTGCCCCGCAGGCTGTGCCCGATCGGGGCACCGACGAGGTCGGCCAGGGCGATGATCTCGTCGTGCGACCCGCGACCGCCCTCGCCGACGAAGAAGGCGACGGTGTCGGCCTGGTTCACGGCATCGGCCAGGGCCTGCACGTCGTGCCGGTCGGGCACGAGCTCGGGCGGGCGGACGCTGACGTAGGCGGGCACCTTGCCACCCGCGTCGAGTTCGGCGATGTCGCCCGGCAGCGTGATCACGCTGACGCCCTCGCCCGCCAGGGTGTGCCGGATCGCGCTGGCGACGACCATCGGCGACTGCTCGGCCGTCGAGATCATCTCGCTGTAGCCCGAGCACTCGACGAAGAGGCGGTCGGGGTGGGTCTCCTGGAAGTAGTCCGAGCCGATCATCGTGCTCGGGATGTGGCTGGCGATGGCCAGGACCTTGGCACGGCTGCGGTTGGCGTCGTAGAGCCCGTTGATGAGGTGCAGGTTGCCCGGGCCGCACGACCCGGCGCAGACGGCGAGCTCGCCGCTCATCTGGGCATCGCCCGAGGCCATGAACGCCGCGGCCTCCTCGTTGCGGACGTGGATCCAGTCGATCCCGCCCTTCGCCGAGCCGCCCGTGCGACGCACGGCGTCGACGATCGGGTTCAGGCTGTCGCCGACGATGCCGTAGATCCGGCGGACGCCGGCGGTGACGAGCTGGGCGATGATCTGGTCGGCGACCGTGTCTGCCATGGTGTTCCCTTCGTGGTGCGTGCTGGTACGCCTCCCAGACAACTCCCCCGGCGCTCACCGCCGACCGGGCTTAACCTGGGGTCATGAGCGACATCGCGAGCACGTACGTCCCCGAGTCCGGCACCATCACCATGTTCAGCACCTCGTGGTGCGGCTACTGCGCCCGCCTCAAGCAGCAACTCGGCAAGCAGGGCATCGCCTTCACCGAGGTCAACATCGAAGAGGTCCCCGGCACGGCCGAGATCGTCGAGAAGGCCAACGGCGGCAACCAGACCGTGCCGACGATCGTCTACCCCGACGGCTCGACGGCCACGAACCCCTCGCTCGCCGACGTCCAGGCCAAGCTCGGTCTCTGACGCCGTCATGGGCCCGACCGGCACGACCTCCTCGGCACGTCGCCCCCTGCGGCTGCTGATCCTCGGCGGCACCGCCTGGCTCGGTCGGACGATCGTCGAGGCCGCCCTCGCCGGCGGCCACGACGTCACGTGTCTCGCCCGCGGGTCGTCCGGCGACGTCCCCGAGGGCGCGGCGTTCGTCCGGGCCGACCGTCGCACGCCCGGGGCGTACGACGCCGTGCTCGAGGGCGGACGACGCTGGGACGCGGTCGTCGACCTGAGCCGCGACGCGTCGCACGTGCGTGACGCCGTCTCGGTGCTCGAACCGGCCAGCGCCTCCTTCGTCTTCGTCTCGAGCGTCAGCGTCTACGCCGACACCGCGACCACCGGGGCGGACGAGACGGCGGCCCTCGTCGACGCCGACGAGTCGGACTACGGCGGGTCGAAAGTCGCGGGCGAGCGCGCCGTCGTCGAGGCGTTCGGCGCCGACCGGTCACTGCTCGTCCGGGCGGGCCTCATCGGCGGACCGGGCGACCACACGGGCCGCACGGGCTGGTGGCCGCTGCGCTTCGCCCTGGCCGCCGCGTCCTCGGAGCCCGATCCCGTGCTCGTGCCCGACGTGCCCGGCCTCGACGTGCAGCCGGTCGACGTCCGGGACCTGGCGAGCTGGATCGTCGCGTCCGTCGAGCGAGGTCTCTCGGGGACGTTCGACGCGGTGGGTGATCGGCAGTCGCTGGCCGACCACCTCGCGGTGGCGCGTCGGGTCGCTGGGCACACGGGCGAGGTCGTACCGGTCGACGAGGCCTGGCTCGACGCACACGGGGTCGGGCCGTGGGCCGGGCCCCGGTCGATGCCCCTCTGGGTGCCCGTCGCCACGCACGCGGGCTTCGGCGCCCGGTCAGGAGGCGCGGGCCGGGCCGCCGGGCTCGTGCCGCGCCCCGTGGACGAGACGCTGCGCGACGTCCTCGCGTGGGAACTCTCGCGTCCCGGCCCGGCCGGCCCCCACGGCGCGGGGCTCGAGCCCGCCGACGAACGCGAGCTGCTCACCGCCGCCCGCGACCGCTGAGGCCGACCCGCGCTCTGCCGGTATCTGCATGCCGCGCCCCGCTCGTCGCACGCCACCCCGCCGCCCGCCGCCCGCCGTCCGCCAGCCGCCGCCCGCCGTCATGCAGCGCACCGCGTTCCGTGCAGCACGCCCCCTCTAGTCGCGGTGCGGTGCACGAATCGCGGTGCGATGCCGGCAGGCGGCCCGTGTCAGTTCTGTGCGGGCGGGGCGAAGAACTCGATCTGGTTGCCGTCGGGGTCCTTGATCATCAGGGCGTGGCCGAAGTCCGCGTCCTGCAGGTCGGACTCGATGCCGACCGACGTGGCGTGCTCCTGCCAGGCGACGACGCCGTCACGATCGGTCACGGCCAGGCCGATGTGGTCGAGCCCGGGAACGGTCGGGTCGAAGGCCGCGCTCGATCCCCCGGTGTAAGCCGTCACCCCGAGGATCTGCCCGTTGCCGACGGAGAAGATGCGGCGGTCGAGGCCGTCGAGTTCGATGCGGCCGACGGGGCCGGCGCCGAGCAGCTTCTCGTAGAAGGCGAGGCTCGTGTCGAGGTCGGAGACGGTGATGGCGACGTGGGCGTAGCCGGAGAGTTCGGGCATGGGGTGCTCCTTCGGTGGTCGGGTGTTCTCCGACCCACCGAACTCGCCTCGACTGAGAACGGCCTCTCGTCCCGCGCCCCGCCGTCCCCCGCATCCCTCCACAGGGTGGCGAGATCCGATCCCGGAGTCCGCTCGCGCCCGAGACGATCGACGCGTGACCACCGACGAACGAGACCTTCGTTCCCTCCTCATCCGCTCGCGGTTCGACGATCCGTCGGAACGCCGAGCCCACGCGCGTGGCGAACTCGTGCGCGTCGCGCCCGGACGCTACGTCGAGTCGGCGGCCTGGCGGGGCCTGCGCCGCGAGGAACGCCACGCCGTCCGAACGGCGGCCGCGGTCGGCCGGATGCGTGACGCGGTCGTCGTCTCCCACACCTCGGCGGCCGCGGTGTGGGGCATGCCGGTGCTCGGCCCGCCGCTCGCCCGCGTCTCGACGACCGACCCGGCGCGCGCCCGGACCCACACGGGTGCGCACGTGACCAGACATGCGGCACCGCTGCTCTCGGACGAGATCACCAGTCATCGGGGTCTCCTCGTGACCACGCCGGCCCGGACGGCCGTGGACGTCGCTCTGAGCGGGACACGCAGCCAGGCCGTGGCCGTCCTCGACCACTGCCTGCGACGTCGGTTGTGCACGCTGGCCGAGTACCAGGCGTGCCTGCTGGGACGAGACCGTGTCCGGGGCTCGACCCGCGCCTCCTGGGTCGCCGAGTTCGCCAGCCCCCTGGCCGGTTCCGCCGGCGAGTCGGTCTACCGGGTCGCCCTGGACGGTCTCGGATTCCCGGCACCCCGTCTCCAGGAACGTCACGTCGACGACGAAGGGCTCATCGGGTTCACCGATTTCGGGTGGGAGGCCTACGGCGTGTACGACGAGTTCGACGGCTTCGTGAAGTACCTCGACCGCGAGATGCGGCACGGGCTGACGGCGGAGGAGATCGTGGTCCTCGAGAAGGTCCGTGAAGACCGGCTGAGGGGGCTGCCCTACGTGAATCGGGTGACACGAACCGTCTGGCGCGATCTCGCGCGTCCGCAGCGGATCGTCACACGGCTCGAGCGAGCCGGCCTCCCGCGCGTCCACACCGCGAATCGTGCACTGCACCGTGACTAGTCGGGGTGCCGTGCACGAAACGCGGTGCGGCGCGGTGCGGCGGGGTGAGGGCGGGTCAGGCTTCGAGGGCCTCGGTGAGCAAGGCGACGAGGGCCGAGAGCTGCACGTCGACGGAGTCGACGACCTCGGAGTCGTCGCCGTCGAGTGCCCGGGCGGCGAGGCCGGCCTTGCTGTCGATCAGCTCGGCGATCTTCGTGTCGATCGTCTGCGCCGCGATGACGCGCCACGCCGTGACCGGCTCGGCCTGGCCGATGCGGTGCACGCGGTCGATGGCCTGCGTCTGCTCGGCGTCCGTCCACGACAACTCGGCCAGCACGACGTTCGAGGCGACCTGCAGGTTGAGCCCCACGCCGGCCGCGGTCAGCGAACAGACGACGACCTCGACCTCGGGGTCGTTCACGAAGGCGTCGATCTGGCGCTGACGGACGGCCGGGGTCTGGTCGCCGCGGATCGACGAGTACTTGATGCCCCGCTTGGCGAAGGTGGCCTCGGCGACGTCCATGACGTCGATGTGCTTGGCGAAGAACACCACCTTGCCGACGTTGCGGGCGAGCTGGGCGGTGTAGTCGGCGGCCAGGCCGGCCTTGGCCTGACCGATGCGGCGCACCATGCTGAAGACGTTCTCACCCGTGCTCGACGCGCTGGCGTCCTCGAGCTCCCACTTGGCGACCTGGCGGACGAGGTCGTGGTCGATGCCCTCGACGCGGACGCCGGACGTGCGGGTGGTGAGCGCGGTGCGGTACTTCTGCACCATGCGGCGGGCCAGCTCGCGTTCGGCGTCGCGGATGGAACGGCCCACCTCGTCGTCGAGCTCGACCGGCAGGTCGGCGATGCGACGGGCGGGGATGTCGGAGGCGACGTCGACCTTCTTGCGACGGACGATGCCGAGGTCGATCACGATCTCGCGCGCCGACGAGAAGAACCCGGGATCGGCGGGGGTCAGGCCGACCTCTTCGAGGCGCTCCATCAACTCGGCGGCGGGCTTCTTGTCGCCGATCCAGCCGAGGAACTCCCAGATGGCGCGGAAGTCCTCGATGTCGTTGATCAACGGGGTGCCGGTCAGCGCCATGAGCAGCGGGTGGGCGGTGCGCGACCGGATGCGCTGGGCGAGCTGCAGCACGTGCCGCGACCGCTGCGATTCTTTGTTCTTGATGAAGTGGGCCTCGTCGACGATCATGCCCTTGAAGCCGAGCTCGCCGAGCCAGCCGACGTGACGGTCGAGCACCTCGTAGTTGACGATGACCACGTCGGCGAAGGCGTCGAGCTTCTCGCCGTCGCCGTGGATGACGGTCGCCGTGCGCGTCGGCGTCCACAGCTGGACCTCGCGGGCCCAGTTCGTCTTGACGACGTTCGGCACGACCACGAGCAGCGGGTACGCGGCGGCCGCCTGGGCGGCGAGCAGGGCCTGGGCGGTCTTGCCGAGGCCGGGCTCGTCTGCGAGCAGGTAGGTGCGGTGGCCCTGGCGGGCGGACTCGACGAGCTGTGCCTGGTGGTGCATCAGGGTGGCGCCCGCGGGGGCGTCGACCGTGGTGGGCTCGGGCAGCGGCATGCAGGCCGAGCCTCCCCCGGCGCCGTACTCGAAGGACTTGAACAGGGGGCCGAAGAGCTCCCAGTTCGCGAGCCGGCGCGGGTGCGCCTCGCGGGCGACCTCGGCGAGCGCGAAGTCGGGCGGCAGGAACGGGTTCGCCAGCTGCCGCGAGATGACCGACTGCGGGACGACCTGTCGCTCGGAGGTCGGCGCGACCGGCGCCGCCTCGGTGACGATGATCTGCTGCTCGGGCTCGAGCTCGAGCCCGGCCGACATCTGCATGTCGCGCTTGAGCGTCTTGGCGGCCTCGCTGACCGTGGCCGCGTCGCCCAGCAGGGTGATCAGCGACGTGTCGCGGGCGGCGGTCTTGGCCAGGATCTGGGCGACGCCGTCGAGGCGCTTCATCTGCTCGGCGCGCTCGGACTCGCTGATGGCCTTGTCGACCTTGACCCGGGCGCGTTCCTCGCGCATGAGCAGGGCGATGACCTGGAACTTGGTGCGGCTCGAGGGCTTCACCTGACCGCGTTGCGCGGCGGCCTCGACCTCGCGCACCGCACGGGCGAGGACGGGGATCAGCCCGTCGTTGTCGACCTCGCGGCGACGGTTCGGACGCTGGGCGGTGCGGGTACCACCCGATTGACGCTGGCCTGGTCGAGCCAAGGCTCCTCCTCGTGGTCGACGCGGGACGTCGACGGTGCTGTGCCGCCGTGTCGGCGGAGGGTGCTGCGCGGGACGCCGAGAGGCTCGGCGACCCGGACGGACGACGACCGAGAGGGTCGCGCCGGATGCGTGCGGGGCGGGGTGCCGCGCGATGGACAGCTGTACCGGCTTCGCGACGGGCGACCTTCGTGGCGGGCAGTCCGACGACGGCACGTGCCCCGAAGCCCCGTCACGCCGAGGTGTCGACTCGCACCGGAGGAGGCGCGGACCGGAGAACACCCGGGCGGTGAAGCTGGGGACAGTTTACGCGTACGACGCGCCGGTACGCCACCAGCGCCTCCTCGTGTCTCGGGGCCCGGTCCCGACGGGCCGGCGACGCATCAGCCGCGACGACGCAGGCCGCGGGTCGCCGGCCCCTCGAGCACGCTGCCGTCGGCGGCGAACCGCGACCCGTGCAGCGGGCAGTCCCACGACCGTTCGGAGTCGTTCCAGGTGACGATCCCGACGAGGTGCGGGCAGATCGCCGAGACGGTGCAGACCTCGCCGTCGACGGTCGAGCGCGCGACGGGGGCGAAGCCGCCCGAGCGGCCCACCTCGCCCTGGCCCTCGGCGGGGGCGACGGCGACCAGACGGCGGGTCATCGCCCCGGCCCAGCCCTTGGCCGCCCACCACGCGTCGGCCGCGTTGATGCCGATCCCCGACGCGATGGCGATCGGCGTCGTGACCCGCCCGTGCAGCGTGGTCATCCAGGGCTGCGGGTCGCCGAGCACGTCCGACACGAGGGTCATCGCGGCCTGGACCGCGTTCGTCAGCCCCCAGTGCTCGTACCCGGTCGCGAGGTAGATCCGACCCCGACCCCGCGGCAGCCAGCCGACGAACGGCACGTGGTGCGGCGTGCCGTAGTCCTGACCGCTCCACGAGTGGGTCGGCCGCGCACCCGGCCAGTGGCGCGTCGTCCACTCGGCGAGGTCGTCGACCATGGCGATCGTCGAGGAGGCGCGACCCACCGGGTGCCGGTTGCCGCCGGTCACGAGGCGGTCGCCCACCGCGGAGAACGACCGGGTGGGGCCGTCGACCGCCTGGTACATGCCGTCCGGCAGGTCGTCGACGCCCTCGAAGGCCAGGCCGTAGGAGCGCTCGCTGCGGAGCTTGGCGAAGTAGAGGCCGCGGTCGAGCACGGGGCTGCCCGTCGTGACGTGCACGCGGCGGCCGCGGACGTCGGGACCGTCGCTGTGGGTGACCGTCGGGTCCGTCGCGTCGACGCCGGTGACGCGCACCCCCTCGACGACGACGCCACCGAGCGCCCGGACGTCCGCCACGAGCGCGACGATCGCCTGCACGGGGTCGAACTGCGCCTGGTCGGGCAACCGGAGTCCGCCGGTCGTGCCGAACGGGAGGTCGAGGCCGAACTCTTTGACGACGGGGAGGCCGGCCTTCCTCGCGACGAGGTACTCGTCGTCGACCGTGGCGATCCCGGCCCGGGTCGTCGCGTAGCTGAAGGCGTCCCGGCGCTCGACCTCGACGCCGGCCTCGTCGAGGTAGTCGACCATCCAGTCGAAGCCCGCGCGGTTGGCCGCGACGTAGGCGTCGACGACGCTCTGGTAGGTGTTCGTGCGGATGCGCTGGAGCTGCCTGCCCTGCAGCAGCGACATCGACGCGGACCCGCTGCCGCTCGCGACGCTGCCGACCGTGCGCGCCTCCAGGACGGCGACCCGGTGACCGCGACGCGCGAACAGCAAGGCGGTGACGAGTCCGGTCAGGCCCCCGCCGACGATCACGTCGTCGTAGACGGTCTCGGGGTCGATCCTGTCGGTGGTGACGTCGGGAGCGGCGTCGAGCCAGGGTGACGGCATGGGGGCCTCCGGGTGCGCGGGTGGGTGCTGCGCGCCACGGTAGGCCCGTCGGCCCGTCCGTGGGTGCGCGGCGGACCCGTCCGTGGGTGGGCGGCGGAGGGACCGGCGGTCAGGCGGGGCGGGCGAGGGTGCCCGCGGCGGCACCGATCAGCTGGACGGCCTTGCGGCGGCCCGTGTCGGTGCCGAGCGTGGCCTGTCCGCCGGCGTGGGCGAGCAGCTGCGACGCGACGCCCGGCGCGAGCCGGTCGGCCAGGCCGGGCAGGCGTTCGACCCAGGCGCGCGTCACGTCGTCGGCGAGGCGTTCGCAGGCCCGGGCCTCGGCCTCGTCGCCGTTGCCCCGGTGCCACTGTCCCGTCACGACCAGATGGGCGACGAGGGCCGCCGCGTCGCGCGCCGGGTGCCCGAGCCCCGCGGTGTCGACGTCGAGCAGACCGGTGACCCGCCACGGCTCGGACGGGTGCACGAAGAGCTGCTCGAGGTGCAGGTCGCCGTGGATCACGGCGAGGGCGTCCGAGGCGGAGGAGGCGCGGCGCCGGTCGATCTCGTCGTAGAGGCCGTCGATCTCGGTCGCCCGGTCGGGCAGCGCGGCGCGCAGCGTCGAGCGGTGCCAGGCTCCGTGGTCGAGGGCGTCGGACTGCGCCCGCGCCACCACGTCGACGCGGGCGATGCGCGTGCCGAGGTCGACCATCTGCTCGACGAACCGCGGGTCGTCGACGAGCTCGACGACGCGCTGCCCGGCCGGCACCCCCGGGACGCGTTCGAGGACGAGCAGGCCGTCCGCCCGCGAGGCGAGCACGGCGGGCACCGGCAGCCCCTGCGCCCGGAACGCCTCGTGCAGGGCGACGATCGGTGCCACCCGGTCGGGGCGGACCACCTTGAGGAAGACGGTGGTCTCGGCGGCGTCGAGTCGGATGACGGCGCGCTTGCCGGGTCGGTACGCCGCGACGCTCAGCCGCGGTTCGGTGACGACGACGCCGAGCGCCGCGAGCGCGTCGGCCACCCGGTCGGGATACGTGGCCCCGGCGAGCGCCGGCAGCATCGGGTCGGCCGGGTAGGCCCAGACGGCGAGCGGCTGACCGGTGGTCGGGTCGCGGGTGAGCACCGAGGACTCGTCGGCGGCCCGGGTGTCGGTGTCGATGAAGGTCAGCACGGTCGAGGTCGCGCCGACCGGGTCGACCGTGTCGACCTCGTAGCCGTAGAGGAACCCGGCGCCCGAGGGCTCGACCGAGTGGGGTCGGAAGGCGACGACGGTCAGCCCCGAGTTCGCGAACGCGGCGGGGAGCACCTCGGCGGAGTTGGGCCACACGAGGAGGCAGTCAACCAGCAGCCGGACCGATCGGTGGGGAGGCGCGGGCGGGGTGACCGTTTCGTGACCTGTCGCGACGTCGCGACGCGGGCGGCGCCTCCCCGTCTACCCTGGAGGGCGTGAAGGTCGTCTCGCGCATCCGGCAGACGAAGCGCACGCCCCTGCTCCAGGTGGTGAAGACGAGCGTCGCGGTGATGGCGGCCTGGTTCGCCTCGGTGGCCCTGTTGCAGCAGCCCCTGCCGATCTTCGCCGCGATCGCGGCCCTGCTCGTGGTGCTGCCGAGCGTCAACCAGTCGTTCGTGCGCGGCCTCGAGCGCAGCGTCGGCGTCATCGCCGGCGTGCTCATCGCCTTCGCGGCCGGCCAGCTGTTCGGCGACGCGACCTGGATCGTGCTGGCGATCGTCGTGGTGAGCCTGCTCGTGGCCTGGGCCTTCCGGCTCACGCCGAGCTCGGCGAACCAGGTGCCGATCTCGGCGATGCTCGTGTTGGCGATCGGCGCCCAGACCCCCGACTACGCGCTCGACCGCGTGCTCGAGACGATCATCGGTGCGGCCATCGCGCTCGCGATCAACGCGTTGATCGTGCCTCCCGTCGCCCTCGCCCCCGCGCACCTCGCCGTCGGACGGCTCGCGCGCGACATCGCGTCCGTGCTCGACGAGACCGCCGCCGTGCTCGACGAACCGGTCGACGGGTCGCGGCTCGCCACGGGCCTGACCAGGGCCCGCGAGCTCAGGGTGGCCCAGGCCCGGGCGGTCGACGCGGTCACCGCGGGCGAGGAGAGCCTCCAGCTCAACCCCCGTGCGAGCCGCAACCGCAGCGTCCTCGAGGCCGACGCGGCGCTGCTGCGGCGCCTCACCGTGCTCGTCAACCGGGTGGTGGGCATGGTGCGGTCGGTCCACGACAACTACGACCCCGGGCTGTCCGACGACCCCGTGGTGCAGAGCATCGCCGAAGACCTCCGACGAGCCGCCCACGACGTGCGCCTGCTGGCGCGGACCACCGAGGAGGCGCTGTCGGCCGGGCGCGCCTCCCGCCTCCCCGACGCCACCGGCGGTCCCGCGACGGGCACCGCGCACGACGACGGCCCGGCGCTCACGTCGCCGGTGAGCGTGCTGCGCCCCGACCCGGACAACTGGGTGCTGGTCGGGTCGCTGCTCGAGGACCTGCGCCGCGTGCGCGAGGAGATCATCGGGTAGCATCCGACGATGCGACGGGGCCGGGCGACAGGGGTGGCCGACCCGACCCTCGACCGCTACGCCCCGTTCGCGCTGGTCACCGAGCCCGGTGCCCTCGGGCTCACCCGCTCGACGATCGAGACGGCGCACGGCCGGACGGTCGTGCACCACGCGACGGCGTCGGCCGACCGGTCCTCGCGCCGCCGGGCGACCGTCCTGCTGCACGGGGCGGCTGGTTCGTGGACGACGTGGACCCCCCTGCTGCAGGCCGCCCGCGAGGTGGACGCGGTCGTCTCCCGCCCGGTGCTGATCGACCTGCCGGGGTGGGGCGCCTCGCCCGAGCCGGACCCGGGCCTCGACGTCGAGTCGGCCGCCGCCGTGGTGGTCGAGGTCGCCGAGGCACTGGGCGTCACCGAGTTCGACCTCGTCGGTCACTCGATGGGCGCGTTCGTCGCCCTGCACCTGGCCGCCGTCCGACCCGACCTGGTGCTCAGCGTCTCGGTCGTGTCGGCCACGTCCTTCTCGGCGATCGACGCCGTGACGCACCCGGTGCGGGGCCTCGTGCGGTTGCCGGCCTTCACGCTGCTGCGGGCGGCGTTCGGGGTGCTGCCCCGCGCCTCCGCGTCCCTCCTGCGCGGCGCGGCCCGCATCGGACTGCTGCGAGCGCTGTCGTCGCCCGTGTTCCGCCACGTCGACCGCGTCCCGCGCTCGGTGCTCGAGGCGTTCGTGGCCGAGCTCAGGCCCCGGGGCTTCCTGGCGGCCTCGAGGTCGGGGCAGGGGTACGACGCGACCCGGTGGCGAGGCATCGACTGCGACGTCGCCGCCGTCAGCGGAGCCGACGACGTCTTCGCCCGGTCGTCCGACCTCGACCGCCTGGCCGGCGTCGTGCGGCACGCCCGGACGACCCTGCTCGCCGACTGCGGGCACTTCGCCCACGTCGAACGGCCCCACGAGACCTTGCGGGCCCTCGGCTGGGTGGAGGGCTAGGACGCCTCGGCCGACGCCGCCGAGCCCGCCCCGGCCTCGACCTCGCGCACGATCATCGCGACGCACCGCGCGTGGCCCAGCGGCCGGAAGTGGCCGTCGACCGGGAACTCGAGGTTGACGGCCCCCGGCAGGACGCTGCCCTCGGTGACGTGGGCGTCGAACCGCGACGCCATCGACGTGATGGTCCCGTTCGCCTCACGCTGTCCGGCGAGCCGCAACAGGTCGGCGTCCCGGGGCGAGAAGGGCCTCAGCGCCCTGACCGGCAGCACCCTCGCCCAGCGCGACCCCGAGAAGGGACTGTTGACCGTCACCATGCGGGTGATGCGTCGCTCGGCGTCGGTCGAGACCATCATGGTCTTGCCGACGAGCCCGCCCTTGCTGTGGGCCAGCACGACGACGTCCCGCAGGTCGTGGGCGTCGAGGATGCGTTGGGCCACCTCGGCGGTGGCCGCGATCGGACGACGGTTGTGGCCCATGCCGGGCACCACGACGATCGGGTGACCCCGATCGTTCAGCCGGTCGGCCACGGGTCGGAGGAAGCGCCAGGTCTCGTAGACGCCGGGCAGCAGCAGGACGGGCTCACGGTCGCCGTGACGGTAGCGGGCCGGCACCACGCGGCCCGAGCGCGGGACGAGGTGCACCCACCAGACGTACCGGTAGTCGAGCACGACCGTGCGGACGAAGCGCCAGAGGCCGACCCGGCGCCGTCCGTGGCCGCGCGACGGTGTGGAGCTCATGCCGCCACGGTAGGCGACGTCAGGCGGCGGTGCCCACCAGGGGCAGCTCGCCCCAGGGCTCGCCCTCCGGCCAGGCGATCGACTCGACCGCGGCCCGGGCCATCTCGAGCGTGACGTCCCAGCGGCCGCAGATCGACGCCCACGGCGGCGGGAACTCCGACGCGTCGTCGAGCAGCGCCAGGGCGAGTCGCCCGAGTCCCGCGCGGGCGGCCGCGCTCGCCGCGTCCGGCAGGGAGTCGGTCAGCCCGTGGACGACCCTCACCCGGTGGGCGAAGTCCATCTGCTCGATGTCGTCGAACGCCCCCCAGGCGCTCTCGATCTCTCGTCGCAGCCTCGTGATCTCGACCGCGTCGAAACCGTGACGGTCGGCGCGTCCGGGTACCGCTCGTGCCATGTCAGCCCCCCTCAGAGCATGGCCACGGATCGGGTACCCACGGCCGGGCGTCGGCTTCGGTGCCGATGCAGGCGAACATACCATCCAGTACGGTCCGGGCTCCAGCACCCTCGATCACGAGTGGATCACGGCGGCGAGCGACCCCCTGGACCGGCTCGGGACGGCATGCGCCGGCGACCCCTCCGGGTCGACGCGCCCGACGTCCCCGGACCCGCCGCCGGTCGAGCTGTCCCCCGAAGGCTGAGCCGTCGCCCGGGACCACGGTCTACCGTCCACGTCGCACCCACCGGTGCGACGACTCCGCACGAACCCACGACGAACGGGAGACATCATGTTCCAGGGATCCGACCAACTCCGCGACAACATGCAGAAGGTCCTCGTCGACCTCATCGAGCTGCACGTCCAGGGCAAGCAGGCGCACTGGAACCTGCTCGGCTCGAACTTCCGCGACCTCCACCTGCAGCTCGACGAGATCGTCGACGCGGCCCGCGAGTTCAGCGACGAGGTGGCCGAGCGCATGCGCGCCGTCTACCTGATCCCCGACGGCCGTACCTCGACCGTCACCCGCGGCACGAGCCTGCCCGAGTTCCCCGCGGGCCCCGTCGAGACCACCGCGGTGGTCGACCTCATCGTCGACCGCATGTACGCCGTCACCGGCACGATGCGCACGGTCCACGACGACGTCGACGACGAGGACCCCACGACGGCCGACGTGCTGCACAGCATCCTCGAGCGCCTCGAGCAGCTCGCCTGGATGACCGGCGCCGAGAACCGCCACCCCGAGAAGGACGCCCGCCAGGACGACACGCGTCAGCGTGACGAGGACGCCGCGGCCGAGGGCCTCGACCGCGTCGGCGCCGTCGCCAACTGACCCGACCACCTCACGAGGGCACCGTCCGGGAGCGCGCCACCCGCGCCTCCCGGGCGGTGCCCTCTCTCGTCGAGAGGACGACCCCATGACCGAATCGTTCGACCACGTCATCGTGGGCGGCGGCATGACCGCCGACGCCGCCGCGAAGGCCATCCACGACACCACCCCGGACGCGTCGGTGCTGATCGTCAGCGCCGACGTCGACGCGCCGTACACGCGCCCGGCGCTGTCGAAGAAGCTCTGGACCGACCCCGACTACACCGAGGCCGACAACGCTCTCGGCACCGTCGCCGACTCGGGTGCCGAGATCCGGCTGCGCACGCTCGTCGAGTCGATCGACCGCGAGGCCCGCACCGTGACCACCGACCGCGGCGACGTGATCGGCTACGGGGCCCTGTTGCTCGCCACCGGAGGCAGCCCCGTCGCCCTCGACCTGCCGGACGACGACCGCGTCGTGTACTTCCGGACCGCCGAGGACTACCGCCGACTCCGCTCGCTCTCGGGCGGCGGCCGGCACGTCGTCGTCGTGGGCGGCAGCTACATCGGCACCGAGCTCGCCGCGGCCCTCGTGCAGAACGACACCCGCGTGACGCTGGTCTTCCCCGACGACGTCCTCGGTGGGTCGGTGTTCCCCGCGTCCCTCGCCTCGTCGTTCGAGAAGAGATTCGAGGAGGCGCGGGTCGAGCTGGCCCGCGGACGTCGCGTCGAGAGCGGCACGGCCGACGACGCCGGCGTCCACCTCCGGCTCGACGACGGGTCGACCCTCGACGCCGACGCGGTCGTCGTGGGGCTCGGCATCTCGGTCGACGACCAGCTCGCGGCCGACGCGGGTCTGGCCGTGGACGACGGCATCGTGGTCGACGAGCACCTGCGGACGAGCGACCCGAACGTGTTCGCCGCCGGCGACGTGGCCTCGTACCCGGACGCGATCCTCGGGCGCCGCCGCGTCGAGCACGTCGACAACGCGAAGTCGCAGGGCCCCGTCGTCGGTCGCAACATGACCGGCGCCGACGAGGTCTACGACCACACGCCGTACTACTACTCGAAGGTCTTCGACCTCTCGTACGAGGCCGTCGGCACGCTCGACGCGTCGCTCGAGACGATCGTCGACGCCAAGGGCGAGGGCGAGGCCGTGGCGTACTACCTGGGCGACGACGGCGCGGTCGAGGGCGTGCTGCTCTGGAACGTCGAGGAGGCGCGTGACGCGGCCCGGGCCGTCATCGCGGCGGGCGTCGTGCCTCGCGACGAGCTCGTGGGGCGCATCTGAGGACGCGCCGTCGGCACGACGACGCCCGCCCGATCGGCTGATCGGGCGGGCGTCGTCGCGTCAGAGGGTCGTCGGAGGGGCGACGGGCCGGGCGTCCCCGGGGGGCCGGCCCGCACGGGCCGCGGTCTCAGCCGAACAGGAACGGCGGGCGGGCCGCCCGGTCGAGGTCCAGCGCGAAGATGCCACCGCTCAGCGGGAACTCCTCGAGCTGTTCGTCGCTCAGCCCCTCGCGGGCCGACAGCACGAACAGCGTCCGCAGGTCGTCACCACCGAAGCCGATGCCGGTGACGTTCGGCACCGGGAGCGTGATCTCGTCGACGAGACCACCGTCGACGTCCAGGTGCACCACCTTGCCCTCGCCGTAGATGGCACCCCAGAACTCTCCGCGCTCGTCGCGGGCCAGGCCGTCGTGGGCGCCCTGCGACGAGAACGGGACGAGCTCGCCCAGGGTGCCGTCGGCATCCCACGAGGCTCGGTAGATCGTGTCGGTGCCGGTGTCGGTGAGGTAGATCTCGCTGCCGTCGTCGTTCCACTCGAACCCGTTGGTCGTGGCGAAGTCGTCGCGGAGTTGCGTGAGCGTGCCGTCCGGGGCCACGCGGTAGAGACCGGCCACGGGGCTGCCCTCGGGGTCGGTCGCACCGACGACGAAGGCGCCGAACGGGTCGCACTTGCCCTCGTTGAGGCGCAGGCGCTCGTCGGCGTGGTCGACGGTCGCGATCGTCCGCTGCTCGGTCCCGTCGTCCCGCATGACGACGACGGTGTCGTCGAGGGCCGCGATCAGGCCACCGCCGCGCCGACGCTGGAAGCTCGGCAGGGGCGGGTCGACGACGACGGTCGTGTCCCTCGTGCCGTCGGCCGAGGTGCGGTGCAGGAGGCCGTTCGTGATGTCGGTCCAGACCAGCTCGTGGGCGTCGACGTCCCAGACGGGACTCTCGCCGAGCGTGGCCTTCGCGTCGAAGAAGAGGCGGGGTTCGGACGTGGTTCCGGTCGGAGATGCCATCGTCCCGGTCTACCCGCGCAGCCTGCCCGTCGGCTCGACCCCAGGGGTACGACGGTCACGCCCGGCACACAGAACACTGCGAGGAACGGTCACGAGGAGGCGCGGCGGGCCACCGTAGGATGGGTGACGGACACCCTCGAGACCACCGACGACATCCAGGCCGACCACTTCGGCGCGACGACGGCCGCCGCCGGCGAATGGCACCGCCCCGACCCCCGGGACGACGGCTACGTGCCGCTGCGCTCCTACGGCGCCATCGGCGACGGCCGGACCGTCGCCCTCATCGCCCGCGACGGCCAGATCGACTGGCTCCCGATGCCCGACATGGACAGCGACCCGGTGTTCTCCGGCATCGTCGACGCCGGCAAGGGCGGTCGCATCGAGCTGCGCCCCGTCGACGACGACTTCGAGGTGCAACGCGAGTACGTTGAGAACACGAACGTCCTCGTCACCCGTTTCCGCACCTCCACGGGCGTCGTCGAGATCACGGACGCCCTCGTCACGGGCATCGCCGGCCGGCTGCCGTGGGCGGAGCTCGCCCGCCGCATCGAGGGCGTCACGGGGTCGGTCGACATGCGCTGGGCGGTGGTCCCGGGCAACACGTTCGGCACCCACCCGATCCGCCGGGTCGACACGTTGCACGGCCCGGTCCTGCGGGCGGCCGACATCAACCTGGCGCTCGTCGGCTTCGACCACGGCCGCCTCGACCCGGTGGAGCCGGGCGACGGCGAGGCCCACGGCGGCCCGCACCGGTTCTGGGGCGAGTTCACCACGCACGAGGGGTCGCGCTCGCTGATCTGCCTCTGCGGCGTCGACGACGAGCCCCTGCACCTCCCGGACCCCCACGTGGTCGACCAGGGCATCGATCGCACGGTGCGGAACTGGCAGACCTGGTCGGACGAGTTCAACTGGGACGGGCCGTGGTCCGACGCCGTGCAACGCAGCGCCCTGGCGCTCAAGCTGCTGATCTTCAGCCCGACCGGCGCGATCGCGGCCGCCGCCACGGCGGCGCTGCCCGAGAACTTCACCGGCGACAAGAACTGGGACTACCGCTTCGCCTGGGTACGCGACCTGGCCTACACGGTGAACGCGCTCGTCCGCTTCGGCCTGCGGGAAGAGACGCAGGCGGCCGTCTCGTGGTTGCTGTCGGCCCTCAAGGCCAACGGCCGGACGATGCACATCTTCCTCAACCTCGACGGCTCGGTGCCGGACGGCACGCACGAGACCGGCTCCGAGGGCTGGCGAGGCATCGGCCCGGTCTACAAGGGCAACCCGGCGGGCGAGCAGCTGCAGCTCGGCACCTACGCCGACATCCTGGCGATCATGAGCCAGTACGCCGCGGACGGCAACATCCTCGACGAGTCCACCGGCGACCTGCTCGCCGGGTTCGCCGACGACGCCTGCCGTCGTTGGCAGGAGAAGGACTCGGGCATGTGGGAGCTGCCCGACGAACAGCACTACGTGAGCAGCAAGATGGGCTGCTGGCAGGCCATCGACGCCGCCCTGCGCCTCACCGAGGTCGGGCAGATGCACCCCGACCCCGAAGACGTCGTCTTCTGGAAGAAGAACCGCGACCTGATCAAGGAGTGGATCGCCGAACACGGCTGGAACGAAGAGGTCGGCTCGTACGTCATGTACCCCGGCAGCGCGAGGCTCGACGCCTCGGTGCTGCTGCACGCCCCCAGCGGCTTCGACCGCGGCGAGCGCATGTCGCGGACGATCGACGCCATCCGGCGCGAGCTGGGTGCGGGCCCCCTGGTCTTCCGCTACAGCGACGTCGCCGAAGAGGAAGGCACGTTCGTGGCCTGCGCCTTCTGGCTCGCCAGCGCCCTGGCCTGCGTGGGCCGTCAGGACGAAGCGGTCGAGCTGATGGACCAGCTCGTGCAGCAGCCCAACGACGTCGGCCTGCTGACCGAGATGATCAGCGCCGACGACGGGCAGTTCCTCGGCAACGTACCGCAGGGGCTCAGCCACCTCGCCCTCGTCAACGCGGCCATCACCATCGACGAGATGAGCCGAGAGGGCACGACCACCGATCGAGAGGACCAGTGATGACGAACCCCGCAGACCCGACACGACAGGCCTCGACCGACGAGTTGTCGCTCGTCGACGCGTGGTGGCGGGCGGCGAACTACCTGACCGTCGGGCAGATCTACCTGATGGACAACGCACAGCTCACGCGGCCGATCGCGCGCGACGACGTCAAGCCGCGCCTCCTCGGGCACTGGGGCACGTCACCGGCGCTGAGTTTCGTCTACGCCCACCTCAACCGGGTGATCATGCGCGACGACCGCGACCTGCTCTACGTGTGCGGACCGGGTCACGGCGGCCCCGCCATGGTCGCCAACACCTACCTCGAAGGCACATACAGCGAACTGTTCCCCGAGGTGTCGCAGGACGCCGCCGGGCTGCAGAAGCTCTTCACGCAGTTCTCGTTCCCGGGCGGCATCCCCTCCCACGCCGCCCCCGAGACCCCGGGGTCGATCAACGAGGGCGGCGAGCTCGGGTACTCGCTGAGCCACGCCTACGGGGCGGTGCTCGACGATCCCGACCTCGTCGCCGTCTGCGTGATCGGCGACGGAGAAGCCGAGACCGGGCCGCTGGCGGCGAGTTGGCACGCGAACAAGCTGCTCGACGCCCGTCACGACGGGGCCGTGCTCCCCATCCTGAACCTCAACGGCTACAAGATCGCCAACCCGACGGTGCTCTCGCGCATCCCCGAGGGCGAACTGCTCGAGCTGATGCGGGGCTACGGGTACGAGCCGCTCGTCGTCGCGGGCGGTTTCGACGGCGAGGACCCGATGCGGGTGCACGAGCGCATGGCCGCCGCACTCGACCACGCCTTCCTCCGCATCGACGAGCTGCAGCGGGAGGCCCGCGACGGCGACGGCACCGCACGCCCGCGGTGGCCCATGATCGTGCTGCGGACCCCCAAGGGGTGGACGGGCCCGAAGGTCGTGGACGGCGAGCGCGTCGAGGGCACCTGGCGCGCACACCAGGTGCCGCTCAGCGGCGTGCGCGAGGACGACGGTCACCGGGCGCAGCTCGACGACTGGATGCGGTCGTACGGCGCCGACGAGCTCTTCGACGAGACGGGTCGGCCGGTGGCCCGGCTCGACGGACTCCGCCCCCGGGGCGCGAAGCGCATGAGCGCGATCCCGGCGTCCAACGGTGGTCTCGTGCGTCGTGACCTGCACCTCACGGACTACCGTGCGCATGCGGTCGAGACCTCCGACGATCGCCGCACCCAGGCCGAGGCCACACGCGTCCTCGGCCGGTGGCTCGCCGAGATCGTGCGCGACAACCCGTCGACCTTCCGTCTCTTCGGGCCCGACGAGACGGTGTCCAACCGACTCGACCCGGTGTTCGACGTGACCGAGCGGGTGTGGGCGGCCGACATCTGGCCCGACGACGAGCACGTGGCCCGCAGCGGCCGCGTGATGGAGGTGTTGAGCGAGCACCTGCTGCAGGGACTCATGGAGGGCTACCTGCTGACCGGGCGCCACGGTCTGCTCAACACCTACGAGGCCTTCGTGCACATCGTGGACTCGATGTTCAACCAGCACGCGAAGTGGCTCGAGAGCGCCGACGAGATCGACTGGCGCGCGCCGATCTCGTCGTTCACCTACCTGTTGTCGTCGCACGTCTGGCGGCAGGACCACAACGGCTTCTCGCACCAGGACCCCGGGTTCCTCGACGTCGTCGTCAACAAGCAGGCGCACCTCGTGCGCATCTACCTGGCCCCCGACGCCAACACGCTGCTCGCCGTCGCCGACCACGCGTTCCGCACGACCGACACGGTCAACGTGATCGTCGCCGGCAAACAGGAATCCCCCGCCTGGCTGTCGCTGCCCGAGGCCGAGGATCACGTCCGACGCGGCGTCGGCATCTGGGAGTGGGCAGGCACCGAGGGGACGCCCGTCGACGGGGTCGACCCCGACGTGGTGCTGGCCTGCGCGGGCGACGTGCCGACCCTCGAGACCGTGGCGGCCGCCGACCTGCTCCGTCAGGTGCTGCCGTCCCTGACCACGCGCGTCGTCAACGTGGTCGACCTGATGCGGCTGCAGGACGCGAGGGAGCACTCGCACGGCCTCACGGACGACGACTTCGACGCACTCTTCACGACCTCGAAGCCGATCGTCTTCGACTTCCACGGCTACCCGTCGCTCGTCCACCGCCTCACCTACCGCCGCACGAACCACGCGAACCTGCACGTGCGCGGCTTCCAGGAGAAGGGCACCACCACGACGCCGTTCGACATGGCCATGCTCAACGACATCGACCGCTACCGGTTGGTGCTCGACGTGCTGCACCGCGTACCGGGCCTGGCCGACGAGCACCCCGAGCTGGTGGCGGACGTCGAGTCGCGGCGCGAGGCGGCCCGGGCGTACGCCTACGAGCACGGCGAGGACCACCCCGACGTCACCGGCTGGCAGTTCGGCGCCTAGGGCTGCGACAAGCCGCCGCGCCGGGCGTACGGTCGGGCGCATGACGCCGAAGGACGAGACTCCCCCGCAGCTGAAGAACCCCGACATGTACGAGGCACTCCGCGACGAGGGGGCGTCGAAGGAGAAGGCCGCGCGCATCTCGAACGCCGCCGCCCAGAAGGGCAACAGCGAGAAGAAGGTGGCCGCCAAGGGCGGGAAGTCCGGTTCGTACGACGACTGGACGGTGGAGGAGCTCAAGGGACGCGCGAAGGAACTCGGCGTGACCGGCTACTCCGACCTGAAGAAGGCCGACCTGATCGAGGCGCTCCGCGAGCACTGACCGTCGCGGTCAGCCGGCCTTCTTCTTCGGGGCCGCCTTCTTGTCGGAGGCGGACGAGGCGGGCTTCTTCCTCGCCGCGGAACCCGACCCTCCGGACGTCGACCGCGAGGACTCCTCCTTCGAGGACTCCTTCTTCGCAGGCGACTTCTTCGCGGCGGGTTTCGTCGACGACGACGCCGCGGCCTTCTTGGTCGGCTTCGGGTGTCCGCCCGACCGGTTCTTCTCGACCGACCGACGCAGCGCCTCCATCAGGTCGATGACCTCGCCGCCCTCGTCGTCGTCCTCCGGCTTCTCGCCGAAGGTGGCGTCCGTGTCGAGCGACTCGCCTTCCTCCAGCTTCGCGTCGATCAGCTGCCGCAACTGTTCCTGGTAGTCGTCGCTGAAGTCCGCGGGCTCGAAGTCGTCGCTCAACGAGTCGACGAGCGACGACGACATGTCGAGTTCCTTGTCGCTGACGCGCGTCTGCTTCTCGAGCGCCGGGAACCGTGCCTCGCGCACCTCGTCGTCCCAGAGCAGGGTCTGAAGCATCAGCACGTCGCCGCGGACGCGCAGGGCCGCGAGCCGGGTCTTCTGCCGCAGCGAGAAGTGGACGATGGCCGTGCGGTCGGTCTCCTCGAGGGTCCGGCGCAGCAGCACGTAGGCCTTGGGCGAGGTGCCGTCCGGCTCGAGGAAGTAACTGCGGTCCAGCATGATCGGGTCGACCTGGTCGCTTGGGACGAACTCGAGCACGTCGATCTCGCGCGAGCGCTCCTCGGGCAACGACTTCAGGTCGTCACCCGTGATCACCACGGTGCGGTCGCCGTCGTCGTACGCCTTGTCGATGTGCTCGTAGTCGACGACCTTGCCGCAGATCTCGCACTTCCGCTGGTACCGGATGCGGCCACCGTCGGCGTCGTGCACCTGGTGCAGGGACACGTCGTGGTCCTCGGTGGCGCTGTACAACTTGACGGGGACGTTGACGAGCCCGAACGTGATCGCGCCCTTCCAGATCGATCGCATGACGCTCATCTTTCTCCGCGTGCGCTCCGAATGACCGCCGGTGGGGTACAGACCCCCGAGCGGCGGAGGCGCGGCGAGGGCACCGTGGACGTCATGAGCCAATACGACAAGAAGAACCCGGTCGACCTCTACCCCGCGCCGCCGTTCCCGAAGCAGGAGCAGTCGCTGCCGGGCGAGGCCTGGAAGATGGACCCCAAGCCCGACCACGGCGAGACCAGCTACGTCGGCAAGGAGCGCCTCACCGGCTTCCGCGGCGTCGTCACCGGCGCGGACTCGGGCATCGGTCGCGCCGCCGCGATCGCGCTCAGCCGCGAGGGCGCCGACCTCGTGCTCAGCTACCTTCCCAGCGAGCAGAAGGACGCCGAGGAGGTGCGCGACCTGCTCGAGGGCGAGGGGCGCAAGGCCGTCCTCGTCCCCGGCGACATCTCGGACGAGCAGTACTGCAAGGACCTCGTGCAGAAGGCCGTCGACGAGTTCGGCGGGCTCGACACCCTCGTCATGGTGGCCGGTCGGATGAAGAGCAACGACGACATCCTCACGCTCACCACCGAGGACATCGACTCGACCATCAAGACCAACGTCTACTCGCTGTTCTGGCTGACCCAGGCAGCCATCCCGCACCTCGAGCCCGGTTCGTCGATCGTGACGACCGGCTCGGTGCAGGGCACGCAGCCGAGCCCGGACAAGATCGACTACGCGCTCACCAAGGGTGCGATCGGCGTCTTCACCTCGGGGCTCGCGCAGCAGCTCGCGCCCAAGGGCATCCGCGTCAACCAGGTCTCCCCCGGCCCGGTCTGGACGCCCCTGCAGCCCGGCTCCGACGACGCCGAGACGGTGTCGCAGTTCGGCGGCCAGGCGCCGTTCGGTCGCCCCGGCCAGCCCGCCGAGCTCGCCGCCGCGTACGTGCACCTGGTGAGCCCGGAGTCGAGCTACACCTCGGGCGCGACCATCACGATCGCCGGAGCGATGCCCGCGGTCTGATCCGCGCCTCCTCGGCTCCGTCGTCCCGACGACGCCACGGCCCGTCGTCCCCCCCGCGGGGAGGCGGGCCGTGGTCGATCCGGCGGGTCCCCGCCGTCGGGGGGGGGGGGGGGGCGCCCCCCCCCCCCCCCCCCCCCCCCCCCCCCCCGGGGGCCGCCGAAGACAAAACACGCCGGGGGCGGCGGGGGGGGGGGGGGCGGGGCGGGGCGGGGGGGGGGGGGGGGGGCGCGGCGGGGGGCCCCCCCCCCCGGCGGCCCCCCCCCCCCCCCCCCCCCCCCCCCCCCCCCCGCCCGCCCCCCCCCCCCGCGGGGCCCCCCCCCCCGGTTCGGGGGTGTTGCGCTGCCAGCACCTTCAGCGCACCCCGGCGCGCGCGAGGGCGCGCACCATGGGCTCGGCGCGCAGGGCGTCGCCCCAGGTCCATCGGACGACGGTGCGCACGCCGGGCAGCGCCCGCAGATCGTCCTCGCGCCGCTTCTCGTCGATCACGACCTGCTCGGGGCTGCGCCCGGCCCGCATCCGTTCGTCGCGGTACTTCACCTCGCCGTCGAACTCGCCGATGACGCCGAACTGCGGCCACCAGAAGTCCACGAAGCCGATCAGGGGGCCCGTCACCGGGAACCGGGCCTGCAACACGGGCCCCGTGAGCCCGGCGGCCCTCATGCCCGCCCGACTCAGCGACTCACCCGGCGACTCGGACCGCCCATCGGCGAACGCGACGGCGACCGCCGCCCGCCGACGCCCGGGCACCCCGGGCCGTGCGGCCAGGGCGGCCTCGAGCGCGGACCGGTCGTACGCGCCCGCGTGCAGCCCGTGGTCGAGCACGACGGTCGCCCCGCGCAGGTCGCGCCGGCGCACGCTGTCGACGGCCGCTCGGGCGGCACCCACCACGGGCAGCCCGTCGACCGTGTCGATCTCGCCGTCGCCGAGGGTCGCCGCGTGCTGGTGGACGAATCCGGTCACCTTGTCGCGAGCGCGCTGACGGGCCACGACGTGCACCCTCCGAGGCCACTCGCCCAGCAGCGGAAACCCCCGAATGGCGAGGGCGGACTCGTGGGAGACGACGGCGTCCGGTCCGAGCCGGGGCAGCACCGCGTGCACGCGGGCGGTGTGCTGCGACGCCGGGCCGAGCGACCGCCAGTCGTCCGTCCGGACGTACACGCCGGCGGCGAGCCTCACCGCGAGGCCACGTCGCGCGTCCCGCTCGATGGACGAGGCATCCACGCCGTCGTCGACGAGCCGGGACCGACGGATGAGCAGGCCTGACGTGTCGCGCATCGGTCCAGCGTGGCCGAGCGCCGCCCGGGACGCGGCCCGCGCCTCCTCGCCTGTGGAGAGGCGCCAGGCGACACCCCCGAACCGGCGAGACACCCCGCGATCCGAGGGCGTCACGCCGCATCGGGGGTGTTGCGAGCGGCGCTAGTGCAGGGCGCCGACGGAGGCGAGGGCGCTGCGCAGCAGGGTGCCGCGCCCGCCCTCCATCTCGGCGGCGACCTCGTCGGAGGCGGCCTGGTGCGGCGTCAGCCAGGTGAGCTCGAGGGCGTCCTGCCGCGGGTCGCACGTGCCCGTGACGGGCACCACGTACGCGAGCGACACCGCGTGCTGACGCGGGTCGGTGTAGACCGACGAACCGGGCAGCGGGAAGTACTCGGCGACCTGGAACGGCACCGGAGACGGCGGCAGCTGGGGGAAGGCCATCGGCCCGAGGTCCTTCTCGAGGTGGCGGAACAGAGCGGTGCGCAGGCTCTCGCCGTACATCACCCGGCCCGACACGAGCATGCGCGAGATCGACCCCTCGTCGGAGGCGCGGAGCAGCACCCCGACCTCGGTCACGACCCCGAGGCCGTCGGTCCGCACGGGCACGGCCTCGACGTAGAGGATCGGCAGGTGCTGACGCGCCTGGAAGAGCTCGTCCTCCGAGAGCCAGCCGGGATTGGGGTCGGGGTCGGGTGTCCGCACGGAGCTCATGGGCCATTCTTACCGGCTCGGGGGCCCGATCGCGTGACGTGACGCTACGGGCGAACAGCACCGGCCCCGATGTCGACACCCGTCGCTAGGCTCGGCCCATGGTGCAGATCGACCCGTCCCTCGTCCAGTGGTCCGCCGTCGAGGCCGAGCGTGACGAGCGTCCCCTGCTCGTCTTGCTGCACGGCGTGGGCTCGCACGAGGGCGACCTGATCGCGCTCGCCCCCTACCTTCCGCAGCAGTTCGTGGTCGCGTCGCTGCGGGCACCACTGCCCCACGGCGACGGGTTCTCGTGGTACCCGCTGTCGACTCCCGGCGCACCCGATCCGGGCGCCGTCGACGACGCGGCCGAGGCCGTGCTCGCCTGGCTCGACTCGCTCGGGGCGCACCATCCGTTCGTCAGCCTGCTCGGGTTCTCGCAGGGCGGGTCGCTCTCGCTGCAGCTGCTCCGTCACGCGCCCGAGCGGTTCGCGTTCGCGGCCGTGCTCGCCGGGTTCGTGGTCCCCGCCGCGGGCGACGACGCCACGCTCGAGCGCGCGGCCGCACGCGACGACGCCGTCACTGCCGCCCGCCCCGCCGTCTTCTACGGTCGCGGTGACGTCGACCAGGTCATCCCCGCCGACGCCGTCGAGCGCACGTCCGCCTGGCTCGAGACGCACGCCGACGCCGAGCAGACCGTCTACCCCGGGCTGGCCCACGGCATCTCGCAAGAAGAACTCGACGACCTCAACGCGTTCATCGGTCGCGTCACCGCCGCGCCGGTGGGCGACGGCGGTGCCTCCGTGGTGGCCGACGAGGCCGCCTCCGCCGACTGACCACCGGGCCCCACCCGGCCCCGCACCACCCGACGAACGAAGGAGGCGCGCGATGGCGACGCTCTCGGTGTCCGGTTCCGCCACCCACCGCCACCGTGCCGAGCGCGGCGTCGTCCACCTCACCGTGGGCTTCGACGGCGACGACCGCGAGGCGGTCGTCCGCGACACCGCGGCGGTGCACTCCCGCCTCACCGAACAGGCCACGGCCTGGCGCCGCCAGGAGGCCGCCACCTGGTGGAGCGCACAGAGCGTCACGGTCGCGATCGAGACCGAGGCGACGACCGACCGGGGCGACGGGGCCGACGCGACCCGCGCCTCCTCGGTGGTGCGGTTCCGCACCCGGGCCGCCGTCGACGTGCGGTTCAGCGACTTCGACGCGTTGGCGTCGTGGGTGGGCGACGTCGCCGTCGAACCGGGCGTCACCGTCGAATGGATCGAGTGGTCGCTCAGCCACGACCGTCGGCCCGAGGTCGAGAAGGCCGTGCGGGTCGCCGCGATCGCCGACGCGGTCACCCGGGCCGGAGACTACGCCGAGGCGCTCGGGCTCGGTCGGCCGACGCTGCAGTCGGTCTTCGAGCCGGGGTTGCGGCCCGGCGCGCCCGGTGGGGGCAGCCCGTTCGGCCTGGCCCGTGCCGTCGCGACGTTCTCGTCGGGCGGCCCCGTGACGTTCGACCTGCACCCGGACGACATCGAGATCACCGCCGAGGTCAGCGCCGACTTCGTCGCCTGACCCGCCTCCGGTCACGACCGACCGGCAGGCCCGCCTCCCGCCTCCCGCCTCCCGCCTCACAGCAGCCGGTGCCACACTCCCTCGACGCCGATCGGCACGAACCCGACGGCCTCGTTGACCGCGAGCATGGGCCGGTTCTCCTCGGCGTTGAAGGTCAGCACGGACGGGCGTCCCGGCTTCTCGACGACGAGTCGGTCCAGGTTGGCGACCTTGACGAGCCAGCCCAGCCGGTGCCCGCGGTGCTCACGCCGCACGAGGGTCATCTGCTGCATGGCGGGCCGCGACGCGTCGTCGGGCACCGCGAGGTCGGAGCACGCGACGAGTCGGCCGGTCGGCACGTGCTCGGCCGCCGCGGTCAGCGAGGCCCGCCCGCTCGCGGCGCGTCGCTGCTCGGCCTCGACCAGGCGGTCGACGGTCCAGACGTCCTCGGGCTCCGGCACGTCACCCATCGGTGCGTCGGTGCTCAACGCGGTCGCCATCGCCGCGACGTCGGACCGCCAGCGCGGAGGCGTGGGGCCGGACCAGGTGTGGACGCGGTACTCGTCCCCCGCCGCGGCGAGCGCCTCGGAGCGGATCGCGGCCAGCGCCTCCTCGTCGACCGGCAGGGGCAGGCGGCTGATGCGCTCGACCTGGCCGAGCGCGTAGCCGCGCGAGAGCGCGAACCGGACCTCCGAGGAGGCGCGGGGCACCCATCCGTGACCGGTCGAGGCCTCGAGGCGGTCGCCCGGGGCGGGGCCCGAGCCCTGGCCGGACGCGACGAAGGAGATCGCGTCGGTCCTGCCCGCCGCGCGGGCGACGGCCTCGACGTGGTCGAGCAGGGCCGTGCCGAGCCCCCGGCGGCGGTGCTCGGCGTCGACGGCGACCCAGAGCCAGCAGGTCGTGACGGTCGGGTCGGCGAGCGTCTCGTAGGTGGCCTGGCCGACGATGCGACCACCGGACCGCACCACGAACAGCCGCCGCGGCGTGAACCGGTCGTGCCACTGCGGCAGCTGTTCGGCCGGGCCGAAGTCGAGGTCGCCGAAGCCGAGCACCTCGGCCTGGACGGCGTTCTCGAGGCCGATGGCCTCGACGTAGGCGGCGACGCGTGCGGCGTGGTCAGCGCGGTCGGCGCGGTGGGCATCGGCGTCGTGGCCGGCATCGGCGTCGGCTCCGGCGTCGGAACGGGGCTCGAGGGTGTCGGGCACGACGATCTCGTCGATCACGATGTCGGTCACGGGGGCTCCGGGGTCTTGGCGGGGACGTGGTCCGCCGCCCGGCAGGGCAGCCGACCAGGGTAGCGCCGTCCTCGGCCTCCGCGCCAGGGGGGAGACGGCTCGACCCGCGGCGCGTAGAACGGGGCGATGAGCGATCCCTTCGACCTCGGACGGTACGTCGACGCGCAGGACGCCGGCGGCACCCACGACCAGGCCCTGGCCGAGCTGCGCCGCGGGCGGAAGACCTCGCACTGGATGTGGTTCGTCTTCCCGCAGATCGCCGGCCTCGGCCGCAGCGGCATGGACCGCACCTACGCGATCCGATCGCTCGACGAGGCGCGGGCCTACCTCGCCCACCCCCTGCTCGGCCCGCGCCTGCGCGAGGCGGCGGGCGTCGCGGCCCGGGCGGACGCCGCGAGCGCCGGCGAGCTGATGGGCGGGATCGACGCCCTCAAGCTGCGCTCGTCGATGACCCTGTTCGCCCGGGCCGACCCGGCCGAACCCGAGTTCCGGGCCGTGCTCGATCGCTGGTTCGACGGCGTCGAGGACGACCTGACCGTCGCCCGCCTCTGAGCCCGTCCGCGACCGTCCGTCGGGCGACGGCTCCTCCCCGGACGAGGAGGCGCGGGCCGTCGCCCCCAGGCGCCGCGCCTCCCCTGCCGGTGTCGGCTCCCCCGGCTACGCTCGTCCGCATGCGCCAGCTCTACCCCGAGATCGAACCCCACGACTCCGGCCTGCTCGACGTCGGCGACGGCCAGCAGGTCTGGTGGGAAGAATGCGGCGACCCCGACGGCAAGCCGGTGGTCTTCCTGCACGGCGGGCCCGGCAGCGGGTCGTCACCCGCGCACCGCCGCCTGTTCGACCCCGACCGGTACCGCATCGTGCTGCTCGACCAACGTGGGGCGGGTCGCAGCACACCCCACGCCGGCACGTTCGGCACCGACCTCTCGACGAACACGACCTGCCACCTCGTGACCGACCTCGAGACCCTGCGCGAGCACCTGGGCATCGACCGCTGGCAGGTGTTCGGCGGCTCGTGGGGCTCGACCCTCGCGCTCGCCTACGCCGAGACCCACCCCGAACGCGTCACCGAGCTCGTGCTGCGCGGCATCTTCACCCTGCGACAGAGCGAGCTCGACTGGTTCTACGAGGGCGCGGCTTCGAACGTCCTGCCCGACCGGTGGCAGGGCTACCTCGCCCCGGTGCCCCCCGACGAGCGGCGCCCCGGCGGGCTGATCGAGGCCTATGCGCGACTCCTCGCCGATCCCGACCCCGCCGTCCACGGGCCCGCCGCCGTGGCCTGGTCGTCGTGGGAGGCCTCGGCGATCACCCTGCTGCCCCGCCCCGACCTGGTCGAGCGGTACTCCGACCCGGCGTTCGCGCTGGCCTTCGCCCGCATCGAGAACCACTACTTCGTCCATCGCGGCTTCCTCGACGAGGGCCAGCTGATCCGCGACGCTCACCTCGTCTCGCACATCCCGACGGTCATCGTGCAGGGCCGCTACGACCTGTGCACGCCGGCGACGACGGCCTTCGACCTGCACGCCGCCCTGCCCGACGCCGAGTTCGTCCTGGTCGACGACGCCGGCCACTCGTTCGACGAGCCGGGCATCCTCGACGCGCTCATCGCGGCGACCGACCGGTTCGCGTCCGAGTCGACGCCCTCGCGTGACGAGGCGAGCCGGTGACCGTCGTCATCGCCGGCTGCGGCGACCTCGGCACCGAGGCCGCCCTGCGGTTCGTCGCCCTCGGGCAGCGCGTCCTCGGCCTCCGTCGCTCGGCGGGCAAGCTGCCGACCTCGATCGAGGGAGTCTCGATCGACCTGAGCAACACCCGCCCCACGCTCCCCGCCGACACCGAGATCGTCGTCGTCGCCCTCTCGGCCGGGTCCCGCGACGTCGACACCTACCGGGCGTCCTACGTCGACGGCCTGAGGAACGTCCTCGACGCACTCGACGAGGCCGGGGCGGTCGACGCCCGGGTGCTGTTCGTCTCGTCGACCGCCGTGTACGACGTCGACGACGGCAGCGTCGTCGACGAGACCACGCCGGCGACCGGCGCCTCCCCCACGGCCGAGGTCATCCTCGAGGCCGAGGCCCTGCTGCACGCGCGTCGTCCCGACGGCATCGTCCTGCGCCTCGGCGGCATCTACGGCCCGGGCCGGGAGCGGCTCATCACCCAGGTGCGCGACGGTGACGCGCGACTGGCCGAGCCTGCCGGCAGCTCCCCCCACACGAACCGCATCCACCGTGACGACGCGGCGGCCGCGATCGTGCACCTCACCACCACCTCGGCGCCGACCGACGTCCTGTACGTGGGGGTCGACGACGAGCCGTCGAGGCTCGACGACGTGCTGGCGTTCGTGGCCGACGAACTGAGGTCGCCCGTGCCGCCGAGCGCGCCTCCTCGGGGTCGTCAGGCGGGCGGCGACAAGCGGTTGTCGAACGCACGACTACGCGGCACGGGGTTCACCTTCGAGTACCCGACCTTCCGCGAGGGGTACCGGGCCGTGATCGCGGGCGAGGGCGTGCGGCACCCCTGAGCCGGGCCCAGCCCGGCTCGGGCCAGGCGATGCGGGCCTGTCGGACCTGCCCCGCAGGTGCGGGCCGTGTGGACCACGCCCGCCGGTGCGGGCCGGGTGGACCCACGCCCGCCGGTCCGAATTGGGGGGTCACCTCGCCCGCCTCGCCCGCGCCGCCCACCTCGCCCGCCTCGCCCGCCTCGCGCGCGAGGACGCCACCCAGCGAACGGGGCACCGCGTGGCGTTGCGGGGCTCGTCCGCTGGGCGGCGTCCTCGAGGGCGAAGGGTGATCAGTGGATCGGCGTGCCACCCGTGACGGCGATGGTCTCGCCGCTGATGTAGCTCGACTCCTGGCTCGCCAGGAAGACGAACGACGGGGCGAGCTCGACGGCCTGGCCCGGGCGGCCGTAGGCGGCCTCCGAGCCGAAGCTCTCGATCTTCTCGTTCGGCACGAAGGCGGGCTGCAGCGGCGTCCAGACGGGGCCGGGCGCGACGCCGTTGACGCGGATGCCGCGTTCGGCCAGCTGCTGGGCCATGGCGCGGGTCCAGTTGGCGATGCCGGCCTTCGACACGGCGTACTCGGCGAGGTCGGGCGAGGGCTGGAAGCCCTGGATCGACGAGGTCGTGATGATCGAGGCCCCCGGCTTCAGGTGCGTCGAGGCGGCCTTGGTCAACCAGAACAGCGGGTAGATGTTGGCCTTGAGGACGTGGTCGAGCGTCTCGGTCTCGAAGTCGTCGATGCTGCTGACGGTCGGCATGACGCCGGCGATGATCGCCAGGATGTCGAGGCCGCCGAGCTCGGCGACCGTCTTCTCGACGACGTCGACGTTGGTCTGCTCGACCTGCAGGTCGCCGGGCAACAGGACGGCGGTGCGACCGGCCTCGCGGACGAGTGCGGCGACCTCCTCGGCCTGCGACTGCTCCTCGGCGAGGTAGCTCAGCGCGACGTCGGCACCCTCGCGGGCGAAGGCGATGGCCGTCGCGCGGCCGATGCCGCTGTCGGCACCGGTGACGAGGGCCTTGCGGCCGGCGAGGCGACCGCTGCCGACGTAGCTGGTCTCGCCGTGGTCGGGCTCGGGCTTCATGGCGTGGACGTCGCCGGGAGCGCTCTGCTGCTGGTGCTCGAACGGAGGCTGGGGGTACTGGGTGACGGGGTTCTGCGGGGTGTACATGTTGTCTGCCATGCCCCCGGTGTACGCGGCGGAGCGAGCGTGCCGGCCCAGCTTGTACCCCGGTCGGGGGTGACGTCGACGGCGCGGAGCGACGAGAGGAACCGAGGAGGCGCGGCACCACCCCCGGGGAAAGATACGGTGGTCGCGTGCCCCTGCTGCCACTGCCTTCCGAGACTCCCCGTCAGGTCCTGCCCGCCTGGGTGCTGCGCGCCGACCGACGGGCCGCGAAACGCATCAACTCGGTCCGAGGAGTGCCGGTCGTCGACCGCAACCTCAGCCGCCTCAGCCACTTCGCCGACCACGGACTCTTGTGGGCCGCGGTCGCCGCAGGACTCGCCCTCGTCGGCCAGCGTCGTGCCGCGGTGCGGGGCACCCTGTCGCTCGGTTTCGCCAGTGCCATGGCGAACATCGTCGGCAAGCGCATCTTCGGCGGCAACCGGCCCCTGATCGACGACGTCCCGATCGAGCGACGTCTGCGCAGCCAGCCGCTGTCCGCGTCGTTCCCGTCCGGCCACGCGGCCTGTGCCGCCGGCTTCGTGACGGGCGTCGCGATCGAGTCGCCGGGAGCCGCGGCAGCCTTGTTGCCGCTGGCCGGTGCGGTCTCGTGGTCGCGCCTCCACGTGGGGGCGCACTGGACGTCCGACGTCGTCGGCGGGCTGCTCATCGGGTCGGGCGTCGCACTGCTGGGCCGACTCGTGTCGGCACCGCGCGGGCGCTGACCCCGGGCCGGCCCGCCGGCACCCGGTCTACCAGCGGGGGTGGACGGCCTCGCGGAAGTACTGGTCGTAGATGCGGACGACCTCGCTGTCGAGCCCGTCGTCGAGCTCGCCGACGCTGCCAGCCGCGGCGTTCGCCGTGGCCTGCGCCACGTTGCGCGCTCCGGGGATGACCGTGCTGACGCCCGGCTGCTCGACGATCCAGGCGAGGGCGGCCTGCGGCACGGTGACGCCGTCGGGGACGGCCGCGGCGAACTCCTGCACGGCGGCGACGCCCTGCTCGAAGTCGACACCGCTGAAGGTCTCGCCCTGGTCGAAGGCCTCGCCGTGACGGTTGTACGTGCGGTGGTCGTTCTCGGCGAACGTCGTCTCGGTCGTGTACTTGCCCGACAGCAGTCCGCTGGCGAGGGGGACGCGCGCGATGATGCCGACGCCGGCCCGTCGTGCGGCCGGCAGCACCTCGTCGAGGGGCTTGAGACGGAACGCGTTGAAGATGATCTGCACGGTCGCGAGGTTCGGTCGGGCGATGGCGGTCAGGGCCTGGGCGGTCTCCTCGACGCTGACGCCGTAGGCACGGATCGCACCGTTCTCGACCAGCTCGTCGAGGGCGTCGTAGACCGCATCGCTCTCGAAGACGGCGGTGGGCGGGCAGTGCAGCTGCACCAGGTCGAGCGTGTCGACGCCGAGGTTGCGACGCGAGCGGTCGGTCCACGCCACGAAGTTTTCGCGGACGTAGTTCGACGGCACCTGGTCGAGCCGACGGCCCATCTTCGTCGCGACCGTGAGGGGCACGTCGGGGTTCGACGCACGGAAGCGCCCGATGATCTGCTCGCTGCGCCCGTCTCCGTACACGTCGGCGGTGTCGAAGAAGGTCACCCCGGACTCGACGGAGGCGCCCAGCACGTCGAGCGCGTCGCTCTCGCTGACGTCGCCCCAGTCGGCACCGAGCTGCCAGGTGCCGAGACCGATGACCGAGACGGGACGGTCGGCGAGGAAGGGTGAACGGGTTCCGAGGGTGCGGCTCTGCATGCCGTCGAGCCTAGCCACGCCGCACGTCGACCCGCCCAGACTGCGAGGGCTCAGCGGCGCGACGCGTTCACGCTGCGGACCAGCGCGTAGGCGACGACGACCGAGACGAACGCCGCGAAGAGGAACGCCGCCCCGAACCCGGCCTGCCCCTGCAGGAGCCGGACGAGCCCGACGATCGCGAGAGCAGCGGCCAGCATGCCGAACACGCGCGCGACGACCGACTTCACGCGGCGTGCGGCCCCGGCCCGACGGCCGCCTCGTCGACGCGACGACACGGTCACCCGAGGCGACGAGCCGAGGCGACCGCCGCCTCCTTCGCCTCTCGCAGTTCGCGCGTCGCTCGCTCGCGGGCGGCCTCGGGCATCGGCAGCCGGTCGCTGAGCGTGAGGTTCGTGGCGATCGTCTCGACGCGCATGCCGAGCGTCGCCCCCAGGACGATCTCGAGGACCGGGGTGGCGTGGTCCCAGCCGGCCGTGGGCGTGCCGTCGTCGTAGGCGCCGCCGCGGCTGGTCACCACGACCGCGGGTCGTCCGAGCATCGGCTGCTGGTCGTCGCCGTCGAAGGGCGCGGTGACGCCGGGCAGGTGGACGTTGTCGACCCAGGCCTTGAGCGTCGAGGGCAGCGAGTAGTTGTAGAGCGGGGCACCGATCAGGACGACGTCGGCGGCGACGAGCTCGGCGATCAGGGCCTGCTGCAGGGCCTCGTGGACGGGATCGGGGGCGTCGCCCGGCTGCCGGAGCCGCGGCGGCCAGTGCAACGAGCTGTCGCTCAGGTGGGGCAGCGGGTCGACGTGCAGGTCGCGCCGGGTGACCGCGTGGTCGGCGCCGAGGTCGCGCCAGGCGTCGGCGAACGCGGCGGTGATCGCACGGGAGCGGCTCGTCGTGAGGTCGGCGGACGAGTCGAGGTGGAGCAGGTTCGGCATGCGCCCACCGTAGCCGGGGCGACCGACACGGTCGGCGAGGTTGCACACCGGGTGGAGACACCATAATCTCGTGCCAGCGAATTATGACTTGAGGTGATAAGTCATAAAAGTACGCGCTCGGATTCTGACTTGTGAGGTGCCGTGACCGCCACCTGGCCGCCGCTCGACCACGAAGAGGTCGCATGGGTGCCGTCCGGTCGCCCGACGGCCGGATTCCGTGCCGAGCCGTTCGGGTCGACCGTGTTCCGCGCGGCGGTGCCGCCCCTCATCGGCGCACTCGACCCCGCTCCGTCGCCCGAGGTCCGCGCTCTGGCCGAGGACGCCTCTCTCGAACTGACTCGCTTCGATGCCACCCTCGGCGGCGAAGTGGCGGCCTTCGCCCCGCTCCTGCTCCGCAGCGAGGCCCTCGCCTCGTCGCGCATCGAGAACCTGACCGCCAACGCCCGATCCGTGTTCTCGGCCGAGCTCGGGGATGAACGCAAGCGCAACGCGACCCTGATCGCGGCGAACACACGCGCCATGTCGGCCGCGATCGACCTGGCGGACGAACTGACCAGGGCGTCCGTCCTCACGATGCACGCCACGCTGATGTCTGCGGACCCACGACACACTCCGGGCGCCCTCCGGAACGAGCAGGTCTGGATCGGTCGGAGCAGTGCCAGCCCCCTCGGTGCCGAGTTCGTCGCCCCGGTCAGCGCGCGGGTCCCTGGGCTCCTCGACGACTGCCTGGAATTCGCACGACGCGACGACCTGCCCGTCCTCGTCCAGGCGGCCGTGACGCACGCCCAGTTCGAGACGATCCATCCGTTCACCGACGGAAACGGTCGGACGGGGCGCTCCCTCACCCAGGCGATGCTGCGGTCCAAGGGGGTCACGCGGTCCGTGACGGTGCCGGTCTCGGCAGGCCTGCTGACCGACGTCGATGCCTACCACCGAGCCTTGACGGCGTACCGGGCAGGTGAACTCGACCCCATCGTGCGATTGACGGCCGAGGCGTCCCTCCGGGCAGTCGCGAACGCCCGGACGCTCGTCGACGAGCTCCACGACGTCCGGGCATCCTGGTCGACCCGCGTCACCGCGCGGAGCGACTCGTCGGTCTGGCGCCTGCTCGACCTGCTCGTCCACCAACCCGTCCTCGACGCCACGACGGCCGCTTCCCGGCTCTCGCTGGCCCCGAGCAACGTCTACCCCCTGCTCCGACGGCTGGTCGAATCGGGAGTGCTGAAGGAGAAGGCCGAGTACAAGATGGGCACCATCTGGCGCGCGGACGATGTCCTCGAGGCGTTGGACGCGTTCGCGGCACGCTCGGGACGCCGAGGCGAGGCCACCGTGCTGAGCCGAGCCCCTCGGCTGAATGTCGGTGGTGCAGAGCAGGATGGCAACGATGACCGACGTGCTCGACCGCTTCTCCCCCGCGACCCGTGAGTGGTTCCGGGGGGCGTTCGCCGCGCCGACCCGGGCTCAAGAAGGCGCCTGGACGGCCATCAGCCAGGGCGACCACGCCCTCGTCATCGCGCCGACCGGCTCGGGCAAGACGCTCGCGTCGTTCCTCTGGTCGATCGACTCGTTGGCCTCGTCACCCCCGCCCGACGAGAAGCTGCACCGCACCCGGGTCCTCTACATCTCGCCGCTCAAGGCGCTCGGCGTCGACGTCGAACGCAACCTCCGTTCACCGCTCGTGGGCATCACCCAGACCGCGAGACGCCTGGGCACCGAGGCTCCCGACATCACGGTGGGCGTGCGCTCCGGCGACACGAGCTCGAGCGACCGCGGCCGTCTCGCCCGCACGCCGACCGACATCCTCATCACGACGCCCGAGTCGCTCTACCTCATGCTCACGTCGCAGGCGCGCGAGACCCTCAAGGGCGTGCAGACGGTCATCATCGACGAGGTCCACGCCGTCGCCTCGACGAAGCGCGGTGCACACCTGGCCCTCTCTCTCGAACGCCTCGACGCCCTGCTCGAGAAACCCGCCCAGCGCATCGGGCTCAGCGCGACCGTCCGGCCGCCCGAAGAGGTCGCGCGGTTCCTCGCCGGCCCGGCACCGGTCACCATCGTCAACCCCCGCGCCGACAAGAAGTTCGACCTGCGGGTCGTCGTCCCGGTCGACGACATGACCGAGCTCGGCACCGCCGCCCCACTCGAGGGCTCGGCCGCCGGCGCCGCGCCGCAGGGCTCCATCTGGCCCCACGTCGAAGAGGGCATCGTCGACCTGATCGCCGCACACCGCTCGACCATCGTCTTCTCGAACTCACGCCGCCTGGCCGAACGCCTCACGGCCCGCCTCAACGACATCTGGATCGAACGCCAGGGCGGCGACCTCGAGGCCGCCGAGCGTGCCACCGAGGAGGCGCGGGGCCAGCTGGTCACCGCCGGCCCGGTCGGCGACGACGCGGCCGCCGACGCCGTCGACCCCTTCGCCCCGGCACCCGCCGCGCAGCGCAACCCGGCGGTCGGCGGCGGGGCGCCGGCCCAGCTCATGGGCGGTTCGGGGCAGACCGCCGGCAGCGATCCCCTGCTCGCCCGGGCCCACCACGGCTCGGTGTCGAAAGACCAACGAGCCCTCATCGAGGACGACCTCAAGAGCGGCCGACTGCGCTGCGTCGTCGCCACGAGCTCGCTCGAGCTCGGCATCGACATGGGTGCGGTCGACCTGGTCATCCAGGTCGAGTCGCCGCCGTCGGTCGCCAGCGGCCTGCAACGCGTCGGCCGCGCCGGGCACCAGGTCGGCGAGACCTCCCGCGGCGTCCTGTTCCCCAAGCACCGGGCCGACCTGATCCACTCCGCCGTCGCCGCCGAGCGCATGGTCGCCGGGCTCATCGAAGAGCTGCGCGTGCCGACCAACCCCCTCGACGTGCTGGCCCAGCAGACCGTCGCGGCCGTGGCGCTCGACGAACTCGACGCCGACGCCTGGTTCGACACCGTGCGCCGCAGCGCCCCGTTCGCCACCCTGCCGCGCTCCGCCTTCGACGCCACCCTCGACCTGCTCAGCGGCAAGTACCCCTCCGACGAGTTCGCCGAACTGCGGCCCCGGATCGTCTGGGACCGCGTGCACGGCACCCTGACCGGTCGTCCCGGGGCCCAACGCCTCGCGGTGACGAGCGGCGGCACCATCCCCGACCGGGGCCTGTTCGGCGTCTTCATGGTCGGCGAGAAGGCCGCCCGCGTCGGCGAGCTCGACGAAGAGATGGTCTACGAGTCCCGGGTCGGCGACGTGTTCGCCCTCGGGGCCACGAGCTGGCGCATCGAGGACATCACGCACGACCGCGTGCTCGTCTCGCCCGCCTACGGCCAGCCCGGTCGCGTCCCCTTCTGGAAGGGCGACGGCATCGGCAGGCCGGCCGAGCTCGGCAAGGCCATCGGCGGCTACGTCCGCGAGCTGTCGAACTCGAGCGAGGCCGACGCCACCACCCGCGTCGCCGCCGGCGGGCTCGACGAGCGGGCGGCACGCAACCTGATCGCGTTCCTCGGCGAACAGAAGGCCGCCACGTCGTACGTGCCGACCGACACCACCCTCGTGGTCGAGCGCTTCCGCGACGAGCTCGGCGACTGGCGCCTCATCCTGCACTCCCCCTACGGCATGCAGGTGCACGCTCCGTGGGCCCTGGCGGTCTCGGCTCGCATCCGCGACCAGCTCGGGGTCGACGGCGGGGCCATGGCTGCCGACGACGGCATCGTCGTGCGCATCCCCGACACCGACGCCGAGCCTCCCGGGGCCGAGCTGTTCTCGTTCGAGCTCGACGACCTCGACGAGATCGTCACCGAAGAGGTCGGCGGCTCCGCCCTGTTCTCGTCACGCTTCCGCGAGTGCGCCGCCCGGGCCCTGCTGCTGCCCCGGTACAACCCCGGCAAGCGGTCGCCGCTCTGGCAACAGCGTCAGCGCTCGTCCCAGCTGCTCGACGTCGCCCGCAAGTACCCGCAGTTCCCGATCGTGCTCGAGGCCGTGCGCGAGGTGCTGCAGGACGTGTACGACCTGCCTGCCCTGATGAGCCTCACCCGCGACCTCGCCAGCCGCACCGTGCGCATCGTCGAGACCGAGACCGAGGTGCCCTCGCCCTTCGCCCGGTCGCTGCTCTTCGGCTACGTCGCGGCCTTCATGTACGAGGGCGACTCGCCGCTCGCCGAGCGTCGTGCGGCCGCCCTGTCGCTCGACTCGAGCCTGTTGCAAGAGCTGCTCGGCCGGGCCGAGCTGCGCGAGCTGCTCGACGCCGACGTCATCGACCAGCACGAGCTCGAACTGCAGCGCCTCGCCCCCGACCGCCGGGCCCGCGACATCGAGGGCGTCGTCGACCTGTTGCGACTGCTCGGCCCGCTGACCACCGACGAGATCATCGACCGCAGCTGGCTCGCGGCCACCCTCGTCGCCGGCGACGTGGCCGCCCGCGACGACGCCCACCGCGCGCTCGAGACCGCCCTGACCGACCTCGCCTGGTCGAACCGCGTCCTGCGCTTCACCCACGCCGGCACGGTGCGCTGGGCCGGCATCGAGGACGCCTCGCGCCTCCGCGACGCCCTCGGCGTCGCCCTGCCGATCGGCGTGCCGACCGCCTTCGTCGAACCGGTCGACGACCCGCTGGGCGACCTCATCGGCCGGTTCGCCCGCACCCACGGCCCCTTCACTCCCGCCATGGTGGCCGACCGTCTCGGCCTCGGCACCGCCGTCGTGATGGACACCCTGCGGAAGCTCGCCACCCAGCGTCGCGTCGTCGAGGGCGAGTTCCGGCCCCGGCAGCAGGGCAGCGAGTGGTGCGACTCCGAGGTGCTGCGCCGACTGCGCGGCAAGTCGCTGGCCGCGCTCCGGCACGAGGTCGAGCCCGTCGCCCCCGAGACGCTCGGGCGTTTCCTGCCCGCCTGGCAGCACGTCGCCACCGGGCTCAAAGGGTCGGGGCTGCGCGGCCTCGACGGCGTCGTGCAGGTCGTCGACCAGCTCAGCGGGGTCTCGCTGCCCGCCTCGGCCTGGGAGTCCCTGATCCTGCCGGCCCGCGTGACCGACTACAACCCGTCGATGCTCGACGAGCTCACGGCCACCGGCGACGTCATCTGGTCCGGCACCGGCACCCTGCCCGGCAACGACGGCTGGGTCAGCCTGCACCTCGCCGACGGAGCCCAGGTCACCCTGCCCGAGCCGTCCGGAGCCGAGACCGACGACCTGCAACGCGAGGTGCTGGCGGCCCTGGCCGGTGGCGGGGCGTACTTCTTCCGCCAGTTGTCGGACGCCGTGGGCAGCACCGACGACGACGCCCTGGCCACCGCCATCTGGCAGCTCGTCTGGGCCGGGCAGATCACCAACGACACGTTCGCGCCCCTGCGCACCCAGGTGGGCGGCGGACGCACGCCGAGGCCGCGCACCCCGACGCGGTCGCGCTCGTCGTACCGCAGCCGCGGCCGGGTCGCCATGCCTCGACAGGCGGGCCCGCCCACCGTCGGCGGCCGTTGGTCGCTGTTGCCGCTGGCCGAACCCGACGGCACCGTGCGCGCCGCCGCGACGGCCGAGATCCTCCTCGAGCGGCACGGCGTCGTCACCCGCGGCGCCGTCGTCAACGAGGGCGTCCGTGGCGGTTTCTCGACGGCCTACAAGGTGCTCAGCGGCTTCGAAGAGACGGGGCGGGCCCGACGGGGCTACTTCGTCGAGGGCCTCGGGGCGGCCCAGTTCGCGACCGGGCCCACGGTCGACCGCCTGCGGTCGTTCGTGCGCGACGAGGGCGACCGCCGCGACGACGACACCCTCGTCGCCGCGGGTCGTCAGCTCGACGTGCCCGTGGTGACCCTGGCCGCCACCGACCCGGCGAACCCCTACGGGGCGGCCCTGCCCTGGCCCGGGCAGACGCTCGACGGCGCCTCCGCCGACGAGGCCGCGGCCGTGGCGAGCGCGGCGGCACGAGCCGCCACCGCGGCGGCGGCGACCACGGCGACCGGAGCCGGGGAGCGCGCCGAGGCGGGCTCCGCCGCCGGCTCGACCCGCGCCTCCTCGGGGGGCGACGACCGGGCGACGAGCGACACCCCAGGAGGCGCGGGCGGCAAGAAGAAGTCCGGTCACCGCCCGGGGCGCAAGGCCGGTTCGCTCGTGGTGCTCGTCGACGGGCGGCTCGTCGTCTACGTGGAGCGCGGCGGCAAGACGGTGCTGACCTTCGGTGAGCCGGACGAGCGCGAGCTCGCCCTGGCCGCGGGTTCGCTGGCCGCCACCGTGCGCAACCGCATCGGCAAGCTCGCGGTCGAACGTGTCGACGGCGAGTTCGTGTTGGGTACCGCCCTCGGCGACGCCCTGCGCGACGCGGGGTTCGCACCGACGCCGAGCGGCATCCGGCTGAGGGCCTGACCGATGCCCGAAGGAGACACCGTCTACCGCGCCGCCAAGAACCTCGACGCGGTCCTGCGCGGCCAGACGCTCACCGCCAGCGACTTCCGGGTGCCGGCGTTCGCGACCGTCGACCTCAGCGGTGAGGTGATCGACGACGTGATCGCCCGTGGCAAGCACCTGCTGCACCACATCGGCGACCTGACGCTGCACACGCACCTCAAGATGGAGGGCTCGTGGCACGTCTACCGGCACGGCACGAAGTGGAGACGTCCGGCCTACCAGGCGCGCGTCGTGCTCGAGACCGCCGACTGGGTCGCCGTCGGGTTCGACCTCGGCATCGTCGAGCTCGTGGCCCGCGACGACGACGACAGCGTGGTCTCGTACCTCGGCCCCGACCTCCTCGGCCCCGACTGGGACGCGGCGCGCGCCCTCGCCAACCTCGAGGCCGACCCGTCCCGCGAGGTGGGGCTCGCGCTGCTCGACCAACGGGTGCTGGCGGGTGTCGGCAACGTGTACCGCAACGAGCTCTGCTTCCTGAGGGGCGTGCTCCCGACCCGTCCCGTCGGCGAGGTCGAGAACCGGCCCAAGATGATCGACCTCGCTCACCGGCTGATCCAGGCCAACAAAGACCGCGTCGACCGCACGACGACCGGCAAACTCCGCGGCACGACCGACTGGGTCTACGGCCGGGCGGGCAAACCGTGCCTGCGCTGCGGCACCAAGATCAAGAGGGGCGAGCTCGGCGAGAGCGAACTCGAACTCCGCGACACGTACTGGTGCCCTCACTGCCAGAGCTGACGGTCGCCTGCCCGACCGCCACGCCGGCAGGCCGCCACGCCGCCACGCCGCCACGCCGCCACGCCGCCACGCCGCCACGCCGCCACGCCGCCACGATGTAAACATCCCGCCACGCAATCGTGTGGCGGGATGTTTACATCGTGGCGGCTTGGGTCGGCGGCCGAGCAGCGCCGGGATGCAGGGTCGATCGGCAGGGCAGGGTCCGAGCGCCCGAGAGCCCGAGCGCCCGGCCGTCCGGCCGCGTGTGACGCCCCGTGACGCGGATCGGCGTCGGTCCGAGGTGACGTGCCTACGATCGGCGACACCCGACGGCCGTACCCGGCGAGCCCGTCAGCGCGAGAGGACGACCATGTCGAACAGCAACCCCACCGACACCCGCAGCACCGCCAGCACCCCCGCCCCCACCACCATCGCCGAGCAGGTGACCGAGTTCAACGAGGGCTTCACCGCGCAGATCGGCCCCGACTTCTCGAAGGTCTTCGACGACGAGCAGAGCACCCTGCGCGAGGCCGGCGTGCCCGACGACGCCGTGCGACCCGGCGACACCGTCGTCGAGGCGACACTGTTGACGCCGCAGGGCACCGAGGTCTCGCTCGCCGAGACCGTCGGCGAGGGGCCCGCCGTGCTCGTCTTCTACCGCGGCGCCTGGTGCCCGTACTGCAACCTGACGCTCAAGACCTACCAGGCCGAGCTGCTGCCGCGCCTGCGGGAGCGCGGCGTCGCGCTCGTCGCGATCAGCCCGCAGACCCCCGAGGGCTCCGAGGCGTCGGTGACGAACGGCAGCCTGGAGTTCCCCGTGCTGTCCGACCCGGGCAACGTGCTGAGCGGCGCGCTCGGCATCCGCACCGAACCGAGCGCCGACGCCCGCACCGTCCACACCCAGCTCGGGTTCGACGTCGCCGACAGCAACGCCGACGCGACGGGCGACATCCCCTTCCCCACCGTGCTCGTCATCGACCACGACGGGGTCGTCGTCTTCGCCGACGTCCACACCGACTACACGACGCGGACCGAGGTCGACGAGATCGTCGCCGCCCTCGACCTGCTGGAGGCGCGCGCGGCCTGACCCCGCCCGGTCACCCCGTCCGGTCACCGCGCGCGGCCTGACCCCGCGGGGTCACCCGCCCGCCCGGTCACCCCGTCCGGTGACCCCGCCGGTCATCGCGACGCGTCGCCCGAAGTCGGCACGGGCCAGACGTAGTCCAGGTCGGCGGGTTCGTCGCCGAACGCCGCGGCGTAGGCCTCGGGTGCCTTCGCCAGCAGCTTCGACCGGTGCGAGCGGTGGACGTCCTCCCGACCGAACCACGGAGGCAGCTCGAACTCGTCCGCGCGGAACGCCGCCGCGTCGGCGGGGACCTCGTCGAGGGTGGCCAGCGTCTTGTCCAGGCAGGTGTCGGCGAAGCCCCGAGCGACCCACGCCGCGCAGGTCTCGACCTGGTAGGCCATCAGCGCCGGCCGGTACCCCCGCCACATCGCGGTGACCGGATGGCTCTGCCAGCCGTAGCCGGGCACGACGAGCGCCCGCATGACCTGGAGCGTCTCGACCCGCTGCTTGCCGAGACGCTTGTCGTCGAGCACCTCGGCGCTGGCACGGAAGTCGGCGTAGGGAAGGAACGTCTGCACCGCACCAGCCAACACGCCCGTGCGGGGCGCCGTGCGGCCGCCGAGGACGGGCGCGCGGCCGGTCCCGAGCCGGGCCGCGGCCGGACGATTGCGAACACCACCCCGCCCCGTGCGGTCCCCCGGGCGCGCATCCGCCTACCCTCGATCGAGGTGACCGGCCCGAACCCGGTGCACCCCGTCACGGTCGAGAGGACCCCATGTCGAACGCCGACTCCCCCATCCCCACCCGCATCGCCGACAAGGTGACCGAGTTCAACGAGGGGTTCACCGCCGAGATCGGCACGGAGGCCACGAAGGTCCTCGACGACGAGCAGTCGGCCCTCCGCGACACGGGCGTCCCCGCGGCCGCCGTCCGGGTGGGCGACACGATCGTGGACGCGACGCTCGTGACGACCGCCGGCGACGAGGTCTCGCTGTCGGAGACCGTCGGTGAGGGCCCGGCCGTCCTGGTCTTCTACCGCGGCGCCTGGTGCCCGTACTGCAACCTGACGCTCAAGACCTACCAGGCCGACCTGCTGCCCGAACTGCAGGAGCGCGGCGTCGCCCTGGTCGCGATCAGCCCCCAGACGCCCGAGGGCAGCGAACGGTCCGTCGCGAACGGCGGCCTCGAGTTCCCGGTGCTGTCCGACCCGGGCAACGTGTTCGTCCGGGCCCTGGGCATCCAGACCGAGCCGGTCGCGGCCGCCCGTGCGGTGCACTCCGACCTCGGATTCGACGTCGCCGACAGCAACGCCGACGCGACCGCCGACGTTCCGTTCCCGACCGTCCTCGTCGTCGACCGCGACGGCAAGGTCGTCTTCGCCGACGTCCACGTCGACTACACGACCCGCACCGAGGTCGACGAGGTCGTCGCCGCCGTCGACGCGCTCGACACGCCCCCGGCCTCCTGACCGGCACCGCGCCTCCTGCGCCGCACCGCGCCTCCTGACCGGCGCCGCGCCTCCTGCGCCGCACCGCGCCTCCTGAGGCCGAGGAGGCGCGCCCGGCCCGGCCCCGCCGGTCACACCCCGGGCACACAGCGAAAGGACCCCGTCCCCGACGACGGCCCCCGAAGGATCGGGATGCATCGTCCGGGACGGGGTCCTCCGTCGGTCGGCGGTGCCGCTCAGTTCGGACGGCCACCGGCGTCGACGGCGGGTGCCGGGGCGGCGGCGTCCTCGCCGAGACCGACCCGCGAGTGCCGACGCCCGTAGGCGAAGTACACGACGACGCCGATCACGAGCCAGACGGCGAACCGTGCCCAGGTGAGCGTGGTCAGGTTGAACATCAGCCAGACGCAGAGCACCGCCGACAGGATCGGCAGCACGGGCGACAGCGGCACCCGGAACGCCCGCGGGAGGTCGGGCCGGGTGCGCCGCAGCACGATGACGCCGATGCTGACCAGCACGAAGGCCGACAGCGTGCCGATGTTGATCATCTCCTCCAGGACGCCGACGTCGGTGAACCCGGCGATCAGGGCGACGAGCACACCGGCGATGACCTGGACGCGCACGGGCGTCTTGCGGACGGCCGAGGTCTTCGCGAGCCAGCGGGGCAGCAGGCCGTCGCGCGCCATCGAGAAGACGATGCGGGCGAGGCCGAGCAGCAGCACCATGATGACCGTCGTCAGGCCGATGAGGGCTCCGATGGCGATGACCTGGGCGGCCCAGCCGACGCCGACCAGGTCGAAGGCCGTGGCCAGGGTCGGGGCCTCGACGGCGGCGAGGTCGCGGTACGACACCATGCCGGTGAGCACGATGGACACCATGACGTAGAGCACGGTGACGATGGCCAGGCCCAGGAAGATGCCGCGGGGCATGGTCTTCTGCGGGTTCTTGACCTCTTCGGCGCTGGTCGCGACGACGTCGAACCCGATGAAGGCGAAGAAGACGAGCGAGGCGCCGGCGAGCAGGCCGAAGACGCCGTACTGCGCGGGCTCGGCACCCGAGACGAACGAGAAGAGGGACTGCGTCCAGACGTCTCCCTCGCCGGCCGGTCGGGGCTGCGACGCCGGGACGAAGGGCGTGTAGTTCGACGACTTGACGAAGAAGAAGCCGACGACGATGACGAACAGCACGATCGCGACCTTGATCACGGTGAAGACGCTGCCCACGCGCGAGCTGAGCTGCGTGCCCAGGACGAGCAGCACGGTGAAGAACGCGACGATGACGAACGGCGCCCAGCTCAGCTCGAGCGGCCCGATCGACAGGGTGTCGGGCACGTCGAGACCGAAGCCGGAGAACACGGTGCTGAGGTAGATGCCCCAGTACTTGGCCAGCACGGCCGCCCCGGTGAGGGTCTCGAGGATGAGGTCCCACCCGATGATCCAGGCCAGGAACTCGCCGAGGGTGGCGTAGGTGAAGGTGTACGCGCTGCCCGCGACGGGGATGGTCGAGGCGAACTCGGCGTAGCACATGATCGCCAGGCCGCAGGTGACGGCCGCGAGGATGAACGACAGCGTCACGCCCGGGCCCGCGAAGTTCGCGGCGGCGTTGGCGCCCACCGAGAAGATGCCGGCCCCGACCGCGACGGCGATGCCCATGAGGGTCAGGTCGGTGACGCCGAGCGAGCGCTTCAGCCCGTTCTCGGGTCCCGTCGAGTCGGCGAGCGACGACTCGACCGACTTCGTGCGCCACAGGGTGCTGAGGCCCCGGGCCTTGGGGACGGTGCTCATGCTGCCTCCTGGGTGGTGCGGGCGATGGGGTCGCCCCGTCTCGGGGGACGACGCGCCAGCATACCGGCGGACCGGCCGCGTCTCGTAGCATGGCGGGCGAGGGGGGCATCGTGGACGGACGACCGTGGCAGCCGACGCGTCCCGAGCGCCCGGCGGCAGCCCGGGAGGCGCGGGCCGGCTCCCCGGCGACGCCCGCCTCCCCGACCGGTCACCCCGACGAGCACGCAGCCGACGCGGATGCTCGCGACGGGCACGACGGGGTGGAGGCCACCGGAGCAGGACGGCGCGCGGGGCGACCCCCGCTGCAGGCGGTCGGACGCCGGACGGGTCGTGCGCTGCGCCGGGGGTGGAGCCGCGCCTCCCGGGCTCGCCGTCTCGGGCTGACGGTCGGTGCCGTCGCCGTGGTGACCGCGCTCGTCGCCGGCGCGGGCCTCGCGATGCAGCCGCGGTACGATGAGCCGGTGCGCCCCGCGATGCTCGTCGACGACCTGCGGTCCGAGCCCACGGCGACCGTCTGGCGGACCGACCTGGCCGGTGCGGCCACGCCCGGCATGCCCTCGGGGTGCGCCTACTACGCGTTCGCCGGGATGGTCGGCGACGACGCGCTCGTCACCGCCCAGTCGGCCGAGCAGTCCGACCGCTGCGGGGGTGCCGGAGGGCGCCTGGCCCGGGTCGACGGCGACACCGGTGACGTGGTGTGGAGCGCGAACGTGGCCACGGCCCTGGGGCGGGCCGTGCGGTCGGTCCGGGTGACGCCGGACGCCGACGGACGCACCGCCACCCTGGTCGTCGAGGTCGACGCGGGTTCGACCCTGGCCCGGCTGGACCTGCGGACGGGCGAGGTCACCGACTGGTCGGCGGCGGTCGAGTCGTCAGATCCCGACCAGGTGACGCGCATCGAGGAGGTCTCGTCGACGACCGTCCTCGTCTCGCACCAGCCCCGGACGAGGTTCGGGCCCGACGGCTCGGGGCCGACCACCGACGAGGGCGACGTGACGGGGTACGAGCTCCGTGCCCTCGACGCCCCCGACGCCGTGTCGTGGCGAGCCGACGAACCGTCGCAGGCCACCGTGAGGCTCGTCGACGACGAGTTCTACGTGCTGACGACGGCCGGCGACGGATCACGGGTGATCGATGCCGCCACCGGTGACGTGCACCGCCTGCCGATCGACGACGACACCTACGGCTGGCCCGAGGCGGCCGGCGACCACGTCGTCGTGACGCTCGCCGCCCCCTCCGGGCAGCAGCTGGTCGCCTTCTCGCAGGACCGGCCGGGCACCGTGGACTGGTCCGCCGACCTGTCGGGCGACGCCTCGCTGATCGTGTCGGACCGGTGCGTCACGGTCACGGCCCCCGTCGTGAGCGGCGACCCGGTGGTCGCCGGGCCGAGGGGCTCCGACGACTCGGGCGACACGACCGACGCGGGCGACACCGCCGACGCGGACGGACCCGTGGGTCGGAGCGCGGTCACCTGCCTGTCGCCCTCGACCGGCGAGACCGTGTGGTCGACCACGGTCCCGGTCGCCAGCGGACAGACGGTGCAGTCGGGGTGGAACCCCTCGCCGAGCTCCGCCTTCGACGACGTGCAGGTCACCGTCTCACCGTCCAGCGACTTCGGCGACGAGACCTCGACCGTGACGACGTTCGACGCCCACGACGGGCGCGTGGTCTTCGAGGCGACCCTGCCGGGGTACTCGGCACCCCTCGCCCAGGGCCGCACGACCGTCTACCAGCAGACCTTCGGGGTCGACGGGCGTCTGGCGATCGTCGCCCTCGACCGGTCGAGCGGCCGCGAGCTCTGGCGGACGTCGCGTGACGACGTGCTGACGTACGAGTTCTGGGGGCAGCACCTGGTCGTCGTGACCCAGGACGGCGTCGTCCGACGCCTGGGCGATCCGACGGCGGTGGCCGACCGCTGACGACACGGCTGCGGCGCCGACGCGCTCGGCTCAGAGCAGCCGGTCGAACCGCTGCGTGGGCCGCTTCAGCAGCGAGTGCTCGAACGGGTCGCCCGCGGCCACCCACCCCTCGCTCTCGTAGAGCCCGACCGCGGCGACGTTGTCGAGGAGTGCGTGCAAGACGACGCGGTGGTGGCCGAGCGCGCCGAGCCGGCGGGTCGCCTCCCTCAAGAGGGCACGCCCCAGCCCGCGCGCCTGGGCGCCGGGCCTGGTCGCCAGCAGGCCGACGACGGGGGCGTCCTCGGGGTCGCCCGGCAAACCGCTGCCGGGCCGCGTCGCGAGCACGAACCCGTCGACGCCACGAGGCCCGTCCCCGTCGGGCCCGTCCCCGTCGGGCCCGTCCACGGCGGGCGCGTCCGCGACCAGCCAGACGACGCCCGCGCCGAACTTCGGCCGGGCCCGCTCGGCGACCCCGTCGAACGCTCGCCCGTCGCGTGCGGCGCACGCCGCGACCCAGACGGCCAGGCACGCCTCGACGTCGGCCGGGACAGCACGCCGCAGTTCGTGCACGGCACCGTGACTAGACACGGTGGGATGCACGAGACGCGGTGCGGTGCTCCACGGCCCGGTTCGACACGGGCTACCCCCGCACCAGCAGCGGGAACACGAACACCGCGAAGAGGAAGAACGCCGCCATGACGCCGAACACGACGTAGGTGCCGCGGCCGACGACCCGCTGACCGGAGGCCTCGCGGCGCTGCAACACGCGGCGACGGTAGATCACCTGGATGACCACGAGCACGACGATCGCCAGGGCGAGGATCGAGATGACGACGGCTTCGATGGCACGGCTCCTTCGGGGGACGGGCGACGAGAGGGCGAACGGGCGGAGCCGCTCGTGCACCGGCGGGCGGGACCGGACGGCCCGCACCAGCCTAACGGCCGACCCCGGGAGCCCATGAGGCGCGGGTCGCGACCCCGGGACCGCTCACGGCCCGCCCGCACGCCCGCCTCGTACCATGGCCGGGTGACGGACGACGCCCGACCGAGCGACCAGCCGTTCGCGCGCGCCCGCCGCCGCGGGACCGCCGTCTGGCACCGCGCCTCCCGCCCTCGCCGGCTCGCCCTCGTGGCCGCCGCGGTCGCCGCCGCCGCGGCGCTCGTGACCACCGTCGGCCTGGTCGAGGCACCGCGGTACTCGTCGGCCGCCGCGCTCGACGGCGTCGTCGGCGACGACCTGCGGCACGAGCCCGTCCCCTGGTCGTGGACGCTGACGCCCGCCGACGTCGGCGTGCCGGCGGACCAGGGTCGGTGCCTCCTCTGGCAGGCGGAGCCCGCGGTGGGCCCCGACCGGCTCGACGGCGACGTCCTCGTCAGCGCCGGCGGTGCCGCGGGCGACGACGGCAGGGGCACGAGCGCCGCCACGGACGTCGGCGCCGACTGCCGCTTCGACGGCGGCTTCGGCAGCACCGCGCAGGCCGTCAGCAGGCTCGCCCGGGTCGACCCCGTCGACGGCACCGTCCGCTGGTGGGTCGACCTCGGCACCGAGCTCGACGCCGGCAGCGGCTTCGTCCAGGTCTGGCCCGCCGACGGCGCCACCGACACGGCCCTCGTCTCGACGCTGGGCTTCGGCGGGGACGGGTTCGCCTCGTCGTACGCCCGCCTCGACCTCGGGACCGGCGAACTGACCGACGTGACCACCTCGCCGAACGGGCGTGCGCGCCTGACCGACGCCACCGCCTCCTGGGCCCTCGTCTCGAGCGACCCGCAGTTCTCGTACCAGGACTCCCGCGTCTACTACGACGCGGAGCCCGGCACGGGCGAGTTCTCGCTCTACGCCGCCGACGACCTCGACACCCCCGTGTGGACGGGCGAGACCACCGGCAGCCAGGACGAGGCCCTGACCCCCGACGGTCTGCTCGTCCTCGACGGCGGGACCATCACCGCGGTCGACGGACGCACCGGCGAGACGCACGACTGGGGGCCCGACCTGCCGACCGCCACGACCCTCGTCGTCGACGGCGACCTCGTCGTCGTGGGCCTCGACCCGGCGATCCCCACCTCGACCGACGACACGGACGGCACGGTGGTGGCGCTCTCGCTCGACGGGCGCGAACTCTGGCGGCACGGCTTCCGCCAGGACCGCGGGGTGCAGGCGACCGGCGACTGCCTCGTCTTCTCGACCACGCCCGGGGTCGTCTGCGTCGACCGCCGCACGGGCGCCGAGCTCTGGACGACCCCGCCCCGCGACCGCCGCCACGGGCTCGCGCGGGTGACCACCGACCCGGCCGGCGACCGGGGGTCGCTCGTCTTCGCCCAGACCTTCGAACCAGGAGGCGCGGCGGCGGTGTCCGGCGACCTCACGTCGGACGAGGCGGCCCAGCGCACCGTCCGCCTGCTCGACGCGGCGTCGGGCCACGAGGTGGCCCGGGCGGTGGTGCCGGGCGAGTCCCAGATCGCGCTCGTCGGCCGTACGACCGGCTACGCCACGACCGCCTCGAGCGGTCGCACCTCGACGGTCACCGCCTTCGACCTGGCCGACGGCCGCCGCCTCTGGCAGCTCGACACGGACCGCGACCAGCTCGGCTTCTGGGGCGGCACCCTCGTCGCGAACCACCCCGACGGCAGCGTGCAGCGCCTGGTCGACCCGGTGCGCCTGGTCGAACCGGTGCGCCTCGTCGGCTGAGCCGGGCCCGCCCTCGCCGACCCGCGCCTCCTGCGCTCGGCCCTACCGCGCCCCGGCGGTCATCACGTAGGCCATCGCGTAGGCCCGCGAGTTGCCGTCGTCGATGCCCGTCTCGGGCAGGTCGGCCAGTGCCGTCAGGGCCGCCGCGGCCTGGTCGGGCCCCTCGAGGGCCGAGTACATCAGCACGTAGTCGCCGAGCGGCCGGTCGAAGCCCGAGGCGCTCGCCTCGTCGACCACGCGCGCGATCTGCCGGGCGCCTCCGCCCGCCGACGACGTCAGGTACGACACCGAGGTCGGGCTCAGCGGGATCAACTGGATGCCCGCGATCGCCGACGGCTCGGCCGAGAACCAGGTGCCGTAGTCGCGCTTGCCACCCCAGGTCAGCGAGACGATCGCGTGTCCGTAGCCGGCGGACGTCGGGCCGGTCAGGTCGGGGGCGAGCCAGTAGGCCAGCGCCGACGAGGCCTCGCCGCTGAGCATCCACGACGCCTCGTCGCCGAGCGCGTCGTCACCCGTGGCCGCGGCCCAGAGCGACAGGCCCGCGTAGGCGTTGACCGCCTCGGACGACGACTCCTGGTTGTTCCCGTCGGCGAACGGCGAGTAGCCCGAGGCCCAGCTGTGCGACCAGTAGGGGTCGAAGGCACGCCGGTCGGGGAACGACCCGTTGTCGGCGCCCGAGGCGATGTCGGCGGCGAGCAGGTCCATGACCGGACGCCAGCGCTCGGCCAGTTCGGGGTCGTCGGCCGCGACGACGCCGGCGGCGTAGAGGAAGTAGCCGTAGTGGAAGTAGTGGTCGTTGAACTCGTCCGAGCCGAACGACGCCGCCTTGCCGACGACGCCCTTCACGGCGGGGTCGTAGACGAAGCACTCCTGCTCGCGCGTCTCGCAGCCCGAGGGGTCGGTCCACCGGTCGAGTCGGTCGACGACCGACGTGCGGAGGGTCTCGGCCGACGCGTCGTCCCCGAGCTGCCGGGCGAGCTGCAGGAGCATCGCCGACCGGTAGAGCGCCTTGCCGCCGTAGTAGGTGTCGACCGGCGTCTCCGCCGTGCGGGCGACGTCGGCCTCGACCTGGTCCTCGAGCTGCGTCCTCTGGTCGTCGCTCAGCCTCGAGAGGTCGAGCCCGGTCGAGGCCGTGGTGACCGGTGCGTCGAACGCCAGCGTCGAGCCGATCGACAACGGGACGGTGCCGTAGATCGTGTCGTAGCCCAGCCCGGTGCCGCCACCCGTCGCCGCGTCGCCCATGTGCGGGGCCGGGACGAGCAGGGTGTCTCCCCCGGCCGCCGTCTCGTAGCCGAGCTCGGTGGTCGACACCGCCGACGACCCGGACCCGGAGGCGCGGTGCGCGGTGGTCACCGACGTCAGCGGCGAGGCGGCCGCGTCGAGCACCGTCCGCACCTGCTCGTCGGTGGCCCCGTCGGGCAGCGGCACGAGGACGACCGAGCCGCCCTCGTCGAGCCGGACCGCCGTGCCGTCGAGGCTGCCGTCCGTCACGGCGACGCCCCACGTCGTGCTGCCGACGGTGAACGTGCCGCGCCCGTCGCCGACGGTCGTGACGGCAGTCCCGAGGGTGTCGGTCTGCGCGGTCGCGGCGGTGTACGAGACGACCGGCGAGCCCTCGGCGACGGTCGTGTGACCGAGCACCGCGTCGCCGTCGAGGTGGGCGATCGTCACCGAGACGTCGTCGTAGGCACTGATCTCGGTCGCCGAGGCCTGGACGTCGAGGGTGACGTCGGGCAGGGCGGGCGACACGATCGCCTTCTCGGAGGCCACCGGCACCGGGAGTCCCGCGGCGAAGCCGGCCTGCGTCAGCTGGAACGAGATCGGGAACGGGAACACGGGCGTCGGCTCGTCACCGAAGACCAGCCCCGAGAACCAGGTGTTGGTGGGCGGGACGAGGCCGTCGGCGAGGCGCATGGTCGGGACGGTGCCGACCGACTCGTGGGGCAGGGCGGCGACCAGGGGGTCGACCTGCGAGGAGGGGAACACGTCGCCTCCGGCGTCGGGGCGGCCCGTGGTGTCGCCGTCCGTGTCCGAGCCGCCGGTGCAGCCGGCCAGCACGAGCACGCCGGCCGTGCCGAGGGCGACTCCGGCGAGGACCCGGCGGAGGGTCGGGAGGCGCGGGGCGGGTCGGATCTCGACCCGCGCCTCCCGGGGGTGACGGGCCGGCCCGGAACCGATCGGTGATCCCGAACGATCCCGTCGGCCGGACCGACCCGTCGTCTTTCTCCGTGCGCCGGGGATCGTCAGACCCCGATCTGGCGCAGGAAGTCCTGCATGGTGTCCACGGGCCCGGCGAGGATGCCGTCGTCGCGGAGGTGCATGGTCGCCTCGACCGGCGTGCCGCTCGCGACGAGGCCGTTGTAGGCCCCTTCGCTCAGCTGGTCGCTGACCACGCGGACGGTGGCCGCGGCCGCGCCGTCCTTGGTCTGCACGCTGACCAGGTCGACGCTGCCCTCGACGACCTGCTGGTTGGGCAGCATCACGTCGACGGTCGCGCCGTCCTGGATGCGCTCGTAGTCGCGGGGCGTGAGCGTGAAGTCGGCGTCCACGAAGAGCGTGCCGGCCTTCTCGATGGTCGCCACGGACGTTCCCGAGCCGAGGAACCCGCCCTCGCGGACGTCGAGCTGCGACAGCGTGCCGTCGACGGTGGCCATGAAGGTGATGGTGCCGTCGTCGTCCACCGTGTAGGCGTCCGTGTCGGGGACGACGACGTCGTCCGCGAGGTCCTTCTGCAGCGAGGGGCTCTGCAGCGAGAAGAGCACGTCGCCCTTCTTCACCCGGTCGCCGACCTCGGCGTCGGTCGAGGTGACCGTGCCGCTGTAGTCGGTGCCGACGGAGAAGTCCTGGCTCGCGATGGCGGCACTGGTGCTGATGACCTGGGCCTGCCGCTGCGTGAAGATGACGGTGAAGACGGCCACGAGGGCGAGCACCACCAGGATGCCGACGGTCATCTTGATCCTGTTGCCCCAGGTCATGAGACCACCTTCTCTCGGTCGTTCGTGTCGTGTCGGTCGGGTCCGGACACCGGTCCCGCGTGCGGTGTGTGCGACGCCTCGTCGCCGTGCTGCGCCTCGTGGGCGTGCTGGTCGTCGGCCACGGCCAGTCGGGCCTCGAGCAGGTGACGCCGCTCGTCGTCGCGCCGGCGCTGCTCGAGTCGCTGCTCGGACGACAGCTCGAGGAACTCGTCGTGGCTCCGGGGCAGGGGCCGGGCGACCTGGGTGCGGAGGGTCTGCGTGGCAACGGGCCCGGTCGTGATCGGACCGGCGACGGTCGTGCGAGCGCTCGACCCCGAGCGGGCGGCACGCTTGATGGCTCCGGCCTCACGCAGGGCCGCGAGCAGGAAGGCCGAGAGCACGGCGGTGTTGATCAGGTTCCAGACCGTGGCGAGCGTGAGCACCCGGTTGTCCCAGTCCCGCCAGATCGCGACGAGCGAGGTGAGCGACAGGAAGAGCCAGAACAGCACCTGGGGCACGAGCACGTTGAACGGACTCGACGCCTTGCCTCCGCCGGTCACGTGCCAGGCCGTGTCCTTGCCGCTCAGCACGTTCCACAACGCCTTGACGTAGATCGGGAACGACACCGACGCGAGCATCAGCACTTCCCAGCGGAACGACCCGAGGGTGAAGAAGGCGAGCGCGATCTGCAGCAGGTAGAAGCCCGAGTAGAAGAGCAGCCACTGCAGCACCGAGATGTGCAGGTTCATCGGGCGCAGGTCGAAGAAGATCTCCATCGGCGGCACCATGATCAGCAGCAGCGGGGCGATGCCCGTCAGGTAGTGGGTCGCCGTCAGCGTGTACTGGAAGCGCTGGTCCATCGTCAGGGTGCGGCGGGGGCTCAGCGGGTTGTGCCGGAAGAGGATCTCGAAGCCGCCGGTCGCCCAGCGCAGCTGCTGCTTGCTGTACGCCTCGATGGTCTCGGGGGCGTCGCCGATCGCGAGCGTCATCGGGATGTAGATCGAGCGCCACCCGGCCTCGTGCAGGAACAGGCTCGTCCAGACGTCCTCGGACTTCGAGTCGGTGTCGATGCCGCCGACCTCGTCGATCGCCGCACGGCGGAAGATGACGTTGGTGCCGACGCAGAACGCGGCGTTGAACCGGTTGCGGCCGGGCTGGATGTACCGGTAGAAGACGGCCTGCATGTAGCCGGCGCCGCGGCTGACGATGCTCACGAGGTTGCCGTACGACTGCGGGGTCTGGACGAAGGCGACCTTCTCGTCGATGAAGAACGGCACGGTCTCGTGCAGGAACATCGGCTTGGGCACGAAGTCCGCGTCGAAGATGGCGAAGTAGTCGCCCTTGGCCACCGACAGGGCGTAGTTGACGTTGCCCGCCTTGGCGCCGTGGCTGGTCAGCCGACGGATGTACCGGGCGCCGAGCCTCGCGGTGAGGTCCTTGACCTCGTCGCTCCGACCGTCGTCCAGCACCCACGTGCGGTGCGCGCCCTGCATCGCGACGGCGGCCTGGACCGTCATCGCGATCTTCGACAGTTCTTCGCCGTAGACCGTGACGAAGACGTCGACGACGACGGTCTTCCCGTCGACGACGATCGGCCACAGGTGAGGCTGGTCGCGGACGCCGAGCCGGTCGATCGCGTCCTCGTCGTAGAGCGTGTCCTGCGTCGAGTGGAAGTCGAAGTCCCGGGGGTTCTGACCGCCCGAGAGGATCGTCCACATGGCCAGGAGGGCCTGCAGCACCAGGACGGCCTCCGCGATGATCACCGCGACGTAGGGCAGCAGGTCACCGCGGTTGGCGGGGTTCAGCAGGAACTGCCCGTAGAGCAGGATGCCCATGGTGCAGGCGAGCACGAGCAGCACCATGAAGGGTGAGTGGGCACGCCCCTCGGTGCGCGAGACGACCGACGCGTGGTGGTCGCTCGTGATGCGCGTCGTGGGGCGTGCCCGCGATCCCCGCTCCTCGTCGTGGTGTGCCAGGCGCCTCAGTTCGCTGCGCGAGCGAGGTGCCACGTCGAGGGCGGGGCCGGTGTCGGGTGCACCGGTGTCGGGTCGGTTTTCGGCGTCGCTGTCGCGGACGCGCATGGTTCGGGACATGCGTGTTCTCTCCGGGTTCGGGTCTGAGAGACGACCGGACGCCGGCGGCGGTGGGTGACCGCCGTCGGACGTCCGGAGGGGCGTCGGCGACGGCGGCGACTCGAGGTGACGCGCCGGGGTGGGCGGCGGTCGGGTGGGAGCCAGGGGCTCCCGTTTCGGGTCCGTCGACTGCGAGCGGTTCGGGCCACTCGATCGACGGGTTCGCCTCCGGTGTGGGCCTTTCGGGGGACCGTTCCGGGGACGTGTCGAAACAGTACAGGGTCGTTCCTGCCGATTCGCGACACCCGTTCGGGGGGTACGCCCCCTCGAAGGGGTCACAGGCCGCATGGACAGCGGGGAGGTGACACCCGTCCCGGCCCGAGGCTCACCCGTCTCACCCGTCCGGGGGGCACGCCGCGGGGCGGGTGGCACCGACCCCGGCGAGCGGGCCGAGGAGGCGCGGGTGGCGTCCTCGAGGACGGCCACGCCCGGGCGTGTCGCGGCCCGCGCCCGTCGTGGCAGGGCCCGTCGCGGGCCCGGACGCGTCGCGGCCGGGCGTCAGACGGTGAGGTCGGCCAGCCAGCCGGCCAGGAACTCGGCCCCGGCCTCGTCGTGGATCGCTCCCGTCGAGCTCGTCAGCACCGGGTACGGCGTCGCCGGCACGCCGTCGGCCGGGCGGACGTCGACGTGGGCGACCGCGTGCCCCTGCGCGTGCAGCCAGTCGGCCATCGCGTAGTCGCTGCGCGAGTCGCCGACCGTGCGCCAGGCGAGCGGGGGCTCGCCGTCGGCCGCCAGCAGCTCGAGCGCCCGCTCGGCCCCGAGGTCCTTGCCGAGCCGCACCGACTCGATGTCGGTCGAGATGATCGTCGGGTCGACGCGCCACTGCACGGCCCCGGAGGCGTCGGGCCGCACGTCGTCGAGTCGGCGCACGCCGAAGCCCCGGCGGACCAGCGCCTGCATCGCCTTCTCGTCGAGGTCGCGTTGCCGGCCCAGGTAGGTCGACGACTCGACGCTCGTGAGCTGCTCGATCGAGACCATCGCGTGCTTGGTCGTGTCGTAGAACACCAGCTCGGCGAACTCGTCCGCCACCAACGCCTGCATCTCGGCGCCGAAGTCGGCGGGCATGGCGAGCGACGAGTCGACCTCGATCGGGCCGATGCCGTCGACACCGTGCTCGGGGCCGATCGTGAACCAGACGGCACCCTTCTCGCAGACGCCGTGCACCCGCGCCCCCTCGGGCAGGCCGGCCGCGAGCAGCGGACCGACGACCTCCTCACGGATGAACGCGTCCGAGCGCCCCGTGTTGAAGACGATCGGCACGCCGAGGGCGGCGAGCGCCACGAGGTCGCGCGTGATCGCGGGCAGCGCGATGCTGCGGGTCACGGGGCTGGCGATCGGGCCGTCGACGTCGAGGAGCAGGCCGAGTCGGGGTGCGCTGGAGGAGGTCACGGGACCATCCTCGCAGCACGTCCCGCTACGGGGCGGTCGGCAGGGACGGCATCGTCTGCACGAACTCGGCGAAGGCCACGATGAACACCGAGAACGCGACCACGATCGTGATCAGGTAGACGGCGATGAAGAGCCACAGCGGCGCGAGCCCGCCACCGGTGCGACGCTTCACGACGACCGAGCGACCGACGACGTAGACGACCGTGAGGAACGCCCACGGCCACGGGAACGGCTTCACGATGCCCCGGGCCGTCAACGCCCGGTGGTCGAGCCAGGCGAAGACGACCGTCAGTGCGTAGACGAGCAGGCCGATGCCCATGTAGGCGAGGTAGCCCGGCGTGAACGGCGACTGGTAGACGCCCGGGGTGATCGTGGCGGTGCGCTCGAGGTAGTCGCCGACGTCCCAGAAGGCGAGCCCGATCAGTTGCACCAGCGGCAGCAGGACGAGCACCCAGACGAACGGGGTCGAGGTGCTGACGCCGGGGTTGGTGCCCTTGAGCGGGTCGGCGTACCCACCGGGCCCGGGGTAGGGCTGCTGCCCCGGCTGCTGCGCCTGGGGGTGCTGGCTCTGGGGGTTCTGCTGGCTCTGGGGGTTCTGCCAGGGCTGCTGGCCGGGGGCGTCGCTCACGGTGTCTCCGTCGTCGTCGTGGGTGGGCAGGTCGGGTCGTCGTCGCGCGTCGGGCCGCTCTCCGGCAGCGTAGTGCGGCGGCTCGACTCGGCGCCCGCTCCGGTTTCCGCCTGTGGACGGACCTGTGAGGGCAGCTCGGGTGGGAGGATGGTGGGAACCCCTCGACAGGAGATCACCCGTGGCGTCGCTCCCCCTTTCCGTCATCACCGCACTCGAGGCCTTCGCCGCGCCCGATCGCAAACAATCCGTGCACGACCTCGCCGTCGACCCTGCCGGCCCCGAAGAGCAGGCCCTCGCCGACCTGACCGGGTCGGTCGAGTGGGTCGACATGGCCGTCGCCCACCCGCTCGGTCCTGACCGCAGCGACCCCGAGGGCATGCGCCGACTGCTGCAGGCGATGGGAGCAGAGGGCCGCTGCGCCGTCCTGTCGGCGTCGGGTTCCGAAGACGACCGCGACCTCGGCGGCGCCCTCGACGGCGTGCTGCACCAAGAAGGCGGCGCGCTCGTCGTCTGCCGTCCGGGTCCGCTCGCGTTGCTGATCACCGGCCGCGGCGAACACTGGCTGCTGAGCGACCGGGACATCCCCCAGCTGACCGGCCCGATCGGCGTCGTCACGCCGTAGGCGGCACCTCCGGCGGCGATCCGGCACGAGCCGCATCCGTGGCCGCAGGGCGGCCCGTCGCCCGGACGTCAGCCGCGGCGGATCGGGTCCCCCGTCGTCAGCTGCCAGATCGCGACGCCGTGGAGCCCCTTCGACTCGGCCAGATCGGCGCGCGCGGTGATCGAGCGACCGTCCGACCACCAGAGGGTCGAGCCGTCGCCGGGCGAGGCGGTGTACTCGGCCTGGTCGGCGTCCCACGAACCCGTGGACTGCGCAGCGGTGCGGGCCTCGGCGACCGACAGCGCGCCTCCTGCGGTGCCGTCGCCCGTCCACCGGTAGCCGTACCCCGCGACGCCGAGGTCGAGGCGGTCGGCCGGGACGGACTCGAGTGCGGCGTCGAGGACCTCGCCGACCCAGGGCAGGCCGCCGACGGGCCCCGGTTCGCTGAACCCGGCGCCGTGCTGGTCGTAGGCCATGAGCACGAACCGGTCGACGGAGTCGGACAGGGCGGCGAGGTCGTAGCCGAGGTCCGCGTACCCCTCCGGGTCGGTGCTGGGCTGCAGGGCCATCGAGATGCTCGCGTCGTCGGGCAGGGCGTCGCGGAGCTCGGCGGCGAAGTCCACCAGCCCCGGGGCGTCCGCGGCCGAGAGCGACTCGAAGTCGATCTGGACGCCGTCCCAGCCGCCGTTGACGACTTCTCCGGTGAGGCCCGACACGACGAACTCGCGGTTGGCCCGGCTCGACAGCAGTTGCGACGCGAGCTCACCGCTGAAGCCGTCCTGGCCCGCGTTGACGACGAGCAGCTCGGCCTTCCCGCCCGCCGACTGGGCGGCCTCGCGGAGGGAGTTGGCCGACTCGTCGCTCGGTGCGACCCCGGCCCCGCCGGTCGTGATCGCGACGCCCGAGACGCCGACCGTGTCGATCGCCGACCCGCTGCGGTCGAGCGCCTCGACGGCGGCCGTCGTCGCGTCGGGTGAGGCGATGGCGTAGCCCTCGACCGCGAGCCCTGCCGGGATCTTCGCCTGCGGCGCGACCGTCGGGTTGTTCCCGTCGGCCGAGCACGACGACATCGTGACCGCGAGCGAGGCGGCGAGCAGCAGGGCGGCGGTGCCGGCGGTCAGGGTGCGCACCGTGCCATCTTCGTCGATCCGGCGGAGCGGTGCGGAGCGGGGCGGTGCGGCGCGGGGCGTGCTTGGCTCGTCGCATGGCAGACGACGGACGACAGCAGACCTGGGACGAGTTCCACGACGACGTGAACATGACGGCCTCGACGCTGCGCGAGTGGCTCGACACCGACGAGTCGCGCGAGGTGGGGCAGAAGGACGGCGGCGAGTCCGTCGGGCACGAGAGCGGCCGGCACATCGTGCGCATCCTCGAGAAGAAGAAGGCCGACCTGACCGACGCCGACTGGAAGCACATGGAGAAGGTCCACGGCTACGTCGCGCGCCACTCGAAGCAGCGCCCCTCGGGTGACGTCACCGACACGAAGTGGCGCTGGTCGCTCATGAACTGGGGCCACGACCCGCTGGCCTGACCGGCGACCGGCCCGACCGGCCCGACCGGCGGCCCGCGGGACCGGCAGACTGGTCCGATGAAGACCGCACTCGTCACCGGGGGCTCGCGGGGCATCGGCCTCGCCATCGTCCGCGACCTCGCCCGTACCCACCACGTGATCGTCCACGGACGGGACGAGGAGGCGCTGCGGGCGATCACCGCCGACCTCCCGTCCGCGACGGCGTGGGCCGCGGACCTCTCGGGCCCGGCCCTCACGGTGCCGCCGCTCGACGGGCTCGACGTGCTGGTGCACGCGGCCGGCGTCATCGGCGGGCGCGCCGTCGCCGACACGGAGCGCGACGACTGGCGGCGCGTCTTCGAGGTCAACGTGTTCGCCGTCGCCGAGGTGACGCGGCAGCTGCTGCCGGCGCTGCGGGCGGCGCAGGGCACGGTCGTGTCGATCAACAGCGGCTCGGGGTTCACGGCAGGGCCCGACGGCAGCACCTATGCGGCGAGCAAGTTCGCCCTGCGCGCGCTGACCGACGCCCTGCGCGAGGAGGAACGTCCGCACGGCGTCCGGGTCAGCTCGGTGCACCCGGGCCGCGTCGACACCGACATGCAGCACGAGTTGGTCACGGCCGAGGGTGGCACGTACGACACGTCGCTCTACCTCGAGCCGCAGTCCGTCGCGGACGCGGTGCGGCTCGTGGTCGACCTGCCGCACGGGGCGACCGCCGAGGTCGTCTCGGTGCGCCCCACCCGCCGCGCCTGACCCGCCGGGGCCCGAGCGGCCGCGGCCCGGCTCGCGCCGGGCGCGCTGGCGGCGCCGGCTGCGTCAGGAGGACCGACGCGAGGCCGAGGCGTCGGCAGTGCCCGACTCGACGTCGGAGAGACGGGCGACGCGACGGTTGTGCCAGGCGATCTGACCACATTGGGCGGCGGCCACGGCAAGGAAGACGATCACGGTCGAGAAGCCGAGGTCGGTGGTCTCGCGGATGCCGAAGACTCCCAGCAGGGTCATGCCCGTGCCGAGCCCGCGCCCCCACCGGAGGCCCGCCGGCGTGTGCGGCGACTGCCGCCACCACGGGAACCGCCGGTCGCCGACGGCCGCGAGTTCTCGCGCCGTCGCGTTCGTCGTGAGGGCGGCCCCGAAGACGAGCACCACGAGCCACAGCAGCAACCACATGCCGACGAGGCTAAGGGCAGGGTGGCGTCCCGCGCCTCCCCCGCCAAGGTGATGCAGCCGGCGCCTGCCCGGACCGATGCCGCATCGCCGGGCGGGCATCGCGCCTCCGGACGGATGTCGCACCGCCGACTGAGCATCGCACCGCCCACTTCGGCGGTGCGATGTCCATCAGGCGGTGCGACGCCCATCGGGTGGTGCGGACCGCGGGTGGTGCGGACCGACGGTGGTGCAGACCGCGGGTGGGTCAGCTGTAGTCGTGGCCCGAGACGCCGAGGGAGCGGTAGACGTACTCGCCGCCCTCGCTGGCGTCGTCGTCGAGCTCCCACATCAGGTCCTCGCCGTCGGAGGCCCCGGGACGCGTGACGCTCTTCTGCGGCAGTCCGTCGATGAGGGTGAGTTCTTCGGTGGTGGTCTCGTCGTGGCCGACGAAGCGGGCGGTGTAGGTCTGGTCGCTCATGGCGTGGACGGTACGCCGGGTGCTCCGAGGCGGTCCGTGGCACCCCCTCCCGGGCGCGGCCGGGCGCGGCCCACTACCGTTCACGGCATGAGTGCGAAGAAGGCCCTCGAGCCGGCGACCCTGTTGATCCTGGGCGCGAGCGGGGACCTCGCCGCGCGCCTCCTGATGCCCGGCCTCGGCGGCCTGTTGTCGATCGAGCCTCCCCGACGCGTGCAGCTGATCGGCGCCGGCGTCGAGGAGTACACCGATGCCGAGTGGAAGGCACGCGTGAAGACGTCGTTCGACAGCGTCCACGCGAGCGGCCCCGCCGTCGACGCGTTGCTCGAGTCGACCACGTACGTCACGGCCGACGTGACCGGGGCCGACGGCCTCCGCGGCCTCCTCGAGGCCTGTGACGCGCCTCCGTCCATCTACTTCGCGCTGCCGCCGGCCATCACCGAGAAGGCCTGTGCCGCCCTCCGCGAGGTCGACCTGCCCGAGGGCACGGCGCTCGCCCTCGAGAAGCCGTTCGGCACCGACCTCGCCAGTGCGAAGAAGCTCAACCGCGAGGTGCTGAAGCTCGTGCACGAGGACCAGGTGCACCGTGTCGACCACTTCCTGGGCCGCTCGACCGTGCTCAACCTGCTCGGCCTGCGGTTCGCGAACCGCCTGATCGAGCCCATGCTCAACAACCAGCACGTCGAGAGCATCGAGATCGTCTACGACGAAGAACTCGGCCTCGAGAACCGCGCGCGCTACTACGACCACGCCGGCGCCATGGTCGACATGATCCAGAGCCACCTGCTGCAGGTGATGGCCGTGCTGACGATGAACGCTCCCGCCACGCTCGGCGCGGCCGACCTGCGCGACGAGAAGGAGTTGGTGCTGCGCGCGACCCACGTCTGGGACGACGACGCCGTCGCGAACTCCCGCCGTGCCCGCTACGGCGAGGGCGAGGTGGACGGCCGCACCCTGCCCGCCTACGTCGACGAGGACGGCGTGGACGCGTCGCTCGAGACCGAGACGCTGGCCGAGGTCGTCGTCGAGGTGGCGAACTGGCGGTGGGCCGGCGTGCCGATCCTGCTGCGCTCCGGCAAGGCCCTGGCCTCGCGTCGCCGCGAGATCGTCATCACGTTCCGGCCGCCCACCCACGTCCCGAAGGAGTTCGTCGGCGGAGGCACCCCCGACCGCCTGCGCATCGCGATCTCACCCGACGAGATGTCGCTCGAGCTGAACGTCAACGGCCCGGGCGACTCGTACGACCTGTCGCGCGCCTCCCTGCACGCCGACTTCGGCGCGGCCGACCTGACGGCGTACGGCGAGGTGCTCGAGGGCATCCTCGACGACGACCCGACGCTCTCGGTGCGCGGCGACTCGGCGGAGGAGGGGTGGCGCATCGTCGCCCCCGTCGTGAAGGCCTGGAAGTCCGGCGAGGTCGCGATCGACGAGTACCCGGCGGGGTCGGCCGGACCGACGTCCTGGCCCGCGGGCGTCCACCAGAACGAGCCCGCCGTCCGCGCGCGCGAGGGCGCGAAGCTGGCGCACCGCGAGGACTGACCCGGACCCGGCAGGCGCACGCCGCCTCGCGCACACCGCCACGAGGTAAACGATCCGCCACGCGATCGTGTGGCGGCCTGTTTACTTCGTGGCGCGGTGGGTCGGGCCCAGGGCAGGGCGGCAGGCAGGGGCGGCGCGGGCGCAGGAGGCGCGGTGCCGGCGGGCGGTCACCCGAAGCTGACGAAGGTGCTCACGTCGTCGCGCGGCAGCTCGTCGGCGACGGCTCCCACCTGCATCCCCGCGACCGTGACGCGGCCGCCGTGGCTCGAGAGGAACGCCGTGTCGGACGCGTCCCGTCCGGTCGCGATGCGCAGGAGCGTCTGACGCGGGGCCAGCCCGGTCGCGTCGACCACGTGCCAGGCACCGTCGACGAAGGCCTCGGCCACGGCGTGGAAGTCCATCGGGGACAGGCCCGGGGCGTAGACGCTGACGAGGCGCGCGGGCACGTCGAGCCCCCGCAGCAGGGCGATCACGAGGTGCGCGTAGTCGCGGCAGACGCCCTGCCGGTCGAGCAGGGTCTGCACCGCGCCGTCGGTCGGCGCGCTGGCCCCAGGCACGTAGGCGAGGTGCGAGCCGACCCACGTCGCGACCGCGGCCAGCAGCTCGCGCCCCTCGAGCCCGCCGAACTCGGCGCGGGCGGTCGGGCTGAGCGTGTCCGACTCGCAGTAGCGGCTGGGGCGCCGGTAGCGCACGAGGTCGAGGTCGTCGACGGCGGGCTCGTCGAGTCGTCCGTCGACGACGACCCGGTAGTCGACGGTGACCCGGCCGGCCCCGACCTCGCACAGGTGGAGGAGGGTGCCGTGGTGGTCGTGCAGCTCGCGGACCTCGAGGGGTGCGCCGTGCTGGGTGACGGCCAGCGCCTCCTCGGTGATGCGGGCGGTGCCGGCCTGCGCCACCGCGTCGGGCGCGGCGTAGGCGCGGGAGGCGGCGATCGACAGGACGAACTCGGCGGGGCCGTCGACGTCGAACTCGAGCCGGGCGGACGCGGTGCGCTTCATGACCAGAGGGTGGCACGGTCGTGAGTCGAACGTGTTTCGGGGTCCGCCGTGAAGCGGCTGCGACCCTGCTGGGACCGTCGCTCGATGTCGGTGGTGGCGGGTTGGATGAGCGCATGCCCTCGTACCGCGTCACGCTCACCGTCGGCACCCTGCGACCCGGGGTGCGGCCCGACTCGGTGCTGCCCGCGGCCGCTGCGAGTGCGGCCGGGTTGACGACCGTCGAGGCCAGTGACGTCACACTCGTGCGCGGTGAGCCGCGGTTGGTGGTGCGCTACGAATGCGCCGCCGACGAGCCCGCGCACCGCATCGGGGCCGTCGTCGAGGCGACCGTGGGCGAGCTGGCCGACGTGGTCCAGGGACGCGTGACGCGCCGCGACGGCGGGGCGTGGACGCTGGTGGGCGCGGTCTGACCCGGACGACGTCGGGTCCGCGGTCCGCGATGCCCGGAACCCGCCGCGCGTAGGCTCCCGACATGGGGACGACGACGCGGACGCTGCTCACGACCACTGCTCGCACGGGGGTGGCCGCGGCGACGGTCCTGCTCGTCTCGGGGCTGCTGACGGCCTGCAGCGACGACGACGGCGACCCCGTGGTGACCGTCAGCCCGAGCGTCAGCCCGTCGGCGACGCCCGAGAGCCCGACACCGGCGCCCGCGCCTCCCACCGACGGCATCGTGACGCCGTCGCCGGGCCCGACCAGCCCGAGCCCGCGTCCCACACCGGTCACCACCGACAAGCCCACCGACCGGCAGACGATCCCCCCGCAGAACTAGCGGTCGCGCCCCCGTGGTGCGGCGGTGCGCCCCCGTGTCGCGGCAGTGCAGGCCCGTGGCGCGGCAGTGCGCCCCCGTGGCGTCGCATCGCACCACGAACTGAACGTCGCACCGCGGATCTCCGCGGTGCGACGTTCAGGAGGCGGTGCGACGCCCGGCAGGCGGTGCGACCCGAGCCCGGGCCGACCCGCTCAGTACCAGTTGACGGACTGCGAGTGCGACCAAGCGCCGCACGGGGTGCCGTAGACCGACTTGATGTAGCCGAGCCCCCAGGTGATCTGGGTCTTGGCGCTCGTGGCCCAGTCGCTCCCGGCCGAGGCCATCTTGCTGCCGGGCAGCGCCTGCGGGATGCCGGTCGCGCCGCTGGGGTTGTAGGCCTTGTAGTTCCAGCCCGACTCCTTCGTCCAGAGCGAGACGAGGCACGAGAACTGGTCGCTGCCCCAGCCGTACTGGGACGACGCGAGGGACTGGGCCGTGGCCTTGGCCCCGTCGACCGAGTTGTCGGCGGCGGCGCGGGCGGCCTCGGCGGCGGCCGCGGCGTCGGCGGCGGCCTTCGCCTCGGCGGCTGCCTGGGCCTCTGCGGCGGCCTGCGCGGCAGCGGCGGCGGCAGCGGCCTGTCGGTCGGCCTCGGCGGCGGCCGACTGGACGGTCTGCGCCGAGAGCGCGGTCTTCTCGACGCGGTCGTTCAGCGTCGAGGCGTCGAGCTTCTCGTAGTCGGCCAGGGAGGCGACCTGGGTCTGCAAGTCGCTGGCGTCGGTCCGGCTCGAGGTCGAGGCCACGACCTGGTTCGCGATCTGGATCGTCGAGCGCGCCTTGGCCTGGGCCAACGAGGTGGCGATGTCCGCCTTCTGCTGCTTGACGTCGGCGGCGTGCTGCTCGGCCGAGATGGTGTCGGCACCGGCGGCCGACATCGAGGTGACCGCGAAGCCGGTGCCGGTGACGAGGGCGACCGCGGCGACGCCACCGATCAGCGAAAGGCGACGACGGGCGGTGCGACGGCGTCCGGCGGAGAGCGAGCGGCGCGTGGCGGGAGCCTCGGCGGCGGTCGCGGCGTCCGCGCCGGAGGCAGGGGTGTTCTCGGGGGTCATGTGGTCCTCGTGCTCGGCCGACCCGCGCCTCCGGTCGGGCAGGGCGCACACGGCGATGCCGCACGGGCGCGGGGCGCTCGGGGCGGCGGGGCCCCGCGGCAGAGGCGGGGGAAGCCGTGACAGGTCGGTGTCGGTCTCGCGAGGCCGTGGGGCCCCGACTCGTCCGCCGCAGCTGCCCTGCCGAGTCGGGACTCGATCGGGAGGGGCGCACGCGCCCGGGCGAAGTGACGAGTATGCAGAGACTTCCTGAGTAGAACCACACAATGCACTGTCGAACCGGGCAGTCCGGCGCATCATCCCAGCGGATGACATCGGCCCGCGCCTCGCTCATCCGAGCGAAGGAGGCGCGGGCCGGGCAGGTCAGCGGCTCGCGATCACGACGCCTCGGGTGCCGCCACGAGGTCGTCCGCGACGCGGGTCCGACGCCAGGCCCCCGTCGCCACGTACTTGACCATCACGTTGAGCACGGCGACCGTCGGCACGGCGAAGAGCGCGCCCGGGATGCCGGCCACGTACGACCCTCCCGCCACGGCGAAGACCACCGCGAGCGGGTGCACGCGGACGGCCGAGCCCATGACCAGCGGCTGCAGCACGTGGGCTTCGAGCAGGTGCACGACGAGCACTCCGGCGAGCATGACCACGGCCTGGACCGGCCCCGCGAAGACGAGGGCGACGATCACGGCGAGCGCGCCGGTCACGATGGCCCCGACGACCGGGATGAACGACGCCAGGAAGACCAGGATCGCGATCGGCACGGCGAGCGGCAGCCCGAGGAAGAACGCGATGAGGCCGATGCCGACGGCGTTGACCGCGGCGACGACGATCTGCACGCGGACGAACGAGGTCAGCGTGTGCCAGCCGGCCTGGCCGGCTCCGTCGACGGCGGGGCGCGCCGCCTTCGGGAAGAGGCGGACGGTCCAGGCCCAGACCCCGCGACCGTCGATCATCAGGAAGATCGTGGCGAACAGGGTCAGCAGTCCCCCGGCCAGCAGGTGCCCGGCCGCGGTGCCGATCGACAGCACGCCGCTGAGGATCGCCTTGCTCTCGGTCTGCAGCGCGTTCTGCGCGTCCTTGAGGTAGCCGGTCACGTCGGCGTTCGTGAGGCTCAACGGCGGCCCCTGGAGCAGGGTCGTCAGCTGGTCGTACTGCGCGACGGACTGCTTCTCGATCTGCGGCAGTCCGGCCCGGATCTGCGTCACGGCGAGCAGCACGAGGCCCCCGACGACGACCACCCCGGCCAGCAACGCGGCCACGATGGCGAGCCACCGCGGCCACCGGTGCCGGTGCAGGAACCCCGCGACCGGCACCAGGAACGCCGACACGAGGATCGCGATCAGCAGCGGCACCACGATCTCCTCGAGCGTGGCGATCAGCCAGAAGAGCACGGCCAGCGCGGCGGCGACCGCGAGCAGGCGCCAGGCCCAGGCCCCCGCGATCAGCATGCCCGGGGGCAGCGTGGCCGGGGACAGCGCGGCCACGGGCGGCACGGCCGAGGGCGGCGCGGCCGAGGGCGGCGCGGTCGAGGGCGTCGCGGCCGCGGCCGGGTCGGCGGTGCGGGTCGCGTCGTCCGCGACGCCCCCGTCTGTGGCTGCACCCTGGGGGTGCTGGGAGCGACGTGAGAACTTCATGAGCCGAGTGTCCGGCCGCGGGGCTATCAACCGGCTGTGACTTCGCTGACCCGCCCCGCGCCTCCTCGGCTCGCCCTCGACCGCCGCACGGTGGGCGCACCGGCCACCGGGTGGGCCGGTCAGCCCTCGGGCGCGAACCTCGGGCCGTCGTGCCCGTCGCGTCGCACGTGCTCGGACCAGGCCGCGAGGGGCCGCACCCAGAGGCCCTGCTCGCCGTAGAGCGCGCGGTAGACGACGAGCGGTTCGTCGGTCTCGCTGTGGCGGGCGGTGCCCAGCACCTCGTAACGGCCGCCCTTGAAGTGGCGGTAGAACCCGGGGGCGGGAGGGGTGTCGGCGGTCATCCCGCGAGCCTAGACGGGCGGTGAGGGGCACCATGGTCGGGTGACCCAGGACGCCCCCCGCCCCACCGCCAGCACGCCGACCGCCCCCGGCGAACCGGTCGTCGACACCGACGACCGCGCCGCCCGCCGCGAGTTCGACACCCCGTCGGGCCGCATCGTGGGCCGGGTCGACGGCGAGGTCGTGCGGGTGCTCGGCGTGCCCTACGCCGAGGCCGACCGCTTCGAGCCGCCGCGTCCGGTCGCACCCTGGCCCTCCCCGCTGCTCGCCTTCGACCGCGCCCCCGCCTCACCGCAGGTCGCGTCGCCCGGGCTCGACGCCCTGATCGAGGGCGCCGCCGTCGGCATGGTCGACGACGAGCACTGCCAGCGCCTCTCGATCACCCTGCCCGCCGACCTGCTCGCCGACGAGCGCGTGCCGGTCATGGTGTGGATCCACGGCGGCTCGTACGTCTCGGGGGCGGGCGACCTGCGCGTCTACGACCCGCGCGCCCTCGTCGCCGAGCAGCGAGTGATCGTCGTCACCGTGACCTACCGGCTGGGCATGCTCGGTTTCTTCGGCGTCGGCGACGAGGTGCCCGCCAACCTCGGGCTGCTCGACCAGCTCGCGGCCGTCCGCTGGGTGCACGAGACGATCGAGGCGTTCGGGGGCGACTCGAGCCGCATCACCCTGTTCGGCCAGTCCGCCGGCGGTGACGCGATCGCGCACCTGATGATCAGCGAGGGCGCCCGGGGGCTCTTCGCCCGGGCCATCGTGCAGAGCGCCCCGCTCGGCATCGTGCGCGGCCGCAGTCGCATGGTGAAGGCGATGACGGAGGCGGTGGGCACGCCGCGGAGGGACGCCCCGCTCGACGAGCTGCTCGCCGGGCAGTCCGTGGCCGAGCGGGCGGCGAAGCGCTTCGGCCTGCGCGGCGGCATGGCCTTCGGGCTGCAGTACGGGCGGGCACCGCTGCCGACCGAGTCCGCCGCCGACGCCGCGTGGCGCGAGGTCGCGCCCGAGATCGACCTGCTGATCGGCGCGACGGCCGACGAGACCGCGGTGTTCGCCGAGTTCTCCCCCCTGCTGCAGCGGATGTTCGGCCTGCCCGTGGTCGGCCGGGCGATCCGACGCCTGATGATCGACGCCACGACGAAGGCCGTCTACCACCGGGCCGGTCGGGCCTTCGCCGAGCGGCACCGCGCCGCGGGCGGGCGCGTCTCGACGTTCGAGTTCACCTGGGAGCCCGAGGGAACGGCGTTCGGCGCCGCCCACATCACCGAGCTGCCGCTGCTGCTCGGCGGCCGCGAGGCCTGGGCGCACACCCGCCTGGTCGGCACCACCGACTGGGAGGACGTCGACCGCCGCGGCCGCAAGGTGCGCCAGATCTGGGCCGACTTCGCCCGCACCGGCACGGTGGCCGCCGACGCGACGGCCGGCCTCGCCGACACCCTGGTCGTCCACCGCCGCTGAGCCGGTCCGTCCTGGGTGCCCTCGCCCGCGCCTCCTCTCGTCCCCGGGCACGGCCCCTCTCGTCCCCGGGCACGGCCCCTCTCGTCCACAGGCACGGCCCGGGGTTCGCGTGCGAGCGAGCCGCGACAATACGATCGACGGCAGAACCGATGCGCCGACGTCGCCGTAGTCGCCCGCCCCGCCGTGCCCCGGCGCCGAGCACCTGAGGACCCCCGTGAAGAAGTTCCGCCGCAACCAGGCGCGCATGCACCTCGTCATGATGCTGACGCTGACGTTCACCACCGGCATCATCGACGCCGTCGGCTACCTCGGCCTCGACCGGGTGTTCACCGCGAACATGACCGGCAACGTGGTCATCCTCGGCATGGCCATCGCCCAGGCCGACGGTCTGCCGATCGTGGGCCCGATCGTGGCCCTCGCCGCGTTCCTGCTCGGAGCGGCGATCGGCGGCCGGGTGCTGCGCGGCGGCCGTGCCGGGTGGTCGGGCCGCAGCACGACCTCGTTCGGCGTGACCGGCGGCGTGCTGCTCGGCCTCGGCATCTCGACCTTCTTCGTCGTGCCCGAAGAGAACACGCCGTGGGCCTTCACGATCACCGGCCTGCTGGGCGCCGCGATGGGGCTGCAGGCCGCCGCCGCGCGCAAGATCGCCGTGGCCGACGTCACGACCGTGGTGGTCACGTCGACCATCGTCGGGCTCGCGTCCGAGTCGAAGCTCGCCGGCGGCACGGGCAAGAACTTCCCCCGGCGCGTGCTCGCCGTGGTGCTCATCCTCGCCGGTGCGGGCGTCGGTGCCCTCCTGCTGCAGGTGCACATCGGCGTGGGCATGGGCGTCGCCGGCGGGCTGACGCTGCTCGTCGCACTGACCGGGCACCTCCTGCGCGAGCGACGGAAAGAGCTCGAGGCGCGCGAGGCCGAGGCGGCCGCGGCGGCGGCCGGGGCGACCCGTGGCTGACGCCGTGCGGCACGACCTGGTGGTCCGGGCCCGTCGCGCCTGGGTCGACGGCGTCTGGCGCGAGGCGAGCGTCTCCATCCGTGACGGCCGCGTCGTCGCGATCGGCGGCCTCACCGACGAGGTCGACGCCACCGTCGACGTGACCCTCCCCGACGAACAGGTGCTGCTGCCCGGCATCGTCGACAGCCACGTGCACGTCAACGAGCCCGGACGCACCGAGTGGGAGGGCTTCGCGACGGCGACCCGTGCCGCCGCCGCCGGGGGCGTCACGACGATCGTCGACATGCCCCTCAACAGCATCCCGCCGACGACGACCGTCGACGCCCTCGAGCAGAAGCGCGCCGCCGCGGGCCCCCAGTCGGTCGTCGACGTCGGGTTCTGGGGCGGGGCGATCCCGGCGAACCTCGGCACGGGCGACCTGCGGGCGCTGCACGAGGCCGGCGTCTTCGGGTTCAAGGCCTTCCTCTCGCCGTCGGGGGTCGACGAGTTCCCGCACCTGTCGACCGAGCAGCTGCACCAGGCGATGGCCGAACTGGCGGTCTTCGACGGTCTGCTGATCGTGCACGCCGAGGACCCCGACGGCCTCGACGCCGCCGCGGCCTCGCCGACCGAGGCGCCCGGGGCGCCCGAGGTGCCCGCAGCAGGAGGCGCGGCCTACGAGGCGTTCGTCCGCTCGCGTCCCGACGTGGTCGAGCGCACGGCGATCGAGCACGTGGTCGACGCCCTGCGCGCCACGGGTGGACGCGCCCACGTGCTGCACCTCTCGTCGGCGACGGCGCTCGACACCATCCGGGCGGCCAAGGCCGAGGGACTGCGGCTCACGGTCGAGACCTGCCCGCACTACCTGACCTTCGACGCCGAGCACATCGGCGACGGGGCGACGCAGTTCAAGTGCTGCCCGCCGATCCGCGGCGAGGCCAACCGCGAACTGCTCTGGCAGGCGCTGGTCGACGGCACGATCGACGTCGTCGCGAGCGACCACTCGCCGTCGACCCGCGAGCTCAAGTTCGCCGGCGGCCCCGACGCCGCACACGGCGACTTCGCCGTGGCGTGGGGCGGCATCTCGGGCCTCGAGCTGAGCTTCCGCGCCGTGTGGACCGGGGCACGGCAGCGCGGCATCCCCCTCGAGGCCGTCGTCGGATGGATGTCCCGGGGCACGGCGGCGCTCGTCGGCCTGCCGACGAAGGGGCGGATCTCGGTCGGCGCCGACGCCGACCTCGTCGCCTTCGCCCCCGAGACGCCCGTGACGATCGACGTCGACGACCTCTCGCACCGCAACCCCGTGACCGCGTACGACGACGCACGCCTGTTCGGCGAGGTCGCGGCGACGTGGGTGGGCGGCCGGTTGGCGGGGCCGAGCGCGCCTCCTGCGCGGTTGCTCGTCCGCCCCGACACCGGGGTCGCCTCGTGAGGGGCGGCACCGGCGCCGGGGGCGCGGCGTGAGCCCGAAGAAGGCGGCGGCTCCCGTCGAGGTCGCACCGGGCGTGCACTTCGTCCAGGGTCCGGCGTCGAACTGGACGATCCTCGGGGGTGACGACACCTTGACGTTGGTCGACGCGGGCTACCCGGCCGACCACGAGCTGGTCGAGTCGTCCCTGCGTGCCGTGGCCACGGCGACGGGCCACGGCGACGCCCGACTCACGTCGGTGCTCGTGACGCACGGGCACAGCGACCACATCGGCACGATCACCGCCCTGCGCCGGCGACACCGGTTCGAGGTCCTCGCGGCACCCGCCGAGGTGCCGAACGTGACGCGCGAACAGCTGCACCAGGTCGGCGTCCGCGACGTGCTGCCGCACCTGTACAAGCCGCGGTTCGCCCGGTGGGTGCTGCACGCGGTGCGCGCGGGTGGGCTGGGCGACGTGGCGGTGGCCGACGTCCTGCCGCTCGAGCTCGGGGTGACCCGCACGTTCAGCGGTCATCGCGTCGTCCCCACGACGGCCGTGGGCCACACCCCCGGACACACCGTCTTCGCGCTGCCCGACGACGACGTGCTCGTCACGGGCGACGCCCTCGTCACCGGCCACCCGACCTCGCGGCTCGACGGCGTGCAGATGCTGCACCCGATCTTCCACTCCGACCTGGCCGAGGCGGGGCGCACCTACGGTCGGCTCGTCGACCGCCGCGCCCGCGTGGTCCTGCCGGGTCACGGGCCGGCCCTCGTGCACTGACGACCCCGAGAAGCGGTCCTCCCGAGGCGAACGGTGCTGTTCTGGTCCTGAGAAGGACGCACCCGAGGCGCGCGACGGCGCTCGCCCGTGCTGCCGGAGGGGACCCACCATGACGAACGCCCACGCGGTCGACACCGCGAGGCCCGGACGCCCACCGGGCCGACGCCCACGAGCCGGGACGCCGGAGACCGGCCCGACCCGCGCCTCCTCGATGCGACGCCGCGAGGCGATCGCGGGCTACCTGTTCATCAGCCCCTGGATCGTCGGGTTCTGCGTGTTCACCCTCGGGGCGATGCTCTACAGCCTGGTGATCTCGTTCAGCGACTACCGGCTGGCGACGGACACGGCGACGCCCGTCGGCTTCGACAACTACGCCGAGCTGTTCCGTGATCCGCGGGTCATGGGCTCCCTGGGCAACACGTTGTTCTACGCGGTGCTGGCCGTGCCCCTCGAGATCGTGGTGGCGATGGCGCTGGCCCTGCTCCTCGCGCGGTCGGGACGGGCCGGCGGGTTCTTCCGCACGGTCTTCTACCTGCCCAAGATGACGCCGGCGGTCGCGACCGCCGCGGTCTTCCTGCTGTTGCTGAACGGCAACACGGGAGCGATCAACGAGGGCCTGGCGGTGATCGGCATCGACGGACCGCAGTGGCTGATCGACCCGACCTGGGTGAAGCCGTCCATCGTGATCATGACGCTGTGGGGTGTCAGCGGCACGATGGTGATCTTCCTCGCCGCGCTGGCGAACGTGCCCCGCGAGCTCTACGAGGCCGCGTCGCTCGACGGCGCCGGCCGGGTCCGTCAGTTCTTCTCGATCACGGTCCCGATGATCTCGGGCTCGCTCTTCTTCGCCACGGTGGTGCTGACGATCGCCGCCCTGCAGGTGTTCGACCAGGCGTACCTGCTGTTCTGGCGCGACCAGACGAACGCGTCGCCCGAGTCCTCGCTGTTCTACGGCGTCTACCTGTTCCAGCAGGCGTTCCGTCAGTTCGACTTCGGCTTCGCGTCGGCGATGGCCTGGCTGCTCTTCGTCATCATCCTGCTCATCACGCTCGTCCAGGTGCGGCTGAGCAACCGCTTCGTCTACTACGAGGGAGACCGCTGATGGCCGTCCTGCCCGCCGAGACCGCCGACCGTCTCGTCCAGCCCGTCACCACCGACCTCGTGTCGCTCGACCCCGCCCCGGGCCGGCGACGGCCGCGGACGACCGTCGGCCGCGTCGTCGTCTGGCTGCTGCTCGGCGTCTGCACCCTGGCGTTCGTCTACCCGTTCGCCTGGCTCCTCGCCGCGAGCCTGAAGCCCCGCTCGCAGGTGTTCGACAACCTGCTCTGGCCCCGGGACGTGCAATGGAGCAACTACGCCGAGGTCTGGGAGCGCCTGCCGCTCGCCGCCTGGATGGTCAACAGCGTCGCGATCGCCCTGATCGCCGCCCTGCTGGTGACGGTGTCGAGCTCGCTGGTCGCGTTCGGCTTCGCGTACTTCCGGTTCCCGGGGAGGTCGTTCCTGTTCGGGCTGGTCCTCGCGACGATGATGCTGCCCGGTGCCGTGACCATGGTGCCGCAGTACCTGATCTGGAAACAGCTCGACCTGATCGGCACGTGGGTGCCCCTGTTCGGCATGAACCTCTTCGGCTCGGCGTTCTACATCTTCCTGCAGCGTCAGTTCTTCCGGGGCCTGCCCCGTGAGCTGTTCGAGGCGGCACGGCTCGACGGGGTCGGCTACCTCGGGCTGTTCCGGCACATCGCGATGCCGCTCGCCGTGCCCTCGTTCGTCATCGTCTTCCTCTTCGAGTTCCAGTCGAGCTGGAACAACCTGCAGTCCGCCCTGATCTACCTCAACAGCGGCGGGGTCGAGGGCTACACGGTGCCGCTCGGCCTGTCGTACGCGATGACGACGTTCAGCCCGACGAACGGGGGCCAGGGCGACTACCAGCTCGTCATGGTCGCCGCGTTGCTCGTGACGCTGCCCATGCTGGTGTTGTTCGCCTTCGGCCAGCGGTACTTCATCGAGGGCGTCTCGACGCAGGCCCGCAAGGGCTGAGCGTCCGGGCCGGGCAAGCGTCAGGGGGTCACGTCGGTCGAGGACGTGACCCCCTGACGGTGGGACGGGGAGGCGCGGGTCAGCCCACGGCGCGCTCGTACGCCCGCAGCGACGAGCGCTGGGCGTCGGCCAGCGCCTCCTCGGCCGACTTGTCGCCGAGCAGGTAGCTCGTGACGGCGTTCTGCAGGTCGCTCTGGATCTGCTGCCCGGCGGGCGACGCGCCCACGGTCGTCCCGGACGACACGGCGTCGTAGTAGGTCGCGATCGTCTCGTCGAACCCCTGGTCGCCGCTCGGGGTGACGTACTGCTGGCGGATGGCGTCGTCGGCGGCGGGCGACCCGGTGAACAGTCCGGCGTTGACGGCGCCCGGCGTCTCGGCGAGGGAGTCCGCCCGGGCCTCCGCCGCGGCCAGCCAGGCGTCCTGCTCGGTCAGGGCGAGCGCCCACGCGCAGGCGGCGTCCGGGTTCTCGGCGCCGACCGGGACGACGTAGGCCGTGCCGCCGGCGACGGCGAACGGGTCGCCGTCGGCGTCGCGGAACGGGACGGCCGTGATGTCGACCTCGTCGCGGTACGGCGACAGGACGCTCACGTACCACTGGGCGGCGATCTGGGCGCCGACCTGGTCGGCCACGAACTGGTTGCGGTCACCGAAGGTGTCGAAGGTGTCCGAGAAGCTCTTGCCCACCGCGTAGCCGCCCTGGGCGTCGGCCAGGCGCTTCTCGAGTTCGAGGCCGGCCACGTTGCGGGGGTCGTCGAGGGTCGGCTTCCCGTCGTCGTCGACGATCTGCCCGCCCTGACCCAGGATGAACAGGGCCGCCTGACTCGCCCACACGCCGTCGAAGCCGAGGCGGGTCGGGTCGCCGCCCGACTCCTGGTACATCGCCTCGGCCGCGGCGACGAGCCGGTCGGGGTCGCTCGTGTCGATGTCGTCGGTGCCGAGGCCGGCCTCCTGCAGCACGCGCCGGTCGACGATGATCGCCGGGGGCTGGAAGAACTGCGGCACGGCCCAGATCTGGTCGTCGTAGGTGACGTCGGCCGCGACGGACTCGTAGAACCGCTCGCCGGGGTCGACGTCGTTCGCCGCGTAACAGGCGTCGACGGGCTGGATCAGGTCCTGGGCCGCGTAGGTCGCGACGAAGTTGCGGTCCATCTGCACGACGTCGGGCACGTCACCGCTGGCCACGCGCGTCGTGAACTTCTGGGCGTCGAAGGTGGTCTGGTCGAGCTGGACGTCGACGTCGGGCAGGGCGTCCGCCGCGTACGCGATGCGGGCCTCGCCGACGTCGTCGGCGTTGTCGAACGCCCAGGCCTCGAGCGGACCCGAGGCCGAGGTCGAGAAATCGGTCGCCTCCCCCTGCCCGCCGCCGCTGCAGCCCGTCGCCACCAGGGCGAACGCGAGCCCCGTCGCGGCCGCCACCCCCGTCTTCTTCTTCGAGGTCATGTCCCACTCCCGTCGACTCGGCCCCGCGTCGTCGCGGGGGCACTCGTCGCCATACAACCCGAGGAGGCGCACCCGGGTCCGCCCCTTGACGGCGACCCCAGGTCGTGCTCGCCACTTGCGCATCCGGACGGCCGTTGTCAACCGGTCTCGAGACTTCGGACGCCCGTCGCGGGACGGAGAGAACGTGGACCGACACCGGGGTCACGGCCCCCGAGGGAATAGGAGTCCCATGTTCTTCCACAAGCAAGAGCTCCAGTACAAAGCAGAACCCACCAAGCCCGACGCGGTCCTCGCCCACAAGATGCAGGAGATCCTCGGCGGCCAGTACGGCGAGATCACCGTCGCGATGCAGTACGGCTTCCAGGCCTGGAACAGCAAGTTGCCGGGCAAGTACCGCGACATGATCTTCGGCATCGGAGCCGAGGAGTTCGGCCACGTCGAGATGATCGCCACGATGATCTCGCAGCTGCTCGCGAAGGCGCCCGTCGGCGCCACCGAGAAGGCCGTGCAGGACGACCCGGTCATCGCGGCCGTCGTCGGCGGCACCGACATCCAGGCCGCCATCGTCGCGGGCGCGGGCGCCCGCCCCGTCGACTCGAACGGGAACCCCTGGTCGGGCAGCTACATCACGGCCTCCGGCAACCTGCTGGCCGACGTCATCGCGAACGCGAACGCCGAGATGCAGGGCCGCCTCCAGGTCGCCCGGCTCTACCACATGACCGAGGACAAGGGAGTGCGGGACATGCTCGGCTTCCTGCTGGCCCGCGACACGGCGCACCAGAACCAGTGGGTCGCCGCCGCCCGTGAGCTGATGGCCGAGGGCCACGAGGAGCTGCCGATCCCGAGCAACTTCCCGATGAGCGAAGAGATCCAGACCGAGGAGTACAAGTTCTACAACTTCTCGGACGGCGCCGCGGCGTCCGAGGGCACCTGGGCCCAGGGGCCCTCGCCCGACGGCAAGGGCCAGTTCACCTACGAGGAGGCCCCCACGAGCGGCGTGCCCTTCCCCGCGCCGACCAAGCCCGACGAGCGCCTGTACGGGACGACCCCCGTGCCGAACATCGTCGAGAAGACGGTCGGTGTCGTCAAGGACAAGCTCGCCAAGAGCTGATCCGGCCGGCTCGCCACGAGCTGACCCGGTCGTCCGACACCCTGACGCCCCCTCGGCCTACGGGCCGTGGGGGCGTCGGTGCGTCCTCGTCGCGGGCCGGTGCGGCGCGCGTCACTCGAGTTCGGACAGCTCGGCGTAGAGCCCCGTGATCTCGGCCACGCGGCTCCGACCCCCCTCGGGCCGGGCGGCCGACACGGTCTCGGCCAGGACGGCACCGGCCAGCAGGGCGGCGAGGCTCATGGCGCTCGCGTAGCTGTCGAACGGGGCCGGGGTCTCGACCGGGCAGTCGAGCCTCACGGTCACGTCGACTCCCCGCAACGACGGATCGGCCACGAGCACGACCGGCACGCCGCGGGCGGCCAGCGCCGACAGGACGCCGGCGAACCCGGCCGGACGGCGGCGGAACCCCACCAGCACGACGACGTCCCGTGCTCCGAGCCCGACGAGTTCTTCGCCGATCGACTGGCCGGGCTGCGGCGCGACGCGCACGTCGTCCCGTGCCTGGACCAGCTGCTGCCGCAGGTGGAGGGCCACCGGGTAGCTGTTGCGGAACCCCGCCACGACGACCCGCTCGGCGCCGGCGACCAGCGCGGCCGCCCGCTCGAGTCGGCCGTCGCCGAGCCCCGAGAGCATCACGTCGAGGTTGCGACGTTCGGCCTCGGCGTGCTCGGCGATGCCGCCGGAGGCGCGGGCCGGGCCGACCGGGACGCCCCGGCTCCGCGACGCCCTCGCCTGGTCGCGCACCTCTTGGGCGTCGGTGAAGCCGAGCCGCCGGAACAACCGCGACACCGTCGCCTTCGAGACGCCGCTCTGCTCGGCGATCTCGGTCGCCGTGTAGACGGCGAGGTCGTCCAGGTGGTCGAGGATGAAGTCGGCGGCCCGCTGTTCGCGCGGCGAGAGGCGGCCGTAGCCCGAGTCGATCCGGTCACGGATGCCCGCCCCTTCGACCTGGTCGCTCACGTGGGCCCCTGCGTCTGGGTCTGGGGGCGCGCCTGCGCCTGGGCCTGCGCCTGCGACTGCGCCGGGTGCGCCTGCGCCGGATGCGCCTGCGCCGGATGCGCCGCCGCGACCGCGTGCACGGCGGCCTCGAAGGCGTCGAGAGCGACGGCCACGTCGTCGATCGAGACGATCTCGTCGGGGTGGTGGCTGATGCCGCCGTTGCCGCAGCGGACGAACAGCATGGCCCACCCGGTCAGCTCGGCGACGGCCATGGCGTCGTGCCCGGCCTTCGAGAACAGCACCATCGGGTCGGTGTCGCCGGTCGCGACGATGCCGTCGCGGACGAACCCCCGGAGGCGCGGTGAGGCCACCACGGCCGGCGCGCGGTGGGTCTCGTCCACCGAGAGGGTCAGCCCTCGACGCTCGCCGACCTCGGCCGCGACGGCCTGGATGCCGGCCCAGACCTCGTCGCGTCGGTCGTCGAGTTCGCCGCGGAGGTCGAGGCTGAACTCGACGAGACCGGGGATGACGTTGACGCCGCCGGGGAACGCCTGCAGGCGACCCACCGTGGCGATGCAGTCGGCCTCTCGGGCCAGTCGCTCGACCGCGAGGACGATCTCGCTGGCCCCGGCGAGCGCGTCGTGCCGACGGTGGAACGGGACGCCCCCCGCGTGACCGGCGACCCCGGTCAGCGTCAGCTCGAAACGTCGTGCCCCGGCGATCGACGAGACGACGGCGAGCGCCCGGTCGGCCTCCTCGAGGTAGGGGCCCTGCTCGATGTGGGTCTCGAGGTAGCCGATCACGTCGGCCGGTTCGTAGGCGGCGTCGCCGACCCGGTCCGGGTCGAGGCCGAACGCCATGAAGGCCTCGTGCAGCGTCGTGCCGGACGCGTCGGCCAGGGACCACCACTCGGGCAGCCAGGTGCCGGCGACCGCACGGGAACCGAGCAGGGCGGTGCCGAAACGGGTGCCCTCTTCGTCGCCGAAGGCGAGGACCTCGATCGCGAACGGCAGACGGGTGTCGGACGCTTCGAGCCGCGCGACCAGGGCGATGCCGAGCAGCACGCCGAGGATGCCGTCGTAGCGGCCGGCGTCGGGCACCGTGTCGAGGTGCGAGCCGAGCAGCAGGGCGGGCAGGCCGGGCTCGGTGCCCTCGTAGCGGCCGCGCTGGTTGCCGGCCGCGTCCCGCCAGGTGGTCATGCCGGCCCGTCGCATCCACTCGCCGGCCATCGCGTTCACCCGTGCGTGCTCGGGCGAGAGGTACACGCGCTCGATGCCGGTGGGGCTGCTCGAGACCGCGGCCAGGGCGTCGCAGCGTTCGAGGACGAGGCGGGCCTCGTCGCTCACGCCGCGCCTCCTGCCCGGTCGGCGTCGAGGTAGACGTCGTACGCGGCCCCGACGCCGCCCCCGCTCGTGATCGGTGCGCCCTCGCGGCGGAGCACGGCCTCGAGCGCGGCGAGCGTCGTGAGCACGGTGTCGCGACGGGCGTTGTAGCCCATCGTGCCGATGCGCCAGACCTTGCCGTGCAGCGGGCCGAACGAGGTGCCGATCTCGATGCCGAAGTCGGTGAGCAGGGCACCGCGCACCCGGTCGCCGTCGACCCCGTCGGGGATGACCACGGCGACCACGTTGTTCATCTTGTGCGCGAGGTCGCCGAACGTCTCGAGGCCGAGCCCCTGCACCCCGGCGAGCATCGCGCGGCCGTGCAGCTCGTGTCGTGCCACCACGGCGTCGACGCCCTCGTCGACGACGAGGCGGGCGCACTCGCGGGCGCCCCAGAGCATGGTGGTCGCCTCGGTGTGGTGGTTGAGGCGCTGAGGACCCCAGTAGTCGAAGATCATCGCGAGGTCGAAGTAGTTCGACGCGATGCGTCGGCTGCTGGTCGTGTCGCCGTCGGTGCGGATGCCCGCCTCGATCGACGTGCGGGCCCGGATGACCTCGACCGCCCGTTCGCCGTAGGTGACGGGAGACGAGCCCGAGGGGCCGCCGAGGCACTTCTGCAGGCCGGCGCTGACGGCGTCGAGGCCGAGTTCGTCGGTGCGGAAGGCGTTGCCGACGATCGACGCCGTGACGTCGGTGTAGAAGAGCACGCCGTGACGGGCGCAGACCTCGCCGAGCCCCTCGAGGGGCTGGGCGACCGTCGTCGAGGTGTCGCCGTGCACGACCGCGAGCAGCTTCGGCTGGACGCGCTCGATCGCCTCGACGATGGTCTCGAGCGGGAAGACTTGGCCCCAGGGCACCTCGATGACGTGCACCTCGGCCCCGCAGCGCTCCGCGATCTCGCGCAGGAGGTGGCCGAAGCGACCGAAGACGGGCACGAGCACCTTGTCGCCCGGTTCGATCAGCGACACGAGCGAGGCCTCGATGCCGGCGCGCGAGGTGCCGTCGACGAGCAGGGTCTGCTCGTTCGAGGTCTGGAACACCTCGCGGTAGAGCGCCTGGGTCTCGTCCATGTAGGCGGTCATGGCCGGGTCGTACTGCCCCACGAGCTGCGCCGACATCGCGCGGAGCACCCGGGGATCGGCGTTGATCGGGCCGGGGCCCATCAGGAGGCGGGCGGGCGGGTCGATCGGCTGGAAGACGCGTTTCACCCGTCCCACCCTACGCAACCCGTGTTTCAACCAGGTGAACTCGGCGGGCACCGTCCGAGGCGGGCATCAGGTCGCCCAGGTCGCCGCGAGATCGAGCAGGGACAGGTCCACCCCGCGGGGGCCCACGAGGCACAGCCCGACGGGCGCGCTCCGCCCGGAGGCGAGCGGCACCTCGAGGACCGGCGCCGAGACGGCGGGGGCGCCGAGCACGCCGGCGATGCAGGTCAGCCCGAGGGTCGCCGAGCGCACGGCGTCCACCTCGGCAGCGGTCGCACCGAGCGCGGGCGCGGCCGAGGACGCGCTGGGCAGGAGCAGCACCCGGCCGTCGAGCAGGGCCTCGAGACGACGACGTTCGTGGCCGAGGGCGACCCGCGCCTCCTCGGCCTGCCCAGGCGAGACCGTCGCGCCGAACGCGAAGCGGGCCGACACGTCGGCGGCGAGCTCGCCCGGGTGCTCGGTGATCCAGTCGCCGTCGGACTGCCAGGCCTCGAAGGCCTGCAGCACGCGGAACAGCTCGAAGAGGTGGGCGACGTCGCCCAGCACGACCTCCTCGGGACGCTCGACCCGCCCCGCGGCGGTCGCCTCGTCGAGAGCCCTCACGAACCCGGCACGCACGCCGGGCTCGACCGACGCGAGCACCCGCGGATCGACGACGTACGACGGCTCGACCGACACCTGGTCGGCCAGGGACACCGACGCTCGGGCCGCCCGACGGAGGGTGTCGACCTCGCGGGTCAGCCAGCCGACCGTGTCGAAGCTCGGCGCGAGCGGGAGCAGCCCGGCGCGATCGACCGCCCCGTGGGTGGTGCGGATGCCCCAGAGCCCCTGGTAGGACGCGGGCACGCGGAGCGATCCGCCGGTGTCGGTGCCCAGGGCGATGCTCACCTGCCCGAGGGCCACGGCCGCCGCCGGGCCACTGGTCGAGCCGCCGGGGATCGCACCCGGCACGGCCGGGTTGGGAGGGGTGCCGTAGGCCGAGTTGCGTCCGGCGATGCTGTACGCGAACTCGTCGGTCTGCGCGATGCCGCGCAGGTCGGCCCCGGCGTCGAGCAGGTGCTGCACCGCGGCCGCGTGCCGGAACTCGGGGGCCGCACCCGCGAGCCGGGCAGGCACGCCGGCCCCGATCGCGTGGCCTGCGACCGCGAACAAGTCCTTCACGGCGACCGTCTCGCCCGAGAGGGCAGGAGGCGCCGTGCCGGTCGGGTCGTCCCCTCGGCTTCCCGAGACGAGCGGCTCGCCCACGACCCGCCAGACCCGGCGGTCGATCGCCGGCGGCGACGCCTGCACCTGGGCCGAGGCGATCCGCCAGGAGCGGGCACCCCCCGGGCCGGCATCCGGATCGCGGCGCCAGAGCTGCGTGACGACACCACGACCCCCGGCGGCCGGGGCGTTGACCGACACGACGGTCGCCACGTCGGCGGTGACGACCTGGACGTGGCACTCGACCACCCGTCGCACAGGGCCGGACCCGCGCCTCGCCCGGAAGGCCGTGATCGCGTCGTGCCCCACCAGCAGCCCACCGGCGTCGGCGCGCATGACGGTGGCGGTCGGTTCGAAGGCCGCGGCGAGCGCGGCCTGGTCGTCGGCGGCGAGTGCGCGCTCGTAGGCGTCGAACGCCCCGAGGAGTCCGTCGGGCAGCTCGCCTTCGACCGAGGTGGGGACGGTGCCCGAGCCGACCCGTGCCTCCTCGGGGTGGCCCGGCGGTCTACCGGTCGCGTCAACCACCGAAGTCCGCCTTGCGGATGCGGGCGTGGACGCCCTTGACGAGGTCGACGACCTGCGAGATGTCGAAGTCGGTCGCCGCCGAGAGGTAGGCGTAGGCGAGGCTGCGGTCCATGCCGTAGCGGGCCTCGAGCAGGTCGATCGCCGCTCGGACGCAGGCGCGGACCGCCTCGTCGAGATCTTCGTCGAGGCCGGTCGGCACCAGCGACTCGGCGGTCTCGGCCAGCGGCCCGGAGATCTCGCCGAACAGCGCCACGGCCTCGGCGCGCGGCACCAGGTCGAACCGGACGGTCACGCGCAGGCTGGCCTCCATCGCGGTGAGCGCGACCTCGCCGTCGCCCTGGGCGAAGTGCGGGTCGCCGACGTAGGCGAGCGCCCCGGGCACCTGGACCGGCAGGTGCAGGGACGCGCCCTCGGTCAGGAGGGCGATGTCGACGTTGCCCCCGTGCGGACCCGGTGGCACCGAGTGCGGTCGCTCGTCGCCCGCGACGGCGACCCCCATGATGCCGAGGAACGGGTGCAGCGGGAACCGCACCGTGTGACCGGCACCGGGCACGAGCGGCAACGTGCCGACCAGGGAGCCGTCGGGTTCGTGGTCGACGGCCGCGAAGACGCTGACCGGATCGGCGCCGAGCGGGAACTCGCCGGCGAGGGCCCCGCGACCGTGGCGGTTGGAGATGACGCCGTACGGCACGCGAGGTGTCGCGTCGAGCAGGGTCATCGTGACGACGTCGCCGGGCTGGGCGCCGCGGATCGCGATGGGGCCCGTCACGACGTGCGGGCCGTCGGCACCCGGATCGCGACCGTGCTGGTCGTCGCTCGCGGCGGCCAGGGCGACCGCGTCGTCGAGCACGTGCTCGGGGGGCACCCCGTGGCGGGCGAAGAAGGCCCGAGGATCACGGCCCTGGTCTTCGAGCACGCCCTCGTGGCTGAGGGTGTCGATGAGGACGGCCGTGCCCGGGTCGATCGTGAGCACGGGCTCGTCGGAGGCGCAGGGCAAGCGCCCCCACAGGGTCGTGGCGAGTGTCGCCGGCACGTAGGGGAGGGCATCGCCACGGTCGCCGGGCGACAGGGGTTGCAGGATCGGGGTCGCGGGAACGGGGCCCGACGGGGGTGCGGGGGTCGCCTCGGAGATCGCCATGCCCAGCACAGTAGCGAGTCGACGCCTCGCCCCGATAAGCCCTCTGAAACGAGTTGTTCACAAATCGTCGATCGTGAAACAAGTCGTTCACACGGTTGTGTGATCATCGCCGCATGGCGATCATCCTCGGCGACAACCAGTACGGCAAGGCGGAGTCGCGGCTCGTGCGCTTCTACCGCGACGGGCCCCGACACGAGATCCGCGACGTCAACGTCACGACGGCACTGCGGGGCCCCTTCGACGCGGCGTACCTCCGCGGCGACCAGAGTGCCGTCCTGCCGACCGACACCCAGAAGAACACCGCGTTCGCGTTCGCGAAGTCGAAGGGCGTCGAAGCCGTCGAGCGCTTCGGGCTCGAGCTCGCCCGCCACTTCGTGCACGACGTCGAACCCGTGACGGGCGCCCGCATCGAGATCGAGCAGTACGACTGGCAGCGGGCCGTGGTCGACGGCAGCGAGCACGACCACACCTGGCTGCGTTCGGGTCAAGAGGTCCGCACCGCCGCCGTCACGGTCGACGGCACCGGCGAGTACGTCGTGGGCGGGCTGAAGGACCTGGTCCTGCTCAAGTCGACCGGCTCCGAGTTCGCCGGGTTCCTGACCGACGAGTTCACGACCCTGCCCGAGACGCACGACCGGGTCATGGCGACGGCGCTCGACGCGAAGTGGCGCTTCGGCACGACCGACGTCGACTGGGAGGCCACGTACGCCGAGGTCAAGCGCCTGATGGTCCGCGAGTTCGCCACCCTGCAGTCGCTCGCCCTGCAGCAGACCCTGTGGCACATGGGCACGGCCGTCCTCGAGGCGATCCCCTCGATCGTCGAGGTGCGCCTGCAGGCACCGAACAAGCACCACTTCGCCTACGACCTGTCGCCCTTCGGCCTCGAGAACCCGGGCGAGGTCTTCTGGGCCGCCGATCGCCCGTACGGTCTGATCGAGGCGACCGTGCTGCGCGACGACGCCCCGCCGGCCCACGACGCGTGGCGCGCCTCCGCGGGTCTCGCATGAGCCTCGTCGAGCCGAGCCGCCCCACCCCCGCCCCACCCCGAGGAGACACCGTGACCGACGCCGACGACGCCCGCTGGCTGGCCCGTACCATCGAACTGGCCGTCGAGAACGTCGCGAACGGGGGCGGACCGTTCGGGGCCGTCATCGTGCGGGGCGACGAACTCGTGGCCGAGGGTCGGAACCGGGTGACGGCCGACCTCGACCCCACCGCACACGCCGAGGTGACCGCGATCCGGGCGGCGTGCCGGGCGGTCGGCGACTTCTCCCTCGCCGGCACGACCCTCTACACCTCGTGCGAACCGTGCCCGCTGTGCCTCTCGGCGTCACTCTGGGCCAGGGTCGACCGGGTCGTGTACGCCGCGGACCGGCACGACGCCGCGCGAGGCGGTTTCGACGACCTCGAGTTCTACGAACTGTTCGCGCGCGACCGGTCGACCTGGGACCTCCCCGTCGACGAGGTACGCCCGGCGAACGCGCCGGCGCCGTTCGAGGCGTGGGCGAGCCACGACCACCGCACCGACTACTGAGCCGTCGTGCGAGGGGGGTCAGCTGCCGCGGTAGGTCGAGTACGCGAACGGGCTGAGCAGCACGGGCACGTGGTAGTGGCTCGACTCGTCGGCGAGGGTGAAGTCGACGGTCACCCGCGGGTAGAACGTGTCACGCCCGGCCGCCGCGAAGTAGGCGGCGGTCTCGAAGACCAGTCGGTAGTCGGCGGCGGGCAGGGCGTCCGGGCCGAGTTCGGGCACGCGCCCGTCGGCGTCCGTGACGCCGGTGGCGAGTTCGGTGCCCCGCGCGTCGTAGAGGGCGACGGGAACGTCGGCGGCCGGGCGGCCCAGTGCGGCGTCGAGGACGTGCGTCGTGACGTGGCTCATGCTCGGGCCTCGTCGTGGCCGGCGCGTGCCGACTCGGCGGACGTCGACCCGGCGGGTGCCGACCCGGCGGGTGCCGACCCGGCGGGTGCCGACTCGGCGGACGTCGATCCGGCGGGTGCCGACCCGGCAGGTGCCGACTCGGCGAAGGTCGACTGCAACCGCAGCAGGGCGATGTCGCGCAGCTCGGCTCCGACGATGCGCAGCTCGGTGTCGTCGTCGAGCCCGAGCCGGCGGTGCAGCTCACCCACGATCTCGGCCCGGCTCCGACCGGCGGCACGGATCAGGAACACCCGGTCGAAGCGCTGCTCGTACGCGGCGTTGCCCTCGACCAGCAGCTGCGCGAGCGTCTCGTCGTCGGCGTCGACCGCCGAACCCTGCTCGCGCCGGCTGAACGCCTGGGCGGCGCCGTCGCCGACCGGCTTCTCACCGATGCGCGGGTGGTGCGCCATCGCCTCGTCGATCTCGGCGGCGCTGAGCGGCGTGGCGGCGGCGGCCGCCACCGTGATGAGGGCGTCGGAATCGGCGAACGGCGCCTGCGCCGCGACGTCGTCGACCCACCGCTCGACGGCGAGGGCGGCCAGCAGGTGCGAACGCAGGGTGGCGTCGTCGAGCTCGATCATGACGCACACCCTAGCGACGGTGCCCCGAGGCGACGGGCACGGCTGGCCGACCCGCGCCTCCCGGGCGTCGGGCGACGCGGCACCCAGGCGCGCCCCGGCGAGTGGCCGCTCGCACCACGTCCGCAGCCGCTCGCACCACGTGCGCAGCCGCTCGCACCACGTGCGCGTCGTGGAACCACCCGCGAGCGTGGTTCGACCACACGACGGTGGTGCGACCCCGTCCCCGTCCCCGGCCCTCGCTCCGGCTCCGACTCTCGTCCCGGCCCTCCCCCCGACGCGGCTGCGGTGTCGGCGGCTCCGCGCCGGGGCCGGTCGTTCGACGCCGAGCGAGCCGACACATGCTCGAAACGCCGGTCGTGCAGAGTGGGGTCTCCCATGGACCTGACCACCGTTCGCGAGATCCGCACCCCGTCACGCCGCGACGAGATCGTCTTCGCGCCCGGCGAGCGCCCCCTCGGCGGCGGCACGTGGCTGTTCTCGGAGCGGCAGCCCGGGCTGACCGGCCTGGTCGACCTGACCTCGCTCGGGTGGACGCCGGTCGAGCGCGGAGTCGACGTCGACGGCGGTGGCGACGTCCTCCGCGTCGCCGCCACCTGCACCATCGCCGAGCTGTTGCGACTGCCCGCCGACGACGACTGGGTCGCCCACCCGCTCGTCGACCAGTGCGCGAACTCGTTGCTCGCCTCGTTCAAGATCTGGAACGTCGCGACGGTCGGCGGCAACGTCGCCCTCGGGCTGCCGGCCGGCGCCATGACGTCGCTGATGGCCACGCTCGACGCCACGGCCGTCGTCTGGACGACCGACGGGGGCGAGCGCCGCCAGCCCGTGTCCACCTTCGTCACCGGAGTGGTGCAGAACACCCTCGAGCCGGCTGAGGTGCTGCGCGCCCTCGAGGTGCCACTCGGGTCCCTGCGCTCCCGCACCGGGTTCCGGCGCATCTCGCTGAGCCCCCTGGGCCGCTCCGGCGCGCTGGTCACGGCCCGGCTCGGCCTCGACGGCGAGTTCGTGGTCACGATCACGGCGGGGACGACCCGTCCCGTCCAGCTGCGCTTCGACGAGGTGCCCGGCGAGCGGGCCCTCGCGGACGCTCTCGGCCGCATCGACTGCTGGTACTCCGACCCCCACGGCGACCCCGACTGGCGCCGCGCGATGAGCGCCCGCTTCGCCGACGAGCTGCGGGTCGAGCTCGGACGGCCCGCCACCGACGCACCGGTGCGACCCGTGCGCGAGTCGACCCACGACCCGCGCAGCGCGGCCGCCCGCGCGAGGCGGACGCCGCCCACCACCACGACCCCCGGAGGCGCGCGATGACCCCGAGACACGTCACGTTCGAGGTCGACGGCCTCCCGCTCGACGCCGACGTCGACCCCGGCCAGGTGCTGCGGACGGTGCTGCGCGAGCACGGCGTCCACTCGGTCAAGAAGGGCTGCGACGCGGGCGACTGCGGCGCGTGCTCGGTGCTGGTCGACGGCGAACCCGTGCACTCGTGCATCTATCCCGCCCACCGGCTCGAGGGCCGGGCGGTGACGACGGCGGCCGGTCTCGGCACCCCCGAGCACCCCCACCCCGTGCAGCAGGCGTTCGCCGACGCGGCCGGGTTCCAGTGCGGCTTCTGCACGGCCGGCATGGTGGTGACGGCCTCGACGTTCACCGAGGCCGACGCGGACGACCTCCCGCGCCTCCTGAAGGGCAACCTGTGCCGGTGCACGGGGTACCGGGCGATCGGCGACGCGATCTGCGGCGTCTCGAACACGGTGGCCCCGGCCGACGGCGAGGCGGCCGGTCGGTCGGTGAAGGCCCCGGCGGCCCTGCGCGTGGCGTCCGGCAGCGAGCCGTACACGCTCGACTTCCGCAGCACGACGAAGCTGCTGCACCTCGCCGTGCTCGGCAGCCCGCACCCCCACGCCCGCATCACCTCGATCGACACGAGTGCCGCCGAGGCGCTGCCCGGCGTGCACCTGGTGTTGACCCACCGCGACTCCCCCGCGACGTTGTTCTCGACCGGTCGCCACGAAGACCGCGAGGACGACCCGGACGACGGCCTGGTCCTCGACCCCGTGCTGCGGTTCCGAGGGCAGCGCGTCGCCGCGGTCGTCGCGGACGACGTCCGCACGGCGACGAACGCCCTGGCCGCGATCGTGGTCGAGTACGAACCGTTGCCCGCCGTGTTCGACCCCGAGACGGCGCGCTCCCCCGGGGCCCCGCTGCTGCACGGCGAGAAGACCGTCGAGGCGTCGCGCATCGCGTTCCCCGAGCGCAACACCGTGGCCGCCATGCACGACGAGACGGGCGACGTCGAGGCCGGCCTGGCGCAGGCCGACGCCGTCGTCGAGGGCACCTGGCGCACGCAGCGCGTCTCGCACGGCGCGCTCGAGACGCACGCCTCGCGCGGCTGGCTCGACGACGACGGACGCCTCGTCGTCCGCACGGCGAGCCAGGTGCCGTTCCTCGTGCGGGACGAGCTGGCCCACGTCTTCGGGCTGCCGCAGGAGCAGGTCCGGGTCTTCGCCGCCCGCGTGGGCGGCGGTTTCGGGGGCAAGCAAGAGCTCATCACCGAAGACCTCGTCGCCCTCGCCGTGCTGCGCACCGGTCGACCCGTGCAGTACGAGTTCACCCGCGAGGACGAGTTCACGATCGCGCCGACCCGCCACCCGATGCGCGTCCGCGTGCGCGTCGGCGCGACGAGCGACGGGGTGCTGACCGCGCTGCACGTCGACCAGCTGATGGACACGGGCGCCTACGGCAACCACGGCGTCGGCGTGATGTACCACTCGGTGCACGAGTCGACGAGCGTCTACCGCTGTCCGAACAAGCGCGTGGACGCCGAGTCGGTCTACACGAACAACCTGCCCTCGGGGGCGTTCCGCGGGTACGGGCTGGGGCAGGTCGTCTTCGCCGTCGAGTCCGCGATGGACGAACTGGCCCGCGAGCTCGGCATCGACCCGTTCAAGCTGCGCCGCCGCAACGTGATCGTCCCCGGCGACCCGATGGTGGTCACCGACCCCGACGAAGAGAGCGATCTGCTGATCGGCAGCTACGGTCTCGACCAGTGCCTCGACCTGGTCGAGCAGGCGCTGGAGTCCCCTGCCCCTGAGGGCGCGCCTCCTGCTCCCGTCGGCCCGACCTGGGTCACCGGGCGCGGCATGGCGCTGGCCATGATCGCCACGATCCCGCCACGCGGTCACTTCGCCGACACCTCGATCGAGCTGCTGCCCGACGGCCGCTACGACATCGGCGTCGGCACGGCCGAGTTCGGCAACGGGACGACGACCGTGCACACCCAACTCGTCGCCTCGGCGCTCGGCACCACGCCCGACCGGGTCGTCGTCCGGCAGTCCGACACCGACGTGGCCCGGTACGACACGGGCGCCTACGGGTCGGCCGGCGTCGTCGTCGCCGGCAAGGCCCTGCTCGCCGCCGCCCACAAGCTGCGAGCGGCGATGGTCGACCGCGCGCTGGCGATCGCCGGAGGCGCGGGTCACGCCGTCGACACCGGCACCGCCCCCGAGGTGGTCGCGGGCGGCGTCGTGGTGCGCGTCGGCCCCGGTGTCGACGCGACCGTCCTGGTGTCCGGCGACCGGCTGCTGGCCGACGGTCCGCTCACCGCCGACGGTTCCCACGACGGCACCCCACGCTCGGTGGCGTTCAACGTGCACGGCTTCGAGGTCGCCGTCGACCGGGCGAGCGGCGAGGTGCGCCTGCTGCGCTCGGTTCAGGCGGCGGACGCCGGCGTCGTGCTGAACCCCGAGCAGCTGCGCGGGCAGGTCGAGGGCGGCACGGCGCAGGCGATCGGCACGGCCCTCTACGAAGAGATGATGCTCGACGACGAGGGTCGCGTGCTGACGACGGCGTTCCGCAACTACCGGATGCCCAAGTTCGGCGACGTGCCCCAGACCGAGGTGCACTTCGCGACCACGCACGACGACCTGGGTCCGCTCGGCGCCAAGTCGATGAGCGAGGCGCCGTACAACCCGGTGGCACCCGCCCTGGCCAACGCGATCCGCGACGCCCTCGGCGTGCGACCGCACGAACTGCCGATGTCGCGCGACCGCCTCTGGCGCCTCGCCGGCGGTCGCTGAGCCGGGCAGAGCGGGGCGAGACGGGGCCGGCCGGGGCCGCGACCGGACCACGAGTCGCACCACGGAATGGACGTCGCACCGCCGACATGCGCGGTGCGACGTCCAGTCGACGGTGCGACGCGAGCGCGGGCTGGGCCAGCCCAGTCCGCGGTCGGGCCCAACCCGGGGGCCGGGTCCAGCCCGGAGGCCGGGCCCAGCCCGGGGGCCGGGTCCAGCCCCCGGGCCCGGCCAACCCGGGCCCCGGCCCGGGACCCGGCTCAGCCCTCGCGCTCGGTCGCTCCGGCCGGTGCCGCGGGCCCGCGCACGGCGTCGTGCGCCGACACGTCACGGTCCGCACCCTCGTCGCGCGCCTGCATCCGCGGCGAGTTGAGCAGCAGGTTCAGCAGCACGGCGACGATCGCGCCGGCGCTGATGCCCGAGTCGAAGACGATCGTGAACCAGGTCGGGAACTGCGCGTAGATCTCGGGGCTGACCGTCGGCAGCAGGCTCACGCCCAGCGCGACCGCCACGATCAGGATGTTCGAGTTCGTGAACCGCACCTTCGACAGCGTCCGGATGCCGCTCGCCGCGACCATGCCGAACAGCGCGACGCCCGCCCCGCCGAGCACCGCCACGGGCACGCCCTCGACGACGGCCCCGAGGGCGGGCACCAACCCGAGCACCACGAGGATGCCCCCCGCCAGCGTCGCCACGTACCGCGACTTCACGCCGGTGATGCTGACCAGGCCGACGTTCTGCGCGAACGCGGTGTACGGGAACGTGTTGAAGACGCCGCCGATGACGGTCGACAGGCCGTCGGCCCGCAGCCCGTCGGCTAGTCGTCGCGGCGTCACCGGGCGGTCGACGATCTCGCCCACCGCGATGATGTCGCCGGTGGTCTCGGTCATGATCACCAGGCCGACGATGCACATCGACACGATCGCGCTCACCGGGAAGGTCGGCAGCCCGAAGTGGAACGGCAGGGCGAGCCCGAACCAGGCGCTCTCGCCCACTCCGCTCCAGTCGGTCAGCCCGAACGGCCAGGCGACGAGGGTGCCGACGACGAGCCCCAGCAGGATCGACAGGCGGCGGAGCGCAGGAGGCGCGAACCGCTCGATCAGGATGATCAGCAGCAGGGTGCCCGCGGCGAAGGCGACGTCGAGCGGGCGTCCGAAGTCGTCGGAACCCGCGCCTCCTCCGACCCAGCCGGCGGCGACGTCCATCAGCGAGACGCCGATGATCAGGATGACCGTGCCCGTGACGATCGGCGGGAAGAACCGCACCAGCTTCGAGAAGAACGGGGCGAGCAGCATCATGAAGACGCCGCTCGCGATGACCGAGCCGTAGATGGCCGTGATGCCGTACTCGCCACCGATCACGATCATCGGTCCGACGGCGGCGAAGGTGCAGCCCTGCATCAGGGGCAGCCGCACCCCGAAGCGCCAGAACCCCACGGACTGCACGATCGTCGCGATGCCGGCCACGAAGAGGTCGGCGCTGATCAGGTAGGCGATGTCGCCGGGCTCGAGCTGGCCCATGCCGACCAGTGCTCCTCCGACGATGAGGGGCACGGCGACCGCCCCGGCGTACATCGCGAGCACGTGCTGCAGGCCGAGCGGGAAGAGCCTCCGCAGCGGGGGGACGCGGTCGACGGGGTGGGTCGTCTCGGGCGGCCCGGCGGTCGCGACCGGCGAAGCGGACGGCTCGAGCGACTCGGGCGGGGACTGTGACATCGGGACTCCTGATCGTGGGGATGTCGGGTGGTCGCCGCCAGCGTACGAAACGCGCGTTTCGTCGCGACGGCACGCGTGTTTCAGGCTCGTGTCGTCAGCGGGGTGGATGCGCTCGGTGCCGCTCGTGCCGATGCACCCGCTTCCGAACGATGCACCCACGAGCAAGCGGGTGCATCGTTCGACACCGGGTGCATCGAGAAGGAGGCGCGGGCTGGCGGCTGAGGAACACGGCGGCAACCGGCGCCGTCGCCAGGCAACGCGGGCGCGGCGCGGCGCGGCGCCGCACCGCGCAGCACCGCACCGCACCGCGCAGCAGCCAGCGCAGCGCAGCGCGGCCAGCGCGGCCAGCGCAGCCCGTCGCTCAGCGCGCGGTGATCGCCCGCACGAGGTGCATCGTGACGTCCGCCGATCGCCCCGCCGTCAGGGCGAGGTTCTCATCGTGCACGTCGTGGGCGTCCGGACCGGCGAGGTCGCTGATGCCGCGCACCGAGACGAACGGCACGTGGTGGACGTGGCAGGTCTGCGCGATCGCCATCGACTCCATGTCGACGGCGTCCACGTCGACGACGTCGGCGAAGGCGCTGCGCACGCCGATCACGCGCTCGGCGGTCATGAACGCGTCGCTCGACGCGATCAACCCCGGGCGCACGGCCCACGGACCACCCGACGTGCCGTCCGACCCGGCCGACGTCTCGCCCGAGCCGGCCGACGCGTCGGACGGGACGGACGTGTCGTACGCGACCGCCGCCTCCATCAGGGCCTCGTCGGCGTGGAAGCTGGCCGGCATCCCGGGGACCTGCCCCAGCCGGTAGCCGAACACTTGCGCGTCGGCGTCGAGGTTGACGTACTCCGAGCCCGCGACGACGTCGCCGATCTCGATGCCGGCGCCCATGCCCGCGGCGGTGCCGGCGCTGATCACGGTCGGCACGACACCCTCGAGCGAGCCGGCCCGCACGATGGCCGACGTGGCCGCTCCGGCGGCGTTGACGAACCCGATGCCGCTCTGCACGAGAAGCAGCTCGACCCCGTCGATCTCGACGACCCGCTGCAGCGACCCGCCGACGGCGACCGGCTCGTCGACGCGCGACGCCCGGGAGACGAACGGTGCCGCCTCGTCGGCCATCGCCACGACGACGATGATCGGGGGGACGGCGACCGCCGCGACCCCGTCGGCCGGAGGCGCGGCGTGCGTTCCGCTCATCGGGTGACGGTCGACCACTCGTCGCGGGCCGCGAGGAAGTCGCGGGCGACGCCCTGGGCACCCTCGAGCGTGTGGTTGGCACCCCAGCCGCACTGGACCTCGTTGGCCGCGGGGACCTCGGTCGCGGTGGTGATGTCGGTGAGGGTGCCCTCGATCAGCGACAGGACGTCGTCCATCGCGGGATCGCCCTGCAGGATCAGGTAGAAACCGGTCTGGCAGCCCATCGGCGAGAAGTCGATGACGTCGCCGGAGCGGTTGCGGGAGTGCTCGGCGAAGAGGTGCTCGAGCGAGTGGACCGACGCCATGTCGAGGTGAGCCTCGTTCGGCTGGGTGAACCGGACGTCGAACTTGGTGATGACGTCGCCGTGCGGCAACGTCTTCTGGTCGGCGACGCGCACGTAGGGCGCGGCGACGGTGCGGTGGTCGAGGTTGAACGACTCGACGTTCATCTTGGGCTGGGTCACGATGGTCCCTTCGGGGTGCGGACGGGGCGCGGGAGGCACCTCGGTCTCTGCACCGATCTGTGCGTCCCAACGCCCTGTCGACCCTAGGACATTCCCTCCGCGCCGGTCGGAGTGTGACCCCGCATGCGGCCCACCGCCCCGCCGCTCCGCCGCTCGGCCGCTCGGCCCGCCACCCCGCCGCCCCGCCGCTCATCCCGCTCGGCTCGCCACCCCGCCACCCCGCCACCCCGCCACCCCGCCACGGAGTAAACAACCCGCCACGCAAAAAGATGGCGGCGTGTTTACTTCGTGGCGGCGAGCGGGAGGAAGGGATGGGGGGCGGACCGGCGGGCGCAGCGCAGCCCAGGCCAGCGCAGGGCAGGGCAGCCCAGCCCAGCCCAGCGCAGCCCACCCCCGCCCAGCGCAGCGCAGCCCAGCGCAGCCCGGCGCAGCGCAGCGCGCTACGGCAGCGTGTGCCCGGCGGCCGTGAAGAGCCGGTACCACTCGGGCCGGGTCAGGGGCACGTCCGACCCCGCGGCGCTGTCGCGGAGGTGCGCGACGCTCGTGGTGCCGAGCACGACCTGCATCCGGGCCGGGTGCCGGGTGATCCAGGCCACGGGGATCGCCGACGGCGGGACGTCGTACTTCGTGGCGAGCTCGTCGATGACGTCGTTGAGCTCGGGGTAGCCGTCGCGGTCGCCGAGGAACACGCCGTCGAAGAACCCCTTCTGGAACGGCGACCAGGCCTGCAAGGTCATGTCGTTGAGGCGGCTGTGGTCGAGGATGCCGTTGTCGCGGTCGACGGACTGGTCGAGCCCGGCCATGTTGGCCGCGACGCCCGCCGCGATCAGCGGGGCGTGGGTGATGCTGAGCTGCACCTGGTTGACGATCAGAGGCTGGGTCACGCTGCGCTTCAGCAACTCGACCTGGCCGGGCGTGTGGTTCGAGACGCCGAAGTGGCGCACCTTGCCGGCGGCGTGCAGCTGGTCGAAGGCGGCGGCCACCTCGTCGGGCTCGACGAGGGCGTCGGGGCGGTGCAGCAGCAGCACGTCGAGGCGGTCGGTGTGCAGGGCGGCGAGCGACGCGTCGACCGACTCGAGGATGTGCTCGGTCGAGAAGTCCCAGAAGCCGTCACGGATGCCGACCTTGCTCTGCAGCTGGATCGCGTCGCGCTCGGACGAGGTCATGGTGACGGCGTCGCCGAAGCGCTGCTCGCAGTGGTGGGGGTGGTCGCCGTACACGTCGGCGTGGTCGAAGAAGTCGATGCCGAGGTCTCGGGCCTCGGCCACGAGTTCACGGATCGCGTCGTCGGTCATGCCTGAGATGCGCATGAGCCCGAGGACGATTGTCGAGGCGGGGCGGTCGGTGGTGGGTAACGTCGTCGTCTTCACGCGGCCAGTCTGCTCTCGTCCGGCGTCCCCGGGAGCCGATCCGCGCCTCCTGGGGGGACGGTCAGGAGGCGCGGGGCGCCTGGGGAGGACCCGTCCCGTCGTTCGCGCCCTCCGTTCCGAACCCCCCGGCATGACCGTCACCGCGAGCGCGAGCACCGCGCGCGTCGCCGCCGCTCCGCTCGACCGGGCGTGGAGCATCGCGACGCCGCTGACCCCCGTCGGGTTCTATCCGCGGGCGGGGGTGATCCCGGCCGTCGTGGCCGTCCACGACCAGACCGGCCCGTGGGACGCCGTGGGGCGCACCCGCCGGCTCGAGCTGTCGGACGGCAGCAGCGTCGTCGAGAGCCTCGTGCGCGTGGAGCCCGACGGGGTCTTCGTCTACGAGCTCAGCGAGTTCACCGGGCTGCTCGGGCGGCTGGTGACGGGCGGCCGCGCCGACTGGAGCTACCGGGCGACCCCGAGCGGGCGCACGCGGGTCGACTGGACCTACTCGTTCTTCGCCCGACCGGGGCGCGGGGCGATCGTACGCGGCATCGTGCGCTTCGCCTGGGCGCCGTACATGCGCCGCGTGCTCGTCGGCATCACCCGCGAGATCGAGCGCACCGCCTAGCCGGGCGCGTCCACACCCCGGGTCCGTCCACGTCCCGGGCGCGTCCACGTCCCGGGCGCGTCCACACCCCGGGGTCCGTCCACGTCCCGGGCTCGCCCCCGGCGGGGCACGGGCCTCCGGGCACCGCTACCCTCGGGGCATGAAGGACGCCACGATCTACGACGTGGCGAAGCGCGCGGGCGTCTCGCACCAGACCGTCAGCAGGTTCCTGCGGGGGTTCGAGGGCATCCGTCCCGCCACCCGCGAGAAGGTCGAGCAGGCCCTCGCCGAGCTCGAGTACCGCCCGAACTCGGCGGCCCGCTACCTGCGCCTGCAGCGGACGAACCGCATCGGGCTGCTCGCCGACAACATGCACCAGTCGGGGCCCGCCCGCACGATCGCCGGGGCCACGGAGGCCGCGCGTTCGCTCGGCTACGTCACCGACATCGTCTCGATGGACGGCGGCGACGAACGCTCGGTCGACGACGCCCTCGACCTGATGCTCGGGCAGCAGATCGCCGGCATCGTCGTGACCGCGCAGACCGCCGTCGCCCGATCGGCGCTCGAACGCCGGGCGATCTCGGTGCCCGTGGCGCGTGACTTCGGGCTGATGGTCGAGGGCACCACCGAGTCGATCAACGAGCACGCCGGCCGGGTCGCGGCCGAGCACCTCGTGCGCCTCGGCCACCGCCGCGTGGCCTACGTCGCCGGGCCGGACCAGTGGCTGGCCGCCCGCGAGCGCGCCGACGGGTTCCGCCAGGCGGTGACCGGGTCCGGAGGCGCGGTGGCGGTCACCGACGTCGGCGACTGGTCCGCGGCGGCCGGCTACGACATCGGGCTGCGACTGGCCGCCCGGACGGACGACTTCACCGCCATCGCCGTCGCGAACGACGCCATGGCGATGGGGCTGCTCGCCGCCCTCGCCGCCGAGGGCGTCTCGGTGCCGCACGAGGTCAGCGTGGTCGGCAACGACGACACTCCCGAGGCGCGGTTCATGGTGCCGTCGCTCTCCACCGTGGCACTCGACTTCGGCTTCGAGGGGGCACACGTGATGACGTCGCTGATCGCCCACATCGAGGGACGCAGCCCCGACACGGCCAGCCGCCTGCCGGTGCCGTCCCTCGTCGCGCGCGCCTCGACCGCACCCGCGCGCGGCTGACGCCCCCGGGGACGGGCCGACCCGTGCCTCCTCCCCCGGGGACCCGTCGACGACGGGGTCTTGCGCAGGTGGCGGCACGTGGGTTACGTTCTCCGCAGACGCCGATGTTATCGACAACATCCAACGAACATCGATCGACGTCCCGAGCACGCGCGGGACGACGTCGGCGGTCGCCACCGCAGCCGACACACACGAACGGGTCAACGATGACTTCTGCTCCACGCCACTCCGGGGTCCTCTTCGGAGCCGCCTACTACGCCGAGTACCAGCAGGCGGGCACCCTCGACCGCGACCTCGACCTGATGGTCGAGGCGGGCTTCACGGTGATCCGCGTGGGCGAGTCGGTCTGGTCGACGTGGGAGCCGCGCGAGGGCGAGTTCGACCTCGACTGGCTCCAGCCCGTGCTCGACGGCGCCCACGCCCGCGGCATCGCGGTGGTGCTCGGCACCCCGACCTACGCGGTGCCGCCGTGGCTGCAGGTGCGCCACCCCGAGATCGCCGCCGAGCGGACCACCGGCGTCCGCGCCGGCTGGGGCGCCCGACAGGAGATGGACCAGAGCCACCCCGCCTACCGCTTCTACGCCGAGCGCGTCGTCCGCAAGGTCGTCGAGCGCTACGCGCAGCACCCCGCCGTGATCGGTTGGCAGGTCGACAACGAGCCCGGCAACGAGCGCCCGCGCAACGACCAGGTCTTCGACCGCTTCGTGGCCTGGCTGCAGCGCAAGTACGGCACCGTCGAGCGCCTCAACGAGGAGTGGGGCCTGGTCTACTGGTCGCACCGGCTGACCGAGTGGTCGCAGCTCTGGCGTCCCGACGGCAACGTGCAGCCGCAGTACGACCTCGAGTGGCGGCGGTTCCAGGGCGAGCTGGCCGACGAGCTGATCGCCTGGCAGGCCGACGTCGTCCGCGAGTACGCCCGCGACGACCAGTTCGTCACCACCTGCATCTCGTACTCGCGCCCGCAGGTCGCCGACGAGCGGCTCGTCGAGAGCCTCGACGTCACCGCCGGCAACCCGTACTACAAGATGCAGGACGGCCTGACGCTCGGCGTCGAGGTGCCCCGCGAGGCCGGCTGGTGGCACACCGGCGTCTGGGCCCTGCAGCAGTGGGGCGACCGGGCGTTCTCGTCGGCGCAGGCGCCCTTCCTCGTCACCGAGACCAACGCGCAGTCGATCGGCGGCCCCTGGCAGAACCACCCGCCGTTCGACGGGCAGATCAAGCAGGCCGCGCTCGCGCTCGTCTCCCGCGGTGCCCGCATGGTCGAGTACTGGCACTGGCACACGCTGCACTTCGGCGTCGAGACGTACTGGGGCGGCGTGCTGCCGCACAGCCAGCGTCCCGGTCGCATCCACCGCGAGGTCTCGGCCCTGGGCGCCACGCTCAAGGCGGTCGGCGGCGCGGTCGACGGCCTCGAGCCCGACGCCGACGTGCTGATGCTCTGGTCGACCGAGACCAAGTGGTCGTTCGAGACGTACCCGCCGCTGGCCCTGCCCGACGGCACCCCCGACCCGGAGTCGTACCTCCACCTGTTCGACGCGCACTACCGCGGGCTCGCCGAGGCGGGCGTGCAGGTGCGCATCCAGCACGTGACGCAGTTCCTCGCCACCGACCCGGCCGAGCTGGCCGCGACCCACCCCGTGCTCGTCGTTCCGGCGCTGTACGTCGTCGACGACGCCACGCTCACCGCGCTCACCGCGTACGCCGAGGCGGGCGGCCACCTGGTGGTCGGCATCCGCACGGCCTACGGCGACGAGCTCGCCCGCGCCCGCCGCGACCCGGCACCCGCCCGGCTCTCGGGCCCCGCGGGGGTCTGGTACGAGGAGTACACCAACCTCGACCACCCCCTCGCCGTCCACGTCACGGACGCCGGCACCGCCGAGCGCACCGACGGCACGACCGCAGGAGGCGCGGGCGCGGCCACCGAGGACGTCACCGCCCCGGCCTCCCCCGCCGACGCACCCTTCGTCCTCGAGCCGGGCTCCGCCGGCACCCGCTGGGCCGACGTCCTGCACGTCGAGGACGCCACCGTCGTGCTGCGGGCCGCGCCGACCGAGATCGGGGCCGACGCGATGCTGACGACCCGCGCCTCCGGAGCCGGCCGCGTCAGCTACGTCGCGACCGTGCCCAACCCCGAGCTCTCGCGCTCGATCGCCCGGTGGCTCGTGCCCGCCACGGCGGCGGGCACGTGGGCGGCGACCGAGACGGTCACGGTCACCACCGGTTCACGGGCCGGAGCCCCCGGGCTCGCGTTCGTGTCGAACTGGTCGGCCCACGAGGGAACGGTCACCACGCCCTCCGCGGTGCGCGACCTCGAGACCCGGGAGGTCGTCGCCGCCGGCACCACCGTGACCCTCGCCCCGCGCGCGGCCCACGTGTACGAGCTCGTCGACGCCGACGCCTCGTAGGCGGCCCGACCCGGCCTCCCCGACCCGGCCGCCCGACCCGCACGACGTCCCCCGCAGCACCCGGCCCGCACCACCCCACCGACCCGCACCACGTCCCCCCTGCACCACCCGATCCCCCGCACCACTCCCCCACCCCCTCGAGGAAGAACCACCATGAAGAGAAAGACCACAGCAAAGGCGCTCGTGTCACTCGCCGTCGTGTCGGCGTTCGTGCTGACCGGCTGCGCCCCGTCCGGCGGAGGCGCGGGTGGTGGTGGCGACACCGCGCCCGTCTCGCAGGCCGACATCGACAAGGCCATGGACACCGACACGACCCTCACCTTCTGGACCTGGGTGCCCGACGTCCAGAAGGAGGTCGACCTGTTCGAGGCCAAGTACCCGAAGATCAAGGTCGACGTCGTCAACGTGGGCACCGGCACCGCGCAGTACCCGAAGCTGCGGACGGCCCTGAAGGCCGGCAAGGGCGCACCCGACGTCGCCCAGATCGAGTACCAGTACATCCCGTCCTTCCGCCAGACCGGCAGCCTCGTCGACCTGACCCCCTACGGAGGCGCGGACCTCGAGTCGAAGTACGTCCCGTGGGTCTGGAACCAGGTCGCGGACGACACCGGCGTCTGGTCGGTGCCGCAGGACTCCGGCCCGCTCGGCAACCTCTACCGCTCGGACATCTACGAGCAGGCGGGGCTGACGGAGGCGCCCGAGACCTGGGCCGACTTCGCGACCGACGCGCAGACGATCAAGGACAAGACCGACTCGTACATCTCGAACCTGCCCGGCAACGACCCCGGCCAGATCGTCGGGCTGTTCTGGCAGGCCGGCGCCAAGCCGTTCTCGTACGACGGCGACAAGACCGTCGGCATCGACCTCGACTCGACCGAGACGCAGAAGGTCGTCACGTTCTGGCAGGACCTGATCGACAAGGACCTCGTCTCGACCGACGCCGACTTCAACGACGCCTGGTACCAGGGCTTCTCGTCGGGCAAGTACGCCAGCTGGCAGACCGCAGCCTGGGGCCCCGTCTTCCTGCAGGGCACGGCCGCGAACACGAGCGGCAAGTGGACCGCCGCGAAGATCCCGCAGTGGAAGGCCGGCGAGGACGTCTCGGGCAACTGGGGCGGATCGAGCGACGCCGTCATCACGGGCACGCAGAACCCGATCGCCGCGGCCGAGTTCAGCAAGTTCCTGAACAGCGACCCCGAGTCGACCCTCGCCTTCGCGAACGAGCAGTTCCTGTTCCCGACGACGACCGACACCCTCTCGAGCAGCGACTTCACCGACACCGCCTCGGACTTCTACGGCGGCCAGAAGGTCAACGAGCTCTTCGCCGGCGTCTCGGACACGGTCAGCACCGACTTCCAGTGGCTGCCGTTCATGGACTACGTCTACTCGAGCTTCAACGACACGCTCGGCAAGGCGATCGCCGACCACTCCGACCTCTCCGCCGCCCTCACGGCGTGGCAGGACGACGTCACCGCCTACGCGAAGCAGCAGGGCTTCACCGTCAAGTAGCGCTCACGGGGTGCCGCCCGCCCTCGGGCGGCACCCCCTCGGCCCGGCAAGGAGCCCCATGTCCACCTCCGTCACCCCTCGTCGAGACGCGACCCGCGCCTCCTCGTCCCGTCAGCCCGCCACCCCGCGGCGCACGAGCTCGCTGCACCGACCGCAGCTCGTCGCGGCCTGGGCCCTGGCGATCCCGTTCCTGCTCGTCTTCGCGGCGATGTTCCTCGTGCCGCTCGGCTACGCGGGCTACCTGAGCACCTTCACCTCGCAGCTCGTCGGCGGGCAGGTCTTCTCGGGCCTCGCCAACTACAGCCGCGCACTGAACGACCCGAGCTTCTGGGCCGGCCTCGGGCGGGTCGCGCTGTTCCTCTTCGTGCAGGTGCCGATCATGCTCGTGATCGCCCTGTTCGTCGCCCTCGCCCTCGACACCGGCCGGGTGGCCGGCAGCAAGTTCGTCCGCCTCGCGATCTTCGTGCCGTACGCCGTGCCCGGCGTCGTCGCGACGCTGATGTGGGGCTACCTCTACGGTCGCGAGTCCGGCCTGATCGCCCAGGTGATCAGCGGAGTCGGCCTCACGCCGCCCGACCTGCTGTCGCCGCAGAACGTGCTCGGCAGCACGATGAACATCGTCAGCTGGGAGTTCATCGGCTACAACATGATCGTGCTGTACGCCGCCCTGCGCAGCGTGCCGACCGAGATGTACGAGGCCGCCGAGATCGACGGCGCCGGGCCCTGGCGGGTGGCGTGGAGCATCAAGATCCCGGCGATCCGCTCGGCGATCCTGCTGACCGTGATCTTCTCGGTGATCGGGTCGTTCCAGCTCTTCAACGAGCCCAACCTGCTCTACAGCATCGCGCCCAACGCGATCGGGTCGGACTTCACCCCGAACCTCTACGCGTACAACGTCGCGTTCAAGAACCAGGACGTCAACTACGCCGCGGCCATCGCCTTCCTGCTCGGGTTCCTCATCATGATCATCAGCTACGTGGTGCAGCTCGCCACCTCACGCAAGGAGCGACTGTCGTGACGATCGCACCCGCCCCCGTCGACACCGCCGGGGCCACGTCCGTCGACCGTCCCGTCCGCCGCCTCGAGGGCTCCGGAGGCGCGGGCAATCGCCGCCCGCGACGTCGCGTCGAGCGGTCCAAGCGCAAGACGCCGATCCTCACCGTGATCCTCTGGATCACGCTGGCGTACTTCCTGCTGCCGCTGGTCTGGCTGGCGATCCAGGCGACCAAGACCAACGGCGACATCTTCTCGACGTTCGGCCTGGCCTTCGGCCGCACCTTCGCGCTGGGCGACAACCTGGCGCAGCTGTTCACGTTCCAGGACGGCATCTTCGTGCAGTGGATGGGCAACACGGTGCTCTACGCCGTGGTCAGCTCGGTCGGTGCGGCGGTGCTCGCCACGATGTGCGGCTACTCGCTGGCCAAGTACGTCTTCAAGGGCAGGTCGTTCGTCTTCGGGCTGATCCTCGGGGCGGTCATGGTGCCGCTGACGGCGCTGGCGATCCCGACCTACCTGCTGTTCAGCGCGGCGAACCTCGTCGACACCCCGTGGGCGATCATCCTGCCGTCGCTGGTCAGCCCGTTCGGCGTCTACCTGATGCGCGTCTACGCGAGCGAGGCGGTCGACGACAGCCTGCTCGAGGCCGCCCGCATCGACGGGGCCGGCGAACTGCGGATCTTCCTGACGATCGCGTCCCGGCTGCTCGCACCGGGCATCGTCACGGTGCTGCTGTTCGCCCTCGTCTCGACCTGGAACAACTACTTCCTGCCGCTGATCATGCTGAACGACCCGTCGCTGTTCCCGGCGACGGTCGGCCTGGCGCAGTGGCAGCAGGCGGCGACCGGCGGCGGCGGCGCCCAGGTGCTGTTCTCGACCGTGCTGACCGGGTCGTTCGTGTCGATCCTGCCGCTGGTCGTGGCGTTCCTGTTCCTCCAGCGCTTCTGGCAGTCCGGCCTGAGCGCCGGCGGTGTCAAGGGGTAGCCGGTCCGACTCCCGCCCCGGCCCCCGGTTCACGGTGGAGGTCGGAGCGGGTGGGCCGTGGCCGTGGCAGCGGCGGCCCGGGAGGCGGTGGTGACGTTGAGAGGTCACCACCGCCTCCGTTCTTTCGTCCCGGCGTCAGAGGCGGGCGTGCAGGTCGGCGACGCGGGCGCGGATGTCGTCGCGGACGAGGCGCATGCGCTCCATGCCCTCGACGCCCCGCTCGGACGGTTCGTCGGTGATCCAGGTCTCCAAGCGGGTGCCGGGGACCTCGTCGACCCGCGCCTCCCGGCCGAGGACGACGACCACGTCGGCGTCGCGCACCATCTGCTCGGTGAGGGCCTTGGGGTGCTCGTCGCCGAGGTCGATGCCGAGCTCGGCGAGCGACTCGACCGACTGCGCGTTGAGGTCGGTGCCGGGCGTCGTGCCGGCCGACACGACCGTGACCTCGTCGCCGGCGAGGTCACGCATCAGCCCGGCGGCCATCTGCGACTTGCCCCCGTTCTTCTGGCAGACGAACAGGACGGAGGCGCGGGTCGGGGTCATGCGGACACCGTACCGACCCCGGGTGGCCGGGTCCCGTGCCGTCGGGACGCGCCGCCCGCCGATCCGTCGGGGGTCCCGTGTCAGGTTCGCCGGTTCCGCGACACTCCTCTAGTGAAGGGGGTGGACGTGGATCACGACACGGAAGGCGACGACGAGCTCGTCAGACGCACGGTCGGGGGTGACCAGCGGGCGCTGTCGGCCTTGTTCGACCGGCACGCCGCGACGGTGACCCGCTACGCGTGGGCGCTGGCCGCCACCCGGATGGACGTCGAGGAGATCGTGCAGGACACGTTCGTGACCCTCTGGAAGAAGGTCGACCAGATCGACCTGCCCGAGGACTCGCTGCTGCCCTGGTTGCTGGTCGTCTGCCGCAACCACGCCGCCAACCTGCGCCGCAAGCAGGCCCGCGCCGCCACCGACGAACTGCCCGACGACCTCGTCGCCCCGGACCACGGCGAGGAGGCGCGCGACCGGCTGCGCTGGGTCCGCGACGAGATCGACGCCCTCGGCCCGGTCGACCGGCAGATCGTCGAGCTCTGCCTCATCGAGGGGCGCCCCTACGGCGAGGCCGCCGCCCAGGTCGGCCTGAGCATCGGCGCCGTCACCCAACGCGTGTCGCGCACCCGATCGCGACTGAAGAAGAAGGCGGTGATGAACGATGAACTCTGAGCCCCCCACCGGAGACGAGCTGAACCGCATGCTCGTCACGATGAAGCAGAACGTCCTCGAACGCACCACGGAGTCCCCGCGCCGGAAGCGCAACCGGAACCTCGGCCTCGGCCTGGGCCTGGCCGCCCTGCTGGCGATCGGCGGCGGCTCGGGAGCGCTGGCACTCGGCATGCTGCCCTCGCCGTTCCAGGCGTCGGCACCGTCCACGCCGACGAGCACGCCCACCCCGACGCCGACGGTCCGGCCGACGGCGACGCCGCGGCCGACGCCGACGGTGGCGCCGGTGGTCGCACCGGTGCCGTCGGCGCCGATCGACTGCGCGACGCTCGCGAGCGGCGTGCGGATGGACCTGTTCATCCCGTCGCCGCTCCAGGGCCGGGTCGACCTGCTGCTGCCGACGGACGCGAGCCTGTCCGAGTACGGCGTGCTGGGCTGCGAGTGGGGATCCACCGAGCAGCCGTACTCCCGCGTGGACCTCTCGGTGGCGAGTGGACGCGAGGCCGGACTCACCGCCGTCGACGACCTCGTGGCCGGTGGCGCCCAGCGCACCGAAGCCGGTGACGCCTCGGCCATGACCTGCACCGAGCAGGGTTGCCAGGCGACCGTCGTGTCGGGCATCTGGTGGGTCGAGTTCAGGACGTCGGACGTCGACGCCACGTCCGGGACCGTGTCGGTCGAGACGCGCGCCGCGAACACCACCGCGGCTCTGACGAGCCTGGTGTCGCGGCTCGACGGTCTCTCACGGGCCCCCTCGTGGACCCGACCGGACTCGTCGTGGGCCCGGGTCGACGATTGTGCCGCGCTGAGCCCGGCCGTTCCTCTGGGCCAGATCATGGGTTCCCCTCGCCTCGAGGGCCCGCAGGAGCCACAGAACGAGTACCCGAGCGGCATCGTCCGGGCCTCCGATCGCACCGTGCAGTGCCGTTGGACCCTTCCGTACGTCGAGGACGCACCGATCTCGGAGGTCGGCGACGTCACGGTGACGCTCTCCGCGGGTAGCGGCTGGGCCGTCGATGCGGTGGATTCGATGTCGCATCTCGAGCGGTCACCGGTCACCGTGGCAGGTGCCGAGAAGGCCGAGTACGTCTGCATCCACGACGAGGGCAGCGGTTGCTACGTCAACGTGCTGACCGACGGCTCGTGGCTGCAGGTCAGGACCAGCAACACATATGAGGACAGCCTGAAGGGCCTGCTGGTCGCGGCCGCGGAGGCGATCGTCGCGACGCGTCCCGCGAGCTGACCCGCGCCTCCTGCGCTGCCGTGACCGAGGCACGCGACCGCAGGAGGCGCGGGTCGGCGGACCGTCAGGCGTCGAGGCGGGCGCGGGCCCGGCCGCGCACGGCCAGGATCGCGCCGCCGACCAGGGCCGAGAGGAGCGAGCCGACGAGGACGCCGACCTTGACCACGTCGTCCTGCTCGCTGCCGGCCCCGTAGGCGAGCTCGCCGACCAGGAGCGACACGGTGAACCCGATCCCGGCCACGAACGACAGTCCGAGCACGTCGCCCCAGCGCAGGCTCGGATCGAGCCGGATGCCGGGCAGCCGCGTCACGAGCAGGGACGCCCCGGTGATGCCGATCGACTTGCCGAGCACGAGCGCCACGACGATGCCGATCGCGACGCTGTCGCTCAGCGACTCGACCAGCCCGCCGAATCCGCCGACCGTCACGCCGGCCGAGAAGAACGCGAAGACGGGCACCGCCACGCCCGACGAGACCGGGCTCCAGCGCTCGGCGAAGTGGTGGGTCAGCGGGTGCCGCACCTCGTGGCCGTCGGGTCCGACGTGCGTGACGCCGGCCCGGGCCGTCGCCACCGCGGGCACGAGCAGGCCGAGCAGCACGCCCGCGATCGTGGCGTGCACCCCCGAGGCGTGCACGAGGGCCCAGGCGAGGACGCCCAGCGGGATCAGCAGCCACCACGCCCGCACCCCACGGCGGACGAGCACGGCGAACGCGGCGAGCGGCAGCAGCGCCAGCAGCAGGGGGACGAAGGCGATGCCCGCCGTGTAGAACACCGCGATGATCGTGATCGCGATCAGGTCGTCGACCACGGCGAGGGTCAACAGGAAGGTGCGCAGGGCCGGGGGCAGCCGCTTGCCGACGACGGCGATCACGGCGACGGCGAACGCGATGTCGGTCGCGGCGGGGATCGCCCACCCCTGGAGCGCGTCGGGGCCGGCTCCGAGGTTGATCAACGTGAAGAGCAGCGCCGGCAGGGCGACCCCGCCGACCGCCGCGGCGATGGGCAGCACGGCGACCCGGGGGTCGCGCAGCGAGCCGGCGACGAACTCCTGCTTCAGCTCGAGGCCGACCACGAAGAAGAAGATCGCGAGGAGCCCGTCGGCCGCCCAGCTGCCCATGCTGAGGTTCAGGTGCAGGGCCTCGGGGCCGAACGACACGTCGCGCACGGCCGAGTAGAACGAGCCGGCCGGGCTGTTCGCCAGGACGAGCGCGAGCACGGTCGCCGCGAGCAGCAACAGTCCGCCGGTCGTGTTGCGGCTGAGGAACCGCGAGAGGCGTGCGCCCCGGCCCTCGGCACGGGGCGCGTGGGCGGGGGCAGGAGGGGCGGCGGTCGGGTCGGTGGCGGGGGCGGGGGTCGGGTCGGTGGCGGGAGCGGCCGGAGTGGGGTCGGCGGGCGTGGGGTCGGCGGGCGTGCGGTCGGTCATGGTCGTCGTCCTTCGGGAGCGTCGGCGGGCAGGGCGGGGCGTCCGCTCGACCCGTCGACGACGAGGAGCGGTGCTACGCCATGGGCGGCGGGCACCCGGCGATCTCGCCGTGGGCGTTGCTGCCCCACAGGCTCATCCAGCCGTTCGTGCCGCAGGTGCGCTTCGTCAGCACGAGCCGCTTCGGGAACGCCTGCTGCGCCGTGCGCGCCCGGCGCGGGGCGCGGGACGGGCAGGCGGGTGACGACATGCCCACCAGGATACCGCCGGGCCCCGGGGAGCGGGCCGGGCCGTCACCCACCCGCGGGTCCCACGGTGCCGGCCCGCGCCTCCTGCGCTCTCGGGGCGGGACGCCTGCACTCTCGGGGCGGGACGCACCGCCGACCGAGCGTCGCACCGCCCACGTCGGCGGTGCGGCGTTCAGTCGGCGGTGCGACCCGCGCCTCCTGCGGTCAGGCGACCGGGCCGCCGCCGCGCCCGCCCGGTCGAGGTGGCACCACGCCCGCGTCGTCCAACCACGCACGAGGGTGGTTCGACGACGCGGGCGTGGTGCCACCCGGTTCTCGTCGGACCAGGAGGCGCGGCGACGGTCGGGAGGCGCGGCGCACGTCAGGAGGCGCGGCGCACGTTCTCGACGAAGCCCGCGGCCCGCACGCGCAGGCTCGCGATGCGCTCGAGTCGGGCCGCCTCGGCGTCGAACCCGAGGTAGGCCTCGGGCGGCAGCACGTGCACGTTGGCCGAGCACTCGAACCCGCCGCAGACGAGCGTGCCCACGGTGTCGCCGTTGCGTCCGGCCGCGCCGGCACGCTTGGCGCCGTAGAACAGCACGTCGGCCGGCAGGCGGACGTCCTGGCACCAGGTGCACTGCGCACGCTGCCGGGGCGAGGCCTCGGCCTGCCGCAGCACGACGCCGGCGACCGCGGGGCCCGGCTCGCCGTCCGCGTCGAGCGTCGGCACGACGACGTAGGCCCTGCGGGCGAGCCTGGGGTCTCGCCAACCGAGGTACTCGAGGTCGGTCCAGTCGAGGTCGGCGAAGTCGGGCGGCAGGGTCAGGTCGGCTGCTTCCCGGCGGCTCGCGTTGACGAACGAGGCGCGGACGGTCTTCTCTGTCAGGGGGATCATGTGGTTCTCCGGTCGTCGGGCCCGGGGCACGGTGACGTCGACGCGCACACCCGGGCGATCGGCGACCGCGCGGGTGCCCGCCGTCGACGCGTCGGCCGACCCGGGTGTTCTCGTGGGATCGTGCCGGGGCTGCAGCCCACGCGGCACGGGTGCGCGGTCGGACCTCGACGGTCGATCCGCAGCGGAGACGCGACTACCTGCAGCCGGCGCACGCGGCGCCGACGACCCCCTCACGCCCGGTGGGCGTCGCAGGTGCGGACGAGATGATCATCCGGCCACCCTATGACCGTGAGCGCTCCTCGGCAACGACGCCCGCGCCTCCTCGTCCTGGCCGGGTCGCACCACGCCCGCGTCGTCGAACCACGCTCGAGGGTGGTGCGACGACGCGACGATGGTGCGACCCGACCAGGAGGCGCGGGTCGCGTCCCCGAGGCCAGCCACGGCCACGGCCACAGCGCACCACGAAATGGACGTCGCACCGCCGAGTTCGGCGGTGCGACGTCCAGTCGGCGGTGCGACGTGCGGGGTCAGCCCGCGTGGCGTCCGTGGTGGTCGGGGTCGCTGCCGTCGGGGACGGCGTCCACGGGGGCGGTCGGGTCGACGTGCGAGACGTGCCCGTCACCGGAACCCGAGCCCGAGCCCGCGCCCGCGGCCGAGCCCGAGCCCGACGCGTCGTCGGCCGAGGCGTGCGGCCTCGACCGCTCGAGGGAGGCGCCCTCGACGTCGACGTCGGGCAGGATGCGGTCGAGCCACTTCGGCAGCCACCACGCGGCGTCGCCGAGCAGGTGCATCACGGCCGGGATGAGCAGCAGGCGCACGACGAACGCGTCGACCAGCACGCCGAGGGCGAGGCCCAGGCCGATCGACTGGATCATCACCGAGTTCGAGAACACGAAGCCCGAGAAGACCGCCGTCATGATCAGCGCCGCGGCCGTGACCACCGTGCGACCGGCGTGGACGCCGCGCTGCACGGCCAGGCGGGCCGGCGAGCCGTGGGCGTACGCCTCGCGCATGCCGCTGACCAGGAACAGCTGGTAGTCCATCGCGAGCCCGAACAGCACGCCGACCATCAGGATCGGCAGGAAGCTCAGGATCGGCCCCGGGTCGTGCACGCCGAAGACAGGGCCGAGCCATCCCCACTGGAACACCGCGGTGACGCCGCCGAACGCGGCGAACAGCGACAGCACGAAGCCGATGGTGGCGGTGATCGGCACGAGGATCGAGCGGAACACGAAGATCAGGATGATCAACGACAGTCCGACCACGACGAGCAGGTAGAGGGGCAGGGCACCGGCCAGCTTCTCGCTGACGTCGATGTTGCCCGAGGCGTTGCCGGCCACGCCGAGCGACGAGACATCGTCGATGTCGAGGCCGCGCAGGTCGCGGACGAGCTGCTCGGTCGACTCGGCGGTCGGTCCGCCCTTCGGTACGACCTGGAACGCCAGCAGGGTGTCGTCGTCCGAGGCGCCGATGGGGGCGACCGCGGCGACGTCGTCCTGGTCCTTGAGGATCGTGCCGATGCGCACCTGCTCGGAGACGAGGTCGTCGTCCGAGATCGCGGTCGGCAGGTCGGCCACGACGACCAGGGGGCCGTTGACGCCGGCACCGAACTTCTCGTCGATCAGCTTGTAGGCCTTGTAGGCGCTCGAGTCGACCGGCTCGGACGACCCGGCGGGCAGGCCGAGGCGCATCGAGAGCGCGGGGATGGCGACGATCAGCAGCACGGCGACGCCGGCCACGAGGGTCAGCACGGCACGGGTGGTGCTCATCGGCTTGGTCGGCACGCGGACGGCGCCCGTGTTGCCGACGTTCTTCCGGGCCTTCTTGGTGAGGATGCGCAGGCCGACGAGACGCAGCAGCGCCGGGGTGAGCGTGATGGCGATCAGGATCGCCACGAACACGCAGACGGCGCCGACGGTGCCCATCAGGCCGAGGAAGGGGATGCCGGTCAGGTTGAGCGCGAGCAGGGCGATCAGCACGGTCGAGCCGGCGAAGACGACCGCGTTGCCCGACGTGCCGTTGGCCAGGCCGATCGACTCGTGCAGCGGCACCCCTTCTTTCAGCTGGGTGCGGTGGCGGTTGAGGATGAACAGCGAGTAGTCGATGCCGACCGCGAGGCCGAGCATCACGCCCAGCACGGGCGTGACCGACAGCATCTCGACGGCGCCCGAGAGCGACAGCGAGGCGAGCACGCCGACCCCGACGCCGATCAGGGCGTTGACGAGGGGCAGGCCGGCACCGATGAGCGTGCCCAGCATGACGAACAGCACGATGGCCGCGATGACCACGCCGGCCACCTCGCCCGGGCCGAGGATCTCGGGGATGCTGGCCGCGATGTCGTTCGACACCTCGACCTGGACGCCGTCGATGTCGGCGTCGTTCATCGCCTCGACGACGGCCTCCTTGTTCTCGCTGGTGACGAGGTTGAGCGCCTTGTCGAACTGGATGCTGGCCACGGCCGTGGTGCCGTCGGTCGACACCTGACGGATGCCGTCGGTCAGTTCGAGCAACGACGCACCCTGCTCGAGCGTGGTGCTCTGCGTCTCGAGTTCGGCCTTGCCCGCGTCGAGGGTGGACTGCTGCGTGGCGATCTGCTGCGTCCCCGCGTCGAGCTGCGCCTGCTGGGCCTCGAGCTGCGGCGTGGCGGCGGCGAGTGCGGCCCCGCCGGCGGCCTGCGCCTGGGCCTTCGCGGCGTCGAGCTGCTGCTGGCCGGCGGTGATCTGGGCCTTCGCGGCGTCGATCTGCGCCTGGCCCGAGGTGATCTGGGCCTCGCCGGCGGCGATCTGGGCCCGACCGTCGGTGATCTTCTGCGCCTGGTCGTCGATCTGCTGCTGGGTCGCGAACGGGTCGGTGGTGCCCTTGACGTCGTCCAGGTCCTTCGCGTCGGTCAGCAGGGCCGCGATGTCGGACTTCTGCTGGTCGGTGAAGGCCGCGTCGTCGGCGGTCGTGAAGACGACCGTTCCGGTGCCGCCGCTCGCCTGGGGGAACTTCTCGGCGAGTTCGTCGCTGACCTTCTGGGTCGCCGTGCCGGGGATGCTGACGGCGGTGGTCAGCGTGCCGCCGAACAGCGCGAAGGCGCCGCCGGCGAGGCCGAGCACGACCAGCCAGGCCACGATGACGAGCCAGGCCCGCCGGGCCGAGAACCGGCCGAGTCGATAGAGCAGGGATGCCATGGGTGTCTGTTCCTCCAGGGGTGGTGCGGGGTGATGCGGGTTGCGGGGGTGGGCCTCACGTCGCGTCGTCGACAAGGAGGTGCGGGTCGGCCGGGCGTGCCGGCCGACGGGTCAGGGGGTGGTCGGGTCGGGCCCCGTCGGGCCGGCCGTGGGGGTCTCGGCGGCCGCGGGCGCCGCATCGACCGCGGGCGTCCGGGCGCCCGCCGGCGGCGGCCCGTAGCCGGCGCGGATGCTCGTCGTCACCCGGTCGAGCAGGTCGGCCCAGACGTCGCGGCTGTCCGCGTCGACCACGGCGCCGGTCCGCGTGATCCAGTGGCGCGCGACGACGGCGATGCCGTTCATCAGCGAGCTGACGAGCACCTCGGCCTCGAGCGGGTCGGTGGCCGGGCTGCGCTCGGCCATCTCGATCGAGAGCTGCTCGGTGACGCGGGTGAAGACGTCCTGGATCAGGCTGTGCGACCGCGGGTCGCCGCCGTCGTCGCCGAGGACGCCCCAGAGGTACGAGACGACGGCCGGCAGGTCGATGCCCTGCATGGCCTGGATGATCTCGGCGAACAAGGAGGCGCGGCTGCCGTCGCCGACGGGCGTCGCGGCGGTCGCGGCCCGGAACTCGTCGACGGCACCGGTGAGCACGCGGGTGCAGGCCGTCATGACGACCTCGTCGAGCGACGAGAAGTGGTTGAAGACCGTGCGGCGCGAGACGTCGGCACGCTCGGCGAGCTCGTCGACGCTGAAGCGGGGCGCCCCGCGCTCGGCGATGAGCGCGTCGGCGGCGTCGAGGATCGCCTGGCGGTGCTTCGCCTTGAGGGCGGCACGGCGGTCGGGCACCAGGGTCTTGACGGTCACCTGCCTACACTAAGTGCAGCGACGCACTCGGTGCACCCACAGCGGCTGGGGAGTCGCTGGGACTTGCGCGGCCGGGACGCGGCCGCCGTACCCCGCCGCCCCGCGCCTCCTCGTCCTGCCGACCGGACGAGCAGGGGCGCCCCCGGCGCACGGCCACGGGACGCCCCTGCCCCGACGGCTAGTCCGCGGCGATCTCGCGGAGGGTGGCGAGATGCGCGGCCCAGGCCTCACGCCCGGCCGGCGTCGCCTTCAGGCTCGTCCGGGGCCGCTTGCCGACGAACCCCTTCGTCACGGCGACGTAGCCCGCGGCCTCGAGGGCGCTGACCTGCTTGCTCAGCGTCGAGTCGGTCACCTGCACGGCGTCGCGCAGGTCGCGGAAGTCGAGACCCTCGGCCGCGGCGAGCGCCGCCATCATCGAGAAACGGACGGGCTGGTGCAACAACTCGGACAGCCGGAGGCGCGGGTGCGGTCGCGCGGTCATCGTCGCGCCTCGCGCACCTCGACGGCCGCGCAGGCGACCGACACCGCGAGCAGGACCGCCGCCATGACGGCACTGCCGACGACGTCCTGGCCCTGCGAGAAGCCGACGACGAGCATGGCCCCGACGTAGCAGGCGAAGAACGCGGCCAGGTAGGCCATCCAGCGTCGACCGAAGCCGACGCGGGCCGACCTCCTCAGCAGGACGAACGCCACGACCAGGACGGCGATCCAGACGAGCAGGCCGCCCATCGCGACGAAGTAGGCGGTGCCCGTCGTGAGCCCCATGGCGAGGGTGCCCATCGACGCGGCGGCGCCCAGGCCGAGCAGGAAGGCGACGGCGGGCCAGCTCGCCGCCGACGTCGCGCTGCGGCCCACGGCGTCCGCCCGGTCGAGCAGGCGCCGGGCCTCGGCGGAGTCGGGGGTGCCGGTCGTGCCGGTGATGTCAGCGGTCATGGTGGTCGTCCTCTCGTAGGACTCCCACTCTAGAAAGTACTTTCACGATAAGCAAGTACTTTCTCGTCGATGCGATCGAGTGGGCAGAAGATGTTCGTCCCCTGCGGCGGAAGGACGTCTTCTGTCCACTCGACGGGCCCGTCGAGGTCGGGGCGCCCGGTCGGGCCCGACCGGGCCGGGCTAGATCGTCTCGTCGAGGTCGAGCAGCCGGGCGCTCTCGTCCCACAGGCGTCGGGCGAGGTCGGCGTCGGCCGCCTGACGGGCCACGCGACCGGGGGCCTTGAGGCGGTCGAAGTAGTTGCCGCTCGGCGCCGGCACGGTCGCCGCCCCCGCGAGGCGGATCAGCGGCTCGGCTCCGTCCTCGGTCGAGACGGCCAGGCGCTTGGCCGCGGTCATGAACGCGCCGTCGCCACCGAAGCCCGAGGCGACGAACCCGGGGTGGAACGCGAACGCGTCGACCCCGCCGCCGGCACGGGGCAGGCGTCGGGCCAGCTCACGGGTGAACAGCACGTTGAGCAGCTTCGAGGTGCCGTAGGCGCGGAAGCCGCCGGCCCACGCACCCCGTGCGTTGTCGAGGTCGTCCAGGTCGACCTTGCCGAAGAGGTTGCCGGCACTCGAGGTCTGGACGATGCGGACCGACCCGGCCGGCGCCTCCTTCGCCGTCTCGAGGAGGCGCGGCGTCAGCAACGCGGTCAGGAGGAAGGGAGCGAGGTGGTTGCCCTGGAACGTCGTCTCGTGGCCGTCGACGGTCAGCGAGCGCTCGGGGATCGTCGCGCCGGCGTTGTTCGCCAGGACGTGGATGCGGGGCAGCTCGGCGAGCAGCTGCTCGGCCAGGTCGCGGACGGTCGAGAGGTCGGAGAAGTCGGCGAGGTAGGCGGTGCCGCCGATCTCGTGCGCGACGGTGCGGGTGCGGTCGGGGTTGCGGCCGACGACGGCGACGGTGGCTCCGAGGCGGGCGAGCTCGCGGGCGGCGGCGCGGCCGATGCCCGAGCTGGCTCCGGTGACGACCACGGTCCGGTCGTCGAGGCGGGCGGCGGGAGGCAGGGTGACGGTCATGCAGGGGACGCTAGGCGGGATGCGCCGGGGCCGGGTCGGCGGTCGGCGTTCTCTCGGCAGGCGTACAGCCGCGCGCGCCTCCTGCCGCGGTAGCGTCGCATTACGAGACGAAGTGTCTCGATTCAGGGCGTGGTCTCCGCGCCTCGACCCGATCCTCCTCAGAGAAGAGACGACATGTCCGACGCCACCGCCCCCCTGACCGGCTCCCGCACCATCGGGACCTGGCTCGACCACCCCGAGGGCGGGCCGGCGCTCCGTGCCGCCCTCGGGCAGGGAGGCGCGTTCGACGAGGGCTCGCTGGCCCCGGTCCGCGGCCTGCCGCTGCAGCAGCTGGTCGCGATGAGCCAGGGGCAGGTGCCCCAGGAGCTGGTCGACGGCCTGGTGCTGCAGGTCAACGGCGGCGTCGTGCCCGACGAGGCGGCCGAGGCCGACGGTCCGTGGCGCGAGACCGTCACCCCCGGCCGCTTCGCCGGCAAGACCGTGATCGTCACGGGAGCGGCGTCCGGCATCGGCCGGGCGACGGCGTCACGGGTGGCACGTGAGGGCGGTCGCGTCGTCGCCGTCGACCTCTTCGCCGACAAGCTGGAGGCCCTGGTCGCCTCCCTGCCCGGCGCCGACGTGGTCACCGTGGCCGGCGACATCACGAAGCAGGACGACATCGACGCGATCGTCGCGGCGGCCGGCGACCGCATCGACGCCCTGGCCAACATCGCCGGCATCAACGACGACTTCTCGCCCCTGCACGAGACGAGCGACGCCATGTGGGACCGCGTGATCGGCATCAACCTCACCGGCGGGTTCAAGCTGTCGCGCGCCGTGATCCCCGTGATGCTCGGGGCCGGGCGCGGCTCGGTCGTCAACGTGGCCTCGGAGGCGGGACTGCGCGGCAACGCGTCGGGCAACGCGTACACGGTGTCGAAGCACGGCGTCGTCGGCCTGACCAAGTCGGCGGCCTTCATGTACGCGAAGCAGGGCATCCGGGTCAACGCGGTGGCACCCGGCGGCGTGGCGACCGGCATCCCGTTCCCGGCGAACGTGTCCGAGGCGGGGTCGGCGCGGCTCCGTCCGTTCCAGGCGGCGATCCCGACGATCGCGACGGCCGAGGAGCTCGCGGCGTCGATCACGTTCCTGCTGAGCGACGACGCGGTGAACGTGAACGGCGCGATCCTGGCGAGCGACGGCGGCTGGTCGGTCCAGTAGAAGGGGTGGGTCCGCGGCGGGCGTGCGGGAGGATGGACCGGTGACCACCGCACGCCCCGGCCGCGCCCGCAGCGAGGCCGCCCGCCTCTCGATCCTCGACGCGACCCGTGACGAGCTGGCCGAGCGTGGCTACGACAAGCTCTCGCTCGATCGCATCGCGGCGGCGGCGGGGGTCGGCAAGGCGACGATCTACCGCTGGTACCCGGCGAAGGCGGCACTGGTGGCCGAGGGCATGCTCACGGGACACCTGCTGCCCCACCTCGAGGTGGCCGACACGGGCGACGTCCGTCGGGACGTGCTCGACTGGCTCCGCGCCTCCTTCTCGACCTTCGCCTCGCCCGCGGCGGGCGGGCTGATCCGCGCGTCCATCGCGGCGACCGCCGAGGACGCCGCCGTCGCCGAGCACTACGAGGAGCGTGTCACCTCGGTCACGCGGGCGGCACTGCTCGCCCGCCTCGAGTCCGGGAGGCGCGCGCGGCAGATCCGGGACGGTGCCCCCCTCGAGGCTCTCGTCGAGTCGCTGATCGGCACCGTGCTGCTGCACGTCGTGACGCGCCGCGATCCCGGGCCGGCCGCGCTCCACGCGACGGTGGACCTGCTGTTCGACGGCGTCGCGGCGCGGTCGGACTGACGCGTCACCGCCCGCCCATCGCCTCCTCCACAGAGGGGCGCCGAGCGTGCCCGTCGGCGTCCGCCCGTGGAGGGACGCCTCCATCGCCTCCAGTAGCAGTGGGTGGTGGCCGAGGGCAGCCTCTGAGCAGGTCGCGCGGGCCCGACGAGCCGGCGTCGTACTCCGGTGACGCGCCACCGGGGCCCATCGTTGGTCACCCGACCAACGTCGACCGTGAACGCGTGCATCGCGCCGCCGCCGGCCACAGGATCGTTCTCGCAAGGCAGTTCCACTCGACAACACGAAGCACCGCAACTCGAACTCCTACGACAACGAAAGAGGACGAACCATGAGCAAGCTGAAGTCGAAGACCGCCACGATCATCGCCGCCGTCGCCGTGAGCGGCGTCGCCGTCACGGGGCTGAGCGGATTCGCCGCCGCTCCCGCACAGGCGGCGACCACCGCTCCCGCCTCGCCGGAGTCCAGCACCGGCAGCCCGATCACGGGCAGCGTCACCCTCGACCCGCTGGCGATCGTCAGCGCGATCAGCGCCGCCGTCAACGACCAGGGCGACCGGTCGGGCGCCGTGCTGGCCGCCCTGGACGTCGGCTACTACAACGCCGGCAACCCCGACCGGCTCACGGTCGCGGTCGTGAACAAGAACCAGGACATCACCGTCGAGGGCTCGATCGCCGACGCCCAGCCGATCGACATCAAGGGCGGCAGCTACGTCATCTACTGGTTCGACGGCCCCGGCAAGGTCACCAACAACGGTGACGGCGGCTACCTGAACTGGGGCGTGCTCGGCAACAACGTCAAGACCGACAACGTCATCAGCATCAACGGCGGCTGACCCCGCCGCGGCACCGCGGAACCGCCCCGACGTCCTCACCGGACGCCGGGGCGGTTCCGCGTGCGCCGTCAGGCCGGCGGCAGGGCAGGAGGCGCGGGTCGGTTCGGCGCCTCGACCGCCGCCTGGCCGTCCCGACGGCGCCCCCGCCGCACGATGCGCGACCGGATGACGCCCTTGACGAACGCGACCGAGACGAGCGCCGTCCGGTTCGGGGCACTCCACGTCCGCATCAGACGGGCCAGGTGCCAGGCCACGGCCTGGCGGCTGTAGGCCGTCTCGCGGGCGATCTCGGCGTTCGAGAGGCCGTAGGCGGTGAGCGTGAGCATCTGCCGCTCGACGTCGTCGAGGTCGGGGGCGTCGGCCACGAGGTCGAGCACGACGTCGGGCCCCGGGGCCGCAGGGGGTGGCTGGGGGCCGCCCGCGCCTCCTGGTCCCCCGCCCGGCGGGGCGGCGACGAGACGGGGCCGGTGCCGCGCCCACTCCTCGGCCCAGCAGGTCCCGAGCTCGTGGGCGACCTGCGAGGCGCGCGCCATCGCGAGGACGAGCGCCCCGGCCTGCCCGCCCGACGCCGAGTGCATGACGAGCGAGAAGATGCGCAGGGCGGGCAGGGACCCCCGCAGGACGACGGCCAGGTCGACGTCGGGGCAGGTAGCACTGCGGCGGGCGACGGCACGCAACTCGTCGAGGCACGAGGCCGACACCGGACGACCGTGCTCGACCGCGGCGAGGGCCGGACCGAGCACGATCGGCACGATCTCGGCGTACCGGTCGCGCAGCCACGACCGGCCGGTCGCCCCGACGTCCTCGAGCGAGCAGTCGAGCAGCAGGTCGCTGAACTCGTCGTGCCGGGCGTCGAGCCGCAGCCCGAGGGGCTGACCCGGACGCATGATCGTGGTCGGGCGGCCCGTCACGGCGCCGCCCGTCGTCGGGCGGTCCGCGGGGACGCCACCCTGCTCGGTCAACGTCCCACCCCCCGGTCGCGGCGCCGGCGCCCCTGGCCGGTCGGCCCGCCTCGCGGGCACGTTCCGAGCCTAGGAGCGACGGGCCGGTCGCACAGTCGGCTGGCTGGCCGACCGTGGTGTCCCCCGCAGCGGCCGGACCGACGCGACGGCGTGCCCGCCGGGCCGGTTCACCGGTCGGTCGCGGGCGCGGCGAACACCACGCGCACGACCAGACCGCCCGAAGGAGGCGCGTCGAGGGTCAGCGTCGCCCCGTGCGTCTCGGCGACGGCCGCGACCAGGGCCAGGCCGAGGCCGTGGGAGCCGGCGACCCGACCCGCCGGCCGGTGGAACGGCTCGGTCAGTCGCCCGACCTCGGCCGGGTCGAGCACGGCCCCGCCGTTGGACACGATCAGGGTCGGCGCCCCCGAGCCGTCGGTTCCGACCGTCACGTCGAGCCGGCCGCCGGGTTCGTTGTGGCCGATGCCGTTGCGGACGAGGTTGCCGACGAGCACCGAGAGCAAGGCCCGGTCGCCCGTGACCTGCGCGGGGCGGGCGACGCAGCGCACCTGGACCCGCGCCCGGGCGGCGGCGGACGCCGAGGCGGCCACCACCTCGTCGACCACGGCGACGAGGTCGACCGCGTCGGCGGCGACGCCGTCACCGGACTGGACGTCGGACAGCGTCAACAGGGCCTCGACCGTCTCGATGCTGCGGGTGTTCATCTCGCGCAGGCGTCGGATCGTCAGGGACGGCGGAGAGCCGGCCGCGAGGGCCGCGTCGAGCATCGCCTGCGTCGTCGCGAGGGGCGTGCGGAGCTCGTGCGAGGCGTTGGCGGCGAAGCGACGTTGGGCCTCGTACGAGCGGTCGAGCCGGTCGAGCATGTCGTCGAACGTCGTCGCGAGTCGGCCGAACTCGTCGTCGGGGCGCCCGGGTGCGAGCGCGGTGAGCCGCTGCCGGAACGACCCCGCGGCGCCGTGCTCGGCCTCGCGCGCCGCGCTCGCGAGGTGCTCGACCGGGCGGAGGAGGCGCCCGGCGACCACCCAGCTCAACCAGACGCCGACGACCAGCGCGACGACGAACACGATCGACGAGGTCGTCAGCAGGACGCGCAGGAGGTCGTTCTCGCCCGAGATCGTGACCGCCGCGCGCAGCTCGGCGGTCTCGGCGACGGGCGACGGCCCGGCGGTGGCGACGCCGCCGTCGCCCGCGGGCGCCCACGTCGCCGTCGGCGACGCCGGGTCGCCCGCGCCGACGCCCGGCGCGTGCAGGGCGGTGATCCGGTAGTCCGGGACGAAGCGCATCACCAGGAACACGGACGCCACGATCGACAGGCCCACGACCGTCAGCACCGCGCTGACGGTGGCGGTGAGCCGGAGACGGGCGCTGCCCCGGTGACGCAGCCCGCGCCTCCTGGGCTCTGCGGCCGAGGACCGGGTCTCGACGGTCACCGGTCGACCCCGTCGGCGACGACCTCGGCGTCCTCGGCGTCCTCGGCGGCGATGCGGTAGCCGCTGCCGGGGACGGTGTGGATCACCCAGGGCTCGCCGAGGCGTCGCCGGAGGTTCGAGATCGTGACCCGCACCGAGTTGGTGAACGGGTCGGCGTTCTCGTCCCAGGCCTTCTCGAGCAGGCGCTCGGCACTGACCACGCCCCCGTCGGCCTCGAGCAGCACGCCGAGCACCGCGAACTCCTTCCGGGTGAGCTTGACGTATCGGCCGTCACGGTAGACCTCGCGGCGGAACGCGTCGTACCGCAGGTCGCCGCGGACCGTGACCGGCGGGCGCGACCGACGCGGGCGCCGGGCGAGCGAGCGCATCCGGGCGATCAGCTCGGGGAACTCGAACGGCTTGGCGAGGTAGTCGTCGGCACCGAGCTCGAAGCCGTCGACCTTGTCACGGGTGCGCCCAGCCGCGGTCAGCATCACGATACCCGGGCCGTCGCCGGCCGCCGCCACCGCGGCGCAGACGTCGTCGCCGTGCGTGCCCGGCAGGTCGCGGTCGAGCAGCACGACGTCGTAGTCGTTCAGCGCGATCGCCTCGAGGGCGGCGTCGCCGTCGTGCACGACGTCGACGGCCATCGCATGGCGCTCGAGGACGCTCTGGACGGCCTCGGCGAGGTAGACCTCGTCCTCGGCGACGAGTACGCGCATGGTGGCTCCTGTTCGGGTCGGGACGGACGGGACGCGGACGCCCTCCCCCAGGGTGACATGTCGGATGTCACCGAAACGTAAAGCCCGCCGTTTACGGGCCGGCAACGAGCCGTGCGGTGGTCTGGACCCCGTCGCCCGACGAGGGCGACGCCGTGACCACCGGTCGCGGCCCGTGACCGTAAGAGACCAGGAGTCCTTCCATGCCCAGAACCCGCAGCGCCCTGTTCGCCGCCCTCCCCCTGCTCGTCGTCGCCCTCGCCGGCTGCTCGACGGCCGCCGACGACCCCGCCGGATCCGAGTCGCAGATCGCCGCCGACGCCCAGGCGTGGGATCTCGCGAACGCGAGCTGCATGCGCGAGGCCGGCGTCGACATCGGCGACCCCTCGGGCGACGGCGGAGGCATGGCGATCTCGCGCGGCGACGACATGGACATGGATGCCCTGTTGGCCGCCTCGGAGAAGTGCCGGGAGTCGACGACCGACGAACTCGGCGAGCGCCCCGTGACCGCGTCCGAGAAGGAGAGCCAGGACGAGTTCGACGCGAGGCTGCGCGAGTCCGCCGAGTGCGTCCGTGACGCGGGATACGACGTGACCGACCAGCTCGACGGAGCCGGCGGCACGGACACGATGGACGACGTCCCCGAGGGCGTGCTCGAGGAGTGCGGCGCGTTCGGCAGCATGCCCACGACGGTGACCCGGTGAGCCCGTCGCGCCGAGCCGTCGCCTGGTCGTCCGTCGCCGGCGTGGCCGTGGTCGGGGCCGCCGTCACGGCCGTGTTCCTGGTCGGACCGCCCGGGGCGTCCCGTGCCGCCGACGCGCAGGTCGCGGCGGGCACGACGACGAGGCCCACCACGGCCGTGGTCGAACAGGGCACGCTGACCGGCACGACGACCAGGGCGGGCAGGCTCAGCCGCCTCGACGGGCCCACGGTCACAGGGTCCGCACCCGGCACCATCACCTCGCTGCCGAAGGTCGGCGACGCCCTCTCGGCACGCAGCGAGCTCTTCCGGGTCGACGACGAACCGGTCACCGCGTTCGAGGGCGCCCTGCCGCAGTGGCGGGCGTTCGAGCAGGGCATGGCGAAGGGCCCGGACGTCCGGCAGGTCGAGGAGAACCTCAAGGCCTGGGGGTACTTCACGGGCACACCGGACGACCGGTTCGACCGGCGCACCGCGACCGCCGTCTCGGCCTGGCAGAAGGACACCGGCCAGGAGCGCACCGGGTCGATCGCCCGGGGTGCCCTGCAGTTCGTCACGGGGTCGTTCACGGTCAGCACCCTGACGGCGGCCGTCGGCGACGCCTCGGGCGGCGACCTGTACGACACGGCCCGCGACGACGCGGTCGTGTCGGTCGACCTGCCCGTCGGGTCGCCGCTGGCCGCCGTCGACGGGGTCGTCTCGGTCGCACTGCCCGGTCACGGCACCGTTCCCGGGCGGGTGTCCGACGTGGGGGCGGCCGTGGCCGACGAGACCGCGGGCACGACGACGGTCCCCGTCACGGTGTCGCTCGACGATCCGGCGGCGGCCGGCGACCTGACCGACGCGTCGGTGCAGGTCGACTTCGTCTCGGAGGTGAAGGAGGACGTGCTGCACGTGCCGGTCCTCGCCCTGGGCGCGGCCGTCGACGACGGCTTCGTCGTCGAGGTGCTCCAGCCGGACGGCACGACGACGGCCGTGCCGGTCGAGGCCGGCCTGTTCGCCGGCGACCGGGTCGAGGTGACCGGCGACGTCCGGGCCGGCGACGAGGTCGTGGTGCCCGCATGAGCGCCGTGATCGAGCTGCACGACGTCACGCGCGAGTACGGCCGCCCCCCGACGACCGCGTTGTCGTCGGTGTCGCTGTGGATCGACCGCGGCGAGCTCGTCGCGATCGTCGGCCCGTCCGGATCGGGCAAGTCGACCCTGCTGAACGTCCTCGGCACGCTCGACCGCCCCACCTCGGGCACCGTGCTCGTCGACGGCGTCGACGTGGCCGAGCAGAACGACCGTGAGCTGTCGGCCCTGCGGGCGCACCGCATCGGGTTCGTCTTCCAGCAGTTCCACCTGAGCGAGGGCGTCAGCGCGACCGACAACGTCGCGAACGGCCTGCTCTACGCGGGCGTGCCGCTCCGGCAGCGCCGAGCACGAGCGCGGGAGGCCCTCGAGCGGGTCGGACTGGGGCACCGCCTGACCCACCGACCGAACCAGCTCTCGGGCGGTGAACGGCAACGCGTCGCCATCGCGCGGGCCGTCGTGCACCGCCCGTCGCTGCTGCTGGCCGACGAACCCACCGGCAACCTCGACACGAAGGCCGGCGAGGGCATCGTGTCGCTGCTCGGCGAGCTGCACGCCGAGGGCACCACGATCGTCGTCATCACCCACGACGTCGAGCTCGCCGAGCGGTTGCCCCGGCGGGTGACGATCCGCGACGGGCACCTGGTGCACGACAGCGCGACCCTCGCGGGGGTGACCGCATGAGCGCCTCGGAGACGCCCTCGCGCCTCCTCGGGTCGGACGTCGTGCGACTGGGCGTGTCCGGGCTGGCGTCCCGACCCACCAGGGCCGTGCTGTCGGCGCTCGGCATCGCGATCGGCATCGCCGCCATGATCGCCGTGGTCGGCATCTCGACGTCGAGCCAGGCGAAGCTCGCGGCGACCCTCGACGAGCTCGGCACGAACCTGCTCTCGGCCTCCCAGGGGAAGGACTTCTTCGGCGAGGCCGTCGACCTGCCCCTGACGGCGGGGGTGTCGGCCGGGCACACCGAGGGGGTGCGATCGGCCGCGACGACCGGCACGGTGGCCGACGTCGGCGTGTACCGCAACAGCGCGGTGCCCGCGGGCAACACGAACGGGATCACGGTGCGGTCGGCGTCACCCACGCTGCTGGACGTGCTCGAGGCCCGCGTGGCGAAGGGCGTCTGGCTGACCGACGGCATGGCGCGGTACCCCGTGGTCGTGCTCGGCGCCGAGGCGGCGAACCGGTTGGGCGTCACCGAACCGGGACGGCACGTGATCGTCGGCAGCACCGGGTACGTGGTGGCGGGCATCCTCGAACCGGTGCCGCTGGCGCCCGAGATCGACTCGTCGGCGCTGATCGGCGAACGGGCCGCGGAGGCGCTGGCCGCCTCGCCCGTCCCCCCGACCGCGGTCTACGTGCGGGCCGACCCCACCCGGGTGCCACAGGTGCGCGACGTGCTTGCCCGGTCCATCCAGCCGCGGAGCCCGTCCGACGTGGAGGTGACGCGACCGTCCGACGCGCTGGCCGCGCAGCAGGCAGCGGACCAGGCGTTCACCGGGCTGCTGGTCGGCCTCGGCGGTGTCGCGTTGCTGGTCGGCGGCATCGGCGTGGCGAACACGATGGTGATCTCGGTGCTCGAACGGAGGCGCGAGATCGGGCTGCGGCGGGCGCTCGGGGCGACGCGATCGCACGTCCGGCAGCAGTTCCTGGCCGAGGCCCTGTTCCTGTCGCTGCTCGGCGGGGTGGCCGGGGTGCTGCTCGGCGTGGCGGTGACCGCGGCGTTCGCCGCGCTGCGGGGGTGGCCACCGTCGATCCCGCCGGTGGTGCTCGTCGCAGGACTCGTCGCGACGCTCGTGATCGGGGCGCTGGCCGGGCTGTGGCCCGCGGTGCGAGCGGCACGCACCCCGCCGACGGAGGCGCTGCAGTCGTGAGGGGGGCGTGCGAGGCCCCGCATCCGGGCCCGGCGCGGTCGGCGGGGGGGGGGGGGGGCGCGGACCGTCCGCCGCCCACCGCCTGCGACCTAGCTCCAGCCCCGACGCGACGCGTTGGCCGCGACGGACTCGGAAAGCGTGGCGGCGAACGGCTCGTCGATCTGCGCGGCGGCCACCTCGAAGGCCTCGGCGACGCCGCCGACGATGCGCCGGTACCGATGCACCGCCTCGTCCGCGGGGATCGCGAACGACCTCGCGGCGTCACGGAACTCCGGTTCGCCGATCGAGTCGAGCGCGTACTCGTCGCCGATCGACATCGCCGAGCGCAGGGGGGCACCGCCTCGGGTCGGATAGGGCGAATGTGAGCCGAGGTCGTAGAGCGGCGCGAGTCGAACGTCGGAGCCGCTCAACGTGAGCGAGTAGTTCTTCGCGTGTGCGTCGGTGTTCTGGGAGGCCACGGTGAACACGAGAGCCTCGAAGAGTGCTCGCTGCGTGACGGAACGGACGCCGTGGTCGGGTATGTTCTCGGCGACGACCCGGGCGATCTGCCGAACGGACGGCCCGCCCTGATCTTGGTACTTGTGTGACGGGTCGACGCTCATGGCCTGGCAGAAGTCCTCCTGGTGCAGCCGGTGCCACACTCCGTCCCGCTCGACGCGATCGAAACGCCGGGTCACGAAGACGTGAGTGCCCGCAGCCGTCCTCATCAGCTCGTGGTCGGCCACGTCGAGTCCCAACGCCCGGGCAGCAGCCATCGACACGAACTCGTTCACGTCGTGGTCGGGCAGGGCGGCGGCCGTCGGCTTGAGGATGTGCGTCGTCGGGGTGGAATCCCGGGGAACCCCCCAGGAGCCGTCCGGGAACCGGAACAGCGCCACCTTGCTCTGCGCCCCGGCCAGCGACCAGCGACCGCCGTGGTCGTCCCTCCCCCAGACTCCCGGATCACGGGACGCACTGGCGAGGAGGACGGCGACGTCGTCATCGGTGAGCCGCTCGACGTCTCCCGTCCGCGATGCGGCATCGCTCGACGCCTCGTCGGGAGGGAGCAGCTGCACGGCACCGGCAGCGTCGCGCCCGACGCTCTCGAGCAGGCGGAACGGGTGTTGGCTCGTCCGGTACCGACTGGCGAGTTCGGCGAGTCGTTCGGGGCTGTCGGGCAGCAGGCCCGCGAGGAACGGACCGGCCGCCCGGGAAGGCCACTCGGCGCGGGTCGGCCGCATGGAGAGCGACATCGGGGTCGGGGTCGCCTGTGAGCGGTAGTCGCCGTCGTACGCAAAGGTCACCCGACCGGACGCGTTCATCGCGAAGGTTCCCGCGAGAGTCCCGTCGAGATAGGCGAGCAGGTCAGCCATCGGCCTGCCCCGGCTCACGCTCGGAGGCCTCGAGGACGATTCCCAGTGCCTGCAGCGCGTCGAGCACCAGGCGGAGCTGCGCCGTCCCCTTGCCGGCCTCGAACCTGTTCACCCACGCACGGCTGACACCCATCGTCGTCGCCAGGCGATCTTGCGACCATCCGAGCGCGATTCGCCGCTCGTGCACGAGGTCGCCCACGGCGAAGACGGTGTCGATTCGCATGTGGCCCTCCGAGGTCGCCGACTCCTGTAGCCGATCGGCTACAGGTTAGCGACGTAACCGATCGATTACCAGACCATCCCGTGACCGATCGATCACACGATCGAGATGTGGCCGTCCGGTCACCACCAGAACGGTGACTGCGGCCGGTAGGGCTCCTCGAGGCGGCGGACGTCCTCGTCGGTCAGCTCGACGTCCAGGGCGGCGACGGCGTCGGCGAGGTGGTGCGGCTTCGTCGCGCCGACGATCGGCGCCGAGACGACGGGGTTCCGCAGCACCCACGCCACGGCGACCTGGGCCATCGACACCCCGTGCTCGGCGGCGACCTGCTCGACGGCGTCGATGATCGGGCCGTCCTCGTCGGCGTCGAAGGCCTTCGCGACCTCGTCGACGGCGGACCGCTCGGTGGTCGCGCCACGCGGTCGCGTCAGCCGTCCCTTGCCCTGCGGCGAGTAGGGCACGAGCCCGACGCCGAGGTCGGCGCAGAGCGGGATCATCTCGCGTTCCTCCTCGCGCTTCAGCAGGTTGTACTGGTCCTGCATGGTCGAGAACGGCGTCCATCCGTTGACCACGGCGGCGGTCTGCATCTTCGCGAACTGCCAGGCGAACATGCTCGAGGCGCCCGTGTACCGGACCTTGCCGGCCCGGACCAGGTCGTGGAGCGCCTCCATCGTCTCCTCCACGGGGGTCTCGGGGTCGAAGCGGTGGATCTGGTACAGGTCGACGTGGTCGGTGCCGAGTCGCGTGAGCGACGCGTCGACCTGCTCGAGGATCGCCCCGCGTGACAGCCCCGCTCCCCCCGGACCGTCGTGCATGCGACCGCCGACCTTCGTCGCCAGCACGACGTCCTCGCGGCGGGAGTACTCGCGCATCGCGCGGCCGACGAACTCCTCGCCGGTGCCCTGCTGGTAGACGTTCGCGGTGTCCCAGAAGGTGACCCCGAGCTCGACGGCCTGGCGGAAGAACGGTGCCGAGGCCGCCTCGTCGAGCGTCCACGAGTGCAGGCCCCGGGTGGGGTCGCCGTAGCTCATGCAGCCGAGGCCGATGCGGCTGACCTTCAGCCCTGTGCTGCCCAGACGGGTGTACTTCACGGTCGTGCCTCCTCGGCGTTCGGGGGTGGTTGGTTCTCCATGGTGGCGGAGGCCTCTGCGGCGTCGGTCGCGCCGGGCGCGCGGCGGTGGAAGAGCGCGGCGATCGCCCAGGGGCCCGGCTGGAGACGCACCGCCATCTCGTCCAGCACCCGCGCCTCCTGCTCTCGGTCGCGCGTGAGGTCGGAGATCTCGCAGGAGGCGCGCCACCACATCGCGAGGCGGCTCACGATCCGGCCGCCTCGCGCGGTCCGCTCGCGACGTCGGGTCGGTCCGGGGCGTCGGCGCGGACGACCGCCGGGTCGGCCTGCGGCGCCGCCCAGCTGGCGAGGAGGCGGAGGCGCTCCTCGGTCGGCGAGCCGGGCTCGGCGCTGTAGACGAGGAAGTTCAGGCCCTGGCGGCCCATCGGCTCCATGGCCTCGTAGACCATGTCGAGCTGACCGACGACCGGGTGGTGGAAGCGTTTCTGGCCGGACGTGTGGTGGCGCACCTCGTGGGCGCCCCAGCGCACGCGGAACTCGTCGCTGCGGGTGGACAGTTCGCCGATCAGGTCGTGCAGGGCGCGGTCGTGGGGGTCGCGGCCGGCCTCGGTGCGCAGGATCGCGACGTTGATGTCGGCGGCCACCGACCACGACGGGTAGAAGGCCTCGGCCTGCTCGCGGTGCAGGAAGACGAAGCGGGCGAGGTTGACCGGCCGCTCGTCGAGGGCGTAGAGGTCGGAGTAGAGCGCGCGGAAGAGTGCGTTCTCGGCGAGGACGTCCATGCGCCCGTTGCGGACGAACGCGGGCCCGGCCGTCACGGCGTCGAGCACGAGCTGCATGCTGCGCGAGACGGTCTCGGGAGGACGGCGTCGACGCCGGGCGCGCACGGGCGACTCGTTCGCGGCACGGGCGAGGTCGGCCAGGTGCTCGCGTTCGGCGTCGTCGAGCAGCAGGGCGGTCGCGAGCGAGTCGAGCACCACCTCGGACACCCCGCCGAGGCGCCCGCGTTCGAGCCGCGTGTAGTACTCGACGCTGACGCCCGCGAGCAGCGCCACCTCGCTTCGCCGCAGTCCGGGCACGCGGCGTCCGGGGCCGCCCGGCAGCTCGACCTGCTCGGGCCGCACACGCGCCCGTCGGCTGGTCAGGAAGTCGCGGATCTCGCTCTCGGTGTCCATGCCCTCGACGCTACGACAGGGGCGGGTCGCGGTGGGAAGCCCTGGTGGTGACCCCCTCGGCGCGACGACGGGACGAACCCCGTTCGCGAAGGAGAACCCCGATGAAACGGGGTTCGTCTTCGCGAACGGGGTTCGTCGTCGCGGACGGGGCCCATGACGAGCCCGACCGCACCGCTCGGTAAGATCCGCACGTGCCTTCGACCCTCTACGAGCAGATCGCCGACGACCTGCGGCGGCGCATCCTGAGCGGCGACCTCGCGGTCGGCGACGACGTGCCGAGCGAGGGCGAGCTGGCCGAGCAGTGGCGCACCTCCCGCGGGCCGATCCGCAACGCCCTCGCCGCCCTGCGCTCCGAGGGCCTGGTCGAGACCCGGCGCGGCCGCCCGGCGCGGGTCGTCGCACGCAAGGCGCACCACCCGGTCGACGTGTCGATCCCCTTCACCAAGTGGGTGCGCGACGTCGGCGGCGAGCCCGGCGCCCGCACGCAGGAGGTGTCGCTGCGCCGCGCCGACGACGACAAGGCCCGGTCGCTCGGCATCGAGCCGGGCGCCCTCGTGGTCGACGTCGTCCGCCTGCGACTCGTCGACGGCCGCCCGACCATGCTCGAGCGCCTGACCTTCATCGAGGAGGTCGGCCGCGTGCTGTTCGACGTCGACCTCGACACGGTGTCGATCACCGAGTACCTCGACTCACGGGGCTTCGGCTACGCCGACATCGACCACGAGATCGACGCGGTCGCCGCCGACGAGCTCGACGCCGAACTGCTCGGGGTCGAGCCCGGCACGCCGATCCTGCGGCTGCACCGCATCACGCGCGGCCCCGACGGCCGCACCTTCGAGGCCTCCGACGACCGGTACCGCAGCGACATCGTCCGCTTCACCGTCTCGGCGTCGGGCCGGGCCCGCGAGGGCGACCACTTCATCCGCGCGATCGGCCCCTGAGCGGCGCCCACCCGCCCCCTCCCGCGTCCGCGGACGCAGGAGGCAGGACGGCAGGAGGCGCGGGGCAGCCCCCGCAGGCCGCCACAGCCCCCGGTCACTCCGGTCGGACGCCCACCCGCACCGACCCGCCGGCGGCGGCCGCCGCGATCCCGGCGTCGAGGTCGCGCAGGGCGACGACCTCGCCCACGAGGGCGTCGAGCGGCCAGGCCGCGTGCCTCCGTTCGACGAAGCGGACGGCCTCGACGAGGTGCCGCGGGGCGTAGTTGTGCACGCCGCGGAGGGTCACGAGACGCCGGACGACGCTCTCGGCGTCGAGCGGCACCGCCGGGGCGGGGAAGACGCTGCCGACGAGCACGGCCACGCCGCCGACGCCCAGCGCGGCGAGCGCCGAGGTCACGGCGTGCGGCGACCCCGAGGCCTCCACGGCGACGAGCGGGGCACCGCCCGCGACGGAGAACGCGGTGCTCAGGCCGTCGTCGGAGTCGGGAGCAGCCGTAGGGTCGACCGTCGCGACCGCGCCGAAGCGGACGGCGAGCCGACGGCGGGCGGGATCGGGGTCGACGACGACCACCCGGGCCCCGGCGTCGGTGGCCAGCGCGGTCGCCGTGAGGCCGATCAGCCCGGCCCCCGTGACGAGCACCACGGCACCGTCCAGGGGCACGATCGCCGAGGCGGCGTCGAGGGCCGCCACGGCCGTCGCCGTGCCGCACGACACCGGGGCCAGCAGCTCGGCGGGGAGGTCGGCCTCGACCGGGACGATCGCCGTGCCCGACCGCACGTGCACGTGCGTGGCGAAGCCGCCGCTGAGCTCCCAGCCCGTGACGAGCCGCTCGTGACCGTACTTCCGCACCGACTCGCACTTCTGCGGCAGGTCGCGTCGGCAGGTGGCGCATCGACCGCACGAGACGGTCAGCGACCAGACGACGCGTTGCCCGACGGCGAGCGGCGCCCCGTCCACGGCGACCGCCCCCGGCCCGAGGGCGACCACGCGACCGACCTGCTCGTGACCGAGGACGAGCGGGGCGGGCGCGCTCCGGTCGCCCCGGGTGGTGTGCACGTCCGAGCCGCAGATCGTCGCCAGCTCGACCTCGACGAGGGCGTCGCCGGGCGCGAGGACGACCGAGGGCACCGCGACGGCCTCGTGCGGACGGCCGGGTTCGAGCCACACCATGGCGGTCGGGGCCGGGTCGAGGGGCAGCGCGGCCGGGGAGGCGGGGTCCGTCACGGACGCGACCCGCGCCTCCTGGTCCGTCGTCCGCGGCGGCACCCCCGTCCGCGGCAGGGCGGTGGTCACGCGACCGCGGTCGTCGACGCGCCGGCGGCCGCGACCCCGGCGAAGGCCGGCAGCCCGACGAGGTCGCGGACGCTCTCGAGCACGACGTCGGCCCCCGCGGCGAGCAGCTGCTCGCGGGTGTGCGCGCCGGTCGTCACGCCGACGACGAGGCCCGCACCGGCGGAGCGCCCCGAGAGGACGTCGCTGACGGTGTCGCCGACGACCGCGACGGCGGCGACCGACGAGGCACGGGTGCGCAGCAGCGCGGTCAGCACGAGGTCGGGTGCGGGGCGGCCGCGGCCGGCGTCGACGGGCGAGAGGGCGGCGTCGACCGTCCAGCCGAGCGCGTCGAGCAGGCGGTCGCGCGTGACGGGCGAGAAGCCCGTGGTCAGGACGACCGACACCCCGGAGGCGCGGAGCGCGTCGACGAGGTCGCCCGCGCCCTCGATCGGCTCGACTCCCGACTCGTCGACGAGCTCGCCGTAGGACACCTCGAACTCGTCGTTCGCGCGCTGCGCGAGCGCCTCGTCGCCCCCGGTGAGGTGCCGGAAGACCTCGATCTTCGAGCGGCCCATCGTGTCGCGGACGTACTGCAGGGCCTCGTCGCGGCTCAGCGTCGGGCCGAGGTCGACCCGGTCGGCGACGCGGGCGAAGGCCTGCTCGACCACGCCGTCGTCGACGACGGTCGTGCCGGCCATGTCGAGCACGACGAGCTCGATCGGGGTCGCGGCCTCGGCGGCGGGGGTGCCGGACGAGGCGGAGGTGGTGGCGGTCGTGGTGCTCATGCGGTGAGGCTCTCTGTGAGGGGCGAGGGGCCGGCCGAGGGGACGGCCGAGGTGACGGTCGAGGTCGGGGCGAGGGTGTCGAGCGCCCGGTCGCGCCCCCCGTCGAGGTGCGCCCCGACGACGTGCTCGGCGAGCCCGAGCCCGGTGGTCATGCCGATGCCGGTCGAGACGACCGTGACGAGCACGCCGGGCGCGACCTCGTCGACGACGAACTCGTCGCGGCCCGAGGCGTAGACGCCCTGCCACCGCTCGGTGACGACCGGCTCGGCGCCGAACAGCACGCGGAACTCGTCGAGGAAGGCGTCGGCGATCCGTTCGTCCTGAAACGGCGCGATCGCGGCGCCCTTCCGGTGGCTGTCCCCGACGATCACCGACCCGTCGGGCAGCTGCGTGTACATCTGGTTGAGGTCCATCGCGGCCAGGTCCGGGCGCTCGGCGTGCAGTCGGGACCGCACCGCGTCGGCCGCTCCGGTGCCGGCGAACGCGCTGTAGCGGATCAGCGACCAGCCGGTCAGCAGCGGGGCGACGAGCGGCCGGACTAGGTCGGCCCGCACCCGCAGCATGTCGAGGCCGCAGCGTTCGAGGGCGTGTCGGTCGGCGAGGTCGGGCAGCAGCTGGTCGAGGTCGTGGTTGGTCGCGACGACGACCGTCCCGGCGTCGATCGGCCCGCGGCTCGTCTCGACGCGTCCCGACGAGACCGACCCCACGGAGGTGCGGGCCAGGAAGCGCACCCCTCGCGTCTCGAGGTGCCGGCGGATCGCGTCGGCCGCCTCCCTCGGGTCGACCTGCAGGTCGTACGGGAGCAGGGCGCCGCCGACGACCGCACCGGGAGCGACAGGGGCCAGGGACGACAGCTCGGCCGCGTCGAGCCGCTCGATCTCGGGCCGGTCGCCCAGCACGCGGTCGGTGCGGGCGAGGGCCAGCTCGTCGAGCAGGTCGAGCTCGTCGACGTGTCGGGCGGCGACGAGCGTGCCGCGCCGGGACAGCCAGAAGCCGGCGTCGCGGGCCAGCCGCAGCCAGAGCTCGCGGGCGGCGAGGGCGTGGCGGCGGGCCTCGCCGCTCTGCGGGGTGAGGCAGAGGTGGCCGAAGTTCCGCACGGTCGAGCCGCCGATCACCGGGGAGCGGTCGACGACCAGCACCGAGAGCCCCCGGTCGACGGCGGCGAGGGCGGCACCGAGGCCGACGACGCCCGAGCCGACGACGACCACGTCGTGCGGTGCCGCCGCGTGCCCTGCCGCCGCGGTCGAGGCCGCGGTCGGGGCCGCGGAGTGACGAGCCGTGCCGTGGGCCGTGTCGTGTGTCGCGGTCATCGGAAGACCCTCCGCATCCAGATGGCGAGCCCCTCGACGGCCAGGACCGTGACGAGGATCATCAGCACGATCGCCGTGACCGTCCCGTAGTTCGAGCCCTGGCTGGCGTTGAGCAGGTAGTAGCCGACTCCCCCGGCACCGACGATGCCGAGCAGCGTCGCGGCCCGCAGGTTGGTGTCGAGCATGTAGAAGGTGTGCCCGATCAGGGCGCGGGTGCCCTGCGGCAGGGTCGCCCCGGCGTAGACCTGCACGCGACTCGCCCCGGTGGCCGAGAGGGCGCGCTCGGGGCCGGGCGAGACCTCCTCGAACGAGTCGGCGAGCAGCTTGCCGAGCAGCCCGACGCCGCCGAGCGCCAGGGCGAGGGTGCCGGCCTGCGTGCCGAGCCCGGTGACGACGATCAGCACGATGGCGAGGATCACCTCGGGCACCCCGCGGATGCCGACGAGCAGCAGGCGCATGCCGCTGCGCACCCCTCGGCTCGGGGCGACGTTGCGGGCCGCGAGCGACCCGACCACGATCGAGGCGACGAGGGTCAGCACGGTCGCGGCCAGCGCGATGGCGATCGTCTCGCCCATGGCGGCGACCATCGTCGACGCCTCGTAGCTGCCGAACGACGGCGGCCAGAACTGCGTCGCGACGGCGGGCACCTTCGCCCAGACGGTGACGAGGTCGGACCAGGCGATGTCGCAGACGGCGACGCTCGCGACGACCACGGCGACCGCGAGCCACCCCCACGCGACGGTGCGTCGACGGGCGCGGTCCCACGGTCGGCGGAGCGCGGACTCGACGGTGGCGGGCACGGGACGCGACGGGGCGGGGTGACCGGCACCGCGCCTCCTGGTGGCCCGTCGGACGACGCGGTCGCCGAGACCGCGGCCGGTCGGCGCGATGCCGAGCATGGCGGCGCGGACGCTGCTCGAGACGACCTCCATCACGACGCAGAGCACGAAGATGACGAGGGCGTAGCCGAGGCCGAGTCCGTAGTCGAGCGACTTGAAGGCGAACGACATCTCCATGCCGAGGCCGACGACCCCGACGTAGCCGAGGATCACGCTGCCGCGGAGGTTGATGTCGTTGCGGTGCAGCACGGTCGCCACCCACGACGGCAGCACCTGGGGCAGCACGCCGGCGGTGAACTGCTGGAGGCGGCTGCCCCCGGCGGCACGGACGGCGGTGCGCGGACCCTCGTCGATCTGCTCGATCGCGTCGGCGAAGAGCTTCGAGATCATGCCGACCGAGTGCAGGCCGATGGCCAGGATGCCGGGCAGCGTGCCGAGCGAGAAGAGCAGCACGAACACCATGGCGAGCACGACGTCGGGCACGGCCCGGGCGAGCACCGTCACGAAGCGGGCGGCCGCACGCCACGCGGGGCCGGGGGTGGTGTTCGAGGCCGCGAGCACGGCGACCGGCACCGACAGGACGGCGGCGAGCAGGGTGCCGCAGATCACGAGGCCGAGCGTGAGGGCGGTGAGCTGCAACAACTCGCCGAGCGGGGGGAACTCGATCGCCCCGACGCGGCCGAAGAACCGCTCGGCGTTGGCCCAGCTCTGCAGCATCCGCGCGGGGTCGATGTCGACGCTGCGCAGGGCCACGAGGCTCGCGACCAGCAGGGCGACGAGGGTGAGGCCCGCCGCGACGCGCTCGGGCGAGACCCGGCGACGAGGAGGCGCGGTGACGGGAGCGGGGGCCGCCCCGGTCGTGCGCGGGCGCTCGGTGACGGCGGTCATCGGACGGCGTCCCCGGTGAGCTCGAGCTCGATGGCTGCCATCTGGTCGGTGCTCGTGGCGACGCGGCCGTAGATCTCCATCACCTGGGCCTTCGACAGGCCCTCGGTCCCGGTGTCGAGCACGACCTGACCGTGGCGCAGCCCGACGATGCGGTCGGCCCACGAGAGGGCGAGGTCGACCTGGTGCAGGCTGCAGATGACGGTGAGGCCCTCGTCGGCCGCGATCTCGCGGATCAACGCCATCACCTGGTCGCTCGACTCGGGGTCGAGCGAGGCGACGGGCTCGTCCGCGAGCAACACCTGGGGACGCTGCATGAGGGCCCGGGCGATGGCGACGCGCTGCTGCTGCCCGCCCGAGAGGGTGTCGGCGCGCTGGTAGGCCCGGTCGAGCAGGCCGACGCGCTCGAGCCGGGCGAGCGCCTCGGCCTTCGCGGCCCGGCCGTACGACCAGAGCCCGAGGCGGGGCCCGCGCACGGAGGCGAGCGAGCCGGTCAGGACGTTCTCGAGCACGGTCAGCGACGGCACGAGTTCGAACTGCTGGAAGATGAACCCCACCTCGCTGCGCAGCCGCCGCAGGGCCCGCCCGGTGAGCTCGGTGACCTCGCGGCCGAGCACCGTGACGCGGCCGTCGGTCGGCCGTTCGAGGCCGTCGACGTGACGCAGCAGGGTGGACTTGCCCGAGCCCGAGAGGCCCAGCAGCACGACGACCTCGCCGCGTCGGACGCTGACCGAGGCGTCGTCGAGCGCGAGGGTCTCACCGAAGCGCTTGGTGATGCCCTCGAGCCGGACGACGGTCTCGGCGGGGGCGGTGTGCGGGTTCATGTTCGTCTCCGGTTCGTCGTGCTCGGACCCGGGGACGTCGCCGGGACCCCCACGCGTGCGCGAGGGTCCCGGCGGGTTCCCGGGGTGGGGAGGTGCTACGTCGTGCGGGTCAGGCCTTGCACTGCGACGCGTTCGTCTTCTCGCAGATGTCGCGGATCTGGTCGTAGTACGCGTCGTCGACCGGCGTCGTCTGGAAGAAGACGCTGCGGAAGCCCTCGCTGTCGGCGCCCTCGATGCCCGCGGCGACCATGTCGTCCGCAGTGACGTTCGAGAGGATGTCCTTCAGCTGGGCCTTGACGTCGTCGGGCAGCGAGTCCGACTCGACGATGGGCGCGCCGGGCACCATCTGCTCGTCGATCATCTCGACGGCGTCGCTCTTGGCGACCTCGCTGTCCTCGGCGAAGCCGGCGTCGCACTCGGTGCCCTCGCCGACCTTCTGCACGCTGACGTCGTGCTTGCCCGCGAAGACCGGGGTGATGTCCTTCTCGGGGTCGATGCCGGCCTCGAGCAGCGCGTAGCTCGGGAAGAGGTAGCCCGAGGTCGACGACGGGTCGACGAAGCAGATCTTCTTGCCCTTCATGTCGGCGATCGACGTGATGTCGCTGCCCTTCGGCACGATGGCCTGCGAGTAGTAGCCGGGCTCCTGGCCCTCGGCCGTGGTGATCGACGAGATCGGGGTGAGCTCGGCGCCGTTGTTCGTGGCGGTGACGTAGGTGAAGCCCGAGAACGAGGCGACGTCGACCTGGCCGGCGATGCTCGCCTCGATCAGGGCCGCGTAGTCCGTCGACTCGTGGTACTCGACCGTCTTGCCGGTCTCCTTCGCGATGTAGTCCATCAGCGGCTGGTAGTTCGTCTCGGTGTCGACCGAGTCGGGCACGACGCCGAAGACGAGGGTGCCGTCGTCGACCGCGTAGCCACCGGCCGCGTCGGACGAGCCGGTGGCCGAGGAGGCGGGGGTCGAGCAGGCGGACAGCGTGACGGCGAGCAGGGCGGTGCCGACGAGGGCGGTCGCGGCGCGGGGACGGCGGAGGGTCATGACGGCCTTTCGGGTGGGAGCAGGACGTGACGATGGTGGCACGCGCCCGACCGACATAGGAACCTATCTTCGGGCCCGTTCAACGAGAGTTCACCTCTTGTCTGCCTAACCTGGGCGAGCCGACCGCGGGGCGGGACGGGGTGCCGTCCCGGCCATGGCGGGTCCAGGTGCGGCGGTCTACCCTCGGACCACCACCCCGCCCTGCTCCCGCGACGAAGGCCTCCGCATGCGACACGACGACGGCACCCCCGACTCCCCCGGCGACGACCTCGCGACCTGGTCGGACGAGGCCCACCGCGAACTCGAGCTGCTCGTCGCCCGTGACCGCGAGGCCGCGCAGGCCCGGCGGCACGAGGCCGAGCGCGTGGCCCGGGTCGAACGGGCCGCCCGCCTCGAGCAGGAGCGCCGCCGCCGTGAGGCCGAGCTCCCGCCCGAACTGCGCGACGCCGACGACGAGCCGTACGACGGTGGGCCGAGGCGCCGACTCGTCATGGGGTCGTCGAAGGTGCTCGCCGCCGTCGCGCTGCTGGCCGCGGTCGCCGTCGCGGTGACCGGGTTCCTCTAGGCCGACCCGCGCCTCCTGGGCTCGTGCGTCCATGAACCCGCTTTCGAACGATGCACCCGGAAGCTTCTGGGTTCATGGTTCGAAACCGGGTTCACGGGCGGGCGGCGGCCCGGGCGACGCCCGTCAGAGGGCGAGCAGGGCGATGCCGCCGAGCACGACGCCCGAGGCCGCGAGCCGCTTCACGAGCGAGCCCTCACGCAGGACGAGCGCCCCGAACACGGCCACCATCACGACGCTCGTCTCGCGGGCCGGGGCGACGAGGGCGACCGGCGCCGTCCGGATCGCCGTCAGCACGAGGATGTACGACAGCGGCGACAGCACGCCGAAGGCCAGCACCCGCGGCCAGTGGGCACGCGCGACGGCGACGAGCTCGCCCCGACGCCGGCCGAGCGACGCGCTGTAGAAGACGACCTCGGCGAGCGTCACGCCGACCATGAACGACACGGGCGAGAGGCCCCAGGTGCGCAGGGCGTGGGCGTCCCAGATCGTGTAGCTCGCGATGGCGAGGCCGGTGAGCAGGCCCCAGGCGATGCCCGGGTCGAGGCGACGGCGCGCCGGGCCCGGGGCGTCCGGCGTCGACGTGGTCGACGACCCGTGCAGGAGGCGCGGCGCCGGAGAGCCGGTCGGCCGCCGGTCGATCAGTCCGGTCGCCACCACCCCCGCGACCACCACGGCGATGCCCACCACGGCCGTCGCCGAGAGCTGCTCGCCGAGCAGCAGGACGGCGAGACCCGCACTGACCGCCGGGCCGCTGCCGCGTGCCGTCGCGTAGACGGTCGACAGGGTGCCGACCGCGTAGCCGCGCTGCAGCACCGTCATGTAGACGACGTGGAGCACGGCCGAGACGCCCGCCCCGAGCGCGAGGCCGCCGGCGCTCGCCCCGAGACCACCCGTGAAGGGGACGACCGGCAGCCAGAGCACGGTGCTGGCGACGGCTCCCCACCAGAGGAAGGGGGTGCCGAGGCGGCTCACCCCGTGGGCGACGACGTTCCAGCCGGCGTGGCAGACGGCGGCGGCGAGGACGAGCAGGAGGGCGGTGGTGGACATGCGAGGACCCATCGGCTCGGCGCGGGGCGCGCCGAACGGGTCCTCCAGGCTTTTGTCCGTTCAGATGACGGCCCGGCGATGGCGCCCGACCGTGGCGCCGCTCGGACCAGTCGGATCGTGGGACCCCGGAACCCTAGGCGCTGTCGCGGTCAGCGTAGGGGCGGCGGGTGTCCGGGAGGTGAACCGTGCCGCGCTGCACCCGGTTTCGAACGATGCACCCGGAAGCTTCGGGGTGCATCGTTCGGAACTGGGTGCGAGGGCGGGAGCGCGTGAGCCAGGAGAACACATGGGCCAGCGGGACGAAAGCCGATCTTGACGCCACGACATGTGTCAATCTAGTCTTTACACATGTCGACCCCCTCCCGCACCCCGTCCCTGCTCGCGAGCCTCCTCGCCCGGGTCCAGGGTCTCGCGGCGTCGGTGCACGGTCGACACGATCGGTCCTCGACACTCGCCGCGGTCCAGCGTGCGGCGGGCATGAAGGCCGACCTCGAGGCGGTCCTTACGGCCCTCGTGACCGATGCCCGCGATGCCGGGGCGACCTGGCAAGAAGTAGGAGACGTCATGGCCATCTCACGTCAAGCCGCATACCAGAGGTTCGGCCAGGTGATCGACCCGAGGACGGGACGCCCGCTCGAGAAGGACGTCACGTCGGGTTCCGTCGAGCGGGCGACGACCGTCTTCGACCTGCTCAGCACGGGTCGCCCCGACGAGGTCCACACCCTCTTCGACGACGAGATGAAGAAGGCCATGGGCCCGACGCAGCTCGGCGACGTGTGGAGCCACATCCTCGGTTCCGTCGGGGCGTTCGAGTCGAGCGGCACGCCCACGGCGCGTCGTTCCGGCGACTTCACCGTCGTGGACGTCCCCCTCCACTTCGAGGCCGGCGACATGGTCGGGCGCGTCTCGTGCCACCCCGACGGTCGTCTGGCCGGGCTCTTCCTCCTCGACCCCGCTGCCTCGTCATGACGTGTGCAGCCACGTGCGCCACACCTCCTCCTCGCGGAGGAGATGCGAAAGATGCGGTTGACAGCCTCCTCGCAGTCCTGACAGCGTGTCAGCGGATGCGGAAGGACAGCGACCAGGCCGGAGGATCACCATGACCGCTCTCACCGAGAACAGACACCTCGACGACGTCGAGATCCGGCGCGATCGACTCTGGGCCTTCGTGCAGTTGCCCCTCGCGGGCGCCATCGTCGCCGGAGTGGCCACGGTGGTCTCGTGGGCCCCACGCCTTCCCGCCGAAGTAGCCAACCAGTGGTCTGCAGGAGACGTCACCACCGTCCGCCCCCTGGCCGTCACGGTCGCCTCCGTCGCGGTCCCCGCCGTCGCCACCTGGTTGCTCTTGGCCTTGGCCCGCGTCACCAGCGACTCGGTCAAGCTCGGACACCGATCGACGGTCGGCGCCCTGGCCGGGTTGACTCTCGTCCTGGCCGGTGCACTACCGCTGCTCGTCGCGCCCTCACTCGCCACGAGCGATCCCTGGTCGGCACCGGACCCGGGCATCGCGTCCCTCGTCGCACTCGGTGTGGTCGGCCTCTTGGTCGCAGTCGGGGTCGCCCTGGGGGTCGGCCGGCCGCCCGCCGGCGTCACGACCCCCGACGGCTCGTCGCCGGACGATCGCCCGCGTTCCACCGACGATGCTCCTCGGATCGACCGTCCCGTGGCGCGCCGGTCGCGGACGATCGGACTGGTCGCCGTCGTCGGCGCCTGTCTCGCCGCCGTCGTCCTGGCTGCCGTCACGGTCGTCCCGTGGCCCTCAGCCCTTGTCGCCGGGGCCATCGCCGCACCCACGATGCGCGCCCTGCGGGGCCGCTGATCCCTCCCGTCCCGTGCCTCGGCTCGGCTCGGCTCGGCTCACGCACCGCACCGCGTTTCGTGCACTGCACCGCGTCTCGTCCGGGTGCAGTGCACGAAACGCGGTGCGGTGCGGTGCGCCCACGACCACGCCGGGGACGACGAACGCCCCCGCACACTCGGTGCGGGGGCGTCCGTCGGAACGGCTCGGATCAGGCGAAGGTCGCCGCGTCGATCACGAAGCGGTAGCGCACGTCGGACTTCAGGACGCGGTCGTAGGCCTCGTTGATCTGGTCGGCGTCGATCAGCTCGGTCTCGGGCACGATGCCGTGCTCGGCGCAGAAGTCGAGCATCTCCTGGGTCTCGCGGATGCCGCCGATGGCCGAACCGGCCCAGCTGCGACGCGCCGGGATCAGCGCGAACGCGGGCACCTCGAGCGGCTCGGACGGGGCGCCGACGTTGACGAGGGTGCCGTCGACGGCCAGCAGGCCGAGGTACGCGCCCATGTCGACCTTCGCCGAGACGGTGTTGATGATCAGGTCGAACGAGTTCGCCAGGTCGGTGAAGGTCTGCTCGTCGCTGGTCGCGTAGTGCGCCTTGGCGCCGAAACGCAGCGAGTCCTCCTTCTTCGAGGTGGTCTGCGACAGCACGGTGACGTCGGCGCCGAGTGCGGCGGCGATCTTGACGCCCATGTGGCCGAGGCCGCCCATGCCGACGATGGCGACCTTGGTGCCCTCGGTGACGCCCCAGTGGTGCAGCGGCGAGTACAGCGTGATGCCGGCGCAGAGCAGCGGCGCGACCTTGTCGTAGTCGAGCGACTCGGGCACGCGCAGCACGAAGTCCTCGGTGACGACGACGGCCTGCGAGTAGCCGCCCTGGGTGATGCTGCCGTCGGCCGGGTCGACGCCCGTGTAGGTGCCGACGTTGCCCTTGGCGCAGTACTGCTCGTCGCCACGCTTGCAGTACTCGCACTCGCCGCACGAGTTGACCATGCAGCCGACGCCGACACGGTCGCCGACCTCGTACTTGGTGACCTCGGAGCCGACCTCCGAGACGGTGCCGACGATCTCGTGACCGACGACCTGCGGGTACTGGATCTCGCCCCACTCGCCGCGGACGGTGTGGATGTCGCTGTGGCAGATGCCGGCGTAGGCGATGTCGATCATGACGTCCTTCGGGCCGACGTCGCGGCGCTCGATGGTCGTCTTGACGAGGGGCTCGGTGGCGGACGGTGCCGCGTAGGCGTTGACGGTGCGCATGGGTCTCCTGGGGGGTGGATTCGGTACGGGGACGAGGGGCGGGTCGGAACGCGGTGCTCGACGACGGGCTCCTCGTCATCGACGCTACGCCCCCGCGCCGATCGTGGGAGGCCCTGGCAGGGCCCCCGACGCGACGGCCCGCAGGAGGCGCGGTGCGCGTCCGTCCGGCACCGCGCCTCCTGCGGGTGGTCCGCTCGGGCACCGGTCACCGTGAGACACGCTTCCGGGTGGGAAAGTGCCCTGACTCGCGGCTCGGCTCGCACGGTGCGCGGCGTAGCAAGGAGCCAGACGCAGCACCGGGTGGTCCGGTGCCGGACGAAGGAGTCGACATGGCAAGCGGAGTGGCAACAGTGTGGGTGCCCGTGACCGACATGGGGCGGGCGACGGCGTTCTACCGTGACGCGCTCGGCCTCACGGTGAAGGACGAGAGCGACGACTGGACCGAGATCGACGCGAACGGCCTGATGATCGGCCTCAACGGTCGCGAAGAGGCCGCGGCGTCGAGCGAGGGCGGGGCGGTCATCACGTTCCAGCCCGACGGCACCCTCGAGGACGCGCTGGCCGACCTGCAGTCGCGCGGCGCCGACGTGACGGGCACGATCAGCGAGCACCCGTGGGGCCGCATCCTGCCCTTCAAGGACACCGAGGGCAACGACCTGCAGTTCTACACGCCGCCGACCGACTGACGTCGGGGCCCTCAGGAGGCGCGGTGCCGGTCCGACCGGCACCGCGCCTCCCGCGTGCGGTGGCGCCGCGGCGGGGCCGGTCGCGCCGCGGTCGCGTCGACCCGGCCGCGACCCCCCATGATGTGGGGATGGTCACCGAGATCCTCATCCTGAGCAACCTGCTCGCCGGCCCGCAGCACGGGTACGACATCAAGCGGAACGTGCGGCGCCCGGGCCTCGGCGTGGTCAACAACAACGCCGTCTACACGACGCTGAAGCGCCTGCACGACCGGGGCGCGCTCGACCGTCGCACCGTGGAGACCACGGGTCGCCCGAACCGCCAGGTGTTCTCGCTGACCGACGCGGGCCGCGACCTGCTGATCGGGCGGGTCGCCGACTTCCCCCTCTCCCGCGCCGGCGACGACGAGGAGTTCTACGTCCGGTTCGCGCTGCTGGACCTGGTCGACGAGGCGACGCGGGCGACGATCTTCGCCACGCGCCTCCAGGCCCTCGACGAGCGCATGGCGACGGCCCAGGCCTACCTCGACGCCAGCGACGACGACGCGACGCGCTTCCCCGTCCAGTCGGTCGCCATGTTCCGGCACCTGCTCGACCAGCTGCGCAGCGAGCGGGCCTGGGTCGAGGACTACTCGCGCGACGGCGAGATCGGTGCCCCCAGGGCCCCGTAGAGCGGGGCACCTTTTTCGTCCCGTCCATTGATGACTAGTACCAACTGGACTAGCGTGACCTCGAAGCCACGCGTCAGCCGATCGCGTCACCTCGTCGCCGGCAGCCGACGTCACCGGCGTGGGCCGGCCCGGGCGACGAGGCGCCGTCGGGTCGTCGTGGCAGGGGCGTCACCGGTCGGGCCGGGGTGACCGCGGGGGGTCGCGGGCACTCCGGAGGTGACGGCCTGCAGGAGGAGCGGGGTCGTCTGAACCGACACCGCACCTCCTGCAGGTGAGGCGACCGGCTCAGGCGTCGAAGTCGGTGGCGCGGCTGCGTTCCGCCCACGCGTCGACGTCGCGGCGGAGGTCGTCGAGTGCGCCCGTGACGATCTCGACGGCGTCCGAGCCGAGCAGCAGCAGGTACGGAGCCTCGCCCGAGTCGACCGCGTCGACGAGCAGGCGGGCACCGGCGGCGGGGTCGCCGGGCTGGGTGCCGTCCGAGGTGTCGGCCTCGATGCGGCGACGACCGGCGGTCTCGGCGTAGTCGGCGATGGGCGTGGCGGACTGCGTGAGCGAGCGCCCCGAGAAGTCGGTGCGGAACGAGCCCGGTTCGACGACCGTCGCCGTGATGCCGAGCGGGGCGAGTTCGGTGCGCAGGGCCATGGTCATCTGCTCGATCGCGGCCTTGACGGCGCCGTAGTAGCCCGAGCCGGGGCCCGTGCGGCGGGCGCCGATCGACGACAGGTTGACGATCGTGCCGCTGCGGCGGGCACGCATGCCGGGCAGGACCGCCTTGACGGTGCGGACGCTGCCGTGGAAGTGCGTGTCGAACAGGCGCGCCACGTCGGCGTCGTCGCCCTCCTCGACGGCGGAGCGGTAGCCGTAGCCGGCGTTGTTGACGAGGACGTCGACGCCGCCGAACCGCTCGGTGGCGAGGTGGACGGCCGCGGTCACCTGGTCGGGGTCGGTGACGTCCAGGGCGGTGGCGACGGCGTGGTCGGGGTGGGCGTCGGCGATGTCCTGCACGGCCGAGGCGTCGCGCGCGGTGACGACGACGTCGTGTCCGCGGGCCAGCGCCTCCTCGGCGAAGGCTCGCCCCAACCCCGTGGAGCAGCCGGTGATCAACCAGGTCGACATGTGTTCTCTTCTCTCTCGTGCGTCGCGGTCGCTGACGCGCCGCACCCCCAGACAACCAAGGAGGCGCGGTGCCCGTCGGGCCGGCACCGCGCCTCCTGACCGGGGCCGGCCGCTCGCGGCCCGTTCTGGGGCCTCGTCTCACGACGTCGTCCCCCGTAGCGTTGAGGGGTGTCAGCGGGTGTCGTGGGTCGGACGTCTGCCCGCAGCCTCGCCGCGCCCGGGGACGTCCGCGAGGCACCGCGCGTCGGCCCGCCGGCCGACGACGACTCCCTGCGCCTCGGGACGGAACGGAGCATGGCGGCGACGCTGGCCGTCGCCGCGTCCCTGCTGGTGCTGCTCGCCCTGCCGGACTTCACGGCGGATCACCTGCCGGGGATGACGCCGCTCGTCGTCGTGTCGCTGTTCCTCGGCGGGTCGATGCTCGCGGCCCTGCCGCTCGCGCTGCTCCGGCGCCCGGGGCCCGTCCGGGCAGGCTTGTGGATCCCCGTCGCGGCCTACGTCGGCCTGCTCGTCATCGAACCGTTCCAGACCCACCGCGAACCGGTGGACGAGGGGACGATCCCGTGGCTGGTGGGGTTGTCCCTCGTCGCGTTCGCCTGCACGGCGGTGGCCGAGGTCGACCCCGTGCGTGCCGGGATCATCTGCGGGGGCATCGACGCGGCTCTGGCCGCTGCCTACTGGGGCCGGTTCCCGTTCGTCGACAACCTCCTCGAGTTCATCGGCCTCGGCCTGCTCGCCGCAGCGCTCGTCACGGGCGTGAAGGCCCTCCGAGCCCGCGCCGATCGGGCCGACGCGGCCGAACACCGCGCCCAACTGCTGTTCGAGAGCCAGCAGCGGCACGAGGCCACCGAGGTCGAACGGGTGCGGACCGACGCACTGTTGCACGACACCGTCCTGTCCGCGCTCCTCACGGCCGGCGGCGACCACGCGCCCGAGCGGACCGCGGCCGTCGCCCGGTCGGCCCTGGACATCGTGTCGGACGAGAGCCACCGCGCCACGCTCCAGCCGACGACGGCCCCCTTCGGCGACGCCCTCTCGGCCGCCGAGCCCGAGCTCGCCCCACTGCGCGGCGCCGCCCGGGTCGACCTGGCCGCGGTCCGCGACGTCCTGCTGCCGCCCGCCGCGGCCGAAGCGCTCGTGTCGGCGACGCTGCAGGCCCTGACCAACAGCGTCCGTCACGCGGGAGCCTCGGCCGACCGGGCGGTGACGGCCATGCGCCTCGAGGGCGGCGGTCTCCGCATCGCCGTCTCGGACGACGGAGCGGGCTTCGCCCCCGAGCGGGTCTCCCCCGAGCGGCTCGGGGTGCGCGTGTCGATCCTCGAGCGCGTGAGGCTCGTGGGGGGCACCGCGAGCATCCGGTCGGCACCGGGTCGCGGGACCGCCGTCGTCCTGGAGTGGCACCCGACCAGCGGCACCCCGACCGTCACCCGCCGCCCGGGCGAGGGCCTGCTGAACCTGATCCCCCGGCGCCTGCTGTCCCGCGCCCTCGGCGTCGTGATCGTCGTGGCGGTCCTCATCGCCACCGTCGACGCCGTCCTCGTCACCCACGCGTTCGGCTCCGTCGTCGCCTCGCTCCTCGGCCTGCTGATCCTGCCCGCGCTCGTCCGCGGGGCGAGACGGGGCTGGATGTCGAGCCGGACGGCGTGGGGCACCACGGCGGTCAGTTGCCTGCTCTGCGCCGTCGCCACCATCGGGCTCGACCCGGCGACCTTCGACTACGTGTCCATCGCCCGGTACACGTGCGGCGTCCTGGCCGGAGCCGTGATGGGGTGGATGGCCGGACGGAAGGGGCCGCCCGCCGTCGCCGTCGCGGTGCTCGTCGCGCAGATCACGCTGTGGGCAGGACCCACCGGGGCCATCCGCCTGGGACTCGCCGGCGAGATCGTCGTCGTCGTGGCCGCCCTGCTGATGCACCACGCGATCCGGCAGGTCACCTCGGCGGCCCGGGTCGCCGCGGGCCGGCACCGCGAGCTCACCATCGCGCAGGCCGAGCTCGACGCCGTCCACCACGAACGGCATCGACGGCTGCAGCACGCCCACCGCACCGTCGCCCCGACCCTTCGGCACGTCGTCGACGCCCGGGGCCACCTCGACGAGGCCACCCGGGCCGAGTGCCGGGTGCTCGAGCAGGCGCTCCGGGACGAGATCAGGGGGCGCGGCCTGCTCAACGACGCCGTCCGGGCGAGCGTCGAGGCGCTGCGGCGCCGGGGGTCGCTCGTGCAGGTGCTCGACGACGGCGGACTCGACGACATCGCACCCGAGACCCTCGACGCCCTGCTCGACGACGTCGCGAGCCGTCTGGAGCCCGTCCGGTCGAGCCGCGTCGTCGTCCGGTCGGGCCACCCCGAGTCCGGCACCGCCGTCACCATCGTCGCGTCGACCCCGGACGAGACGGCCGCGGCCCTCGGACTCGACGCCGACGACGAGGTCGACCTGTGGGCCACGATCCCCCATCCGGTGCCTGCCGGGGTCGCACCCCGAGGAGGCGGGCGTCGACCACATCCGTCGGCTCCCGTCGGCAGCACCTCGCCCGCTATTGTCACAAACCATCGATAAGTGTCATCGTCGGCTCAGTTGTTGACGATTGGATCACCGATGGCGAATTGGCCGGCACACTCGACGTGCACCGTGCCGTGGACCAGCTCGAGTCGTCGTGGCACCCGAGAAGATCGAGTGCTCGCCGAGATCCAGGCGTCGATCCCGCCGATGATCGCCGACCTCGCCGTCCCCGTGGTCGCCGACCGCGATCTCTCCCGAGCCCGCTACGAGGCCGTCGACCTCGAGCGCGTCGCCGACGGCGTGCTCGGCCCGCTCGCCGGCTTCCTCATCCGCATGGAGTCGGTGGCCTCGAGCCGCATCGAGCACGTCGAGGCGTCACCCCTCGCGTTCGCCCGAGCCATCGGCGGTCTGAAGGAGAACACCTCGGCGATGTCGATGGTCGCCGCCGGCGCCGCCATCGCGAAGCTCATCGCTGCTTCCGGCGCGACCATCTCGCTCGACGAGATCCTCACCGCGCACGAGGCACTCATGCGAGACGACCCGGACCTGGCCGAGCGACCGTACGCCGGACGCGTGCGCGACGTGCAGAACTGGATCGGCGGCTCGCAGCACTCCCCGCGGAACGCCCTCTACGTCCCGCCGCCGCCGGCCGAGGTGCCCGCCCTCCTCGACGACCTCGTCGCGTTCTCGAACCGGGACGACGTCGAGCCGACCACCCAGGCGGCGATCGCGCACGCGCAGTTCGAGAGCATCCACCCGTTCACGGACGGCAACGGTCGCATCGGCCGCGCTCTCATCGGGGCGATCCTCCGCCGCCGCGGCGTGACGCCGCACACGGTACTTCCCGTGGCCAGCGCCCTCGCGGCGGACACCACCCACCACTTCTCGCTGCTCACCGCCTACCGCTCGGGCGACGTCGCCCCGATCGTGACGGACCTCGCGCTCTGCGTCGAGACGGCGGCCCGCGAGGCCCGAGGCACGGCACGTCTCTTCGCCGGGTACGTGGACGCCTGGCGCGACCAGGCGGCACCTCGAGCCGGCAGCGCGGCCGACCGCATCCTGCCCGTCCTGCTGACGTTGCCGGTCTTCACCGTCGAGCAGCTCGTCGACGAGATGCGCGACCTGCCCGAGCGAAGCGTCTACAGGGGCGTCGAGGTGCTCGCGGAACACCACGTGGTCGAAGCAGTCACCGAACGTGTCCGAGGGCGCGCCTACGCCGCGATGGACGTCCTCGACGAGTTCGACGACCTCGACACCCGCATCCGCGAGCGCATCACCCGACTGCGCGGGGCCTGACACCCGCAGGAGGCGGGGGGGGGGGGCGCCCCGCCCCCCCCCCCCCGCGGGGGGCGCGGGGGGCCGGGGGGGGGGGGGGGGGGGGGGGGGGGGCCCCGGGGGGGCGGCCCCCCCCCCCCCCCCCCGCCCCCGGCCCCCCCCCCCCCGCCCCGCCCGCCCCCCCCCCGGGGGGGGGGGGGGGGGGGCCCCGGCGCGGGGGGCCCCCGCGGGGGGGGGGGGGGGGCCCCCCCCCCCCCGCCGACGACACGGACCCACAGCCGGGTAGAACGAGGAACACACGAGACAGGGAGGCGCGCGATGGCGGGCAAGGGACGCGGCGAGGCGGTCGAGGTCGGCGGGCACCGGTTGCAGCTGACGAACCTCGACAAGGTGCTCTACCCGGACGCCGGCACCACCAAGGCCGACGTCCTGAGCTACTACGCCGCCGTCGCGGAGTGGATGCTGCCGCACGTCGAGGGGCGGCCGGCCACCCGCAAGCGCTGGGTGAACGGCGTCGACGGCGAGGTGTTCTTCGAGAAGAACCTGCCCGACTCCGCGCCCGACTGGGTCGCCCGGCACACCCTCGAGCACAAGGACCACGCCAACGTCTACCCGATGGTGAACGACGTCGCGACGCTCACCTGGCTGGCGCAGGTCGCCGCGCTCGAGGTGCACGTGCCGCAGTGGCGGTTCGGCCCGAAGGGGGCGCAGCGCAACCCCGACCGACTGGTGCTCGACCTCGACCCGGGCGAAGGCGTCGGCCTCGCCGAGTGCGTCGCCGTGGCGCAGCTGCTCAAGCCGATCGTCGAGGGCATGGGCCTCGAGCTGATGCCCGTGACGAGCGGCAGCAAGGGCGTGCACCTGTACGCCCGGCTCGACGGGAGGCAGACCAGTGCCCAGGTCGGCGAGGTCGCCCACGAACTGGCCCGTGCGATGGAGGCCGACCACCCCGACCTCGTGCTCAGCACCATGGGCAAGGCCGACCGCCGGGGCAAGGTGCTGCTCGACTGGTCGCAGAACAACGGCAACAAGACGACGGTCGCCCCGTACTCACTGCGGGGTCGGTCCCGGCCGACCGTGGCGATGCCTCGCACCTGGCGCGAACTCGCGTCGAAGACCCTGGCGCAGCTCGAGTACACCGACGTGCTCTCGCGCCTGAAGCGGCGCGGCGACCCCCTGGCCGACGTCTCGGCGCACGTGCCGGTGCCCTCGGGCGAGCTGGGCGAGGACTTCCGCAACACCGAGGCCCCCGACCACGACCCCTCCGAGAAGGTGCGCGACCGCCTCGAGGTCTACCGCTCGAAGCGCGACGCGTCGAAGACCGCCGAGCCCGTGCCCGCCGAGGCCCCTGCCTCGACCGACGGCACGAGCTTCGTCATCCAGGAGCACCACGCCAGCTCGCTGCACTGGGACTTCCGCCTCGAGCACGACGGCGTGCTGGTCAGCTGGGCGATGCCGAAGGGCGAGCCCGACGACCCGGGCACGAACCACCTCGCCGTCCAGACCGAGGACCACCCGCTCGAGTACGGCACCTTCGAGGGCACGATCGCCAAGGGCGAGTACGGCGCCGGCGAGGTGACCATCTGGGACTCCGGCGAGTACGAGCTCGAGAAGTGGCGGGAGGGCAAGGAGGTGATCGTCGTGCTGCACGGCGAGCAGCGCGGCACCCGACGCGTCGCACTGATCCACACCGGCCACGGCGGTGGGCGGGCGGAGTCGAACTGGCTCATCCACCGCATGAAGGACGACGCGGGCGACGTCGGCTCGCACGACGGCGCTTCCGTCGGCAATTCAGGAGGACGACCGCATCGAGCCCGGAAGACGACCGAAGACGCGCGATCCCCTGAGTTGCCGCCGTCCGCGCGGGCGAATCGGCGAGTCGACGCCGGCAACTCCTCACGCGCGGCGCACGCGACCGGCGGCTCCCCCGGAGGGTCGGGCCGCGCCTCCTCGGCTCGCGACGGGAAGCAGGAGTTCCCGGCACCCGACCCGGTCGCGCCGATGCTGGCGACGACGGGCGACGCGCACGACGTGTCCGAGGGCGGGTGGGCGTTCGAGATGAAGTGGGACGGCATCCGCGCCGTGGCGGTCGTCCACGACGGCGCGGTCACGCTGACCAGCCGCAACGGCAACGACCTCACCCCGGCCTACCCCGAGCTGCAGGTGCTGGCGGAGCGGGTCGACGGCGAAGGAGGCGCGGTGCTCGACGGCGAGATCGTGGCCGTCGACGAGAAGGGTCGCCCCGACTTCGGGCTCCTCCAGACGCGCATGGGACTGACGCGGCCGCGTGACGTGGCCCGGGCCGCCCAAGGCGCGCCGGTGAAGCTGCTGCTCTTCGACGTCATGCGGGCCGAAGGGCGCTCGCTCGTGAAGGACGAGTACGACGACCGGCGTGAGGTGCTCGAGCGGATCGTCGAGAGCGGCGGGGCCGTCGACGTGCCCCCGGCGTTCGACGGGGACCTGGAGGCGGCGGTCGCCACCTCGAAGCGCCTGCGCCTCGAGGGCGTGGTCGCCAAGCGGCGCGACGCGACCTACAGCGCCGGTCGACGGTCCCGCGCCTGGATCAAGATGAAGCACCACCAGACGCAGGAGGTCGTGATCGCGGGCTGGCGCCCCGGTGCCGGCCGGAGGGCCGACGGCGTCGGCTCGCTCCTGATGGGCGTGCCGGGCGAGGACGGGCTGCACTACGTCGGCCGGGTCGGCACGGGGTTCACCGACCGCGAGCTCGACGAGCTGCTGCCGGCGTTGCGCGCGGCCGAGCGGAAGACCAGCCCCTTGGTGGGCGTGCCCGCCGTGGACGCCCGCGGTGCCCACTGGGTCACCCCGTCGCGGGTGGGCGAGGTGTCGATCGCCGAGTGGACCTCGACCGGGCGGCTGCGGCAGCCGAGCTGGCGCGGGTGGCGGCCCGACAAGTCGCCGGACGACGTCGTCCGCGAGGGGTGAGGCCGGGCCGTCGGACGACGGGGCATCGATCGGCGCCCGTCGGGTGTTGAGTGCAGCATGAGCACACCTCCCCCGGCCCCGAGCGACGCCGCGACCCTGCGCGGCAGGCGGGTCGTCCTCGTGGTCGCCGTGCTGGCCTCGTTCGTGGCGTTCCTCGACGGCTCGATCGTCACCGTGGCGCTGCCCGCGATCGCCCGCGAACTCGGCACCGGGACGGGAGGCGGCGCGACGGCCGACGACGGCGCGGGCCTCGCCCTGCAGCAGTGGGTCGTCGACGCCTACCTGCTGACGCTCGGGTCGCTCATGCTCGTGGCCGGCTCGCTCAGCGACACGTTCGGCCGGGTGCGGGTGCTGCGCGCGGGCCTGATCGGCTTCGCCGTGACGAGCGTGCTCGCCGCCCTCGCCCCCGACCCGGGCCTGCTGATCGCCGCCCGGGCCCTGCAGGGCGTGACCGCGGCCCTCCTCGTGCCGAGCAGCCTCGCCCTCATCACCTCGACCTTCAGCGGCCCGGCACAGGGCAAGGCCATCGGCAGCTGGACGGCCTGGACCGGCGTCGCGTTCCTGATCGGTCCGCTGACCGGGGGCGCGCTCGTCGACACGCTCGGCTGGCGCTGGGTCTTCGCGGTCGTCGTCGTGCCCGTCGTCCTCACCCTCGTGCTGATGACCCGGTTGCCCGGCGACGCCCACCGGGGGCGCGACGGTGCTCCCCCGCGGGTCGACGTCGTGGGCGCCGTGCTGGCCGCGGTGGGCCTCGCCGGACCGGTCTTCGCGCTCATCGAGGGGCAGCGCGTCGGGTTCGGCACCTGGTTCGTCGTCACGCCGCTCGTGGTCGGCCTCGCCGCGCTGGCCGCCTTCGTCTGGTGGGAGCGCCGCTCACCCGCTCCGATGATGCCGCTGACGCTGTTCCGGACCCGCACCTTCACCGTCGGCAACCTGGCCACCGTCGGCATCTACGCGGCCCTCAGCCTCGGCACCCTGACCATCCCCCTGGTGGTGCAGGAGCTGGCGGGTCTGACGGCGACCCTGGCCGGGCTCGTCACCCTGCCGACGACGATCGTGTCGCTGCTGTTCTCGACCCTGTTCGGCACGCTCGCCGCCACCCACGGCCCGCGCCCGTTCATGACGGTCGGACCGCTGATCACGGCGAGCGGGTTCCTCTGGATGCTGCTGGTCGCCGATCCGATCGACGTCTGGTGGCAGGTCGTGCCCGGCGTGGTCCTGTTCGGCTTCGGCCTGTCGGTGACCGTGGCTCCGCTCACCTCGACGGTGCTGTCGCAGATCCCGGCCGGCCAGTCGGGCATCGCCTCCGCCGTCAACAACGCCATCTCGCGCGTCGCCGGGCTCGTCGCGGTCGCGTTCCTCGGAGTCATCGCCGGAGGCGCGCTCACGGTGGGCGGGTTCCATCGCGTCGTGATCGTCGTCGCCGTGCTGCTCGGGGTGAGCGCCCTGGTGTCGTTCGTCGGTCTGCGCGACCGCACCCGCGCCTCCTGAGGGCGCCGGCGCGAGGCGACCAGCCGGACGCGACCAGCCGGACGCGACCAGCCGGAGGCGCGGCGTCAGGGCCCGAAGCGGCGCCAGGACGCGTCCTGCTGGGCCAGGCGGCGCAGGGCGAGCAGGAGCGGCTCGACCAACACGGTGCCGAGCACGACGTACTGCACCGCGGCGTCCACCGAATCGACCGGGATGCCCGCGATCTCGGCCTCGGCGACCTCGGCCATCGACCGCGCGTAGCCGTCGAGCGTCCCGTCGGGCAGCGCGAACCCCGCGGCCTCGAGTCCGTCGACCGCGACCTCGAGGGCGGCGAGCACGTCGGCCGACCCCGGATCGATCGTCCACCCCCACCCGGCCACGAGCGCTTCGGCCCGCGACAGGTCGACGCCCTCGGGGGCCGTCGTCGTGACGGCCGACTGGGCGACGCCGAGCACCTCGGCGACCGTCTCGTGCTCACCGTCGAGCTGCCCGAGGACGGCGCGCGCGCCGGCGACGCTGAGCCCGCCCGCGCCGAGCAACGCCCGGACGAGCCGCAGACGGCGCACGTGGTCGTCCCCGTACCGGGCCTGGGTGGCGCTGGTGCGCTCGCCCTCCGGCAGCAGCCCCTCGCGCAGGTAGTACTTGATCGTGGCGACCGGCACCCCGGTCGTCTCGGCGAGCTGGGAGATGCGCACGGACTGCCCCTTGACATTGGATAGCGCGACTCTCCAATATTGGAGAGCGCCACTATCCATCTAAGGAGACATCATGTCGAGAGTCAACCCGGGCCGCACCACGCACGAGCACGACGGCGAACTCGTCGTCTTCCTGATCGGCATGACCGTCAACCGCTGGTGGCGGCCCGACCAGTGGGGGCCGGTGTTCGCGGCGATGGGACCGATGCTCACCGAGTTGTTCCGTGATCCCGAGAGCGGGCTCGCGGGCATGAGGCTGACGCTCGGACGTGGCGGGCCGGTGCTCGTGCAGTACTGGACCTCTCTCGAGAAGCTCTACGCCTACGCGAGCTCGCCGCAGCAGGCGCACCGGCCGGCCTGGACGGCGTTCAACCGTCGGGCACGCAAGGCCCCGGGGGCCGTCGGCATCTGGCACGAGACCTTCGTGGTCGAGCGCGCCGAGAGCATGTACGTCGGCATGGCACCGTCGGGGCTGGCCCGGGCGACCAGGTCGGTGCCGGTCGGTCCGCGCAGCGACACCGCGCGGGCCCGGGCCGCGAGCGGCCGGACCCCCGGCGCCGCGTCGGCCTGACGCCGCGTGCCGCCCCGCCGCGCCGCGTCCGTCACCGCACCGCGTGTCGTGCACCGCACCCGGTCGAGACGAGGTGCCGTGCACGGGACGCGGTGCGCTGTCGGCCGGTCGCGTCAAGCCCCCACGGGCCCCATTGCCCTCGAGTCGCCTGTGACCCTACGATGAGCCAGACGTGAGCCGCCCTCGTTCGGGGGTGGCTCCAGCTCTGTCGTGAGACAGCCGTGATTACAAGGGAGTAATCGTGTCCGCTGCCCCTGCCCGCTCCTCCTCGACCCCTCGGTCGCGAGCCCCGCGCCGTCCGCGCCGCGGTCTCGCGCTCGCCGCCGGGACCGCCGCCGCGGCGCTGCTGCTCAGCGGCCTGCCCGCGATCGCCGCGCAGGCCGCACCGGTCGACCTCGCCCGCTTCGGCACGGTGACCGCCTCGGCGAGCCAGGCCGACGGCGACGGCACGTTCCCCGCCGAGGCCCTGATCGACGGCGATCCGGCGACCCGCTGGGCGAGCGGCAACGGGCCCGACGAGGACGTCGAGTTCACCGCGTCGGTGATCGTCGACCTCGGCGGCACCGCCCGCGTCGACGCGATCGGCCTCGACTGGGAGGCCTCCTACGCGACCGACTACACGGTCGACGTCACGTCGGGCGACCCGACCCTGCCGGCGAGCTGGACCACCGCGCAGACCGTCGCGAGCGACGGCGGCCGCGACGACGTGACCTTGTCGACGCCCACCGAGGCCCGCTACGTGCGCGTCAGCATGCTGCACCGCTCGGCCGCGACCTGGGACCCGGCGCGCCCCCACTTCTACGGCTACTCGGCCTTCGGCCTGCAGGTCTTCGGTGAGGCCGAGACGCGCTCGGTCACCTTCGACCGGTCGACCGCGACCGTCGCGGCCGGCCAGACCCTGACCGCGGGCCTCAGCCTGACCGGTCCGAGCGACGAGCCGGTCACCGTCCGGGTGCGGTCCACCGGCGGCACGGCGGTGGCGGGCACCGACTACACGGCGCTCGACGAGACCGTCACGTTCGCGCCCGGCGAGACCAGCGCCTCCGTGGACCTCGTCACGACCTCGACGGGCGCCCTCACGCCCCGCAGGTCGATCGAGCTGACCGCGTCCGAGCCGAGCGACCCGACGGTCGTCGGCACGCGGGCCACGCTCACCGTCGCGCTCACCCCGACGGGCACCCTGCCGAACGTCGGCGCGACCACGGTGCTCGACGACTTCGAGGGCGGCGTGCCGAGCGGCTACTTCGGCTGGGGCCAGAGCCCCGCCGTCACCCCGACCCTCGAGACCGGGGAGGCGCAGCGCGAGGGAGCGACCGGCGTCCAGGCCCTGCGCGTCACCGTCGCCGGCCCGACCACCGCCGAGAGCTGGTTCGGCTTCTCGCACGACGTCCCCGCCACGGACTGGAGCGACCACGACGGCTTCTCGTTCTGGTTCAAGGGCGCCGCCTCGGGCCTGCCCCTCCGCTACGAGCTGAAGAACGGCGACGGCGCCCTCTTCGAGCAGACCGTCGTCGACGACAGCGCGGACTGGAAGCAGGTCAGCGTGCTGTTCGCCGACCTCCGTCAGAAGGGCCAGCCGTCCAGCGACCTGCGCTTCGACCCGTCGGCGTCGACCGGCTTCGCCGTGACCCTGACCGGCCTCGGCGCGGGCACCTGGCAGGTCGACGACGTCGCCCTCTTCGAGCGCGCGACGATGATCGAGGACTTCGAGGGCGACGTCCCGCTCGGCACGACGGCCGACCCGCTCGGCTTCTTCACCTGGGGTTCGCCCGCGCCGCTCGAGCCCACCATCAGCCGCGACGTCACCGTGCAGGAGCGCGACGGCCGCGCCGACAACCACGTGCTGAGCGGCACCTCGTCGATCCCGGCCGGCGGCTACGGCGGCCTCAGCCACAACCTCGCCGACAGCCAGGACTGGTCGAGCTACCAGGGCCTGCGCTTCTGGTGGTACGCCTCGCAGGCGAACAACCCGGCCTCCCCGACGGCGGGCGCCGACATCAAGGTCGAGATCAAGGACGGCGACCCGGCCGGCGGCGACAGCGCCGAGACCAGCGAATTGTGGGCGACGACCTTCAAGGACAACTGGGGCAGCAGCACCAACCGCTGGAAGCTCGTCGAGCTGCCCTTCTCGGCGTTCACGCCGTCCGGCTACCAGCCGGGTGACGCCGCGACGACGAACGGCACCCTCGACCTGACGAGCGCGTTCGGCTACTCGTTCACCTTCACCCCGGGCACGCCCGCCCCGGTCGGCTACGCCCTCGACGACACGCAGCTCTACGGCACCCCGGCGAGCGCCGCGTCCGTCACGGTCGACCCGTCGCAGGACGTCTACCTGGTGGACGCCGGCGGCTCGGTCGAGATCCCGCTGACCGTGACGACGGCGGGCGACGAGCCGTTGGCGTCGGACGTGTCGGTCGACTGGTCGACCGCCGACGGCACGGCCGTCGAGGGCACCGACTACGACGCGGCCTCGGGCACCGTGACCTTCGCGGCGGGGACCGCCTCGGGGACGGCGCAACCCGTGACCGTGTCGACCCGCGCCTCCTCGGGGGCCGCCGAGTCGAAGGAGTTCGCGATCGCGCTGGCCTCGACCACGGCGAAGGTCGGTGACGGTCCGCGCGTCGTGATCGGCGCGCACGACCTGCCGTACCTCGACCCGTCGCTGCCGACGGCCGACCGCGTCGCCGACCTGCTCGGCCGCATGACGCTCGACGAGAAGGTGGGCCAGATGGCGCAGGCCGAGCGGCTCGGCCTGTCGTCGCCCCAGGACGTCAGCGGGCGCGCGCTCGGCTCGCTGCTGAGCGGTGGCGGCTCGGTGCCCGAGGGCAACACCGCGGTGGCCTGGGCCGACATGGTCGACGCGTACCAGCGCGAGGCGCTGTCGACGCGCCTGCAGATCCCGATGGTCTACGGCGTGGACGCCGTCCACGGCCACAGCAACGTGGTGGGCGCGACGATCTTCCCGCACAACACCGGCCTCGGCGCGACCCGCGACCCGGCCCTCGTCGAGCGGATCGCCGAGGTCACGGCGACCGAGGTGCGCGCGACGGGCGTGCCGTGGACCTTCGCCCCCTGCCTCTGCGTGTCCCGCGACGAGCGGTGGGGCCGCAGCTACGAGTCGTTCGGCGAGGACCCCGACCTGGTTCGCACCTTCGCCGCCCCGTCGGTGATCGGCCTGCAGGGTGAGGACCCGACCGACATCGGCGGCGCCGACGAGGTGCTGGCCACGGCCAAGCACTGGGCCGGAGACGGCGGCACGAGCTACGACGAGTCCGTGGCCGGCACCGGTGCGTACCCGATCGACCAGGGCGTCACGCACGCCGACTCGCTCGAGGACTTCACCCGGCTGCACGTCGACCCGTACCTGCCGGCATTCGAGGCGGGCGTGGGCACGATCATGCCGTCGTACTCGGCGGTCGACCTGGGCGACGGGCCCGTGCGCATGCACGAGAACGCGGCATTGAACGACGACCTGTTGAAGGGCGACCTGGGGTTCCAGGGCTTCCTGATCAGCGACTGGGAGGGCATCGACAAGCTGCCCGGCGGCAGCTACGCCGACAAGGCCGTGCGCTCGGTGAACGCCGGGCTCGACATGGCGATGGCGCCGTACAACTACGGCGCGTTCATCGACGCGATCGTGGCGGCCGTCCGCTCCGGTGACGTGGCCGAGTCGCGGGTCGACGACGCCGTGCGTCGCATCCTCACGCAGAAGTTCGACCTCAACCTGTTCGAGCAGCCGTTCGCCGACCGCACCAACGTCGACGGCGTCGGCTCGGCCGAGAACCGCGCCGTCGCCCGTCAGGCCGCCGGCGAGTCGCAGGTGCTGCTGAAGAACGCCGGAGGCGCGCTGCCGTTGGCCGCGGACGCCGACCTGTACGTGGCCGGCTCCAGCGCGGACGACCTCGGCCGCCAGATGGGCGGCTGGACGATCAGCTGGCAGGGCGGATCGGGCGACACGACGACGGGCACGAGCATCGCCGAGGGCATCCGTGAGGTCGCTCCAGGCGCCTCGGTCATCCTCAGCCCCGACGCCTCGGCACCGATCGGCGCCGGGCAGACCGGTGTCGTCGTGGTCGGCGAGCGTCCGTACGCCGAGGGTCAGGGCGATGTGCCGAACAACGGCTCGAGCCTGTCGCTGACGGCCTCCGACCAGGCGATCGTCGACGAGGTCTGCGCCGCTGCCGCATCGTGCGTGGTGCTCGTGGTCTCGGGCCGACCGCAATTGCTCGGCGACGTCGTGAGCGTCGCGGACGCTGTCGTCGCGTCGTCGCTGCCGGGCTCCGAGGGCGCCGGCGTCGCCGACGTGCTGTTCGGCGACCGACCGTTCACCGGGCGCCTGCCCGTGACCTGGGCGGCCAGTGCCGACCAGGTGCCGATCAACGTCGGCGACGCCGACTACGAGCCGCTCTACCCGTACGGCTGGGGCCTGCGCACCGACGGTGCCCGCGAGCGTCTGGAGGCGCTGGTCGCCTCCCTGCCCGAGGGCGCCTCCCGAGCGGCGGTGCAGGCCGTGCTCGACGCCGACGTGTGGGACGGCGACGGTGCCGTGACGGACGCCGCCGCCGCGCTGCGCCTCCTGCTCGCCGCCGTCGCCCCGGTCGGCGGGACCGACCTCGGTGCGATGTCCACGGCGGACGCCCTCGTGTCGGTCGCCCGCGACCTCGCCCAGCAGGCGATGGTGGACGGCACGGCGGTCGACGGGTCGGCGGCCCTGACGGCCGACGCCGAGAACGCGCTGCAGCGCGGTCTGCCGGACGTGGCACTGGCCGGGTTCGCGACGGTGCTCGGCATCGACCTGGACGTCGTCGAGCCGACGAAGGTCGTCGTGCCCGGCACGCTCGACCCCGCGACCGCCCGCCCGGGCGACACGGTGTCGATCACGGCGACCGGGTTCGTCGCCGGGGAGGACCTCGCGGGCACCGTGTTCTCGGAGCCGCAGTCGATCGGTGCCACGACGGCCACGGCGGCCGGGGTCGGCGTGCTGCGGTTCGTCGTGCCGGCCGACCTCGAACCCGGGACGCACGTCGTCGAGCTCGAGGGGACGGGACAGATCGCCCGGGCCACCCTGACGGTGCTCGCCGCGGCGGTGCCCGGCGACCCGGGGACGCCGGGTGGCGGGACGCCGGGCACGGGCACGCCGGGCACGCCGGGTGGCGGCGGCTCGGGCACGGGCACGGGCACGGGCACGGGCACGGGCGGCACCGTCGTGGCGTCGTCGGTCGGGCTCGCCTGGACCGGCTCGGGCGAGTGGATCGGCATCGCCCTCGCGGCGTTCCTGATCGTGGCGCTCGGGGTCGCCCTGCGGCTGCGTCGGCCTCGCGACCGCGGCTGACGCGCCCCCGCCGCACCGCGCCTCCCCCACGAACCCCGTCTCGAACGATGCACCCCGCTTCTTCCGGGTGCATCGTTCGGAACGGGGTTCGTCGTCGCGTCGGCGCTGCGTCACCTGAACGCAGCCGCTGCTAGCGTCACGGGGTGCTCACCACCGACCGCCTGCTGCTGCGCCGCTGGCACGAGTCCGACCGTGCGCCGTTCGCGGCCCTCAACGCCGACCCCGAGGTGATGAGGTACTTCCCCTCGACCCGCACGCGTGCCGAGAGCGACGCCCTGGCCGACCGGCTCGACGCCGCGATCGAGGCGGACGGCTTCGGGCTGTGGGCCGTCGAGCGTCGCGACTCGGGTGCGTTCGTCGGCTTCGTCGGGCTGTCCCGTCCCTCGTTCGACCCCGCGCTCGTGGGGCAGGTCGAGATCGGGTGGCGACTCGCCCGTGAGGCCTGGGGTCAGGGCGTCGCCACCGAGGCCGCCCGGGAGGTCGTCCGGTTCGCGTTCGACCCGGCCGGCGCCGACCTGCCCGCCCTGGTCAGCTTCACGGCGGCGACCAACGACCCGTCCCGCCGCGTGATGCGCCGCCTCGGCATGGCGCACGACCCCGCCGACGACTTCGAGCACCCCCCGCTCCCGCCGGGCCACGCGCTCCGGCCGCACGTGCTGTACCGCCTGAGCCGCGCCTCCTGACCCGCGCCTCGTGATGCCACCGGCGACGCCGCTCCGGGCGAGGGACCGCCGAGGCAGGGGGCACGCGAGACACGACGGTCCCCACCCTGTGGCCTACCCGGGCTCGACCCCGACCAGGCGGTCGTCCACGTCCGCCGCGGCGAGCACCGTGCCCACCTCCGCCAGCGGGATCGTCCCGCCCACGAGCGACTCCAGCGGCCACCGCCGCCACGCTTCGGTCGCCCACGCCACGGACGAGTCGAGCCGCTCCGGCTCCGCGTCGCGCACGCCGCCGACCGTGACGAGCCCCTCGACCAGTCGGGCACCGCTCACGCCGACCTCCCCGCCACGCGCTGCCGCCCCCGCCAGCACCACGACTCCCCCGACGGCCACCCGCTCGACCAGGGCCGACGCCGCCGCGACCCCGTCGAAGGCCAGCCCCACCGTGCGGTGACGCCCCGACCGGTCGACCGACGCGAGCACGCGAGAGAGGGCGTGCGACCCGGTCGCCGCCCCGGGGTCGGCCACGGCGACGGCGCCGAACGCGTGCGACCGCTCGCGCCGCGCCTCCTCGGGGTCGACGACCACGACGCGCGCCCCGGCGTCCGTGGCCATCGCCGTCGCGACCAGTCCGACGGCACCCGCCCCCGACACGACGACGACCTGGCCCGCGAGTGACGGCACCCCCGAGAGTCCGAGCACCGAGGAGGCGCGGTGCAGCACCTCCGCGGCCGTCGCGGTCACGCCCGCCACCGGGGCGAGCACGGCCGCGGGCACGTCGTCGGCGACGACCACCACGGTGGTCCCCCGGCGCAGGTGCACGTGGCTCGCGACCGTGCCGGACAACTGCCAGCTGCGCCGCGTGCGCTCCTCGCCGTACCGCTCCCCCGAGACGCAGGCCGAGGTCAGACCCCGATGACACGGGACGCACCGACCGCACGCCACGGTGCCGGACCAGACGACGCGCATGCCGGGCCGCAGCCGTCGGCCGTCGTGGGCGCGGGCGTGCTCGTCGGCCTCGACGACCTGCCCGACCGCCGAGCCGCCCGGCACCACGGGCAGGCACGCCGACCCCCGATCGCCGAGGGAGCGCACCACGTCGAGGCGGACGGCCGTGAGCTCGACGGCGACCAGGGCGTCCCCGCGCGCGAGGCGCACCCCGGGCACGGCGATCTCGCTGAAGCCGTGTCCGCTTCCGACCCCGGCGCCGAGCCAGACCTGTGCCGATGCCGGCGGGTCGAGGCACACGTCGCGGCCGTCGAGCACGGGACGCATCGGGTCGACCCGCGGCCGCCCCGCCTGCGTCGCCCTCGACATCGTCCCCCACCCCTCGCACCCGGCCTCCGGCGCACGCCCCGACCCTAGGCAGGGCGGGTGGCGGTCCGGCGAACCGCGGGCGTCCACCCGGTGAACGCGTCGCACCGTCGAGTGGGCGGAAGATGCCGTCACCCACCCCGTGACCAGCATCTCTTGCCCACTCGAGCCCCGGTCACGGCACCGGCAGGAGGGACGGAGGCGCGGCCCGGCTCAGGCGACCGGCGTCAGCCCCAGCGCCCGGATCACGTCGTCGGCCTCGTCCTCGGGCGACCGGCCGGCGTCGACCACGACGTGCCGCTCGTCGGCCTCGGGCGGTTCGAGCGTCGCGACCTGCGAATCGAGCAGGGCGGTCGGCATGAAGTGGCCCTCGCGGGCGGCCATGCGGTCGCCGAGCAGGTCGCGGCTGCCGCGCAGGTAGACGAAGACGACGTTGTGCTCGCGCAGCACGTCGCGGTACTTCCGTTTCAGCGCCGAGCAGGTGATCACGCCGGGCACACCCGCCAGGGCGTGTTCGACGATCCAGGACGAGACCGTGTCGAGCCAGGGTGCCCGGTCGTCGTCGTCGAGCGGGGTGCCGGCCGCCATCTTCTCGACGTTCTCGTCGGGATGCAGGTCGTCGCCCTCGTACGAGTCCCAGCCGAGCCGCTCGGCGAGCAGGGCCGCGACGGTCGACTTGCCCGAACCCGACACGCCCATGACGACGAGCACGGGGTCGGCGGCGTACGGACCGCCCGCCGGCACCGCGCCTCCCGCATCCGGCGCGGCAGCCGAGGAGGCGCGGTCCGCGTTCTCGAGGACGGTCATCAGATGAACACGCTCGCGAGCATGACCCCGGCGAGGGCCGTGAGGCTGAGGACGCACTCCATCAGGCTCCAGGTCCTGAAGTTCTGGCCGACCGTGGTGCCGAGGTACTCCTTGATCAGCCAGAAGCCGGCGTCGTTCACGTGCGACAGGAAGACCGAGCCCGCACCGATGGCGAGCACCAGCAACGACGCCTCGGGGGTCGACATGTCGGCGGCGAGCGGGGCCATGATGCCGGCGGCCGTGACCGTGGCGACGGTGGCCGACCCGGTGGCGACGCGGACGAGCGCCGCGACCACCCAGGCGACGAGCAGGACGCTCACGCCCGACTCCGACACCGCGTCACCGATCACGGTCCCGATGCCCGTGTCGATCAGGACCTGTTTGAACCCGCCACCGGCGCCGACGATGAGCAGGATGCCGGCGACGTCGGGCAGCGACGAACCGAGCGTCTTCGACACGGCGGCCTTGTCCATGCCCCCGGCGCGGGCGTAGAAGACCATCGCGTAGAGCACGGCGACGGTCAACGCGACCATCGGCGTCCCGAGGAACTCGAGCAGGTCGACCCAGGTGCCGGTCGCCGTGGGCAGCGCCGCCTCGCGGATCGAGCGCGCGAGCATGAGCACGACGGGCAACAGGATGCCGATCAGGGCGTTGACGAAGCTCGGGCGCCTGCGGGCCGAGCCCTCGCCGCCGTCCTCTTCCTTCGAGACGAAGAGGTCGGGGACCGGCACGGGCGCCCACTTCGCGGCGAGCTTGGAGAACAGCGGGCCGGCGACGACCACGGTGGGGATCGCGACGAGCACGCCGAGGCCGAGCGTCAGGCCGAGGTCGGCGCCCACGGTCGAGACGGCGAGCAGCGGGCCGGGGTGCGGGGGCACGAGGGCGTGCATCGCCGAGAGGCCGGCGAGCGCCGGGATCGCGATGCGCATGAGCGGCAGGCCCGACCGGCGGGCGACGAGCACGATCACGGGGATCAGCAGCACGAGGCCGACCTCGAAGAACATCGGCAGGCCGATCAGCGCGCCGATCAGGGCCATCACCCAGGGCAGCGCCTTCTGCGACGAGCGCGAGATGAGGGTGTCGACGATGCGGTCCGCTCCGCCCGAGTCGCTGAGCAGCTTGCCGAACATCGCGCCGAGCCCGATCAGGATGCCGACGCTCGTCATGGTCGAGCCGAAGCCGGTGCCGAAGCTCGTGACGGCGTCGCCCGGGGCGAGGCCGGCGCCGATGCCGACCCCGACGGCGCCGAGCAGCAGCGCCAGGAAGGGGTGGACCTTGAGCCAGGTGATGAGGCCGACGATCACGACGATGCCCACGAGGGCCGCGATGATCAACTGCGCGTCGGTGCCCGAGGGCGTGGGGGCGGCCGTGGCCGCTGCGAGGAGGTGCATTCCGTCGCGTCCTTCCGAGGACGCTTCACTGCGACCTCTTCGTCGTGGGCCGGAGCCCGGGGGGTTGTCGTCCGTCGGCGCCGGACGGATGTCTGGCAGTCTTGTCCCACGAACGAATCTGATTAGTGTGAATAATCAGACTTATGGAGTGTGCCACAGTCGGCACCACCCCGCCACCTGCCTGCCCACCCCCCTCGATCAAGGAGTCGTCGATGACCCCCGGCCTCGCAGCATCACGAGAACGCGGCCTGCACGCCCGGGTGGTCGACGTCCTCGGAAGCGAGATCGTCGACGGTCGACTGGCCGTGGGCTCCATCCTGAACCTCGACGACCTGGCCGTCCGCTTCACGGTGTCCCGGTCGGTGCTGCGCGAGGCCCTGCGCGTGCTGCAGTCGCTCGGCATGGTCGAGCCGCGTCAGCGCATCGGCACGCAGGTGCTCCCCCGCACCTCGTGGGATCTCATGAACCCGCAGATCATCCTCTGGCGCGGTCGCAGTCCCGAGTACTTCGTCCAGATGCGCGAACTGCTCGAGCTGCGGCTCGGGCTCGAGCCGGTCGCGGCCCGACTGAGCGCGCTCGCCTTCACCCCCGACCAGGCCTCCGCCGTCGAGGACGCCGCCCGCACCATGGTCGCCGCCGCCGCGTCCGGTGACGGCCGCGCCTACCTCGAGGCCGACGTCGCGTTCCACACCGCCGTGCTGCGCGGCTCGGGCAACGACGTCATCGGCCACTTCGCGTCCACCGTCGAGGCCCTGCTGCGCACCCGGACCGAAGAACGCCGCTTCACCATCACCGAGTACACGCCCGCGGCGGCCGGACTGCACCTCGACCTCGCCCTCGCGATCCGGGCCGGCGACGCCGACGAGGCCTTCTCGCGCTCGTGGCGGCTGATCGACACGACCGTCGACGAGTTCGTGGCCGAGTCGGGCGGCTCCCCCGCCGTCTGATCGGCCCCGACCGCCCGCCCGCCCGGCCGTGGCCGTTGCTCGGCGACAGCCTCCCGCCCGGTCCCGGCCGTGCGGTCGGCGCGTACGGCCGACTCACCGAGGAGGCGCGGTGGACGCACAGGCGCCCGTCACGTCCCGTTCACGCACCGGTCGCCCCCGGGGTGGAGCATCGACGCATGATCTCGCTCAGCGCCCTCGTCAAGCCGAAGGACGGAATCCACTCGGTCCGCCTGCTCGAGAAGAGCCTCCGCGACCACTACGAGAACGTCCCCGTCACGGACCACCAGTACCTCGTGCGCTTCGCCGACGGTCCCGCCCTGGTGACCGACGAGCTCGCGGGTCTGCGGGTCGACGTCGTGGTCTCGGACGAGCGGGCCGCGTCGCACTTCCGCGAGGCGCTGGCGGGCGAGATCGCGACCCGCGTCCTCGGGCGCACCGTCGACGTCGTGTGGTCGCGCTCGGCGAGCGTCCCCGCGCCGCTGCGCTGAGGCACGGCGGAGCCGAGGGGGTCAGTCCCCCTCGGCGTCGGCGGCCGCGATCAGCTTCGTCATCGTGCGGTGCAGCACGACGAGCTCGTCGGGCGTCACCCCGAGCCGCGCCATCATGCGGGCGGGGATGCTCTCGGCCTCACGCCTCGACGCGGCACCGGCCGGGGTCAGCTCGATCGACAGCGCGCGCTCGTCGTCGGCCCGGCGCGCTCGGGTGAGCATGCCCTGGGCCTCGAGCCGCTTGAGCAGCGGACTGAGCGTGCCCGGGTCGAGCCGCAGCAGACGACTGAGCTCGCGACCCGACAGCGGTGCGTGCTGCCAGAGGGCCAGCATGACGAGGTACTGCGGGTGCGTCAGCCCCAGCGGCTCGAGCACCGGACGGTAGGCCGCCACGACGCCCCGCGAGGCGACCGAGAGCGCGAAGCAGATCTGGCTCTCGAGTTCGAGCGGATCGGCGCCGGCGGCGCTCATGCCCGCGGCGCCGGGCAGTGCACCATGGTGCGGACGCCCGTGCGGTCGACGACGTGCTCGTCCATCGGGGCGCCGCAGAGCGGGCAGGCGCCACCGTGCTGGGGGGCCACCGCCGGCGCCTCGTTCTTCAACCCCAGCTGCGCGCCGCCGATGTAGGGACGCAGTCGGGCGTTCATGCGCTCGACCAGGTCGCCGAACCTGCTGCCGTGGTCGTGGTGCCGCTCGGGTCTCGTCATGATGGTGAGTCTACCAATGATTGGTGCCCCAACGACAGGGTTGCGGCCGGTGGAGACACGACCGCGCCCGCCCCGACGAACGGGGCGGGCGCGGAACGGCGGAACCGAGGAGGCGCGGGTGGCGTCGCTCAGGCGACCTTGCGACCCTGCGCCAGCGTCTGGTGCGCCCGGGCGGCGAGTTCGCCGCGGACCAGCACCTCGTACCGACCGGCCTCCATGGTGCGGACCGACGAGAAGTCGCGACGACCACGCAGCATCTTGTGGCCGACGAAGCCCCACAGCGCCCCCCACAGCGCACCGAGGCCGACGGCGACGAGCAGCACGCCGATCCAGGCACCCGTCGGGGCGAAGATGCCGAAGAGCAAGCCGAGCAGCAGGCCGAACCACGCTCCGCCACCGGCGCCGCGTCCCGCGGCCTTGCCCGAGGTCAACCGACCCGACACGTTCTCGACGGTCCGGATGTCGTGCCCGACGATCGACACGCTCTCGACGGGGAAGCCCTCGTCCGACAAGAGGTCGACGGCCGACTGGGCGTCCTCGTACTTCGTGAACGACGCGAGCACCTGGGGGTAGCCCGCACCCGCGAAGGCGCCGATGCCGCCGGGGCCCGGGGTGCCCGTCGTCGGCGTGGCCTGCGGCCCGGGCTGGCCGTAGCCGGGCTGGCCGTACGGCGCGCCCGACCGGTCGCCCTGACCCGGCACCGTGCCCGACGGGCCCGGGGCCTGCCCGGCCTGCTGACCCTGGTCGCCTGCCGGCTGCCCGGCGGACTGCGGTGCGTACTCGCCGTACGCGGGGCGGGGGCGGTCGTCGGGGGTGGGCGTGGTGTCCTGCTCGTTGCTCATGCTCCCGTTCTATCGCGCCCGCGTCGACGCGGAGGGAATGCACAGACGGCCCACAGCATTCCTTGGCCCGCTCCCAGTCCCACCGGCCGCACCACGGCCCCTCCCATGCTCGGGTGTCGGTCACGTGGGGCAGGATCGACGGATGACCACCACCCACGTCCTCGTGCTCGACTTCGACGGGACCGTCTGCCTGGGCGACGGCGCCGTCCTGACCTACGCGCGCCTCCTGGACGAGGCCCTCACGGCGACCGACGAGCGGCACCCACCCCGGCTGGTCGAAGCGGTGCTGGCCCGGTTCGTCAACAGCCCCCTCGCCGACGAACCCGCCGGGGTCGAGGCCGCCCTGGCCGAGGCCGACGGGTCGCCCGACGGGTACGTCGTCGCCGAGCGTGTCTCACGCGCCCTCGGCGTCGCCGACGCGGCCCGCTCGGCCGCGTACGCCGGCGCCCGGGCTGCCCTCGCGGACGGCCGCCTCGAGATCGAGGCTCCGGACGGACTCGCCGAACTGCTCGACTCGCTGCCCGACGGCGTGCGCGTCGTGCTCGTGACGAACTCCCCCGAGCACGGCGTCGTCCAGCCCCTCGAACGACTGGGCCTCGCCGACCGCGTCGACGAGATCGTCACCGACGCGCGCAAACCGTCCGGGCTGCCCGCCGTGCTCGACCGGCTCCGCGCCGACGCGGGTCTCGCCGGCCGCCCCGACCGTCTGCTCAGCGTGGGCGACATCTGGCCGAACGACCTCGAACCGGCCGCCGCCCAGGGTTCGCCGACCGCGTTGGTCGAGCGGTTCCCCTCCGTGGACGCCCGGCCGACGCATCGCGCGGGGACGCTACCCGAGCTGTACCCGGCGATCCGCGCCTGGGCGGGACGCGCCTCCTGAGCCGAGCCTCCACCGACCAGCCGCACGCCCTGAGCGCGCCGCGCCTCCGGGACACGGCCCCCGAGGAGGCGCACCACCCGTCGCGAGATCGGCGTCGGCGTCAGACCGTCGCCGGCACCACCGCGAAGCGGGCACCCGGGTGGTCGGCCGAGAGGTGTGCGCCGGGACGGCCGAGCATCTGCTCCCGCAGCGTGCCTGTGGCCGGCTCGACCGGCATCCGGCCGCGGCGACGCAGTTCGGGCACGACGAGGTCGGCGAAGTCGGCCAGGTCGGCCGTGCCGAAGATCGGCTCGATCAGGAATCCGTCGAGGTCGGTCTCGTCGACGAGCCGCTCGAGCTCGTCCGCGACCTCCACGGGGTCGCCGACCAGCTGGAGCCCCCGGGTGCCCTTGCCTCGCAGGTCGTCGAGGATCTCGCGCACGGTCGGGGCCGGCGAACCGTCCTTCGGCAGGAACCGGTCGATGTTGCTCTGACCCATCTGCCCGACGGGGCCGCCGTCGTCCTGCAGCTGCGTTAAATCGCGGGACGGGTCGAGCGAGAGCAGGTCGATGCCCGTGTTGCCCGCGTAGAGGACGGCGACGACCTCGTCGGTCTGGAGGTCGTCGAACTCCTTCCGCAGCGCGACGGCCTCGTCGTGGGTCGGGGCCACCGTGACGGTCAGCCCGACCATGATCTTGACCAACTCGGGGTCGCGGCCGAGGGCGGCCGCCTTCGCGCGGATGTCGGCGACGTTCGCGGCCGTCTTCGGCACCGTCGTGCCCTGCACGAAGACGCACTCGGCGTTGCGCGCGGCGTAGGCGCGCCCCCGGTCGGACGTGCCGGCCTGGAACAGGACGGGCGTCCGCTGCGGGGACGGGGCGACCGTGAAGTAGCCGGACGACCGGAAGTGCTCGCCGGCGAACTCGACCCGGTGGATGCGGTCTCGGTCGGCGAGGACGCCCGCCTCGGCGTCGCCGCGGAACGCGCCGTCCTCCCAGCAGCCCTCCCAGAGCGTGATCGCCAGGTCGACGTACTCGTCGGCCTGGTCGTAGCGGGCGTCGTGGCCGCGCATCTCGTCGTGGCCGAACAGCTCGGCGACGGTGTTCTGCGAGGCGCCCGTGACGATGTTCCAGCCGATGCGGCCGCCCGTCAGGTGGTCGAGCGTGGCGAAGCGGCGGGCCGACTGCACGGGGTGGTCGAGGCCGGTCGACGAGGTGACGACGAAGCCGAGGCGTTCGGTCTCGCGGGCCAGGGTCGGGATCAGCAGGGCCGGGTCCATGCCGGGGAAGTTGATGCCGCCCCGCGCCGCGGTCTCGGGCAGGTCGCCGTCGACCGACGGGTAACCGAACCCGTCGGCGAAGAACAAGAAGTCGAAGCCGGCCGCGTCGAGCAGCTTCGCCATGCCGATCCACAGGTCGAGCCCGTGGTAGCCGAGCGAGTCGCTGCGCGGGTGGGACCAGCTGAGGGTGCCGCCGACCTGGGGGCCGGCGACTTCGAACACACCGAGACGGATCTGCTTCATGCCGTCAGTGAACCGGATGGTTCACCCAGAGTCCAGCCCCGAAACAAGGTCTTAACACGGGGCTCCCCTCAGGCGGGGACGGCGGCGGCGCGGACGCGGGCGACGAGCGCCGCGGTCGCGTCGACGGCCGCGCGGTCGACGGCCGCGCTCGCCCCGGCGCTGAGCAGCGTCGCCTGGAGACCGCGCCAGAGCGCGACCGTCTCGTGCGCGAGCGACTCGGCCCGCGCCTCCTCGACGCCCTCGGCGCGGTACGCGGCCGCCACCTGACCCACCCACTCGGAGCCGATGTCGCCGAGCAGCGAGGCGTAGCGCTCGCGATCGAAGCTCGCGAGGCCGAACACCTCGAAGAACAGGCGGTTGAAGGGCTGGTTGACGGGATCGGACACCGTCCGCCAGACGGCGAGGAGGCGCTGGTCGAGGGGCAGGTCCGGCCCGGCCAGGTGGTCCACGACCCCCACGATGCCCGGGAACCGCCGTTCGGCCCCGTGCAGCGCCGTGACGACCAGTTCTTCGCGGCTGCCGAAGTAGTACAGCAGCATGCGGTTGTTCGAGCCGACCGCCGTCGCGAGGGCGCGCAGGGTGAGCTGGCCGACGCCGTTCTCGAGCACGTGGTCGACGACGCGCTCGAGCAGTTCGGCCCTCTTGTCGGACGACTCACGCGTGGCCATGACCCCGAAACTAACGTCTCGCGAGGTCGGCGACGACGGCAACACGACCGAAACGACGATGAAACAGTCCGGGTCTAGCTTTTCGACACCTCACCCGAACGAACCTCAGGAGTTCCCCCATGAGCCCTCTCTCCGTTCCTCCCGCGTTCCGCTCCACCTCCCTCGACCGCCGCGGGTTCCTGCGCCTGGGCGGGTCGGCCGCCCTCGTCGTCGGCACGACCGCCCTGCTCGCCGCCTGCACCGACTCGTCGGCCGGGACGGGCGCGGCGACCGGCGGGGCCGCATCGGGCGGGTCGTTCGGCACCATCGCCGTCCAGCTCTCGTGGATCAAGAACATCGAGTTCGCGGGCGAGTACTTCGCCACGGAGAAGGGCTACTACACCGACGCCGGCTTCAGCGAGGTCACGCTGCTCGCGGGCGGCGGGCAGACCGGAGCCGAGGAGGCGCTGCTCGCCGGGCAGGCCAAGGTCGGGTTGTCGTCGGCCTCGCTCACCGGCCCCTCGGTCGCTCAGGGCGCCGCCCTCAAGATCATCGGCACGACGTTCCAGAAGAACCCGTTCTGCCTGCTCTCGCTCGAGGAGGGAGAGCCGATCCGCACCCTGGCCGACCTCAAGGGCAAGAAGATCGGCGTGCAGTCCGGCGGCAACCAGACGATCTTCGAGGGCTTCCTCAAGGCCAACGACATGACGCTGGACGACGTCGAGCTCGTCGCCACGCAGTACGACATCGCCCCGCTCGAGACGAACGCCTACGACGCGCACATGTCGTACATCACGAACGAGCCGATCCTCGCCGAGATGGACGGCTTCACCCCGGTCGTGCTCGGCTTCGCCGACAACGGGCTTCCGTTCGTCGCCGAGACCTTCACCGTCACGCAGGACACCATCGACAACGAGCGCGACATGCTCAAGGCCTTCCTGGTCGCCGAGATCAAGGGCTGGACCGACGCGGTGAAGGACCCGGAGCAGAGCGCGAAGTACGCCGCCGAGAAGTACGGCAAGGACCAGGACCTCGACGTCGAGGAGCAGACGGCCGAGGCCGAGGCGCAGAACACGCTGATCCTCACCGAGGACGTCAACGCCAACGGCCTGTTCACGATGACCGACGAGCTGGTCGCCGAGAACATCGCCTCGCTCAAGGCCATGGGCACCGACGTGTCGGCCGACGACCTCTTCGACCTGAGCATCATCAAGGAGGTCTACGAGGAGAACCCCGACCTCGTCACGACCTTCGAGATCCCCACGGCATGACCATGACGGACGGCACCACGACCGCGCGCACCACGCTGCCGCTCACGACGGCCACGGGCGACCCCGCCGGCCGACCCGAACTCGCCACGGGCATCAACATCCAGGGGCTGACCAAGTCGTTCCAGCTCGGCCGGAAGAGCGTGCAGGCCCTGACGCAGATCGACCTGGGCACGAAGAAGGACTCGTTCCTCAGCCTGCTCGGCCCCTCGGGCTGCGGCAAGTCGACCATCCTGCGCATCCTGGCGGGGCTCGAGACGCCCACCTCGGGCAGCGTCGTGATCAACGGCAAGACCGCGGCCGAGGTGCAGCGCGGGCACGAGACGGGCATCGCGTTCCAGGACTCGGCCCTGCTGCCCTGGCGCAGCGTGGAGAACAACATCCGGTTGCCGCTCGAAGTCGCCGGGCTGACTCCCCCGGCCGGCCTGATCGACGACCTGATCGACCTCGTCGGCCTGAAGGGCTTCGAGAAGGCCAAGCCGGCGCAGCTGTCGGGCGGCATGCGCCAGCGCGTCTCGATCGCCCGCTGCCTCGCCGTGCAGCCGACCATCATGCTGCTCGACGAGCCCTTCGGCGCGCTCGACGACATGACGCGGCAGCGCATGAACGTGGAGCTGCTGCGCATCTGGGGCGAGAAGCCCGCCACGACGCTCATGGTGACGCACGGCATCGCCGAGGCCGTGTTCCTGTCCGACGTCGTCGCCGTGATGAGCGCCCGGCCCGGCCGCATCGCCGAGGTGGTCGAGATCGACCTGCCCCGACCGCGCCTGCCCGAGCTGACCCGCACGCCGGAGTTCCACGCGTACGTCGACCGCATCTCCGAGATCCTGTTCGGCTCGCACGGGGCGGCCGCCGATGACTGACCTGCACACGTCGCCCCGCGAGACGGCCGAGCGCGAGGTCGAGGCGGAGCTGGGCCAGAGCGTGGCGCTCCAGGCCGAGACCGTCCGGGGTCGCGAGCGACGGTCGGTGCTCGGCTCGATGGCCGCTGCCCCGCCGTGGGTCGGCGCCCTCGTCGGCATCGTGCTCATCGTCGCGATCTGGCAGGTCGTGGCCGTCACGCTCTTCTCGGTGACGGGCTCGGTGCCCCCACCCGGCCAGGTGCTCGTCCAGCTCGTCACCGACCTCAGCGACCTCGTCTACTGGCGCGCCATCGGCGCGACCGCCGGCAGCGCGGCGTGGGGCTTCCTCTGGGGCAACCTCATCGCGTTCGCGTTGGCCTTCGCCGTGCTGCTCGTGCCGTGGTTCGAGGGCCTCTCGACCCAGCTCGCAGTGGTCTGCTCGTGCATCCCGCTGACGGCGATCGCGCCGATCGTCACGCTCATGTCGCCCGCCGGCGGCCGGACGACGTCGATCTTCCTGGCCGCGCTCAGCGTGATCTTCACCACCGTCATCGGCACCCTGCTCGGCCTGCGGGCCGCGAGCGAGACCCAGCTCGACGTGATCACGGCCTACGGCGGCTCGCGCTGGACGCAGCTGGTCAAGGTCCGTCTGATCGCCGCCCTCCCCAGCATCCTCGCGGCGCTGAAGCTGGCGGCCCCCGCGGCGTTCCTCGGGGCGGTGCTCGGCGAGTACTTCCTCATCGGCGTCGACCAGGGCCTCGGCATCCTGCTGCTCGCGGCGCAGGCCACGGCGGCGTCGGTCAAGCTCTGGGCGCTGGCCCTGATCTCGGGCGGCATCGCCGGGATCGCCTACTTCGTCATCGGGCGGATCAGCCGACTGGTCACGCCCTGGTCGGCGGGCGACAGCCGCGCCGGAGAGGGGTTCTGATGGCCACGACCCTGCCCACGGGCACCGGCACCCGCGTCACCGCCCCCGCGGTCTCGACCAGCGCCTCCTCGACCGCCCGGTTCGTCCTGCGGCGCATCGGCCGCACCGTGCTGACGATCGCGATCTCGGCGGTCATCCTCGGCATCCTGTGGAACCTCGCCATCGTCGTGCTGCAGGCCAACGCGTTCATCGCGAAGACCCCGGCCGACGTGTTCCGTTGGTTCTTCGTCGACTCCGAGCTCAGTCGGACCACGGCCGCCGAGAACCGCGTGCACATCGCCGGCCTGCTCGGCGTGACCCTGTGGCACGCCGCGATCGGCTTCGTCTTCGGCGTCGGCGGGTCCCTCGTCGTGGCGGTCGTGTTCACCCTGATCCGCCCGGTCGAGTTCATGTTCATGCCGATCGCCATGCTGCTGCGCACCGTCCCGCTGCTCGCGATGGCACCCGTGATCTACCTCGTGCTGGGCAACGGCATCGTCACCGCCGGCTTCATCGGCGGAGTGGTCGTGTTCTTCCCGTTGTTGGTGAACCTGACCCTCGGCTTCCGCTCGGTCAGCGCCCAGTCGGTCGACCTCATCCGGGTCTACGGCGGGAGCCGGTGGACGATCATGCGCAAGGTCGCGTTCCCCACCGCCCTGCCGTACTTCTTCGCCTCGATGCGCATCGCCGTGCCGGGAGCCATCACCGGCGCGATGCTCTACGAGTGGCTGTTCACCTACGAGGGCCTCGGTGCCGCCATCACGGCCGCCAAGTCGCAGTCGCAGTACGGCGAGATCTGGGCGATCGTCGTGCTGATCACCCTCGTCTCGATCGTGCTCTACACGGTCACGACGTTCGTCGAGACGGCGGTGCTCGCGAAGTGGGGCCCCAACGCCGGCAAGGCGACCGCCTCGTGACGCGCCGCGCGCTGGTCGACACCGACACCGGCATCGACGACGCCCTCGCGCTGCTCTGGCTCGCCGCACAACCCGACGTCGAGATCGTCGGCATCACCGCCGTCTACGGCAACTGCGCCGTCGACGACGCCCTGCGGAACGTCGGACACGTGCTGCGCCTCGTCGGGCTCGAGGACGTCCCGGTCGCCCGGGGCGCGGAGGGCCCCCTCGAGGCGGAGGCGCACATCGCGCACTACGTCCACGGTCACGACGGTCTCGGTGACGTCGTCGCCGACCGGCCGCTCCCGCGCGTGCTGCTCGACACCCCGGCGGCCGGAAGCCTCGTCGAGGTCGCCCGGGAGTCCCCGGGTGAGATCGACCTGCTCACCCTCGGGCCGCTCACCAACGTGGCCCTGGCGCTGAGGGCCGAGCCGCGCCTCCTGACCCTCTTCCGGTCGGTGACGATCATGGGCGGCAGCGGGCCCTTCCCTCCCCTCGGCCGCACGGACATGGTCGACGCGAACGTGCAGAACGACGGCGTGGCCGCGCGGGAGGTCTTCGCCGCCCCGGCGACCTCCCGCCTCATGGTCGGCGTGAACGCGACGTCGCAGGTGATCACCGACGAGTCGCACGTCGCGGCGCTCCGGGACTCGGGCACGCCGACCGGCACGTTCGCCGCCGACGTCCTGGCGACCTACCTGGACTTCTACCGGAACGCCTGGGGCCGCCGCGTCAGCCCCGTGCACGACGGACTCGCCGCCGCGCTGATGGTCCACCCCGAGTGGATCGCCGACAGCGTCACCGGCCCCGTCGGCATCACGAACGACGGCTTCGCGACCCGCGGCCGGGTGCTGCGCACGGCCGACGGCACCGAGGTCGACTGGCACCCGGACGGCCCCGTACCGACCGGCGACCCGTCGACCCCCACGACGGCGGTCACCGCCGTCCACACCGACCTCTTCCTCCCGTCGTTCGTCGACGCCCTGATCCACGGAGCCCGCTCGTGACCACCACCTCCCCCGCCGACGCGACCCGCGCCTCCTCGGCTGCCACCCCCTCACCCGCCGGCGCCGTCGTGCGCGACCTGCGCGCCCTGCCCAAGGGCCACCTGCACCTGCACATGGAGGCGGCGATCCGCCCCGAGTCGCTGGCCGACATGGCGGCGGCGTCGGGCGTCGTCGTGCCGATGCCCACCAGCTTCGGCGACTTCAGCGAGTTCAGTGCGACGTACCAGGGCATGCTCGTGGTCCTGGCCGAGAGCGAGAACCTCTTCCGCCTGATCGACGAGGCGGTCGAGGACTGCGCCGTCGAGGGCGTCGCCTACGTCGAGTTCGGGGCGAGCCCGCAGTTCTACGTCGCCACCTTCGGGTCCCTCGACGCCTCGCTGCGGGCGATGCTCGCGGCCTGCGCCGAGAGCGGCGAGCGGTGGGGCGTCGAGGTCGGCCTGATGATCACGGTCGACCGCACCGAGAGCGTCGAGGCCGCGAACGAGCTGGCCCACCTGGCCGCCGCCTACGCCGACCGCGGCGTCGTCTCGCTCGGCCTCGCCAACGACGAGCGCGGCAACCCGGCGGCGCGCTACGAGGAGGCGTTCCGCATCGCCAAGCACGCGGGCCTGCTCTCGACGCCGCACGCCGGCGAGCTCGCCGGCCCGGACCAGATCGAGGAGGCGCTGGACGTCCTCGGTGCCGACCGCGTGCTGCACGGCGTGACGGCCGTCCAGAGCGAACCGCTGATGGCCCGACTGGCCGCCGAGGGCGTCTGCCTCGACGTGTGCCTCACCTCGAACCTGTTGCTCTCGGTGATCCCGACGATCGAGGACCACCCGCTGAAGCGTCTCGTCGAGGCCGGCGTGCGGTGCTCGATCAACGCCGACGACCCCATCCTGTTCGGACCGGGCGTGCTGGCCGAGTACGAGCTGGCCCGGACGACCCTCGGCCTCTCCGACGAGCAGCTCGCCGCGTGCGCGCTGAGCTCGATCGAGTGCTCGGGGGCGAGCGACGGGCTCAAGGAGCGGGCGGCCGGCGAGATCGCGGCGTGGCTGGCGGCGTGACCCCGCCCATCCGCCGCCTGGTCGTCGAGGGCGCCCACGTCGCGACGGTCGACTCCCACGACACCGAGCACGCCGGCGGGCACGTCGTCGTCGACGGATCGCGCATCGTCGCCGTCGGGCCGGGACCCGCCCCCGCGTGGTGCACCGCCGGGCTGGCCCCGCCCGGCCCGGCGGCCGGGTCGGCTCCCGGGCCGGGCGGGCCTGCTTCTGAGACAGCCGGGCCGGACGCCGCACCGATCCCGGTCGAGCGCGTCGACGGTCGGGGTCACCTGCTGACCCCCGGCCTGGTCAACACGCACCACCACCTCTACCAGTGGCTGACCCGTGGCATCGCGCAGGACTCCATCCTGTTCGACTGGCTCGTCGCGCTCTACCCGACGTGGGCGCGCCTCGACGAGCCGCTCGTCGAGGCCGGGGCCGCCGCCGCGATCGCCGTGCTCGCCCGGTCGGGGTGCACGACCGTCGGCGACCACCACTACGTCTTCCCGGCCGGGGCCGGCGACCTGCTGGGCGGCATCGTCCGGGCCGCCACGACCGTCGGCGTCCGCCTGCACGCCACGCGCGGCTCGATGGACCTCGGTCGGTCGCAGGGCGGCCTGCCGCCGGACTTCGCCGTCGAGACGACGGACGCCGCGCTGCGCGCCAGCCAGGAGGCGGTGGCGCGGTTCCACGACCCGTCCGGCGACGCGCGGGTCCAGATCGCGATCGCGCCCTGCTCGCCGTTCTCGGTGACGCCCGACCTGCTGCGCGAGGCCGCCGTCCTCGGGCGGCAGCTCGGGGTCCGGCTGCACACCCACGGCTCCGAGACCGTGGAGGAGGACGCGTTCTGCCTCGAGCGGTTCGGCCGCACGCCGACCCAGTACCTGGAGGACCTCGGCTGGCTCGGCGACGACGTCTGGATGGCCCACTGCGTCCACCTCGACGACCACGCGATCGGACGGTTCGCCGCGACGGGGACCGGTGTGGCGCACTGCCCCTCGTCGAACGGTCGTCTCGCCGCGGGCATCGCCCCGATCGCATCGTTGCTGCGCGCGGGGGCGCCCGTCGGGCTCGGGGTCGACGGTGCCGCGTCGAACGAGTCCGGCCAGCTCGGCACCGAGATCCGGCAGGCGGTGCTCTTCGGGCGCCTGCGCTCCGGGGCGGACGCGTTCTCGGTCCGGCAGGGCCTGCGCCTGGCGACGATCGGCGGTGCCCGCGTGCTCGGACGCGACGCGGACCTCGGCTCGATCGAGGGCGGGAAGCTCGCCGACCTCGCCCTCTGGCGCGTCGACGGGGTCGAGTTCGCGGGCATCGCCGACCCGGTGGCCGCCCTGGGGCTCGCCTCGATGCCGCCGCTGGCCCGGCTCTGGGTCGACGGCGACGCGGTCGTGGCGGACGGCGAGCTCGTCCACGCGGACCAGGGTCTGCTCGCCGAGGGCGCGGCCCGGGCGTCGGCGGAGCTGCGCGCCCGCGTCTGACGCGACCCGCGCCTCCTGCGCCTCTTGCGCCTCATGCGCCTCTCGCGCCCGTCGGCGTGAGGGCACGACCCGCCCGACCCGCGCGACCCGCCACGAAGTAAACACTCCGCCACGACATCTCGTGGCGGAGTGTTTCCTTCGTAGCGGCGTAGCGGCCGACGCCCTCGAGCAGACGGCCCGACAACGACGAAGGCCCCTCGCGAGGAGGGGCTTTCGGTGGTTCTGGTGGATCTGAGGGGACTCGAACCCCTGACCCCCTGCATGCCATGCAGGTGCGCTACCAGCTGCGCCACAGACCCAGAACTATTGCCCTTCTGAAGTTTTCACCCCGTCGGAAGCAACTCGTCTACATTACTACACTTTTCGACCGCGCACGTTCACCCGCCCTCGACCCTGCTCGAGCGCGGCCGAGAAGACACGACATGCCGCTCACCTCGGGAGGTGAGCGGCATGTCATGAGGCCCCGCCGACACGGCGGGGCCGAGGAGGCGCGGGGAGGCTAGGCCTCGGCCGGTGCGTCGGCTGCGAGCTCGGCCGGAGCGGTGGCCGACTCGGTCAGCACGTCGAGCGGGATGGTCGGGCAATCGCTCCAGAGGCGCTCGAGGGCGTAGTACTGACGGTCCTCGTCGTGGAAGACGTGGGCGACGACGTCACCGAAGTCGAGCAGGACCCAGCGGCCCTCGGCACGACCCTCACGGCGGAGGGTCTTGACGCCGGCCTCGAGCATCTTGTCCTCGATCTCGCCGGCGATGGCGACCACGTTGCGTTCGCTGCGGCCGGTGGCCAGCAGGAACACGTCGGTCAGGGGCAGGGGGCCGGACACGTCGAGGGCGACGAGGTCGTCGGCCTGCTTGTCGTCGGCCGCGCGTGCGGCGATCTGCAGCAGCTCGATGGCACGAGGGGTGGCTGTCACGTGTTCCTTAGGGGGTAGGTGGTGATGCGGGCCGACCGGGGTCGGTTCGGGTGGGTCGGGCCTCAGCCCAGCACCCCGGTGGCGAAGCCACCGATGATCAAGCCGATGATACCGAGGCCCACGACGCCGCCCGAGATGCCGAGGATCAGCGGCAGGTGGTTGCCCTTGGGCTGCGACGCGGCCAGCACGACGGCGCGGGTGGACGTGTGCGTGCTGATGGCCCGGCTGGCACGCACGGGCTCGGCGTCGCTCGACGCCTGCTCGGCGTCGCCCTGCTCGAGGATGCGGTCCATGTCGGAGTTGTCGATGCGTGCCTGCGAGCCGGTCGACGCCAGGCTGCGCGGCAGGTCGATCGAGCCCGTGATGATGATCTCGCCGGTCGCGTTCAGCGCACCGGTCACGTCGGCGACCTGCGCGTCGGTGAGGATCAAGGCGTTCTGCTGACCGGTGCTGGTGCCGAGCTGGCGGCCCGGGACGGACTCCGCGTCGGGCTCGTCGGACTGGGTGGACCAGTGGCCGGACGGGACGACCGGCGCGGCGTCGGACGAGTCGTCGCGCTGGTCGCGTGACGGACCGACGCCGGACGGTCGCGGCGCCGACGACACGGGACGGGACGGGGCAGGAGGCGCACTCGGCGAGTCCTGTCCGCTGCGGTCCTGCTCGTCGGACAGGGCGAACGGGAACACCGTCGGCGTCGACGTCGGGGTGGGGGTCGAGGACACCGGGGTCGCCGCGCCGGTCGCACCCGTGCGTCGGGGCCCGGGGACGTCGTCCGACGAGTCGTCGTCGTCCGACGGGTCGACGTCCGACACGGCGGACGGCACGGGGGCCGAGGCGGGACGGAGGGCCGCCGAGGCCGGCGCGGACGCACCGGGCGCAGAGGCCGGTCGGTCGGCGGCCGGGGCGATCTCGTCGACGGTGTTGAGCGCGTCGGCCAACGGACGACGGGGTTCGGGAGCCGGTGCCTGCAGAGGCACCGGGGAGGCGTCGCGGCTCTGGCTCGCGTCGCGCAGGGCGCGCATCTGGCGGCGGGTCAGGCCGGTGCCGGGGTCGACGACCGAGCCGGGTGCGGGGGGCGGCACGTCGCGCAGGGCGGCAGCCGACGGCACGGGAGTCGGCATCGGCACGACACCCGTGGGGGTGGTCGCGGGCCGCGGGGCGGGAGCGGACGTCGAGGCCGGCACCACGGGCACGGCACCGGTGATGGCCTGACCGGCCTCGCGGGCTCGCTCGAGGTCGCGGATCTGTCGCCGGGTGAGGGGCGGCTGACCGTCGGACGTGCTCATGAAACGCTCCGATACAGATGGTGCTTGGAGATGTACTGGACGACGCCGTCGGGGACCAAGTACCACACCGGAAAGTCTCGACCCACCCGGGCGCGGCAATCGGTCGACGAGATGGCCAGTGCGGGGACTTCGAGCAAGCTTACGTCGCTCTCGGGCAAACCGCTAACGCTGAGGTCGTGCCCCGGCCGGGACACGGCGACGAAGTGGGCGAGGTCCCAGAGCTCTTGGACGTCTTTCCAGTCGAGGATCTGGGCGACGGCGTCGGCGCCGGTGATGAAGAAGAGCTCGGCCGTCGGACGGAGGCGTCGGATGTCGCGCAGGGTGTCGATCGTGTAGGTCGGCCCCTCGCGGTCGACGTCGACGCGGCTTACCGTGAACGTCGGGTTGGACGCCGTGGCGATGACCGTCATGAGGTAGCGGTGCTCCGCCTCGCTGACCTCGGGTTTCATCCACGGTTGGCCGGTCGGCACGAAGACGACCTCGTCGAGGTGGAACGACTGCGCGACCTCGCTGGCCGCGACCAGGTGCCCGTGGTGGATCGGGTCGAACGTGCCGCCCATGATGCCGACGCGGGGTCGCCTGACGCCCTCGCCGTCGGGCACGGTGGCGCCCGCCACGACCATCTCGCCGACCTCGGCGGTCAGTGGTTCTCGGGGTGACCGAACTCGTCGATCGGACCGTCGTGGTGGTCGAGCTTGTTCGCCTTGCGCAGCGAACGGTTGGCGACGTCGCGGTAGCTGAACACCACGTAGCCGAGGACGAGGAACGCGACGGCGAAGACACCGGCGATGACGGGTGCCGGCGCGATCAGCGGTGCGAGTTCTTCGTGGGCTTCGGCGAGCAGCAGCGAGGCGTCGAGCATGGGTTCTCCCGTTCAGGCGGTGACGATCGTCGGTCAGTCTACCCGCGGACCTGGCCCTGACCCCGCACGACCCATTTGGTGCTCGTGAGTTCGGCGAGCCCCATCGGTCCGCGGGCGTGGAGCTTCTGGGTCGAGATGCCGACCTCGGCCCCGAAGCCGAACTCGCCGCCGTCGGTGAAGCGGGTCGAGGCGTTGACCATGACGACGGCGCTGTCCACCTCGGCCAGGAACCGCTCGGCGGTCACCAGGTCGTTGGTCACGATCGACTCGGTGTGGTGCGTCGACCAGCGGGCGATGTGCGCCATGGCCTCGTCGACGTCGGCCACCACCCGGACGGCGAGGTCGAGACCCATGTACTCGGTCGCCCAGTCGTCCTCGGTCGCCGGGACCCCGTCGGGGAAGACCTCGAGCGTCCGTTCGTCGCCGTGGATCGTCACCCCGGAGGCGCGCAGGGCACCCAACACCGGCGGCAGCAGGCGTTCCGCCGCCTCGCGGTGGACGAGCAACGTCTCGAGGGCGTTGCACACGCTCGGACGCTGAACCTTGGCGTTCTGGACGATGTCGACGGCCCAGCCCTCGTCGGCGCTCGCGTCGAGGAAGACGTGCACGACCCCGGCACCGGTCTCGATGACGGGGACCGTCGACTCGCGGACCACGGTGTCGATCAGCTCGGCGCTGCCCCGGGGGATCAGGACGTCGACCAGCCCGCGGGCCCGCATGAGGTCGGCGGCCCCGTCGCGGCCGAACTCGTCGATGGTGACGACGGCGTCGGCCGGCAGCCCCACCTCGGCGAGGGCCTCGCGCATCACCTCGACCAGCACGCGGTTGGACTGCTGCGCCGCGCTGCCGCCGCGCAGGACGGCCGCGTTGCCGCTCTTCAGGGCGAGCGCGGCGATGTCGACCGTCACGTTGGGCCGGGCCTCGTAGATGGCTCCCACCACGCCGAACGGCACACGGACCTGGTCGAGGCGCAGCCCGTTCGGCAGCACCTTGCCCCGCACCGACTCGCCGACCGGGTCGACCAGCGAGGCCACCAGCTCGGTGGCGGCCGCGAGCCCGGCCAGTCGTCCGGAGTCGAGCCTCAGGCGGTCCTGGAGCGATGCGCCGACGCCGTTCTCGCGCGCATTCGCCAGGTCGAGCTCGTTCGCCGCGACGATCCGGTCGACGTTGGCCAGCAGGGCGGCGGCGACGGCGCGCAGACCCGCGTCCTTGCGGTCGGCCGTCGCGGTGGCGAGCACGCGGGAGGCGGCCTTCGCGGCGGTCAGCTTGTCGGTGAGCGACGGGGCCGGGGCATCGATGAGCGACATGCACGAAGCCTATGCGCCGCTCCCCCGTCCCGCGAGACCGCTCCGGCGGTCACCGCGGCGGCGCGGACGCCCCCGAGGAGGCGCGGGTCAGTCCGGTCGCCCGCCCGCGCTCCCGGAGTCCCCCGCCGCAGGTCCCGACCCCGCGGCTCCCGCCGCCTCGAAGAAGGTGCCGACCTGCTCGCCCGCGAGGGCCCGGGCGACGTTGGCGGCGCTCGTCACGAGGACGGGGGTGCCGGCCTCGGCCGCGAACCGGGCGGCCGCGACCTTCGTGCCCGCGCCTCCGGTGCCGACGCCGGCCGCACCGGCCGCGCCGAAGGTGACCCCGGCGAGGTCGTCGCCGAACGGCACGTCGACGAGGGCGACGGCGCCGGGTTCGTGCGGCGGGCGGGTGTACAGGGCGTCGACGTCGCTGAGCAGGACGAGGGCGTCGGCACCGACCAGCTGCGACACCAGCGCCGCGAGCCGGTCGTTGTCGCCGAAGCGGATCTCGTGGGTGGCGACCGTGTCGTTCTCGTTGACGATCGGCAGGATGCGCAGCTCGAGCAGGCGCTCCATGGCGCGCTGGGCGTTGCTGCGGTGCGTCGGGTTCTGCATGTCCCCGGCGGTCAGCAACACCTGCCCCGCCACGATGCCGTAGCGGCGCAGGCTCTGCTGGTACCGGTAGATCAGGACGTTCTGCCCGACGGCGGCGGCCGCCTGCTGGGTCGCGAGGTCGGTCGGGCGGGAGTCGACGCGCAGGTGCGGCAGGCCCGTGGCGATGGCCCCGGACGAGACGAGCACGACCTGGGCACCCCGCCCGTAGGTCGCGGCGAGGGCGTCGACCAGCGGCTCGATCTGTCCGGCGTTCTCACCGCTGATCGACGACGAGCCGACCTTGACCACGATGCGGCGGGCCGTGCCGAGGCCGGCGCGGTCGACGACGCCCCCGGTCACGCCCGCTCGTCGCCTTCGACGTCGTCGCCCTCTTTCACGAGGAACCCTTCGTCGTCGGTCCACAGGCCGGCGGCGCGTTCGCGCTGCAGTTCGGCGCGGGCCTCGGCCTTGGCGTCCATGCGCTCGAAGTACTCCTCGCGGCGCTGGTTGCGGGTCGGGCGGTCGTTCTGGATCAGGCGCGGGTCGGTGCCGCGGGCGCTGGTCATCAGCTCGGCCGTCGAGGTGAGGGTGGGCTCCCAGTCGAAGACGATGCCGCCCTCGGGGCCGATGACGACCGTCGAACCGGCCTGCGCACCGGCCTTGAACAGGGCGTCCTCGACGCCGATGGCGTTGAGCCGGTCGGCGAGGTAGCCCACGGCCTCCTCGTTGTTGAAGTCGGTCTGCACGACCCACCGCTCGGGCTTCTGGCCCAGGATGCGGTAGACGTTGCCGTAGGTGCCGCCCTCGACCCTGATGACGAAGGGCTTCTCGTTGACGGCGCGGGGGCGCATGACGATGCGAGGAGGCGCGGGTCGCGCCGCGATCTCGGCGCGGCTGGTCTCGACGACCTCGGCCAAGGCGAAGGACAGGTTGCGCAAGCCCTCGTGGCTCACGGCGGAGATCTCGAAGACGCGGTAGCCGCGGGCCTCGAGCTCGGGCGTGACGAAGTCGGCCAGCTCGCGACCGTCGGGCACGTCGACCTTGTTGAGCGCGATCAGCTGCGGGCGGTCGAGCAGCGGCTTCTGGCCGTCGGGGACGGGGTACGCCTCGAGCTCGCGGAGGATGACGTCGAGGTCGGTCAACGGGTCGCGGCCCGGGTCGAGCGTCGCGCAGTCGAGCACGTGCAGCAGGGCCGAGCAGCGCTCGACGTGGCGGAGGAACTCGAGCCCGAGGCCCTTGCCCTCGCTGGCTCCCTCGATCAGCCCGGGCACGTCGGCGACCGTGTAGCGCGTGTCACCCGACTCGACGACGCCGAGGTTGGGGTGCAGCGTCGTGAAGGGGTAGTCGGCGATCTTCGGCTTGGCGGCCGAGAGCGCGGCGACGAGGCTCGACTTGCCGGCGGACGGGTAGCCCACGAGCGCGATGTCGGCGACGACCTTGAGTTCGAGCAGGACGTCTCCGGCCCAGCCGGGGGTGCCCAGCAGGGCGAAGCCGGGCGCCTTGCGCTTGGTCGACGAGAGGGCCGCGTTGCCGAGGCCCCCGATGCCGCCCTCGGCGGCGACGTATCGCATGCCCGGTTCGACCATGTCGATCAATTCGACGCCGTCGGCGGACTTGACGACGGTGCCGACCGGCACGACGAGCTCGAGGGTCTCGCCGTTGGTGCCGGCCCGGTGGTCGCCCATGCCGAAGCCGCCGTTGTCGCTCGAGCGGTGCGGTGCACGGTGGAACCCGAGCAGCGTCGTGACGCCGCTGTCGCTGACGATGACGACGTCGCCGCCGTGACCGCCGTTGCCGCCGTCGGGGCCGGCCAGCGGCTTGAACTTCTCGCGCTTGACGGACACGCAGCCGTTGCCGCCGTTGCCGGCGCGGAGGTGGAGGGTCACTTGGTCGACGAATGTGGCCATGAGGTGCTTGATCTCTTTGTCTGTGCGTGCCGGTGCGAGCTGCCCGGGTCAAACACGTCTGGGGCGAGCAGGATGCTCGCCCCAGTCGGTGCGACCCGCGAAGGGCCGCCGATGCGGGTCGTGTGCCGACGCCGCGTGGTGGTGCTAGACCGTCGCCGTCGCGGAGGCGACGATGTTGACGACCTTGCGGCCGCCCTTGGCGCCGAACTCGACCGAACCGGGGGCGAGGGCGAAGAGGGTGTCGTCGCCGCCGCGGCCGACGTTGACGCCGGGGTGGAAGTGGGTGCCGCGCTGGCGGACGATGATCTCGCCGGCGAGGACGACCTGGCCGCCGAAGCGCTTCACGCCGAGGCGCTGTGCGTTCGAGTCACGACCGTTGCGGGTGGACGATGCGCCCTTTTTGTGTGCCATGTGTTCTCAGCCCCTGGTTCAGTTGATCGAGGTGATCTTGACGCGGGTCAGGTCGGCACGGAAGCCCATGCGACGCTTGTAACCGGTCTTGTTCTTGTAGTTCTGGATGACGATCTTCGGGCCGCGCAGGTCGTTCAGCACCTCGGCGGTCACGGTGATCCCTGCCAGGGCGTCGGCGGCGGAGGTGACGGTGTCACCGTCGACGTGCAGCACGGCGGGGAGGGTGATGGAGTCGCCTTCGGCGGCCTTGAGGCGGTCGAGGGTGACGATCGTGCCGACCTCGACCTTCTCCTGCCGACCACCGGCGCGCACGACTGCGTAGACCATGTCTGTTCCTTAAGAGTTGGGGTGTCCGGCACGACGCGGCCTCGAGCCAGCGCGCACCAACCGCCCATCGTACAGGGGGCCGCTGGGGCCGTCAACGCGTCCTCCGACGGGCGCCGCGCCTCCTCCGTCCACGACCCCCGCACCGGCAGGCGGACCGACGACTAGCATCCAGGGCGTGATCCTGATCGACGAGGCCGTGTGGCCGGCCCACGACACGCTGTGGGCACACCTGGTGAGCGACGACTCGTACGACGAGTTGCACGCCTTCGCCGCCCGTCACGGCATCCCCCGCCGCGGGTTCGACCACGACCACTACGACGTGCCCGAGTCCCGACGGGCCGAGTTGATCGCCGGTGGGGCCGTCGCCGTGACCGGCCTCGACCTCGCCCGCCGTCTCGAACGCAGCGGGCTGCGGGTGTCCCAGCGGGTGAAACGCGGCCTCACGGCCTGACCCGTTCCGTCCGCCCCGGCCCGCAGCCGCGCGGTCACCAGCTCGTGTCGAAGCCCTCGTAGCTGGCCACGACCGCGCCCGAGGCGATCTCGACGATGGTGGTCGTGACCCCGTCGGCCACGGGGTCGATCGTGTACGAGTAGTCGGTCGGCGTCGTCGCGTCCCCGACCGACTGGACCGCCAGGTACTGCCCGTTCGGGGAGACGTCGAAGCCCTCGATCACACCGGATGCGCTCGGGGGCTGCCAGAGCGTCCGTGACGTGGCACCGTCGTCGGCGACGACGAGCGTCCGGTACGTGAGCCCGTCGTCGGACGGGACCGACACCTGCTGCACGACGTGGCGGGAGTCGAGGGCCACCAGCGGCCCGGCGAACGGGAGGACGCCGTCGACCGGGGCGGGGGCACGGGGGCGCTCGTCCCCCGTGGCGAGGTCGACGACCATGGAGGCGATCGCCGACGCGGCGATCAGCGTGGTGCCGTCGAGCGACACCCCCTGCAAGAGCGAGTACGTCCCCACGGGCCGCACGGGGTCCACTCCCGAGAGGTCGATGACGCTCACCGAGTCGTCGACGGCCTGGACGACGACGTCGTCCTCACCCGGCACGAAGGCCCAGTCGGTGGGTTCGACGGGCTGCCCGGACAGGCCGAGGACCGGGGCCACCGCCCGCTCCCCCTGCAGTGGCAGCGTGTACAACGTCTCGACGTCCGAACCGGTCGGACGGAACGAGAACGCCAGCGTCGTCGTGGCACGGTCGGCCGCGAAGCGGGTGATCAGGCCAGGGGCCTCGGGCACGGGCAGGGTCTCGACGGCGGCCCCGTCGAGCGACACGAGGCTGAGGCTGCTCTGCGTCCCGTCGTCCGTCACGACCGCGACGGCCGAGTCGAACACCTCGTAGGCCTGGATGCGCGGCGCGGACCAGACGGTCGTCCTGTCCGAGCCCCGGAGCCCGGCCCGTTCGATGCGGTCGTCGGCCCCGGACGTGCCGCGCACGAGCCGGTACGCCGTCGCCGGGGGCGTGCTGAATCGCGCCTCCAGGGTCGAGGTCTGTCGCTGGTAGACGCTCGAGACCCCGTCGACGCGGACGTGGTAGTCGGTGTCGTACGCGAGCCGGCCCGTGAAGGTCACGGCGACCACGTCACCCGACGTCTGCACCGTGAAGGCCGCCGCGGGCGTCACGACCACCTGCGAGGCGTCGACGTGCGCGAGCGCCTGGTTGGCGAACACCCGCAGCTGCTGACCGGGACGCTCGACCACGGCCGTCGTGTCGACCTGCGTCTCGCCGGCCTTGGGACCCTGGAAGTAGGTCAGCCCCACGAAGGCGGCACAGACCACCGCGAGGACGGTGACGACGGCGATCCATCGCGTGCGCCAGCGGGCACCGGCCTCACGGGCGTCCTGCTCGGTGAGGAACACGGGGTCGGACGCGAACGGATCGGGCGTGGCCGCGCCTCCTGTCGTGCCCCGGCCCCGTCCGCCCTCAGTAGAGGTACGGGTCACTGGGCTGTCCCACGGTGGTGACGTCGTCGGGCACGAGGGCGACGGGGTCCTGGCTCGAGCTGCTGCGGTTGGTGTCGAAGCCGCCCGTGACCTCGACCCAGTCGTCGGCGGCGACCTGGTCCTGCCACCCCGGCAGGTAGACGGGCACGCCGACGGGCTGGGCGTCGACCGCGCAGCACGTGATCACGAAGCGCGACACGTAGAACACGTCGTCGGGGTCGGTGTCGGACGGCGTGACGAACCCGACGACGTCGGCGGTCTTGCCCTCGTAGAACGCTAGGTCGGTCGTCTGCCGCAGCAGGCCGGCCCAGTCGAGGACGCTGAACGACCGGTAGGCGTCCGAGGAGGCGCTGGTCGCGTCGGCCACGGTCGTGCGGTCGAGCGCCGCGGTGGACGAGTTGACGTCGCGCTGGCCGGCCGTGGCGCTGGTGAGGGTGGCCGGGGGCAGGGCGACGACGGCGATCGCGATGGCGGCGGTGACGGCGACGCCCGCCGAGAAGGCGAGACGTCGGGCGCCGGTGGCGACCGGCCGACGCCGGCGCGGCCGGAGGCCGTCCTCGACCGCGGGCACCTCGGCCGCGTCGAGGCGGCCGTCGTGGCCGTGCCCGGTCCCGGGATCGTGGTCGTGGCCGTCGTGCGCGTCGTCGCCCCGGACCGGTGAGAACGCCAGCGTGGCCAAGGACAGCGTCATGCCGATGAGGATCATCACGACCGTGAAGACGTCGTACCGGGGGTGGATGTACAGCACGAGCTGCCCGGTCGCGGCGAGCCAGAGGGTGGCGACGCCGACGACGAGCGTCAGCAGCACCCCTTGCCACCGGTCGAGCAGTCGGCGCCAGGGGCGAGGAGCAGGGCTAGGCGACATAGTTGACCACCAGTCCGATCGCGGCACTGGTCAGGGCCACCACGAGGGTGACCTGCCCGAGCACCTTGGGTGTGTAGGTCGTCCGCAGCAGGGCCAGCATCTTGACGTCGATGATGGGGCCGAAGACGAGGAAGGCGGCGATGCCGCCGGGCATGAAGGTCGAGGCGAACGGCAGCACGAAGAACGCGTCGACGTTCGAGCAGATCGAGATGACGAAGGCCAGCACCATCATCGCCAGCACCGACCAGACGGGGTTGCTGCCGAGCGTGACGAGCACCGACCGCGGAACGATCGTCTGGATCGCGCCCGCGATGGCCGCGCCGATGAACAGCGCGGGCATCATGGTCGACATCTCGCGGCGGAACAGGTCGACGCTCTTCGCCGTGCGACCCCGGCCGTGCGCATGGCCGTCGTCGACCCGGCACTCGGCCGCGAACGAGGAGGTCAGCAGGCTCTGCTGGTTCGGGTGCTTGCTGAACAGCCAGCCGATCAGGTTCGCGATGACGAACCCACCGATCAACCGGGCCACGAGGATGCCGTCGTCCCACCCGAACGCCTGGTGCGTGGTGATGATGGTGATCGGGTTGAGGATCGGCGCCGCGAGCAGGAAGGTCATCGACTCGGACACCGTGAAGCCCTTGAGCACGAGCCCCCGCGCCAGGGGCACGTTGCCGCACTCGCAGACGGGCAGGAACATGCCGAGGAACGAGATGACCGCGCGACGGGGCAGCCCCCGCTTCGGCAGCCACGACGAGAAGAACGCCTGCGGCAGCCACTCCTGCACGATGATCGACAGGACGATGCCGAGCAGGACGAACGGCATCGACTCGACGATGACGCTGATGGTCAGCGTGACGAAGTCCTGCAGCGCGTTCGGCAGCAGGCCCGGGCCGAGGAGGGGCGAGGCGAGGCGGACCGCCACGAGCACGGCGAGCACGAGCCCACCGGCCACGAGCAGCGGGACGCGCGACGGTGCCCGACGAGCACGACGTCCGGCGCCGTGCCCGGCGTGGTCGATGCGCTCCCGGACGGGAGCGCTCACCGGTCGTCCTCGTTCGGACCGGCCGGGGGCGCGAAGCGCGACCAGTCGTCCGGTGCGGGGACCGGGTGCGACGGCACGACGGGGCGCTCGGGCGGGACGACGCGGGCCGACGGCGCCGCGGCGACGGTCGTCGGGAGGCGGGTGGAGCGATCGCCCCGGACGGCAGGAGGCGCGACGTCGTCCTCGACGTCGCCCGCGTCGTCACCCTCCCCGGCCTCAACGACCCGGGGCGCGGGCTCGACCGCCCAGACCTCGTCGCCGTGGCCGCCGCCCAGCCACAGCCGGGCGAGCACGGCCCCGGCCACGAGCAGGGCGGTGTCGACGATGCCCGCCGACAGCGGGATGGTCGTCAGGTAGAGCGCGAGGTTCACCCATGTGCCGCCGTCGATCGAGAGCACGATGCCCGGCACGATCCCGACGACGGCCAGCGCGAGGGTTCCCGCGCCGCCCGCGACCACGGCGTGGCGGACGACCGTCCGGAGGTCGGACCGCGGCGTCAGCGGCCTGATCGTGGCGAGCACGACGAACGAGGCGACGTAGAACGGGAACGGGTAGAGCACGAAGCTGCCGAGGAACTGCCCGACCGGCGTCGCGACGAACCCGCTGGGGAACGCCGTCACCGAGAAGCCGACCGCCGAACCGACGAGTGCGACGAGGCCGAGGGCGAAACGCGCCACCAGCACGACGACCAGGGCCGTGGCCGCCACGAGCAGGCGCTCGCGTCCCTCCGGCCCGGAGGCCGAGACGGACGCAGCCCGGAGCCTCGACCTGACGGTCGGGGTTCCGGGCTGGGTCAGAGGCACGCAGTCACCCTAGACGACCTACAGATCGTCGGAGCTGACCCCCACGCCGAGGATGAACGGACCGGACTCGCCGGACGTCGTCGGCTCGGCCGGAGCCGCTGCGGTCGTGCCCTGGCTGGAGGCGCGGCGCGAACGCGAACGCCCCTGCCCGGGCTGCTTCGGCTCGGGCAGCGCACCCAGCACCGAGTCGAGCAGCTGCTCGGCGTCCTGGCTGCTGATGCGACGCGGCTCGCGACGCGTGGTCGCGACGGGGATGTCGAGGATCGCGACCGTGGCGTCCGGGGTCGAGACCGTGGCCGACGACCGGCGACGCTCCGTGCCCTTGGCGACCGGAGCCTCCGTGGGCTCGTCGACGGGTGCGGCCACGGCGGCGGCCGGAGCCGACCGCTCGGCCGGGGCGGCCGCGGGGACCTCGATCACACCGGCGCTCGAGTCGGCAGGAGCGGACTCGGCGGGCGACGACACGGCAGGAGCCGACTCGGCGGCGTCCTCGCCGGTCTCGCGCGCGGCACGTGACGATCCACGGCGACCCTTGCGGCCCGAACGCCCGCGACGGCCTTCGTCGGCCTGGTCACCGGCTGCCTCGGCGGCCGGCTCGGCCTTCGTGGCACTCGCGGCCGCGGCGTCGATGGCGGCCTCGACCGCCGCGGCGGCCTGGCTGGCCGCGTCGTCGTCCTTGGCGCCGCCTTCTTCGGCATGGGCGATGGTGCTCGCCGCGATGCGCGAGAGGGCGTTCTTCACGTCGTCGGTGATGGCGTGCGTACCCGTCGTGGGGTGAGCCCCACCGGTCGGCGCCGAGGGGCCGCCGCGACCGGACTGCGGCGCGGTGCCGGCACCGGCGCCCGTGTTGTGGCCGTTGCCGCCCGACTTGCCGGACCCGCCGGCCTGGCCGCCACGTCGGCGGTCGCCCTGCTGGCCGCCCTTGCGGGGCTGCTGTTCTTGGACGCGCGCGGCGCTGCCGGCCTCGGAGAACGACTCGGCCAGGCCGAGGCCCAGCTTCTTGCGCGTCATCTGGACGAGCCCGAGCGACGTGACCTCGGCCACCTGGTGCTTGGTGCGGTCGCGGCTGAGGCACTCGACCAGGCGACGCAGCACGAGGTCACGGTTGGACTCGAGCACCATGTCGATGAAGTCGACGACGATGATGCCGCCGATGTCGCGGAGGCGCAGCTGACGGACGATCTCCTCGGCGGCCTCGAGGTTGTTCTTCGTGACCGTCTCTTCGAGGTTTCCGCCGGAACCGACGAACTTGCCGGTGTTGACGTCGACGACGGTCATCGCCTCGGTGCGGTCGATGACGAGGGAACCGCCCGAGGGCAGCCAGACCTTGCGGTCGAGAGCCTTCTCGATCTGCTCGTTGAGGCGGTACTCGTCGAACGCGTCCTTGTCGCCCTCGTAGCGCTTGACGCGGTCCATGAGGTCGGGCGCCACGGCCGAGAGGTACGACTGCAGCGTCTCGAACGCCTCGTCGCCGTCGATGACCATCTCGTGGAAGTCCTCGTTGAAGACGTCGCGCACGATCTTGATCAGCAGGTCGGGCTCGGAGTGCAGCTGGTTCGGGGCGTTGCCCGCCGCGACCTTCTTCTCGATGTCGGCCCACTGGTTGGTGAGGCGCTTGACGTCGAGGGTCAGCTGCTCTTCGGTCGCGCCCTCGGCCGCCGTGCGCACGATGACGCCGGTGTTCTCCGGCAGGGCCTCTTTGAGGATCTTCTTCAGACGCGCGCGCTCGGTGTCGGGCAGCTTGCGGCTGATGCCGTTCATCGAGCCGTTGGGCACGTAGACGAGGTAGCGGCCCGGCAGCGAGATCTGGCTCGTGAGACGGGCGCCCTTGTGGCCGACGGGGTCCTTGGTGACCTGGACGAGCACGCGGTCACCGGGCTTGAGGGCCAGCTCGATGCGACGGGGCTGGTTGCCCGTCGACAGGGAGTCCCAGTCGACCTCGCCCGAGTAGAGCACGGCGTTGCGACCGCGTCCGATGTCGACGAAGGCGGCCTCCATGCTGGGCAGCACGTTCTGGACGCGGCCGAGGTAGACGTTGCCGATCAACGAGACGTTCTGCGCCTTGGCGACGTAGTGCTCGGCCAGGGTGCCGTCCTCCATGACGCCGATCTCGATGCGGTCGCCCGACGAGCGGACGATCATCTTGCGGTCGACGCTCTCGCGACGGGCGAGGAACTCGGCCTCGGTGATGACGGTGCGACGGCGTCCGGCGTCCCGGCCGTCGCGACGACGCTGCTTCTTCGCCTCGAGACGCGTGGAGCCCTTGATGCGCTGCGGCTCGGTGATGAGCTCGGCCTGACGCGGGGCACGGTCGCGGTCGCGACCACGGGGCTCGGAGTCGCGCTCCTCGCGGTCCTGCGAGCGGCCGCGCTGGCGGCGACGCGAGGCGGGCTGCTGCTCGCGGTCGTCGCGCTCGTCACGGTCGTCGCGGTCGTCGTCGTCGCCCTCGCGGTCGTCGTCCCACGAGTCGTCGCGGTCGTACCGGTCGTCACGGTCGTCGCGCTGTCGTCGACCGGGGCGGGCCGGCAGGACGGTGATCTCGGGTGCGTGGAAGATCAACGACGTCGTCGTGAGGTTCGCCGGGATCGGCGACGCCCCGTCGGTCGTCGCGTCGTCGGCCGTCGCGGCCCCGGTCGGTGACGGCTGGGTCGCCGCGGCGACGAACGCCTCGGCGACGGCGTCGGTCTCGCTCTGCTGGGAGGTCGGGGCCTGGGCCGCGACCTGCTCGTCGGTGGTCTCGGTCTCGTGGGTCACGGGTGATGCCTCCTGGGCGTCGTCTGTCGTCCGGACGGGTGAAGGGAGTGCTGCCTGCTGCCTGGCGGGGGCCGTCGCCGGGGCGGCGTCGACCGCCGCCTGGCGAGCCCTGAGGCCTGCGAACAATCCCCTTCTCTTCTTCGGACGTCCGTCGTTGTCTGTGTTGTCGTTCACCACTTGCGGTGCGCTCCTCGCCCCGCCGAGGCCATGCCGTCGGCAGGAATTCTCGTGTCGTGGCCGGGCGGTGACGTGGCACCTGCCCCTGACCACCGCGCCCTCTCACGGCGCGCCTTGTCGGACACGCCACGTTCGGTCACCCGGGGTGTCGACCGACCTGCGGTCGTCGCCCTCGATGTCGTTCGTCGACGTGCTGTTCTTCGTGTCGCCTTGCTGGTTCGGAACTGGCCATCCGACGATGAGCGCCTGCGCTCTGGCCCGGATTCCGCTCGACCTGGTCGACCACGCGATCTCTCGCGTGACGACGACGGCCGGCACTGCCCGGTAAGCCTGGATCTCGGGGCCTGGGCCCCACGACTGGCTCGATTATCGCACGCCCACGCCGGTCCGGGGTCAAAGCGGACGCCCCGACGGCCCGTGCGATACTGCTGGACGTGACCGTCGAGACGCCTCGGGCCGTGACCCTGCCCACCGGCCGCACCCCGTTCGTCGCGGCCGTGCTGCTCGTCGTCGCCGGTCTCGGCGGACTCGTGGGGGCCTTCGCCCTGACCCTCGACAAGTTCCGACTGCTCGAGAACCCGGGCGCGGCGCTCGGCTGCGACGTCAACCCGTTCGTGGGCTGCTCACCCGTCATCAACAGCTGGCAGGCCTCGCTCTTCGGCTTCCCCAACCCGATCCTCGGCCTGATCGGCTTCGCGGCCCCCGTGGCGGTGGGCCTGGGCCTGCTCGCCGGTGCGCGCTTCGCCCGGTGGTTCTGGCTGGCCTTCAACCTCGGGCTGCTGCTCGCCTGGATCTTCATCACCTGGCTCTTCACCCAGACCGTGTTCGTCATCGGCGCGCTCTGCCCGTGGTGCATGCTCGTCTGGCTCTTCACCATCCCGCTGTTCTGGGTCTTCACGGTGTGGGGCGCGGCTCGCGGCGTCACCGTCCCCGACGGGCCGCTCCGACGTGCGGCGGCACGCTTCCTCCCCTACTCGTGGGTGCTGCCGGTGCTCAACTACATCGTCGTCGCCACGACCATCGTCGTCGTGTTCCCGTTGCTGCTGCCGACGCTGTTCGGGTGAGCCGCGCCTCCTCGCGTCCCCGTCTCGGGCCCACCCGCCCCGTCAGTCGCACTCAGGTCGCTCCCAGCCGAATCAGGGTCGACCTCGCCAGTCTTGACCGACGACCCCCGAGCCACGACGAGGACTGATGACGCCACCCACCGACTCCCCCGCCAGCAAGAAAGAACGCCGAGAAGCAGCCCGCGAGAAGGCCCGAGTCACGCGCGAGGCCGAGGCCCGTCGTCGACGTCGCAACAAGTGGCTCCTGCAGGGCGGCCTGGTCGTGGGCGTCGTGGCGGTGCTCGCGATCGTCGCGCTCGTCATCACGCAGTCCATCAAGCCGGCCGGTCCCGGCCCTGCGAACATGGCGAGCGACGGTCTGGTGCTCGAGGGCTCGAACGGGGCGGTCACCGCCGTGCCGAGCGGCGCCCTCGCCGCCGACGCGACCCCGACCCCGGCCCCGAGCGCCTCGGGCGACGTGCCGTCGATCGTGGTCTACCTCGACTACATGTGCCCGTTCTGCGGCCAGTTCGACACGACGAACGCCCAGCAGCTCGAGGAAGCCGTCTCGAGCGGTGCCGCGACCCTGGCGATCCACCCGATCGGGTTCCTCGACAACGCCTCGCAGGGCAGCCGGTACTCGACGCGGGCCGCCAACGCCTTCGCCTGCGTCGCGAACCACGAGCCCGACAAGGCGCTCGACGTCAACACCGCCCTGTTCGCGCAGCAACCCGAGGAGAACACCCGGGGCCTGACGAACGACGAGCTCGTCACCCTGGTGCAGGGTGCCGGGGCGACCGACGACCAGATCCCGTCGTGCATCACGGGAGGCGACTTCGAGGACTGGGTCGCCTCGGCCACCCAGCGGGCGTTGAACGACCCGATCCCGAACTCGTCGCTCGACAAGCTCGCGAGCACCCCGCTCGTCCTGGTGAACGGCCAGCAGTACCAGGGCTCGTTGACCGACGCGAGCACCTTCGCGCAGTTCGTCGCCGAGGTGCAGAACGGCGCCCCGACCGGTGACACGAGCACGGGCGACACCGAGGGCTCGACGGCGACGCCGACCCCCTGACGACGCGACCCGTCGACACGACCGAGCCCGCGCCTCCTGATGGACTCAGGAGGCGCGGGCTCGGTGGTCTCCGGCGTCACGCCGGTCGGCGGCTCAGAACCAGAGGGCCAGCTCGCGCGTGGCGCTCTCGGGGCTGTCGCTGCCGTGCACCAGGTTCTGCTGGACCTTCAGGCCCCAGTCGCGGCCGAGGTCGCCACGGATCGTTCCGGGGGCCGCGGTCGTCGGGTCGGTCGTGCCGGCGAGCGAGCGGAAGCCCGCGATGACGGCGTCGCCCGCGATGCGCAGCGCGACGGTCGGGCCGCTCTGCATGAACTCGACGAGGGGCTCGTAGAACGGCTTGCCCACGTGCTCCTCGTAGTGCTTCGCGAGCAGGTCGCGGTCGGCCTGCACGAGGCGGACGTCGACGAGCGAGTACCCCTTGGCCTCGATGCGGCGCAGGATCTCGCCGGTCAGGCCGCGGGCGACGCCGTCGGGCTTGACGAGGACGAGGGTTTCTTCGAGATCGGACATTGCTCCTCTTTCGGTGGGTGGCGGATGGCTCGGTGGGTGGCGGATGGCTCGCGGGCGGGCGCCCGGAGGACGGGTCGGTGGGTGTCGGCTCAGGCCACGTCACCGGGCGCGTCGCGCAGCCGGGCGGCGTTCATGCGGTCGAGCTGTGTGCCCTTGACGAGGCAGTAGGTCCAGATGGCCACGAACAGGGCGGCCACGACGAACATGACCGGATCGAGGAACCCACAGGCCACGAGACCCAGCTGGACGAGCCAGCCGAGGGCGACGCCCCACCGCCAGCGCAGGGTCTGCGAGATCAGCAGCGTCAGGACGATGGCGGCGAGGCCTCCGCCCCAGGCGACGCCGGCCGGCAGCAACTGCCGCCCGAAGACCACGAGGGTGACGAAGAACAGTGTCATCGCCTCGAGCACGAGGACGATCGAGAGCAGGCTCTCGGCCGCCCCGCGACGTCGACGGGGGCGCGGCGCGCGCCCGCCGGCTCCGGCTCCGGCGGGCGGCGGCGCCGTCGTCACGAGAGCCCCTCGGGCTGCTGCGAGAGGGCGATGACGTCGCCGACCAGCGTGATCGACCCCGTCACGACGACGCCGCCGGGCTCGTCGCCCTCGACCTCGTCGGCCAGGTCGCGCGCCGTGCGCAGGGCCGCCACGAGGTCGGTCTCGACGACGACGCGGTCGGCACCCACGACGCCCACCGCGATGGCGGCGAGCTCGTCGGCGTCGATCGCCCGGTCGGACTTCGAGCTCGTCACGACGAACTGGGTGACCGTGGGCGCCAGGGCGCGGACGATGCCCGCGGCGTCCTTGTCGGCCAACACGCTGAGCACCGCGACGACGCCGCCGAACTGGAAGTAGTCGTCGAGGGCCTTGGCCAGGGCGCGGGCGCCGTGCGGGTTGTGCGCCGCGTCGACCAGGATCGTCGGCTCGTTGGCGACGATCTGCAGGCGGCCGGGCGACGTCGCACTCGCGAGTCCCTCGGCGAGCACCTCGTGGTCGAGCGGCTGCGACCCACCGCCGAGGAAGGACTCGACGGCCGCGACCGCGACGGCGGCGTTCTGGGCCTGGTGGTCACCGAACTGCGGCAGGAGCAGGTCGTCGTACCGGCCCGCGAGCCCGCGGATCGTGACGACCTGGCCGCCGACGGCGACGGTGGTGGACTCGACGCCGAAGGCGGTGCCCTCGACCGCGAGCGACCCCTCGCTCAACTCGACGGCGCGTTCGAGTTCGACCAGGGCCTCGGAGGTCTGCGACGCCGAGACCACGGCGGCCGTGGGCTTGACGATCCCGGCCTTCGTGCGGGCGATCTCGGCCACGGTCGAGCCGAGACGGTTCTGGTGGTCGAGGGCGATGGGGGTGAAGACGGCGACCTGGCCGTCGGCCACGTTCGTGCTGTCCCATTCGCCCCCCATGCCGACCTCCAGCACGACCACGTCGGCGGGAGCGTCGGCGAAGCAGGCGAAGGCGAGCACCGTCAGGGCCTCGAAGAAGGTCAGGGTGGGCTCCCCCGACGCTTCGAGATCGGTGTCGACCATGGTCAGGTAGGGCTGGATGTCGTCCCAGTTGGCGACCAGGCGCTCGTCGCTGATCGGCTCGCCGTCGACCACGATGCGCTCGTTGAGGTGCACGAGGTGCGGGCTCGTCATGAGCCCGGTGCGCAGGCCGTGCGCCCGCAGGATGCTCTCGATCATCCGGCTGGTCGACGTCTTCCCGTTCGTGCCGGTGAGGTGGATCACCGGGTAGGCCCGCTGCGGGTCGCCCAACAGCTCGACGGCCCGCCGGGTCGGCTCGAGCCGCGGCTGCGGGGCCTGCTCGCCGATGCGTGCCAGCAGCTCGTCGTGGACGCGCTGCGCGCCGGCAGCGAACTCGCCTCCCTGCTCGTCGGCGGGATCGCCCTGGCGGTCGTTCTTCTTCGGGGTCATGCGCGTCGTACCTCCACGACGACGGCCGAGCCGGAGCCCGATCCGACGACGGTCTTCTCGGGCCGCTCGCCGACGCCCTCCTGGACGTCGACGATCAGCTCGGTGGTCAGGGTCTCGCGGGAGATCAGCTCACGGTGGGCCTCGACGGCGGCCGCCGCGACCGCGTCGGTCGTGAGCGTCGTCACGATGCGGTCGGACACGTCGAGGTCGGCGGTCTTCCGGGCCTGCTGCACGGCACGCACGACGTCTCGGGCCAGGCCCTCGGCCTCGAGCTCGGGCGTGGTCGCGGTGTCGAGCAGCACGAAGCCGCCGTCGCCGACGAAGGCGAGAGCGCTCGACGCGTCGGCGACGGCCAGCTCGAGCGTGAACTCGCCGGGCAGCAACTCGACGCCGCCGACGACGACGTTCTCGCCCGCGGGCTGCCAGTCGCCCCTCTTCGCCGCCGGGATGACCTGTTGCACCTGCTTGCCGATGCGCGGACCGGCCGCCCGGGCGTTGACGGTGAGCTTGCGGGTGACGCCGTATTCTCCGAGGCTCTCCTCGGTCAGGCGGGTCACGACGACCTGCTTGACGTTGAGCTCGTCGCGCACGATGTCGGCGAACGCCTCGAGGCCCGCGGGGTCAGGCGTGACGACGGTCAGACGGGCCAACGGCAGGCGGACGCGCAGCCCCTGGGCCTTGCGCAGCGCCAGGCCGCTCGACGCGACCGCGCGAACGGCGTCCATCGCGGCCACGAGGGCGTCGTCGGCCGGGAACGCCGAGGCGTCGGGCCAGTCGGTCAGGTGCACCGAGCGACCCCCGGTGAGTCCCTTGTAGATCTCGTCCGCGACGAGGGGCGCGAGCGGGGCCGCGACCCGGGCGAGGGTCTCGAGCACCGTGAAGAGGGTGTCGAAGGCGTCGACGTCGTCGCCCGACCAGAACCGGTCACGCGAGCGTCGGACGTACCAGTTGGTCAGGACATCGGCGAAGTCGCGCAGCGTCGCTGTGGCCCGCGGCGTGTCGAGGGCGTCGAGGGCCGCCTCGACGTCCGTGACCAGGAGGCGCGTCTTCGCCAGCAGGTAGCGGTCGAGGACGTCGCTCGAGTTGGTTCGCCACTGCGCGTCGTAACCGGGGGCGGCGTGACGACCCGCGCCTCCGGACGCCGCGTTGGCGTAGAGCGAGAAGAAGTACCAGGTGCTCCAGAGCGGCAGCAGGAACTGCCGGACGCCCTCGCGGATGCCCTCCTCGGTGACGACGAGGTTGCCGCCGCGGATCACCGAACTCGACATGAGGAACCAGCGCATGGCGTCGGCCCCGTCGCGGTCGAAGACCTCGCTGACGTCGGGGTAGTTGCGCAGGCTCTTCGACATCTTCTGACCGTCGGAGCCGAGCACGATGCCGTGGCTGACCACGTTCGAGAAGGCCGGGCGGTCGAACAACGCGGTGGAGAGCGTGTGCAGCGTGTAGAACCAGCCACGGGTCTGGCCGATGTACTCGACGATGAAGTCGGCAGGGCTGTGCTCGTCGAACCACTGCTGGTTCTCGAACGGGTAGTGCACCTGCGCGAACGGCATCGAACCGCTGTCGAACCAGACGTCGAGGACGTCCTCGATGCGGCGCATCGTGCTCTGCCCGGTCGGGTCGTCGGGGTTCGGTCGGGTGAGCTCGTCGATGTAGGGGCGGTGCAGGTCGGGCTCGCCGTCGGAGTTGAGCGGCAGGCGGCCGAAGTCGGCCTCCATCTCGGCCAGCGAGCCGTAGACGTCGACGCGCGGGTAGGCGGGGTCGTCGCTCTTCCACACCGGGATCGGTGAACCCCAGTAGCGGTTACGCGAGATCGACCAGTCGCGGGCGTTGCCGACCCACTTGCCGAACTGGCCGTCCTTGACGTTGTCGGGCACCCAGGTGATCTGCTGGTTCAGCTCGCCCATGCGGTCGCGGAACTCGGTGACGCGCACGAACCAGCTCGACACCGCCTTGTAGATCAGGGGGTTGCGGCAGCGCCAGCAGTGCGGGTAGCTGTGCTCGTAGCTGGCGAGGCGCACCAGGCGACCGTCGGCGCGGAGGCGCTGCACCAACGGCTTGTTGGCCTCGAAGACCTGGAGGCCGGCGACGCCCAGCTCGTCGAACATCGGCAGGAAGCGCCCACCGTCGTCGACCGAGACGATCACGGGGATGCCGGCGGCGGCGCAGACCAGCTGGTCGTCCTCGCCGTAGGCCGGGGCCTGGTGCACGATGCCGGTGCCCTCGCCGGTGGCGACGTAGTCGGCGACCAACACGCGCCAGGCGTTCTCGGTGCCCCAGGCCTCGGTGTCGGCGTAGACGTCCCAGATGCGGTCGTACTCGACGCCCTCGAGCTCGGCACCGGCGAAGGTCGCGGTGACGGCGGCCTGGGCGGACTCGGCGGACTCGTAGCCCAGGTCACGCGCGTAGGCGCCGAGCGTGTCGGCCGCGAGCAGGAACACGCTGCCGGTCAACAGCTCTTGGTCGCCGGTGCGCTCGCCCGGCAGGAGGGCGTGGGGCACGGTGACGTAGTCGATGGCCGGTCCCACGGCCAGCGCCATGTTGGTCGGGAGGGTCCACGGGGTGGTCGTCCAGGCCAGCGCCTCGACGCCGGTCAGGCCGAGCGCCTCGGCCTTGGCGCCGACGAGGGGGAAGGCGACGGTGACCGTCTGGTCCTGACGGTTCTTGTAGACGTCGTCGTCCATGCGCAGTTCGTGGTTGGACAAGGGGGTCTGGTCGTGCCAGCAGTAGGGCAGCACACGGAAGCCCTCGTAGGCGAGTCCCTTGTCGTGCAGCTGCTTGAAGGCCCAGACGACGCTCTCCATGTAGTCGACGTCGAGGGTCTTGTAGTCGTGGTCGAAGTCGACCCAGCGCGCCTGGCGGGTGACGTACCGCTGCCACTCGTCGGTGTACTGCAGCACCGATCGGCGGGCGGCGGCGTTGAACACGTCGATGCCCATGTCGTCGATCTCGTGCTTCTCGGTCAGCCCGAGCTGACGCATCGCCTCGAGCTCGGCGGGCAGGCCGTGGGTGTCCCAGCCGAAGCGGCGGTGCACCTGCTTGCCGCGCATGGTCTGGTAGCGCGGGAAGACGTCCTTGGCGTAACCCGTCAGGAGGTGCCCGTAGTGCGGCAGGCCGTTGGCGAACGGCGGGCCGTCGTAGAAGACCCACTCGTCGCAGCCCTCGCGTGCACGGATCGACTCGGCGAAGGTGTCGTCGCGCTTCCAGAAGGCGAGGACGCCGGTCTCGATCTCGGGGAATCGCGGGGAGGCGGGGACGCCGGTGGCGTCGGAACCCTTGGGGTAGGTCATCGGTTCTCCAGGTCGTGCGGTGGGTCGCCCCCGCTGCGCTGGCCGAGGGACCTTCTGACCACGAGGACGCCGTCCGGGTGCCTGACCCGGGTGGCGCGGTACCACCCCGCTTGCCGCCGTCGTCGCCCTCTCGGACGGCGACCGCGACCGCTCTGCTGCGGCTGTGACGGGCCTGCCCCGCCCGGTTCTACCGACGACCACCGGGCCTGGGCCCGCCGGTCGCTTTCTTCCGGGTGCTCCCCGGTGATGGCCGGATCGATGCGTGCTCGATCCTACCGTCAGAGCCGAGGAGGCGCGAGGCCGTCCCGAGGAGCAGGATCGAGGCCATGTCCTCCACCCCGTCCGACCCCCCGGTCAAGCCCGAGAGCACGGTCACCGTGATCGTGGCGTTCGTCGCCAACCTGCTGATCGCCGTCGCCAAGACGGTCGCCGCCTTCCTCACCGGTTCCGCGTCGATGGTGGCGGAGTCCGCGCACTCGTGGGCGGACACGGGCAACGAGATCTTCCTCTTCGTCGCCGACAAACGGGGCGTCAAGCGACGGGACGACGCGCACCCCCTCGGCTACGGGAAGGAGACCTACGTCTGGTCGATGTTCGCCGCGTTCGGCCTGTTCACCGTCGGCGCCGTCGTGTCCATCCAGCACGGCATCTCCCAGCTGACCGCCGACGAGGAGGCCGAGAACTACCTGATCAACTACGTCGTGCTGGCCATCGCCTTCGTGCTCGAGGGCACGTCCTTCCTGCAGGCGTTCCGTCAGGCCCGCGGATCGGCGGCCGAACGGCAGGTGCCGACGCTGCGGCACGTGCTGCGCAGTTCGAACTCGACCCTGCGGGCGGTGTTCGCCGAGGACGCGGCGGCCCTGATCGGCCTGCTGATCGCCTTCCTCGGGATCTTCCTGCACCAGGTCACCGGCTCGGCGGTGTTCGACGCGATCGGGTCCATCGCCGTCGGCGTGCTCCTGGGGGTGGTCGCGTTGGTGCTGATCGACCGCAACCGGCGGTTCCTCGTCGGCGAGAGCCCCTCGGACGAGCTCGAGTCGACCGTGCTCGAACGTCTGCTCGCCCGCCCCGAGATCGAGCGGGTCACCTACCTGCACACCGAGTTCGTCGGTCCGGGCCGGCTCTACCTGGTCGCCGCCGTCGACATGACGGGCGACGACCGCGAAGAGCACGTCGCCGTCGCCCTGCGCCGCGTCGAGCGGCAGCTCGAGGACCACGACGCCGTCGAGGAGGCCGTGCTCACCCTCTCGACGCCGGACGAGCCGAGCCTGACGCCCCAGGGGGCGTCCGACCCGGCTCGTCACTGACGGCCGCGCTGCGGTTCAGCCCCGGGAGGCGCGGCGCCGCATGACGAGGACGGTCGCCGCCCCGAGCCCCACGAGGACCATGCCGGCGAGACCCGCCCATGGAGTCGTCTCGGATGAACCCGTGTAGGCGAGGTCGGAGCGGTGCGCCACGGGGACGACCCGTGCGGGCATCGGCACGGACGGTCGAGCCGCGGGGGGCACGGCGACGGGCACCACGACCGGCTCGGACGGAGCGGCGACGACGACCGGTGCGGCCAACGTGAAGTCGACGGTCACCGGTGCCGACAGCCGACTCCGCGGGGGCTGCTGGACTCCCCCGAGGCTCGGGTCGCCCGCGCCCGCGTACTGCTGGACCGTGGCACGCCACGAGCCGTACGGCAGGCCGTCGCCGATCGCCCACGTGCCGTCGGCACGCACGATCGGTGAGTCGTAGTCGCTGCCCCACCCGGTCTGCTCCGAGAGCGCCTCGTACGAGTAGTGCAGCCACGAGCCCGCTTGGCCGGTGCCCTCGAGCACGAACGAGCCGCCCCCCGGCCACGTGGTCGCGGGGGTTCGCAGCGTCTCCCCCTGTCGCGGCGACCCGATGGTGACGGCAGGAGAGGTCGGGACCTCCACCCGGAAGGACCGCGTCTCGGAACCGAGGACGAAACCGTCCGCGTTCGACACGACGACGGTCATCGACTGTTCGGGCGCTGCGTCCTGGGGCAGGTGCACGTACCGGACGGCCCGCGGACCGGCCACGTCCGCTTCGCCCCGGACCGACTGTCCCGCGGAGTCGAACACCTCGTACGAGAACCGGGCATCGGGTGCCTCGATCACGAGCTCGTAGCCCAGGGTCGCGTAGACCGCACCGTCCAGGGGGCTCGCGACCGTGAACCGTGCCGCCGGTGCAGCAGCACCCTCGGCCGCAGTGGGGGCCGCCGCGGACGGCTGCGCCGACGGGGCCGTCGCGCCGTCGTCGGTCACCCCGGAGCCGTCCCCCGACTCGTCCGACGGGCCGGTCGTGGCGTCGGCCCCGGTCCCGACGGCGGGCGCGGCCGGCTCCGCGTCGTCGTCGATCTCGGGCGTCGGCGTCACCGCCGGCGCGTCCTCGACGCCCTCGAGCACGGCCGGGCCCCCGACCTCGGGCTCGACCTCGGACGGCGCCGCCGTCGCCGTCCGATCCAGCGGCGCAGGCTCGGCAGAAGCCGCCTGTCCGTTCAGCGCGATGCCCCCCAGGGCGATGACGATGGCCGTCGACAGCGCGGTGGCGGTCGACACGGTCTTCTTCATGAGTGGTGTCCTCTTCAGTGAGTCAGGGTGGACCGGTCGCCCTGACCCACCCCGGGGCGACCGGTCGCCGTCCCGGTGATCCGGTCCGACGAGCACGACGTTAGCCACCGGGGGCGACGGATCCTCACGCCGTGACCAGGCCGTGACGAGAAGTCATCCGCAAGGTTGAGCCGTCCTCAATCCTCAGGCGCCGAGCGGGCTCACCCTCTCGTTCGGGGGGTGATTTGTGACGCATCCCGTGGTCGCTTTCAGCCGATTCGGCGCGCCCTCGGCTACCGTGATGCAGTGCAAGCAGTCATCAAGCTCATCAGAGAGCACCCTTCCGCGGCGAGGTTCCTCGTCGTCGGGGGCATCGGCTTCGTGATCACCATGGTGATCAACTACGGGCTCAAGCTGTTCGTCATCCCTCAGCACCCCGTCACCGCCCTCGCGCTGGGCATCATCGTCGCGACGGTCTTCTCGTACTGGATGAACAAGAAGTGGTCGTTCGACGACCGAGGCGAGCGTCACACCGCCCACGAGATGTTGCTCTTCGTCATCGTCAGCGTCATCGGGGTCGGCCTCAACTCCGCGCCGCTCTACCTCTCGCGCTACGGATTCGGCCTCGAGGTGCCGAACGTCTCGCGCACCACGCAAGAGATCGCCGACTTCGTCAGCGGGCCGATCATCGGCACCATGCTCGCCATGGTGTTCCGGTACTGGGCGATGAACAAGTGGGTCTTCCCGAAGCGCGCCGAGCTCGTGGACGTCCTCTCGCCCACGTCCCCGTCGACGTCACCGACGCCGACGGTCTAGGCCGAGCGCGCCTCCCGGGCGTCGAGTCCGTCCGCGACGGGGCCCACGGCTGCCGCGACCACCGGCCCGAGGGGGCCGCGCGACACCCCGGCACGCGCCCAGTTCGCGATGGCGGCCGCCGCCGCCGCGATCAACGTCGACCCGATCACCTGCGCCGCGAGATCAGACCGATCCCGCCCCGACCGCTCGGCCACGTACGATGCGACCGCCCCCTGCTGACGCACGAACCGGACCGCGGCCGAGGCGACGAGGTCGTCGCCGAGGGCCATCGCCTCGGACTGGGTCAGGGCCCAGGGCACGCGTTCGGGGTCGTGGGCCTCGGCGAGCGCGACGAGTGCGGCCTCGACCGCACGGACCGGCGACAAGTCGGAGGAGGCGCGCAGGAGGTCGCCGAGATCGGCGAGGCTCCGGTCGAGGTCGAGCCAGAAGAGGTCGGACTTGGCCTCGAAGTAGTTGAAGAACGTGCCACGGCTGACGCCGGCCCGACGGGCGATGTCGTCGACGGTCGTCCCGGCGTAGCCGTTCTCGAGGAACAACTCGGCCGCGGCGTCCGCCAGCATCTCGGCGGACGAGCGGCGAGGTCGGCCGACCGGCCGCCGAGGGCGGGTGGCGTCTGGTCCATCTGACATGGCCACCATCATGCCGCTAGACTCGACGGCGCACTTGTTGCACCCGGTCCACGAATGCCGCCTCGTCTCGGCGTCGTCGGATCCCACCCGACGTCCCGTCACTCCCCCGGAGCCCCATGCGCAGCCGCCTGCCCGTCCTGATCGCCGCCACCGCCGTCGCGAGCCTCGTGCTCGCCGGCTGCACGAGCGGGGGCGACCCCGACACCTCGTCCACCCCGGTCGCCGGGGGGACGCTGACCTACGCCTCGGGCGACGCCGAGCCGACCTGCCTCGACCCCCACGTCGGCGGCAACTACCCGCAGGCACTCGTGTCGACGCAGTACCTCGAGTCGCTCGTCTCGAAGGACGCCAACGGCGACATCGTCCCGTGGCTGGCCGACTCGTGGCAGGAGGGCTCCGACGGCCTCAGCTGGACCTTCACGCTCAAGGACGGCGTCTCGTTCACCGACGGCACCCCCTTCGACGCCACCGCCGTGGCGGCCAACGTCGCCCATCTCCAGGACCCCGCGACGCTGTCGTCGACCGGGTACCTCGCCCTCGGGAAGGTCACCGGCGTCGAGGCGGTCGACGCGCGCACGGCACGCTTCGACCTGAGCGAGCCCGACAGCGCCCTGCTCGAGTCCCTCTCACAGCCCTGGCTCGCGATGGAGTCACCCGAGGCCCTGACCCGGAGCCAGGAGGTCAACTGCGAATCACCGGTCGGCACCGGTCCGTTCGCGGTCGAGTCGTGGACCAAGCAGCAACAGGTCGTGCTCACCCGCAACGACGACTACAGCTCGCCGCCGGCCGATGCCGGGCACCAGGGGCCCGCCCACCTCGACGAGATCGTCTGGCGCTTCATCCCCGACTCGGCGTCCCGCTACGCCGCGCTGCAGGCCGGCCAGGTCGACGTGATCGACAACGCCCAGCCCGACACCCTCGTCGCCGCGGCGAAGGACGACTCGCTCGACGAGATCGACGCCCCGCGCCCCGGCGCCTCCAACCGCATCGAGCTCAACGCCGGCAAGGCGCCCTTCGACGACGCGAGCGTCCGCGAGGCGTTCATCCGCGGTGTCGACGTCGACTCGGGCATCGACTCGCTGTTCTTCGGCACGGCGAAGCGGTCGTACAGTCCGCTGTCGAGCGTCGAGCCCCTGGCGTTCTCCGACGAGTCGCTCTTCGACGTCGACACCGACGCGGCGAACGACCTGCTCGACGACGCGGGGTGGACCACCCGCGACGCGGACGGGTACCGCACGAAGGACGGCGTGCGACTCGCCGCGACCTTCCCCGTGAGCACGAACCAGTCGATCCCCGCCGAGCAGTCGCTGTTCGAGCAGGTCCAGGCCGGCGCGAAAGACCTGGGCTTCGACGTCACCCTCGAACCCCTCGACCTCTCGAGCTGGTACGGCGCCCTCGCGGCGAACGAGTACGACCTGGTGAGCGCGCCCTACACGAAGGTCGGCCCCGACGTGCTGCGCATCCTCTACGACAGCGACGGCATCACCCCCGCCCCGAGCGGCTACTTCGCCAACCTCTCGCAGACGAGCGACCCGGCCCTCGACGACCTGTTGACCCGCGCCTCCCGGACGAGCGACGCCGACGAGCGCGCCGACCTCTACCAGCAGGCCCAGCAGACCATCCTCGAGGGATGGCACGTCCTGCCGCTGTACGACCAGCAGAACCACTACCTGGTGCGCTCGGCCGTCCAGGGCGTCCGGGCCCTGCCGACGGTCCAGGCACCGACGATGTACGACGCCTACAAGACGAGCTGATCGAGTGCTTCCGGGGCGGTGGCGACGGGCGGGTCGGTGGCTCGTCGGCCGCCTGCTCGGCGCGGTCTTCGTGCTCTGGGCCGTCGCGACGCTGATCTTCTTCGCCATCCGGCTCGTCCCGGGCGACCCGGCCGAGGCGATCCTCGGCGGTCCGGGGTCGCAGGCCTCGGCCGAGGCCCTCGACTCCGTCCGTCGGCAGTACGGCCTGGACCAGCCGTTGTTCGTGCAGTACCTCGCGCAGCTCGGACGGCTCGCCACGGGCGACCTCGGGACGTCGTACTCGCTGCGGACCGACGTCGGCCGGTTGCTGCTCGACCAGTTGCCGGGCACGATCGGTCTCGCGCTCCTCGCCCTGGTGGTGGCCTGGTCGATCGCGATCGCGACGGCCTGGTGGGCGACCCTCGGCGGCCGGATCGCCTCCGCGGTGTCGTCGGGTCTCGAGGTCGTCGCCTCGGCCGTGCCGCACTTCTGGCTGGCGAGTCTGCTCATCCTCGTCTTCAGCACCCGGCTCGGGCTGCTGCCCCCGGTGAGCACGGGAACCCCCGCGGGACTCGTCCTGCCGGTCGTCACCCTGGCGATCCCCGTCGCCGGGTTCCTCGGGCAGGTCACCCGCGACTCGCTGCTCGACGCGGCGGCCACCCCGTTCGCCCTCTCGGCACGTGCCCGGGGCGAGGGCCCGTCGGGACTCTTCGTCCGCCACCTGCTCCGACACGCGGCGCTGCCCGGGCTCGCCCTGTCGGGCTGGGCCTTCGGCTCGTTGCTCAGCGGCGCGGTCGTGGTCGAGTCGGTCTTCGCCCGCCCGGGTCTCGGTCGCACCCTGCTCGGCGCGGTCACGCTGCGCGACATCCCGCTCGTGACCGGCGTCGCCCTGGTCTCCGCGCTCGCCTACGTCGTCGTGGTCGCGCTCGGCGACCTGGCCGAACGCGCGGTCGACCCGAGAGGACGCGCGGCATGACGGCGCTGCCCGACCTGCCCCGGGGTGCCGACCCGGCCCGCGCCTCCTCGTCCCGCACCGCCCGGCGGCGCCTGCCGCTCGGCCCGACCGAACTCGTGGCGGCCGCACTGCTCTCGCTGCTGGTCGTGATGGCGGTCGCACCGGGCCTGTTGGCCCCCGCCGACCCGCTCGCCGTGTCGCCGACCGACGCGTTCGCCGGTCCGTCGCTCACGCACCCGTTCGGCACCGACGAGTCGGGGCGAGGCGTGTGGACCCGCGTCGTCCACGGAGCCGGTGCCTCGCTGACGATCGGCCTGGTCGCCACGATGATCGGGACGGGACTCGGCGTGGTCCTCGGCGTCCTGGCGGGCCTCGGCGGTCGCGGCCTCGTCGGCCGCGCGACCGACGCCGGCGTGAGCCGCGTCCTCGAGGTGCTCTTCGCCCTGCCCGGCCTCCTGCTGGCGCTCGTCGTCATCGCCTTCACCGGGCCGGGGGCCGTGCCGGCGACGATCGCCGTCGGCCTCGCGACCGCGCCGGGGTACGCGCGGATCGTCCGCAGCCAGGTGGCGGCCGTCCGCCGGTCGCCGATGGTCGAGGCCGCGACCGTGCTCGGCCGTCGCCCCGGGCTCGTCCTCGTGCGTCACGTGCTGCCGAACGCCCTCGCCCCCGTGGTCGTGCTCGCCACGCTGGGTCTCGGTCAGGCCGTGGTCTGGGCCTCGTCGCTGAGCTACCTCGGGCTGGGGTCACCGCCCCCGGCACCCGAGTGGGGCGCGATGCTCTCGGCCGGGCGCACGTACCTCGCGGTCGCCTGGTGGATGACCGTCTTCCCGGGGCTCGCCGTCGTGGTGACCGCTGCCTCGGCCACGGTGCTGGGGCGAGGTCTCGCACGACGCGGACGAGGAGGACGGCGATGACCACGGACCCGCTGGCGACCGGTGCCGCTCCCCGCGACCGGCACCGCGCCTCCTCGGACGACCTGGTCGTCGACCGCCTGCACGTCACCTTCGGTGGGGTGACGGCCGTCGACGACGTGTCGTTCTCGATGGGTCGCGGCGAATGCGTGGCCCTGGTCGGCGAGTCCGGCTCGGGCAAGAGCGTGACCGCGCGGGCCCTGCTCGGGCTGACCGGTGGCACCGTGACGGCCGACGCCCTGCGGCTCGGTGACGACGACCTGCTCACCCTGTCCGAACGGGGCTGGCGTCGGCTGCGGGGACCGCGCATCGGACTCGTGCTGCAGGACGCCCTGGTCTCGCTCGACCCCCTGCGCCCGGTCGGCCGCGAGATCGACGATGCCCTGCGACTGCACACGCGACTCTCGCCGGCCGCCCGCCGAGCCCGCGTGCGGGAGGCCCTCACCGAGGTCGGCATGCCCGACCCCGAGGTGCGCCGGGGGCTGCGGTCGGGCGAGCTGTCGGGTGGACTGCGGCAGCGGGCGCTCATCGCCGCGGCCCTCGCTCTGCGACCCGGCGTGATCGTCGCCGACGAGCCCACCACCGCCCTCGACGCCGAGGTGCAGCGTCTCGTCGTCGACCGACTCGCCGCCCTGCGCGACACGGGCACGGCCGTCCTCGCGATCAGTCACGACCTCGGGGTCGTCCGGCGCCTGGCCGACCGCGTGGTCGTGATGCGCGACGGGCACGTCGTCGAGCAGGGTGACACGGCGACCGTGCTCGACTCGCCGCAGGCCGACTACACGCGCATGCTCATCGCCGCCCTGCCCGGCGGAGCCCCGCGGGGTCGCCGCCTCTCCGCCCCCGCGAACTCCGACGGCCCGGACGCAGGAGGCGCGCCCGCGTCGACGACGCCGGTCGCCTCCGACGCGCCCGGCCCAGGAGGCGCTCCCGGCCCGTCGACGCCGGTCGCGGCGACGACTCCCCCGTCCGGCCCCGTCCTCCTGGCGACGGGCCTGCGCCGGGTCTTCCCGGGGCGCCGGGGGCCCGACCGGGTCGCCGTGGACGACGTCTCGCTCTCGCTCGGGGCCGGCGAGACGCTCGGCCTCGTCGGCGCGTCGGGCTCGGGCAAGACGACGACGGCCCGCCTGCTGCTCGGCCTCGACGACCCCGACGCCGGGACGGTCGACCTGCTCGGCACGTCCTGGGCCCCGGCCCGCGAGCGCGACCGTCGTCCCCGCCGCGGCGACCTCGGCGCCGTCTACCAGGACCCCTCGAGCTCGTTCGACCCCCGGTTCACGGTCGGCCGTCTGCTGGCCGACGCGCTGACGTCGGGCCGCAGCACGCGCCTCGGTCCCGTCGAGCCCGACGTCGTCGCCCTGCTGGCACGGGTCGGACTCGACGCCGACACGGTGACGCGGCGGCCCGACACCCTGTCGGGCGGACAGCGGCAGCGGGTGGCGATCGCGCGCGCGCTGGCCCCGAGGCCCCGCGTGATCGTCTGCGACGAGCCGGTCTCGGCCCTCGACGTCTCGGTCCAGGCCCAGGTGCTCGACCTCCTCGACGAGCTGCAGCGACAGGACGGGCTCGCCTACGTCTTCATCTCCCACGACCTGGACGTCGTCGAGCACATGTCCGATCGCGTGGCCGTGATGCACGAGGGCCGGGTCGTCGAGCAGGGCCGCACGGCCGACGTGTTCTCCGCGCCGCAGCACGCCCACACCCGCGCCCTGCTCGCCGCCCGCCCCTAGCCGGGCCCTGCCCCTAGCCGGGCCCTACCCCGGGGCGGACGCGGCCCGGCCCGCCGGGGCGGGCAGCCGCCTCAGCCGCGGCGGGCGGCGTCGGCCTCGGCGGCCTTCGGGTCGACCACGTCGATGAGGCCGGACTGCGCCCACTCGAGCGCCCAGTCCGACTTCGCGACCTCGCTCGACTCGTCGGCGTAGGCCTCGACCAGCTCGCGCGCCTCGTCGTCGGTCGCGACCGAGGGGCCCGAGCCGAGCAGCGGCTCGTTGGCGGTCTCCTTCGTGAACCACACGGCGACGAGGCCGATCACGGCCGCGGCCATGAGGTAGAAGGCGGGGATGTCGTGGGCCCAGGAGAAGCCCTCGCCCTCGGCCCAGACGACCAGCGCCTCGGTGGCCAGGGGCGTGGTGCCGCCGAAGAGCGAGACGGACACGTTGAACGCGATGGCCAATGCGCCGTAGCGGATGATCGTCGGGAACAGCGCGGGCAGCGTCGACGGCATGGTCGACGTGAACGTGACGAGCACCAGGCCGAGCACCAGCAGGCCGACGAAGACGAGCGGCGTGCTCTCGGACTGCACGAGCTTGAGCGCCGGCCACGACAGCACCAAGAATCCGATGCAGCCGGCGAACAGCACCGGTCGACGGCCGAACCGGTCGCTCAGGCGTCCGCTGAACGTGATGACGATCATCATCAGCACCATCACGACGATGACGAGCAACAGCCCCGAGGTCGCACTGCGGCCCAGCGTGTTGGTGAGGTAGGTCGGCATGTACGACAGCAGCATGTAGTCGGTCACGTTGAAGACGAGCACCAGACCGATGCAGACGATCAACGCCCGCCAGTTCTCGGCGAAGAGCTTCACGAGGGGCACCTTGACGTGCTCGCGACCGGCGGCTTCTTCTTGCTGCTTCTGGAAGGCCGGCGTCTCTTCGAGCTTGAGGCGCAGGTAGAGCCCGATCAGGCCGAGCGGTCCGGCGATCAGGAACGGGATGCGCCAGCCCCAGGCGAGCAGCGCCTCCTCGCTCATGCCGAGCTGGAGGCCGGTGACCAGCGAGGCGCCGAGCACGTAGCCGGCGAGCGTGCCGAACTCGAGCCACGAGCCCATGAAGCCGCGGCGCTTGTCGGGCGAGTACTCGGCGATGAACGTGGCCGCGCCTCCGTACTCACCGCCGGTCGAGAAGCCCTGCAGGAGGCGCGCCAGCAGCAGCAGGACGGGCGCCCAGAGGCCGATGGTCGCGTACGACGGGATCAGGCCGATGGCGAGCGTCCCCGCGGCCATCAGGATCATCGTGAGGGCGAGCACCTTCTGGCGTCCGATGCGGTCGCCGAGCGGGCCGAAGAACGCGCCGCCGATCGGCCGCACGATGAACGCGGCGGTGAACGTGCCGAAGGTGAACAGGATGTTGAGCGCGTCGTTGCCCGGCGGGAAGAACACCTGGGCGATGGTCGTGGTGATGTAGGCGTAGACGCCGAAGTCGAACCACTCCATGGCGTTTCCGAGGGCTGCGGCGCTGACCGCACGCTTGAGTAGACCCTCTTCGACGACGGTGACGTCGTCGGTGGTCAGGCTGCGGCGGGCGGGCTTCGTGCTGTCGTTCTTCTTGGCTGACATCGGGTGAGGCCTCCAGGTCGTCGGGCGGTGGCAGTCGACCCCAGCGTCGGCAAAAAACCCGTCGAGCCTAACAGAACCGCCATGTCAGTACCAGTGCAGGGCGTGCAGGCGTGCAGCCACCGCAGCGCGCAGGAGGCACGGTGGCGGTCCACGAGGAGCCCTCGCGAGGGTGCGTACACTGGTCGGAGTCCCACAACCAGGCACCTCCCCACCGACACGGTGCCGTCCACAGAACCGGAGAAGACCATGCCGTCAGCGATGCCCGAGAAGCCCGCCCTCGAAGGACTCGAGGCCCGTTGGGGTCAGGTCTGGGAGGCCGACGGCACCTACCGCTTCGACCGCACCGACGCGACCCGCGCCTCCGTGTTCTCGGTCGACACCCCGCCGCCGACCGCCTCGGGCAGCCTGCACATCGGTCACGTGTTCAGCTACACGCACACCGACGTCAAGGCCCGGTTCGAGCGCATGCGCGGCAAGCGCGTGTTCTACCCGATGGGATGGGACGACAACGGACTGCCCACCGAGCGTCGCGTGCAGAACTTCTACGGTGTGCGCTGCGACCCGTCGCTGCCCTACGACGCCGACTTCACCCCGCCCTTCGAGGGGGGCGACAACAAGTCGTCGAAGGCTGCCGACCAGGTGCCGATCTCGCGCCGCAACTTCATCGAGCTGTGCGAGCGACTCACCGTCGAGGACGAGAAGCAGTTCGAGGACGTCTGGCGGAAGCTCGGCCTCTCGGTCGACTGGACCCAGAGCTACCGCACCATCGACGACGACTCGCAGGCCATCGCCCAGAAGGCGTTCCTCCGCAACCTGGCCCGCGGCGAGGCCTACCAGGCCGACGCCCCCACGCTCTGGGACGTCACGTTCCGCACGGCCGTGGCGCAGGCCGAGCTCGAGGACAAAGAGATGCCCGGGGCCTACCACAAGCTCGCGTTCCACCGCACCGACGGTCAGGGCGACGTGCTGATCGACACCACGCGGCCCGAGCTGCTGCCGGCCTGCGTGGCCCTCGTCGCGCACCCCGACGACGAGCGCTACCAGGCGCTGTTCGGCACGACCGTCCGGTCGCCGTTGTTCGACGTCGAGGTGCCGGTGGTGGCCCACCACCTCGCACAGCCCGACAAGGGATCGGGCATCGCCATGGTCTGCACCTTCGGCGACACCAACGACGTGGTCTGGTGGCGCGAGCTGCAGCTGCCGAACCGTGCCGTGATCGGCTTCGACGGCCGCTTCGTCAGCGAGGCCCCCGAGGCGATCACGTCCGAGGCGGGGCGCGCCTCCTATGCGCAGCTGGCCGGCAAGACGGTCTTCAGCGCCAAGCAGTCCGTGGTCGAGCAGTTGACCGCGTCGGGTGAGCTCGTGGGCGAGATCCGCAAGATCTCGCACCCGGTCAAGTTCTTCGAGAAGGGTGACAAGCCGCTCGAGATCGTGTCGACGCGTCAGTGGTACATCGTCAACGGCGCCCGAGACGAGCAGCTGAAGGGTTCGCTCCTCGAGCGCGGCGGTGAGGTGGCCTTCCACCCCGACTTCATGCGCGTCCGCTACGACAACTGGGTCAACGGCCTCAACGGCGACTGGCTGATCTCGCGCCAGCGCTTCTTCGGCGTGCCCATCCCGGTCTGGTACCCGCTCGACGGCGACGGCAACCCCGTCTTCGACCAGGTGATCGTTCCCACCGAGGCGCAGCTCCCCATCGACCCGGCGTCCCAGGCCGCCCCCGGATACGACGAGTCGCAGCGGGGCGTGCCCGGCGGATTCGTCGGCGAGGTCGACGTCATGGACACCTGGGCGACCTCGTCGCTCACCCCGCAGCTGGCCGGCGGGTGGGAGCGCGACCCCGAGCTGTTCGACCTCGTGTTCCCGTACGACGTGCGCCCCCAGGGGCAGGACATCATCCGCACCTGGCTCTTCTCGACGATGCTGCGGTCGCAGCTCGAGTCGGGCACCGTGCCGTGGAAGAACGCGTCGATCTCGGGCTTCATCGTCGACCCCGACCGCAAGAAGATGTCGAAGTCGAAGGGCAACGTGGTGACCCCGGCCGCCATGCTCGACGACCACGGCTCGGACTCGGTGCGCTACTGGGCGGCGTCGAGCCGCCTGGGCACCGACGCGGCGTTCGACCCCCAGAACCCCAAGCAGATCAAGATCGGTCGCCGTCTGGCGATCAAGGTGCTCAACGCCGCCAAGTTCGTGTACTCGTTCGAGCTGCCGTCGGGTGAGTTCGAGATCACCCAGCCGCTCGACCGCGACCTCCTCGCGTCCTTCGCCGCCGTGATCGAGACCGCGACCGAGGCGCTCGAGGGCTACGACCACGCCCGAGCGCTCGAGACGACCGAGAAGTTCTTCTGGACGTTCTGCGACGACTACCTCGAACTCGTGAAGGAGCGCGCCTACGGCGCCACCACGCCGGCCGAGCAGGCCTCGGCCGTGCTCGCGCTGCGCACGGTGCTCGAGGGCCTGCTGCGTCTGCTCGCGCCCTACCTGCCGTTCGCGACCGAAGAGGTCTGGTCCTGGACGCACGACGACTCGGTGCACCGGGCCGCGTGGCCGACGGTCGAGGAGCTCGGACTCTCCGAGGGCGAGACCTCGTCCGGCCTCGTCGGGCTCGTCGGGCAGGCACTGATCTTCGTCCGGCGGGCGAAGTCGGACGCCAAGGCCTCGCAGAAGACCCCGGTGGCCTCGGCCGTCATCACGGGCCCCTCGGCCCAGCTCGACCTCGTGAAGCTCGCGGCGGGCGACCTCGCCGCGGTCGGCAAGATCGCCGAGCTGTCCTTCGCCGAGGGTGACGAGCTGGCGGTCGGCGACATCGTGTTCGCCGAGGTGCCGGCCGACGCCGGCGCGTCCGCCTCCGGTGCCGGCACTACGGCCGCTCCGGCCCCGACGGCGGGTGCCTGATGCAGCTCGGTACGCGGTGGAGCGTCGGAGGCGCGGCTCCGGCCGAGCTGCCCGCCGCGGTCCTCGGGGCGGTCGCCCAGGTCGAGCGGGAACTGTCCGACCAGGGCGTCGACGCCACGTCGTGGCGCTGGACGCTGACCTGGCTCGAGCGTCGCCCCGTCGTCGAGCTCGACGACGGCACGGTCATCCGGGTCGACGCCGTCACCGGCGAGGCCCGCATCCACGAGCCCGTCGACGCCGAGGGCGACGACGACTGAACCGGCCCGTCCTCGGAGCCACGACGTGCCGCTCACCTCTCGAGGTGAGCGGCACGTCGCGTCCACCGGGGACGTCGTGAGCCGTCAGGCGCGGGCGAGCAGCTCGCCGTGCGGCATGATCAACCAGCCGTCGGGGGCGTCACGCCAGGAGCGCCAGGCGTCGGCGATCGCGTGCAGTTCGTCGTGCGTGGCGGCGTCCTTCTCGATCGCGTCGGCGTAGAACGCCGACTCCGTCGCGCGGGCCGCCCAGCTGTCGCCCCACCACGTGCGGTCCTCGTCGGACGCGAAGCACCACACGGAGGCGCTGCTCGCCACGTCGACGAAGCCCGCCTCGAGCGCCCACCCCTTCAGGCGCCTCCCGGCGTCGGGTTCACCGCCGTTGCCCCGGTGCACGGTCTGGTAGACGTCCATCCACCGGTCGAGACCCGGGTTCTCGGGTGCCCAGACGCAGCCGTGGTAGTCGACGTCGCGGACGGCGACGACTCCCCCGGGCCGCGCCACCCGGCGCATCTCGCGCAGGGCGGCGACCGGGTCGCCGACGTGCTGCAGGACCTGGTGCGCGTGCACCACGTCGAAGGCGTCGTCCTCGAACGGCAGGGCGAACAGGTCGGCGGTCTCGAAGTGGACGTTGTGGAGCCCGGCCCCGACCGCGAGCGACGTCGCCTGCTCGACGATGCCGGCGGCGGCGTCGATGCCGATCACGCGACCGGGCGCGACGCGGCCGGCGATGTCGACGGTGATGGTCCCCGGCCCCGACCCGACGTCGAGGACGCTGACCCCGGGCACGAGGTGCGGCTCGAGGTACGCGGCGGAGTTCTCGACCGTCCGCCACGCGTGGCTCCGTAGCACGCTCTCGTGGTGGCCATGGGTGTACCGGGCGGGCGTCTCGGGGCGTTCGCTCATGCGGCGACCCTAGCGCGCCTCCTAGTGTGGGCTGATGACGAACCCGTTCCTCTCCCCCAGCACGCTGCCGTACTCGCTGCCGCCGTTCGCGAGCATCACCGACGACGACTACGGCCCCGCGTTCGACGCCGGGTTCGCGGAACAGCTGGCCGAGGTCGAGGCGATCGCGACCGACCCGGACGAGCCGACCTTCGAGAACACGGTCGCCGCCCTCGAACGCAGCGGCGCCATCCTCACCCGTGTCCAGCACGTCTTCTTCAACAAGACCTCGTCGGACTCGACCGAGGCCACCGACGCCCTCGAACTCGAACTCGCCCCGCGGCTCGCGGCGCACGCCGACGCGATCCGACTCGACCCGCGGCTCTTCGCCCGTCTCCGCAGCGTGCACGAGCGCCGCGACGCCCTCGACCTGACCGCCGAGCAGCGCTACCTCGTCGAGCGGCTCGTCGCCGAGGCCACCCGCTCGGGAGCCGCCCTCGCCGACGACGACAAGGTCCGCCTCCGCGACCTCAACGGCCGGCTCTCCACCCTGTCCACGAGGTTCGAGAAGAACCTGCTGGCCGACACGAACGACCTCGCCGTCGTGGTCGACGACGTCGCCGAACTCGACGGACTCGACGCCGGGGCGATCGCGGCCGCCGCCGAGGCGGCCCGAGAGCGAGGGCTCGAGGGCCGCTACGTCATCACGCTCGTCCTCTTCAGCGGGCACCCCTACCTGGCGAGCCTGACCGACGAGGGACTCCGCGATCGGATCATGCAGGCGTCGCTCTCGCGTGGACGGCGCGGAGGCGACCACGACAACCGCGAACTCGTCCTCGAGATCGCCCGGCTGCGCGCCGAGCGGGCCGAACTGCTCGGCTTCGCGTCGCACGCCGCCTACGTCACGGCGGGCGAGACCGCGGGCACCCCCGGGGCGGTGGCCGACCTGCTCGGACGACTGGCGCCTCCTGCCGCCCGGAACGCCCGCGCCGAGCAGGCCGAACTCGAGCGCGTCGCCGGCCGGACGATCCGGGCCTCGGACTGGGCCTTCTACACCGAACGGGTGCGCGCCGAGGAGCACGACGTCGACACCGCCGCGATGCGCCCGTACTTCGAGGCCGAGCGCGTGCTGCAGGACGGCGTCTTCTTCGCCGCGGGGCTGCTCTACGGCCTGCGGTTCGCCGAACGCGCCGACCTGACGGGCTACCACCCCGACGCGCGGGTCTTCGAGGTGACCGACGCCGACGGCGGCGACGTCGGCCTCTACGTCCTCGACCTCTACACGCGCGACAGCAAGCGCGGCGGCGCCTGGATGAACCCGCTCGTCTCGCAGTCGTCGCTCACCGGGCTGCCCACCGTCGTGGTGAACAACCTCAACGTCCCGAAGCCGCCGGCCGACCAGCCGACCCTCCTCACGCTCGACGAGGTGACCACGTTCTTCCACGAGTTCGGGCATGCCCTGCACGGTCTCGTCGCCCGGGTGACCTACCCGAGCTTCTCGGGCACCAACGTCTTCCGCGACTTCGTCGAGTTCCCCAGCCAGGTGAACGAGATGTGGATGCTCTGGCCGGAGGTGCTCGCGAACTACGCCGTTCACCACGAGACCGGCGACCGGCTGCCGCAACGACTGGTGGACGCCCTCCTCGCCTCCCAGGGCTTCAACCAGGGTTTCGAGACGAGCGAGTACCTCGCGGCGGCCCTGCTCGACCAGGCCTGGCACGCCCTCTCGTCGGCCGAGGCCGCGGCGGTCACCGACGTCGAGGCGTTCGAGCAGGAGGCGCTGGCCGCGGTCGGCCTCGACCTCGCGTCGGTCCCCACCCGCTACTCGAGCACGTACTTCGCGCACACCTTCTCGGGGGGCTACGACGCCGGCTACTACTCGTACATCTGGAGCGAGGTGCTCGACGCCGACTCGGTCGAGTGGTTCGAGCAGAACGGCGGGCTGACCCGCGACAACGGCGACCGGTTCCGCGCACGCCTGCTGGGCGTCGGCGGCGCGAAGGACCCCCTCGAGGCCTACCGCGACTTCCGTGGGCGGGACGCCCGCGTCGAGCCGCTGCTCGCGCGGCGCGGCCTCGCCTGACACGAGAACGCCCCGGCCGAACCGGCCGGGGCGTTCTGACGTCGCTGCTAGGCGGACTTCTCGGTGCGCTGCTCGACGAGGCGCGGCACGATCGTGGGCGCGGCGTTCTCGAGCACCGACGCCCGCGTGATGACGACGCGCCCGACGGTGTCGTCGGACGGGACGTCGAACATGATCGGCCCGAGGACCTCTTCGAGGATGGCGCGGAGACCACGGGCACCGGTCTGGCGCAGGACGGCCAGGTCGGCGATCGCCTCGAGGGCGCCGCGATCGAACTCGAGCTCGACCCCGTCGATCTCGAACATGCGCTGGTACTGCCGCACGAGGGCGTTCTTGGGCTCGGTGAGGATCTGCATCAAGGCCGGCTGGTCGAGCTGCGTCACCGTGGTCACCACGGGCAGACGGCCGATGAACTCGGGGATCAGACCGAACTTGTGCAGGTCTTCGGGCAGGACCTCGCTGAAGAGGGCCGCCTCGTCTTCTTTGCTGTGCAGCGGGGCGCCGAAGCCGATGCCGCGCTTGCCGGCGCGGTTCGAGATGATGTCCTCGAGTCCGGCGAACGCCCCGGCGACGATGAACAGCACGTTGGTCGTGTCGACCTGGATGAATTCTTGGTGGGGGTGCTTGCGGCCACCCTGCGGCGGCACCGAGGCCACGGTGCCCTCGAGGATCTTGAGGAGTGCCTGTTGCACGCCCTCGCCCGAGACGTCTCGCGTGATGGACGGGTTCTCGGCCTTGCGGGCGATCTTGTCGATCTCGTCGATGTAGATGATGCCGGTCTCGGCCCGCTTGACGTCGTAGTCGGCAGCCTGGATCAGCTTGAGCAGGATGTTCTCGACGTCTTCGCCGACGTAACCCGCCTCGGTCAGGGCCGTGGCGTCGGCGACGGCGAACGGCACGTTGAGCCGCTTGGCGAGGGTCTGGGCCAGGTAGGTCTTGCCGCAGCCGGTCGGGCCGATCAACAGGATGTTCGACTTCGAGATCTCGACCTCGTCGGCCAGCGACTCGGCGGCCGTGAGGGTGGAGGCGGCACGGATCCGCTTGTAGTGGTTGTAGACGGCCACGGACAGCGCACGCTTCGCGGCGTCCTGACCGATCACGTACTCTTCGAGGAACGAGTAGATCTCGCGGGGCTTGGGCAGGTCGAACTCGCTCGCGGGTTCGTCGCCGGCCTCGGCGAGGCGCTCTTCGATGATCTCGTTGCAGAGCTCGACGCATTCGTCGCAGATGTAGACGCCGGGACCGGCGATCAGCTGCTGGACCTGCTTCTGGCTCTTGCCGCAGAACGAGCATTTGAGCAGATCGGCACTCTCACCTATGCGCGCCATGCTCGGCCTCCCTGATTGGCTGAGGTCATCGACCGGGACCGGTCGTCGTGTGGGACGAGCCTAACCCGATCCGCCGACACTCACGGACCGACCCGGGGGGTTCGAGCACATCCGCGGTGGTGGCGGACGGACGCCGGGGCGTCCGTCCGCCCGTCGACACGACGACGGCCCCGGGCGGGTGCCCGGGGCCGTCGTCGTCGTGCCGTGATCAGCGCGTGAGCGCCGCCGGCTGGTTCTTGCGCGAACCGAGGACCTGGTCGACGAGACCGTAGTCGAGGGCCTCCTGCGCACCGAGGATGTTGTCGCGCTCGATGTCGCGGTTCACCTGCTCGGGCGTCTTGTGCGAGTGCTTCGACAGGGTCTCTTCGAGCCAGGTGCGCATGCGGAGCACCTCGGCGGCCTGGATCTCGATGTCCGAGGCCTGGCCGCCGCTGCTGCCACCGGTCGCGGGCTGGTGGATCAGCACGCGGGCGTTGGGCAGGGCGAGACGCTTGCCGGGCTGACCCGCGGCGAGCAGGACGGCCGCGGCCGAGGCGGCCTGACCGAGGCAGACCGTCTGGATCTCGGGACGGATGTACTGCATCGTGTCGTAGATGGCCGTCATGGCCGTGAACGAGCCACCGGGCGAGTTGATGTACAGCGTGATGTCGCGGTCGGGGTCCATGCTCTCGAGCACGAGCAGCTGGGCCATGATGTCGTCGGCCGAGGCGTCGTCGACCTGCACGCCGAGGAAGACGATGCGGTCTTCGAACAGCTTCGCGTACGGGTCCTGACGCTTGTAGCCGTAGGCCGTCCGCTCTTCGAAGCTGGGCAGGATGTACCGGGAGCTGGGGGTCTGCACTCGACCCGCGCCACCCATCATCGGGAGTTCCATGAGTTCTTCTCTTTCTCGTTCTGACGAAGGGGCGGAGGGCCTAGGCCTGGTCGGTGCCGGCGCCGCCGACGACGTCGGTGGCCGAGCCGCGGATGTGGTCGACGAAGCCGTACTCGAGGGCCTCCTCGGCGGTGAACCAGCGGTCGCGGTCGCCGTCTTCGTTGATCTGCTCGACGGTCTTGCCCGTCTGTGCGGCCGTGATCTCGGCCAGTCGACGCTTCATCGAGAGGATGAGCTGCGCCTGCGTCTGGATGTCCGACGAGGTGCCGCCGAACCCGCCGTGCGGCTGGTGCAGCAGGACGCGCGCGTTCGGCGTGATGTAGCGCTTGCCCTTGGTGCCCGCCGTCAGGAGCAGCTGGCCCATCGACGCGGCCATGCCGATGCCGACGGTGACGATGTCGTTCGGCACGAACTCCATGGCGTCGTAGATCGCCATGCCCGCCGTGATCGACCCGCCGGGCGAGTTGATGTAGAGGTAGATGTCCTTCTCGCTGTCTTCCGCAGCGAGCAGCAGCAGTTTCGCGGCGATCTCGTTGGCGTTCTCGTCGCGGACCTCAGAGCCGAGCCAGATGATCCGGTCTTTGAGCAGTCGGTCAAAAACACTGTTGGGCAGTGTCACGTCGGCCATGGTAGAGCTCCCATTCGTTGTCGCTTGTCGTCGAATCTATCGGAGCCAACGCACGGGTTCCGGGCTGTTCGCCCACGGCAGATACCGCGCCTCCCCGGCCCCGTCGGGGGCCCGTCCACGAGCCCGGGAGGCGCGGTGCCGGGAACGACGGAGGGCCGGGTGCGCACTCGCACCCGGCCCTCTCGGACGTGACGGGTCAGCCGACCCGCCGCTCTCGCTTACGCGTGGTCGTGACCCGCGTGGTCGTCGTCGTCGCCGCCGACGCCGGCGGTCGCCGTGAAGGCGGACAGGTCGACCGAGTCGCCCTTGCCGTCGACGACCTTGGCCTTGCTGAGCACGACCGCGAGGGCCTTGCTGCGGGCGACCTCGCCGACCATGGCGGGGATCTGGCCGTTCTGGTCGAGGACCTTGATGAACTCGCCGGGCTCCATGCCGTACTGCGCCGCACCCTGGATGAGGTACTGCGTCAGTTCGTCCTGCTCGACCTTGACGGCCTCTTTCTCGGCGATGGCGTCGAGGAGGATCTGGTTGCGGAAGGCCTTCTCGCTGCTCTCCTTCACCTCGGCGCGGTGCTCGTCGTCCTCGAGGCGGTTCTCCTGCTCGAGGTGACGGTGCACCTCGTCCTCGACGAGCTTCTCGGGGACGGGGATCTCGACGGCCTCGAGCAGCTTCTCGACGACCTGGTCGCGTGCCTGGGCACCCTGACCGAAGGTCTTCGACTTGGCGAGCTGCTCTTTCAGGTCGCCCTTGAGCTCGTCGATCGTGTCGAACTGGCTGGCGATCTGGGCGAAGTCGTCGTCGGCCTCGGGCAGCTCGCGCTCCTTGACGGCCGTGACGTCGACGGCGATGAGGGCGGTCTCGCCCTCGCGGTCCCCGCCGAGCAGCTTCGACTCGAAGGTGGTGCTCTCACCGGCGGTGAGGGACTCGAGGGCCTCGTCGATGCCCTCGATCAGCTCGCCCGAGCCGAGCTCGTACGAGATGCCCTTGGCGGTGTCGACGACGTCGTCGCCGATGGTGGCCGTCAGGTCGATCTGCGCGAAGTCACCCGTGGTCGCGGGGCGGTCGACGGTGACCAGCGTGCCGAAACGGGTACGCAGGTTCGTCAGCTCTTCGGCGATCTCGTCGTCGGTGATGTCGACCGTGTCGACCGTCAGCTCGAGGCCGTCGTACTCGGGCAGGTCGAAGTCGGGACGCACGTCGACCTCGACGGCGATCTTCAGGTCGCCGGAGAAGTCCTTGACGTTCGGCCACTCGACCACGTCGGCCTCGGGACGGCCGAGGACGCGGATCTCGGTCTCGGTCACGGCCTCGCGGTAGAACTTGTCGAGGCTCTCGCTGACGGCGTGGTTCAACACCTCTTCACGACCGACGCGCTGGTCGATGATGGGCGGCGGCACCTTGCCCTTGCGGAACCCGGGGATGTTGACCGACTCGGCGATGTGACCGTAGGCGTGCGTGACGCTGGGCTTGAGCTCGTCGGGGGTGACGACGATGTTGAGCTTGACGCGCGTGGGGCTGAGCTTCTCAACCGTGGTCTGGACCAATGTGGGGCTTCTCCTGTGTTGGTGGCGCTGAACTCACATCCGAGACAGCAGGTAGACGATCGTCGGGGCGACAGGACTCGAACCTGCGATCTTCCGCCCCCAAAACGGACGCGCTAGCCACTACGCTACGCCCCGTGTATCAGCCTGGAACCGGCCGGCACGCGTGAGCCCCGTTGAGGTCGGGTACGTGAAGGCCGCGTCGAGTCTAGCCGACACCGAGGGGCCGTGACTGAGCGACCTCGTCGGATGCCTTATGCTGGTCTCACCCGTGCGGCCCGGCCGCTCACGGGGATGTAGCTCAATGGTAGAGCCTCAGTCTTCCAAACTGATCACGCGGGTTCGATTCCCGTCATCCCCTCTGTGTTTGTTCGACGCCTCCGGCGTCCGGCGCAGGGGCGCCTCGAATGAAATCTTCTCCGCGCCTTGCACGCAGGAGTCGACGCCGGCAGGCGCCTTCGATGAAATGTTCTCCGGGCCTTGCACGCAGGCGTCGGCGCTCTTCAGGGGTCTCTCGGCCAGCTCGGGGGGAAGTCGTGCTGGCGGATGATTTTTCCCGGCGCGACGTGACCCAAGATGGCCACATGAGACGCGCGACGTTCGCACGGGTCGCGCTGGTCGGTGCGGTCGTGGCCACCCTGGCGGCCGGGTGCGCCGCCCCACCGACCGAGGCGACCAGCGGGTCCGGGTCCGGGTCCGGGTCCGGGTCCGGGTCCGGGTCCGGCGCGATCGCGCAGGCCGCGGCCGGGCCCGGCGCGGCCGTGGCGCCGACCTCGGGCGGGGTGCGGGTCGCGATCGTCGGCGACTCGCTCACGGCCGGCGGAGGTCGCCTGCTGAGCGAGGGGCTCACCGCCGACACCTGGATGACCTACGCCCAGGGCGACGGCGTCGACTACGTCGGCGGCTACGCGAAGGGCGGCTCGACCGTGCAGGAACAGGCCGCCGCGGTGCGCCCCGTCGCCGACGTCGACGTCCTGGTGCTGATGTCGGGCACCAACGACGTGCGCCTCGGCACGAGCTTCGCCGAGTCCGCCTCGTCGTACGACGCCATCGTCGACACGATCCGGCCGGAGCACGTCGTCGTGGCCGCGATCCCGCCCTACGACCGTGCACCCCGGGCCGCGGCCCGGTACGAGGCACAGCTCGAACGCTACGTCGCCGACAAGGGCTGGACCTTCACCGACCCCTGGGGGTTCGCGCGGGCGGGCGACGTCTTCGCCGCCGGCACGACCGTCGACGGCATCCACCCCACGACGGCCGGGTACGAAGCCGTCGGCCACGCCTTGCGCGACGTCGTCCTCGACGTCGCCGGCGCCCGGGTCGTCGCCCCCCAGGCGGACTCCCCCGCCGACCCGGCCGACACCCCTCCGGGCACGACCAGCTGACGACGCCCGTCCTCGACCTCGGCCGCCCGGTCAGGGGCGCGATGCCGACGCGGGGGACGCGTCGACTCAGTGCTGCAGGAAGGCCAGCACGGCGAGCACCCGGCGGTGGTCGGTGCCGCTGTCTTCCAGCAGGAGCTTCTGGAAGATCGAGGTGACGTTCTTCTCCACCGCACCCGTTCCGATGACCAGTTCGGCCGCGATGGCGGCGTTCGTGCGGCCCTCGGCCATCAGCGTCAGGACCTCCCGCTCCCGCGGCGTGAGCGCGGCGAGCGGATCGCTGCGACGGCCCAGCAACTGCGAGACGACCTGCGGGTCGAGGACCGTGCCGCCGTCGGACACCCGCCCGAGCGCGTCACGGAACTCGTCGAACGAGGCGATGCGGTCCTTGAGCAGGTAGCCGACCCCGCCCGAGCCCGCTTCGAGCAGGTCGCGGGCGTAGGCCACCTCGACGTACTGCGACAGCAGCAGGATACCGAGGTCGGGCCGACGGCGTCGCGCCTCGATCGCGGCCCGGACGCCCTCGTCGGTGTGGGTCGGCGGCATGCGGACGTCGAGGACGGCGATGTCGGGACGGACCTCGTCGAGGTCGGCCAGCAAGGCGTCGGCGTCGCCGTACGCCCCCACGACGTCGACCCCGATCTCGTCGAGCAGTCGGACGAGCCCCTCCCGCAGCAGCACCGAGTCGTCGGCGACGACGACACGGAGGGGCTGACGGGAGGGGCTCTCGAGACTCACGCGTCCAGACTACGGGCGCGGCCCACGGACTACGGTCTCGCGGGCGGCCCCGCCGGCGGGTCGAGCGGCCCGTCGGGCAGCGCGGCGTCGGGCAGCGGCTCGGTCACGGCCGTCGACGAGAACGGCGGCAGCGGCTCGGTCGGCAGCGGCAGCGTCGGGTTGCTCGGCACCTCGATCGTCATCGGGATGCTCACCGTGACGATGGTCGGCCCGCCCTGCGGGCTGCTGATGTCGAGGAAGCCGCCGAGGCCCACCAGGCGCTCCTGCACCCCGGCGAGACCGTGGCCGTCGCGCAGGCCGGCGCCGCCGCGCCCGTCGTCGGTCACGACGAGCTCGAGCAGGGTGCCGATGCCGTCGGGAGCCTGCCTCGTGCGCAGCACGAGGTCGGCGCTGGCCGCCCCGGCGTGCTTGCCCGTGTTCGTCACCAGTTCGGACGCGATGAAGTACGCGTTGCGCTCGATGTCGCTCGGGATCACGACGTGCGCGGGCACCCGGTCGAGCATCGTGGTGGGCACCACCGAGCGGTCGACGAGCGACTCGAGCGCCGCCACGAGGCCCCGGTCCATCAACAACGGAGGCGCGAAACCGCGGGACAGGGCACGCAGCTCCTCGAGGGCCTCGCGGGACTGGACCCGCGCCTCCTCGATGAGGGTCTTGCTCTTCTCGGGGTCGGTGTCGACGGCACGGGACGCCGCGGCGAGGTCCATCTGCAGACGCACCAGACGCTGTTGCGGTCCGTCGTGGATGTCGCGCTCGAGCCGGCGGAGGGCCGTGCCCTCGGCCGACAGGGCCGCGGTGCGCGAGATCTCGCGGTCGGCGAGCTCGACCTCGAGTTGCTCGCTGCGGAACCCCCCGAGCATGACGGCGGCGATCGCCTGGTGCATGACCACGAACCCGTGCACGACGTAGGGATAGACGAGCACGACGCCCGCGAAGAGCGCGAGGGCGAGGACGACGAGCACCGCGCCTCCGCCGTTGCCGATCGCGGACGCCCAGTTGAAGGTGTCGAACGGCGGCAACGCCTGGAAGACGAGCACGACCCCCAGGACGGCGAGCACCGGGCCGGCCAGGAGACCCACGAGGACGAAGGACGTGAAGCCCGCCACGATCGGGAACACCACGACGCCGTAGAGCAGGTACAGCCAGTAGTGCGGGTTGGCGAAGACCGAGACGGCCCGCGCGAAGCGGTTCGTCGACCGGCCCCACTCGGTGTTCGGCGTCCAGTCGACGGGGCGGATGGGTCGGTCGCTCGCCCACCGCAGGCGGAGCACCTCGAAGGTGCCGAACCATCGGGCGATCCAGAGCGCGCCGAAGACGACGATCGCGAGGAAGACGAGGGTGAACAGCGAGTCGCTCGACCCGCTGACCGTGTGCAGGAACAACGAGGCGGCCACCGTCACGATGACGACGAGGACGGCCGACAGGGCGACGTAGCCGAGTTCACGGGGCAGTTCGCGCCAACGGCGTCGGTAGCCACCGGGTGGGGGCGGGGGCGAGAGGTAGGGGTTGGCGGCGGTGATGGTGGTCTCCTGGATCATGCCTTCGAGCCTGGTCCGGACGGGGCGTCCACCCCATGGTGCCAGCGCCCGGACCGCCTGTGGGGTTATCCCCCCTCACGACCCGTGGTGAGGTGAGGCTGGCCTAGGTGAGCCGAGCCTCAGCTTGCTTGCGGAATTCTCCCAGACGTCTAGCGTTGCCTCCATCGTCTAGGAAAGGACCACGTCATGACCGACATCACCCGCACCGTCCCCCAGGGTTCCGTCGACCCCGACGTCGCCGCCGGCGTCGCCCAGTTCCTCAGCCAGATCGTCACCGACATGACGGCCCTGTCGGTCAACGGCAAGCAGGCCCACTGGCACGTGCGCGGCATCGCGTTCGTCGCCGTCCACGAACTCATCGACGTGGTCGTCGACCACGCCCGCGAGTGGGCCGACCTCGCCGCCGAGCGCGTCGTCGCCCTCGGCCTGCCGGTCGACGGTCGCATCGAGACCGTCGCCGCCAAGACGGTCATCCCCCCGACCTCCCCCGGCTTCAACCAGATCGACGTCACCATCGCCGAGCTGGTCGCCCAGATCGACGCCTCGCTCGTCGCCGTCCGCGAGGCCATCGACGAGCTCGGCGAGCTCGACGCCTCGAGCCAGGACGTCGCGATCGAGATCTCGCGAGGCCTCGAGAAGGACCGCTGGTTCCTCGCCGCGCACGTCGCCGGCTGACCTCCTCGCCAGACGGACGAAGGCCGCCACCCTGCACGGGGTGGCGGCCTTCGCCGTGTCGGGTCGGCACCGCCTCGTCAGAGCGTGCGGTGCGTCCACCGACCCGCCAGGACCGTGCCGACGACGGGCATCCGGCGCAGCTGGTCGTCCGACGCGGCGAGCGGATCGACCTCGGTGACCACGAGATCGGCGACGGAGCCGACCTCGACCGTGGCTCGACCGCCCGTCGAGGCGGCGAGCGCCGCCGAGGCGACCAGTCGCTGTTCGGGGTGCCACGCCTCGCGTCCGTCGCGCGAGCGCGAGATCGCCGCGGCCATCGCCACCCAGGGATCGAGCGGGGCGACCGGCGCATCCGAACCGAGCTGCAGGCGGACGCCGGCGGCGACGAGGCTCTCGAAGACGTAGGCCCGCTCGGAGCGGCCCGCCCAGAGCCGGTCGACGACGTCGCGGTCGTCCATGGCGTGTTCGGGCTGCACGCTGGCCACGATGCCGAGGCGCGCGAACCGGTCGACGTCGTGCGCGTCGAGCAGTTGGGCGTGCTCGATGCTCCCGCCGCAGCCGACCAGCTCGAGGGCGTCCAGCGCCTGGGCGTTCGCGGCGTCGCCGATCGCGTGCACGGCCGGCACGAGTCCCGCCGAGGAGGCGCGGCGCAGCCACCCGACGAGTTCGTCGGTCTCGTAGATGCGCACCCCCCGAGCAGCCGGGTCGCCCTCGAGCCCGGGGTACGGGTCGTGGCAGTACGCGGTGCGGGTGCCGAGCGAACCGTCGGTGATGATCTTGAACGGCCCCATGGTGACGAGGCCCTCGGTGCCCGGGACCACGTCGCCGGTGCGCAGCCCGCGGGCGACGACGGCGTCGAGGTCGCGGGGGTAGACCCCGGGACGGATGCGGAGGCCCCGCGTGCCTCCGGCCACCCGACGTGTCCAGCGGTCGAGCGACAGCGTCATCTCGAGGTCGACGACGCCGACGACCCCCCGTGCGGCGGCCGCGTCGACGGCCTCGGCGACCCACCCGTCGAGCTGGTCGTCCGGTACGACGCTCACCGCGGCGCTGACGTCGAAGGCCGGCTGCTCGCGCAGCAGGCCAGTCGGGTGGTCGGCGTGACCGTGACGGGCCAGGGCGGACGAGTCGAGCCAGACGGAGTGCAGGTCGTTGCTCACGAGGACGACCGCCACGTCTCCGGCCACCGAGTCGAGGAGCGCGCGGCTCGGAGCATCGGGCCAGAGGGCGTCCTGGAAGCCGTAGCCGACGAGGGTCCCGCCCGCCTCGACCGGCTGGACGCGCAGGCGCTCCCCCACGATCGAGGCCGCCTCGGCGGCGGACCGTGCCCGCGACAGGTCGAGTCGTCGGCGCACCAACGCCCACTGGTCCATGTGGACGTGGGAGTCCCAGAGGCCCGGGGCGAGCCAGCGGCCGTCGAGGTCGACCACCTCGGCACCGTCGGGAGCGGGACCGGACGCGAGGGCGACGACCCGGCCGCCGTCGAGCAGGACGTCCACAGGAGCGGGTCCGCCGCCGACCAGGCGGGCGCCCGTCAGGAGCGTGCGCCGCGCCTCCTCGGCCCGGGTTCCTGCGCCGACCGTCATCGGTCGCGCACCCGGCGCATCTCGGCGGCGAGCGCCGGCTGCGCGTAGTGCTCGCCGTGCTCGAGCTCGTCCACGATGCGGTCGACGACCTCGGGTGCCTTGTTCTGGCTGAGCTTGGCGCGGGCGTCGAACCGGGTCACGCGCAGCCGGATGCCGACGGTGCCCTTCGCGACCCGGCGAGAGCCCTCGTCGTCGAGGGTGAGGGTCGAGGGCTCGGGCATGACGCGCTCGAAGTGGTCGACGAGCTCGCCCAGCACGCGGAAGTTCTCGTCGTCCGAGAGGATCTCGGGGGTGCCCCAGAGGTGCGCCGTGACGTGGTTCCAGGTGGGGATGATCTGCTCGGCCGGGTACCAGCCGGGTGAGACGTAGCCGTGCGGGCCCTGGACGATCACCATGACCTCGTGCTCGCCCAGTTCGTGCGAGCGCTCGTCCGGACGACCGACGTGGCTGACGAGCACGATGGCCCCCGGGTCGGCGTCGTCCTGCTCGAGCACGACGGGGTAGTGCGACGCGACGAGACCGGCCGCCGTGTGCGACACGATCGTCGCCCACGGGTTCTCGTGGATCAGCCTCTTGACCTCGTCGACGTCGGACAGGACGAACGTGGGGGTGTGCCGCATGCGGTCAAGTCTGGTCGGTCGGGCACCAGTACAGCTTGCGACCCGCGGCCATCTCCATCACGACGTTCGTCCCGCAGACCCGGCAGGGCAGACCCTCGCGATGGTAGACCCAGTGCCGGTCGGCCCGGCTGCGCAGGGCCTTGGCGTGCTGGGACTTGGTGAGACCGTCCATGGTCATCATCTGGCCGAGCTCCACGCCGCTCTTGAGCAGCTTCGTCCAGTCTTTGTAGAGGGCGCGCAAGACCTCTTCGGGGACCTGGTTGCCGGGAGTGTGCGGGTCGAGCCGGGCCCGGAACAGCAACTCGGCGCGGTAGATGTTGCCGATGCCGCTGACCACGCTCTGGTCCATCAGCAAGAGGCCGATCGGGGTGCGCTTCTTGCCCGCGATCGACACGAATCGGTCGGCGCCCTTCTTCGGCGAGTCGACGAGGGGGTCGGGACCGAGCTTGGAGATCGCCAGGTCGACCCCGGCCGCGTCGAGCACCTCGCACTTCGTCGGGCCACGGAGGTCGCCGACCGCGGTGTCGGTCAACAGCCGGACGCGCACCTGCCCGACGGGCTCGGGCGGGAACGAGTCGATGTCGTCCTCGGTCTTCTCCTGCTCCGCCATGCGCACGCGAGACCGGCGTGGCGCCCCGATGCTGGCCATCGAGTCCTCGCCGTCGTCGTCGGGGGCGTTCTCGGCCTTGCGGGTGGCCGCCCGGCGAGTCCGGGACTCGGCCATCGAATGGCCCGTGGCGATGGCGCCCGCGAAGTCCCACGCGCCATAGAGCCCGAGGTGCACGTGCAGCCACAGGCCGTTGTCGAACTCGAGGAACATCTGCTTGCCGACGGCCTTGGAGTCGACCATCGTGGCGCCGTCGAGCCTCGTCGCCCCGTCGGCGAACCGACCCTGGGGCGAACTCACCCGGACTCGGTGGCCGACGAAGCTCTGCTCGAACTGGTTGGCGATGCGGTGGACGGAATGGCCCTCGGGCACGGCGACACCTCTCTCGGTGGTCGATGGAACGGTCTCGGGCGTGTCGCCGGAGACGACGGAGCGGCGAGGCCCCGGTCGGGGTCCCGCCGCTCTCGACGTTACGTCGTCAGTCGACCGGGTGACCGGCGATGGCGCCCGTGGTCTCGTACTCGCCGACCTGCGCGATGCGGCGCACGTGGCGTTCGTCGTGGCTGAACGGCTCGGCGACGAAGGCGTCGATGAACGCCAGGGCCTCGGCCTCGGTGTGCTGGCGCGCCCCGATCGCGATGACGTTCGCGTCGTTGTGCTGGCGGGCGAGCTTGGCGGTCGAGTCGTTCCAGACCAGGGCGGCACGGACGCCCTCGACCTTGTTCGCGGCGATCTGCTCGCCGTTGCCCGAGCCGCCGAAGACGACGCCCAGCGCCTCGTGGCCGGCACGCTGGTCGCGCACGGTCGCCCGGGCCGCCGCGATGCAGAACGACGGGTAGTCGTCGAGGGGCTCGTAGCTCGTCGGACCGTGGTCGGTCACGTCGTGGCCCGCGTCGGTGAGGTGCTGGATGACGGTCGTGCTGAAGTCGAGGCCGGCGTGATCGGTCGCCACGTGGATGCGCATGGAGACGATCCTACGACCGGCTCAGTCGAAGATCGGCCCGACCGTGCGCGTGCGCTTGATCTCGAAGAAGCCGGGGTACGAGGCCACGGCGACGACTCCGTCCCACAGCCGCAGCGCCTCCTCGCCCTTCGGGGCCGGAGAGATGACGGGACCGAAGAAGGCGACGCCGTCGACCGCGATGACGGGCGTGCCGACGTCCTGGCCGACCCGGCCGATGCCGTCGAAGTGGCTGGCACGCATCTGCTCGTCGTACTCGTCGCCGTCCGCGTACCGCGCGAAGTCGGCGGGCAGTCCGACCTCGGCCACGGCACCGGCGATGACGACGTCGCCGTCCTTCTCGCCCTCGTGGTGGATGCGGGTGCCGAGGGCGTCGTAGAGCGGCTTGACGATCTGCTGACCGTGGAGTTCACCTGCGGCCGTGACGAGCCGCGTGTAGCGCAGCATGCGGGCGAAGTTGGCCTTGTACTCGTCGCTGACGTCGGCGTCCTCGTTGAGCACCGCGAGGCTCATCACGTGGAAGGTGACGTCGAGGTCACGGTGCTTCGCCACCTCGTCGACCCAGCGGCTGGTCATCCAGGCCCAGGGGCACGACGGGTCGAACCAGAAGTCGACGACGGTGTGGGACGCGGGAGCGGGGGTGTCGGTCATGCCCTCAGTCAACACCCCGGCGTCGTACAGCCGGTCTAGGCTTTCAGCGGACCACGAGTCCCCCCTCACCCCCCAGACGGATGGAGCCAGCGTGCCCGGAGAGAACCTCACCCGCGTCGAGGCGCAAGAGCGCAAGAACGTCGTCGACGTGCAGTCGTACGAGATCGCCCTCGACCTGACCCGCGGCGACGAGGTGTTCGGCAGCTCGACCACCGTGCGCTTCACCGCCACCCCCGGAGCGTCGACCTTCATCGACGCGCTCACCCGCACCGTGCACTCGGTGACCCTCAACGGCACCGCGCTCGACGTCGACGCGGTCTCCGACGGCGTGCGCATCCAGCTGGCCGAGCTGGCCGCCGAGAACGTGCTCGAGGTCGTCGCCGATGCCGAGTACACCAACACCGGCGAGGGCCTGCACCGGTTCGTCGACCCGGTCGACGGCGAGGTCTACCTCTACTCGCAGTTCGAGGTGCCCGACAGCCGCCGCGTCTTCGCGGTCTTCGAGCAGCCCGACCTCAAGGCGACGTTCCAGTTCACGGTCACCGCACCCACACGCTGGCAGGTCGTCAGCAACCAGCCCACGCCCGAAGCCGTCGTCGACGGTGAGACCGGCACCTGGACCTTCTCGCCCACGCCCGTGCTCTCGAGCTACGTCACGGCGATCATCGCCGGCCCGTACGACGTGGTCCGCAGCGACCTCACCAGTTCCGACGGCCGCACGATCCCGCTCGGCATCTTCACGCGCCGATCCCTCACCGAGTACCTCGACGCCGACTACATCTTCGAGAAGACCCGTCAGGGCTTCGCCTACTACGAAGAGAAGTTCGACTACGCGTACCCCTTCGACAAGTACGACCAGCTCTTCGTGCCCGAGTTCAACGCCGGTGCCATGGAGAACGCGGGTGCCGTCACCTTCGTCGAGACCTACGTCTTCCGCAGCAAGGTGACCGACGCCATCAAGGAACGCCGCGTCGTCACGATCCTCCACGAGCTCGCGCACATGTGGTTCGGCGACCTCGTCACGATGAAGTGGTGGAACGACCTCTGGCTGAACGAGTCGTTCGCCGAGTGGGCCTCGACCATCTCGACCGCCGAGGCGACCGAGTGGACCGAGGCCTGGACCACCTTCCAGGCGATGGAGAAGAGCTGGGCCTACCGCCAGGACCAGCTGCCGTCGACGCACCCCGTCGTCGCCACGATCAACGACCTCGAGGACGTCCAGGTCAACTTCGACGGCATCACCTACGCCAAGGGCGGGTCGGTGCTCAAGCAGCTCGTCGCCTGGGTGGGCATCGACGCCTTCTACGCCGGCGTCGCGGCGTACTTCAAGAAGCACCACCACTCGAACACCGAGCTGAGCGACCTGCTCGTCGAACTCGAGGCCACCTCGGGCCGCGAGTTGACCAGCTGGTCGAAGCTCTGGCTCGAGACCGCGGGCGTCAACACGTTGCGTCCCGAGCTCGAGGTCGACGAGAACGGCGTGATCACCTCGTTCGCCGTGCTCCAGGAGGCGGCCGCCGACCACCCCACCATCCGCCCGCACCGCCTCGCCATCGGCCTCTACGCCCTGCAGGGCGACGCCCTGGTCCGCACCGACCGCGTCGAGATCGACGTGGACGGCACCCGTACCGAGGTCCCCGAGCTGGTCGGCCTGAACCGCGGCGACCTCGTGCTGATCAACGACGACGACCTCGCCTACGCGAAGATCCGACTCGACGAGGTGTCGCTCGCCACGGCCATCGCCCACCTCTCGAAGATCTCGAACCCGCTGGCCCGCGCCCTCGTCTGGGGCTCGGTCTGGGACGCGACGCGCGACGCCGAGACCTCGGCCTCGGACTACGTGCGTCTCGTGCTCGACAACATCGCGACCGAGACCGAGTCGACGACGATCCGCACCACGCTCTCACAGCTGCTGCAGACCGCCCGCAGCTACGTCGCCCCCGCGCGCCGCACCTCCACGATCACCGAGGTCGGCGACGGCCTCTGGGCCCTCGCCCAGGGTGCCGAGGCCGGGTCGGACGCCCAGTTCCAGTTCGTCACCTTCTTCGCCGCGATCGCGTCGACCGAGACCCACCGGGAGGCGCTGGCCGGCCTGCTCGACGGATCGCTCGCTCTCAAGGGCCTCACCGTCGACACCGACCTGCGCTGGCAGCTGCTCGAAGGCCTCGTGCTCGTCGGCGGTGCCGGTGAGGCCGAGATCGACGCCGCCCTCGCCGAGGACAACACGGCGAACGGCGCCCAGGCCGCCGCGCGGGCCCGCGCGACGATCGCGACCACCGAGGGCAAGCTCGCCGCCTTCGCGTCGGTCGTCGACAGCGCCGAGCAGCCCAACGCCATCGTCCGGGCGACGACCCTCGGGTTCCAGCACACGAACGACCCGGCGATCCTGCAGCCGCTCGTCGAGCGCTACTTCTCGTCCCTCACCGGCATCTGGGAATCGCGCAGCTACCACATCGCCGACACCCTCGTCTCGGGGCTGTACCCGGCCGGCCTCGCCGACCAGGCCCTCGTCGACGCGTCGTACGCGTGGCTCGAGGCGAACCCCGAGACGCCGGCCCTGCGCCGCATCGTGAGCGAGAGCGTCGCGGGCGTCGAGCGGGCCCTGCGGGTGCAGGCGGTCGACCAGCAGTAGTCGTGCCCCGGGTCGCGCGACGACCCGACGACCGACCTGGACGGCGGGCCCTCTCACAGGGCCCGCCGTTCCGGCGTCCAGGCACCTCCCGGGTGGGGTTGCGGTGGCGTGCTTGACTTGTCGCTCATATGGACCTCCTCCTCGCTGCCGCCACCGACCCCGCCGCCCCGATCGCCTTCGACTGGGACGCCTTCTGGACGATGTGGGGAGTTCCCATCCGCATCGCTGCGATCCTGCTCGTCGCCGCACTCCTGCGCATCGCCCTGCACTTCACCATCCGGCGGGTCGTCGACCAGGTCGTGAACGGCATCAAGCGGAAGCAGAACGTCGACGACACGCAGGCCCTCATGGCCTCGCCGCTGCAGGCGGTCCGGGTCGTCCAGCGCACCCGCACGCTCGGCAGCGTGCTGAACAACGTCGTCACGGTGGTCGTCGCCGCCGTCGCCCTCGTCCTCATCCTGGGCGAGCTGGACTTCAACGTCGTCGCCATCGTCAGCGCGGCGGGTGTGGTCGGTGCCGGACTCGCGTTCGGCGCCCAGAACATCGTCAAGGACATGCTCAACGGCATCTTCATGGTCGCCGAAGACCAGCTGGGGGTGGGCGACGTCGTCGACGTCGGGCCCGCGGCCGGCGTCGTCGAGGCCGTCGGCATCCGCGTCACGCAGATCCGCGACGTGAACGGCGTGCTGTGGTTCGTCCGCAACGGCGAGATCCTGCGCGTGGGCAACATGTCGCAGGGCTGGACGCGCGTGGTCATCGACCTCGCCGTGCCCTACTCCGCCGACGTCGACCAGGTGCAGGACGCCATGTTGAACACCGCGAACGAGCTCGCCGCGATCCCGAAGTGGAGGCGCGCCATCATCGACCAGCCCGAGGTCTGGGGAATCCAGTCGATCGCCGAGGAGCACGTGGTCATCCGCATCGTCGCCAAGACACGGTCCGCCGACCGTGACAACGTCGACCGGGAGCTGCGGTCCCGTCTCAAGAAGACCCTGGACGCCATGGACATCGTGCTGCCCTCGCTGACGAGCGTCGTCCTCACCGGCTTCGACAGCGCCTCCTCGGTCCAGGGCGCCCGGGCGCCCCGCACGGCGCCGACGCCCCACGTGCCGCGGAGCAAGCGCAAATGACCGACCTCCCGCTGACGCCGCGCCCGTCCACCGCTCAGCCCGTCACTCCCCCACCGTCGGCCGTGCCGGTCACCGTCCGGCGGGGCCTCGGTGACGACGCCGCCCAGGGCAACTTCTGGCAGCAGATCGGTGGGCGGCCGACCTTCGAGAAGTTGGTCCGCCGCTTCTACGAGGGCGTCCGGACCGACGAGGTGCTCTGGCCGATGTACCCGGAAGCGGATCTCGAGGGCGCGATCCAACGCTTGACGGGGTTCCTCGAGCAGTACTGGGGCGGCCCCACCACCTACAGCCAGGAGCGCGGGCACCCCCGCCTGCGCATGCGGCACATGCCGTTCCGGGTGACGCCCGAGGCACGTGACCACTGGCTGCAGCACATGCGCGTGGCCGTCGACGACCTCGAACTCGCTCCGCTCGACGACGCGATGCTCTGGGGCTACCTGGATCGCGCTGCGCAGGCCATGGTCAACACGTTCGAGCGCTGACCGCCCACCGCCGGGCCGCCCGCTTCGGACCGCCCACCGCCGGGCCGATCGTCAGAGCAGGGACGAGCGCCGCTTGACGAGCACGTGGCCCTTGGGCGTCGTGAGGCGGGTCCACGTGCCGGTCTCGAACACCGCGACCTCGTCCTCGCCGTCGAGGAATCCCAGGCTGAGGGCACCGAAGCCGGCTCCGGCGGGAACCCCCTCGGCACCCTCGACGGGGGCCGACCACACGTCGGCTCGCACCCGGTGCACGATCTGCTCACCGGTGCCCGTGGGGATCGCCTCGGCGACGCGGGCGATTCCGGCCTCGGCGGTCGATCGGAGGCGGTCGGCCTCGATCGGGCCGAGTCGCGTCCAGCCCCCGCGTGGCGGCGAGATCGCTGCCCACGTCACGGTGTTGACCGTGGCGGGCACGGACACGGTGACCGCAGCGGTCGGGTCGACGACGTCGTTCTGCAGGCGTACGAGGCGCTCCTTCAGCGACCGGACCGGGACCACGGCGTCGAACTCGGGGCGGTCGTCGAGTTGGAAGGTGCGGAGCCCCAGCACGGTGGGGCTCGAGTCGAGCAGACCCATCGGGTAGAACACGGCGACGTAGACGGCCAGGACACCGGAGCCGGCGATGAGCCGGACCGAGCCGTCCTCCACCCGGCCCGCACGCCCGAGATAGGTCGCGAGATCGCTGAGGGACAGGGAGTCGGGGAGGGTGAATGCGTCGTTCATCGGCCCCCTAAACTACATCGCGTGACCGACGATCCGCTGCAGAGCCTGCTGTCCACCCTCGACCTCTCGCCGGCGGGCAACGTCGGTGGTCAGGACGTCTTCACGGGTGGGTCACAGCCCGAGCCGCTCGGTCGCGTGTTCGGCGGCCAGGTCGCCGCGCAGGCCCTCGTCGCCGCCCAGCGCACCGTCGGCGGCGGACGCGACGTCCACTCGCTGCATTCGTACTTCCTGCGGCCCGGCGACCTCACCATCCCCATCACGTTCACGGTCGACCGCATTCACGACGGCCGGTCGTTCGCGACCCGTCGCACCCAGGCGTCGCAGGACGGCGTGCCGATCTTCTCGATGATCGCGTCCTTCCAGACCCCCGACGAGGGACTCGACCACCAGGTCGACATGCCCTCCGGTCTTCCCGATCCCGAGGACGTCCCGAGCGACGCCGAGCTGCTGTCCGCGGTCGACAACCCCGTCGCCCAGTCGTGGGCCCGGCGGCCGTTCGACATGCGCCACGTGCCGTCGCCGGTCTTCTTCAGCGTCGAGGGCGACCACGTCGCGCACCAGGCCGTCTGGCTCAAGGCCACCGGCCCACTGCCCGACGACGCCGACCTGCACCGTGCCGCCCTGCTGTACGCGAGCGACTACACCCTCCTCGAACCGATCTACCGCCGTCACGGCGTCGCGTTCGTCACCCCCGGGCTCAAGGCCGCGAGCCTCGACCACGCCATGTGGTGGCACCGTCCCGCCCGCGTCGACGAATGGCTTCTCTACGTGCAAGAGAGCCCCAATGCGGTGGGCGGACGTGGTCTCTCGCTCGGGCGCATCTACGACCGCGCGGGCACTCTCGTGGCGAGCGTCGCACAAGAGGGCATGGTGCGGGTGCCGCGAGGCTGACCCGCCACGTTCCTGGTCAGCGCCGGCGGAAGGCCAGGGGTTCTTCGACGAACGGCGACCAGGCGTCGCGCTCGACGTCGGAGATGCGCCGGGGCTGATTCGTCGCCGAGTCGACCAGCACGATGGTGGTGGCGGCCTTCGTGAACAGCGTCCGGGGCTCGACGCCCTCGGGCGACCAGACCTCGTAGCAGACCTCGAGGCTCGCCCCGCCGAGTCGCCCGACCCAGATCTGCACGTCGAGCGGGGCCCGCAGGTACGGGATGGGGACGAGGTACTCGAGCTCCTGCCGAGCGATGAGCGTCATCGTCGCGGCGTTCGGACTGCCGTCGAGGACGGCGGCCGAGGACCGTTCGTCGATCGCCCCGTCGGCAGACCAGAACGCGTCGATGCGCGCCTCCTCGAGGAGGCGCAGCATCGACGCGTTGTTCACGTGACGGTACCCGTCGAGATCGCTCCAGCGGACTCGGGTCGGCACGTGCAGGCGGGTCATGACGGTGCGGTGCCGGTCAGTCGCGCGTGAGCTTGCGGTACGTGGCCGAACTCGGCTTCGCCGCGTCGGCGCCGAGGCGCTCGACCTTGTTCTCTTCGTACGCCTCGAAGTTGCCCTCGAACCAGTACCAGTTGGGCGTGCCGTCGTCGTTCAGGCCCTCCCACGAGAGGATGTGCGTGGCGATCCGGTCGAGGAACCACCGGTCGTGTGTGATGACCACGGCGCAGCCGGGGAATTCGAGGAGCGCGTTCTCGAGGCTGCCCAGCGTCTCGACGTCGAGGTCGTTGGTGGGCTCGTCGAGCAGGAGGAGGTTGCCGCCCTGCTTGAGCGTCAGCGCCAGGTTGAGGCGGTTGCGCTCACCACCCGACAGCACGCCGGCCTTCTTCTGCTGGTCGGGACCCTTGAAGCCGAACTGCGACACGTAGGCCCGCGACGGGATCTCGGTCTTGCCGACCTGGATGTAGTCGTGCCCCTCGGAGACGACCTCCCACAGGTTCTTGTTGGGGTCGATGCCGCCACGGCTCTGGTCGACGTACGAGATGTCGACCGTCTCGCCGACCTTGAGCTCGCCACCGTCGAGCGGCTCGAGGCCGACGACCGTCTTGAAGAGGGTGGTCTTGCCGACGCCGTTCGGCCCGATGACGCCGACGATGCCGTTGCGGGGCAGCGTGAACGACAGGTCGTCGATGAGCACACGCTCGCCGAACGACTTGTGGAGCTTCTTGGCGTCGATGACCTGAGAGCCGAGACGCGGGCCCACGGGGATCACGATCTCTTCGAAGTCCAAGGTGCGCGTGCGCTCGGCCTCGTTCGCCATCTCTTCGTAGCGCGCCAGACGCGCCTTCGACTTCGCCTGACGACCCTTGGCGTTGCTCCGGACCCACTCGAGCTCCGACGCGAGGCGCTTGGCGAGCTTGGCGTCCTTCTTGCCCTGGACCTGGAGGCGCTCGCCCTTCTTCTCGAGGTAGGTCGAGTAGTTGCCCTCGTAGGGGTAGAGGCGGCCGCGGTCGACCTCGGCGATCCACTCGGCGACGTGGTCGAGGAAGTACCGGTCGTGGGTCACGGCGAGCACGGCGCCGGGGTACTTGCTGAGGTGCTGCTCGAGCCAGAGCACGCTCTCGGCGTCGAGGTGGTTGGTGGGCTCGTCGAGGAGCAGCAGGTCGGGCTTCTGCAGCAACAGCTTGCACAGCGCGACGCGACGCTTCTCACCACCGGAGAGGTTCGCGACCTCGGCATCGCCCGGAGGCGTGCGCAAGGCCGACATGGCCTGCTCGAGCTGGGAGTCGAGGTCCCAGGCGTCGGCGGCGTCGATCTCTTCTTGGAGGGTGCCCATCTCGGCGAGCAACGCGTCGAAGTCGGCGTCGGGCTCGGCCATGGCGGCCGAGACCTCGTTGAAGCGGTCGAGCTTCTGCTTGATGGGACCCACGCCCTCTTGCACGTTCTCGAGGACGGTCTTGGTCTCGTCGAGTTCGGGCTCTTGCATCAGGATGCCGACCGAGTAGCCGGGGCTGAGCTTCGCCTCGCCGTTGCTGGGGGTGTCGAGCCCCGCCATGATCTTGAGGATCGTCGACTTGCCGGCGCCGTTCGGCCCCACGACACCGATCTTCGCCCCCGGGATGAACGACATGGTGACGTCGTCGAGGATCAGCTTGTCGCCGACCGCCTTGCGGGCGCGCACCATCGAGTAAATGTATTCGGCCATGACAGCGAGTCTATCGGGCGGGGCCCCGCCCCCGACGTCACCAGTCGATGGCTCGGGTCGACCCGACGAGGCAAGCGCCCGTGCCGAGGACCGGCGCCGTCTGGCTGCTGTAGCCCGCGCCCGAGACCTGCCCGATCAGGCAGTCCTGACCCCAGAGCACCGAGAACTGCACGCTGTCGGCGTCGCGGCCGATCGAGGTCGTGTCGGCGGTGACCTGCATCGTCGACTTGTCGAAGCCTGCGGCCACCAGCGCGTCGACGACGGCGCGCCCACCCGGGCGGGCGTTCGCCGCGACGGTCGCGGCGTTCACCTCGTCGAAGTGGGCCAGCGCCTCGGCCGTCGTGGACGTGGAGGAGAACGGCGGGGCGTCCGTCGACGGGGCGACGGACGACGTCGTCGGTGACGGCTCGGGCGACGAGGTGCACCCCACGAGGGGGATCGCCACGGCCAGCACGATCGCGGCGAGCGCCAGGCCGCGTGGAGGTCTCGAACCGGTCACGGGGGCCCTTCGTCGCTGGCGGCGGCCGCGGGTCGGCGAGCCGTGAGGAGTCTACGGCGTGCCGACCCACGGGCCCGGGACACGGGAGCCACCGGGGTGGTCAGAACGGGGCCGCCACCTCGTCCGCGCCGACGGCCGCGGGAGCACCCCAGTCCGCGCCGTCGTCGGGGATCACCACCCGATCGGGGTCCGACGACGCATCCGTCGCCGCACCGTCCGAGGGGACTCCGTGACCGGTTCCGTGGTCCGCCTCCGTCTCGGGTGCCGAGCCGCTCTCGTCGGAGGCGACGGTCGGATCGCCCCCGCCCGCGGCAGGAGAGGAGCCCGCCGGGGCGGACGAAGCGGACGCCACCCGCCGTTCGAAGGTCGACCTGCCCCAGACGAGGTCGTGACCGACCGCGTCCGCGTCCACCTCCACCGTCATGCCGCTGCGCTCGCCCGACTCCCATGCGCGGATGCGGACGCGCCCCGTGACCACGACCCGCTGCCCCTTGCGGAGGCTGGCCAGCACGTTGTCGGCGAGCTGACGGAAGCACGTCACGGTGTACCAGTTGGTCTCGCCGTCGATCCACTCGCCCTTGACGCGGTCGTACCGTCGCTGCGTCGAGGCGAGTCGGAAACTCGTGATGGAGAGGCCGGTCTGCGTGACGAGGGCCCGGGGGTCGGTCGCGATGATCCCTGTGAGGGTGATGGTGTCTGTCATGACGGGAGTCTCGCGGGGGCGAGGAACCCCCGGAACGGCACCCGCGCCTCCTTGTGGAGAAGGAGGCGCGGGGGCCGCCCGGGGGACGACACGACGACAAGTCGTCCGGGGACGACCGGGCCTCAGTGTTCGTGGAACTCCGGGTAGTCGGCGCCGGGCCCCAACGCCGCGAACAGGGCGCTCTTCGCCACGGCCAGGCTCGGGTAGACGCCGCCGTCGGCTCCCTTCGCGGACAGGCGCACCGTGAAGCCGCCGTCGGTCCGCAGGATGGTCCCGACCGCGCCCGCCGGGCCCACGGCCACCCAGGTCTGTCGGTGCAAGGTGTTCTGGTCACTCATCGTCGAGCGCCCCTTTCCTCTTTCTCGGTCGGTCACACCGGGCGGCGTGACCCGTCTACGAGGCGAGCACGTACTTCGCGTACGACTTGCGGATCTTGGTGACCTTCGGCAGCGCGACGGCGGTGCAGTAGCCCTGGCCGGGGTTCTTGGCGAAGAAGTCCTGGTGGTGCTCCTCGGCGTCGTACCAGGTGGACAGCGGCTCGATCGTCGTGACGACACCGCCGCCCCAGGCCTCGGAGGCGCGGTCACGGGCCGCCTGGAAGAGCGCCTCCTGGTCGTGGTCGGCGGCGAACATCGCCGAGCGGTACTGGGTGCCGACGTCGGCGCCCTGCCGGTTCAGCTGCCGCGGGTCGTGCAGGGTGAAGAAGACGTCGAGGACGACGTCGGCGGGGAGCTTCTCGGGGTCGAAGCCGACCGCGACGGCCTCGGCGTGACCCGTGCGGCCCGTGCACACGTCGTCGTAGCTCGGCCGCTCGGTGTCTCCGCCGGTGTAACCCGAGACCACCTCGGTGACGCCGTCGAGGGTGCGGTAGACCGCGTCGAGGCACCAGAAGCACCCACCGGCCAGAACGAACGTCGTCATGCCCGTGAACCTACTCCCGAGCCGAGGGCCCGCCCTAGGCTGACCGCATGAGATCACCTTTCACGCCCTACGTCGCCGACGACGCACGGTACTCACGACTCGACTACGTCCGTACCGGCCGCAGCGGACTCCGGCTGCCCCGCATCTCCCTCGGCTTCTGGAACAACTTCGGCTCGGACCGGGGCCTCGAGACGCAGCGCGACATCGTGCTGCGCGCGTTCGACCGGGGGGTCACCCACTTCGACCTGGCGAACAACTACGGCCCGCCCTACGGCTCGGCCGAAGAACAGTTCGGTCGCATCGCCGCGGCGAACCTGCGCCCCTACCGCGACGAGATCGTGGTCTCGTCGAAGGCGGGCTACGACATGACCCCCGGGCCGTACGGCGACGGGGGGTCGCGCAAGTACCTGCTCAACTCGCTCGAGGCCAGCCTCGGGCGGCTCGGCATGGACCACGTCGACATCTTCTACTCGCACCGCCCCGACCCCGAGACCCCGATCGACGAGACGATGGGGGCGCTCGCGACGGCCGTCCGGCAGGGCAAGGCGCTCTACGCCGGCATCTCCAACTACGACCCGGCGCAGACCGAGGCCGCGATCGACGCCCTGGCCGCCGAGGGCGTGCCCCTGCTGATCCACCAGCCGCGGTACAACATGTTCGACCGCCGGCCCGAGCGAGGGCTCTTCGACACCCTCCTGACCCGCGGCGTCGGTTCGATCGTGTTCTCGCCCCTGGCCGGGGGCCTCCTGACGAACCGCTACCTCTCGGGCAGTGCTCCCGCGGGTTCGCGCGCTGCCGAGGGCCGGTGGTTCTCCGAGGACGCCCTCGACGAGACCTACCTCTCCCGCGTCCGCGGCCTGAACGAGATCGCGGAGGCGCGGGGCCAGTCGCTCGCGCAGCTCTCGCTCACCTGGGTGCTGCGCCAACCCGCCGTGACCAGCGCCCTCATCGGCGCCTCGTCGGTGGCCCAGCTGGACGACAGCCTCGACGCGCTCGACGGTGCCGAGCTGACCGAGGACGAGCTCGCGGCGATCGAGCCGCTGGCGGTCGACGGCACCGGCCGCTGACCGGACGGCGCGGTGCCGACGGGGCACCGCGCCCTCCAGGCGCCCGACGCGTCCGACGTGTCCGAGGTGTCCGAGGTGTCCGACGTCGATGTCGGTGGTCACCCCTAGCGTCAGGGGTGTTCTCGACAGCATCGGCCGGATGACCTCAGGAGCACCTCATGACCAGCAGCACCCTCGACCACGCGATCGTCCCGCCTGCGCCGCACGCTCACGCGGGCGTTCCCCTCCCCTCCCTGCGCTCGACCCGGGGCGGCCTACAGCTCGTCCAGGTGCACGACGACCTCGCCCGGGTGACCCGACCCGGTGGCGAGATCGTGGGCTACGTCGAGCGCTTCGACGACCCGCAGGGTGATCGCTACCGCGCCAAGCGGTTCCTGCCCCGTCAGCGTCGGTTCGTCGAGATCGGCGAGTTCTGGAGTCGCGACGACGCCACCGACTGCTTCCGGTTCGCCTGATCCCGACGCCTCCGCCGGAGCACCGTGACGGCGTCCCCGACGGCGGGCTCGACAGCATGTCGCAGCCGTGCAACCTTCGACCTCGGCTGTAGTGTTCGCCCCATGCAGTGGTGGAACGATCTCGTCGAATGGCTCTCTTCGGACAACGGGTGGCGTGTCGTCACCGATGCGGTGATCCCCTTCGTCGCCATCGTCGTGGCAGGCATCGTCGCAGCCCTCATCGGCCGGGCGAGCACGCGGCGGGTCGTGTCGTTGCACGAGGACGAGGCGAAAGCGGCGGCGGTCGCGGCCCTCGTCTCGGCGGCCCGCAAGGGTGCCGTCTACAGCTCGCTCGGAGTCGAGGAGCGCGCCTATGCCGATCACCTCGGCCACGAAGCCGACGTCCGACTGCGGCTGTCGCCCGCGACCGGCAGCACCCTCGCCGCCGACTGGGCGGCTCACGAACTGGCCGAGATCAAGCGCAACTCGGCGTCCTTCAGCTTCCAGTCCGAGCAGACGCTGGGTGAACTCCGCGACCGCCTCGTCGAGTGGCAGAACCGCCCCGGGCGGGCCAAGAAGCTGTTCCGCGACGATCTCGCCCGCTGGAAGTACGAAGAAGCCGACGTCGACCGAGACACGGCCGCGAAGCAGAAGGCCTGGGAGGCCGAGCAGCGGGCTGCGGCGGCGACCGAGCAGCGTCGTACCGAGGCCTCCGCGCCCTCGGGTGCCGCACCCTCGGCAGCGCTCCGCCCCGCGGCCCTCGACGATGCCCCGGTCCGCGGTGGCGACGAGGCCTACCGGGCACCGACGGCTCCCGCCCCGCTGGCCGGACCGTCGCCGGTGTCCGCGCCCGAGGCACCGGCGGTCACGCCGGGCGACGCGAGCCACGACGACACCCGCGACGATGCGATGGACGACGAGCGTTTCGAGCAGCCGGTCAGTGCGAGCCAGGTCCGACGCCGGACGACACCCGAACGCGCGGACGACTGACCCGGCGAACGAACGACCACGCGCCCCCGACCTCGGTCGGGGGCGCGTCGTCGTGTGGGGGGGTGGTGTCGCGTGGTGCCCCCGGCAGGAATCGAACCTGCGACCAAGAGATTAGAAGGCTCCTGCTCTATCCGCTGAGCTACGGGGGCGAACCCGACCACGATACCGTGCCCGCTCCTCCGTCCCGGTAGCGGTCCAGCCAGGCTCCGCACCGGGTTTCGTGCACCGCGCCCCGACTAGTCGCGGTGCGGTGCACGAAACGCGGTGTCTCGCGCGCCCCGGAGGTGCGGGGCGGCCAGGCGGACCGGTGGCGACGTCCGGTCGGTCAGCTGGTCAGGTCGTACAGCGTGACCCCGTCGACCTCGGTCGAGGAGAAGTTCGCCTCGACCCAGGCCGCGATCTCGCTCGAGGACGAGCTGCCGCCGTTCGACTGCCCGACGGTACCTCCGACGAACCAGTGGATCTGCCCGTCGGCGACGTACTGCTCGAACTGCGCCAGGGTCGGTGACGGGTCGCTGCCGTTGAACCCGCCGACCGCCATGACCGGATCGCCCGTCGCGAGCTGGTAGCCCGCCGCGCTGTTCGACCCGACGGCCGCGGCGACCCAGGTGTACCGGTCCGCGTCCGCGCCGACCACGGCAGCGAGCTCGTCGCTGACCGAGCCCGAGCCGAGCAGCGAGCCGGCTCCGCCCCCGCCACCGGGGAGTCCGCGCGTGGCCGTACCCGCGCCTCCTGCGGTTCCCGCGCCGGTGCCGGTGCCGGTGCCCGCTCCCCCGCCGGTGCCGCCCGGCAGCTGCGGGGGCGTTCCGCCAGCCGCGCCACCGGGCCCGCCACCAACGGCCCCGCCGCGACCGCCGAAGCCGCCGGCGCCGCCCGCGCCACCACCGCCGAACCCGCCCGTGCCACCCGACACGGTCGGCCCGGCCGTGACGATCGAACCGGTGTGGGCCGTCGACACGGTCTCGACCGAGTAGGCCGCCGGAGCCAGCAGGCCGCCCGTGAGCAGCACGGCGAGGGTCGCGGCCGTGAGCGCCCGGCCCCGTCGCGGCAGCAGCACGAGCACGGCGCCCACGACGGCGAGCGTGACGACGACGTACCGGAGCCACGGCTGCCAGGACTCTGCCCGTCCGAGCAGCACCCAGGCCCAGACGCCCGTGAGCAGAGCCGACGCCGCCAGCACGATCCGCACCCACGACCGGGCCCGTCGTCGCCACAACACGTCGGCCGCAGCCCCGAGGGTGACCGCGATGGCCGGGGCGAGCGCCACCGTGTAGTACGCGTGGAAGATGCCCGACATGAAGCTGAAGACGAGGGCGGTCAGCACCGTCCAGCCCCCGAACAGCAGCAGGGTCGCCCGACGGGCCGAGGTCCGGTGTCGCCAGCCGAGCAGCACGAGTGCCGAGACGCCGATCACGAGGGCGGCGGGAAGCAACCAGGTGATCTGGCCCCCGAACTCGCCCGTGAAGAGCCGGGTGATGCCGGTCTCGCCCCACATGCCTGTCGTGGCGGCACCGGTGCCGCCGCCCCCGCCCGTCACGCTGCCGGTCTCGTCACCCGTGAGCCGTCCGAGGCCGTTGTAGCCGAAGGTCAACTCGAGGAACGAGTTGGTCTGCGAGCCGCCGACGTACGGCCGCATGCCCGCGGGCACCAGCTCGACGAGGGCGACCCACCAGCCGGCCGACACCACGACCGCACCGAGCGCGGCCAGCAGGTGCAGCAGCCGCTTGCGCAGCAGGACGGGCGCCGCGACGAGGTACACCCCGGCCAGTACGGGCAGGATGACGAACGCCTGCAGTTGTTTGGTCAGGAAGCCGAAGCCGATCGCCACGCCCGCCCAGACGACCCAACGGACGCGGCCCGTCTCGACGCCGCGCAGCGTCAGGTACGTGGCGAGGGTCAGCAGCAGCACGAGCAGCGCGTCGGGGTTGTTGAAGCGGAACATCAACGCGGCGACCGGGGTCAGCGCGAGGACTCCACCGGCGACGAACGCGGCGACGCCCGAGAAGTGCCGCCGCACCGTGGCCCAGACGAGTCCGACGGTCGCGACGCCCATCAGTGCCTCGGGCAGCAGGATGCTGAACGACGACAGTCCGAACACCCGGACCGACAACGCCATGACCCACAGGCTCGCGGGCGGCTTGTCGACCGTGATCGAGTTCGCGGCGTCGGACGAGCCGTAGAGGAACGCCTCCCAGTTCTGCGAACCGGCCTGCACCGCGGCCGAGTAGAACGAGTTCGCCCAGCCGTTCGCCGACAGGTTCACCAGGTAGAGAGCCCCCGTGGCGACCAGCAGCGCGAGGAACGCCGGTCGCTCCCACCGTGCCGCGTCCTCACGCCCGCGCACCAGGCGACGAGCGAGCGGACGGAGGCGCGGGCCGGCCGACCCGGACGGCGAGCGTCGATCGGTCAGCGGCACCGGCGTGGTCCCGGCGCTCATCGACCGACCACCGTGACGTCGTCGTCGCCGGCCACGGCGGCGACGCGGGTGGCGAGGTCGGACACGGGGTCGGCGACACCGACCCGCTCGTCGGCCGGTCCCGGCGTCACGTGCGTCGCCTCCGACCGGAACACCCAGACGCGCAGGAGCACGAAGCGCAGGACGGTCGCGACGAGGTTCGCGGCCGTCAAGACCAGCAGCTCGGCCTGCGCGTCGGCCGCGGGAGCCGCGGCGTGCAGCACGACGAGCGACCCCGAGGTCAGCGCCCAGGCGAGTACGAAGACCATCAGCCCTTGCAGTTGTTGTCGCGCCACGCCCGACGCCCCCCGTACCCCGAACGTGAACCGCCGGTTGGCGGCCGTGTTGACCACGGCCGTGACGAGCAACGACACGAAATTCGCCGCCTGGGCCGGCATCACCTGCTGCGCGCCGAGGTAGAGCAGCGCGTACGCGGCGGTCGAGGCGACCCCGACGACGCCGAACCGCACGACCTGCGAGAAGAACGTCGGAGGCGCGGGCGGCTCGAACGGACGCCTCCCGATCGCGTCGTACACCGCCTGGACCGGGATCGCGCCCCGGGCGATGCCCGTGCCCACGCGCAGCATCCCCTTGAGGTCGGCGGCGGCCGTGGAGACGATGTCGACCGAGCTGTCGGGGTCGTCGACCCAGTCGACCGGCACCTCGTGGATGCGCAGGCCCGAGCGCTCGGCGAGGATCAGCAGTTCGGTGTCGAAGAACCACCCGGTGTCCTCGACGAGGGGCAGCAGTCGCTCGGCGGCCTCGCGCCGGATCGCCTTGAAGCCGCACTGGGCGTCGCTGAACCCGACCCCCATCGTGCGACGCAGCAGGAAGTTGTAGCTGCGCGAGACGAATTCCCGCGTGCCGCCGCGCACGACCCGCGACGACCGGCTCAGCCGGGTGCCGATCGCGAGGTCGGAGTGGCCGGAGAGCAACGGTGCGACGAGCGGGCCGAGCGCAGAGAGGTCGGTGGAGAGGTCTTCGTCGAGGTAGACCAGCACGTCGGCGGGCGAGGCCGCCCAGACCTGCTTGAGGGCACGGCCTCGGCCCTTCTCGGCGAGGTGGACGGCGGTCACGCACCGCAGGCGTCGGGCGAGGTCGTCGGCGAGGGCCGGCGTGCCGTCGGTGCTGGCGTTGTCGGCCACGGTGATGCGCCAGGTCTCGGTGACGTGGCGGGTCAGATGGTCATGGAGGCTCGTGATGCTGGCCTCGAGGGTGGCGGCCTCGTCGAAGACGGGCACCACGATGTCGAGACGCAGGATGTCGGTGTCAGGCATGGGACCACGATCGGTCGCCACGCCATCAGCGGCCTCGCATCAGTCGATGGCGACGCCGCGGAGATCCTATGGGCCTTCCATGACGGGGGTCCCGCGATCAGATCGCGAGGGCCAGGGCCCCGAGCAGGCGGTCCAACGTCGGCACGCCCGGTGAGCGGAAGACCACCTCGCCGTCGTCCCGCGTGACCACGATGGTGGGCGTGCTGCGGACCTCGCGCCGTTCGGCGTCGGCGGGCCGGGCGGCGACGTCGGCCTCGTCGACGACGAGCGAGGGCAGGAGGTCTTTTGCCTCGGCGACGACCGCCCTGGCCGCGTGGCAGGGACCGCAGAAGGCCGACGTGTAGAGCTCGAGCATCATGCCGGGGACAACGAGGGGGCGCGGGGGAACCTTCCCCCCCGCCTCCTGCGGTCTGGTGAGTCGGTGCGGCCGGGGCCGCCGACGTCAGTTGTCGCGGTCGTCGTTGCGGTCTTCCGGGTCGACGACGGGGTCGCTGTCCTTCGCGTCGAGCGAGTAGTGGACCTGCAGTTGTTCGCCGACCATCTTGGCCTCGGTGGCGGTGTAGACGATGCCGGTCTCCATGCCGTCGACCAACACGAAATCGGTGATCTGCTCGTCGTACGAGCCGTCGGTGCTGATGCGGGTGTCGGTGGAGCCGTCGCTCGGACCGCCGTCGAAGAAGACGACGTACTCGGAACCCTCGGCCACGGTGGGCTTGCTGTCTGTCATGTCCACAGGTCTACCAGGAGGCACGGAGTCGGCGCCCAGCTTCGCTCCGCGACACCGCATAGCCAAGCTATATAGCTTGGCTATACACTTGAGGGATGACTCCCCAGCCGACAGACATCTTGGAATCCCTCCTGACGTCGACCCATCGCCTGACGCGCATCGCCGCGCAGGAGACCGGCCGCACCACCTCACCCGCCGTGTGGCGCACGCTCTCGATCCTGACGACCGACGGCGAGCTCCGCGTCGGGGACCTCGCCCGGGCCAGCCGCGTGTCGCAGCCCACCATGACCAAGCTCCTCCGGGGCCTCGCCGAGGACGAGCTCGTCAAGCGCATCGCCGACACCGACGACTCCCGGGCGTGGCTCATCGCCATCACCGACAAGGGCACGGCGGCGCTCGTCGAGTGGCGGGGGCAACTCGCCGACTCGCTCGGCGGCCTCTTCGCCGACCTGGACGACGACGAGTGGGCCGTGCTCGAGCACGCCACCCGCCTCCTGGCGTCGCGGGTCGGCCACCGCGCCGCCGGCCGCGCCGAAGTCCACTCCGACGCCGAGGCGGTGTTCGCGTGAGCGCCTCCGCCTCGAGCCCTTCTTCCTCGTCCGGCGCCGCGCACGGTGCCGGGCCGAGCATCCTGAAGCAGCCGACCGCCGTGTGGGCCATCGCCTTCGCTTGTGTCGTCGCCTTCATGGGAATCGGGCTCGTCGACCCGATCCTCCCCGCCATCGCCGAGTCACTGAAGGCCAGCCCGACCCAGACCGAACTGCTCTTCACGAGCTACCTCGCCGTCACGGGCGTGGCGATGTTCTTCACCAGCTGGGTGTCGAGTCGACTCGGCCCCAAGCGCACCCTGCTGATCGGGCTCGCCCTGATCGTGCTCTTCGCCCTGCTCGCCGCCACCAGTGGCGACGTCTGGTCGATCATCGGCTTCCGTGCCGGCTGGGGGCTCGGCAACGCCCTGTTCATCTCGACCGCCCTCGCGACGATCGTGGGCGCGGCATCCGGCGGCACGGCCTCGGCGATCATCCTCTACGAGGCGGCCCTCGGACTCGGCATCGCCATCGGCCCCCTGATCGGCGGCCTGCTCGGCTCGGTCAGCTGGCGCGGCCCGTTCTTCGGCGTCACCACCCTGATGGCGATCGCCTTCATCGCGATCGTGCTGTTCCTCAAGGGCGGCGCCATGGAGAAACCCACGCCCACGACGCTGTCGGCCCCGTTCCGCGCCCTGGGCCGCCCGGCCCTCGGCGCCCTCGCGGCGACCGCCCTGTTCTACAACATCGGATTCTTCGTCCTGCTCGCGTACACGCCGTACCCGTTGGGCTTCGGGGCTCTCGGCATCGGGTTCACCTTCTTCGGCTGGGGCGTCGGCCTCGCGATCACCTCGGTCTGGGTCGCCCCGCTGCTGACCGCACGCCTGCGTCGGACGACCGTGCTGCGCATCGCACTCCCCCTGCTCGCGCTCGACCTCGCCGCCGCCGCGGTCGTCGTCAGGACGCCGGCCGCCCTCGTGGTCTGCGTGGTGGTCGGCGGCCTGGTGCTCGGCGTGCTCAACACGGTGCTGACCGAGTCCGTCATGGAGGCGACCGACCTGCCCCGCTCGGTCGCGTCCAGCGCCTACTCGGGCGTGCGCTTCCTCGGCGGCGCCGTGGCCCCACCCGTCGCGACCCTGCTCGCCGACACCATCGACCCGAGTGCCGCCTACATGTTCGCCTCCGCGAGCGTCGCCGTGGCGTTCGTCGTCGTGGTCGCCGCCCGCGGGGCCCTGCGCCGCGTGGACGACGGCCCGGAACCGGCTCAGGTCGAAGCCGAGGCCATCGGAGCCGGCGAGGCGATCTGACCGGACCGCACCGCGCCTCCTGCCCTGGTCCCGTGCAGGAGGCGCGGTGCCGGAAGGGCACCGGACTAGACTCGCGGAATGGCTACGAGCAACGACCGACTGGTCTGGATCGACTGCGAGATGACCGGGCTCGACCTCTCGGTCGACGAACTGGTCGAGGTGGCCGTGGTCGTGACCGACTTCGACCTGAAGCCCGTGCACCCCGGCTTCGCCATCGTCATCAAGCCGGACCAGTCCGCCCTCGACAACATGGGCGAGTTCGTCACCGAGATGCACCGCTCGTCCGGCCTCATCGACGAGATCCCGGACGGCGTCAGCCTCGCCGAGGCCGAGTTCGAGGTGCTCGAGTACATCCTGAAATACGTGCCCACCGAGCAGCACGCGCCCCTCGCCGGCAACACCATCGGCACGGACCGCGCCTTCCTCGCCAAGTACATGCCTCGCGTCGACGGCCACCTGCACTACCGCAGCGTCGACGTGTCCTCGATCAAGGAGCTGGCCCGCCGCTGGTTCCCCCGCGTGTACTTCAACGCTCCGCAGAAACACGGCGGACACCGGGCCCTCGCCGACATCCTCGAATCCATCCGCGAACTCGAGTACTACCGTCGCGCCGGATTCGTCGCCGATCCGGGTCCCACCACCGAGGACGTCCAGGCGATCTCGAAGGCCGTCGTGGACGAATGGGCCCCCCGGCTGTAGTAGAGTCTTCTCGTTGCGATCGCCTCGGCAGTCGCGCATGGTGGGTATAGCTCAGCTGGTAGAGCGCCTGGTTGTGGTCTAGGAGGCCGCGGGTTCAAGCCCCGTTACTCACCCGAAAAAGCAAGCGGATGTAAGCCAAGGTCATTAGCTCGGGCTACATCCGCTTGTTTCGTTCCCGGCGGATGCCCACTCTTGGAGGCATCTTGGCCAATGTTTTACCGTGTCGAATGAAGGACGGACGCATCTGCCGGCGGGTCCAATTCCGACTCGGTGCCGCCATGCGATCGAAGTCCTTCAAGCCCGAGGCCGGCGCACGCCAATACGGCGACCTCATCGACCGCGTCGGCGCAGCTGCGGCGCTCGCCATGTGGGAAGCCCGGCAGCCCTCCGCCGGTGACGGGCCCACGTTCCGCGACTGGGTCGACCAGTACGTCGACCCCGGCTCGGTCGACCTCATGCGATGGTCACCCGGTATGTCGAGGTGGGCCCACGAGATGGGAGTCTCCACCCGCTTGATCAGCGTCTATTGGAACCTCCACCGCTTCAACCTCATAGCCGCCTGACCGGCGAGCGCCCGCGAACTGAAAGGACCACCGGAATGTGGCAAGCACTTGGCGCCATCGCCGTCCCTCTTCTTGGCGTCATCGCCACCCTGTTCAAGGGCACCAGTCGGCTGTCGAAGAGGGTGGATCACCACGCGGATCTGTTGGCGAAGCTCAAAGATTCTGGCGCCGCGGAGATCGGCATGCAGGCTCTCCTCGCAGATGAGGTTAGATGGCTGGCCGAGCGCGAGGCACGGCGTCACAGCCGCAAGCTGAACGTCGGCAACTTGATACTGACGCTGATTCTCTTCGCCGGCACCACACTGGCGATCTACTACACCTGGACCTGGGTTCGGCGCCTCAGCGAAGATGGGCCAGCCTGGCTCTATGTCGTCTCCGTGGCGGTCTTAGTCATCGTGGCGCTCTTCCTTACCGTCATCACGGCGGCGGCCTTCACCACCCTGTACACGCCGTCAAAGGGCGACGTGGCCAAGGGTGCCGCCGGGGCATCGGCGAGCGGCTCGACCGAGGCGGGCGAGGGAACCGGGGGCGATAGCGCTCGAGATGCAACCGCTTAGAAGTCGGCACCTTCAATCCCCAGTTCGAGGACGGAACCCTGGACACGTTCCGCGACACGGATGTGGACAAAAACAGGTAGTGTTTATCCCATGACCCCCACCCGGACCTACCAGACGACGCATGAGTGGCTGACCTTCAAGTTCGATCCGCAATCTCTCGGCTCCATTGCCTGGGCCCATCTCGGCGAGGCGTTCTCCAAGTGCCAGCACTTGATCGGCACGCCGCTGCAGCCTGCCCTCGCCATGCATCTGTCCGAGGTCTTCCTGCGTCGCGGAGCCCTGGCCTCGGCCGCCATCGAGGGCAACACCTTGAACGAGGACCAAGTCGAGGACATCCTCGTCAACAATCGCTCGCTCCCTGAGTCGCAGCGCTACCAGGAGCAGGAAGTGCGGAACGTCGTCGACGCTCTCATCGATGTCAGAGGTGAAATAACCGAGTCAGGTACCTTCCGACTGTCCACAGAATGGATGCTGTCCAAGCATGCCCTCTTGATGCGCGACCTCGAACTCGAAGACCACGTTGTCCCTGGCGAGTTGCGCACCGTCGCTGTTGGCGTCGGCACCTACAAGGGCGCTCCGACCGAGGATGTGCCCTACCTCATGGAGGAGATGTCGACCTGGATCAACAGCATTATCGAGCAGGCCGAGAAGAGTCGCACCCTGGACCAGCGGTTCTTCCTTAGCTTCTTTGCGGCGACGCTTGCTCATATCTACATCGCCTGGATCCATCCCTTCGGCGACGGCAACGGCCGGACGGCGAGGCTTGTGGAGGCAGCAATCCTCGCGCACTCCAGTACTGTCCCCTGGGTCAGCACCACGGTCCTGTCCAACTACTACAACAAGACCAAGCCTCGCTACTACCAGCGCCTTGACGCTGCTTCCCGCGCCATGGACCTGCCTGGGTTCATTGCCTACAGCGCGATCGGCTTCCGCGATGAGCTCCGCGAGCAAATCGAAGAGGTCCAGACCCAGCAGAGACGGGTGGCCTGGATCAACTATGTCCACGAGGCTTTTCAGAGTGAGCCCTCGACGGAGATCGCCAAACGGCGCCGCGCCGTTGTTCTTGCTCTGCTCCCCGATGTTGAGTACACCAAGAGGGACATCAAGCGCCTCAATGCGGACATCGCCGTCATGTACGCGACAGCAAGCGACCGACTCTTCAGCCGCGACATTTCGAAGCTGCTCGAGTTGAAGCTCATTCGCGAGGTAGGACGTGGCCGTTACCAGTCCAACATTGAGCTCATGGATGCGTTCGTGCCCCGTCCCGAGCTGGGCATTACGATGCCCCTAGTGGTGCGGCAGGAAGATGTGAACGAGGGCCCCGATGCTGCCGGCTAGGCCTCGGCGAGCGCGTAGCTAAATGTGGCCGCGGCTACATAAGCCAGCGTTTCTCGGCACTTTTCGGCCTACCCTCACAGCAGCATCAGCTGGCCCGCCTGCCATGTTTAAAAAGAGAAAGAGGGCGGGGTGGACAGTCTCACAGACTGGTTCATGCCCCGTTACTCACCTGAGTGGGATCCCCTGCCCTCCGACGGGCAGGGGATTTCTCGGGCCCCGGGGCCTTCTGGTCGCAGATGCGCGTGCGCATCCACGACGTCGAGGGTCAGGACTTCGCTGCGCTCGTCGCGGTCGTGGCATCGCGGGGTGTGCGACATCGCTCCGCTCGTCGCGGCAGGGGGCTCGGAGAAGCGCCCAGCGACAGACCGTGTGGGCGTGCGAGAGTGAGCGAGTGGACGACTCCCCCGAGAACGGCGACGACGCGCTGGATGCCGACGAACGACCGGCAGCAGGCATCGACCCGGCGGAGGTGAGCGCGGAGGCGTTCGACGCGATGGTGGTCGACCAACTCGATCTGCTGCCCGACGACATGGTCGACGGGCTAGACAACGTCGTGTTCGTCACGGAAGACCGCCCCGAGGACGGCACGCTCGACCTGCTCGGCCTCTACGACGGCGTCGCCCTGACCGAGCGTGGACAGTACGGCTTCGGCGAACTACCCGACCGGGTCATCCTCTACCGAGAACCGCACCTCGCCGCCGTGGACGACCTCGACCAGCTCGCCGACGAGATCCACGTCACGCTCGTCCACGAGATCGCCCACTTCTACGGGATCGACGACCACCAACTGCACGAACTCGGCTGGGCCTGACGGAGGCCGCCGTCAGCCGATGATCTGGTACGTGAACCGGTAGGCGTCGGCCGGGAGGCCCTCCTCGAGGTCACCGGCCATCTCGACGTCGAAGGCGTCGGGTCGCGAGACGACGAAGAACTGGGCCGACGCAGCCGTGTTCGACGCCGGACAGATCGAGACCACCGGCGCCGTGGCGAAGGGCTTCGAATAGCGGACCCGCACCTGCGTGCCGGGACGACGGGCCCGACCCGAACCGAAGCCGACCGTTCCCCTCAGATCGGAACCCGACAGGGTGGGAGCCGGGGCGCCGTCGCCATTCCGCCCCATGGCCGACGCCACGGGAGAGGGGCCACCGAGGGCACCCAGCAACCGACGTCCCACCGCGAGGTCGCCACCCCAGGCCCAGAGCGGCCGAGCCTCGACCTCGCGTCGGTCGACGACGTCGACGGCCGAGCCGGTCGTGGCGATCCGTGTCGTCGGATCGACGGCGAACCGCGAGCCGTACCCGGCCCCCAACTCGACCCCTGCCTGCGTGAAGCGACCGAGACGGGTGCCCACCAGGGCGAAGTCGTCGCCCTTGGTCAGCCGCACCAGCACGGTCGACGCTCCGACCTGGGCAGGGTCCGCGCCGAGCAGGGCACCGCCGAGCAGTCGGATGCCGCCGTCGATGTCGACGCCACGACGTCGCCTCTCGTCGTGCTCGATCAGGGGACCCGGGCCACCGTAGATCGTCGGGGCGACGAACTCGATCTGCCGGACGTTGCCGATGCGCACGGTCGCGTCACCGCCCGATCCCGCCCGCTGCAACGTCTCGATGTGCGGGGCGATCAGCCTCACGAACTCGACGAAGTACTCGGCGGTCGAACCCCAGGCGAGATCGAGGGCGACGTTCGCACTGCCCTCGATGTGCAGGTTCACGCAGGTGAACGTGTTCGTGTTCGACCCACCCGAGGCCGGTGACCGCACGACGACCGCGGCCGCGTCGGCCGACCCGCAGTTGTTGACGAAGAGGTCCGACCAGAGGTTGTTGTTGACGCGCTCGACGAGGAGGGCCGTTCCGGCCACGCCGGCCAACTGCACCCTGTCGAAGCGCGACTCGAACCCGTTCACGACCTGGACGAGGGGTGCCGCCGAGCCGTTGCCCTGCAGGGTCAGCCCCTCGAGCGTGACACCGTTCCCGTCGACGACGACCATCGGCCTCGTCGAACGGGCGAGGTGCCGGATGGTGACGCCACCGTCGGTCGAGGCCCCGTAGCGACTGACATCGGCCCCCGTGCCCTGGATCGAGACCAACAGGGGCACCGTGACGGAGTCGACGACGTAGGTGCCCGCCGGGACGAGCACACGCCCCCGGACCACCCTGGCCGCCTCGACGGCCGCGGCGAAGGCGGCGGTGTCGTCCGTCACACCGTCGCCGACGGCACCGTGGTCACGGACGTCGACCCCCGTGCGGTCGTCCGACGTCCCGACCTCCGCAGCCGGCGCCGCCCCGGAACCGTCGGCGGGCGGCCCGTCGGAGGCCGGCCCGTCGTCGGCGCGAGCGGCACGGGCGCCGGGGGCGACGGCCGCGGCACCGGCCGCCGCGATGCCCGCCGCACCGACGAGCAGGAAACCGCGACGCGATCGGATCGGCGTCTCGTCGAGTGGATCGGTCATGACGGCAGGGTACACGAGCGTGGGTAATATATGCCTCACCACATGTCGTCAGAAGATCGGGTGCACACCATCGACCAGAACATCGCCTCTCGCCGTCCCGCCCCCGCCCACCGTCTCGACATCCAGGCCCTCCGGGCCCTCGCCGTGACGATGGTGGTCCTCGAGCACGTCACGGGGCGGCCCGCCGGCGGATTCGTCGGGGTCGACGTGTTCTTCGTCGTGTCGGGGTTCTTGATCACGGGGCTCCTGCTGCGCGAGGCCGATCGTCACGGACGGATCTCGATCGCGGCCTTCTGGCGACGACGCATCCGCCGCATCGTGCCGGCGAGCGTCCTGGTGCTCGTCCTGGGCACGGCGGCCACCTGGCTCGTCGTCGGCTCGTCCCGCGGGGCGTCGGCGGCGATCGACGCGCTCTGGTCCGTCGCGTCCCTCGCGAACTGGCACTTCGCCGCCACCGGGACCGACTACTTCGCCGCCCAGGGCCCCGAGTCGCCCTTCCAGCACTACTGGTCCCTCGCCGTCGAGGAGCAGTTCTACCTGGTCTGGCCCGTCGTGGTCGTCGCCGCGGTCGCCGTCGCCCGGCGACGGAAGGGGCCGACCGTCCCGAGGGTCGCCCTGGGAGTCCTGCTGCTGGTGCTCGTGCTCGGATCGCTGGCGTGGGCCTGGCACCAGTCCACGACGTCGCCGACCGTCGCCTACTTCTCGAGCCTGACCCGCGCATGGGAGCTCGCCCTCGGAGCGCTCCTCGCGACGGCGGCCCCCACGATGACCCGGCTCCCCGCCGTCCTCCGTCCGGCCCTGGCGTGGGTCGGCCTCGTCGGCGTCGTGGCCTCGGCCTGGGTCACGACGAGCACCGTCCCGTTCCCGGCCCCCGGCGCCCTGCTGCCCGTGGCGGCCACGCTGCTCGTCCTCGCCTCGGGCACGGGGTGCGCCGGCACACCGTGGCTCGGGCCCCTCGCCAACCGGCCCGTGATGATCGTGGGAGACCTCTCGTACTCGATCTACCTCTGGCACTTCGTCGCCCTGGTCGTCGGCACGTCGTTGCTCGGCGACGAACCGGCCCGGCTCTGGCCGGCCGTCCTCGTGTCCACCCTCGTCCTGTCCGCCCTGACCTACCACTTGGTCGAACGACCGTTCATCACCTCGCCCCTGCTCGAGCCGGGACCACCCGCGCACGCCTGGCGACGGTGGAGACGAGACCATCGATCGACCTACCGGCGCGGAGGGGCAGCGCTGCTCGCGGTGGCCGCCCTCACGGCCACCGTCCTCGCCGTGGACGCCGTCCGCCCCGCCGCCGCTCCACCCGTCCTGCCCTCCGCGTCGACCGACGGGGGCCCCGTCGGTGCCGCAGGGGGGACGACCGGCGAGCCCGAGGGGCCCGCCGAGCCCGGCGGGACGGACGGTTCCGACGGCCTCGACGTCCCGTCGGTCGACGAGTGGTCCGGCGAGGTGGGCAGGGCGCTGTCGGCGACTTCGTGGCCCGAGCTCGACCCGAGCATCGAGTCGGTCCTCGACGGGACGCGGACCGGCAGCCCGCACCTCGCCTGCGGCGACGCCGAGGCCCAGGGCCTCACCCCGGCCGACTGCTCGTGGACCTCTCCCTCGGCGAGCACCACCGTCGTGCTCGTCGGGGACTCGACGGCGATGCACCACCTCGACGCGCTCGTCCCCCTGGCCGAGTCGGCCGAGAGCGGGTTCACCCTCGTCAACCGGGCCAAGTTCGCCTGCCCGTTCGTCGACATCCGCGTCCAGAACGACGTCACGGGCATCCTCGAGTCCTGCCGGGCGCACAACGACGAGACCCTCGCCCTGATCGACGAGACGCACCCCGACGTCGTCCTCGTGACCAACTCGTACCAGACGCTCTCCGAGGACGGAGGCGGCACGATCACGCCCGATCGGTGGTCCGAGGGCTTCGGCGCCTACGCCCGGCGCCTGGCCGAGGCCGCGGGGTCCGTCGTCGTCCTCACTCCGCCGCCGGACGACGCCGACATCGCGTCGTGCTTCCGGCGCGGGGGCAGCCCCGTCGACTGCATCTCCCGGACGTCCCGTACCTGGATCGACCGCGCGGCCGCCGATCAGGACGTGCTCGAGTCGATCGGCGGCGTGCTGGTCGACCTGCGTGTGCTGACCTGCGTCAGCGACCTCTGTCCGGCGTTCGTCGGCGACGTCCCCGTGAAAGAGGATCGCGTCCACCTCACGACCGCGTTCGCACTCGCCGTGTCACCCGTCCTGGGCGACCTGCTCCGAGCCCGGGGCGTGCTCTGAGGTCGGCGACCACCCGGCCGAGACGACCACGTCGGCGAGCTCCCGGGGCGACGAGCGCGCGAGGTGCCGATCCTCCTGAGCGGCCCAGACGTCCCACCACGGTTCGAAGGCGGCACCGTCGCGGTCGAGGGCCCGTCGCCGACGGGTGTCCGCGTCGAGCTCCAGCCAGACGCGGACGTCGGCGAGCGACGAGGAGGCGCGGGTCACCGCCCCGGCCCCTTCGACGATCAGCGAGACGGCCGGGTCGAGCACCTCCCACGTCCCCGCGCGGTCGTGCTCCCAGTCCCACCGCTGCCATCCCGGAGCGACCGGCGACAGGATCGACGTCTCGAGCGCCCGGGAGGCCGCCTCGAGCCCGTACCAGCCCGGGTAGACGTCGTCGAGGTGCACGAGCCGTGCAGGGCCCAGCCGGTCGTCGGGCCACGCGGCGGCCACCGCACGGCCGAGCGTGGTCTTGCCCGAACCCGAGCGGCCGTCGATCAACAGGACCACGCGACGCGAGCCGACCCGCGCCTCCTCGGCTCGGCGGAGCAGGACGTCGACGGCCTCGTCGACGACGACGTGCTCAGGCAAGGACGAACTCCCACGTGCCGGCCAGGACGGCCGCGGTCACCGAGGTGGCGGCGATGACGACGCCGATGGCGACGAGGACGACGTCCCGCAGGCCGAACGACGACGGACGCGCCCAGGTGCGCGGGGCGTCGCTGCCGAAGCCCTTGGCCTCCATGGCGGTGGCGAGCTTGCTGCCGCGTCGGACCGACAGCACGAGCAACGCGAACGCCTGCTGTCCGAACCGCCTCAGCGCACCGATCGGGCCGCCCGAGTCCGCGACGCCCCGGGCCCGTCGGGCCAACGCGAGCTGGCGCCAGTCGTCCATGAACAGCCCGACCAGACGCAACCCGGCGAGTCCCCCCAGCACGAAACGCGCCGGCAGCCGCAACACCTGCCCGAGACCGTCGGCCAGGTCGGTCGGGTCGGTCGTCGCGAACAGCACGATGCCCGGCACGCCGACGGCGAGGATGCGCAGGCCGATCGCGCCGGCGAGGGCCAGCGACCCCTCGGTCACCGAGAGGAACCCCCACTCGACCACCGACGCCCCGCCGTCGCGTCCGTAGAGGGCGATGGCGACGACCGACGTCGGGGCGGCGATCCAGAGCGGCGCCGTACGGGCGAGCAGCTGCCGGGCCGACAGACCGGCGAAGGGCAGCAACAGCCCCTCGAGCAGCAGAGCGGTGCCGGCCGAGACCCAGTCGATCGACAGCAGGAGGGCGAGCGCGAGGACGACGGCGGCGAGCAGCTTCGCGACCGGGTTGACGCGCCCGACCACGCCGGTCGCCACGACCGGGGTGAGCACGCTCATCGACGCGCCTCGACCGGGTCGGCGCGGCGGGCGTGGGCGCTCAGGTCGAGCACGTCGTCGGCGAGGGCCGCCACGAACTCCGCGTCGTGGGTCACGGCGACGACTGCGCGGCCCTCGTCGAGCAGGTCGGCCAGCAGGACCACGAGCTCGTGCCAGGTGCGGGCGTCCTGCCCGAAGGTCGGTTCGTCGAGCACGAGCACCGACGGGCGCGAGGCGAGCACGGTCGCGACCGAGAGCCGGCGCTTCTCGCCGCCCGAGAGCGTGAACGGGTTCGCACCGGCCAGGTGGTCGAGCCGCAGGCGGTCGAGGAGGTGGTCGACGCGCGACGCGACCTCCCTCGGGGACGCGCCCAGCGCCTCCGGACCCACCGCCAGCTCACGACGCACGGTCGCCGTCAGGAACTGGTGCTCCGGGTCCTGGAAGACGGTGCCGACGCGGGTGAGCAGCTGTCGGGGCTTCCATCGGATCGGAGACGGACCGGCGCCGTCGGCGAACGACGGCGTGGCCTCGAGGACTCCGGCGACGGGGGCGAGCAGCCCCGCGACGGTGAGGGCGAGCGTGGACTTGCCCGAGCCGTTCGTGCCGGTCACCGCGAGCGCCCGCCCCTCGACGACCGTGAGGTCGATGCCCGTGGCCACCGCGCGGCCCTTGGGCCCCTTGTGCCCCACGTCGAGACCCGACGCCGTCACCAACCGGTCACCGGTCGTGCGCGACCGGACGGGCGCAGGAGGCGCGGCGCCGGGCACCCAGACCCCGGCGGCGACGAGGCGGTCGCGTTCGGCACGCAGCACGTCGTCGGGGCGACCGTCGGCCAGGACTCCCCCACCGGAGTCGAGCACGACGACGCGGTCGACGACGGGCAGCCAGACCGACACGCGGTGCTCGACGACGACCAGCGTCGCCCGGGTGTCGGCGACTACGCGGGCCACGGCGTCGCGCACCTCGACGACGCCCTCGGGGTCGAGGTTGGCCGTCGGCTCGTCGAGGAGCAGCAGGCCAGGACGCATGGCGAGGGCCCCGGCGAGCGCCAGTCTCTGCTTCTGGCCACCGCTCAGCTCGGACGTGGACGCGGACGGCGGGAGGTCGAGCCCGACGGCGTCGAGGGCGTGCCCGACGCGGCGCCAGATCTCGTCGCGGGGCACGCCGAGGTTCTCGCAGCCGAACGCGACGTCGTCGCCCACGCGGGCGAGGACGACCTGCGAGTCGGGGTCCTGCAGGACGAGGCCGACCCGGCCGCGCTGCTCGGCGGGGGCGCGGCCGTCCACCAGCAGGTCGCCGGCCTCGTCGCCCTCGTCGTCTCCGCCCAGCACCCCGGCGAGGCCGGCGAGCAGCGTCGACTTGCCGGCGCCGGACGCGCCGAGCAGCAGCACGCGCTCACCGGGGGCGACGTCGAGGTCGAGCTGCGAGACGGCGGGCAGGCGACGACCGGCGTGCCGCCACCCCCAGCTCCGGGCGGTGACGCGGGCACCCGCGTCCACCGCCGGTCGTCCGCCGCTCGTTCCGCTCACGGGAAGGACCACGAGGAGGCGCGCCTAGATCCGGGCGTCCGCCGAGCGTCCCGAGGCGAACCGCGAGAGCGCCCCCGTGCGGGCGAGGCCGCGGGCCGCGAGCCACGAGAGCAGGCCGGCGATGACGGTGCCCGAGACGACCGAGGTCACGACGTAGATCGTCTTCGAACCGGCGGCGTAGGCGGCGGCCGAGGCGAAGCTCGTGTCCATCAGGCCGACGGCGAGGCCGGCGACGGCACCCGCGAGCAGCACCGTGCCGATCCGCCACGACTTGTAGAGGAAGACCGCGAGCACGATCTCGGCGCCCAGGCCCTGGACGATGCCCCAGATGAGCACCGAGAAGCCCCACTGGGTCCCGATCAGCATCGAGACGACCGCCGCGACGACCTCGGTGTAGACGGCGGCCCCGGGCTTGCGGATGACGATTCCGCCCAGGACGCCGGCGAAGAGCCAGCCGCCGTTGAGGATGCCCTCGAAGCCGCCCGAGAAGCTCAGGACGCTGTCGATGGGCGTGTAGGCCAGGCCCCAGGCCCAGAAGACGACACCGGCGGCCACGCCGATGACGCTGGCCACCACGATGTCGACGACGCGCCAGCGCCGGGTGGGGGTGGTGCGAGCCTTCGGCGTGAAGCCGGTCGACCTGTCGCGAGCCGCCGTGGAACGGTTTTCGGGCGTGGACGTGGACATCTGTTCTTCTCCTCCCTGCGCTGGCATGACCCAGATCAGGTTCGACGGTCGAAGCGTGGTTCGCTTCCTCTCAGCCCGGCTCACCGGACTCCCGTGTGTTGTGGGGACGATCATAGCGCCGGGCCGAGGGACGCGTCCGCGACGGCGTCGACCGAACGGTCCGCCTAGGGTGGCGGCATGAGTTGGCCTCCCGTCGCACCGCCCGCGCCTCCGGCTCCGCCGCCGGGCCCGGCCCGCCCTCGGCCACGCCACCCCGCCCGCCTCGTCCTGCCGATCACCTCGGTGGTGCTCGTGGTCGTCACCGGGGTCGTCCCCTTCGTCGTCCTCCAGCCGATGATCCACTCCTACCGCGGCGAGGCGGCGGCGTACGGCATCCACGCCTTCGGCGTCGCGACGGTGGCGTCGGTGCTGTGCTGGGTCCTCGCGGTCGTGACGGTCGTCGTCGGCGTGGTCTCCCTCGCCCTCCGACAGCGCCTGATGGGGTTGCCGATCACCGCCGTCACCCTGGCGGTGCTCCTCGCCGTCGCCGGGCCGGTCGCCTACCTGCTCATCGCCCTGTCGGCCGACGCGTACTGACGCGTCAGAGTCCGGCGGCCTTCCGGACGAGGGCGGCGACGGAGGCGCGGGTCGCGTCGTCGGCGCCGGTCACCGCGTACGAGGTGGCCCAGAGCGTGCCGTCGTCGAGCTGCGCACCGTCCTGGAACCCGAGGGTCGAGTAGCGCGTGCCGAACTTGGCGCCGGGCTGGAAGAACACGACGGCCTTGCCGTCCTCCCGGGCGTAGGCGGGGAAGCCGTACCAGGTCTTGGGGGCGAGGTTCGGGGCGTGCTCGGCGACGACCTCGTGCACCATCTGGGCGATGGGCCGCTCGACGTCGGTCATGGCCGCGATGGCGTCCGCGGCGTCCTGCGCCTCGGCGGCGGACTTGTCGGCCAGCTTCTGACGCTTCGCCTCGGCCCGCAGTTCGGCGGCGCGCTGCTTCATGGCGGCCTTCTCTTCTTTGCTGAACCCGGCGTCGGCCATGATCGTGCCCTTCTCGTGCGTGCGTGCGTGCGTCGGCTCGGTCGGGTCGGCGTACGCCCCATGGTGACATGCCTGGCGGATCCGTCGTCCGCCCTGCGTCCACCACGACAGGCACCTCGAGGCACCAGACCGTACCTTCGCCCTGCTGGCCGAGCTGTTCTGACGCTCGTCGGCGGTCAGGCCTTCGGCAGGGCGTGACCCTCGGCGTCGAGGTGGTCTCGCCAGGAGCGCTTCGCCGTCCAACCGAGCATGCGGGCCGCCTTGGCGGTCGAGATGCCCGACGCGTCGGCCCGGGTGAGTTCGCGCAACTCGATCCGGTCGCCGTGGTGCTGACGGAGCGTGGCGGCGAAGTCGTGGCCGCCGGCGTTGTCGACTGCTGCGATGTAGAAGACCTCGTGACCCGGCAGGTCGGACTCTGCGGCGAGCAGGAGGGCGTCGGCGAGGTCGTCGGCGTCGACGTAGCTGCCGAAGTTCGCACTGTCGGGGTCGGCCTCGCGCACCTGAGGGCCGAGGTTGGCCTCGTAGTTGCCGTCGTCGTGGACGGTGCTCGGGCGGATCGAGATCGCGCGCAGGTCGGAGCGGCGGACGGCGGCGTCCATCAGCTGTTCGCCGAACGCCTTCGAGAGGGCGTAGGGGTCCTGCGGGTGGAGGGGGTGCTCCTCGTCGACCGGCACGTAGTCGGGCAGGAAGGGCCGTTCGGGGAAGAAGTTGCCCACGATGCTCTCGCTCGACACGTTGACGAAGCGGGGCACGCCGAACCGCACGGCCGCCTCGACCAGGTTGAACGTGGACATCAGGTTGGTGTGGAACACGACGTGGGCCGGGTTCGCGGTGGGCTGCGGGATGGCCGCGACGTGGACGACGACGTCGGCCCCCGCGACGACCGAGAAGGCGGTCCCCGCGTCGGTCAGATCACCCATCACGTACCGGCCGGGCTCGTCGACGCCCGTGTCGAAGACGGGCCGGACGAGGTCGACGCCGAGGACGTCGTGCCCGGCCTCGACGAACCGGCGGACGGCGGCACGGCCGACCTTGCCTCGTGATCCCGTGATGACGACCTTCATGACGCGCTCCCTCGATCGAGGGATGCGCCGAGGGCCGGAGCATCCACCGGGACGACGCTACGCCGCGCGGCCCCGAGGAGGCGCGCTCGGTCGGTCCACCGTGCCGCCCCGGTCTCGGGCGCCTGTCATGATGCAGCATGACCGTCGCCCGGATCGTCCTGCTCTTCGCCCTCGCGGCCGTCGCCGAGATCGGTGGCGCCTGGCTGATCTGGCAGGCCGTCCGGGAGAACCGGGGCTGGCTCTTCGCCCTGCTCGGCATCGTCTCGCTGGGTGCCTACGGCTTCGTCGCCGCGTTCCAACCCGACGCGGACTTCGGGCGGGTGCTGGCGGCCTACGGCGGCGTGTTCGTCGCGGGCTCGCTCGCCTGGGGCATCGTGGTCGACGGGTTCAAGCCCACGACGTGGGACTTCGTCGGTTCGGCCGTGAGCCTCCTCGGCGCCGGCATCATCGTGCTCGCGCCCGTGCTCAGCTCGACGACGGGCGCCGAGGCCGACGCCTGACCATCGCGGGTCAGGACGGGAGGTCGAGGCGGCCCGGGTTCAGGGCGGCCCACTGCAACAGCATGATCGTCTTGCCGTCCACGATGCGCCCGTCGGCGATCATCTCGAGGGCGTCCCGGAACGGCAGCTCGAGGACCTCGATGTCCTCTCCTTCCTCCTCGACGCCACCCCCGTCACCGGTGCGGTCGGCCACCGAGTACGTGGCGGCGTAGAAGTGCACGCGCTCGGTCACCGACCCCGGGCTCATGTAGGCGTCGAACACGTGGATCAACCCGCCCACCTCGACCCCGAGTTCTTCGCGCGTCTCTCGGCGGATCGCGGTCTCGGGATCGTCCTCGTCGAGGAGTCCCGCGGCGGTCTCGACCAGCATCCCGTCGGGATGGTCGTTCACGTAGGCGGGAAACCGGAACTGCCGGGTCAGGAGCACCGTCGCCCGCCGCGGGTCGAACAGGAGGATCGTCGCCCCGTTGCCGCGGTCGTACGTCTCGCGCTGCTGGGTCGACCACCGCCCGTCGCGACCGCGCACGTCGAAGGTGGTGCGGCGGAGCACGTGCCAGCCGTCCGAGGTCACCTCGACGTCGCGGACCACGACGTCGGGGTTGCGGGCGAGGTCGCGGCCGGTGAGGTCGAGGCCCGTCCGTCCGCGACCGTCGGGGGAACGGGAGCCACGAGAGTTCATCACCCCACGAAAATAACGGAGGGCGACGACCCGCGAGGGCGGGAACGACCGGTGATGACATCCGTCACACGATGTGGTGACGCCTCGGCACTTCTCGAGGACGTCACCCTCTGGTGTGCTTCCGGAGGAGCGTCCGGACCCGACCCGGACGCCCGGAGAGAAGACCCCGTGCGTACATCCCTGAAGGTGACCCTCTGGACCGTCGGTGCCCTGGTGGCCCTGCCCGTCCTGACGCTGGCGACCACGTCGATCGTCGACGTCGTCGCCACGGGGTCGGAGCAAGCCGCCATCACCTCGTACGGCGAGCTCGTACCCGTCGACGGGAGGGAGATGAACGTCGTCGTCAGCGGGTCCGGAGCGGACACGATCGTCCTGCTCCCGGGCCTCGGGACGGCGGCACCCGGCCTGGACTTCCAGCCGCTGATCTCCGAGCTCGACGACACCCATCGCGTCGTCGCCGTGGAGCCGTTCGGCACCGGGCTGAGCGACCAGACCGACTCCCCCCGCACGGCGGAGAACATCGCAGGCGAGGTGCACGAGGCGCTGCGCCGACTGGGCATCGACCGCTACGCGCTCATGGGGCACTCGATCTCGGGCGTCTACGCCCTCGAGTACATCAGGCTCGTCGGGGACGAAGTCACGGCCTTCATCGGGATCGACAGCAGCGTCCCCGACCAGCCCGGCGCGGAGGACCCCGTACCGACCGACGGACTGGCCACGCTTCGCGGCCTGGGTCTGATCCGCGTGGCGAACGCACTCGCCGGCGACGCCTACGCCGGACTGCCGTACGACGAGGGCACGAAAGAACAGATGCGCTTCCTCACCACGAAGAACTCGACCGCTCCGACCCTGCTCGACGAGATGGACCACGCAGCGATCAACTTCGCGTCGGTCAGCGGACGGACGTTCCCGGCGGACCTGCCGGTCCTTCTCTTCGTGGTGCAGAACGGCGCCGACGACGACGGGTGGCTCGAGCTGCACGAGGCCCAAGCGGCGAGCGTCGACCGCGGCCAGGTCGTCGCGCTCGACGGAGACCACTACCTGCACCACACGCAGTCGACTCGGATCGCCGACGACACCGACGAGTTCCTCGCCGGGTGAGGCAGCACGGGAAGGGTGGAGGTCACGGCGGGGTAACGAAGTAGATGCGTTCCAATCCTTTTCGGGCCCGGTGGCGAACCCAGTACATCCCCACCGGGACCAACTGACAAGGAGCTTCACCATGAACGCTTTCACTCGCAAGAACATCACCAAGACCACCCTCGGCCTCGTCGCCTCGGGCGCCCTGCTCTTCTCCCTCGCCGCGTGCTCGATGGACTCCGGCACCTCGACCGACACGTCCTCCTCGTCGAGCTCGTCGTCCTCCGAGCCCAGCGCCGCGTCGACGCCCGCCGCGTCGATCGCCGACCTCAGCAACGGCGTCGACACCCAGGTCGCCGTGGACGCGTCCTTCGTCGACGCCCTCACGAGCCTGGGCCTGACCCCCGGCGTCGTGGGCACCGCGACCTTCACCGACGGCACGTTCGCCTTCCCGATCACGGGCGGCAACGTCGACTACTACGGCCCCGACAGCGACGTGCGCCCCTACGTCCAGGGCGAGATCGACCACGACGGCTCCGGCCTGTCGCTGACCGCCGCCGACGGCACCGTCGTCGAACTCACCGACTTCCGCATCGACCCGGGCGAGTCGAAGCTCTACGGCACCGTGACCGCCAACGGTACCGTCGCCGCCGAGGACGCCTACCTGTTCAACCTCTGGGGTGGCACGCTCAAGCCGATCCAGATGGAGGGCTCGAACGCCGTCCTCGAGGGCACCACGGTGCACATCAGCCCCGACGCCGCGTCGCTGCTGAACCAGACCTTCAAGACCGACGCCGTCCAGGACGAGATGCTCGTCGGCGTCGCGAAGATCACCGTCGCCACCGAATAAGCAACACCCCCGCCTGCCGGCCTCCGGGTCGGCAGGCCCCCGGGTCGTCTCCGTGGCGACGCGCCGGCCCTCACCTTCCGTCGAGGACCGGTCATCCCGGTGGCCCCCCTCGCGCTCCCCTGCGCGAGGGGGTTTCCTCTGCCCTGGCCACGCCGCCGACCGGCGAACGGAACCCCATGGTCCCCACCGCCTCTCCCCTGACTCCCCCGATGCTCCTCGGGCACCTCCCGACGCATCCCCACGCCGCGCCCGTCGAGGTGCACCTGCCCCGCTCGCGGTTCCCCGTGGCGATCAGCTTCGAGTCGTCGGACACGTGGTCGATCGCCGAGCGCTTCGGCGAGCAGCTCGTCAGCCACGGGCGACTGGCCTACCGCGCCGGCGCGTTCGTCGTCCGCACCGCGGCCGGCACCACCCGCTACGGCCACTCGTGGCAGGCCGCCGTCACCGCCCACCTGCTCCGCCGCGGCTGACCACGGCCGCACGTGTGGTGCCGCCCGGGAAACCCCGGCGGAGGGCCCGGGTGTCGGCGATCGGAGCGGCCCCGTCCGCCATGACGGCAGACCATCACCACCCGGTTCAGCCCAACGTCAGCTGCCCGTCGGCCTCGAGCCACTCGAGGCCCTCGACGACGGCCTGGACCGAGGTGTAGCGCGGCGAGTAGCCCAGCAGACGGCGCGCCTTGGCGATGCTCATCGAGTGGCTGCGCGACGCGTGCTGCCAGGACGCGTCCGCGTTCTCGTCGGACGTCTGGTCTCGGAACTCGGCCCACGAGACGAACCGCAGCCGCGCCTCCTGCCCGTGGTGCCGAGCGATCGCCTCGGCGAGACCGCGCAGCGTGATCGCCCGCTCGCTGACGACGTGGAAGGCCTCACCGACCACCTGCGAGTGCCGCTCGGCCGCGAGCTGGAACGCCTGCGCGACGTCGTCGGCGTGGACGTGGTGGACGGTCTCGAGCCCGAGGCCCGGCATCGCGATCTCGCGCCCGGCGGCGAGGGCCTCCCAGACGGAGAGGTCGAGGTTGCCGACCGCGTTGATCATCGGCCAACCCGGGCCGGTGATGTGCCCGGGGTGCAGCACGATGCTCTGCACTCCGCCCGGGCGCCGTGACTCGCGGAGCAGCAACTCTTCGATGGCGGCCTTCTGCGTGCCGTACTCGCCGAACGGGGTGCGCTCGTCCTCTTCGGTGATCGGCACCTCACGCGACGGACCGTGCACCCAGACCGTGCCGCAGTGCACCAGCACGGTGCCCGTGCCCTGCAAGGCGTCGACCATCTGCCGCGCCGACGCGACCGTGAAGCAGATCATGTCGATCACGACGTCGGCCCCGAGCCCGGCGATCTCGCCCGGGAACGTGCCGTCGGCGTCGCCCGCCTCGCGGTCGAGCAGGAGGCGCGTCACGCGTGACCACGCCGCGTGCGACCGGTAGGGCTCGGACTCCCCCCGGCTGACGGCGACCACCTCGTGGCCGGCCTCGACGAGTCGCGGGACGAGGAATCCGCCCACGTGGCCGGTGGACCCGATGACGACGATCTTCACGACGCGACCCCCGACACGATCGAGAGGGCCGGGAACGGACGGCGGGGACGAAGGGTGGCAGCTCTGCGCACGGCATCGGAGGACATGGCTCGACGCTACCCGGCGCCCCCGACAGCGGTGTACCCCGCATGGGGGTCACGCGGCGTCCCCTCAAGTGCCCACTGCGCCGTGGCCCCGGATTCTTCAGACTTCCTCTGAGGAGCACGGCGGCTCGTCGGATCATCGGGCACGGCCCGCGACGAGCCATCCGCTCCGCGCGTCCCATCCGGCACGCGCGACCCGACGAGGAGAACCATGACCTTCACCGACCCCCGCGCCCGCGGCACCCGCCGCCGCGTCACGACCGTCTGCCTCGCGGCGTCCCTGACCCTGGGACTCGTCGCCGTGGGCTCCGGCGCCGCCGTCGCCGCGCCTCCCACGGCCGCGCCCGGTGCACCCGCCGCACCCGGCAAGCCGGGTCCCGCCCCGACGCTGCCGGTCGTCGAGGGGCCGGTGATGAACTACGTCGTCAACGCGGGCAAGGCCAACCCCGGCGCGACCAAGCAGGTCGAGCGGGCGGTCGCCGCGGCCGGCGGCAGCGTCATCGCCGCGTACGCCGAGCTCGGCGTGGTCGTCGCGCAGTCGAGCAACGCGAACTTCGCCCCCTCGGTGCGGAGCGACAAGGCCGTCTCGTCGGCCGGTGCCACCCGCACCGCCGCGGTCGCCGAGACCGACCCGACCTACGGCGTCGGCACGACCGCCCCGGGCCCGGGCAAGCCCGTCAGGCCCGGCCACCCGGGCGGTCCAGGCAAGCCCGGTGGTCCCGGACACCCCGGCAAGCCGAAGGCCGCGACCTCGCCCGAGCAGCGGCTCGAAGAGGCCACGACCGTCGTCGCCGACCCCCTCGAGGCCCAGCAGTGGGACCTCACGGCCATCGGGGCCGACCAGGCGCACCAGGTCACCGACGGCAGCCGCGACGTGCTCGTGGCCGTCCTCGACTCGGGCATCGAGGGCGACCACCCCGACCTGCAGCCGAACATCGACGTGGCCGCCTCGGCGAGCTGCCTGACCGGGACGCCCGACTCGAGCTACGCCGCCTGGCAGCCCACGACGAGCGACCACGGCACCCACGTGGCCGGCACGATCGCCGCGGCCCGCAACGGCGTCGGCATCGTGGGCGTCGCCCCGGGCGTGACGATGTCGGCCGTCAAGGTCGTCAGCGACGACGGCTTCATCTACCCCGAGGCCGCGATCTGCGGCTTCATGCAGGCCGCTGCGACCGGTGCCGACATCACGAACAACAGCTACTACGTCGACCCGTGGCAGTTCTGGTGCGGCTCGGACGTCGACCAGGCGGCCGTGCTGACCGCCGTCGACCGCGCCGTGCAGTTCACCCAGAAGAAGGGCATCGTCAACGTCGCGGCGGCCGGCAACTCGTCGATCGACCTCGCGAACAAGACGGTCGACACGGACAGCCCGAACGACACCACGCCGACGACCCGCCCGATCGACTCACGCTGCCTCGACATCCCGACCGAGCTCGACGGCGTGGTCACCGTGTCGTCGACCACCTCGGCCGGGGCGAAGTCGGGCTTCTCGAACTACGGCGAGGGCGTCGTCGACGTCGCGGCCCCCGGTTCGGCCATCCTCTCGACCGTGACCGGCGGGGGCTACGGGACCAAGTCGGGCACCTCGATGGCCTCGCCGCACGTCGCCGGCGTGCTGGCCCTGCTGAAGTCGACCCACCCGCGTCTCGGCGGCACGGCCCTCGTCGGGTTGCTCGAGCGACAGGCGACCGACACCCCGTGCCCGACCGGCACGACCACCTGCACCGGCACGCCGGCCGACAACGGCTGGTTCGGTGAGGGGATCGTCGACGCCCTCGCCGCCGTGACGAAGTAGCCGACCCAGCAGGAGGAGCACCACAGAGCGAGCACCGCCCCGACGGGGCGCCCGCCCGGCCCGTGCGGCCCGGCGGGCGCCCCGTCCTCGCGCGGACGGGGCGCCCGTTCGCCCCTAGGCTGAGCGAGTCCCAATCGGAGGTTCGATGCACACCTGGCCCGGCAACCCCTACCCCCTCGGCGCGACCTACGACGGCAGCGGCACCAACTTCGCGATCTTCAGCGAAGCCGCCAGCAAGGTCGAGTTGTGCCTGTTCGACGACGACGGCACCGAGACGAGGGTCGAGTTCACCGAGGTCGACGCCTACGTCTGGCACGCCTACCTGCCCACCGTGCAACCCGGTCAGCGCTACGGCTACCGCGTGCACGGCGAGTACGACCCCGCGAACGGCTCGCGTGCCAACCCGAACAAGCTCCTCCTCGACCCCTACGCCAAGGCCACCTGCGGCGAGATCGACTGGGACGAGGCGCTGTTCGCCTACACGTTCGGCGACCCCGACTCGCGCAACGACAAGGACAGCGGCCCGCACATGATGCTGGGCGTCGTCATCAACCCGTTCTTCGACTGGCAGGGCGACCGCGCCCCCAAGTACAGCTACGACGAGACCGTCATCTACGAGGCGCACGTCAAGGGCCTCACCGAGACGCACCCCGACATCCCCGAGGAAGAACGCGGCACGTACGCCGGCGTCGCGAACCCGGCGATCATCGACCACCTGAAGAAGCTCGGCATCACGACCCTCGAGCTGATGCCCGTGCACCAGTTCGTGCAGGACAACACCCTGCTCGAGAAGGGCCTCAGCAACTACTGGGGCTACAACACCATCGGGTTCTTCGCCCCGCACGCCGCCTACTCGGCCACCGGCGACATCGGCCAGCAGGTGCAGGAGTTCAAGACGATGGTGCGGGTGCTGCACGACGCCGGCATCGAGGTAATCATCGACGTCGTGTACAACCACACGGCCGAGGGCAACCACCTGGGTCCGACCCTCTCGTTCAAGGGCATCGACAACGCCGCCTACTACCGACTGATGGACGGCGACCAGCAGCACTACATGGACTACACGGGCACCGGCAACAGCCTGAACGTCCGTCACCCGCACTCGCTGCAGCTCATCATGGACAGCCTGCGCTACTGGGTCACCGAGATGCACGTCGACGGCTTCCGCTTCGACCTCGCCGCGTCGCTCGCCCGCGAGTTCTACGAGGTCGACCGTCTCTCGACCTTCTTCGAGCTCGTGCAGCAGGACCCGATCGTCTCGCAGGTCAAGCTGATCGCCGAGCCCTGGGACGTCGGCCCCGGTGGCTACCAGGTCGGCAACTTCCCGCCCCAGTGGACCGAGTGGAACGGCAAGTACCGCGACACCGTCCGCGACTTCTGGCGCGGCGAGCCCTCGACGCTCGGCGAGTTCGCCAGCCGGATCACCGGCTCCGCCGACCTGTACGAACGCGACGGGCGACGCCCGGTCGCGAGCATCAACTTCGTCACCGCTCACGACGGCTTCACGATGCGCGACCTCGTCAGCTACAACGACAAGCGCAACGACGCCAACGGCGAGAACGGCAACGACGGCGAGAGCCACAACCGTTCGTGGAACTCCGGGGTCGAGGGCGAGACCGACGACGGAGAGATCCGCGCCCTGCGCGAGCAGCGTCAGCGCAGCTTCCTCGCCACCTTGCTGCTCAGCCAGGGCGTGCCGATGCTGCTGCACGGCGACGAGCTCGGTCGCACGCAGGGCGGCAACAACAACACGTACGCACAGGACAACCAGATCAGCTGGATCGACTGGCCCAACGCCGACCGCGAGCTGATCGAGTTCGTCGCCGAGGTCATCAAGCTCCGCCACGACCACCCGACCTTCCGCCGCCAGCGGTACTTCAACGGCCGTCCCGTCACCCGTGGCGAGGGCGAGCCCCTGCCCGACATCGTCTGGTTGACGACCGAGGGCGACGCCATGCAAGAGGGCGAGTGGAACGAGTCCTACGCCAAGGCGATCGGCATGTTCCTCAACGGCAACGGCATCCGTGGCCGTGACGCCCGAGGCGGTCGCATCACCGACGTCAACTTCGTCCTGTACTTCAACGCCAGCGCCGAGACGGTCACCTTCGTCCTCCCGCCCGACGAGTACGCCCAGGGCTGGGAGGTCGTCGTCGACAGCACCGTGACGGCGCCTCCGCCGCCCGCCAGCGCCGCCCCCCGCACCCCGACGGCCACCCGCGCCGCCACCACCACCCAACCGCCCTCGACCCCGCAGGCCCCCGCGGCGCTGCGGGCCGGCGATCGACTCCCCGTGGCGGGTCGCTCGCTCGTCGTCCTGCGTGCCACGGCCGAGGAAGAACTGTGACCCGACACGAACCGACCATGCACCCGCGCTCGACGTACCGCCTGCAGGTGCGCGCCTCCTTCGATCTCGACGCGGCAGCCGAGCTGGTGCCCTACCTTCGCGACCTCGGTGCCGACTGGGTCTACCTGTCCCCGATCCTCGCCGCCGAACCGGGCAGCGACCACGGGTACGACGTCGTCGACCACAGCCAGGTCGACCCCGAGCGGGGCGGCGCCGAGGGGCTCGACGAGCTGTCGACCCGCGCCCACGCGGCAGGACTCGGCGTCCTGGTCGACATCGTGCCGAACCACGTCGGGGTCGCCACCCCGAAGGCGAGCGTCTGGTGGTGGGACCTCCTGACCCACGGCCGCGCGTCCCGTTACGCCGACGCGTTCGACGTCGACTGGGCCGCCGGCGGCGACAAGGTGCTGCTGCCGGTGCTCGGCGAGCCCGCCGCGGCGGACGGCTCGATCGAGGGCCTCACGGTCGACGGTGACGAGCTGCAGTACTACGACAACGTGTACCCGATCGCCCCGGGCACGAGCTCGCCCGGCGACGACGCCGCCACCGTGCACTCGCGGCAGCACTACGAGCTCGTGCACTGGAAGCGCGCCGACACCGACCTGAACTACCGCCGCTTCTTCGCGGTCAACACCCTCGCGGGCATCCGCGTCGAGGACGAGGGAGTCTTCGCCGAGTCCCACGCCGAGATCGGCCGCTGGTTCTCGGAGGGCCTGGTCGACGGCCTCCGCGTCGACCACCCGGACGGACTGGCCGACCCGAAGGGCTACCTCGACCTGCTCGCGGCCCTGACGGGTGACGCCCACGTGCTCGTCGAGAAGATCCTCGAGGGGGACGAGCGCCTGCCCGAGGACTGGGCGACGGCCGGCACGACGGGCTACGACGCCCTCGCCGACCTCGACCGCCTCTTCGTCGACCCGAACGGCGCACCCGCCCTCGACGCCCTCGACGCGCGCCTGCGCCGGGCCCGCGGCGTGGACGCCGACGAGCACGCCGCCGGGGCGGACGAGACCACCGGCGACGAGCCCGTCGACTGGCACGAGATGATCCTCGGCACGAAGCGCGGCATCGCCGACGGCATCCTCGGCAGCGAGATCAACCGCCTCGCCCGGCTGATCGCCGAGGGCGACACCGTCGACCCGTCCGTGGTCGACGCGCTGGCCGAGCTCGCCGCAGCCTTCCCCGTGTACCGCAGCTACCTGCCGCAGGGTGCCGAGTGGCTGACCGAGGCCGCCGAGGTCGCCACGACCCACCGCCCCGACCTGGCCGACGCCGTCGGACGCGTCGTCGCCGTGCTGCGCGACGAGTCGCACCCCGCCTCCGTGCGCTTCCAGCAGACGAGCGGCATGGTCATGGCCAAGGGCGTGGAGGACACCGCCTTCTACCGCTACAGCCGACTGGCCACGCTGACCGAGGTGGGCGCCGATCCGAGCGAGTTCTCCGTCACGCCGGACGAGTTCCACGCGCGTCAGCAGGTCCGCCTCGCCGAGCGTCCCTTCGGCATGACGACCCTCTCCACGCACGACACCAAGCGCAGCGCCGACGTCCGCGCCCGCGTCTCGGTGCTGGCCGAGGTCGCCACCGAGTGGGCGGCGACCCTCGAACGCCTGCGCGAGCTGGCCCCGGTCGGCGACGGCCCGTTCGAGAACATCCTCTGGCAGACGATCGTCGGCTCGTGGCCCGCGTCGCGCGAGCGCCTGCACGCCTACGCCGAGAAGGCGTCCCGCGAGGCGAGCACGTCGACCACGTGGACCGACCGCACCGACGAGGCCGAGGCCTTCGAAGGACGGATGCACGCCGCCGTCGACTCCGCGTTCGACGACGACGAGGTGCGTCACGAGGTCGAGCGCATCGTCGACGTGCTGCGTGCACCCGGTTACAGCAACTCCCTCGGCGTCGCGCTGATGCAGCTGACCGGCCCCGGCAGCCCCGACGTCTACCAGGGCGGCGAGCTGTGGGACTTCTCGCTCGTCGACCCCGACAACCGACGCGAGGTCGACTTCGCCCTCCGCCGGCGCCTCCTGGACGAGGTCCGCGGCGGCGCGACGCCGGCGATCGACGACACCGGTGCCGCCAAGCTCGTGGTGACGCACCACGCCCTGACGCTGCGCCGCGACCGACCCGACCTGTTCACGCGCTACGCCGCGTTGCCGGTCTTCGGCGAGCAGGCCGCGTCGGCCGTCGCCGTGGACCGCGGCGGGGCGCTCGCGATCGCGACCCGCCTCCCCGTGGCCCTCGAGCAGGCCGGCGGCTGGGACGACACCGTGGTCCTGACCGCAGGAGGCACGTACCGCGACGTGCTCACCGGCCGTCGGCACGAGGGCGGTCGCCTCCGACTGGCCGACGTGCTCGACACGTACCCCGTCGCCCTGCTGATCCCCGCAGAGGACTGACCCCGTCGGGTCGCGCCCCGTCGCGCCCGACTACCGTCGCCCCCGGGCGAGACGTCACGACATGCCGCTCACCTCTCGACGTGAGCGGCATGTCGTGCCTTCTCGGCCCCCTCCCCCGCCCCTTCCGAACCCGAGGAGACCGATGAGCGTCTACGACGTCTGGGCCCCGAAAGCGACCACCGTCCACCTGCACCTCGACGGCGAGCTGCTGCCGCTGTCCGCCGAGCCCGACACGGGCTGGTGGCGCGCCCCCGCCGACCTCGACCGGGGCCCGGGGCACCGCTACGGCTTCGTGCTCGACGGCGGCGACTCCCCCGAGGGCGAGACGCCGCTGCCCGACCCCCGCTCGCGTCGCCAGCCCGACGGCGTGCACGGCCTGAGCGAGACCTACGACCCGGGCGCCTTCGCGTGGACCGACGACGCGTGGACCGGCCGCCAGCTGGCGGGATCGGTCGTCTACGAGCTGCACGTCGGCACCTTCACGCCCGGGGGCACGCTCGACTCGGCGATCGAGAAGCTGCCCCACCTGGTCGATCTCGGCGTCGACCTGGTCGAACTGCTGCCGGTGAACGGCGTCAACGGCCGCTGGAACTGGGGCTACGACGGCGTGGACTGGTTCACGGTGACCGACAACTACGGCGGCCCCGAGGCGTACCAGCGCTTCGTGGACGCCGCGCACGCGGCGGGTCTCGGCGTCGTGCAGGACGTCGTGTACAACCACCTCGGCCCGTCGGGCAACTACCTGCCGCTGTTCGGGCCGTACCTGTCGAGCAAGCACGCGAACACCTGGGGCGACAACGTCAACCTCGACGACGGCGCCCACGAGGTGCGCGAGTTCATCCTCGACAACACGGCGATGTGGCTCGACGACTACCACGTCGACGGCCTGCGCCTCGACGCCGTGCACGCCCTCAAGGACGACAGCGAGGTCCACCTGCTGCAAGAGCTCGCCGAGCGGACCGCCGCCCTCAGCAGCCACCTGCGCCGGCCGCTCTCGCTGATCGCCGAGAGCGACCTGAACGACCCGCGCCTCGTCACGCCGCGCGACGGCGGCGGCTTCGGCCCCGACCACCGCCAGGGCTACGGCCTCGACGCGCAGTGGAGCGACGACTTCCACCACGCCGTGCACGTCGCCCTGACCGGCGAGACGACGGGCTACTACGCCGACTTCGAGCCGCTCGGCGCCCTGGCCAAGGTGCTGACCAAGGGCTTCTTCCACGACGGCACCTGGTCGTCGTTCCGCGAGGCGACGCACGGGTACCCGGTCGACACCGAGCACATGCCGACCTGGCGCCTGGTCGTGGCCAACCAGAACCACGACCAGATCGGCAACCGGGCGATCGGCGACCGCCTGGCCGCGACGCTCGACGACGGGCAGCTGATCATCGCCGCGGCGCTGACCCTGGCCGGTCCGTACACGCCGATGCTCTTCATGGGCGAGGAGTGGGGCGCCTCGACCCCGTGGCAGTTCTTCACCTCGCACCCCGAGCACGACCTCGGCGAGGCGACGGCGAAGGGCCGCATCGAGGAGTTCGCGAAGATGGGCTGGGACGAGTCGTCCGTGCCCGACCCGCAGGCGCCCTCGACGTTCGAGGACAGCAAGCTCGACTGGTCCGAGCTCGAGACCGGCCGCCACGCGGTGCTGCTCGACGCGTACCGCCGCCTGGGGGCGCTGCGCCGCAGCGAGCCCGCCCTGACCGACCCCCGCTTCGGCGAGACGGGCGTCGAGTACGACGGCGACGCCCGCTGGCTCGTGCTGACGCGCGGTGACCTGAAGATGGCGATCAACCTCGCCGACCAGGAGGCGCGGGTCGCGGTGAGCGCCGAGACCGTCCTGTTCGCCAGCGACGCCTCGATCGCCGCGGGGTCGAGCCTGCTGCTCCCGGCGCACTCGGTCGCGATCGTCCGCTGACGCGGGCACGGCCGACGCGGGCCCGACCGGGGCCAGGACAGATGACGCGCGCCCGGGGCTGACCACCCCGGGCGCGCGCGTGCCGCCTCCCTGCTAGCGCGTCGACACGCCGCCACGCACGGGCCCGACCCGGTGCGAGGTCGCGCGGACGCTCGGCAGGCGACGGTGTCGCACGACCAACTCGACGACGGCGCGGGACCGTCGACGCAGACCCCACAGGGTCACCTTGGTCAGCGACTCCCGGACGATCGAGCCGCTCATCTTCGAGGCGCCGTGGATGCGCTCGGTGAACGTGATCGGAGTCTCGACGACCCGCAGGCCCGCCTGCAGCGCGCGCCAGAGCAGGTCGACCTGGAAGCAGTACCCCCGCGACTCGACCCGGTCGAGGTCGATCCGGCGCAGCGCGGACGAGCGGAACACCCGGAACCCACCGGTCGTGTCGGCCACGCGGATGCCCAGGGCTCCCCGCGTGTACCAGCTGCCGCCACGGCTGAGCAGCTCCCGGCGGAGGGGCCAGTTCTCGACGGCGCCGCCGGGCACCCACCGTGAGCCGAGCACGAGGTCGTTCTCGCGGAGCAGCTCGAGCATGCCGGGCAGGTACTCGGGGTGGTGCGAGCCGTCGGCGTCCATCTCGACGAGGGCGTCGTAGCCTCGCTCCAGCCCCCAGGCGAAGCCGGCGAGGTAGGCGGCGCCGAGGCCGGCCTTCTCGGTGCGGTGCATCACGTGCACGCGGGGATCGCGGTCGGCGTAGGCGTCGGCCAGCTCTCCGGTGCCGTCGGGCGAGCCGTCGTCGACGACGAGGACGTCGACCGCGGCGCCGGAGGCGAGGGTGCGCCCCACGATCCAGTCGAGGTTCTCGCGCTCGTTGAAGGTCGGGATGATGACGAGGGCGTCGTTCATGGTGGGGTCCTTTCCCGTCGGGTGGGAGTCGGAGGTGTCGGGTGTCGGAGGTGTCGGAGGTGTCGGGTGTCGGGTGTCGGAGGCGTCGGTCGGGCGTCAGCTCACGAGGCCACGAGGTCCGCGAACACGATGAGGTTGTCGACGTAGTGCCCGGTCGACCGGTCGAAGGTGCCGTCGCAGGTGATCAGCCGGAGGCCGGGGGTCGGACTGGCCCCGTAGACGTCGCTCGTCGGGAACGTCGCCTTCGGGGTGCGCTCGCTGCCCGTGACGCGGAAGGTCTCGACCGAGCCGGTCGACAGCGTCACCTGCACCTCGTCGCCGGGCACGAGCTTCGCGAGGTCGACGAACACCGCGGGGGCGTCACCCGAGTCGACGTGTCCGGCGATCACGGCCGGCCCGACCGCGCCGGGCACGACGCCGTCCTGGTACCACCCGGCCGACAGCCACTCCTTCGGAGGGTCGAGCTCGCCCTGGGCGCCGAGGCCGAGGTCTTCGAGGCCGGAGTCGACCCCGATCGAGGGGATCTGCAGGCGGACCGGCGTCGCGTCGGCCGGGGGCGAGGTGTACGACGGGGCCGCCGGGTCCTGGAAGGCACCGGCCGCTCCGCTCGCCGCATCCGGCGTCGCACCGGTGGTGGCGGGGGCCGTGGCGACGGAGCCGGGTGCGTCCGCGTCGGTCCGGGCGGCGACGGCGGCCACCGTCACGCCACCGGCCACGAGGACGACGGCGGCGACCGCGGCGAGGACCGCCGCGCGGTGACCGGCGACGAACGTCGAGAGGCTCATCCGTTCACCACCAGGGGGGTGCAGGCGCCGAGGCTCGAACCCTCGAGTTGCAGGGCGGCGAGCGCCGCCCAGGCGCTGCCGTAGTAGGTCGGCGTCGACTGTGACAGGGAGTCGGCGGTCCGCAGGTCGGCCGTCGCCCGGTCGTGCTGGCCGTCGCTGGCCTCGGCGGCGGCACGGGCGGCGTAGGCGAGGGGGCTCTGGTCCGAACCGACCGACTGCCCGCCGAGGTCGAGCTGCATGGGCAGCTCGTCGTAGCGCTGCAGCACGGAGGCCATCGACGCCGAGAGCGCCACGTCCTCGGGCTGGCACGACTCGGCGTAGCGCAGGGCGAGCCGACCGGCGTCGTAGCTGTACTGCACGGTGCCTGACGACCCGTCGGCGCTCGGCAGCGGGACCGTCGTGCCGTCCTGCTGCACCTGGGCCCAGTCGCTCGGGAGGGCCGTCGAGGCGAGGATGTTCGTGGTCACGGCTCGCGAGCCGGTCTCGAGCTCGGCCCATCGGGGGTCGCCGCTGGCCTCGCCGAGCTGCGCGAAGGTGGCGGGCGACGCGTACGAGGGGTTGTACGACCACGGGCCGGAGCCCATCGCCCACGGTCCGGGCAACAGGATGCGGCCGACGTCGGTCGAGACCGTCATCTCGTCGAGCACGTCGGTGGCGAGGTCGACGCCCTCGGTCGTGAGGTCGGAGCGGCCGAAGGTCGAGCCGGCGAGCACGAGGGCCCGCGCCGCGTCGACGTCGGCGTCGCTGGCCGGCATGTCGTCGACGACCTCGCCGTCCTTCCACTGCCAGGCCAGCAGGCCGTCCGGGCGCACCAGGTTGCTCTTCGTCCAGTCCCAGATCGCGTCGAAGCGGTCCTCGTCGCCCACTCCGACGGCGACGAGCATCCCGTAGGCCTGCCCTTCGCTGACGGTGTCGTCGCCCTGGTCGCGACGCACGACGCGGCCGTCGTCGTCGACGTACCCGTCGAGGAAGTCCTTGCCGATCTCGGCGGCCGTCCGGGCCTGAGGAGTGGCCGTACCCGTCCCGGGGGTGCCGGTCGCGTCCGCGCCTGCCTGGTCCGTCGACGGGCCGCCGGCCCCTCCGACGACGAGGGAGGCGATGCCGGCGGTGATGGCGAGGGCCACCACGACGGCCGCTGCGAGCAGCGCCTTCGTCTTCTTCGTCATGTCGTTCTCTTCTCCTGCTCGGTGCTGCGGTCGGTCGACCCGGTCGACGTACGGGACGCGATCGGGGCCGGGGAGGCGCGGTGCGACGGGTCGCTCACCGCGCCTCCTCGTCCTGTCGGGTGGTGCCGGGCGTCAGGCCCCGAACCAGCCGAGCACGGTGGCCCAGAGGCCCTTGGTCTCGCTCTTCTGCGGGTGCTCGGCGAGGTAGCCGCCACCGGTCTGGACGCCACCGACGGGCGCCTGCGCCGTGGCCGCGCTGTCGACGACCGGGACGACGGTCAGACCGCCGGTCGAGTTGTCGAGCACGAACAGCGTGTTGATGCTGCCCGCCGCGAGGTCGACGTCGCTCGTGCCGGTCACCTTCTTGCCGGTCAGGTCGAGGGTCCAGGGGCCGGCCGCGACCTGCGCGTAGCCGCTGGCGCTGCCGAAGGGCGCGTCCTCGGCGATGGTGGTGCCCGTGCTCGTCGCGACCGTCACGGTCTCGCTGACGTTCGCGGCCTGCACGAGGCGGACCTTGGCCTGGCCGTCGGCCGGGGCCGTCAGGTCGTCCGTGAAGACCTGGGTCTTCAGGTCGTCGTTCGGGCCGTAGGCGACGGCGGTGATCGGCTGGCCGCTGTCGACCGTGATGTTCGACGTGATGACCGGCTTGGCACTGGTGGGTGCGTCCGCGGCCGTCATCGAGACCACGTAGGTGCCCGCGGCCAGCGCCTGGTAGGGGCTGACCTGGCCGTAGGTGACGTCGTCGAGGTCCATGACGACCTGCCCGCCCTTGAGCGAGGTCAGCGTGACGTCGACGGCCTTCGTGTCGGGCGAGAGGTGGCCGACGCGGACCCAGCCGTCCCCGTCGGCGGCGTGCGCGGGCGACGTGCCCACGAGGGCGCCGGCGAGGGCGACCCCGGTGGCGGCGGTGAGGGCGAGCACCGTCGCGAGACGGCGGCGTCGGGACGGGACGCCGGTGACGGCGGGTGCGGTGGTGGTGCGTGAGAGGGAAGCCACGATGGCTGGTCCTTTCCGGTCGGGTGTCCCACCCGGGACGGGTGGGACGCGGTGAGGAGGTGCCGGCGCCCGTGGGAGGACGGACGCCGGCGTGGCGATCAGTTCGAGAGGACGCCCGTCGGTGCGACGGCCGAGAAGGTGACGCGCAGTCCGTCACCCGAGGGGACGACCGACTCGGGGACGTAGACGCTGCCCAGGCCCTCGAGCGTGGTCTGCACCTCGTCGACGGACTGACCGCCCTGCGGGGTGACGTCGAACTGCCGGAACAGGGCGTCCTGTTCGCCCGGCAGGGCCGCGGGGTCGGCGACCGAGATCGGCCCGAGGGCGGCGAGCTGACCGAGCACGATGATCGCGCGCGGGTCGAGGCGACCGTCCGAGAGCGCCGTCGACAGGGTCGACGAGATCTGCAGGTTCGGGTTCTGGGCGAGTTCGGCACCGGCCTGCGAACGGGCCGACGCGGCGTCGTCCGCCTCGGTCTGCGCCTGCGCGGCCCCCTGGCTGTCGATCTGCCGGACGTTGACCTGCTGGTCGCCGTCGCCGAACGAGGCGATCACGGTCGAGTTCGCGAGGGCCTCGCGGATCTCGGGCGAGGTCGGCCCCGAGGTGCGGACCGACTCGGTCTCGAAGAGGTAGTCCGAGTCGCGCCAGCCGTTCGGCGACTGCGCCTGGACGGCACCGTCGGTGTCGATCTTGTAGAACCAGATCACGTTGTCGCGGGCGAAGCCGGCCTTGACCAGGTCGACCCAGACCGCGTCGTCGACCAGCAGGCGGCTGTCCTTCGGCACGTTCGTCTCGACCCAGCTCTCGGCGTTGCGCATGGGCGCGTCGAGGTCGCTGTCCAGGAAGCCGCGCAACTGCACGGCCCAGAGCGGGACGATCGCCACGACGGCCGCGAGGGTCAGGGCGAGCCAGGCCACCGAACCGGTGCGGGACGCCGCGGTCGAGAGCGCGCCGGCCCGACGGGCACGGAACGCCCGGACCGCGTGGTCGGTGACGGCCGCGACGAGGAGCGCCGCGAACGGCAGCAGCATGATCACGTAGGGCACCGGCAGGTAGCCGCCGGGACGGAACATGAAGGCGATCAGGAACACCATCATCACGCCGAGCGGGCGCAGCCTCTTGACGAAGACCGCGACGACCGAGGCCAGCGTGCCGAGCACGATGAGCACCTGGTCGAGCTGCCACCACTGCGACACGGTCGCGAAGAAGAGGCTGCCGGTGTCGAACACCGAGCCGCTCGCCTCACGGGTCGCGAGCTGGAACTGGATGCCCTCGAGCAGGCTCACCCTGCCGGCACCGGGCAGCAGCTCGCCCTTCACCGCGGCGAGCGCGACGTAGCCGAGGCCGACGAGCACGAGCAGGCTGCCCGCGATCGACAACGTGTACCGACGGGTCGACTTGTCGGCCCCGCGCCACATGATCCAGGCCAGGAAGGGCAGCGCCAGCAGGTACGTCTCCTTCGAGAGCACCGCGATGCCGAACGAGAGGGACGCCGCCGCGAAGCCGGCGAGCTGGTAGCGCTTGCTCAGGGCGAAGACGAACGCGGCCAGCAGCCACGGGGTGGCGACGTTGTCGAGGTAGACCGTGCGGTGGAACTGCAGGGCCAGCGGCGACACGGCGAACACGAGACCGGCCACGGCGGCCGCGGGACGGCTGAGGCCGAGCTTGCGGCCGAGCAGCCAGACGAGGGCCACCGAGACGACCGTGAAGAACAGCATCGCCTCGCGAGCGGCGAGCACGGCGACGTCGTACCGCGAGAAGGCGCCGGTCAGGGCCGTGTAGGCCGAGATCTGGAGCCAACCGACCGGCGGGTGGTCGTACCAGTAGGTGTAGTGGGTGATCTCGCCGAGGTTCTGGATGGCCCAGGCCTGGGCGGCGTAGGTGCCCTCGTCGTCGATGCGTTGCGGCGAGCCGTCCATGTTGAAGGCCATGACGACCGCGGCGATCGCGAGGACGGGCAGCAGCCAGGCGAGGCTCGCGCCGTGTCGACGCAACCACGACGCGGGCCGGGCGCCCCGCGGGTCCTTCGTGGGGAATACGCGTGTTCCCGGTCCGTTCGACACCGTGGTGTCGGCCGCGCGGGGGCGGTTCAGCGTGCTGGTCATCGGTCACCTCCGGTCATGGCCAGGGCGGGCTCCGTCGAGGAGGCGCGGGGCGCCTCCTGCGGTTCGGTCGCGACCTCGTCGCGGTGCGCGCCGGTGTGCTCGGTCTTCTCCCAGGCGTTGAGGCCGCGCAGCTGGCGGAAGACCGCCCGGACCGCGGCGAGCGCGAGGAAGATCTGGTACGGCAGCAGTCCCCAGACGAGGCGGAAGTAGTCCCGGGCCCGGACCTTCTGGTCGTAGACCCGCCCGAACTCGCGCAGGCCGGTGAACTCGACGGCCAACAGCACGAGCGTCGGCGCCAGGGGCACGAACGACACGAGTGCGATGGCGGTCGGCACCTTCGTGGTCAGGATCAGGACGATCGAGACGGGGATGAGCAGACCGGTGGCGGCCTGGATGAACGGCATGGTCAGCAGGTAGCGGGCCATGAGGCGCTGGCGCAGGCGGGGCAGCTTCTTCCACTCGCCCTTGCCGTAGACCTGCATGAAGCCCTGGTTCCAGCGGGTGCGCTGCTTGAGCAGCGAGACGAAGGTGCCGGGGGTCTCCTCGCGGGTGACGACCTCGGGGCTGTAGGCCACGACGACCTTGGCCCCGGCGCTCGAGAGGCGGACGCCGAGCTCGCAGTCCTCGGCGAGGCACTCGGCGTCCCAGCCCTCGGACCAGTCGAGCCAGTCCTTGCGCACGAAGACGGTGTTGCCGCCGAGCGGGATGAACTTCTCCTTGGCGTGGAAGTGCAGGCGCGACCGGAACCAGAAGTAGTACTCGAGCACGTTCCGCAGGCTCCACCAGCTGCTCTGGAAGTTCATCAGCTGGACGCCGCCCTGCACCACGTCGGCGTCGGTCTCGGTGAACCGGGAGTCGACGAGCGTCAGGAGGCGGGGGTGCACCTCGTCCTCGGCGTCGAACACGCCGACGATCTCGCCACGCGACGACTGGAGGGCCAGGTTCAGCGCCTTGGGCTTGTTCTTCGGCACGCTCGAGTCGACCACCACGCGGATCAGCTCGGGGTGACGGGCGGCCGCCTCACGGGCGACCCGCTCGGTGCCGGGGTCGTCGTGGCCGACGATCGCGATGATCTCGAAGTCGGGGTGGTCCTGCTGGGCGAGGCGGTCGAGGGTCTGGCCCATGACCTCCTCCTCGTGCCGGCCGGGCACGAGCAGGGTGAACGAGTGGGCGGCGTCGAGGGGGTTCTCGCTGAACTGGCTGTCGTCGAGGTTGTCCTTCGACCGCCAGGCGTGCAGCATCCACCAGAGGGTCGACACGGCGACCGCGGTCAGCAGGATCGTCACGACGATCAGCGACGAGTAGCCGATCCACTCGAGGGGCGACCAGTCGGGTAGCTGGAAGCCGATCATCGAGTCGGCGGCACCGGTCGAGCCACGGTTCGGGACGAACTGCGACGGGTCGGCGGGGGCTTGCGGGGTGAGCAACGGGGCGGGTTCGCCCGCTGCGAGATGTGATGTCGGGATCTGGGTCGGGTCAGTCGACACAGGATCACTCTCCAGTCAGGGGGTCGGGTGCAGGTGGGCCTGCGAGGTGGTCTGCGGGATGGGGTCGTCGGTCGGCCGGGGGTCGATGACGGTGGCGAGCGCGGCCGACGGGTCGGGGGTGTCGGCCGTGGTGGTGACCGCGGGCGAGCCGCGGAAGACGAGGTGGCGGTAGGCCAGGTAGCGGAAGGCGGTCCCGAGGACGAGACCGACCCCGTTGGCCGCGACGTTGTCGGCGAGCTGGCTCGTGAAGCCCAGCAGGTAGTGCGAGACGAAGAGGCAGGCCGAGGCGATCAACAGGCCGCCCACGTTGACGAGGCCGAAGGTGACGGCCTCGCGGACGACGGCCTGGTTGCGTCCTTCCCGGAAGGTCAGGTACCGGTTGCCGAGCCAGGCGACGGCCGTCGCGACGATCACCGAGACGACCTTGGCCCCGATGGGCTTGTCGTCGAGCAGGGTGGCGCGCAGCAGGTTGTACACGCCGACGTCGACGACGAAGGCGATCCCGCCCACGGCGCCGAACGTCGCGAGCTCCTTCACCCGTGCGACGAGGCGCAGGGGTGGCGTCGGGTTCGTCGTGGCGGCACGGTCGGGACGTGCCCCCTGGACGGGGGACTCTGGTTCGGGCATGACACCGGTTCGGGGGACGTCGCCGGATCGGTTTGGTCGGGGTACGCAGATCTGGGCCAACTGCCAGACAGGCGACATCTGCCGGTCATCCGACGGCGGATTCGTCGAGCCCGACGGGTCGCCCGGCGAGGACCGGGGCGCTCGTCGAGGGGCCGACGACCCGCGGGCGGACGATCGCGAGTTCCGCCGCGACCGCCGTGACGACCGCGCAGAGGGTGACCAGCCGGTCCGGCACCGAACCGACGACGACCAGGAGGCGCTCCCGGCTCGTCGCGCGCCGCCCCTGTTCCGCAGCCGCCTCCGTCGTGGCCCCGACGTCGAGGAGCTGCGAGAGCATCCAGGGCAGCACCGGGAGCGCCGCGAGCGCGACGACGAGGACGGGTGCACCGACCAGGACCGTCGAGGCGACCGTCGTGGCCGTGAGGACCGTCACGGCGGCGTCGACCAGCGGCTCGGTGAGGACGCCGAGGGCGCGGCGCCGCGCGCCCGGCCGGAGCCGACGCCAGTCGCCCTGCCCCAGAACCTGCAGGCAGCCGCGGACCCACGTCGCCCGGGCACGGGCCAGGTCGCGGAGCCCACCCGGCGACCGCTCGACCGTGGTCGCCTCGGCCGAGGTCGCGATGACGATCCGGGCACCGGCCGCCGTCATGCGCACGCCGAGGGCCAGGCCCGCCTCGACGCGGGAGGCGTCCCAGCCCCCCGCCCAGGCGAGCCACGCGTGACGCACGAAGAGCGTGCTGTCCGACAGCGGCACGAAGCCGGCGCGACCGTGGGAGCGGACCACCGACCGGGACCACCACCAGCGGTCGACGGTCGACCGGGGCGTCCACCAGGGGGTCGCCGCGAGCGCCGGGCGGCTGGCGTGCTGGACCGCGTCGGCGTCCGTACGGGTCAGGACCGAGTCGACCAGGGCGAAGAGGCGGGGGTGCGGCCGGTCGCCCGCGGAGAAGACGCCGACGATGCCGTCACCGTCGGGGGCGAGTTCGTCCGCGAGGGAGGAGGCGGCCACGGGCGTCCGCCCGGCGAGCGGGCCGGTCCTGACGATCCGGACCCGTTCCGGATGACGCCGGACGGCGGAGGCGGCGACGTCGAGGGTCAGGGCGTCGTCCACGTCGACGACCACGAGGACGCGCACGTCGGGGTGCCGCTGCCGGGCCAGCAGGTCGAGCGTCACGGCCAGGCCGGCCGGCCCGTGCGCGGGCACCAGGGCCGTGAACGCGTGCGCCGGGGGCAGCACCGGGCCGTCGAGGTCGCCGTGGCCGAGCTCCTCCTGCTCGCGGACGACGTAGAGCCTGCGCACGATGCGACCGATGGTGACGGTCAGGACCAGCGCGACGAGCACGGCCAGCAGCGCCGTGCCGGCCCACTGCAGGCTCGACCAGTCCGCCCACGGCAGCGCGGCCGAGACGTCGTCCCCCGGGACGGAGGGCAGGCCGCCCCGGTTCGGCACGAACGGTGTCGGCGTCGCGGGCAGCGTCGGCGTCAGGACGGGGCCGGGCGCCGCGAAGGCGGGTGCGGAGGTCACGGTGGTGATCCAGTCGGGTCGGGGCAGCGGGAGCCTCGGACGTCCGGTCCCGCAGGGGACCGCGACGTCCGACGGATCGTGTCCCCCAGCCGGGGGACATGATCTGATGAATCGTCACTGTACGCCTCCTCAGCCGACCGCACGGGCCTTCGCCGCGTCCCCTGCGACGCGTAGCGTGGGGTCATGGAATTCAGACACCTCGGCGACAGCGGACTCAAGATCTCGGAGATCACCTACGGCAACTGGCTGACGCACGCGTCCCAGGTCGAGAACGACGTGGCGACGCAGTGCGTCCGTGCGGCCCTCGACGCCGGCATCTCGACCTTCGACACCGCCGACGCCTACGCGAACACCGCGGCCGAGCAGGTCCTCGGCGACGCCCTCAAGGGTGAGCGTCGCGAGGGACTCGAGATCTTCACGAAGGTCTACTGGCCCACCGGCCCCCGCGGGCACAACGACGTCGGCCTCAGCCGCAAGCACGTGCTCGAGTCGATCGACGGGTCGCTCCGCCGCCTCGGCACGGACTACGTCGACCTCTACCAGGCCCACCGCTACGACCACGAGACCCCGCTCGAAGAGACCATGCAGGCGTTCGCCGACGTGGTCCGCGCCGGCAAGGCGCTCTACATCGGCGTCAGCGAGTGGACCGCCGAGCAGATCCGGGCGGGCCACGAGCTCGCCGTGAAGCACGGCGTGCAGCTGATCTCGAACCAGCCCCAGTACTCGATGCTCTGGCGCGTCATCGAGTCCGACGTCGTGCCGGCGAGCAAGCAGCACGGCCTCGGCCAGATCGTCTGGTCGCCCGTCGCCCAGGGCGTCCTGACCGGCAAGTACAAGCCCGGAGCCGAGCTGCCCGCGGGCAGCCGCGCGACGGACGACAAGGGAGGCGCGGACACGATCAAGCGCTTCCTCACCGACGAGGTGCTCACCGGCGTCGCGAAGCTCGAGCCGATCGCCGCCGACCTCGGCCTCTCGATGGCCCAGCTGGCCATCGCGTGGGTGCTGCAGAACGACAACGTCGCCTCCGCGATCATCGGGGCCTCGCGTCCCGAGCAGGTGGCCGACAACGTCAAGGCGGCGGGCGTCACGGTGCCCGCCGACGTCATGGCCCGCATCGACGAGGCGCTCGGCGACCTCGCCGAGAAGGACCCCGGCAAGACGGTCTCCCCCGAGCGCCGCCCGGCCTGACGCCCGTCCGGCCCGACCCGGGCCGGTCCGCAGGACATCCCCTCGACATCGTCCGGACACCCCGGGAATGTTGTCCCGCTGGATGCGCTTGCATATACTCGTACCAGCTTCGATGACACGTCATCGACCTCGACCTCACAGATTCAGGAGAACACCATGACCATCACCGCAGAGAAGATCCCCGCCGGCACCTGGAACCTCGACCCCACCCACAGCGAGGTCTCGTTCAGCGTCCGCCACCTGGCCATCAGCAAGGTCAAGGGCTCGTTCGAGTCCTTCGACGCCTCGCTCGTCACGGCCGAGGACCACACCGCCTCGAAGGTCACCGCCTCGATCGACGTGGCCTCGGTCAACACCAACCAGAAGGACCGCGACGGCCACCTGCAGACCGGCGACTTCTTCCTCGCCGAGGAGCACCCCAAGATGACCTTCGTGTCGACCAGCATCGAGGAGAAGGGCGACGACGCGTTCCTCGTGCACGGCGACCTGACCCTCCGCGGCGTCACCAAGCCCGTCACCCTGAAGAGCGAGTTCGGCGGCCTCGTCGTCGACGGCTACGGCCAGACCAAGCTCGGCTTCTCGGCGACCACCAAGATCGACCGCACCGAGTTCGGCGTCACCTGGAACGCGGCCCTCGAGGCCGGCGGCTTCACGCTGGGCAACGACGTCACCGTCACGCTCGAGATCCAGTTCACGCTCGCCGCGTAGGCACCGGCACCACGAAGGGCCCGCTCTCGCTCGGCGAGGGCGGGCCCTTCCGCGTCATCCCGCGAGGACGCGCCGCAGCACGGCGCGCTCCCCCAGCGTCCAGGCCGCGCTCGTCACGAGGTAGAGGGCGGCCGCGAGCGGGGCGAACGCCGCGAACAGCACGCTGACGAAGGGCAGCCAGCGCACCATGCCCGCCATGCCCGGGAGCGCCTCCTGCCCCGGTGCGGCCGTCGTGACGGTGACCGCGCCGGTGAAGCGCAGCGTGGCACGCCGGCTCGTCTCGACCACGACGGCGAGCAGCGCGAGCAGCACCAGGTACGGCCAGATCGCCGGGAGCCCCACCGCGAGAGTGGCGAACAGGTTGGCGCCGAGGGCGGCTCCGCCGAGGGTGTGCGTCAACAGGGCGTTGGCGTGCCCGGCGATCTCGGAGTGCGCGAACAGCGAGTAGACCGCCGTGAGCACGGGTGCCTGCGCGAGCGTCGGCAGGCAGCCGGCCAGCGGGGACGCCTTCTCGGACGCGTACAGCGCCATCAGCGCCTTGCTGCGGGCCGCGGGGTCGGTGATCCGGCGGTTCAGGTCGGCGATCGCGGGGGCCAGGCGGCGACGGGCGACCTCGGCGCGCACCTGCGAGACGCCCACGGGCACGAGCACGAGCCGGACGAGCAGGGTGAGCAGCACGACGCCGAGGGCGGCGGCGGACGACCCGGCCACCGGTTCGACGAGCACGCCGAGGGTGGTGACGAGCGACTGCAGACCGCCGAGGACGACGGCGATCGGGGGGAAGGTGGACAGGTCCATGCGGACTCCTCGGTCAGAGAGACGGTGGGTGTCTTCTGGCCGCCGAGGGGCGTCGGGTCGACGCGGGCGCGGGTGCGCTCAGGCGGCCGGGACGGCCCGCCCGGGAGCCCGGGACCGCACGTGCCCGCGGGCGTCCGGGTCGCGTCGCCACACGAGGAGGCGCGTGCCGGCTTCTTCACGGAGCGTCACCTCGGGCACCGCCCCGGCCAGCCCGCAGAGCGTGAGCACGACGCGGGCGACGCCGAGCGCGGCCACCGCCGTGGCGGCACCGAGCAAGCCGACGAGCACGACCGCGGACAGCGGCGCCCCGCCGGACGAGAGCACGGCCTCGACGAACGCCGCGAGGGGCGCCAGCATCGAGAGGCCGAGGGTCATGCCGACGACCCTAGCCGACGGTCCTACCATCGGGGCAGTGCTCTCGGGAACACCGTGCCGTCCCGCGCGGTTGACGCCGAGAGCCACCGCCCCGCCCCGAGAGGACTCCCCGATGACCGTCGACTGGATCACCCTGCAGAAGACCGCCCACGACGAGTTCGCCCGTCGCGTCGAGGCCGTGGCCGACTGGGACGCCCCGACGCCGGACACCGAGTGGAAGGTGCGCGACCTCGTGCGTCACGTCACGCGCGAGCAGCAGTGGGTGCCGCTGCTGCTCGAGGGCGGCGACCCCTCCGAGGCGGAGAACTCCATCGAGCCGCTCGGCGACGACCTCGTCGAGGCCTGGCACCGGTGGTCCGGTGCCGCCACCGCCGCCTGGAGCGCGGCCGACCCCCACGCCGAGGTGCGGTTGAGCGCCGACGTCGTGCCCGTCCACGAGTACCTCGCCGAGCAGGTCGCCGACGTGACGATCCACACCTGGGACCTCGCCCGTGCCGTGGGGACCGACGAAGAGCTGGACGACGCGCTCGTCGAGGCCGTCTGGGGCGTGTTCGCGCCGCAGAAGGACGCTCTCGAGGCCTCGGGCCTCTTCGCGTCCCCCGTCCCGGTAGACGACGACGCGCCGCTGCGCATCCGCCTGCTCGCCCTCACCGGTCGCGACGCCCGCTGAGCCGTCCGCCCACCCGGGTGGGCGTCCTCGGCGACCCGACCTGCGCCTCCCGGGGGTTCATCACCCGGCCCTGCCAAGGTGGTGGCATGACCGCCCCGATCGATCGCCCGTGGCTGCACAGCTACGCCCCCGACGTCCCCGCCGACATCGAGCCCGTGACGGGCAGCCTCGTCGACCTCATCGACGACGCCGTGTCGACGTACCGGCAGAAGCCGGCCCTCGAGTTCTTCGGCCGCGAGACGAGCTACCGCGACCTGGGCGACCAGGTCGCCCGCGCGGCCGAGGGCCTCAGGAGGCTCGGCGTGGGTCGCGGCGACCGGGTCGCCCTGATCCTGCCGAACAGCCCGCAGCACGTGGTGGCGTTCTACGCGGTGCTGCGCCTGGGCGCGGTCGTGGTCGAGCACAACCCGCTCTACACCGACCGTGAGCTGCGCCACCTCTTCGAGGACCACGGCGCCACGATCGCCATCGCCTGGGACAAGTTGGTCGACCGACTGCGCTCCCTGCCCGCCGACATCGGCTTCTCGACCGTGGTCTCGGTCGACGTGACGAAGGGCATGCCCCTCGGCACGCGCCTCGCCCTCAAGCTGCCGGTGCCCGCCGCGAAGAAGAGCCGCGCGGCCCTCACCGACGGAGCCGAGGGCGACGTCACCTGGCAGGGGCTGCTCGCGAACCGTCCGCTGCGCAAGAAGCACCCCCGACCCGACGTCGACGACATCGCCCTGCTGCAGTACACCAGCGGCACCACGGGCTCGCCCAAGGGCGCGATCCTCACCCACCGCAACCTCCGCAGCAACGCCGCGCAGGGTCGCGCCTGGGTGCCGGGCCTCGTCGACGGCGACGAGACGGTCTACGGCGTGCTGCCGTTCTTCCACGCCTACGGCCTCACGCTCTGCCTGACCTTCGCGATGAGCATCGGGGCGCGCCTCGTCCTCTTCCCCAAGTTCGACGTCGACCTCGTGCTGAAGGCCGCGAAGAAGCACCCGCCGACCTTCCTGCCGGCCGTGCCGCCGATCTACCAGCGCCTCGCCGACGCGGCCCGCGAGCGCGGCGTCGACCTGTCGTCGGCACGATTCGCGATCTCGGGCGCGATGAACCTGCCGACCGCCGTCGTCCAGGCCTGGGAGGGCGTCACGGGCGGCATGCTGGTCGAGGGGTTCGGACTGACCGAGACCTCGCCCGTCGCCCTCGGCAACCCGATCGGCCCGACCCGTCGCGTCGGCACCGTGGGCGTGCCGTTCCCGTCGACCGAGGCCCTGGTCGTCGACCGCGACGACCCCGATCCGAGCCGCCCGGTCGTCGCCGGGGCCGCCGGAGAACTGCTGCTGCGGGGCCCCCAGGTGTTCCGCGGCTACTGGAACCGACCCGACGAGACCGCCGAGGCCTTCCTCGAGGGCGGCTGGTTCCGTACCGGCGACATCGTCACGATGAGCGCCGACGGGTACGTCACGATCGTCGACCGCATCAAGGAGCTCATCGTCACGGGTGGCTTCAACGTCGCCCCCTCCGAGGTCGAGGAGGCGGTCCGCAACGCCCCCGGCGTGGCCGAGGTGGCCGTGGTCGGCCTGCCCCGGTCGGGCGGCGGCGAGGACGTGGTGGCGGCCGTCGTGCTCGAGCCGGGTGCCGAGTTCGACGCCGAGGCCATCCGCGACGCCTCACGCGGCCAGCTGGCGGCCTACAAGGTGCCGCGGCGGGTCGTCCGGCTCGACGAGTTGCCCAAGTCGCTGATCGGCAAGGTGCTGCGGCGCGAGGTGCGCGACCGGCTCATCGCCGCGGGCTGACCCTCCGGGCGGGTCCTGCCGACGGGGCCCCGTCGGCGTGTCCGGTCTGCGGGTCCGGTCTGCGGGTCCGGTCTGCGTGGTCAGAGGCCTTGCCACCGGTCGACCGGCCAGCTGACCACGAACGCCCGCCCGATCACGTCGTCGACGGGCACGAAGCCCGCGTAGGGCCCGGTCTGGTGTGCGCGGGAGTCCGCCGACCGGTCGCGGTTGTCGCCGAGCACCCAGAGCGCCCCCTCGGGCACGGTCACGTCGAAGTCGGTCGCCGAGGCGCGGGGTCCGCCGTCGGCGAGCGTGAGGTACGGCTCGTCGAGGGCCAGGCCGTTGACGAGCACGTGGCCGTCCGCGTCGCAGCAGCTGACGTGGTCGCCCGGCAGGCCGATGACGCGCTTGACGAGGTCCTGACCGGCGTCGTCGCCGTAGCCGAGCCACCCGCCCGGGTCCTCGAAGACGACGATGTCGCCGCTGTGCAACGGCAGGAGTCCGGGTGCCAGCTCGTTGACGATGATCCGGTCGCCGATCATCAGCGTCCGTTCCATCGATCCCGACGGGATGGAGAAGCTGCGCACGAGGAAGGTCCGCACGCCCCAGGACAGCAACAGCCCCACCAGGACGATCGCGAGCAACTCGAGCAGCCACCGGCCCGTGGGGTTCCGGCGGACCCCGGAGGCGCGGGTCCCCTCGCCCTCGTCGGTCGCGTCCGCGAGGGGGCTGCTGTCGGTCACCGGCTCATCCTGTCAGCGCGTGCCCGCGCCCGCCCTCCCCGGTCAGGGGGCCGTGGGGCCACGGTCCCGCTGCCCCGGGTCGTCCGTCAGGCGGCCGTCCACCCGATGCGGTCGAGCCGGGCGAGGGCGTGCTCCTCGGCGACGGGTCGCTTGCCGAGGACTCCCCCGACGCCCGCGAGCATGGCCCGCGCCGGCGCCCGGGTCGGGATGCCGATCGGGCCGACGTGCGGCGCGCGCAGCCCGAGCAACTCGCGGAAGCGCGGCTGCAGCGTGCCCACCGCGCCGTTGAAGAGCACGGGATAACCGACCTTGAGAGCGGGGAAGAGCGGCGGTCGCTTGATGAATTTGACGACGTCGTCGGTGCGCGCGGTGCGCTCGAGCACGCCCCGGCGGTCGAAGTCCATGAGCTGTGACTGCATCTCGGCGACGCTGCGCGGCGGGTTCGGCACGCCCATCAGCTCGCCGGCCGTCGCCCACTCGCGGACGTAGGCGTCGGGCCCCCCGGGGATCGGCTCTCGGCCCCACTCGAGGTAGGCGGCGAGGAACGAGTCGGCGAAGGCCATGTGCACCCAGCTGAGCAGCTCCGGGTCGTTGGCGGCGTAGTCGTGGGTCACGCCGTTCCGGTCGTCGTACGTGCCGACGACCTTCGTGTGCAGGCGTGACACCCAGTTCGACGCGTGGGTGGCGGCCTCGCGGCTGCCGTACGAGACGGTGTAGATCCAGCGGATGGTGCCGGCGAGACGGCCGAGCGGGTCCTCGCGGAAACGCGAGTGGTCGTGGACGCCGGCGAGCGCCCCCGGGTGCAGCGCCTGGACGAGCAGTGCCCGCACGCCGGCGGGGATGGTCGACATGGCGCCGTGCACGGCCCACACCGCCGAGCCCGGCAGGAAGAACCCCTCGTCGTCGCCCTTCTCGAGGTCGGTGACCCACTCGGGCGTGCCCGTGTACTGCCCGTTGAAGGTGTACTGCAGGCGGGCGCGGAGGGGTTCGGTCAGTGCGGGCATGCCTCGATCATGCGCCGCGGTGGCTGGACGCTCGCAGCGGACGCACGCCGCGCCTCCTGCGTCCCGGGGAGGGGCAGGAGGCGCGGCGTGCGACTCGGGGTGGGTCTCAGTTCCCGTGAGCCTCGATCGAGACGGGCTGCCACTCGTTCCAGGTCGCCAGACGCGACTCGTAGTCCTTCGTGGCGATCTCGAGCGGCGCCTTGCCGAAGAAGACGCGCAGCGGCGGCTCGTCGGCGTCGACGACCGTGAGGATCGCGGAACGGGTGGCCGTGGGGTCGCCGGGGTCGGCGGCCGAGGGACGCTTCGACGCGGCCTCACGGACGTCGGCGTAGGCCTCGAGTTCGTCGCTGCGGGAGGCGGAGGGGCCCGACCAGTCGGTCGAGTAGCCGCCGGGCTCGACGAGGGTCACCTTGATGCCGAAGCCCGCGACCTCCTGTGCCAGCGACTGGCTGAAGCCCTCGAGCCCCCATTTCGAGGCGTGGTAGATGCCGACCGTCGGGAAGGCGCTGATGCCGCCGATGCTCGACACCTGGACGATGTGACCCGAGCCCTGCTCGCGCATGATCGGGAGCGCCGCCTGCGACACCCAGAGGGGGCCGAACAGGTTCGTCTCGAGCTGGGCACGGGCCTCGTCCTCGGTGATCTCCTCGATCATGCCGAAGTGGCCGAAGCCGGCGTTGTTCACGACGACGTCCAGTCGTCCGAAGTGCTCGGCGGCCTTCTGCACCGCGGCGACGTCGGCCGCACGGTCGTTGACGTCGAGCTGGAGCGGCAGGAAGGAGTCGCCGTACGCGTCCACGAGGGGCGTGACGTCGTCGATCTTCCGTGCGGTGCCCGCGACCTTGTCGCCGCGTTCGAGGGCCGCCTCGGCCCATTCGCGGCCGAAGCCCTTGGATGCACCGGTGATGAACCAGACCTTGCTCACGATGTGTCGTTCCTCTCTTCGTGATGTCGAGGACCATGCTGCGCCGCGCCTCCTCGTGCGCGGTCAGGTTGCCAGCCGGCACCGAGCCCACGGGGTACGCCCGGCGGTCGATAGAGTGGCCCGGTGACCACCGACAGCGCTCGTCCCTGGCTCGACTCCTACGCACCCGGCGTGCCGCACGACCTCGAACCGGTCGACGGCTCGCTGCTCGACCTGGTCGAGGCCTCCGCGGCGCGGTACCCCAGGGCGGTGGCACTCGAGTTCTTCGGGGCGACGACCACCTATTCCGAGCTCGTCGACCAGATCGCGCGGGCGGCCGAGGGGCTGCGCAAGCTCGGGGTCGGGCACGGCGACACCGTCGCGATCGTGTTGCCGAACGGTCCGCAGCACGTCGTCGCGTTCTACGCGGTGCTGCGCCTCGGCGCGATCGTCGTCGAGCACAACCCGCTCTACACGCCGCGCGAGCTGCGTCACCAGTTCGAGGACCACGGCGCCAAGGTGGCCATCGCCTGGAACAAGGTGGTCGAGACCATCCAGGCCTTCCCCGACGACGTGGCCGTCGAACACCTCGTCTCGGTCGACGTCACCCGGGCGATGCCGTTCACCACGCGGGCGGCCCTGGCCCTGCCGATCAAGAAGGCCCGCCAGTCCCGTGAACGCCTCACGACGACCGTGACGGGCACCACGCCGTGGGAGAAGGTCGTCGGCTCGTCGCGCATCAAGGCGAGGCACCCGCGACCGACCACCGACGACCTGGCGGTCATCCAGTACACGAGCGGCACCACGGGCGCGCCCAAGGGTGCCCAGCTGACGCACCACAACCTCCTGTCGAACGCCGCGCAGGCCCAGGCCTGGGTGCCGACGATCGAGCGCGGCACCTGCGTCGTCTACGCGGTGCTGCCGATGTTCCACGCGTACGGCCTGACGCTCTGCCTCACCTTCGCGATGAGCATGGGCGCCCGACTCGTGCTCTTCCCGGCCTTCGACCCGGCGCTGGTGCTCAAGGTCATGAAGAAGCACCCGCCGACCTTCCTGCCCGCGGTCCCCCCGATCTACGCCCGTCTGCAGAAGGCCGCCGACGACGCCGGCGTCTCGCTGAAGGGCGTCGACGTCGCGATCTCGGGGGCCATGCCGCTCTCGGCCGACGTCGTCGAGCCGTGGGAGGCCGAGTCCGGCGGCTGGTTGGTCGAGGGCTACGGGCTCTCCGAGTGCTCGCCCGTCCTCATGGCCAACCCCGTCGGTCCGACGCGCCGCGCCGGCACGGTCGGTCTGCCCCTGCCGGGCACCGAGGTGCGCGTCGTCGACCCCGAGAACCCCACGGTCGACGTGGCGGCCGGTGAACGCGGCGAGCTGATCGTCCGTGGCCCGCAGGTCTTCAGCGGGTACTACCGCAAGCCGAAAGAATCGGGCGAGGTCTTCGTCGACGGCGACTGGTTCCGCACCGGCGACATCGTCACCATCGACGACGACGGGTTCGTCCGCATCGTCGACCGCATCAAGGAGCTCATCATCACCGGCGGCTTCAACGTCTCGCCGTCCGAGGTCGAAGAGGTCCTGACCCGGTTCGAGGGCGTCGCCGAAGCCGCGGTCGTGGGTCTGCCCACCCCCGGCGGCGAACAGGTGGCCGCCGCGATCGTCGTGAAGCCGGGCGCCCACGTCGACGTCGCGGCCCTGCGCGCGTTCGCGCGCAAGCACCTCACGCCGTACAAGGTGCCGCGGCGCATCGTCGTCGTCGACGACCTCCCCCGGTCGCTCATCGGCAAGGTGTTGCGCCGCAAGGTACGCGACTCGCTGGCCGAGCGCTGAGACCGGACCCGCGCCTCCTCGACGGGACGACGGTCGGCGGGCGCGGGTCGGTCCACGCGGCCGCGGCTCAGGAGGCGCGGCTCAGCTGGGTGAGACGCGATCCGTCATGCGCCCCTCGGCCAACCAGGCCAGTCGCTGCAGCGCTTCTCTGTTGCGCCAGTGCAGCGGCGGGTCCATCAGGGCCTTCGGCACCAGCCGACCGGGGCCCGCGACGGCGTACTCGGTCATCGTGACGAAGCAGCCGCCCATGCGGTTGCGCACGTCGATCTCGACCCGGGCCTCGCCCATCGGCCAGCCCCTGGCGTGGAACACGGCCCGGACCGGAGGGTCCCACTCGAGGATGGTCGTCACGTCGTCGATGACCAACGGCCAGACCCCGAACGAGTGGTGGACCCTGGCCTCGACGCTCGGCCAGGTCAGTTCGACCTCGCGGATGCGCGCCGACCCGACGACCCAGCTCGTGAAGAGCCACCCGTCGCTCAGCACGTCGAAGACGTCGTGGGGTGAGGCCTCGATGAAGCGGTGCGTGGTGCTCATCCGTCGATCCTGGCACGGTCCCCGCGCGCCGCGCACCCCGTTGACGCACCCCTGCCGCCGTGGATCAGATCGGGCGTCGGGCGCCTCCCCCGTCGGGAGTCGATCCGCTCAGGAGTCGACGCCGAGGTACGGCAGCCGGTCGATGCCGAACTCGTGCTTCAGGGCGCTGCGCGCGGCATAGGCACCACCCAGCCCGTGCACCGAGGGGCCCGGCGGGGTCGAGGACGAGCACAGGTAGAGGCCCGGCGTCGGCGTGCGCCACGGTTCGGTCGACAGCGTCGGCCGTGCCGCCAGCTGCCAGACGCTCGGGGCCCCGGCGGCGATGTCGCCGCCGATGTAGTTGGGGTCGTGCGCTTCGAGGTCGACCGCCGTGCGGCTGTTCGTGGCCAGGATCGTGTCACGGAACCCCGGCGCGAAGCGCTCGATGCCGGCGATGACGGTCTCGGTCTGGTCGACCGTGGACCCGCGCGGCACGTGCGTGTACGCCCACAGGGCCTGCTGACCGTCGGGGGCGCGCGTGCCGTCGACCACGCCCGCCTGGGCCACCAGGACGTACGGCGTGCGGGCGTGTCGACCCGAGGCGACGTCGTGCTCGCCCGAGGCGATCTCGGCCCGCGTCCCCCCGAGGTGCAGCGTGGGGCTGCGCCGGGCCTCGTCGTTCGCCCAGGGCACCGGCCCCGACAGCGCGAAGTCGACCTTGGCCGCCGCGTTCCCGTACCGGAAGCGCCGCAGGGCGCGCTCGTACCGGTCGGGCAGACGACTGCCCGCGATGTCGGCCAGGGCACGGGCACTCGTGTCGAAGATCGTGGCCTTCGCCCTCGGCAGCTCGTCGATCGACGTGACGTCCACGCCCGTCGTGATGGTGCCTCCGTGGGCCAGGACGTCGTCGGCCATGGCGTCGACGATCGACTGGCTGCCACCGGTCGGCACCGGCCAGCCCCGGGCGTGCGCGTGGACGGCCAGGACGAGCCCGGCGGCCGAGGTCGACAGGCTCGGCATCGGGCGGATCGCGTGGGCCATCACCCCGGCGAGCATGGCCGGGGCCTCGTCACCCGCGAACCCGGCGTTCCACCAGGGGCCGCTCTGTGACAGGGCGGCCAGACCGAAGCGCGCGAGGGTCACCGGGTCGTCCGGCACCCGGACGAGCTCGCGCATCGTGAACTTCGCCATGCGGGGCTCGGTCTCGACCAGACCCCGGAGGAGGCGCGCCCAGGCGGCCCCGTCGGCACCGAGCCCGTCCGCCGTCCGGTCGAGGTCCCGGTAGGCGATGCCGGCACGTCCGCCGTCGAGCGGGTGGGCGTACGAGATGTCGGGGACCGTCAGCTCGATCCGGCGGTCGAGTTGGAACCGCTGGAAGAACCCCGACGCGAGGGCCATGGGGTGCACGGCCGAACAGATGTCGTGGCGGAAGCCCGGCAGGGTCGCCTCCTGCGTGCGCGCTCCCCCACCGATCGTGTCGGCCCGTTCGACGACCTCGACGCGGAGACCGGCCCGAGCGAGCACCACGGCCGCCGCGAGACCGTTGGGCCCCGCACCGACGACGACCGCGTCCACCTCGGGCGCGGCGCTCATGCCCGACGCCCGCGGGTCACCCGACCCACCACGGCGGCGGTGGCGGCCGCGGACGCCCCCACCACGGCCCCCACGGTCAGGGCGCGGTTGCGGGTGTACCAGACCTGCGGACTCGTGGTGCGCGCGCGGTCGCTGAAGATGCCGCGAGCCCCGTGGTCACCGGCCGTGGGCTCGTAGAGGTTGTCGGGCAGCATGGGCTCGCTCTTGTCGGGAGCCTGCTGGCCGGAGTACCCGCTCTTGGCGAGGTAGACGTCGAGGAAGTTCGCGACGAACCGGTTGCCGAGCACCGTCATGACGGTGGGCTCGCCGAGCCAGGTCCGGCGACGCGGCTTGTCGGCGACGTCGGCGATCGCCCGGGCCCCGACCTCGGGTTCGAAGATGGGCGGCACGGGCTGGGGATGCTCGGGCAGGGTCGAGCGCACCCAGTTGAACTGGATGGTGTTGAGGGCCGGCATGTCGACCGTGCTGATCCGCACCGAGCTCTTGTTGTGGATCAACTCGGTGGTCACCGACTCGGTGAAGCCCTGGACGGCGTGCTTCGCGCCGCAGTACGAAGCCTGGAGCGGGATGCCTCGGTGGGCGAGCGCCGATCCCACCTGGATGACCTGCCCGCGGTCGCGGGGCACCATGCGCGACAGGGCCGCACGAGTGCCGTTGACGAAGCCGAAGTAGTTGACGGCCGTGGCCCGCTCGAAGTCGTCGGGGTCCGTCTCGAGGAACTCGCCGAACACACCGACCATCGCGTCGTTGACCCAGAGGTCGATCGGCCCGAGCTCGGCCTCGACGCGATCGGCGGCCGACTCGACCTGGGCGCGATCGGCCACGTCGGTCGAGATGCCCAGCGCACGGCGACCGGCGGCCTCGACGTCGCGGACGGCCCCGTCGAGGCCGTCCTGTCCCCGAGCGAGGATCGCGACGTCCCATCCGCGCGCGGCGAGCTCTCGGACGGTGGCCCGGCCGAGTCCCGCGGACCCTCCGGTGACGACGGCGGTTCTCGTGCTGGTCATGGTGCTCCCTCGGGCCTCTCGGCGGATCGTGGACGGACCCCCGACGCTAGTCCGCGACCGGAGGTCCGTCCCGGGGGTGATGCCCAGGTGTCAGATGTCGAAGCCTCCGCCGAAGTCCCCTCCCCCGAAGTCGCCTCCCCCGAAGTCCCCGAAGCCCCCGCCGGAGTCGCCGGCCCCGTCGGCACCGAAGTCGCCGCCGCCGTCGCTCGCCGTCTCGGTGCCGGCGTCGGCACCGCCGTCCGCGCCGCCGTCGCCCTCGGAGCCCTGGTCGCCGCCGGCGTCGTCACCCGCGCCGCCGTCCGCCGTCGCCCCGGCGTCGGGCAGGAACGCGCTCATCAGGGTCGACCCGATGACGTAACCGGCCACCGTGCCCAGGATCGACCCGCCGATGATCGAACCCATGCCGGGGCCCTGACGGAGGGGCTGGCCGTTCGGCCCGACCTGCTGCCGTCCGTCCGGGCCGCCGCCGAGGGTGCGCTCGAGGGTCCCGGGTCGTCGCAGCTCGGACCGGGTGGCGGCCTGGGCGAGCGAGCCGGCGTCGTCGCCGCGCGGTGCCTCGCCGGGGCTCGACTCGGCCGTCAGCTGGTCGAAGACGAGACGGCGTTGTTCGGGGCTGAGCTTCGCGAACGCCTCGGCGTGCACCTGCTCGATGGTCTCGGGCGGGGCGGTCTTCAGCAGGTAGCGGTACCGCTCGACGGCGATCTCGTCGTCGCTGCGGGCCGGGCCGGTGCCGGCCGACGAGGCCGGGACCGGCGGCTGCTGGCCGTAGCCCTGCTGGTCGTACCCCTGCTGGCCGTACCCCTGCTGCGGGGCGGCGGGCTGCTCGTAGCTCTGCTGCCCGTACCGGTAGCCCTGCGGAGCGGAGGGCTGCTGCGGCTGGCCCTGCTGCGGCTCGCGGCCGAGGAGGCGGTCGAGGAATCCCATGGTGGTGTCCTGTCGGATCGTGTGCTCGGTGCCGCACGCGGGGCGCGACGTCGGTCTGCCCACCACGGTACGGATCGTCCCGGCCCGCCGCCTGGACGGCGACGGAACGTCAGCCGCGAACGTCCTGATCGACGGCGTCACGCGACGCGTCGTCGACGCCGGCTCGACGGCGGCGCACCGACCGGACGACGAGGAACACCACGACGCCCGCGATGGCGGCGTACACGACGTAGTCCAGGTACTTCGCGTACCGGTCGATGAGCTCGTACTGGGTGCCGAGGGCGGCGCCCAACCCGATCAACAGCCCGTTCCAGAGGCCGCTGCCCACGATCGTGAAGACCGAGAAGACCAGCAGGGGCATGCGCTCGGCACCGGCGGGAAGCGAGATGAGGCTGCGCACGCCCGGGATGAACCGGCCGAAGAACACCGCGGACCGCCCGTGGCGCTCGAACCAGCCGGCCGCCTTCTCGAAGTCGTGGCGGTCGACCAGCGGCAGCTTGGCCAGCCACCGGATGCTGCGGTCGAGGCCGAGACCGGCCCCGAGCCCGTAGAGGACCAGGGCGCCCAGGTAGGCGCCGAGGGTGCTCAGCGCGATCAACAGCACGATGTTCATCGACCCGGCGCCGGCCAGGAACCCGGCCAGCGGCAGGATGACCTCGCTGGGGATCGGCGGGAACACGGTCTCGACGAAGGTCAGCAATGCGACGCCCCACTCGCCGAGGGCGTCGATGACGCGGGCGGCGAACCCGACGAGGCCGTCGAGGTCGGCGACGACGTCCTGGCTCGAGGACGAGGAGGCGCGGAGGACGAGGGCTGTCGAGGTCATGGGTCCCAGGTGGTCGGTCGGGCGCTCGGGGGCGCAACGGATCGGCAGCCCCGAGTATGGCGGGGCAGCCTGCGCGTCCGCCCACAACGCCCGGGTGGGCTGCGCCTGACGGGGAACACCGCATCGCTTGCTACATTGACCTGTGTCGGCTTGGTTTCCGACGCCGGACACACTCACGAAACAGGACCCCAATGGGATCGCTCATCTACGGAACCTCGGGCATCGAGGTCGAGTTCGAGGACCGCGTGCTCGAACACCTCCAGATCGTCATCGCCACCAAGCTGCGTCGCCGCGAGTCGTTCTTCTTCTCGTGGCGCGACACGCAGAAGGTCGGTGACGGTCGCAGCAGCATCTGGCTGGACGCCGGCATCCCGCTCTACTTCAAGTACTCCGGCGGCCGGGTGCCGTCGATCAACCGTGACTGGCTCACCGAGCTGACGGCCTCGTCGAACAGCTCGTCCGGCCTCGTCCTCACCGACGAGCCCAGTCTCGACAACAGCGCCAAGCGACGCGGCTGACCCGCGCCTCCCCCCTTTCGAGGCGTTGACCCGGTTCGGGTCCGTTCCGTACCGTGGGCCCGACGGCGACGGAGGGGGCGGTCATGCACGGTGTCAGGCGCGCGAGCGCGGGCCGTCTGGCGATCGCCACGATGATGACGGTCGCCCTGGTCGCGGCCCTCGTGACGGCCCAGGCCCCCGTCGCGGCGCGGGCCTCGGACGCCGTCCTCTCGCAGGGACGCAGTGCGGGGGCCTCGTCGGTCGCTTCGCGGTCCACCCCGGCAGCGGCCGCGGTGGACGGCGACGGGCGGACGGGCTGGAGGAGCGCGCGGGCGGGCTCGCAGTGGTTGCAGGTCAGCATCGGGCCGCAGGTCGACGTGTCGCAGGTCTCGCTGGAGTGGGGTGACGCCCCGGCGACGGCCTACGAGGTCCAGATCTCGTCGAACGGCAAGATCTGGCGCACGCTGGCGTCGACGACCCGGGGTGACGGCGGCACGGATACGTACGACGTGGCGGGGACGGGGAGGCACGTCCGGGTGCTCGCGACGGTCTCGGCCACGGGCACGGGGTACTCGCTGTCCGAGCTGACGGTGCGTGGGTCCCGGACCGGGTCGTCGTCCGCCACCCCGGGCGTCCGGCTCGCCGGTGGTGCCGGCTCGTGGCACCTCGAGGTCGACGGGCGGCCCTTCACGGTCGAGGGGGTCACCTACGGCGCCCCGGTCGCCGAGGCGGCCACCCACTTCCCCGACATCGCCTCGATGGGCGCCAACACGGTCCGCACCTGGGGCACCGACACGGGCTCGGGGCGCCTCTTCGACGCCGCGTCGGCGTCCGGTCTCCACGTCGTCGCCGGCCTGTGGCTCGACCACGGCGTCGACTACGTCGGCGACACCGCGTACAAGACGGCCACCCTGGCGAGCATTCGCTCGACCGTGGCCGCCTACCGGGATCGGCCGAGCCTCCTGGCCTGGGACGTGGGCAACGAGGTGATGCTGGGGCAGGGCGAGAGCCAACGTGTCGCCTACGCCCGCTTCGTCGACGAGGTCGCCCGGACGATCCACTCGATCGACCCGGGCCACCCCGTCACCTCGACCGACGCCTGGATCGGCGCCCTCTCGTACTACGAGGAGCACGCTCCGTCGCTCGACTTCTACTCGGTCAACTCGTACGGCGGTGTCGGGTACCTCGAGGACGGGTGGATCTCCGGCGGCTACACCAAGCCCTACCTGGTGACCGAGACCGGTCCGGCCGGATCGTGGGAGGTCCCCGACGACGCGAACGGCATCCCGCTCGAACCCGGCGACGAGGCCAAGGCCCGGGCCTACACCGCCGCGTGGCAGGCCGTCCAGTCCCATCCCGGCGTCGCCCTCGGGGCCACCGTGTTCAACTACGGCCTCGAGAACGACGAGCCCGGCGTCTGGTTGAACCTCCGGACCGACGGCCTCCGTCGGCTGTCGTACTTCGCCGTGCAACGCGCCTACGGCGGGGAGGCGCCCGCCAACACGTCGCCCGTCGTGCGCTCAATGACGCTGTCCCCGGCGTCGGGAGTGCGCCCGGGCACACCGGTCACGCTGACGACCTCGGTGACCGACCCCGACGGCGACCCCGTGACCTACCGGGTCTTCGCCACGAGCCGGTACGTCGACGGGGACGAGTCCCTCCGGCCGATGCCGGCGACCACCACGGGGCCGGGGACCATGACGGTGCAGGCCCCGTCCCGCCCCGGGGTGTGGAAGATCTACGTCTACGCGCTCGACGGCCGGGGCAACGTGGGCATCGAGGCCCGCTCGGTCCGCGTCGTCTGAGGTCCCCGCGTCGTCTGGCGTGCCCGCGTCGTCGAACGTCGCTGCGTCGTCTGAGGTCCCCGCGTCAGCGGCGGACGAGTGCGGCGACCGCTCGCCACCCCACGACGAACACGCCGAGCACGACGACGGTCACGACGACGAAGCTGACCTGCACACCCTGACCGCTCACCACACGGAGCAACACGCCGATCACGGCGGTGGAGACCCAGACGACCGCTCCCGAGCGGACGGCCGACAGCGGCCAGCGGACGCCGGTCACGCTCGCCCAGCCGACGACCGAGCCGACCACGAACGGCCACAGCGTGCCGAGCAGGCCGGGCAGGTCGAGACCTTCGGCGTGGCTGCGACGGCCGATGACGACGAAGGCCAGGACCGCGACGAGGTCGACGACGATCGGCCACCAGGCCGGGCCGACCTCCCGCCGCCGGGTCGTCGGGGACGAGGTCGGGCTGGGGCGGGTCATCTCGGTGTCCTCTCGTGACGTCGGCACGCGCCGCGGACCGGGTCGCTCGGGTTCAGCGCGACCGCGGCTGCTCGAGTGCGCGCGACAACTCTGCCAGCAGTTCGTCGACCTGGGGGGCCACGAGGCGGTCGAGGGCCTCGGCGATGCGCGGACGGTGCTGCACCAGGGCCAGGCACAGGCTCGTGCCGACGGACTCGGCGTGGTCGCCCGCCAGGGTGATCTCGTGTCGCAGTGCGGCCTTGGCCTCGTCCGAGTACTCGGGCTCGGGCTCGGGTCGCGAGGCCGGACCCGGTCGGTGTTCCGATCCTGCGGCCGGACGAGGCTCGTCGAGCAGGGGCGCGTCGGTCGGCGTCGCCGAGTCGGGCGGCAGCAGCCAGCCGTCGAGGTCGTCGGGGTCGAACGACGCGGCAGCGACGTCGGGCTCGGTCGTGGAGGTGGCTCCGGTGGACCCGCCTACGACGGTCGGGTCGGGCGGGACGATGCCGGCGTCGGCCGGCATCCCCGCGAGCCCGGCGAGCGTGAAGAGGAACGGCTGGCCCGGTTCGGGTTCGGGGTCGAGATCGAGACCCTGGAACTCGGGGTCGAGACCCTGCTCGGGTCGGTAGCCCCGCGCCTCCTGGGCCTCGGCGAGTCGCAGCTCGCGCGTGACGAGCGGCAGGTTGCGGGCCGTGTACTCGTCGACGTCGTCGTCGACGATCTGCCGCATCCGGTTCAACAGCGCGTGCTGCACGGCGTGCGGCACGTCGTGGTCGAATCCGGCGGCGGTGGCGACGGGCGAGCCGAGGCACACCCGACACGGTCGCGTGCGACCGCGGGCGGTGCCGATGTGCCACCGGGGCAGCCAGCGCAGCCAGGCGTCGACGGCAGAGCTCACGCGTCCCTCGATCTGCTCGGCCATGCCTCGAATCTAGGGCGAAAAGCGGCCGGGACGCCGACACGCCCGGGCGATTCCCGGGGATCGAGGTGTCCGAGCAGCCCGCGGAGCGGACGGCGGTGCACGACTCGGGCCGCGTCACCCGCGTCGACGCCGGGACTCAGCCCGACGTGACGAAGTCGATGAGTTCCTCGACCCGGCCGAGCACCGACGGCTCGAGGTCGGCATAGCTCCGCACGCGCGACAGGATGTGCTGCCAGGCCCGCGCGATGTCCGCCTGGTCCTCGTGCGGCCAGCCCATGGCCTCGCACACGCCGTGCTTCCACTCGACGGATCGGGGCACGACCGGCCAGGCCTCGACACCGAGCCGCCCGGGCTTGACGGCCTGCCAGACGTCGACGAACGGGTGCCCGACCACCAACACGTGGCGGCCGAGCGGACTGCGGGCGATGCCCTCGGCGACACGGCTCTCTTTCGATCCCGGCACCAGGTGGTCGACGAGCACGCCGACGCGTCGCTCGGGCCCCGGCCGGAAGTCGCGGAGCACGTCGGCCAGGTGGTCGACGCCCTCGAGGTACTCGACGACGACGCCCTCGACCCGCAGGTCGGAGCCCCAGACCTTCTCGACCAGCTCGGCGTCGTGCCGCCCCTCGACGAAGATGCGACTCTGACGGGCGACCCGGGCCTTGGCCCCCTCGACGGCGAACGAGCCGGACGCCGTGCGCGCCCGACCCTGAGGCGCCGCCCGCGGCACCCGCAGCGCGACGGGGGCGCCGTCGATCGAGAACGAGCCCGACATCGGGAAGGCCCGCACCCGGCCCTTCCAGTCCTCGAGCTCGACGGTGCCGGCCTCGACGCGGACGATCGCGCCCGTGAAGCCCGACCGGACTTCTTCCACCACGAGGTCGCGGACCGCGTCGGTCGGCGTCGGCGCCGGCTTCGTCGAGCGCTTCCAGTCTCCGGCGAGCACGTCGGCACCGTACCGGTCGTCATCCACGGGGGCCTCCGGAGCGTGGTCGGGGTTGGTAGGGGCGGGGTGGGCCCTTTCGCGGGCCGTCGGCGGGTGCGGTCTCGGGACGCCCGGACGTGCGGCCCGGCCGGGGGGACGGAGCAGGAGGCGCGGTGCCGCTCCGTGGAGTCGCCTCGGTCGGGCGCTGGCTCACCTTCGGCGGACGCGCCGCCGACGCGTCGGGCTTCGGGAGCGCGACGCGGGTGGAGGACGGTGACGACGCGACCCGCGCCTCGCGGTCGGATGCGGCCGTGCGGACCGCGACGCCCGCCGGGGTCGGCGTGAAGCCGACCGTGAACACCCAGGTCAGACCACCCAGGACGAAGAGCACGAACGCGGCCGACACGGCCGCGGGCAGCCACCAGGCCGCGAGGGGCCCGCCCTGCGAGACGAGGGCCAGGACGAACAGCGCCGCGACGAACCACAGGGAGGCGCTGGTCGCCACCGCGAGGTAGCGCTGGTACCGGCGCCTCATCTCGGCCCGGTTGGCCGGGTTCTTCCAGAACGCGGCGTGCGGGACGAGCACGTGGCGGGCGGGCGTGACCGCGAGGAACAGAGCCGACACCGACCAGGTCACGACGATGCCGACCACGAGCACGGCGCCGAGGAGGACGAGGTCGTCACGGCTCGCCGCGAACGCCGACCCACCCGTCTCGCTGAGGTGGACCATCACGACCCGGCCGGGCAGGACGCGCGAGGCCACCGCGAGCGTCACGAGCACGCCGACGAGGGCGATGGCCACGGGCACGGCGGGGCGCAGACGCGCGACGAGGTTCATCGTGCGCCGCTCCCTGCCGCGGCCGTGGTCACGTCGATCAGGCCTGCGCCCGCTCGAGCACCAGCTCGCGGACGCGCGCGGCGTCCGCCTGCCCCTTCATGGCCTTCATGACGGCGCCGATGACGGCACCGGCGGCCTGGATCTTGCCGTCGCGGATCTTCGCCAGCACGTCGGGCTGACCGGCCAGGGCCTCGTCGATGGCGGCGATGAGCGCGCCGTCGTCCGAGACGACCTTCAGCCCGCGGGCCTCGACGACCTCGGACGGGCTGCCCTCGCCGGCGACGACGCCCTCGAGCACCTGACGGGCCAGTCGGTCGGTCAGCTCGCCGCTCTCGACGAGCGCGATGAGTTCGCTGACGTGCAGGGGCGACACGAGGCTCGAGGCCTCGACGCCCTGCGCGTTGGCGAGGCGGGCGATCTCGCCGGTCCACCACTTGCGTGCGGCCTGGGGTGAGGCACCCGCGGCGACGGTCTCGACGAGCTCGGTGAGCAGGCCGGAGTTCACGACGTCCTGGAACTCGAGGTCGGCGAACCCCCACTCGGACTTGAGCCGGCGACGCTGGGCGACCGGCGCCTCGGGAAGGGCCAGACGCAGTTCTTCGACGAGCTCGCGAGGAGGGACGACGGGCAGCAGGTCGGGCTCGGGGAAGTACCGGTAGTCGTCGGCGTCGCTCTTGGGGCGGCCCGCCGAGGTGCGACCGGTGTCTTCGTGCCAGTGGCGCGTCTCTTGCGTGATGGTGCCGCCCGCGGCGAGGATCGCGGCCTGACGCTGGATCTCGTAGCGGACCGCGCGCTCGACCGAACGGAACGAGTTGACGTTCTTGGTCTCGGTGCGGGTGCCGAGCTTCTCCTGCCCGTGCGGACGCAGGGAGACGTTCGCGTCGCAGCGCAGGTTGCCGCGCTCCATGCGGGCCTCGCTGACGCCGAGAGCCCGCACGATGTCACGGATGGTCGACACGTAGGCCGCGCCCAGCTCGGGACCCTTGGCGCCCGCGCCGATGATCGGCTTGGTGACGATCTCGACGAGCGGGATCCCGGCGCGGTTGTAGTCGACGAGGGAGTACTCGGCGCCCTGGATGCGACCGGTCGACCCGCCGACGTGCGTCAGCTTGCCGGCGTCCTCTTCCATGTGGGCGCGCTCGATCGGGATCGCGAAGACGGTCCCGTCCGGCAGCTCGACCTCGACCTCGCCCTCGAACGCGATGGGTTCGTCGAACTGGCTGACCTGGTAGTTCTTGGGGTTGTCGGGGTAGAAGTAGTTTTTGCGGGCGAAGCGCGAGCTCTCGGCGATCGAGCAGCCCAGGGCCAAGCCGAGGCTGATCGAGTAGCGCACGGCCTGCTCGTTGACCACCGGCAGCGACCCGGGCAGGCCCAGGTCGACCGGGGTGACGTTGGTGTTGGGCTCGCCACCGAAGAAGTTCGGGGCGTCCGAGAACATCTTGGTCTTGGTCGCCAGCTCGACGTGGACCTCGAAGCCGAGGACGACCTCGAACTGCTCGAGGGCCTTCTCGTAGTCCATCAGGTCTGCCTTGGCCATCAGATGACTCCCTCGGTGGCGGCGGTCTGCTCGGTCGCGCTCAGGTCGGGCGCGCGCGAGATGAGCGTGTGGCCCCAGCCCTGCTCGAGCAGCTGCTCGAGGGCGGCACCGTAGGTGTAGAGGCGGGCGTCGCCGCGCGCGGGGGCCATGAACTGCAATCCCGTCGGCAGCCCGTCCTCGGCGGCCAGGCCCATCGGCACCGTGATGCCGGGGATGCCGGCCAGGTTGGCCGGGATCGTCGTGATGTCGTTGAGGTACATGGCCAGCGGATCGTCGATCTTCTCGCCGAGCCGGAACGCCGTGGTGGGCGCCGACGGCGAGACGAGGACGTCGACCTGGTCGAACGCCGCCGCGAAGTCGCGCTGCACGAGGGTGCGTACCTTCTGCGCGCTGCCGTAGTAGGCGTCGTAGTAGCCCGCGCTCAGCGCGTAGGTGCCGAGGATGATGCGGCGCTTCACCTCGGGGCCGAAGCCGGCCTCGCGGGTGGCGGCCATGACGTCCTCGACGGTGCCGCCTCCCTCGGGGACGACCCGCAGGCCGAAGCGCACCGAGTCGAACTTGGCGAGGTTGCTCGACGCCTCGGCCGGCAGGATCAGGTAGTAGGCGCTGATCGCGTGCTCGAAGCTCGGGGCCGAGATCTCGACGATCTCGGCACCGGCCGCGCTCATGAGGTCGAGGGCCTCGGCGAAGCGGGCCTTGACGCCGGCCTGGAAGCCCTCGCCGTTCAGCTCGCGGACGACTCCGATGCGGACGCCCTGCAGGGCCCCGCCGGCGAGACCGGTGCGGGCCGCCTCGGTGAACGAGGGCCAGGCGTCGCGCAGCGAGGTGGAGTCGCGGGGGTCGTGCCCGGTGATGACGTCGTGCAGCATGGCACTGTCGAGCACCGTGCGACTGACCGGGCCGACCTGGTCGAGCGAGCTGGCCAGGGCGATCGCGCCGTAGCGGCTGACCGACCCGTAGGTCGGCTTGACCCCGACGGTGCCGGTGACGGCACCGGGCTGGCGGATGGACCCGCCGGTGTCGCTGCCCAGGGCGAGGGGCGCCTCGAAGGCGGCGACGGCCGCCGCGGAGCCGCCACCCGAGCCACCGGGGATGCGGTCGAGCGACCAGGGGTTGTGCGTGGGTCCGTAGGCCGAGAACTCGGTCGACGAGCCCATCGCGAACTCGTCCATGTTGGTCTTGCCGAGGGGGACGAGGTCGGCCGCGCGCAGCTTGGCGACGACGGTGGCGTCGTACGGCGGCACCCAACCCTCGAGGATCTTGCTGCCGGAGGTCGACGGCATGTCGATCGTGCAGAGGACGTCCTTGATGGCGATCGGGACGCCGGCGAGCGGGCCGAGGGCCTCGCCCGCGGCACGGCGGCGGTCGACGTCGGCCGCCGTGTCGAGTGCGGCCGTGCTGACGTGCAGGAAGGCGTGGACGTCCCCGTCGACCGCCTCGATGCGGTCGAGGTGGGCGCGCGTGACGTCGACCGACGACACGTCGCCGGCGGCGAGGCGGGTCGACAGCTCGGCGGCGGACAAGTGGACGAGCGAGGTGGTGTCGGTCATGGCTACTGCTCTTCTCCCAGGATCGCGCTCACCCGGAAGCGCGAGCCGTCGTGGTCGGGGGCGCCGGACAGGGCCTGCTCGGCCGTGAGCGTCTGGCCCACGACGTCGGGCCGGAACACGTTCTCGAGCGGGATCGGGTGGCTGGTCGCCGGGACGTCGTCGGTCGCGACCTCTCGGACCTTGGCGACGCTGTCGACGATGTGGCCGAGCTCGGCGGTCATCGTGTCGATCTCGGCCTCGGTGAGGGCGATGCGGGCGAGACCGGCGAGGTGCTGCACCTGCTCGCGCGTGATTTCGGACATGCTTCTCTCTCACGTGGTCGTGCGGGGGTACCGCGGCGGCGGTACCGCACGATTCTACGGGGCGGCACCGACGCGCGGGGTCGTGGTGGGTGCGGCGTCGGACCCTCAGTCGCGGAAGTAGACGTCCTGCGGCCGCACGAGCGTGAGGGCGGGCGCCTCCGGACCGCCCTCGCCCGGTTGGCCGGTGCGACCGTCGACGAGTGCGCCGTGCCCGAGCCCGATGAGGGCCAGGCTGCGCATCGACTCGGTGCCGGCCCGGAAGTAGTCGTTGTGGCCGAGGGCGGAGGCCAGGGCGTGTCCCGTCACCGCGTCGGCTCCACCGCTCAGGTGCAGCACGACGGCGCCGAAGGCGCCCGTCGCCGGGTCGGCCCCGAAGAAGCCGCTCCCGGCGACGGGATCGAAGCTGCCGGCGGCGGCGTACACGTCGTGACGGCGGACCGCGAGCTCCCCGGCGTCGGGGACGACGCTGCCGGGCGATCCGAGCAGCACCAGCGAGTCGACCGACACGCGTCCGGACGACAGGGCGATCGTCGCCGTCGTCGAGCCGTACGAGTGCGCCATGACCGACACCCGCGGCTCGTCGTCCGCCCGGGCCGCGTCGAGCCCGTCGAGCGCGTCCACGAGGTGGGAGGCACCCTGCCGAGCGAGGCCGAGGTCGTAGAAGTTGGTCAGGTCGGGCGTCTGGTAGCCCATCCAGGCCACGACGGCCACGGTCGGCACGGGGCCGGGGCCGCCGCGGCCCAGCAACGACGCCCAGGTGGCCTGCTCGTCGTGGAGGGCGCCGGCGGTGTTGGTCCAGTCCACGAGCTGGTCCGACACCGTGAACAGCATGCCGGGGACGAGCACGCTGACGTCGTCGGCGGTGTCGAGGTCGCCGACGGTGACGGCCGCGCGTCCGGGCAGGACCGTGTCGAGCGCCACGAGGTGTCGGTCGGCCGCCCCGGCGAAGGGGACGTCGTTCGTCGCTCCGTCGAGCGTCGCCCGCACCTGCTGGAGCATGGCCAGGCGACGGGCGTCACCCGGCTCCTCGTCGTCCGAACCGATCCGCTGCGAGACGGCGCCCGTCGCGTACCGCAGGAGCTGCCGGTTGGCGGTGTCGCGCACCGCGTACGGGATTCCCTCGAGGTTGCCGACGACGCCCGGCACGCTGCGCGCGAGGACCGCCTGCCGACCGTCGTCCAGCCCGGACCACCAGGCGGCCGTGACCTCGGGTGCGACCTGCTCACCGAGCGCCGCCGTCAGCACCGTCGCGTCGTCACCGTCGGCGTCGAGGGTGTCGGCGAATCGCTCGACCCCGGCCGAGGAGGCGCGGGCCAGCTGGTCGAGGCAGGCCTCGGCCGAGAAGGCGGTCGCCTCGACCTCCCGGCAGCCGTCGAGCTCGGGCACGGCACGACCGTCCCGTACCGGTGCGACCCCCGGGACGTTGCCCGGCGACTCCCCGACGAGTGGCCCGGTGGCCGGGCGGTCGAGCGTCACGTCGGTCGCCGACGGCACGGTCGGAGCGTCGGCCACCCCGGCGAGGTGCACCGAGGCAGAAAGCATTGCTGCAGCGAGGAACAGCACGTCGGGTCTTCCCCCTAGTCACGTGCCTGTACCCCGGCTCCCTACTGCTGGAGAACGACCCGTCCTCACATCCTAGGAAACGAAAGTGCCCCTGACCAGGGAAATCATGATTCAGGCGCCTCCTCGTCCCCCACCTGGGGGACAACGAGAGCCGCCGGGCCCTCCTTAAGGAGGACAGCGAATTGCTCCGCGTCGATGATCCGTACCCCGAGTTGCTCGGCCTTCGTCAACTTCGATCCGGCGCCGGGTCCGGCCGCGACGAAGTCCGTCTTCTTGCTGACGCTGCTCGCCGCCTTGCCGCCGGCCTCGACGATGGCCTCGAGTGCGCCCTCGCGCGTGAACCCCTCGAGGCTCCCGGTCGCCACGACCGTCACGCCCGAGAGCACGCCACCCGCCGCCTCGGCCGCACCCGGTCCGGGATGACCGGGTGTGGCGAACTGCACTCCCGCCGCCGTCCACCGATCGATGATCTCGACGTGCCAGTCGACGTCGAACCAGGCGAGCAGCGCATCGGCGATGATGCCGCCCACGCCGTCGACGGCCGCGAGCTCGTCCCGCGAGGCGGCTCGGATGGCGTCGAGCGAGCCGAAGTGGTTGGCCAGCGCCCGGGCCGCGACCGGCCCGACGTGTCGGATGCTCAGACCGACCAGGAACCGCCACAGCGGGCTGGTCTTCGCCTTCTCGAGGTTCGCGAGCATCTCGATCGCCGTCTTGGACGGCACCGAGGTCTCGTCACCCGAGAACTCGGTCGCCGAGGCGTCGAAGGCGCCGTCGCGCTTGGCGCGCTTCCGGCGGAACGGGGTGACGAGTTTCGGCTGCCCGTCGGCCTCGAGCTTCTGCATGCCGGTCTCGGTGTCGCGGACGACGACCCGTACGGGGAAGATGTCGGCCATCGTCAGGCTGAAGAGGCCGGCCTCGGTGCGCAGGGGCGGCGTGGCCGGCTCGACGGGCTGCGTCAGCGCGGCCGCCGCGACCTCGCCGAGCCCTTCGACGTCGAGCGAGCCGCGGGACGCGATGTGCTCGACGCGTCCGCGGACCTGGGCAGGGCAGCTCTCGGCGTTGGGACAGCGCAGGTCGATGTCGCCCTCTTTGGCGGGCTTGAGCGGGGTGCCGCACTCGGGGCAGTCGACGGGCATGACGAACTCGCGTTCGGTGCCGTCGCGCAGCTCGATGACCGGGCCGAGCACCTCGGGGATGACGTCGCCCGCCTTGCGCAGCACGACGGTGTCGCCGATCAGCACGCCCTTCGCCTTGACGACCTGCTGGTTGTGCAGGGTCGCCTGGCGCACCTCGCTGCCAGCGACCTCGACCTTCTCCATGACGGCGAAGGGCGTGGCCCGACCCGTGCGTCCGACGCTCACGACGATGTCGAGCAGCGTCGTGTTGACCTCTTCGGGCGGGTACTTGAACGCCGTCGCCCACCGGGGAGCCCGGCTCGTGGCCCCGAGCTCTTCGTGCAGGGCGAGGTCGTCGACCTTGACCACGATGCCGTCGATCTGGTGCTCGACCGACGAGCGCCGCACCCCGTAGTCGTGGATGAAGGCCTCGACCTCGTCGACGGTGTCGAAGACGCGGTAGTGGGTCGAGATGGGCAGGCCCCACCCACCCAGCAGGTCGTAGACCTCGGATTGCGACCGGACCTCGGTCGCCCGCTCGAGTTCGCGGACCGGCCACGCGCCGATGCCGTGCACGAGCATCCGCAGGCGGCGCAGGCGTGCGTGCATCAACTCGCGCTTCTCGGGGCTCTTGCCCTCTTCTTTCTGACGCAGCGAGCCGGCGGCGGCGTTGCGGGGGTTCGCGAAGACGCGTTCTCCCGCCTCGCGCTGCTGGGCGTTCAGTTCGTCGAACTCGCTGACCGGGAAGAAGATCTCGCCTCGCACCTCGACCAGCGGCGGGTGGCCGGTGCCCTCGAGCCGTTCGGGGATCGTGCCCATGGCGAGCACGTTGCCGGTCACGTCCTCGCCGACGACGCCGTCGCCGCGGGTGGCGGCGGTGACGAGCACGCCGTCCTCGTACCGCAGGTTGATCGCCAGGCCGTCGATCTTCAGTTCGGTGAGGAACCGAACGCGTTCGGCCCCGGCGTCGCGCTGGACCTTGCCCGCCCACTCGGCGAGCTCGTCGTCGCTGAACACGTTGTCGAGGCTGAGCATGCGCTCGGCGTGCTCGACCGGGGCGAACTGCGTGGTCTCGGCCCGGCCACCGACCGTCTGCGTGGGGCTGTCGGGCTTCTGCAGCTCGGGGTGAGCCCGCTCGAGGGAGTCGAGGCGTCGCACGAGGCCGTCGTAGTCGGCGTCGGAGACGGTCGAGCCGTTGCCCTCGTAGTACTGGTCACGCAGCTCGAGGATGCGGGTCGTCAGACGTTCGGCCTCGTCTCGCGCCTGGGACAGGTCGTCGGGGACGCCGTCGGTCTCGACCGCGGGCCCGGAGGCGGAGGCGTCGTCGCCGGTCTCGCTCATCGTGGTCGCCTCAGACGGTGACGACTGCGGGCACGGGCACGGCGCTGACCGTGCGGTCGATCGTGCACTGACCGAGGACGCGGGTGCCGACGTAGACGACGGCGGTCTGCCCGGGGGCGACGCCGTTGAGGGGTTCGCGAGGTGTGATCACGAGTTCTTTCTTACCCTCGACCTCCGACACCCGCGCGACCGCGGGTACGGGGTCGGCGTGGGCACGGATCTGCACGTCGCAGTCGAACGCGACCGTCGGGTCGACCGGGGCGAGCCCGGCCCAGGTGTACGAGCCGCCGGCGATCTCGGCGATGTCGAGGGCCTCCTTCGGTCCGACGACGACCGTGTTGTCGACCGGCCGCACCTCGAGCACGAAGCGCGGCTTCCCGTCGTCGGACGGGAAGCCGATGTTGAGGCCCTTCCGCTGGCCGACCGTGAAGGCGTGCGCCCCTTCGTGCGACCCGACCACGGCACCGCTGCGATCGAGGATCTCACCCGTCTCGGCACCGACCCGCTCGGCGAGCCACCCGCGGGTGTCGCCGTCGGGGATGAAGCAGATGTCGTGGCTGTCGGGCTTGGACGCCACGCTGAAGCCGCGCTCGGCGGCCTCGGCCCGCACCTCGGCCTTGGAGGGCGTCGCCCCGAGCGGGAACATCGAGTGCGCGAGCTGCTCGGCGGTGAGCACGCCCAGCACGTACGACTGGTCCTTCGCCCAGGCGGAGGCGCGGTGCAGCTCTCGGTTGCCCCGGTCGTCGGTGACGATGGTCGCGTAGTGACCCGTGCAGACCGCGTCGAAGCCTAGCGCGAGCGCCTTCTCGAGCAGGGCGGCGAACTTGATGCGCTCGTTGCAGCGCATGCAGGGGTTGGGTGTTCGGCCCGCGGTGTACTCGGCGACGAAGTCGTCGACGACGTCGAGCTTGAAGCGCTCGGAGAAGTCCCACACGTAATACGGGATGCCGATCTTGTTGGCGGCGCGCTGGGCGTCCATCGAGTCCTCGATGGTGCAGCAGCCACGGCTGCCCGTTCGGAGCGTCCCCGGCATCCGGCTGAGCGCCAGGTGCACGCCCACCACGTCGTGGCCCGCCTCGACCGCCCTCGCCGCGGCCACCGCCGAGTCGACTCCACCACTCATCGCTGCCAAGACCTTCATCCGACAAGTGTACGCAGCGGGCCTAGGGTGGCGAACGACATGTCTTCCTCCTCCCCCGCCTTCAGCATGCGGTCGGTGGCCCTCGCGGCGTTCCTGCCCGCGGCGCTCTTCGCCATCGGCGAGGGGGCCATCATCCCGATCATCCCCGTCGTCGCGAGCGAGCTCGGTGCCTCGCTCCCCTTCGCCGGCTTCGTCGCCGCGCTCATCCTCGTCGGCGAGCTGATCGGAGACATCCCGAGCGGATGGCTCGTCAGCCGCATCGGCGAGCGCACCGCGATGATCGGTGCCTCGCTCGTGAGCATCGGCGGTCTCGTCACCTGTCTGCTGGCGCCGAACGAGATCGTCCTCGCCGTCGGCGTGCTGGTGATCGGCCTCGCGACCGCGGTCTTCGCCCTCGCACGGCACGCCTTCATGACCAGCTTCGTGCCCGTCGAGATCCGCGCCAGGGCGCTGTCGAGCCTCGGCGGAGTCTTCCGACTCGGCTACTTCGTCGGACCGTTCCTCTCGGCCGGGGTCATCGAGCTGACCGGGTCCGTGCAATCGGCGTTCGTCGTCCACATCGTCGGCTGCCTCGGCGCGGCGATCGCGCTGCTCGTCCTGCGCGACCCGTCGGCTGCCTTCGGCGTCCGGCCGGGCAGCGGCACGGAGGACGGCGCCGACCTCGTCGCCCGGGAGGCACACGGCCTCTTCGCGACCCTCTGGCGTCATCGAGGCGTGCTGCTGAAGCTCGGCAGCGGGGCGGCCCTGATCGGCGCCATGCGTTCCGGTCGCCAGGTCATGCTGCCCCTCTGGGCCGTCAGCATCGGCCTCGGGGCGTCCGAGACCGCGATCATCATCGGCATCGCCGGCGCCGTGGACTTCGCACTCTTCTACACGAGCGGACAGATCATGGACCGCTTCGGGCGCCTCTGGAGCGCCGTCCCCTGCATGGTGGGCCTCGGACTGTCGTACCTCGCCCTGTCGGTCACGCACGACCTCGACGCCAGGGTCGGATGGTTCGTCGCCGTCGCGATCCTGATGTCCCTCGCCAACGGGGTCGGCAGCGGCATCCTCATGACGCTCGGTGCCGACCTGGCCGACAAAGGCGACCCCGCCCCCTTCCTCGGCGCCTGGCGCTTCACCGGCGACGCGGGCAGTGCTGCGGCGCCCCTGCTCATCTCCGGGGTGACCGCGGTCGTGTCGATCTCGCTCGCCAGCGGGGTGATGGGCGTCCTCGGCCTCGTGGGTGCGGCGATCCTCGTGCGCTACGTGCCCCGCTACTCACCGCACGTGCCCCGCTCGCAGCGCTAGCGCCTCCTCGTCCCCGTTCCCGCCGAGGGTCGCCGTCGGTACACTCGGTGCTGCCGCGGGAGTGGTGGAATTGGCAGACACGCAGGATTTAGGTTCCTGTGCTTTCGAGCGTGAGGGTTCAAGTCCCTTCTCCCGCACACAGAGCGCCTTAACGACGTGCCCCCTCCCGCCAGGGTTCACGTCCCTTCTCCCGCACACAGAGCGCCGTAACGACGTGCCCCCTCCCGCCAGGGTTCACGTCCCTCCACCCGCACACAGAGCGCCGTCACGACGTGCCCCCTCCCGCGAGGGTTCACGTCCCTCCACCCGCACGGGTACCCTGAGCGAGACCGGCAGGCCGGCCACCACGACCGGAGAACACCCGATGCTGCCCCTCGTCTCCATCCCTTGGTTGAACCCCGAGTACCTGCTCACGTCCTTCGGACCGTGGGCCGTGCTCGGCGTCTGCCTGCTCGTCTTCGCCGAGACGGGCCTGCTGATCGGCTTCCTGTTCCCGGGTGACACGCTGTTGATCATCACGGGCATCCTCGCCGCGACGAACCCCGGCGCCCTCGGCCTGCCGATCTGGCTGATCGCGATCTTCATCAGCATCGCCGCGTTCGCCGGCGGCGAGCTCGGCTACCTCATCGGCCACAAGGTCGGCCCCCGCATCTTCGAGCGGAAGGAGAGCGGGCTGTTCAGCGTCGCGAACGTCAACCGCACGAACGCCTTCTTCGAGCGGTTCGGCCCGATGGCCGTCATCATCGCCCGGTTCGTCCCGGTGATCCGCACCTTCGCGCCGATCATGGCCGGAGTCGGCCACATGAGCTACCGGCGGTACTCGCTGTTCAACGCCGTCGGCGCCGTCGTCTGGGGCATGGGCATCACGTTGGCGGGCTTCGGCATCGGACACATCCCGCCCGTCGCGGACTTCGTCAGCTCGTACATCGACCTCATCCTGCTCGGGGCCGTGCTGGCGACGGTGATCCCCATCGCGATCCACTACTTCCACGGGGTGCACCAGGCCAAGAAGGCCGAGGCCTCGGGCGAGGTCGAGACGCCGCAGGTGTCGTCCGCGCCGCACGACGCCTGACCACCGCGGGCACCCAGGCGCCCGTCGGCCGATGGCCGAGGGCCCCGAGGAGGCGCGCGCGGCTCAGTCCGCGAGCGCGGCCACCCGGGGCGCGATCGCCCGGAACGCCCGGGAGCGATGGCTGACGGCGTTCTTCTCGTCCGCGGTGAGCTCGGCCGCGCTGCGGCTCTCGCCCTCGGGGCGGAACACGGGGTCGTAACCGTGCCCGTTCGAGCCGACCCGCGCCTCCAGAACCTCGCCGTGCCATTCGCCGTACTCGACGTGCTCGATCCACGCGCTCGCCTCGGGCGGCCCGTCGGGGCCTTCGGCACCGACGGGCGGCGGCACGACGAGGGCGGCGGCGCACGAGAACCACGCCGAGCGGTCGTCGGCCCCGTCGAGCTCGGCCAGCAGCTTGTCGATGTTGTCGTCCGCGTCGCGGGTGCCGGCGTAGCGCGCCGAGTGGATGCCGGGAGCCCCGCCCAGGGCCGCCGCCGAGATCCCGCTGTCGTCAGCGAGGGCGGGCAGCCCGGTGTGACGGGCTGCCGCACGCGCCTTGATCAAGGCGTTGGCCGCGAACGAGTCACCGTCCTCGACCGGCTCGGGGCCGTCGTAGGCGACCAGCTCGACGCCCGGCGCCGTCTCGGCGAGCAGCAGTCGGAGCTCGGCCACCTTGCCCTTGTTGTGCGTGGCGATGACGACACGGGTCATCGGCCGAGGGCCTCGCGCTGGAAGCGGCTCAGGTCGACGGCGCCGGCGACGGCGAGGTCGAGCAACGAGTCGAGCTCGCGACGGTCGAACGGCGCGCCCTCGGCCGTGCCCTGCACCTCGACGAACGACCCGCTGCCCGTGACGACGACGTTCATGTCGGTCTCGGCCCGGACGTCCTCGACGTAGGCGAGGTCGAGCATCGGCTCGCCGTCGATGATGCCCACCGAGACGGCGGAGACGCTGTCGGTCAGGGGCGTGGCCTTCTGCCCGACGAACTTCTTCTCGCGCCCCCACTCGATCGCCTGGGCGAGGGCGACGTAGGCACCCGTGATCGCGGCGGTGCGGGTGCCGCCGTCCGCCTGCAGGACGTCGCAGTCGAGGACGATCGTGTTCTCTCCGAGGGCCTTGGTGTCGACCACGGCGCGGAGGCTGCGGCCGATCAGGCGCGAGATCTCGTGCGTGCGACCGCCGATCTTGCCCTTGACGCTCTCGCGGTCGTTGCGCGAGTTGGTGGCCCGGGGCAGCATCGCGTACTCGGCCGTGACCCAGCCCTTGCCCTTGCCGGTCAGCCAGCGGGGCACGCCGTTCGTGAAGGACGCCGTGCAGAGCACCTTCGTGCCGCCGAAGGTGATGAGGGCGCTGCCCTCGGCGTGGGCGCTCCACCCGGTCTCGATCGTGACGGGGCGCAGGTCGGTCGTGCTGCGCCCGTCGGCGCGGACGGTCGTGCTCGTGGTGTCGGTCATGGTGCCTTCTCTCGGCTGGGGATGGACGGTGGCGGGCGGGGTCGTCGACCCCACGGGCGCAGGAGGCGCGGGTCAGGTCCGCTCGACGGTGCGGAGGCCCGGGGGCAACTCGATCGCCCCCGTCTCGAGGTGCCCGACGCGCGAGACCTCGGGACCCAGGAACCGGCGGGCCAGGCGCAGGAACGACTTCTCGTCGGGCCCGGTCGCCTCGAACTCGTGGTGCGGCTCGCCCCGGTCGGTGCGCTCGAGCCCGTGCTGGACGAGGGTGCGGTAGACGTCGGCTGCCGTCTCTTCCGCGCTGGACACGAGACGGACGTCGGGGCCCACGACGTACTGGACGGCCGCCGACATGAGGGGGTAGTGCGTGCAGCCCAGGACGAGGGTGTCGATGCCGGCATCGCGCAGCGGGGCGAGGTACCCCTCGGCGACTGCCCGCAGCTCGGGGCTCGACGTGTCGCCCGCCTCGACGAACTCGACGAAGCGGGGACAGGCCTGCGTGATCAGCTCGAGACCCGCGGCCGCCGCGAACGCGTCCTCGTAGGCACGCGAGTTGATCGTGCCCTCGGTGCCGATGACGCCGATGCGGCCGTTGCGCGTCTGCTGCACCGCCGCGCGCACGGCGGGCTGGATCACCTCGACGACGGGGATGCCCGCGCCGATCGTGTACCGCTCCCGGGCGTCGCGCAGCACCGCGGACGAGGCGGTGTTGCAGGCGATGACCAGCAACTTGACGCCCTGGGCGACGAGGTCGTCCATCACGGCGAGGGCGTAGCCGCGCACCTGGGCGATCGGCTTCGGCCCGTACGGCGAATGGGCCGTGTCGCCGACGTACCGGATCGACTCGTGGGGGAGCTGGTCGATGATCGCCCTCGACACGGTCAGCCCGCCGACGCCGCTGTCGAAGACTCCGATGGGTGCGTCCGTCACGACCACGAAGCCTACCCGGCGCGAGCCGCGACCCCCTCGACGACCGGGCGAGCCTAGGCTGGCGGGGTGACCAGCGCGCTGTTGACCGACCGGTACGAGCTCACCATGGTGGAGGCCGCCCTCAAGGCGGGCACGGCCCACCGCGACAGCGTGTTCGAGGTGTTCGCGCGACGCCTGCCCGAGGGGCGGCGCTACGGCATCGTCGCGGGCACCGGTCGGTTCCTCGAGCTGCTCGCCGACTTCCGTTTCGGCGACGACGAGGTGGCCTGGCTGCGCGAGGCGGGGGTCGTGGACGCGACGACCGCCGACTGGCTGGCCGACTACCGGTTCTCGGGCGACATCTGGGGTTACGCCGAGGGCGAGGTCTACCTGCCGGGGTCGCCGCTGCTGGTCATCCAGTCGACGTTCGCCGAGGCCGTGCTGCTCGAGACTCTGGCGCTGAGCGTCTTCAACTACGACTCGGCCGTGGCCAGCGCGGCGGCGCGCATGGTCTCGGCCGCCGACGGTCGCCCGCTCGCCGAGATGGGCTCACGGCGGACGGGCGAACGCAGCGCCGTGGCCGCGGCCCGGGCCGCCTACATCGCGGGCTTCGGTGCCACGAGCAACCTCGAGGCCGGCCGGTCGTGGGGCGTCCCGACGATGGGCACCGCCGCCCACGCGTTCACCCTGTTGCACGACACCGAGGAGGACGCCTTCCGCGCCCAGGTCGACACCTTGGGGCCGGGCACCACCCTGCTCGTCGACACCTACGACATCCCCGAAGCCGTGGCCACGGCCGTCCGGGTCGCCGGACCGTCGCTCGGGGCGGTGCGCATCGACAGCGGCGACCTGCCGTCGCTGGTGGGGCAGGTCCGCGCTCAGCTCGACGAGCTCGGCGCGACGGCGGCGAAGATCACCGTCACGAACGACCTGGACGAGTACACGATCGCCGCCCTGCGCGCGGCCCCGGTCGACTCGTTCGGCGTCGGCACCTCGGTCGTCTCGGGATCGGGCCACCCGGCCGCCGGCATGGTCTTCAAACTGGTCGCCCGTCGCGGCGACGACGGCGACTGGGTCTCCGTGGCGAAGAAGTCGGCCGACAAGGCCTCCGTGGGAGGACGGAAGTCCCCCGTGCGCGTCATCGTGGACGGGGTCGCCACCCGCGAGCTCATCCGCATCGGGTCGTCGGAGACGGCGGCCGGGGAGCGATCGCTGCACGTCCGGCTCGTCACGGCCGGCGAGATCGATGCCCGGCACACCGGGCCGGAAGGTGTCGCCCGCGCGCGCCTCCACCGGGCCGCGGCCGTGGCAGAGCTACCCGACCAGGCGCTACGGCTGGGTCGTGGCGAGCCGGTCGTGCCGACCGTCTACGCCTGATCAGGCGCCGACATCACTCGGACGTCATCTTCTCGTAGATCTCTTTGCAGGTCGGGCACACCGGGAACTTCTCGGGGTCGCGACCAGGCGTCCATTTCTTGCCACAGAGCGCCTTGACGGGCTTGCCGCTCAGCGCGGACTCCATGATCTTGTCCTTCTTCACGTAGTGCGAGAAGCGCTCGTGGTCGCCCGGGTCGATCGCCTCGTCGTTCAGGAGCTTCTCGAGCTCGCGGTCCATGACGTCGAGGCCGCCGCCCGTCTGCGTGTCAGTCATGCAGACATCGTACGTCGACCTCGTCTCAGCTGCGGAGGGCGAACGCCAGCAGCTCGGGAGCCCGCCGCGAGAAGACCCGGGCGCCCAGGGCGACACCCGCGACCAGCACGACGAGTCCGATGCCGACGCCGAGGACCAGCGCCCACGTGCCGCCCGCGGCGTAGCCCGTGATGAGCCCGCGACCGGCGAACCAGAGGGCGGGTGCCGTGGCGAGGACGGCTCCCCCGATCATGACGGTCTGCGCCCAGGCCGCGGTCGCGCCGTTCGACTGCGGCTGCTGGAACGGGTCGTCGTGCGGTCGGACCGTGGCGTACGGCAGGAGGGCCGACACCAGGCTCGAGAGACCGAGGCCGCTGAGGAGGAAGCCGGCGCTGACCCCCAGCTCGGACGGCAGGGCCTGCCAGTCGCCGAACAGCCAGGTGGCGACGACCGACCCGAGCACCACGAGCGGGACGCCGATCAGCAGAGGAGGCGCGAGTCGCCCCACCCGGTCCGCCAGACCCCGCGTGTCGGACGCCACGTGCATCCAGAGCGCCGTGCTGTCGTAGGCCACGTCGTTGTGCGGGAGGAACCCCAGGATCAGGCACATGATCGGCACCGGGACGAGGGCCAGCCAGTTCCAGCTGACACCCGCGATGCCGAGGGGGACGACGAGAAGCGGGAGGAACGGGATGATGACGAGCGACATGCGGTAGCGGGCGTCGCGCATCCAGTAGGTGAGGCTGCGGCCCGCGACGGCTCCGGTCGGCGAGGCCCTGACGTACTCGAACCACCCGAGTCCGTCGCCGTCGTCGACCTCCTCGGGCTCGGGTCGGTCGACGAACGCGCGCGCGACGAGTGCCCGCCAGGCGAGCCAGAGCGCCACGAGCGTGACGGCGGCGATGACGACGTCGGCCACGACGCGACCGGTCTGACCTGCGGCGACGTGACCGGGGAGCGCCAGCGCGGCTCCGAAGGGAGTCCAGGCGAGGGCGTCCGCGACGACGCCGGTGCCCGAACGGCCGGGCAACGAGAGACGGACGAGGTCGACGATCACGGGCACGGCGAGCAGCACGACGAGCACGGCACCGACGAGTGCGAGCTCGCGACCGCGTCGGGAGGTCAGGACGACGCTGTTCAGCGTCGAGGCCACGAGGGCCAGCAACAGCGCGGTGACGCCGGCGACGAGTGCCCCCACGACCGCGACGGCGGCGACGCCGGTGCCCTCGCCCCAGGCCCGGACGTATCCGGTCGAGAGGACCAGCAGGGCCAGCGTGGGGAGTCCGACCGCGGCACCGAGCGCGAGTCCGATCGCCGCCCGCCCCTCGGGCACGCCGAGGACGGCGAGGCGGCGGGGGTCGCTCCAGGCAGGACGGACGGTCGCGAAGGGGACGACGGCGAATCCGACCAGCAAGAGGGCTCCCCCGCCGACCGCGAGGGCGCGCACGTCGTCGAGGGGCGCATCACGCAGGCCGCTCACGAGGCTCGCGACCGCGATGGTCGCGATCAACACGGCCAGCACGGACGCGACGGCGACGGTCAGTCGGCGGGGCCCGAAGCGGACCGTGTTGCCGATCGTCTGGAGCCTCAGTCGGAGAAGTTCTGCAACCATTCCATGCCCTCCGTGACCGCGCGCCCGCCGGCGAGCTCGACGAACCGCTGCTCGAGGGAGCGTCCGGCCCGCACCTCGTCGACCGTGCCGCTGGCGAGCACGTGGCCGTCGACGATCACCGCGACGCTGTCGCAGATGCGCTCGACGAGGTCCATGCTGTGGCTCGAGAGCAGCACCGTCCCGCCCCCGGCCACGTAGCGCTGCAGGACGTCCGTCACGGTCGCGGCCGAGACGGGGTCGACCGATTCGAAGGGCTCGTCGAGGACGAGGACCCGGGGCGAGTGGATGATCGCGGCGGCCAGGGCGATCTTCTTCGTCATGCCCACGGAGTAGTCGCTGACGAGACGGCCGAGCGCGTCGTGGAGCCCGAACGCGGTGGCGAGGTCGGAGGAGCGCTTGCGCGCCGTCACGCCGTCGAGCCCCCGCAGGGTCGCGGAATAGTAGAGGAGCTGGGCACCCGTCAGCCGGTCGAAGAGCCGCAGGCGGTCGGGGAGGACGCCGAGGCTTCGCTTCGCCGCGGCAGGGTCGCGCCAGACGTCGGCCCCGAGGACGGTCACGGTGCCGGCGTCGGGACGCAGGAGACCGGTCACGATCGACAGGGTCGTCGTCTTGCCGGCCCCATTCGGACCGACGATGCCGTAGAACGACCCGGCCCGCACCTCGAGGTCGACGTTCTCGACGGCGACCGTGCCGCCGTAGCGCTTCATGAGCCCCGAGATCGACAGCACGACGGGCGCCTCGACGTCGACCTGACGGGTCGGTCGGACGTCGCCCTCGCTGTCGAGGGCCTCGACGTCGTCGGCCTCGGTCTCGGCCTCGGCCTCGGCCTCGGGGACCTCGACGGTGGCCTCGTCGACCGGGGCGGTCGCGCCGGCGGTCGTCGGTGCGTCGGCGGCGAGCGTGTCGTCCGGGGCGGCCGTCGATTCCTCCTCGGCCGTCAGGGCGTCGCCGAAGTAGTCGTCGGCCGAGACGGGGACGACGACGGTGCCGTCCGTCGTGGCACCCGCGTCGGCGAGTTCGGCGACGACCTCTTCTTCCGCGGCCTTCGCCGCCGCCTCGGCCCGGGCGCGCGCGTTCGCGGCACGGGTCGCCGCTGCCTTCTTGGCCGCCGCCGACCGGTCGGCGGCGGTGCGCTGCGAGGGTTTGCGGGGCGACGAGGGCTTCCGGGGTGCCGGGGGCTTGCGCGCGGTCGACGACTTCGTCACCGGGACGCGGGGCGTCGCGGCCTCCGTCGACTCAGCCGTCCCCTCGGCCACATCCCCCGCGGTCGTCGAGTCGTCGTCCACTGTGTTCTCCCCCTGGTCGGACGCGCCCACCGCTCCGACCGTGTCGTCACCCGGTGTCGAGTCGGGGGCGATGTCACCCACTTCGTCCTCGCGCCGTCCAGCCATCGCCCCACCGTACCAAGGCCGCGTCGCCGACCGGTCGACGGGTGACTCATATCACGAAACGGACACGCTTCGGGCACGGTCCCTGGCCGCTCCTGGCCCCATCGGGTAGTCTGCAACAGCACGACGACGTGTCCAGATCGATGCTCCGCGGTGAACACCGCTCGAACACGAGGCGAATCGCACCCAGAGACGGGTCCGGTCCGCACCGCCGGGGCCACCGCAGAGCCCGTCCCGCATGGGCTCGCCCCTTGTGAGGAGACCAGCGTGAGCAAGAACGACACGAACCACCGCCAGCAGATCGTCATCCTGGCCGCCGGGCTCGGCAGCCGCCTCGGCCGCTCGTTGCCCAAGGCACTGACCGAGCTCAGCGACGGCCGCACCATCATGCAGCAGCAGTTCGACAACATCCGGGACGCCTTCGGGCCCGACGCCCGGGTGACCGTCGTCGTGGGCTACAAGTTCGAGCACATCGTCGAGGCGTTCCCGTCGGCCTCGTTCGTCTACAACGAGATGTACGACCAGACCAACACGTCGAAGAGCCTGCTCCGCGCCCTGCGGGCCAGCGCCTCCGGTGGCGTCCTGTGGATGAACGGCGACGTCGTCTTCGACCCCACGGCCCTGACTCGCGCGGCCCGCCTGGTCCGCGACGACCAGTCGTTCGTCACCGTCAACACCTCGAAGGTTTCCGACGAAGAGGTCAAGTACACGACCGACGCCGAGGGCTACATCGCCGAGTTGTCGAAGCAGGTCAAGGGTGGTCTGGGCGAGGCCGTCGGCATCAACTTCGTGTCGAAGGCCGACAAGGCGACGCTCATGCACCAGCTCTCGAAGGTCGACAACCAGGACTACTTCGAGCGTGGCATCGAACTGGCCATCGGCCAGGACGGGCTACGCTTTGAGCCCGTGGACATCTCCGACCTCTACGCCGTCGAGGTCGACTTCGCCGAAGACCTCGAGCGCGCGAACCTGTTCGTCTGAACCGAGCCGTCTCCCGACGGCTGCGCGCCGGTGCCTGGTGTCCTGAACGAGAAGGACGTCCGTGAGCACTGACCTGGCCGAACGGCCCCGTCGTAGCGGCTTCGCGCGGTACCGACAGACGCTGTGGCTGCTGACGAGCCGCGACCTCAAGGTCCGGTACTCGACGTCGAAGCTCGGCTACTTCTGGTCGATCCTCGACCCGCTCGTCATGTCGGGCATCTACTTCTTCGTCTTCTCGGTCGTCTTCAAGCGGTCGGTCGGCGACGAGCCGTACATCGTCTTCCTGCTCTCGGGCCTCCTGCCCTGGATGTGGTTCAACGGGGCGGTGTCCGACAGCACCCGGGCGTTCATCCGCGAGGCGAAGCTCGTCCGGTCGACCAAGATCCCCCGGACGATCTGGGTGTTCCGGCTCGTCGGCTCGAAGGGCATCGAGTTCACCCTCAGCCTTCCCGTCCTGGCCTTGTTCGCCGTCGTGGGCGGCGCGCACCTGCAGTGGCAGGTGGTGTTCTTCCCCCTGGCCATGGTCATGCAGACCGTGCTCGTCGCCGGGGTGGGGCTGATCGTCGCGCCGCTCGTCGTGTTCTTCCGCGACCTGGAGCGCGCCACGAAGCTCGCCCTCCGGTTCGCCTTCTACGCCTCGCCCATCATCTACGGCACCCAGGACCTCCCCGAGAGCCTCCACCTGCTGGCGGCGTTCAACCCGTTGAGCGGCATCTTCGGCCTCTACCGGTCGGCGTTCTTCCCGGAACAGTTCGACCTCACCGAGGTGCTGGTCGGCGGAGGCGTGTGCGTCGTGGTCCTGGCGGTCGGGCTGCTCGTCTTCCGAGCCAGCGAACGTGCCGTCCTGAAGGAGATCTGATGACCGTCGCCGGACCTCGCCCCGTGATCCGCGTCGACGGGGTCGGCATCCGCTTCCGCCGCAACCGACGTGGCCGACGGTCGTTCAAGGACCTCTTCGCCGACAGCGGCAGGCGGTCCCGGCCGGGCGAGTTCTGGGCCCTGCGCGACATCAGCTTCGAGGTGCAGCCGGGCGAGGCCATCGGCGTCGTGGGACGCAACGGCCAGGGCAAGTCGACGTTGCTGAAGCTGGTGGCCGAGGTGATCCTGCCCGACACCGGCACCGTCGAGGTGACGGGCGGCGTCGCGCCGCTCATCGAGATCACCGGTGGCTTCGTCGCCGACCTCACCGTCCGGGAGAACGTGTACCTGACCGCCGGCCTGCACGGCATGTCCCGCCCCGAGATCGACCGGCGCTTCGACGAGATCATCGAGTTCGCCGAGATCGGCGACTTCGTCGACACGCCCTACAAACACCTCTCGAGCGGAATGAAGGTCCGCATCGCGTTCGCCGTCATCTCGCGGCTCGAGGAGCCCGTCGTGCTGGTCGACGAGGTGCTCGCCGTGGGCGACAAGGCGTTCCGTGAGAAGTGCTACGCCCGGATCGGCGAGATGCTCGCCGACGGTCGGACGCTCTTCCTCGTGTCGCACAACGAACGCGACCTCAAACGGTTCTGCCGACGGGGCCTCTACCTCGACAAGGGCGCCCTGGTGTTCGACGGCCCACTCGACGACGCCCTGGCCCGGTACGCCACCGATCACCCTCCCCGCCCCTCGGCGTAGGGTCGAGGCGTGCCCGAACGCAGTCAGCCCCACAGCCCCGACCACGACGCCTCGACGGCGGACGGACGACTCGTCGCCCGTGACGCCGGGAACTCGACGGAGTACCACTACCAGACGTCCGCGCCCGACAGGTCCGAGGACACCGCCTGGGTGCGCCGTCTCGACAAGCTGCTGGCCGTACAACGTCCGGTGGTCGTCAAGCACGTCGCCACGCTGCGCCGTCGGCACAAGAAGGCGACGCCACAGAAGCTGATCACCATCCTCGAACGCGAGTACCTCGCCGCGGTGACGACCGGCGGGGCCGCCGTCGGGGCCAGCGCCGTGATCCCCGGTGTCGGCTGGGGCGTGTCGTTGGCCCTCTCGGGTGTCGAGACCGCGGGCTTCCTCGAGGCGAGCGCCCTCTTCGCGCAGTCCGTGACCGAGGTCCACGGCATCGCCGTCTCGGACCCCGACCGCGCCCGGGCCCTCGTCATGGCGATGCTGCTCGGCGGCCCGGGTGCCAGCCTCGTCCGACAGTTCGCGGGCGAGGCCATGGGGACGGCCCCGGCCAGGACAGCGTTCTGGGGTGAGCTCGTGACCTCGAAACTCCCCAAGGCGGCCATGAGCGGCCTGACCGACACGATCCGCAAGCAGTTCATCCGACGGTTCGCCGCGTCGCAGGGGGCTTCGGTCCTCGGCAGGGCCCTTCCGTTCGGCATCGGTGCCGTCGTGGGAGGGACGGGCAACCACCTCCTCGGACGCAAGGTCGTCACGACGGCCCGCACGGCGTTCGGTGCGGCCCCTGCCGAATTCCCCCTCGACCTGTCGCTCTGACCGTTCCCCTCGCCAGGGCGACCCGGCGTCCGCGAGGCGGCCATGCGGGCCTCGAGTGAGGCGGCGACCCGTCCCGCGACGGGTCCTCCCCAGTCAGCCGTCGTCCACAAGAACGCGCGTCGACCCGCGTCGGTCGCTCCTAGGGTCGACGACATGACGACGTCGACCCTTGCCTACACCGTCCCCTTCAGCCTCGACCGCTCCCGCGCACCCCGCGTCTACCGGCTGGTCAACGACTCCCCCGAGACCGTGACGGGCGTCAGGGTCACCCTCGTGGGCACCGGGCTCCTCGTCCCCGTCGCGACCACCCGTCTCGACCCCGCCCAGTCCGTCGACCTCTGCGTGCTGGGCGTCGAACTGAGCCGGAGTGCGATCGCCGTCGTGCGATGGTTCCGGCCCGGCGGCGACGAGTACCTCTGGCGGTTCAGTTTCTGAGCCTGGTCGACGGAACCCTGGCCGACGAGCCCTTCCCGTGAGGTGGCGGGTCAGCTGCTGAGCCGAGCGCGTCTCTCGGCGACGTAGTCCGCAGCCGTGAAGGCCTCGAGGACGGGCGGCAGGTGATCGGCCCCGAGGTCGGTGACCAGCACGCCCGGGTCGACCCCGAGCACGACGGCGAGACGGACGATCGTGTGCAACACGGGGTTGCCGATGCCGCGCTCGATCTTTCCGTAGTTGGACACGTTCATGCCCGCCAGGTGCGCCACCTCGTCCTGGCTCAGCCCGAGGCGCAGACGCTCGTCACGGATGCGTTCTCCGAAGAGGCGGGCGGCGGCGGACGTCGGTTCAGGCATGCCTCATGGATACGCTGCTCAGCGTCTGACATCCAGAGTCCACGGCACCGAGACATGAAAGCCCTGGTGCCCCAGACCCCCCGAGTCTGGTGCCGGGGGTCAGAGGTCGGACGCCTCCGCGTCGCCAGCCTCCTGGTCGGCGTCGCCCGCCGAACCGGTCGAACGTGGGTCGTCGATCGACGGCCGGCGCGCCGCGTAGTCGTCACGCAGCTGCACGAGGCGCGCCACCGCGCTCTCGAACCGATGCGTGGCCGCTCCGGGCGACGTGTCACCGAAGTGACGCCGGACCCAGTGCTCGAGGCGACCCCGCGCCTCCGGATCGTCGACGACCCGATCGACGAGGGCGACGATGTCGCCCGCACCATCGGCCGTCAACCACTCGGCGTCACCGAGGTAGCCCGATTCGTCGACGTCGGCCTCGACGGCGACCGGACGGGTCACGACGAGGGGACGGCCCGTGGCGAGGCGGTCGTAGACCATCGCCGAGATGTCGGTCACGGCGACGTCGGCCGCCGCCAGTTGCCAGCCGAGCTCGGGCCCCACGTCGTGGACGTGGTGGGCGTCGGGATCACGCGCGTTCGCCTCGCCGAGGGCCCGGATGATCGCCTCGTGCGCTCGCCGGTACTCGGGATCGAGCACGCCGCTCCGCGGATGCGCCCGGTAGACGACCCGGTGACGCCCCGAGGCCAGCAGGGCCCTGACGAGGGCGAGGCCGTGCGTCGCGATCGACCCGTACGCGGCCGCGGGACGGTCACCCTCCCAGGTCGGGGCGTAGAGCACGACGAGGCGGTCGTCGTCGGGGTAGGGCACCTCGCCCGAGAAGTGGTCGGCCTGCGGGCGTCCGATGGGCACGGCGCGCTTCTCTAGGTCGTAGTCCCAGAGCTTGGCGGCGAGGCGGTCCTTGGCGGCGTCGCCCGCGACGAAGGCGTAGTCGTAGGCCTTGAACTGGTTCGTCGTCATGTACATCTTGTCGCTCTCGCCGTGGTTGACGAAGACGTGCCACATGCGGCCGTACCGCATCATCTGGAAGTTCTTGGCGTTCTGGTTGACGTACAGGGTCAGGGCCAGCGGCTGAGCGGCGACGAAGTCCTCGAGGTCGGCCACCTTGCGGGCGTAGACCAGCGGTACCGGGCTTTCGTCGAGCATGGTCACCATGGTGCCCGGCGAACGGACGACGATGGCGACGGGGAAGGTCTCGGCCAGGTGGGCGAGAGGCGCGTACCACTGGCGGATCTGGTACATGTTGACGGCCGTGTCGGCGAAGTACACGGCGACGCGCACGGTGCCCGGAGCCGGCGTCACCGCGACCCGCGGGTCGCGCTCCAGCCGACGTCGACTGCTGCGGGAACGGACGGCCCGGCGGGCGAGGCTCCAGGCGAGCCCCAGGTCTCGGGTCAGCGGCACATGCCCTCCTCGGGTCGGTCCGTCACCCGATCGGCGCCGGACCCCGGAAAGCCTAGAGGACCGGAGGTCGACCGGCCCTGGACATGCGGAGGACCGTTACCCAACCGATGGAGCGTCGACCGCCCGGCGCCTCTCGCCACCCCTCCACCCAGCCCGCGAACCAGGGCCGCAGGCGCTGCGGGGTGCGTGCCCAGCGCAGCAGCTGGACCCCCGTCCAGGAGGCGACGTAGACGGGGACCAACGGCCAGGGCAGGTTGCGCTTGGCCAGCCAGACCCGGTTCCGGGCGTTCAGACGGTAGTAGTCGGCGTGCCGCGCCGGGTCGATGGCCGGGTGGTTCGCCACGAGCGAGCCCTCGTACCAGGTGCGCCTGCCCTGGGCCCAGACCCGCCACGCCAGCTCGATGCCCTCGTGCGCGTAGAAGTACGGCTCCCCCCAGCCGGCGCAGGCGTCGAAGACGTCGCGCGGCAGCAGTGTGGCCCCCTCCCAGACGGAGAACACGTCGCTCGAGCGGCGAGGGTCGCCCTTGCGCAGTCGAGGCGTCCAGCGGCGGGGGTTCGCGGCGCCGTCGGGGTCCACGACCCGCGGCTGCAGGAGCCCGATCTCGGGTCGGGCCCGCATCAACGCGACGGCGTCGGCGAGGAACCGCTCGGAGGGCAGGCTCGCGTCGTCGTCGAGGAAGAAGATCCACTCGCCCGAGACCGCTTCGGCTCCCCGGTTGCGGCCGGCGGGGATGCCCACGTTCTCGGCGAGTTCGAGCAGGCGGACCCCGGACGGGACCTCGACCTCGGCGGTCGCGGCGTCTCGTCCGTTCACCACGCAGACGACGTCCAGCTCGACGTCGCGCTGGGCCAGCATCGTGGCCAACCCCCGAGCCAGGTCGCGCGGACGTCGCCCCTGGGTCAGGCTCACGACTCCGACCCGGGGCCGGACCTCGCTCAGGAGCGCACCCGCTTCGACGCCATGATGGCGACGAAGTGGCCGACCAACGCCAGCACCGACAACGGGAGCAGGGCGACGAGCAGGACGCGGTCGGCGGTGACACCGCCCACGACGAGGCCGACGATCGCGGCCAGGAAGACGAGCATGGTCAGCTCGACCGAGTGGTACAGCCGATGGAACGGCACGAAGCGCGCGGCGCTGCGCAGTCGGGACAGGAGGCGCCCGCTCGGTTGGGTCGCGCCTCCTCGTTTGTCTTCGAGCCGGGCGAGGCCCGCGTTCGCCCGGGCGACGTGGACCATGTCGTTGAGGGCCTTGTTGAGCACGATCACGAGGGCCAGGGCGAAGCCGGCGGTCGTCCAGAGGAAGTCCTCCGGGGTCTCGAAGGGGAACCCGGCGGCACGGACGCCCAGCACGATCGGGATGAGCGCCTCGGTCGAGTAGTGGCCGACCTTGTCGAGGAAGACCCCGGCCGGCGAACTCGTTCCGCGCCAGCGGGCCACCTCGCCGTCGCAGCAGTCGACGAGCATCTGCAGCTGGCCCAGCACGAGGGCGAGCAGGGCACCGGTGATGCCCGGCACGAGCAGCGACAGGGCGGTGCACCAGCCGACGAGGATCATCAACCCGGTCACGCCGTTCGCCGAGACGCTGGTCTTGAGCAGCCACCAGGTCAGGTAGGGCGAGACGTCGCGCAGGTACAGGGAGGCCGTCCAGTGCTCGGCGTTCGCGCGGCTGCGCACCTCGGGCGGCTGGGCGACGCGTCGCAGCTCGGCGATCGAGCTCGGTCTGGTGGGCAGCGCGGTCATCGGCGGCTACCTTCCGGTCTGGGCGGTGATGTTCTTCGTGAGGTCGAGGAAGCCGAGCACGAAGCCGACGCCCCACCCGAAGTGGATGGAAGGCAAGACTACGAGAAACCAGAGCCGGGTGCGGAGGTCGTCGCCGCGGGCGGCGAGCAGAGCGGCCGCGAGCACGAAGACCACGTAGACACCGGGTACGACGAGGGCGAGCGTGGCCCACCCGAGGGCGGTGCCGAGGGCGAGGCCGACCAGGCCGGTCAGGCCGACCACCAGGCCGAGCGCCACGCCGAGCACCATGGCGGGAGGGACCAGGTACCGCACGGTGTTCGCCTTGGGGAAGCGTCGGGCCAGTTCACCCCGCCAGAGCCCGGTGGCGACGAACTGGCGCGCCAGCTTGCGCAGGCTCGGTCGCGGACGGTAGGTCACCACGAGCCGAGGGGTGAACCAGACAATGCCGCCCGTGGCCCGGAGCCGGCGGTTGAGCTCCCAGTCCTGACCGCGCTTGACGCCCTCGTCGAAGAGGCCGACCTCGATCAGACGGTGCCGCAGGAACACCCCCAGGTAAGCCGTGTCGGTCGGCCCCTCGGCCCCACCGACGTGGTGCGGCGTCCCACCGAGGCCGACCCGACTGCCGTAGGCGCGGGCGACGGCCTTCTCGAAGGGGGTGCGCCCGACGGCGGCCATGATGCCGCCCACGTTGTCGGCCCCGCTGCGTTCGAGGGTCTCGACCGCGATGCGCGTGTAGTCGCGAGGCAGCACCGAGTGGGCGTCGACGCGGACCGTGACGGGGTGGACCGAAGCCCGGATGGCCACGTTGAGCCCGGCAGGCGTCGAACCGACGGGGTTGGGGATGCTGCGGACACGCGGGTCGGCCGCCGACATCTCGGCCACGACCTCGTTCGTGCGGTCGACGCTCGGACCGAGGGCCAGGATCACCTCGAACGGGCCTTCGTAGTCCTGGTCGAGCAGGCTCTCGACCGCCGCCCGGATCTCGTGCTCTTCGTTGAGGACGGGCATGACGTACGAGACACCGGGTCGGGTGGCGTCGCCTGCTTGCATGGATCGCGTTCCTCGGGCTCGTGAGCGCCGGGGAGGCGCGGGTCGGGACTGCGGACGGCCGCAGGGATCGTGGCGAGCTTAGCAACACGCCAACGGGGGCCGGGACGCCGTCGCGTCCCGACCCCCGTCGGGACGCCGTCGCGTCCCCACCCCGCCGCACCGACCGGACAGAGCCTCAGGAGGTCAGGGTGTCGAGGGTCACCTTCGTGGTGTCGGTCTTCCCGTCCCGGACGTAGGTGAGGTCGGCCGTCGCGCCACCGGCGAGGAACCGGACCTGCGCCGTGAGGTCCGTCCGGTCGCTGATCGGCACGCCGTTGAACTCGGTCACGACGTCGCCCTGCCGCAGGCCGGCGTTCTGCGCCGCACCACCGGGGCTGAGCTGGACGATGAGCGCCCCGACCCGGGTGGCGGCCGCGTCGCTCGTGGCGTCGTTCACGCTGGCGCCGAGGAGGCCGTGGCTGGCCTTTCCGTTCGCCATGATCTCTTTGGCGACGCGCTGCACGAGGTTCGACGGCACCGAGAACCCGACGCCGATGCTGCCGGACGATTCTCCGGAACTGGCGATGGCGACGTTGAGGCCGATCAGCTCTCCTTGCGAGTCGAGCAGCGCACCGCCCGAGTTGCCCGGGTTGATGGACGCGTCGGTCTGGATTACCGGCAGCGAGATGACCGAGCTGGCCTGGTTCTGCGTGCCGCCGTCGCCGTTGTTGAAGGAGAAGGGCCCCTGGCCGTTGTTGTCGTTCTGCTGGCCCTGGTCGCTGCCGTCCGTCGGGGCGGCCGAGGACTGCACGGTGATGCTGCGGTTGAGGGTCGAGACGATGCCGTCGGTCACCGTGTTCGACAGACCGAGCGGTGCGCCGATGGCCACGGCGGTGTCGCCGACGTTCAGCTCCGACGAGTCGGCGAAGTCGATGGGGGTGAGCCCGGTCGCGTCGACCTTCAGCACGGCGAGGTCGACGGTGGGGTCGAGGCCAACGACCTCGGCCGGCAGGATGCTGCCGTCGCTGAGCGTGACGGTGACGGAACCCGACGCACTCGCCCCGTCGAGGGTGACGACGTGCGTGTTCGTGACGATGTAGCCGTCGTCGCTCAGGATGACGCCCGAGCCGGTGCCGCCGGACTCGCCCGCCGTCACGTTGATCGTGACGACCGACTTCGTGGCCTTCGCCGCCACCGCCGTGACGACCGTCGCGTCGTCGTAGTCGTTGACCGTCAGGTCTCGCGACTGACCCGTGGCCGAGACGCCGGCCCCGGAGTCGCGGGACAGCACCGCGGCGACGCCGCCGCCCGCCGCGCCTCCGACGAGGACGCCGACCAGGAGGGCCGCCGCGACGGACCCCGCACCACGCCGGCTCTTCTTCGGTTTCTCCGCAGGCGCCTGCCAACCAGCCGCCGCGTACGAGTTCGTCGTGTCGTACGCGAACGCCGACGGGTCGGAGTCAGGCTGCCGATAGGGGTCGGTCCCGGCCTGCTGGTACGAACCGGGCTGCTGGTAGGAGGACGGCTGCTGGTACGACCCGGGTTGCTGATACGAACCGGGCTGCTGGTAGGGACCGGGCTGCTGAGGGTCCCCGGCCTGCTGGTACGAACCCGTCTGCTGGTACGAACCGGGCTGCTGGTAGGGACCCGCCTGCTGGTGAGACGACGGATGCGGGAACGAGCCGGGTCGAGGCTGCGAGTCGTCGTTCCGGCGCCCGTCGGGGCCGGACTCGAACTCGCCGGCGCGCGGCGTGCTGCCGGGGAGAGGCGGAGCACCGTAGGTGACGCCCTGGTCCGCCGGGTACGGCGTCGTGGGCTGGGCACCGTCGTTCGTGGCCCGGTCGGTGCCCGGGACGCCCTGCGAACCGTCGGCGGTGCCCTCGGGCGTGCGCGGTGCGCCGTCGTCGGCGTCGTCGTGGCGGGGGGTGTCGGTCATGGTGCTCCTTCCAAGCCCTGACAGCTTGGTCGCCCAAGCTGGGCGGATCATACGGCGAGCCTGTGAGCGGACTGCGCCCAGCTTATGCGGGGGCTGGACGGGACCTCCCCCGAGCCCCTCCTCCGCGGCTACGGTGACGGGATCATGACTCCTCAAGCACCCTGGCAACGCGCGGCGAGCGGCGCCATGCTCCTCGATGCCTCCGGTCGACTCGCCCCGACCATCTTCGCCGAGATGTCGGCGCTCGCCACGGCGACGGACAGCATCAACCTCGGGCAGGGATACCCCGACGAGGACGGCCCGGTCGAGGTCCTCGAGGCGGCGCACGAGGCACTGCGCTCGGGCCTCAACCAGTACCCGCCGGGCCGGGGCATGCCCGTCCTCCTCGACGCCGTCGCCGCCCACCAGAGGCGGTTCTACGGCATCGACCTCGATCCGCGACGCGAGGTGCTCGTGACCGCGGGGGCGACCGAGGCGCTGGCGGCCACGATCCTGGCCTTCGTCGACCGCGGTGACGAGGTGGTGACGCTCGAGCCCTTCTACGATGCGTACGGAGCCGTCATCGGGCTCGCGGGCGGCGTCCACGTCACCGTCCCGCTCCGGGGTCCGGACTCGGTCGTCGACCCGGACGAACTCCGACGGGCCTTCGGACCGCGCACCCGTCTCGTCGTGCTGAACGACCCGCACAACCCCACGGGCAGCGTCCTCGACGACGCGACCAGGCGCCTCCTGCTCGAACTCGCCGTCGAGCACGACGCGCTCGTCGTGACCGACGAGGTCTACGAGCACCTGCTCTTCGACGGAGCGGCACACGTGCCGTTCGCCACCCTGCCCGGGGCGGCGGCCCGGACGATCAGCATCTCGTCGGGAGGCAAGACCTTCAACACGACGGGGTGGAAGATCGGCTGGCTGACCGGTCCGGCCGACCTCGTCGACCGCATCGTCGCCGTCAAGCAGTACCTGACCTTCGTGAACGGCTCGGTCTTCCAGCCCGCGATCGCCGTCGGACTCGGACTTCCCGACGCCTACTTCGACGGGATCGCTCGCACGCTGGCCCACAAGCGAGACGTGCTGTCGGACGGGCTGCGTCGGGCCGGCTTCGCGGTGCGCGCGAGCCGCGGCTCGTACTTCGTGGTCGCCGACGCCGCTCCGTTGGGGTTCGACGACGCGGCCGAGCTCTGCCGGCGCCTCCCGGAATCGGTCGGAGTCGTCGGGTTGCCGATCAGCGCCTTCTGCCACCCCGCGCTCGCCGTCGAGCAGTCGTCCCTCGTCCGCTTCGCCTTCTGCAAGCGCGTCGAGGTGCTCGAGCAGGCCGCGGCCCGACTCGCGTCACTCTCGGTCTGAGCGCTCCGAGGAGGTCTCGCCGGCCCCCACGCGGCGCGGGACCACGTCGTACCGACGCAGGGCCAGGGACGGGTTCAGGCGCCGCACGGCGGCGATCCGGTCGGCCGAGACCCTGGCCACTGCCATGACGTCGACCTCGTCCCCGACCGAGGCGACGGCCACGCCCGTCGGGTCGACGATCGTGCTGCAGCCCACGCCGATCGGCGGTGCGTGGTCCGCGGCGGCGACGTACACGGTGTTCTCGAGCGCACGAGCGGTCAGGAGGGTCGTCCAGTGGTGCTGCTTGAGCGGCCCGCGCACCCATTCGGCCGGCATCAGGACGACGTCGGCCCCGGCGTCGACGAGCGTCCGCGTGACCTCGGGGAACCGCAGGTCGTAGCAGGTCTGCAGACCGAAGACGAGCCCGCCGACCTCGAAGGTCGCGGCGACGGCCAACGGGCCCGGCACGATCCACCGGGACTCCTTCCCGCCGAACGCGTCGTAGAGGTGCTGCTTCGAGTAGCGGGCGACGACGCCCCGACCGGGCGCCACGGCCACGAGCAGGTTCTCGAACCGGGCCGGGTCGGGCGAGACGGCGACGAGGCCGGCGACGACCACGACGCCGAGCCGGTCGGCCAGCGCGGTCAGGTGGCGCACGAAGGGCCCGTCCGTGGGTTCCGCGGCCTCGAGGTACGCCGGGCCCAGGTCGGGGGAAAAATACGACGAGTACTCGGGGAAGACCACCACCTGTGCTCCGCGGCGGACCGCCTCCTCGGTGAGGTCCGTGATGGTCCGCCGGTTGCGCGCCGGGTCGTCGCCGGGCGCGGTCTGCACGACCGCGACGACGACCTCGGGCGTCCTGCCGGTGGTCATCGCGCCCACCGCCCCGCCACCTGGGCGGCGGCCTCGCCCACCCAGTAGGAGGCGCGGGTCGTGGACTCGGCGACGCCCCCGGCCATCTGCGTGGTCGAGACGACGTCGACGAAGCCGTCCGCAGGCGCGTCGACCGCACCGGCGACGAGGACGACCGGTACTCCGACGGCGTCGGCCATCCGACGCACGAGCGACACGGTCTTCCCGGCGGCGGTCTGACCGTCGAACGATCCTTCTCCCGTGACGACGACGTCACCGTGGGCCAGGGCCTCGGCGAGACGGACCGTCTCGGCGACGGCGACCGCTCCGGGTTGCAGACGGGCACCCCAGGCGAGCAGACCGAAACCCGTTCCTCCTGCGGCCCCGGCCCCGGGCGTCGTGGGATCGACGTCGACGAGGCTCGCGAAACGCTCGAGCCCCTGCTCGAGTGCGAGGACGTCGTCGACGGAGGCACCTTTCTGCGGCCCGAACACGGCCGCGGCACCGTCGGGACCGAGCAGGGGGCTGTCGACGTCGACCAACAGCGTGACGCCGTCGGGCGGGAGGGCGATGAGACCCGACAGATCGACTCGGGCGGCTGTCGTGAGGCCGTGGTTGCCCGAGGCGACGGGCTCCCCCAGGGAATCCACGATGCGGGCACCGAGGATCGTCAGAGCGCCCGCTCCCCCGTCCGTCGACGCGCTGCCTCCGAGGCCGACGACGAGCCGGGTGGCTCCGGCGTCGACGGCCGCACGGATGACGCCACCCAGGCCGCGGGTGTTCGCGTCGTGCGGCGCAGGCGAGCTCAGCAGGCCGAGCCCGCAGGACGAGGCGAGCTCGACGACGGCCGTGCCGTCGGGCAGCGTGAGCCAGGGGGCGTCGACCCGGCGGCCGTCAGGGCCCTCCACGACGCTCTCGTGGCGGACGCTCCCGGGGCACGCCCGCTCGAACGCGTCGAGGGTGCCCTCGCCACCGTCCGCCAAGGGCAGGGTGACGACGACGTCGTCCGGCCGTGATCGTGACCAGCCGGCGGCGAGTGCTGCCGCCACCTCTGGTGCGCCGAGGGTTCCCTTGAACGAATCGGGCGCGATGACCACCCGGAGTCTCGACATGCCTCAACCTTGGCATGATCGGCGGCCGGGGCACAGACCCGATCACGCGCACGGGGACATGAAGAAGGCCCCGGTCATTCGACCGGGGCCTTCTTCGTTCTTGTTGCGGGGGCAGGATTTGAACCTACGACCTCTGGGTTATGAGCCCAGCGAGCTACCGAACTGCTCCACCCCGCGGCACAAGAAATGACTCTAGCACGCCGTTCGGCCCCCGTCCAATCGGGCCACCGGAAGAGGCACCCACGACGCCTGATCGACGACGAACCCCCCTCCCGGCATGCCGGAAGGGGGGTCGACGTCACACCGGTCGGGCCTACTGACCGCTGGCGGCGACCGCGTCCTCGAGGGCGGTCTGGAGGCGCGTGTCGGCTTCCGCCGCCGCGACCAGGTCGTTGTCGGCGTAGGCCGCGGCACGGTCGGTCAGGGCCTGCTGAGCGTCGGCCAGGGCCTGGTCGAGCGCCGCGTTGTCGGTACCCGACCCGGTGCCGCCGGTGTCGGGGGTCGCCGTGCCACCGTCGGTCGCTCCGTCGCCGGTGCCGGTGCCGGTGCCGTCGGTCCCGTCACCCGTGGTCGGAACGCCGTTGTCTCCGGCGGTCGCACCCGAGTTGCCACCGAACAGCGAGTCGAGGGCGCCGTCGAGGGTGTCCTCGAAGGCGATCTTGTCTCCGAACGAGACCAGGATGCGCTGCAGGACCGGGTACGACGTCTCGGAGTTCGACTTCACGTAGATCGGCTGGACGTAGAGCAGACCACCGCCGACCGGCAGGGTCAGCAGGTTGCCTCGGACGACGCTCGTATCACCCCGGGTGAGGAGAGCGAGCTGGTTGGCCACGGCCGTGTCGGTGTTGAAGTTGTTCTGCACCTGTCCGGGACCGGGCAGCGTGTCGGTGCGCGGCAGGGCCAGGAGCGTCAGCTTGCCGTAGTCCGACGAGATCTCGCCCGGCGTCGAACCGGCATCGGCATTCGCCGCGAGATAGCCCGTCAGGACGTTCCGGGCGTTCTCACCCGACTGTTGCGGGATGTACGTCGAGTAGATCGAGAACGCAGGGTCTTGATCGGGCAGCTGCAGCGTCAGGTAGTACGGAGGCTGCAACGGCGGGTTCTGGGCGTTGCTCGTCGGCTCGTTGGGCGTGACCCACGCGTCGTCGCTCGAGTAGAACGAGTCGGCGTCCGTCACGTGGTACGTGCCGAGGATCGCCCGCTGCACCTTGAACATGTCCTGCGGGTAGCGGACGTGCTGGAGCAGTTCGGCCGACATGTCGCTCAGCGGCGACAGCGTGGAGGGGAAGATCTTGTCGTAGGTCTGCAGGATGGGGTCGCTGGTGTCCCACGCGTAGAGCTTGACCGAGCCGTCGTACGCGTCGACAGTGGCCTTCACCGAGTTGCGGATGTAGTTGATGTTGTTCGAGGCGTACACCGGGCGGTCGTTGTACGTGTCGGCGATCGCGTCGGACAACGCCTGCGGCTTCGAGTACGGGTACTCGTTGGTCGTGGTGTAGCCGTCGACGATCCAGACGACCTTGCCGTCGACGACGGAGGGGTACGGCGCGCTGTCGATGGTGAGGTAGGGAGCGACCTTCTGGACGCGCTCGGTGGGGTCACGGTCGTAGAGGATCTGCGACTGGTCGTTCACCGCGTCGGACAGGAAGATCTGCTCGGACTGGAACTTGATGGCGTAGATGAGCTTCTTGAAGACGTTGTCGAGCTTGGGCCCACCGTCGCCCTCGAAGGTCGTCGTCTCGTTGGTGCCGTTGTCGTTGCTGCCCGACGGGTAGTCGAGCTCGATGTCGTTGCCGCCGTCGCCACCCACGATCGAGTAGGTGGGCGACTCCTGGCCGAAGTAGATTCGCGGTTCGTAGTCGCCGGCGTCGCCCAGGGCGCCCGTCACCGGGATGCCGGACTCGAGGAAGACCGGCTGGCCGTCCGCCGACCGCTGGTTGCCGTAGGCCGCCACCACGCCGTAGCCGTGCGTGTAGACGAAGGTCGTGTTGTAGGGGGTCGCCGAGTTGCCGAGCTGGGAGGTGTTCAGCTCGCGCACGGCGATGACGGTGTCCTGCACGTTGCCGTCGATGGTGTACCGGTCGACCGCGAGCTGCTCGGGGAAGCTGTAGTACTGGCGGTACTGCTGCAGCTGGGCGAAGGCGTCGGTCACGAGTGCGGGGTCGATGATGCGGATGTTCGCGGTGGTGACGGCGTCACCGGCCAGGGCGCCGGCCTCGGCGTCGGACTTCGCATCGTAGGTCTGCTCTTCGACGTCGGCCACGCCGTACGCCTCACGCGTCGCCTGGATGTTGCGCTCGATGTACGGCGACTCGACCGTCCGCTCGCTGGGCTCGACCGTGAAGCGCTGGACGATCCAGGGGTAGATGCCCCCGACGATGATGCTGATGATGATGAGCGCGGCCGTACCGATGACCGGGAGGCGCCAGCGGCCGACGATCGCGGTCACGATGAACAGGACGGCCACGACCACCGCGATGCCGGCCAGGATCTGCTTGCCGGGGATGCCCGCGTTGACGTCGGTGTACGTGGCACCCGTGAGGAGCTTGTTCGTTCCGTCGGACAGGGTCGCGTACTGGTCGAGCCAGAGGCTCACGCCCTGGAGGAGCAGGTAGACGGCGGCCGTGACGGCCAACTGGATGCGCGCGACCTTCGAGATGCGCACCTCGCGACCGGTGAAGCGCAGGGCACCGTAGAGGTAGCTGGTCGCGACGGCGGCGATGCCGGCGATGAGCACGACGGCCGAGGCGAAGCCGACCACGGCCTGGTAGAGCGGCAGCTCGAAGACGTAGAACCCGATGTCGAGCCCGAACTGCGCGTCGGTCTGACCGAAGGGGGTGCGGTTGATCCACTCGAGGACGGTCTGCCACTGCGTCGACGTGGCGATGCCGGCGAAGAGGCCGAGGACGGCGGGGACGCCGATGACGACGGCCCGACGCAGGGGCTCGATGACCTGCTGGTAGCGGTCGAGCTGGGAGTTCAACTTGGCGTACACCGGCCGGAACCGGAAGGCCACCTCGATGCTGACGTACACCGGCACCGCCATGGCCACGAAGCCCACCGCGAACATCACGAGGCGGGAGATCCACTGTGTCGTGAGCACTCCCGTGAACCCGAGCTGCTGGTACCAGAGGTAGTCGGTCAGCAGCGACGAGAAGATGAAGAAGGCGATGACCAGGGCGGCGAGGACGGCCACCGTGACCAGGACGGGCAATCGGGGCGAGCGTCGTGCGGTTCGCGACGATGCGGGTGACGTCAAGGGTGGACTCCTGGCTGACGGGGACGTGGACGGCCATCCTACGTGTCGAGCCTGGCCGACTCAGCGTCCCCTTCTCAGCTTTGCGCGGGCTGCACGAACGCTATCGACCGGCCGTGCAGGTGGCCAGGGACGACGTGTCGCCGCCGTCCGCGACCGTCTCGAGCGCCGTGACCGCATCGTCCAACGTGGCGACCGAGTAGACGTCCAGCCCGGAGGGCACGTTCCCGACGACCTCGGAGCAGTTCGTGGACGGCGCCAGGAAGACGGTCGCCCCGGCGTCGCGAGCACCGTAGAGCTTCTGTCGGATGCCGCCGATGGCACCCACCTCGCCCGAGGCCGTGATCGTGCCCGTGCCGGCGACCTTCGCGCCGCCGGTGAGCTCCCCCGGTGTCGTCTTGTCGATGATGCCGAGCGCGAACATCATGCCGGCACTCGGTCCGCCGACCTGGTCGAGCTTGAGCGTGACGTCGAAGGGATACGTGTAGTCCACGCTGACCCCGACCCCGAGGAGCGGCGTGCCGTCGACTTCTTGCGGGGTCACCTGCTCGGTCATGCTCGTCCCCGCGCGTTCGAGGACCACCTCCGCCGGCGTCGACGCCCCGTTCGCCGCCACCAGGCCGCGGAGGACGTCCACGTCCGCATCGGTGGCGAGACTGGTGCCGTTGACGCTGACCAGGACGTCTCCCTCGCGCAGGACGCCCTCGGCAGGGCTCCCCTGGGAGACCTGGCTGACGGTCACGGCGCTGGGGACGGCGTACCCCTCGTGGATCAGCGCCGCGGCGATCGCGGACTTCTGGGAGTTCTGCATGTCGACGGCGTTCTGTTCGTCGACCTGGTCGTTCGACACCCCCGACGGGTACACGGCCTCGACCGGGATGACCGAACGGCTACGGTCCGCCCACGCGCGGACGACGTCGACCCAGCCCGGCCGGACGTCCTGGTTGCCCTGCACGCTCACGGTCAGCAGGTCGAGGGTGCCCGCGGTGGGGTAGGTCTCGTGGCCCGACACGGTGATCAGGGGTTGGGACGAACCCTCGTACTCGGCACTGCCCAGGGTGTCGAACACGGGGCCGGGCTGTTCGATCAGGTAGGGCCCCGGGAGGAGGCTCAGGACCACGGCCGAGACGACGGCGACACCCAGGAGGGGCCAGCCGAACCTGCTCGCTCGGCGTGCTGACGAGGGGGCGGTGCGCGGGGGCGTGAAGAAGGCCACGGAGGGTCCTTTCGGGATCGGCCGGGGAGGCGCGGGTCGCGTTCGCCACGAGCGGAGCGACGCCCCCGGAGCGGTGGCCGAATCCCAGGATCTTCGTGCGGCCAGCAGCTAGCGTAGTCAGCATGACCGATGATTCGCCGCGCGGGCCTGAGGACGAGTTCCGTGACATGTTGCGGCAGTTCCTGTCCGGCGGTTCCGAGATCGATCCGTCGCAGCTCGCCGGGGCCGCCGGGCTGCCCGACGACCCGGCCTTCGTGGCGCGACTCATGAGTCAGCTGCAGAACGCCGTCAACAGCAGCGGTGACGGCATCGACTGGTCGATCGCCACCGAACAGGCGACCGCCGTGGGCGCCCAGAGCGCCGTCGTGCCGACCGCGGCCGAGACCGCCGCCCTCGAGCAGGCGTTCCACGTCGCCGCACTGTGGCTCGACGACGTCACGTTCGTGGCCGAGCTCACCGCCACGCCGCGTCTCGTGACCCGCGCCGAGTGGGCCCGTCTCACCATGCCCGTGTGGAGCCAGCTCGCCGAGCCCGTGGCCACGTCGATCGCGGACTCCCTGACCGGCGTGCTCAGCGAGCAGGCTCCCGAAGAGATGCGCTCGATGCTCGCCGGGGCCAGCCAGGTCATGCGCAGCGTCGGTGGCACGCTCTTCGCCATGCAGCTCGGACAGGTCGTCGGCCAGCTCTCGACCGAGGTCGTGTCCGGCGGCGACGTCGGCATCCCGCTCCTCGACGAACAGCAGGCGGCGCTGCTCCCCCAGAACGTGGCCGCCTTCGGCGAGGGCCTCGACATCGAGGCCGACCAGGTCCAGCTCTACCTGGCGGTCCGCGAACTCGCGCACGCCCGCCTGTTCCGGCACGCCCGATGGCTGCGCCTGCACCTCATCTCGTCCATCCGCGAGTTCGCCCAGGGCATCCGCATCGACACCTCCCGGCTCGAAGAACTCGCGGTGGACTTCGATCCCTCGAACCCCGGCGACCTGCAGGAGGCCATGAAGAGCGGGGCCCTCATCCCCCCGAAGACCGACGAGCAGCTCGCCGCCCTCGCCCAGCTCGAGACCACCCTGGCCCTGATCGAGGGCTGGGTCGACGTGGTGACCGCCCACGCCACGGCGCGCCTCCCGAAGTCCGCGGCGATCGCCGAGACGGTCCGCCGCCGCCGGGCCGCCGGCGGGCCTGCCGAGTCGGCCTTCTCCACCCTGGTCGGCCTCGAACTGCGGCCGCGGCGCCTCCGCGAGGCGGCCATCCTCTGGCAGACCGTGACCGACGCCGTCGGTGCCGAGCGCCGAGACGACCTCTGGTCGCACCCGGACATCGTGCCCACCAGCGCCGACGTCGACGACCCGCAGGCCCTCGTGGCCCGCCTGACGTCGGACGAGCCCACCTTCGACGACGTCGACCAGGCGATCCAGGACCTGCTCGACGACACGACCGACGACCGCCCCCGCGAGGGGGACGACGGCTCGGCGACCGAGCCCGGCGAGTCCGGGCCCGACCAGGACGCCCCCCGATCCTGACGGACACCGTCACCGGGGCCCGGGCGGACCTGTGGACAACTCCTCATCCGCCCCGGCCCCACGACATGATCGGACGATGCCCCTCGTCCTCGATCCCCGCATCCCCGTCGTCTGGCGCGATCCGTCGACCCTCCAGGTCGGCGTCGACCGCCCCACGCTCGTCCTGCGTCCGGTCAGCAGGCTCGACGAGCGGGTGGTCGCGGCCCTCGCCGCGGGGCACGGCGCAGGGGGCCTGCCCACCCTCGTCGCCCACCTCGGCCTGGATCGCGCCGCGGTCGAAGCCTCCGTCGAGCGCCTGCGACCCGCGCTGGGCGGCGACACCCGGTCGGTCGTCCCGCCGACCGTCGTCGTCGGCGGGCCGGGCCCCGTCGCCGATGCCGTCGCGCGCCTCCTCGGCTCCTGCGGTGCCGACGTCCGACGGGCCGACGCCGACCTGGCTCCGCCGCGGCACGCCACGGGCGTCCTGGTCGGCGGGCACGTGCTCGACCCCCGGGTCGTCCGAGAGTGGGTGAGGTCCGATCTGACGCACCTCGTCGTACGAGTGGGCGATCGTCACACGCGGATCGGCCCCGTGACGGTGCCCGGTTCGACGGCCTGCGCCCGGTGTCTCGACCTCCACGCCGGCGAGGCCGACCGTGCCTGGCCCGCGATCGCCGGTCAGCTGAGCGCCCGTCCCCTCACCGCGCCTCCGCTGCTGTCCGTCCATGAGGTCGCCACGAGAGCCGCCCGCCGGCTGTGGTCCCGTCTGACCGGCGCGGACGGCGCCCCCGAGGACTCCGAGGTCGAGTCGATCTCGATCGCCGACGGGCTGGTCACTCGCGCGGACGTGCCGCCGCACCCGGAGTGCGGGTGCGCAGCTCTTCCACGAACCGGCTCACCCGCCGTTCGCCGCCGCGCCCCTGCCCCGAGCGACTCCACGACAACCGGAGCCGCTCACGCGCCCTCGTGACGCCGACGTACAAGAGGCGGCGCTCCTCGTCGATCGCCGCGTCGTCCTTCGCGTAGCTGATCGGGACGAGGCCCTCGCTGAGGCCGATCAGGTAGACGCTGCGCCATTCGAGGCCCTTCGCGGAGTGCAACGTCGCCAGGGTGACCGCGGCCATGGTCGGCTCGTGCTGACCGGCCTGGCGGGCGAAGAGCTCGTCGACGAACTGGCGGAGGGTCGTCCCGGGGGGTGATGCCTCGGCCAGGCCCATGATCGTGTTCAAGGACTCCCAGCGGTCGCGGATCGCGCCTCTCTGGTCGGGTGCGTCCTGGGTCCAGCCGAGCGACCGGAGGACGTCGCTGACGGTCTTGAAGAGCGGCTCGCCCACGATGCTCACCGCCGCGCCCTTCATCATCATCAGGGCCTCTTTCACCTCGCGGAGCTCGAAGAAGCGCGTCGCGCCGTGGATGCGGGTCGACACGCCGACGTCGGCGAGTGCGCGCTCGATCGCCGCCGCCTGGACGTTGACCCGGTACAGCACCGCGATCTCCTCCGGCGCGATTCCCGACCGGATCTCGTCGGCGATGGTCTCGGCGATGCCCCTGGCCTCGGCCGAATCGCTGGCGTACTCGGTCACGGGCGGCACCGGGCCCGTCGTCTCGACGGCCGGGTGGAGGTGCAGGGCACCCGGCCGGCCCCGCATGAGTTGGTTCGCCGTGTCGACGATCTGCCGCGACGAGCGGTAGTTCTGCTCGAGACGGACGACCGTGGCGTCGTCGTACCGTGAACCGAACCCGAGCAGGTAGTCCGAGGACGCACCCGCGAACGAGTAGATGGTCTGACTGGCGTCGCCGACCACGCAGAGGTCGTTCCGGCCGCCCAGCCACAGGTCGAGCAGGTCCTGCTGGAGGGGCGAGACGTCCTGGTACTCGTCGACGACGAAGAAGCGGTACTGCTCGTGCACCTGTTGGGCCACCCGCGGCTCGAGCTCGAGCATGCCGACCGTCGCGAGCAGGACGTCCTCGAAGTCGAGCTGTCGCCGTTCGTCCTTGACGGCTTCGTAGGCACGGTGCAGGTCGACGGCTTTCTCGACGCTGATGGCCGGCGGCAACGACCTGCTCGACAACGCCTCGGCGTAGTCCTCGAGGGTGAGCCGAGAGACCTTCCGCCACTCGATCTCGGCCGCGAGGTCGCGCAACGCCGCCGTGTCGATCTTGAGCCTCAGGGACTCGGCGGCGTGGGCGAGCGCCTTGGCCTTGCTGTCGAGGAGCCGCGGCATCTGACCACCCATGGTCTGCGGCCAGAAGTACGACAGCTGGGACAGGGCCGAGGCGTGGAAGGTCCGTGCAGAGACTCCCCCGGCGCCCAGGTGACGCAGACGGCCGCGCAGTTCGGCGGCCGCGCGTGAGGTGAAGGTGAGCGCCATGACGCGGTTGGGGGCGTACACGCCGGTGGCGACCCCGTAGGCGATGCGATGGGTGATGGCACGGGTCTTGCCCGTACCGGCACCCGCGAGGAGGCACACGGGGCCGAGCAGTTTCGACGCCGCACGGCGCTGCTGTTCGTCGAGCCCCGCGATCAGGTCGGCGGCCTCGGTCACTGGTCGATCTCGCCGCCGAACCAGTCCTCGATGATCGCCCGGGCGATGGACGTCCGTCCGGGCAGGACGATCTCGCCCAGGCCGGCGACCAGGTCGTCACGACTGAACCAGCGCAGGTCGAGGATCTCGGCCCCGTCAGGCGTGAGCGTCCCCGGGTCGTCGGCGTCGACCTCGGCCCGGAAGCCGAGCATGAGGCTCGCCGGGAACGGCCACGGTTGCGAGCCCACGTATCGAGGCGACACGACGTTGATGCCGGACTCCTCGAAGATCTCGCGCTGCACCGCGTGCTCGAGGGACTCGCCGGGCTCGACGAAGCCGGCGAGCAACGAGTACCGGTTCTGCTCCCACAGGGCGTTCGAGCCGAGCAGGAGTCGGTCGTCCGCGTCGGTGACGCCGACGATGATCGCAGGGTCGGTCCGGGGGAAGACCTCGTGGCCGTCGTCCGGGTCGCGACGGACCCAGCCCGCCTTGTCGGTGACCAGGCGGCGGCCGGTGCGCGGCGAGAACCGGTGCGAGTCGTGCCAGTTCGCCACGGCGACGGCCTCGACGGCGAGGCCCGCGTCCCGGTCACTCAACGCCGTTCCCGAGACGCGAGGACTGCCCCAGGCGGAGTCGTCGGACGAGAGCGACCGCGCGCGCTCGTCGTCGAGCAGCGCAGCGAGGAGGGGTGTGCCCACCGGCTCGACGGCGGAGGGGTCCTTCGAGACCCCGAGGTAGACGTAGTCGTCGGCGGCCGGCACCGCGGCAGCCGGCAGGAGCGCGAGGGAATCCGGGGAGGCCATCAACGTCCGCCCCCGCCAGACCGGGAGCACACGGGTCACCTCCGACGCGAGCAGTTCGTCGACGACTCCGTCACGCCCACGGGTGAGGTAGTCCCGGTCGACCTGGTGTCGGGACAGCGGGAGCCGGGACGTGAGAGGCGAAGACATCGGACGACCAATCATCGCGAGTTGACAGCGTGGCGCACGGCAGGGCATCGCGTGCGGCGGCCTACCCTGAGGGCATGGCCAGATCTCATCTCACTCTAGCCGCGCTGGCCACGGCCGCCGTCGCGGACCTGGACGTCACGCGCGCGTCACGCCACGGCAGCGAGACGGGTGGCGACTTCGACTCCGCACTCGTCGACGGCCGTGGCGGAGAGCACTGCATCGTCCGCGTCCCTCGCTCGCAACGGGCCGAGGCCGAGCAGTCGGCCGACCTCGTCGCCCTCCGTGCCCTGAGCGCAGGGGTCCGAGGGCGGCTCTCGTTCGACGTGCCGGCCTACCGGGGTCAGGCCCCGATCGGCCGCACTCGCGGCATCGTCTACGACGTGGTCCCCGGCGAGCACCTGTCGATCTCGCGACTGACCGCCACCAGCGACCTCCCGACGGCACTCGGCCGTGCCGTGGCGGCGATCCACTCGCTGCCGACGAGCTTCGTGACCGACGCCGGCCTGATCAGTCACACGCCGTTCGAGGCCATGCGCTCGTCGGCGGCCTTGGTCGATCGTGCGGCCTCGACCCGCCTCCTGCCGGCCGCGCTGCTCGAGCGCTGGGAAGCCGCGATCCAGGACTCGGTGCTGTGGCAGTTCCAGCCCACGGTCGTCAACGGCTCCCTCGACGCCGGTTCGGTGCTCGTCCTCGGCGACACGGTCAGCGGCGTGCTCGGCTGGCACGACCTCCAGGTCGGTGACCCCGCCCGTGACCTCGCCTGGTTGCTGGGTGCCCCGAGCTCGACGGCGGTCGACACGGCGTTCGACGCCTACAACACCGCACGCGGCACGAGCGACCACCAGCTGCGGCACCGGGCGACCCTCTACCGCGAACTCGACCTGGCGAAGTGGCTGCTGCACGGCACCGGCACCAAGAACACGTCGGTGGTCGACGACGCCGTCGAGATGATGACGAAGCTGGTCGACTCCTTGCCCGGTGACCGACGGGCCGGCATCGGCTCGGGCTCGACCGCGGCCTTGGACGTCGACGGGGTCGAGGACCTGCTCGAGGCCACCGAGCGCCGTCACGTCTGAGTCGACGCCTCTACCCGCTGCCAGAGTTCGACGAGCTCGTCGCGGTCGGCCACGTGCCGGGGCCGAAGCACCACGTCGTCGGCGACGAAGTAGAAGACCGCGTCGATCGTGTCCGCCGGGACATCCCTGAACCGGGCGTAGGCCTCGCGGTAGAGCGCCAGCTGGAGCTGCTTGAGCGCGAGGTCGGCGTCGTCGGTGGGCGCCTTGCCCGTCTTCCAGTCGACGACCTCGAACCGGCCGTCGCGTTCGAAGACGGCATCGATCTTGCAGATGACGGTGCGACTGCCGAGGGGGAGGTGGATCTCGAGCTCGACGTCCGTCGGTTCGAGAGATGCCCAGGCCGAGCGCTCGAAGGTCGTCACCAACTGCTCGAACCGCCTCGCGTCGTCGGGATCGATCGGCCCCGACCCGGGTGAGCCGACCCGCTCGTCGTCGAGGTCGCTCTCGTCGCCCCAGGCGTCGAGGGTCTCGGCACGACCCGTCGGCCGGAAGCGCTCTTCGACCCATTCGTGGAACAGCGTGCCGAGGCGGGTCGCCCGATAGGGCCGTTCGGGCAGGGGACGACGAAGCGCGGCGGCGACCGCGGCGGGGTCGTCGACGTAGTCCTTGAACCTCGAGGCCGGGATGCGCTGGGGAAGGGGGACCGCCCCGGCGCCCGCTCGCGCGGCGTCGCGCTCGAGCAGCAGCAGGTCGATGTCGGACGACCATCTCGACGCGGGGCCTGGCTGCTGCGTGCCGGCGGGCTCGTCTCGTGAGAGCCGGTCGACGGCCGTGGTGACCCGTGCAGCGGCGTCCTCGACCACCGCGCGGCGTTGCCCCAAGGGGTCGAGCGGCCAGCTGAGCTCTCGGGACGCGGCGGCCAGGGGGTTCTCGTCGTCGTCGGGTCGTTCGGGGAGGTCACCGGTCGGCACGAGCCCGCGCTCGGCCAATTCGACGACGAACCGGCTGGCAGGGCGGGGGCGGACGGCACTCGTCCAGAAGGAGCCGCTCACGAGCAGGGCGTCACGGGCCCGGGTGAGTGCGACGTAGGCCAGCCGCCGTTCCTCGGCCTGGTGCCGGACGACCAACTCGTCCTTGAACGCCTTCAGCGCTTGGTCGAACTCCTTCTGGTCGGCCACGCCCCGCCAGCCGAGCACGGGCAGCTCGGCGGCATCGCCGCGGAACTCGTACGGCAACTCGCCGAAACCGAGCCACCCCACGCCTTCGCGGGAGGTGCCGGGCAACTCGCCCTCGACGAGTCGTGGCACCGCGACGACGTCCCACTCGAGCCCCTTGGAGCCGTGGATGGTCAGGAGTTGGACGGTGCCCCGCTCGGCCTGCTCGGACCGCGGACCCATGTCGTCACGCCGCTCGGCTGCTGCCAGCCACGACAGGAAGCCCCCGAGGCCGGCGTTCTCGTCGGTCGCCACGTACCCCGCCAGTTCGTCCTCGAAGGCTTGCAGCCACGCGCCCCCCGACGGCGCGCCGGTGGCCGCCGCCACCTCGACGTCGAGCAGCATCTCGTGCTCGACCAGCGTGACCAGGTCGACGAGATCGAGACCGGTGCGGGCCCGGAGGAAGGCGAGCTGCGAGCCCAGCCGCCTCAGGCGGACGAGCCCCTCGTCACTGAACTCGGAGAGCTGCCGATGCGTGACGGGCGCCGTGGCCACGAAGTCGAGGGCGTCGACGATCGACCCGTGCTCACCCGCGGCGACCGACGCCCGGAACCCGGCGGCGACCTCGTCGTCGAGGCGCTGTTGGGCGTGGTCGTGCGAGAAGAGCCACGAGGCGACGTCGCGCAACCGGGCGATGTCTCGAACGCCGATCCGCCATCGGGCACCGGCCATCAGACGGATGGCCTCGGAACCGGCCGACGGGTCGTGCAGCACCCGAAGGCAGGACACGAGGTCGACGACCTCGGGCCGCTGCAGGAGACCGCCGACGCCGAGCACGTGGTACCTGACGCCGCGAGCCGCGAGGGCCTCGACGAAGACGGGCATGGTCTTCTTCGAGCGGAAGAGCAACGCCGCCGTTCGGCCGGCGGGCTCGCCGTCGACGATCGTGGGCACGGCCAGCTCGCTCTGCAGCCAGGCCGCGACCTGGTCGGCCTCGCCCGGCAGCGTCTGGTCGAAGAGCAGTTCGACGCGCCCCTCGGGCGCACCCGGCCGGGCTCGCAGCTCGCCCACGACCGCCCCGGAGGACCGCGCGAGTTCGGCCACGACGGTGTTCGCGGCGTCGAGCACTCGTGACGCGTTGCGCCAGCTGGTCGAGAGGCTGAACACCGCATCGGGCCGGGCTCCGAAATCCACCGGGAACCGTCCGAGGTTCGCGGCGCTGGCACCCCGGAACCCGTAGATGGACTGGTGGGGGTCCCCGACCGCCATCACCCCGGTGCCCTCGAAGAGGCGGGACAACAAGGTGGTCTGCACGACGCTGGTGTCCTGGTACTCGTCGAGCAACACGACGCGGTAGCGGTCGCGCAACTCGGCCACGACGTTCGGCGCCGTGTCGCACACCTCGAGGGCCAGGGCCACCTGGTCGGAGTACTCGACGAGGCCTCGACGGGCCTTCTCGTCGGCGAAGGCCACGGCGAGGTCGAGCAGCGGCGGGAGCGCCGACACCGCGCCGACGGCGTCGACGACCGACTTGTAGGCGCTGCCCTTGGTCGACGGAAGACTTGCGAGGTCGAGGAACCGGTCGGCCAGGTGTGCCACGGGCTCGGGCCCGGTGACGTTCTCGCTGAGGGCGTGGCTCAGGCGGAGGACGGCCTCGGTGATGCCGTCGACGCTTCGACCGAGCCCGGCGAGGCGCTCGTCGTGGCTGCCCACGACGAGTGAGCGTGCCAGCTGCCAGGCGGACGCATCGCCGAGCACCTGCGACTCGCTCTCTCGACCGACCCGCAGGGCGTTGTCGCGGAAGATCGCGTTGGCGAACGCGTTGTAGGTCGAGACGGTGGGCACGTCGAAGGGATCGGCCTCGTCGCCGAGCAGTCCGACGGCGGCGAGCTGGCCGATGCGCCGCTCGATCCGCTCACCGAGTTCGCCGGCGGCCTTGCGGGTGAAGGTCAGGCCGAGCACCTGCGAGACGCCGACGAGACGGTTGGCCAGCAGCCACACCACGCGGTTGGCCATGGTCTCGGTCTTGCCGCTGCCGGCGCCCGCGACGACCAGGGCGGGTTCGAGAGGGGCCTCGATGACGGCTTGCTGCTCGGGGGTCGGCGTGGGAAGCCCGAGCGCCTCGGAGATCTCGGCTGCTCTGAGCCGGGACGAGGAGGCGCGCGTCGTGCCGTCGACGCCACGACCGTCCACCCCGTCACGCGTGCCCGCGGCGCCACCCCCGTCGGCGGCGCGGCCTCCGGCCGTCACGAGCCGCTCACCTCGCCCACCACGTGGATGCGGCACGATCCGCCGTGCCGCCCTTCGCAGTGGTCGTCGAGGCGGGCCACGAACACCCGGCCCGCCATGTGCTCGGCCGCGTCGACGACCCGGGCACGGAAGGCCGCGAGTCGGTCGTCGTCGAACGCCCCCTGGGCGGGCTCCCGGTAGAGCTTGCCCCGGACGCCCGACGACACGATCACGAGCTTCGCCCCGCCGGGAGGTGTGCCCTCGGGCACGGCCTCGACGGCACCGTCGGCGAGGGCGACCTGGTAGCTGCCCAGCTGGGGGTGTTCGGCGACGGCCTGGGGCGACGTCGGGGCCGACCGGCCCGTCTTGAGGTCGACGATCACGGCGGCGCCCTCGCGGGTGCGCTCCACCCTGTCGATGGACCCGCGCAGACGTGCCGGCCCGATGTCGAGGCTGAAGGTGGACTCGGCGCCGAGCAGGCTCCCGCCCGACGCCTCGAAGTCCCGCAGGTAGGAGGAGAGGCTCTCGGTCATGTCGCGCGCCCGGCGTATCTCGGCCTCAGCGATCCAGGCCGACTCGAACTCGAGCTCGGGCCAGCGCCCCTCGACCGACTGCCAGAGCGAGTCGACGTCGGTGCCCTCGGCGTGCTCCATCACGTCGTGCAGCACCGTGCCGAGACCCATCGCCGCGTTGGGAGGGGACCCGCCGAACCGGTCGACGAACCAGTGCAGGGGGCACTCCTCGAACGACCCGAGTTGCGACGGCGAGACCGGCACGTGGGCCTCGGGAGCCTCCAGGTCGATGAGCGGCTCGACGGTGCTGGGGTCGAGCAACCCGTACCAGTCGTCCGGCGACGCCCCCGCCACGCCTTCGCCGGCGAGTCGGGCCAACGCCTCGACCGCGTCGTCGGCCCGTGGTCCGTGAGGCGCCGAGACGAGCACGTGACGGAGGTGCCCCACGAGTCCTCGAAGCGACAGGGGGTGCCCGGCGGGTGCCTCGGGGCAGCCGTCGGGCAGCAGCCGGAAGAACGGCGAGGGCCCCTCGTCGTCGTTCGAGGTGCAGGAGAGCACGACCTGTCGGGTGGCCCGCGACACGGTGAGGGCGAACATGCGTAGTTCGTCGGACAGAACCGTGGCCCGCGCGTCGGAGGGGACTGCCGGCTCGTCGTCGTGGTCGTGGTCGTGGTCGTCCATCGGACCGCCGCGGAGCAGGCCGCGCTCGGCGAGGTCGACCAGCTCGTCGGGGGCGAGCAGCCCGCCCCGGACCCGGAGGTTCGGCCACACGCCGTCCTGCAGCCGAGCGGCGACGACCACGTCGACCTCGATGCCCACGGCGTTCGACGGCGAGCACACCAACACGGTCTCGGCCGTCGCCTGCGGCGAGAGGGTGTCCTCGGGCACCTCGGCCCCGAGCAGCGAGTCGAGGAAGGCACCGGCGGGTGCCTCGGGGGTGCGTTCGACGAAGCGCTTGGCGGCCGTGAACAGGGCGACGACACCGTCGAGGTGACGGTCCGCCTCGGCGGCCACGATGCCGCGACCGTCGCTCTGGGCCGACCACTCGGCCGCGAGTCCGCTGCGCTCCCAGAGGCCCCAGAGCACCTCTTCGATGCTGGCGCCGGTCGCGGCTGCACGACGGGCCGCGTCGAGACTGGTCGAGAAACGCCCGGCTCGGGCCGCGAACCTCGAGTCGATCGTGACGAATCGACCGGCCCCCTCGAGCGCCTCGACGAGCAGGTCGTCGGCCGAGCGGACGCCGCCCGTGCCGAGCTCGTCGGCTCGCAGGGCGAGCCTCAGGCGTCGGAGCGACAACGCGTCGAAGCCGGCGAGCGGCCCCAGCAGCAGCTCGGTCGCGAGCTCGACGGTGAGCTCGTCGCGACCGACGGCGACGGCGGCGGCGAGCAACAGGTGGCGGGCCGCGTGTTCGTCGCGCACGGCGCGTCCGGCGACGGAGGTGCGGGTCGGGACCTCGGCGAGCTGCAGCCCCCGGGCGACTCCGGCCACCTGCCCACCGCTGCGGACGACCACCATCATGCGCGACCACGGCACCCTGCGGACCAGGTGGTGCTCGCGCAGCAGGCGGGCCACCGACGCCACTTCGTGGCTCGGGCTGTCGGCCCGGACGGTCACGATCGGGACCGCCACCGGGTCCGCCGCTCCCCCGGCCTCGGAGGGCTCGATCGCCGGAGCCGCCACCGCGGCGTGCTGGCGACCGGCGCCGGCCGTCCCGATGCGCGAGGTGACCCGCTGCACGAGATCGCGCAACGGAGGCTGGTGCCGGTGGGCCGTGGAGAGGTACAGGGTCTCGACGTCGGACAGGCCGAGCCGAGGGCCGAGACGACCGAGCACGTCGGGCGTGCCCCCGCGGAACGCGCTGGTGGACAGGTCGGGGTCGCCGAACGCGACCACGGCGACACCCCGCCGCGTCAGGGCGCGGAGCAGCGCCAGGGTCGACTCGGTCGCTTCTTGCGCGTCGTCGACGAGGACGACCCTCAGCCCCTCGACGACCGGGGAGGTCTCGCCGCGGTCGAGGGCGGCGACGGCGTAGTCGACCAGGTCCGCCGAGTCGAGGTGCCGCCCCCGTGCGGCGTCGAGGACGCTCAGGTACTCGTCGCGGAAGTCGGCCACCGCCGCCCATTCGGGCCGGTCGGCCCTCTCGGCGGCTCGTCGGAGCCCCTCGGACCCGATGCGGTGCTCGGTCGACCGCATGAGGACTTCGCGCAGTTCGGTGCGGAAGCCGCGGAGTCGACGAACGGTCGGGCCGAGCCCCTCGGGCCAGGACGGGCCCGTGCCGTCGACCTCGTGCCCCTCGAGGAGGGAACGGACGATGCTGTCCTGGTCGCCGCCCGTCAGCAGGGTCGGCGTGGGCAGGCCGACGAGCCGCGCCGCATGGCCGACCACGTCGAATGCCAGGGACGAGACGGTGCGGGCCAGGGGCCCCGGGGTCGGCACGGTGAGCCTCGACGCGATGACGTCACGGAGCGTCGTCGCCGTCGAGCGCGTCGGTGCGAGCACCATGACGGCGGCCGGACCCCAACCGCGCCTTTCGACGCGGTCGACCACGAACTCGACGAGCGTGCGGGTCTTGCCCGAGCCCGGGGCACCCAGGACCGCGGCCGACCGCCCGTCGGCCAGGTCGAGCACGGCCCGCTGCGAGTCGTCGAGCACCGGCGGCACCGAGGCTCGGGCCGGACTCGAGAGGGGCGGTGAGACGGTCGAGGCCATGTCCCGACGCTACCGGCTGGCACCGACATCGAGGTCGGTCGCGTGGACCGTCGACGGCCCGACGGGCCACCCCGTGTGCGCCGACAGAGAACGTGCAGAGCCGGGACGGCGAGGTCGGATATCGTGACCTCGTGGACATTCGCATCGGCATCACCAACAGCCCCCGTGAGATCAGCTTCGAGACGGCCCAGACCGCCGACGAGGTCGAGAAGGTCGTCGGCGACGCGCTCGACGGCGGCAAGTCGTACGTCACCCTCGCCGACTCCAAGGGCAAGACCTACCTGGTCCCCACCGCATCGCTCGCCTACGTCGAGGTCGGCAGCGAAGAGAGCCGCAAGGTCGGGTTCGTCAGCTAGTCGTGGAACTCCTCTTCGTCGTCCTGGGTGGCGCCATCCTCGGGTTCGTCCTCCACTACGCGCTGCCCGACGGCGACACCCGCGGCGTCCTGCTCGCGCCCGCGTCCGGCGCCGTCGTGGCAGCGATCGTGTGGGAGGTCCTGACCTGGGCCGGATGGCCCGCCGACGGCGGATGGATCTGGGTGGCAGCACTCGTCCTCCCCGCCGTCGTCGCGTTCGTGGTCTGCCGTGTCGCGGCGGCCCGCCGCCGGGCTCACGACAGCGAGCACTTCGCCCGCCTGGTGCGCTCCGCCTCCTGACGCCGCGCCTCCGCCAGGCCCTCCATGCATGGCCGGTCGCCCAGGGCGGCCACGCCAGTTCGCCCGAGACGCTCCCGCCAGCCGGAGGGCTACCAGCGGTGAGCGCTCAGGCGGTGAGTCCGAGCGCGTCCATGCGGCGCGTGTGGGCGGCGATGAGTTCCGTGAAGACGGGTTCGAGACGCTCGTCGTCGGCGGACACGTGCGACGCGGACACCGCGGCGCGAGCGACCAACAGGGTGTCTCCCACCAACCTGCGCCCCCAGAGGGCCAGCCGTGACGCGAGCCGCGGGTCGGCCTCGATGGCCGCGGAGAGTTCTCGCACCACGAGCGGTGCGTCGTCGTGGGCTTCGAGCACCGCCACGATCCGCTTGTGGTGGTCCGCCGGCAGTCCGGCCGCCAACCGCACGAAGACGTCGTTGAGCAGGCCGGCCGCGACGTAGTCCGCGACGATCGCCTCGTACCAGTCCGTGCCTCCGGTCCGGGCCCGGAACTCGTCGATGGCGGCGATGTGGGGCTCCATCGACTCGGTGGCGTCGTGGCCCGACCGTTCGATCTCGGCCACCAGGCCGCGGTGTCGGGCCAAGGTCGTCTCGGCGATGCGGCCGGTGGTTTCTTTCGCGCGGACGTCGGGGGCGAAGGCCGACGAGCGGCCCAGCGTCTCGAAGAGCGCGAGTTCGAGGTAGGCCGCGTGCCCCAGGAAGACCAACAAGTCGGGGGTGAACTGGTCGAGCTCGACCCGGGCCGCGGGGGTCGGCTTCGCCGCGGGCCGCGGCCACTGCAGGGACGGGACGCCGCGTTTCGCACCTCGACCGGGCCAGGACACCACGCCCACATCTTATGGGGTCCGAGGGGCCGCCCGTCGCGACGGGCTAAACTCGACGCATCCCCCTATATGAGACAGGGCAACACTTTGACATTCACTGACCTCGCGATCGACCCCGACATGGTCGACGCTCTGGCGTCGAAGGGGATCCTCGAACCTTTCCCCATCCAGACGCAGACCATCCCCCTCGCCCTCGCCGGGCAGGACATCATCGGCCAGGCCAAGACGGGCACCGGCAAGACCTTCGGCTTCGGCCTCCCGATCATCCAGCGCATCGGCCTCGACCCGGCCCCCGGCGTCAAGGTGCTCGTCGTCGTCCCGACCCGCGAACTCTGCGTCCAGGTGGCCGACGACCTCGAGCTCGCCACCTCGAACCGGGCGACCAAGATCGTCAGCATCTACGGCGGCAAGGCCTACGAGGGCCAGGTCGAGCAACTCAAGGCCGGCGCGCAGATCGTCGTGGGCACCCCCGGGCGCCTCCTCGACCTCGCCGGCCAGCGCCTCCTGAACCTCAAAGAGGTGCAAGAGGTCGTGCTGGACGAAGCCGACAAGATGCTCGACCTGGGCTTCCTCAGCGACATCGAGAAGATCTTCCAGCAGGTGCCGGCCACCCGTCACACCATGCTGTTCTCGGCGACCATGCCCGGCCCGATCGTGGCCTTGGCACGCCGGTTCATGTCGAAGCCGATCCACATCCGCGCGACCGACCCCGACGAGGGCCTCACGCAGGCGAACATCAAGCACGTCGTCTACCGGGCCCACTCGCTCGACAAGGACGAGGTGATCGCGCGCATCCTCCAGGCCGAGGGTCGTGGCAAGACCGTCGTCTTCACCCGGACCAAGCGCGCGGCCGCCAAGCTCGTCGAAGAGCTGAACGACCGCGGCTTCAACGCGGCGGCCGTCCACGGTGACCTCAACCAGGAGCAGCGCGAGCGCGCGATGGCCGCGTTCAAGGCGGGCAAGAAGGACATCCTGATCGCGACCGACGTCGCGGCCCGAGGCATCGACGTGAACGACGTCACGCACGTGATCAACCACACCGTGCCCGACGACCACGACACCTACCTGCACCGCGCCGGCCGTACCGGCCGCGCCGGCAAGACCGGCATCGCCGTGACGTTCGTCGACTGGGACGACCTGCACAAGTGGGCCCTGATCAACCGGGCCCTCGACATGGGCCAGCCCGAGCCGGTCGAGACCTACTCGTCGAGCCCGCACCTCTTCGCCGACCTCGACATCCCCGCCGGGACGAAGGGACGCCTGCGCGCGAGCTCCTTGTCGGCGGTCAAGGCGGGTTCGGTCGGCTCGCGCGAGCGCACCGGCGGCCCCCAGGGCGATCGTGACAGGGGTCGCGGTCGCGGTCGTGGCGACGCTCCCGTGCGGGCCTCCGGTGAGCCCTCGACCACGGGCCGCGGCGCCGCGCAGGCACCCGACGCGACGGCTCCGGCCGGCGAGGGCACGGGTGAGGCCCCGCGCAAGCGCAGCCGCAACCGTCGCCGTCGTCCCGCCGGCGACTCGTCGTCACAGCCGCAGGGCTGACGACCGATCCAGCACGAGACCCCCTCGACCGTCCGCGGCGAGGGGGTATCGTGCGTCCGGCACGTCATCGCCCGGCACGTCGCCGTCCGGCACGTCGCCGTGCGGACGAGGCGGCGCGGGCCGGTTCAGCCCCGGACGGGCACCCACCCGGTCGCCGCGTCGACGATCCGGTCGAGTTGTCCGGGAGCCGTGGTGTTCTCGCCCAACCGGTTGGGCTTGCCGTCGCCGTGGTAGTCGCTCGACCCGGTCACGATGAGGTCGTACCGTCGGGCGAGCTCGAGCAGTCGCGCCTTGCCGGCCGAGGTGTTCTCGCGGTGGTCGATCTCGACGCCGAGCAGCCCGGCGTCGACGAGGGCCTCGAAGCCCTCGCTGGAGACGTTCGGCTCGCGACCCCGCGTCGCCGGGTGGGCGATGACGGGGACGCCCCCGGCCTCCCGGATCAGGCGGACGCCGATCAGGGGGCTGGGTGCCTCGTGCGGCTCGTAGTACCCGGACCGCCAGTGCAGGATGCCCGCGAAGGCGGCGCTGCGGTCGGGCGCGTAGCCCTTGGCGACGAGGGCGTCGGCGATGTGCGGCCGTCCCAGGGTCGCCCCCGAGCTGGCCTGGGCGAGGACGTCACCCCAGGTCAGGTCGTAGTCGGCGGCGATGCGTTCGACGATGCGCTCGGCCCGGTGCAGACGGCTGTCGCGCAGGCGGGCCGTCTCGGCGACGAGGCCCGGGTGGGCGGGGTCGAAGAGGTAGCCGAGCATGTGGACGCTGTTCAGTCCGAGCCGGGTGCTGAGCTCCATGCCGGGGAGGAGGGTGAGACCGGTGCCGGCGACGGCGGCCGTGGCCTCGGACCACCCGGCCGTGCTGTCGTGGTCGGTCAGGGCGACGGTGTCGAGCCCCGCGCGCACGGCCGACGCGACCAGCGCGGCGGGCGCCTCGGTGCCGTCCGACACGCTCGAGTGAGTGTGCAGGTCGACCAGGCGCGTGGGCATCCCCCCATCGTAGGCGGCGCGCATCCGAGCCGTCCGTGCGGCGCCCGACGTGCGGTCGGGGGTTCCCCTAGGCTCCAGGGGCCATGATCCGTCGTCTCGTCGCCCTCGTCTTCGTCCTCGCCGTCGCCGCGGTGCTCCTGGCCGCCCTCTGGCCCCAGGCCGTCGGGCTGCAGCGCGTCTTCCCGGTCGGTCAGGTGGTGTCGTTCCGCCTCGTCGCCGGGGCCGTCGCGATCGTCCTGGTGGTGCTGCTGCTCGTGCTGGGCCTGGTCGCACGGCCGATCCGGTCGCTCACGGCGAGCGCGGCCGTGCTGCTGCTCGTGTTCGGCGTCCTCTCGGCGGGCGTCGTGACGGCTCGCGGCCTGGGCCGCACCGACTTCGTCGAGAAGACGCCCACCGACGTCACCGTGCTGTCGTGGAACACCCTCGGCGCGGCGACCGGGGCCGACGCCGTCGTCGCCCTCGCGACCGAGGTCGGTGCCGACGTGATCGCCCTGCCCGAGACCCGCCAGGAGGTCGGCGTGGCCGTCGCCGAGGCCATGGCCGCCGCCGGCAAGCCCATGTGGGTGCACACGGTGGCCTACGACCAGATCGCGAGCGGCCGCTCGACGACCCTCCTGATCAGTGCCGCGCTGGGCGACTACCAGGTCGCGATCGGTGACGACGGCACCACCGACGCACGGACGACGCCCGTCCTCCCGACGGTCGTCGCGACACCCGTGTCGGGCGAGGGCCCCACGATCGTCGCCGCCCATCCCGTGTCGCCGACGCCCGAGCACATGGGGCAGTGGCGTGCCGGCCTGGGGTACCTCGCCGACGTCTGCCGGTCGGGGAACGTGATCATGGCGGGTGACTTCAACGCCACCCTCGACCACATGGCCGGGCTCGGCACCGACGGTGGAGCGCTCGGCGCCTGCCGCGATGCCGCCGAGGCGACCGCGAACGCCGGCGTCGGGACCTGGCCGACCGACGTCCCTCCCCTCCTCGGTGCGCCGATCGACCACGTCATGGCCACCGAGCAGTGGCTGCCGACCGGCTTCCGGGTCGTGACCGAGCTCGACGACGCCGGCAGCGACCACCGGGCGGTCGTCGCCCAGCTCAGTCGCACGGGAGCCTGAGCCCGCCGACTGGGCGTCCGGCCCGTTTGGCGGGACAATGGTGGGCATGGCAGATCAGAAGGCGCCGCGCGCGACCACCAACCGCTCCACCACCCCCGGGTCGGACACGTTCAAGGACTACATCTCGTCGCAGTGGGCCGACCGCCCCGACGTCCTCCCCGAGCCGCGTGAGCAGGCGCCGTTCGCCGCCGACCGTCGCGAGCGGCTGTCCGCGCTGCACCCGGGCACCCGCCTGGTCGTGCCGGCCGGCTCCGCCAAGGTCCGGTCCAACGACTGCGACTACCCCTTCCGTGCGCACTCGGCGTTCTCGCACCTGACGGGCTGGGGTTCCGACACCGTGCCCGGCTCGGTGCTCGTGCTCGAGCCCACGGCCGAGGGCCACGACGCCACCCTGTACCTGCGGGCGAGCGCCGGGCGCGACTCGGACGAGTTCTACGCCAACCCCGAGATCGGCGAGTTCTGGATCGGCCCGCGCCCCTCGTTGACGCAGGTCGCCGCCGACCTGGGTCTCGCCACGCGTGACCTGGCCGACTTCGAGGCCGTGGTCGGCACCATCGACGCCGGCACCCTCGTCGTCCGCGAAGCCGACCCCGACCTGACCCGCCGTCTCGACGCCGTCGTCGAGGCCGCCGCCGAGCAGTCCCCCGTCTCGGCGGGGACGACGGCCGTCGTGACCTCCGACGACGACCGCCCCCGCGAGCGGGCGACCTCCGCCGACCTGGCCCGTGACCTGAGCGAGCTGCGTCTCGTCAAGGACGCGTACGAGGTCGCGCAGATGCGCCAGGCCGTGACGGTGACGGGCAAGGGGTTCACCGACGTGATCGCCGACTTCGACGACATCGTCGCGCACCCGCGCGGCGAGCGGCTCGTCGAGGGCACCTTCAACCGTCGGGCCCGCGCCGACGGCAACACGGTCGGCTACGACACGATCGCCGCGTCGGGCGACCACGCCTGCGTCCTGCACTGGACCCGCAACGACGGCGTCGTCCGCGACGGAGACCTCATCCTCATCGATGCGGGCATCGAACTCGACAGCCTCTACACGGCCGACATCACCCGCACGCTGCCCGTCTCGGGCCGGTTCACCGACGTGCAACGTCTCGTGTACGAAGCCGTGCTCGAGGCGGCCGACGCGGCGTTCGCGATCGTGCGTCCGGGCATCGCGTTCCGCGAGATCCACGCGACGGCCATGAAGGTCATCGCCGAACGGACGGCCGAATGGGGCTTCCTGCCGGTGTCCGCCGAGGAGTCGCTGCAGCCCGACCACCAGTACCACCGTCGCTACATGGTGCACGGCACGAGCCACCACCTCGGCATCGACGTGCACGACTGCGCCGCCGCCCGCCGCGACCTCTACCTCGACGGCGTGCTCGAGCCCGGCATGGTGTTCACCATCGAACCCGGCCTGTACTTCCAGCCCGACGACCTCACCGTGCCCGAGGAGTTCCGCGGCATCGGCGTGCGCATCGAGGACGACATCCTCGTGACCGCCGACGGGGCCGAGAACCTCTCGGTGGGCATCCCCCGCACGGTCGCCGACGTCGAGGCGTGGATCTCCCGCGACTGAGGTCCGACACCGAAGGGCCCCGGGTGCGTCGCACCCGGGGCCCTTCGCCCGTTCACACCCCGATCAGCGAGGCAGGGTCATCGACCGTCGGACGACGAGTCGCCGTCCGGGGCCGACGTGTCGTCGGTCTCGGACGGTGTCCCGTCACGTCGCCGGCCGGTGACGATGGCCACGACCACACCGGCGGCGGCCAGCACGACGATCGCGACCGCGATGCCGATGACGAGTCCGGCGTTCACCGAGCCCGACTCGGGCGCAGCCGACGGCGTCGCCACGGTGTCGTCACCCGGGGTCGCCATGGTCGTCATCTCGGGTTCGGACGAGGCCGAGGGCGAGGCCGCCTCGGTCTCGTCACCGGTGGGGGCGCCGGCACCGCCAGCCGCGCCTCCTGCGCTGCCGCAGCTCGGACGGGTCGGCGAGCCCGCCCCCTCCGCGGTGCCCGCGGCGGGGGCGTAGGTGAACGGGACGGCGTCCGAGACGGTGTGGCCGTCGGCCGAGACGGCCTGGTAGGTCATCGTGTAGGCGCCGGGCGACCCGAGCGCGACACCGGTCGTCAGCGTCGGTCCCGAGGTCGTCGAGCAGCCGTCCTCGTAGTGCAGACCGGCGGCGTCCGTCACCTCGAGCACGTTCGAGCTGCCGGTGCCCGAGAGGTCGAGGATCACGTCGTTGAACGTGATCGACACGGTCGCCGGGGACGAGTCGACGGTCGAGCCCGCGGCCGGCGTGCTGCTCACGACGTAGTCGTGGGCAGCGGCCGATCCCGCCGGTACGAGGGCGAGGGCACCGACCGCGGTACCCAGCCCGGCCGTCACGAGGACGCCGAGGAGGCGCGGTGTCCGCGAGCGTGCGGCCGTCACGCGTCCACCCCGCCGTTCGTCGAGGTGCGGGACGCGGTCGCCCGGGGCCGACGGGTCAGCGCGACGACCGAGACGACGAGCGCCAGCGCACCCAGGGCGAGACCGCCGATGCCCAGGCCGATCGAGAGCGGTCCGACCGCACCGTCGCCGGAGCCCGACGCCGAGTCGCCGGAGGTGCCGACACCCGCGGTCGTCGCGTCGTCGTCCGTCGCGTGGCCGGCGTGCTCGTCGGCCGGCGGCGCGTCGTTGACGTAGAGGGTCGGTGCGGGGTGCTCGGGCTCTTCTCCCGAGGCGGGAGTCGCGTCGGCCCAGTCGACCACCGTGCCGTCCGAGTAGCGCTGGTGGGCCGGCAGCGCGATCGACCCGGTGTCGGGCACCGCACCGGCCGAGATGACGAACTGCTGGAACTGTCCGGGTGCGATCTGCGTGTCGCCCTCGGCCGTCCAGGTCACCTGCGTCGGCGCCTCGGTGATCGTCGTGCCGTCGAGCTCGACCGGCTCGGGCAACGTGCTGGTGGTGACCTCGGTGGTCCACCCCGGGAGGGGCTCGTACGACACCGAGGTGAACGGGGTGTCGGTGGGCAGGTCGACGACGAGCCCGACGGTGCCCGCGGTCGCCGACTCGTTCGGCACCTTGAAGGTCAACGTCTCGTACGACCCGGCCTCGGCCTGACCGGGCTCGACGTGGACATGGGCCGAGGCCGCGAGGGGCGCGGCCAACGCGAGCAGGGCGGCGGCGCCGAGGGCCGCTGCCGAACGGGCGACGACGGCGGACGACCGGGGACGGCGGGACGCGACGGAAATGGGGTCGGTGCTGTGGTTCATGGATCTTGTCCTCTCGATCGCGAGCGCGATCGGTCTGCGGTGCATGACGATGGGGCCCGACGGCGCGACGGGCGCGTCCGACGGGGTTACCGACGACGGAGGTCGAGGGTGTGCGGGGTCAGGCAGGGCAGGGCGGACCGCGACGGGGTCGGGCCGTGAGGTGTCGTCGGCCGGGCGGGCGCGGACGGACGCCGACCGGAGTCGGCGGGCGCCGGACGACGGGCGCCTCGGGCCGGTGCCCGGCGGTCAGGAGGCGCGCGACGGCCAGACCGCGGACGGCCAGTCGGACGAGGGCCCACGCGGCGCCCTCACCACGCCGCAGGGCGGCGATCGTGACCACGGCCGCGAGCGCGTGGGCCAGCCACATGGCGGGGCCCCCCATGACCATGGCCTGGCCGACGCCACCACCGGACGCGGCGCCGTCGGCGATCGTCGAGATCACGAGTGCGGAGTGGTGCCCGCCCGTCGCCGAGGTGCCCCCGCCGTCCGAGGCTCCGAGGGAGAACAGCAGGTGGAACGCGACCTGGCTGAGCGCGACCGCGACGGCGAGCCGCACGGTCGAGAGGTGCACGCCCGCCAGGGCGATCGAGACGGGTACGGCCACGGCCAGGGCGAGGACGACGCCGAGCAGGCCGGGCTCCATGCCACCGCCGGCCACGTGGGAGAAGGCCGCGACCAGGGTCGAGGCACCGGCGGTCAGCCAACCACGCGCGAAGCGCTCGGCCCGGGTGGCCGTCGTGGAGGGGTCGCGGGGTGCCATGTCGACACCAGGGTACGTCAGCGGCGCGGGGTCTCGGGACGCGCGAGGATCTCGTGCGCCCGCCCGGAGACCTCGGGGTCGACCACGATCTGGTAGTTCGACGCGAGCACCTGGTGCGTCGAGGTGAAGTCACGGCGGCGGCGGGTGATCGCGAAGCTGACGATGCCGTAGAGCATGCCGAAACCGGCTCCGAGCAGGGCGGCCGCCCCGACGGTGGCCGCGGTGGCGGTCTCGGTCGCGAAGACGAGCATGACGAGCCCGAAGAAGACGCCGAGCCAGAGTCCGGTCACGGCCCCGGCCAGCGCGGCGCGCCCGTAGCTCAGGCGACCGGTGACCCGTTCGACGGTCTTGAGGTCGTTGCCGATGATCGCCAGCCGCTTGATCGGGAACTCGGCCTGTGACAGCCGGTCGACCACGCGCTGCGCCTCGGGATACGTGTCGTAGGTGCCGAGGACGTCGCCCCGCGGCAGGGTGGGCACCATCGGCGGGCGGCGGCCCACGGGGCCCGGGTTCGTCATCCCTGCATTAAACACGGTGCCCCTGCCGGGCACCCGTCGGCGGCGACCCCGCGAGCGACTAAATTGGACGCGTGAGTGCAACCAGAGTCTTCGTCGCCCGGCTGGCCGGTTGCTCCGTCTTCGACCCCGCGGGCGACAAGGTCGGCAAGGTGCGCGACGTGCTGGTGGTCTACCGCCGCACCGGGGCGCCGCGCGTGGTGGGCCTCGTCGTCGAGGTCCCCGGCAAGCGCCGGGTCTTCGTGGGGATCGGACGCGTCACGAGCATCGGCTCGGGCCAGATCATCACGAACGGCGTCATCACGCTCCGCCGCTTCGAGCAGCGTGGCGGCGAGACACGGGTCATCGCCGACCTGCTCGGTCGTCGCGTGTCGTTCCGGCACGGTGGCGGCCACGCCACCATCGAGGACGTGGCGATCGACGAGGTGAGCGAGGGCGACTGGGAGGTCGGCCAGCTCTTCCTGCGCAAGCCCAAGACGTCGCCGTCGCCGTTCGTCAAGGCGCCGACGGCGTTCGCGGCGTGGGACGACGTCGTCGAGGAGGCCGGACCGGGCGAGGCGCAGAGCGCCGAGCACCTGATCGCCGCGTACTCCGACCTCGTGCCCGCGGACCTCGCGAACACCCTGCTCGACCTCACGCCCGAGCGGCGGCTCGAGGTCGCCGGCGAACTGTCCGACGACCGCCTCGCTGACGTGCTCGAAGAGCTGCCCGAGGCCGAGCAGGTCGAGATCTTCACGGGCCTCGACGACCACCGTGCGGCGAGCGTCCTCGACCAGATGCAGCCCGACGACGCGGCCGACCTCATCGCCCAGCTGCCCGACGAACGCACCGAGCAGCTGCTCACGCTGATGGAGCCCGACGAGGCCGACGACGTGCGCATGCTGCTCAGCTACGACTCCGACACCGCCGGCGGACTGATGACGACCGAGCCCGTCATCGTCTCGGCCGACGCCACGGTCGCCGAGGGCCTCGCCCTGATCCGTCGTCACGAACTGGCCCCGGCGCTCGGCGCGGCGGTCTGCGTCGTCCTGCCACCCTACGAACCGCCCACCGGCCGGTTCCTCGGCATGGTGCACTTCCAGCGGATGCTCCGTTACCCGCCGAACGAGCGCCTGGGGACGATCCTCGACCAGACCACCGAACCGGTCCGCGTCGACGCCACGGCCCTCGAGGTCACGCGGGTCATGGCGACCTACAACCTCGTCTCGGTCCCCGTCGTCGACTCGGCGCACCGCCTCGTCGGCGTCGTCACCATCGACGACGTCCTCGACCACGTCCTGCCCGACGACTGGCGCAGTCAGGACCCCGACCAACCGCTGACCCCGAGCCGACCGCGCGGCCGCGCCCGTCGCCCCGCGATCGGCCAGAGCACGAGGAGCGACGATGGCCCGCGATAACCGCAACGACGTCCGCCTCGACGCCCCCAAGGGTCTGCGCCCCCGCGTGCTGCCCGGGCGCAAGCGGGTCAGCAGCGACCGCTTCGGTCGGGCGACCGAGTCCATCGCCCGGGGCATGGGCACGCCCTACTTCCTGATCGCCCTCACCCTGTTCTGCGTCGTCTGGATGATCTACAACACGGTCGCCCCGATCGACATCCGCTTCGACAGCGCCGCCATCGGCTTCACGGCCCTGACGCTGATCCTGTCGCTGCAGGCGTCGTACGCCGCTCCCCTCATCCTGCTCGCGCAGAACCGGCAGGACGACCGCGACCGCGTGCAGTTCGAACAGGACCGTCAGCGCGCCGAACGCAACCTGGCCGACACCGAGTACCTGGCCCGCGAGGTCGTCGCGCTCCGGATCGCGATCCGCGACATGGCCAGCAAGGACTTCATCCGGGCCGAGCTCCGTTCGCTGCTCGACGAGCTCGACCGGCGCGACGATGACGAGAGCCCCGCGGTCGAGCCGACCCGCACCTCCTCGTCGTCACGACGCGACGCCCGGCGCGACGGCCACCACCGTGGCTGAGCCGGTGGCCGCCACCCGCCCCGCGACGCCGGACGACGTCCGTCGCGCGCTCGCGCGGGTGCTCGACCCCGAGATCCGCAAGCCCGTCACCGAACTCGACATGATCGGTGACGTCGTCGTCGACGCAGGAGGTGCGGCGACGGTGGCCGTCAAGCTCACGATCGTGGGGTGCCCGGCAGCCGACACGATCGAACGCGACGTCCGCATGGCCACGGGCTCGGTGACCGGCGTCACCGACGTCACCGTCGACGTGACCGTCATGACCAAGGACGAACGACACGCCCTCACCGAGAAGCTGCGGGCGGGCCGGGCGGCGCGCGGCATGCAGTTCGGCCCCGACACGCTGACCCGCGTGTACGCCGTCACGAGCGGCAAGGGCGGGGTGGGGAAGTCCACCGTGACCGCCAACCTCGCGGTCGCCCTCGCGGCCCGGGGCCTCGCCGTCGGCATCGTCGACGCCGACGTGTACGGCTTCAGCATCCCCGGACTCCTCGGCCTCGTCGGCCCCGACGGCGCCTCGGTGAAGCCCACCCGCGTCGACGACATGATCCTGCCGCCCGTCGCCCACGGCGTGAAGGTCATCTCGATCGGCATGTTCGTCGACGACGCCTCGACCGCCGTCGCCTGGCGCGGGCCGATGCTGCACCGGACGATCCAGCAGTTCCTGACCGACGTGTACTTCGGCGACCTCGACGTGTTGTTGCTCGACCTGCCGCCCGGGACGGGCGACGTCGCCATCTCGGTGGGGCAGTTGCTGCCGCACGCCGAGGTGCTGGTCGTCACGACGCCTCAACCGGCCGCCGCCGACGTCGCGGAGCGCAGCGGGCTCGTGGCACGCCAGACGGGTCAGCGGTTGCTCGGGGTCGTCGAGAACATGGCGGGTCTGCCCCAGGCCGACGGCAGCGTCCTCGAGCTCTTCGGCTCCGGTGGTGGCGTCGAGACCGCCCGCCGGTTGTCGTCCGGTCAAGAGGCCGAGGTGCCGTTGCTCGCCAGCGTGCCGCTCAGTCTGGGCCTGCGCCAGGGGGGCGACGACGGCGTACCGGTCGTGCTCGCCGCTCCCGACGATCCTGCGGCCACGGCCATCGACGAGCTGGCGGGCCGACTGGCGGTGCGGGCCCGGGGGTTGGCCGGCCGGAAGCTCGGACTCAGCGTCACCTGACCGGGGTCGAGCACCCCGGACGTGCAGAAAGGGCACCTCGCGTGGCGAGGTGCCCTTTCGTCACAGCGTCTCGCCCGAGGGGCGGCGACGTGCTCGTGCCGCACCCCAGCACGGAGGCGGCACACGCGGTGACGGCACGCTCAGGAGGGAGACGCGCCGACCACCGCGAAGCGGACTAGGACCAGCGGTTGTAGGTCTTGGTCGGGATGGCGCGGAAACCGTCTCGGGCGACCGAGACGAGCGAGCCGGCGATTCCGACGACTGCGGCGATGGCGAGGACGATGATTCCGGTGAGCATGGGGGACTCTTTTCTGGCGCGGTTCGACGCGCGATTCTGCGTGGTGGGATGGATTCGCCACCGAGCCCGGGACCAGGTCGACCGGAGCTCGGGAGCGCTACGACGCGCTCCGGGGACTCCTCAATGATGCGCCCGGAGAAGCGGTAGATCAATCTCACGTTTCTACCGAAACAGCGTAGATTTGCTACATGGATGTCAAGCGTCTCGAACTGCTCCGCGAACTCGCCGAACGAGGCAGCGTGGCCGCCGTCGCCCGGGCCACCCACCGCACCCCGAGTGCCGTCTCGCAGCAGCTCAAGGTTCTCGAGCGCGAGGCCGGCGTGGCGTTGACCGAGCGGGTGGGACGCGGCATCGTGCTCACCGGCTCCGGGCGCGTGCTGGCCCAGACGGCCACCGACGTCGCCGTGGCACTGGAACGAGCCCAGGCGGTCTGGGACGACTTCGTCGCCACCCCCCAGGGCGAGGTCACGCTGGCCACCTTCCCCACGGGCGGACAGATGCTGCTGCCGGGGCTGCTGCGCACGGTGGCCGAGACCCCCGGCCTGGTGGTCGTCGCGAGCGACCACGACCCGTCGATCCGCGAGTTCCCCGAACTGGCCGCCGACCACGACGTCGTCGTCGCGCACTCGTCCGACGACAAGCCGTGGCCCGGTCGCGGACTCGTCACCGTCCCCCTGTTGACCGAGCCCCTCGACATCGCCCTGCCCGCCGACCACCGTCTCGCCGGTCGCGCCTCGCTCGCACCCGGCGACCTCGAGGGCGAGAACTGGATCGGCGTCCCGCACGACTTCCCGTTCGAGTGGGTCTACCGCGAGATCGAGCGCGTGACCGGCAGCCCCGTCCGCGTCGCCCAGCGCTTCAGCGACACCAAGGTGACCGAGTCGCTCGTCGGGGCCGGCCTCGGCATCGCCGTGCTGCCGCGCTTCACCGCCAAGGACGCCCGGGACGACATGGTGCTCGTGCCGCTCGAGAGCATCCGGGCCGTGCGCTGGGTGTCCGCCGTGATGCGGCGCGACCGGGCCGAGCGTCCCTCGGTGCGACGGGTCGTCGACGCGCTCAGGGCCGAGGCCTCACGCGTGGCGGCACTGCACGGAGGCGTCTGACCACCACGCCGCCCGCGGGCCGCGTGGCGACCGAGTGAGGGGCTGGGGGCGAGGAGCCACGGGACGGCAGACCACGAGGCGGGCGACGAGGTCAGGAGGCGCGGTGCCGCAGGCGGGTCAGGTCGCCTCGGAGTCGTACGGCGGCACCTCGCCCGTCGCGAGCGGCACCACCTGTGCGGGGGAACGACCCCCCGGCAACCCTGCGGACACAGCCGCGGCGGCGGCACCGGCCGTCGCCATGCTCGGCGCCGAGGGCTTGGGGGCGGCATCCGTGCCGTCGAGCAACGCGTCGCGGATGATGCGCCGCGGGTCGTACTGACGGGGGTCGAGCTTCTGCCACTCGACGTCGTCGAACTCGGGGCCCATCTCGTCGCGCATGCGCGTCTTCGCACCGTTGGCCATGTCACGCACCGTCCGCACGAGCTGGGCGAGCTTCGCCGCGTAGCCGGGCAGTCGTTCGGGACCGAGCAGGAAGACCGCGAGCACACCGATGATGAGCAGCTTGTCGAACGTCAGACCGAACATGGACACGCAAGCAGACTAACCGGTGACGACTCGGGGAACCCCCTAGAGTTGGCCTTTCGAGGAGTGGGTGTGTCGCAGATAGAGTCAAGTTGGAAGTTCGCGGAAGAACTCGTCACCGAGAGCGACGCGATCGCCGAGGCTCGACAGCATTCGCTGGAGGTCGGGGTCGAGGCCGTCTCGCCGGCGGTCGGCGCCCAGCTCGCGGTCGTCGCCGCCGCCTCGAACGCCTCGTCGATCATCGAGGTCGGGACGGGCCTGGGCGTCAGCGGTCTCTGGTTGCTCTCGGGCGCCCCCGCGGCCGTCCTGACGACCATCGACCGCGAGATCGAGCACCAGCAGGCCGCCCGGGACGCCTACCTGCAGGCGGGGGTCCCTGCCAGCCGCTTCCGCATGATCGCCGGCCGCGCCGCCGACGTGTTGCCCCGGATGAACGAGAACTCGTACGACATCGTCTTCGTCGACGCCGACCCCGGCTCGGTCATCGAGTACGTCGAGCACGGCCTGCGCCTCGCCCGCCCGGGCGGACTCGTCCTCGTCGCGCACGCACTCTGGCACGGACGGGTGGCCAATCCCGCCGTCCGCGACAGCACGACCACGGGCTTCCGCACCTTGCTGACCGAGGTGTCCACCTCACCGGCCGTGATCAGCTCGCTCTCGACGGCGGGCGACGGGCTGCTCTCGCTGATCAAGCGGTGACGCTCCCCCGCCGGGCTCCCTGCCCGTGCAGCAGGCAACCGGCGCGGTAGCCCGCGCACGGAGGCGGGCACGCGCACGGAGGCGGGCACGCGCACGGACGCCCCGCGCGCCGCAGGTGCGGCGGGCGGGGCGTCCGGGGTTATTAAGGAGGCGGCCGACTAGGCGCTGACGACGCCGGCGAGGGCGTCGTGCAACTCTTTGGCTTCGTCGTCGTTGACCGACACCACGAGGCGTCCCCCACCCTCGAGCGGAACACGCACGATGATGAGACGGCCCTCCTTAACGGCTTCCATAGGCCCGTCGCCGGTCCTCGGCTTCATGGCTGCCATCAGATAGTCCCCTTTCGCAAGTTGCTGGTCCCATTATCCGTGATTTCGGGCCCCCGACCTAAACGACGCCGTTCCCCGGCCGATCACGGCGGCGTCCAGTCGTACCCGTTCACCCACCAGCAGTAGTAGAGCCACACCCACTGTGCCGCCACGAACACGGCGACGAGCAGCGCCCGGTAGACCTTCGAGCGCGGCACCGCGAGGACGCCCAGCAGGGGGAAGAGCGGCATCAGGAGCCGGAAGGTGCTGGACTGCGGGAAGAACACCGCCAGCAGGTAGAGCCCGTAGGCGACGCCCCACAGCCTCAGGTCGGTGCTCGTCCGGCGTGCCCACGGCGACAGCAGCAGGGCTCCGAACGCCACGAGCGTGACCACGAGGAGGGCGATGCCGGAACCACCCGGAAACCACCAGTTCGCCCCGTCGACCCACGGGGTGAACGGCACGAGCGGTCCGTAGCCGATGTAGGGCGCCCGCCAGGCGAGTTCGGTCTCGGTGTACGCCCCCGGCACCCCCGTGACCGCGCCGGCGACGACGAGCCAGGCGACGCCGAACACGCCCGTGGCCGCCGTCGACACCGCCACCCGGACGCGCTCGCGCACCGGGAAGGGATCGTCGTGCCGGCGCCACCAGCGCAGCACCCCGTGGAGACCGATCGCCAGGGCGAGCGGAAGGGCTCCGGGCCGCGTGAAGGACATGATCAGCACGACCGGCAGCATCGCCAGGTACTGCCGCCGCACCAGCATGAGCAGGCTCGCGCAGAGCAGCAGCAGGAACATCGACTCGGCGTAGGCCACCTGCAGCAGCGGCGACAGGGGCGCCACGCAGAACAGGACGACCGCGAACAACGAGGTCGACTCGGGCAGCGCGTGCCGCATGAGGCGGTAGAACAACAGGGCCGTCCCCGCGGCACAGGCGACCGACACGACGACGGCCAGCGCCGCGAACGACAGGCCCGTCAGGCCCATCAGCCCACGGACGACGAACGGGTAGGCGGGCATGAACGCCCAGGCGTTCTCTCCGACGTGGCCGTCGCCGGTGATGGGGAGGTCGCGCGGGTACCCCACCACGGCGATGATGTTGTACCAGTGACCGTCCCAGATCGTGGCGAAGCTGCCGTAGTCCGGGCTCGCGAGGGTCCACGCGTTGGCCTGCTGGGCACCGGCGAAGGTGAGCAGCGCGATCGTGCTGACGGCGCGCGACAGGACGAACACCACGAGCACCCGGGCCCACCACGGCGTGAGCCGGTAGCGCAGCAAGAGGGGCCTCGACGCCGAGGTCGGTCGTCGGGGATCGTGCCGCGTCGACGGGGACGAGGAGGCGCGACTCGCGTCGTCGACGGTCAGGCCGTCAGCCACGCCCGCAGTCCGCGCTCGTTGTCGAGGATCTGCTGCACGGGCACCCGCTCGTCGTCGTGGTGGGCCAGCATCGGGTCACCGGGACCGTAGTTGACCGCGGGGACGCCGAGCGCGGAGAACCGCGCGACGTCCGTCCACCCGTACTTGGGCTTGGCCTCGCCGCCCACGGCACGCAGGAACTGCTGTGCCAGCGGGGCGTCCAGACCGGGCCGGGCCCCGGGGGCGAGGTCGACGATCGTGACGTCGAAGCCCTCGAAGAGCTCGCGGACGTGGGCGACGGCCTCGTCGCCGCTGCGGCTCGGGGCGAACCGGTAGTTGACGTGGACCATGCACTCGTCGGGGATGACGTTGCCGGCCACGCCGCCCGTGATCCCCACGGCGTTGAGGCCCTCGCGGTAGACGAGCCCGTCGACCTCGACCTCTCGCGCCTCGTAGGACGCCAGCACGTCGAGGATCGGTGCGGCCTTGTGGATGGCGTTGTCGCCGACCCACGAGCGGGCGCTGTGCGAGCGGGCGCCGAAGGTGCGGATCTCGGCGCGCAGGTTGCCGTTGCAGCCCCCTTCGACCCCGCTGTTGCTCGGTTCTCCCAGGACGGCGAAGTCGCCGGCCAACAGGTCGGGTCGGACGCGCGCGAGGCGGCCCAGGCCGTTCAGGGCGTCGGAGACCTCTTCGTGGTCGTACCAGACCCAGGTGACGTCGACGCCGGGCTCGGTCAACTCGACCGCGAGCCTGAGGTGGACGGCACAGCCGGCCTTCATGTCGACGGTGCCGCGACCCCAGAGGTAGTCGACCCCGTCCTCGGTCTCGTAGCGCGTGGGCACGTTGTCGTTGATCGGCACCGTGTCGATGTGACCGGCGATGACGACCCGCGAGGCCCGGCCGAGCCGGGTCCGGGCGACGATCGCGTCGCCGTCGCGGAACAACTCGAGGTGGTCGCAACCGTCGAGCGTGGCCCAGATCTCGTCGGCGACGAGGCGTTCGTCGCCCGACTCCGACCGGATGTCGCAGAGCTGCCTGGTGACGTCGACGGGCGAGACGGAGAGGTCGATCGGTGCCATGCGGGCGAGTTTACGGGGCCAGGGCACGGGTCACCTCCGAAGCGGTCCGTCGGCGGCTGCCGATACGCTCGGGTCCATGACTTCCGACGCCACCGCCACCGCCCCGACCCACGCCTACGGGTACGGCCTCGCGACCGTCTCGCACGACGGCACCACGCTCGACACCTGGTTCCCCTCCCCCCGGCTCGGCACCCTCCCGGCCGACCGCGACCCCGAGATCGTCCCGGCCGAGCTGGCCGACGCGGCCGGTCCCGACGAGCGCCGCGCGGTCGACCTCGTCCCGGTGACCGTCGAGATCGACCTGAGCGCGCCTCCTGCGTCCACGCCCGATGCGTACCTGCGACTGCACCTGCTGAGCCACCTCCTCGTCGAGCCCAACACGGTCAACCTCGACGGCGTGTTCGCGCACCTGCCCATCGTCACCTGGACGAACGCGGGGCCGGTCCACCCCGACGACTTCGCACGGCTCCGTCCGACGCTGCAGCGTGCCGGCATCGTCGCGACCGGCATCGACAAGTTCCCCCGCATGCTCGACTACGTCTCGCCCGACCGCGTCCGCATCGCCGACGCGTCGCGGGTGAGGCTCGGTGCCCACCTGGCCCCCGGCACCACGGTCATGCACGAGGGGTTCGTGAACTTCAACGCGGGCACGCTCGGGTCGTCGATGGTCGAGGGCCGCATCTCCCAGGGCGTCGTCGTGGGTGACGGGTCCGACATCGGCGGCGGAGCCTCGATCATGGGCACGCTGTCGGGCGGCGGCACCCAGCGGGTGACGATCGGCGCCCGCGCCCTGCTCGGCGCCAACGCCGGCATCGGCATCGCGATCGGCGACGACACCGTCGTCGAGGCCGGCCTCTACGTGACGGCGGGCACCAAGGTCGTCGTCGTGGGCGGCACCCCGACCAACGACGGTTCGCCGCAGACGGTCAAGGCCGTCGAGCTCTCGGGCCAGCCGGGCTTGCTCTTCCGCCGCAACTCGCTGACCGGCGCCGTCGAAGTGCTGCCCCGCAAGGGCCACGGCATCACGCTGAACTCGCAGCTCCACGCGTAGGTCTTCGATAAGCACCACGACCGAAAGGGGTGGGCACGAATCCAGGTCTGAACCCGGCGTCGTGCCCACCCCCTCGCGTCGTGCCGATCGTTCCGGCGGACTAGCGCTGCGGCCAATCGCGTTCGGTCGCGCCCAGGTACAACTGCTGGGGGCGGCCGATCTTGGTCGTCGGGTCGGTGTTCATCTCGCGCCAGTGGGCGATCCAGCCGGGGAGGCGACCGATGGCGAAGAGCACCGTGAACATGCGGGGCGGGAACCCCATCGCCTTGTAGATGACGCCCGTGTAGAAGTCGACGTTCGGGTAGAGCTTGCGCTCGACGAAGTAGTCGTCGGCCAGGGCGATGCCCTCGAGCTCCATCGCGATGTCGAGCAGGTCGTCCTTCACGCCGAGCGACTCGAGCACCTCGGTGGCGCTCTCCTTGACGAGCTTGGCGCGCGGGTCGTAGTTCTTGTAGACCCGGTGGCCGAAGCCCATCAGCTTGACGCCGGCCTCTTTGTTCTTGACCCGCTCGACGAAGCGCTCGACACCCTGCCCGCTGTCGCGGATCTCGGCGAGCATCTTGAGGACGGCCTCGTTGGCCCCGCCGTGCAGCGGCCCGTAGAGAGCGCTGATGCCCGCCGAGATCGACGAGAACATGTTGGCCTGCGTCGAGCCGACGAGACGCACGGTCGAGGTCGACGCGTTCTGTTCGTGGTCCTCGTGCAGGATGAGCAGGCGTTCGAGCGCCTTCGACAGGACGGGGTTCACCTCGTACGGCTCGGCCATCGTGCCGAAGTTCAGCTTGAGGAAGTTGTCGACGAAGCTGAGCGAGTTGTCGGGGTAGAGGAACGCCTGGCCGAGGCTCTTCTTGTGTGCGTACGCCGCGATGACCGGCAGCTTCGCCAGCAGTCGGACGGTCTGGAGCTCGACCTGCTCGGGATCGTGCACGCTCATGCTGTCTTCGTAGAACGTCGACAGTGCGCCGACGGCGCTCGACAGCACCGACATCGGGTGGGCGTTGTGCGGCAGGGCGTCGAAGAAGCGGCGCAGGTCTTCGTGCAGCAGCGTGTGCCGCCGGATGCGCGCGTCGAAGTCGGCGAGCTGGTCGGGGGTGGGCAGTTCGCCGTAGATCAACAGCCAGGCCGTCTCGAGGTAGGTCGAGTTCTCGGCGACTTGTTCGATCGGATAGCCCCGGTAGCGCAGGATGCCCTGATCACCGTCGATGTAGGTGATCGTGCTTCGGGCGTTGGAGGTGTTCACGAAACCCGTGTCGAGGGTCGTGTAACCGGTCTGCTTGGTGAACGTCGAGATGTCGATCGCCGAGGCACCCTCGGTGCTCGCGACGATCGGGAACTCGGCTGTTCCCCCCGGGAACTGCAGCGTGGCCTTCTGGGCGTCGTTGGCAGTGTCAGTCACCCGGTCAGCCTAGCGGTCAGCCGCCGAGTCGCCCCACGGCGGCGTCGATGCGCTCGTCGGTCGTCGTGAGTGCCACGCGGACGTGGCGATCACCGGCGGGCCCGTAGAACGACCCCGGGGCGACGAGCACGCCACGCTCGGCGAGCCAGGACACCGAGGCCCAGGCGTCCTCGTCCCGCGTGGCCCAGAGGTAGAGGCCGGCCTCGCTGCGGTCGATGCGGAACCCCGCGGCCTCGAGAGCGGGCAGGAGGCGCGCTCGGCGGACCGCGTACCGCGCCTTCTGCTCGACCACGTGGGCCTCGTCGGCCAAGGCGACGACCATGGCCTGCTGCACCGGGGCCGGCGGCATGAGGCCCGCGTGCTTGCGCACGGCGAGGAGCTGCCCGAGCACGTGGTCGCAGCCCGCGACGAAGCCCGCGCGGTACCCGGCGAGGTTCGACTGCTTGCTGAGCGAGTAGACCGAGACGACGCCGCGGAGGTCGTCGCCGACCACGCGTGGGTCGAGGATGCAGGGCGTGGGGCGGTCGGCCCACTCGCCCGTCCACCCGAGTTCGGCATAGCACTCGTCGCCGGCGATCACGGCACCGAGTTCACGCGCACGGGCAACGGCGGCGCGGAGAGCCTCGAAGCCCAGCACGGCCCCGTCGGGGTTGCCCGGGCTGTTCAACCAGACCAGCTTCGTCGAGACGGGCCACTCGGCCGGGTCGTCGGAGGCGAGGGCCGTCGCTCCGACGAGGGCGGCGCCTAGCGCGTAGGTCGGGTAGGCGTTCGTCGGGTAGACCACCGTGTCGCCCGGACCGATGCCCAGCCAGAGAGCCATGCCAGCGATGAGTTCTTTCGAGCCGATGGTCGGCAGGACGTTCGCGTCGCCGAGTCCGGTCACCCCTCGGCGGCGCGCGTACCACTCCGAGATGGCCGACCGCAGGGCCGGGGTGCCGGCGACCTGCGGGTACGAGTGGGCGTCGGTCGCGACCGCGAGGGCCTCACGGACGACCTCGGGCGTCGGATCGACGGGCGAACCGACGCTGAGGTCGACGATGCCTCCGGGGTGGCGCCGGGCGGTGGCCGCGTACGGCACCAGGGCGTCCCAGGGGAACTCGGGCAGGTCGAGCGCCACGGGGGCCGTCCTAGGCGCCGGCGCCCTGAGGGGGCAGCGCCGAGATCACGGGGTGGTCCTTGGCGATGACGCCGACCTTGGCCGCGCCACCGGGCGAGCCGATCTCGTCGAAGAACTCGACGTTGGCCTTGTAGTACTCGGCCCACTTGTCGGGCAGGTCGTCTTCGTAGTAGATGGCCTCGACCGGGCAGACGGGCTCGCACGCACCGCAGTCGACGCATTCGTCGGGGTGGATGTAGAGCGAGCGTTCGCCCTCGTAGATGCAGTCGACGGGGCACTCGTCGATGCAGGCGCGGTCTTTGACATCGACACAGGGAAGTGCGATCACGTACGTCACGTCTGGGGGGTTCCCTTCGCGTCGGGCAGGGCGTCCAGCTTATCGTCTGCCGGCTGTGCCTCGACCGAGGAGGCGCGGGCCGCGTCGCGGGGCGGCGTCGCTCCCCCGGCGGCCGGGCCCCGCAATCGCGGCCACCCGAGCACCACGAGGCAGATCAGGAACACTCCGCCGAGCCAGACCAGGGCGGGCGTGTTGTCGGGCACGAGGATCGACCCCCCGGGACTCGCCTGCCACAGGACGACGAGCGCCCCGATGAGACCGACGGCGGCGGCCCCGGCCATCGCCCGCGAGCCGAAGACCGAGCGGAGACCGGCGAGGAGCGTGAGGCTCATGAGCAACGAGAGCACGAGCCCGGACCAGAACGGCGAGCCGGCGACGGTGATCGTCGACTGGTGCATGACGGTGCCGATGGTGCCGAACACGGCCCCGGCGGCGAGCGCCAGGACGAGCGCGACGACGCGTCCGCCCGTCGTCATCCGGGCCATCTCGGAATCGCCCTCGTCCACCGTCGGCTCGGGCACGAAGCGGAACGACTCGCGGACCGTCACGGGCTCGACGGCGCCGTGGGGGAACCGGATGCCGGCCCGGCCACCCGGGAGGTCGACGACCTCGACCTGACTGCGGTGGTCGCGGAGTGCGGCGAGCTTGCGAGGAGCCACGTGACGCGTGTCGGTCGTCAGCACGGTGTCGTCGGTGGCGAGGGCCTCGGCCTCCGCCCCCACGGCCGACTCGGCACCGGCCACGATCGCGAAGAACGGCACGCCGACGAGGCGGGCGGCACGTACGGCGACCCGGTTGGCCCGGACGTGGTCGGGGTGGTGGTACCCGCCGTCCTCGTCGTAGCTGATGATCGCGGTCGGGCGCACGGACTGGACGACGGCCGACAGGTCGCTCACGACCTCGCCGAACTCGGCGGCGCAGAATGCGGCGGGGTGCAGGTCGGGCGTCGGCCCGGCCACGCCGTCCGACCGCCAGACCATGCCGCTGTCGCGATAGACCCGTTCGGGGAGCCCCGGCGTGCGGGCACCGGCCGAACCGAGGAACCGGTGGTCGTCGACGCCGAGGTCTCGCATGGCGGCGGCGATCTCGCCCTCGCGGTGGACGGCGAGGGCGGCCTGGTCGGCCCGGAGGGCGGCGAGGTCGTCGGGTATCACCTCGCCCAGTTCGCCCCGGGTGCAGGTCACGACGGTGACCGCGGCACCGGCCTCGACCATCGCGGCGATGGTGCCACCCGTGGTGATGGTCTCGTCGTCGGGGTGGGCGTGGACGAAGAGCACGCGCTCGAGCCGAGGGTCGCCGGCGGTCGAGGGCGACGCGGGCGTCGGCGAGGCGGAGGAGTTCATCACTGGACAGGATATGCCGCGCCGCACTACTGTCGGTCTGGCTCAGGGTGCCCTAAGTGAGGTTAGCCTAACCATACCAGCCCGTTCGGTCCCTTTGCGGTCCGACCGGTCGACCGCGTCCCTGATCCTCATCCTGCTCGACGACGAGCTCCACTCCCCCGAGAAAGCCGTCCCCGTGCTCGCCAACTACCTCATCGGACTCCGAGAGGGCCTCGAGGCCGCTCTCGTGGTCGGAATCCTCATCGCCTACGTGGTCAAGGTCGGCCGACGCGACGTCCTCCCCCGCCTCTGGCTGGGCGTGGGCGCCGCGGTCGTCCTCTCGCTCGGCCTCGGCGCCGTGCTCACCTTCGGCACCTACGGGCTGACCTTCCAGGCCCAGGAGATCATCGGTGGCGGTCTCTCGATCGTGGCCGTGGGCTTCGTGACCTGGATGGTCTTCTGGATGGCCCGCACCGCGCGCGGCCTGCGCGGCGAACTCGAGTCGGGCCTCGAGCGGGCCCTCGGCGGCGGCGCCTGGGCGGTCGTCGCACTGGCCTTCCTCTCGGTCGGTCGCGAGGGCATCGAGACCGCTCTCTTCGTCTGGGCCACCGTGCAGTCGACCGGTGGCGGCGCGACGCCGCTGGTGGGCGCGCTCCTCGGCATCGTCACGGCGGTCGCCGTCCAGGTGGCGATCTACCGTGGCGTGGTCCGCCTCGACGTCGCCCGGTTCTTCCGGGTGACCGGCTACTTCCTCGTCGTCGTCGCGGCGGGCGTCCTCGCCTACGGGGTGGGCGACCTCCAGGAGGCGTCCGTGCTGCCGGGCCGCTCCTCCCTGGCCTTCGACGTGAGCGCTGCCGTTCCGCCGACCAGCTGGTACGGCACCCTGCTCCAGGGGCTCGTCAACTTCACCCCGACGCCGAGCTGGCTGCAGGTCGTCGTCTGGCTCGCCTACCTCGCCGTCGTCGTCCCCCTCTTCGTGCGGGCGACCCGCCGACGTCGACCCGGTACCACGACCCCGTCCGGCTCGTCCGCGACCCTCGGCACGTCCGCCCCCTCGACCACCCCGTCACCCCGCACCGCAGGAGCATCACGATGATCGCCAGCCCCCTCCGCCCCCTCGCCGTCGCCTCGGGCGTCGCCGCCCTCGCGCTGGCCCTGACCGGCTGCGTCGCGAACGCTCCCGCCGGCTCCTCCGCGGCCACCGCCGTGACCGTCGACGGCTCCGACGACACGTGTTCGCTCTCGACCACCTCGGTCCCGAGCGGCCCCGTCACGTTCACCATGACGAACACCGGCAGCGACAACAGCGAGTTCGAGCTGCTCGCCGACGACGGTCTCCGCATCATCAGCGAGAAGGAGAACATCGGCCCCGGCACGACGGGCTCGATGACGGTCTCGGTGCCGGCCGGCGACTACTACACCGCCTGCGTCCCGGGACTCGTCGGAGAAGGCGTCCGCGCCTCCTTCACGGTGACCGACTCGGGCGCGGCCGTCGAGGCGACGGGCAGCGAGAAGCAGCAGATCGACGCCGCGGCGACGGCCTACGTGGGCTACGTGAAGGACCAGACCGGGCAGCTCGTCACGGCGACCGACGAGTTCCTCGCCGCGTACACCGCCGGCGACGACGAGAAGGCCCGGTCGCTCTACCCGTCGGCGCGGGCGCACTACGAGCGCATCGAGCCGGTGGCCGAGTCGTTCGGCGACCTCGACCCGAAGATCGACTTCCGCGAGGCCGACGTCGAAGCCGGCACCGAGTGGACCGGATGGCACCGCATCGAGAAGGACCTCTGGCAGCCCGCGGCGTCCGAGAACGGAGGCGCGGCGTACGTCCCCCTGACGGCCGACGAACGTGCCCACTACGCCGGCCTGCTGACGAGCGACACGAAGGACCTCTACGACGAGGTCACCGCGGACGACTTCACGGTCGGGATCGACGCGATCGCCAACGGCGCGGTCGGCCTGATGGACGAGGTGGCCACCGGCAAGATCACCGGCGAGGAAGAGATCTGGTCGCACACCGACCTCTACGACTTCCAGGGCAACCTCGAGGGCGCCCGGGTGGCGTTCGACGGCGTGCGCGACATCGTCGACCAGAAGGACCCCGAGCTGGCGACCTCCATCGACGACCGGCTGACGAAGGTCGAGACGCTGCTCGCGGGGTACGGCAGCCTCGACACGGGGTACCCGTCGTACACCGACCTGACCGACGCCGACAAGAAGAAGCTGTCGGATGCCGTCAACGCCCTCAGCGAGCCGCTCAGCGAGCTCACCTCCGCGCTGGTCGCCTGACGGTGACGGAGGGAGGCGGCCTCTCGCGCCGCGGTCTGCTGGGACTCGTCGGGACGGGCGTCGGAGCCGGCGTCCTCGGCCTCGGGGTCGGAATCGGCACGGACCGAGCCGTGCAGGCCCACGCCGACGGGTCCTCCGGGGCCTCGGCGTCGTACCCGTTCTTCGGTCGGCACCAGTCGGGCATCGTCACCGCCGCGCAGGACCGCCTGCACTTCGCCTCGTTCGACGTCGCGGACGGGGTCTCCCGCGCCGAACTCGTCGAGCTGCTGAAGGACTGGAGCTACGCCGCGTCGAGGCTGACGGCCGGCCTCGACGTCAGCCCGACGGGCGCCACGGGCGGCAGCCCCCTGGCGCCGCCGGACGACACGGGCGAGGCCACGGGTCTGCCCGCGGCCGGGCTGACCGTGACGATCGGGTTCGGTCCGTCGCTGTTCACCACGAGCGACGGCACCGACCGTTTCGGGCTCGCCTCGAAGCGGCCTCCGGCCCTCGTCGACCTGCCCCACTTCTCGGGCGACCAGCTCGTGGCGGCCGCGAGCGGCGGCGACCTGTGCGTACAGGCCTGCAGCGACGACCCGCAGGTCGCGGTGCACGCGATCCGCAACCTCTCGCGGATCGCCTTCGGCCGCGCCTCCTTGCGGTGGTCGCAGCTGGGATTCGGTCGGACCTCGTCGACGACCCGTGGCCAGACGACGCCCCGCAACCTCTTCGGCTTCAAGGACGGCACGGCCAACGTCAAGGCCGAGGACGTCACCGCGGTGGACGACGGCGTCTGGGCGACCGCGTCCGACGGCGCCGGGTGGATGAGCGGCGGCTCGTACCTCGTCGCGCGCAAGATCCGCATGACGATCGAGACGTGGGACCACGCCTCGCTGGCCGAGCAGCAGACGGTCGTGGGTCGGGACAAGGGCGAGGGGGCTCCGCTCTCGGGCGGCACCGAGTTCACGGCCCCCGACTTCGCCGCGTCCGCCCCGACCGGTGGCGGGCCGGCCATCGCACCCGACTCGCACGTCGCCCTGGCGCACCCCCAGAACAACGACGGGGCCACGCTGCTGCGCCGCGGCTACAACTTCGTCGACGGCAACGACGAACTCGGCCGCCTCAACGCCGGGCTGTTCTTCATCGCCTTCAACCGGGACCCGCGGCGGCAGTACGTGCCCATCCAGCAGGCGCTGTCGCGGAACGACCGGATGAACGAGTACGTGAAGCACGTCGGATCGGGCATCTTCGCCGTTCCACCGGGGGCGTCCCAGGACGGCTGGGTGGGCGAGACCCTCTTCGCCTGACGCGACCGTCGGGCCCCGGGACTCGCCGAGACCCGCGGGACCCGCACAGTCCGTCGGGATGCGCCGCGGTCGCTCAGACGGACGTGACGACGTAGGTGGCGATCGCCTGGCCCTCGCTGTCGGTCGAGACGGTGAGCACGACGCGGTATGCGGAACCCGTGAACGTGCCGAAGCCGCTCTCCGTGTCGGTGTCGACCCCGGAGGCCGTGAACCCGGCGGCCTCGAGCTGCTGCTGGGCGACGGTGAACTGGTCGGCACCCGAGACGGCGATCTGGGCGACCCAGCCGGTGCCGTCGGGACCGGCTCCCCCACCGCGGGTCGTCCCGGGGACGAGCGGGACCTCGGTCGGGAAACTCGGGGGCAGGGTGCCGTCGGTCGTGATGCCGGCACCGTTCAGCGCCTCCCCGGCGGCGTCCTCGACGGCCTTCTGCGCCGTGCCCTTGAGGCTCTCGATGCCGCTGTCGACCGCGCCACCCACGATGTTGTCGACGGGCGAGCCCGCGCCGCAGGCGGTGAGGCCGGTCACGAGGCCGGCCGCCAGCGCGAGCGTGGCGGCGGAGCGGGCGAGGGACGTTTTCTGGATCAGCACCTCGCGAGGCTAACCGGGGTCGCTGAGGGCGGGCGTGGAACGTGCCGACGATGCACGAAGGAGGCGGCCCGCAGTGGTGCGGACCGCCTCCTCGGCGGGTGGTGCGGTGGATCGGTGGAGCGGTGCTGCTTACGCGTTCTGCTTCTTCAGGCGAGCGGTGCTGCGCTGGCGGGCGCTGGCGTCGAGCTCGACCTTGCGGATGCGGATGGCGTCGGGGGTGACCTCGACGCACTCGTCGTCACCGGCGAACTCGAGGGCCTCTTCGAGCGAGAGCACCTTCGAGGGCGTCATCGACTCGAAGTTGTCGGCCGTCGACTGACGCATGTTGGTCAGCTTCTTCTCTTTGGTGATGTTGACGTCCATGTCGTCGGCGCGCGAGTTCTCGCCCACGACCATGCCCTCATAGACCTCTTCGGTCGGCTGCACGAAGAACGACATGCGCTCCTGCAGGTTGATGATCGCGAAGGGGGTGACGACGCCGGAGCGGTCGGCGATGATCGAGCCGTTGGTGCGGGTCGAGATCTCGCCGGCCCAGGGGCCGTAGCCGTGGCTGATGCCGTTGGCGATGCCGGTGCCGCGCGTGTCGGTGAGGAACTGCGTGCGGAAGCCGATCAGGCCGCGCGAGGGGACGATGAACTCCATGCGGACCCAGCCCGAGCCGTGGTTCGCCATGTTCTCCATGCGGCCCTTGCGGGCGGCCATGAGCTGCGTGACGGCGCCGAGGTACTCGTCGGGCACGTCGATGGTCATGTGCTCGAACGGCTCCTGGAGCTTGCCGTTCTCGTCACGACGCGTGACGACCTGCGGCTTGCCGACGGTGAGCTCGAAGCCCTCACGGCGCATCTGCTCGACGAGGATGGCCAGCGCGAGCTCGCCACGACCCTGGACCTCCCACGCGTCGGGACGACCGACGTCGAGGACCTTGAGCGAGACGTTGCCGACCAGTTCGCGGTCGAGGCGGTCCTTCACCATGCGGGCGGTCAGCTTGTGGCCCTTGACCTTGCCGATGATCGGCGAGGTGTTCGTGCCGATGGTCATCGAGATGGCCGGGTCGTCGACCGTGATGGTCGGCAGCGGGCGCACGTCGTCGGGGTCGGACAGCGTCTCGCCGATGGTGATGGTGTCGAAGCCGGCGACGGCGACGATGTCGCCGGGGCCCGCGCTCTCGGCGGGGTAGCGGCTGAGCGCCTTCGTGATCAGCAGCTCGGTGATGCGTGCGTTCTGGACGGAGCCGTCGGACTTGACCCAGGCGACCGTCTGGCCCTTCTGCAGCGTGCCGTGGAAGACGCGGAGGAGCGCGAGACGACCGAGGAACGGCGAGGCGTCGAGGTTGGTGACGTGCGCCTGCAGGGGGTGCTCGTCGTCGTAGCGCGGCGCCGGCACGTGCGTGAGGATCGCCTCGAAGAGGGGCTCGAGGTCGGGGTTGTCGGGGAGCGAGCCGTCGTCGGGCTTGTTCGTCGACGCGGCGCCGTTGCGACCCGAGGCGTAGACCACGGGGACGTTGAGGATGGCGTCGAGGTCGAGGTCGTCGACCTCTTCGCTCAGGTCGCTGGCGAGACCGAGGAGGAGGTCCTGGCTCTCGGCGACGACCTCGTCGATGCGCGCGTCGGGGCGGTCGGTCTTGTTGACCAGGAGGATGACGGGCAGCTTGGCCGCGAGGGCCTTGCGCAGCACGAAGCGCGTCTGGGGCAGAGGGCCCTCGGACGCGTCGACGAGCAGCACGACGCCGTCGACCATCGACAGGCCGCGCTCGACCTCGCCGCCGAAGTCGGCGTGGCCGGGGGTGTCGATGACGTTGATGGTGATGGGGCCGTCGGTCGCGTGGGCACCGTTGTAGAGCACCGAGGTGTTCTTCGCGAGGATCGTGATGCCCTTCTCGCGCTCGAGCTCGTTGCCGTCCATCATGCGGTCTTCGGTGTCGAAGTGCGCGTCGAACGAGTTGGTCTGCTTGAGCATGGCGTCGACGAGGGTCGTCTTGCCGTGGTCGACGTGGGCCACGATCGCCACGTTGCGCAGGTCGCTGCGGATGGCAGTCGCCATGGATGTATTCCTTACGAGAAGAGAGAGGGGGAAGTGGTCGGGTCGGAGCCCGGCCAGAACAGTCTACGGCACGTGGTAAAGGGGCCCCTCCGCCGTGCTCTCGGCACGGCGGAGGGGCCCCTTCGACACCAGGAGGCGCGGGTCGACTACCGGCCGAACTCGAAGTTCGCGCCGGGGATCGCCTCGAGCAGTTCACGGGTGTACTGCTGCGCCGGGTTCGCGAAGATGTCATCCGTGGTGCCGGCCTCGACGACGCGACCCTTCTGCATGACGCTGACGTTGTCCGCGATGAGGCGGACGACGGCGAGGTCGTGCGTGATGAAGAGGTAGGTCAGCCCGAGTTCGGTCTGCAGGTCGGTGAGCAGGTCGAGGATCTGCCCCTGGACGAGGACGTCCAGTGCCGAGACCGCCTCGTCGAGGACGATGACGTCGGGCTTGAGGGCGAGCGCCCGAGCGACGGCGATGCGCTGGCGCTGACCACCGGAGAGCTCGTTCGGGTACCGGTTGACCGTCGACGCGGGCAGGGACACCTGGTCGAGCAACTCGCGGACGCGGGCTTGACGGCTGGCCCGGTCGCCGATGCCGTGCGTGACGAGCGGTTCGGCGATGGTGTTGCCCACGCTGTACATCGGGTCGAGCGAACCGTAGGGGTCCTGGAAGACCGGCTGGACGCGACGACGGAAGTCGAAGAGCTCGCGGCCCTTCAGCGCCCCGACGCTCTGGCCGCCGACCGCGACGGTGCCCGAGGTGATCGACTCGAGCTGGAGCACGAGCTTGGCCACGGTCGACTTGCCCGAGCCGGACTCGCCCACGAGTGCCATGGTCGTGCCCCGCGGGATCGAGAAGGACACGTCGTCGACGGCCCGGAGTTCGGTCGTCTTGAAGCCGCCCTGGCGGATCTTGTAGACCTTGGACAGGTTCGTCACCGAGATGTACTCGGAGTCCTTCTTGCCGGCCTCCTCGCGCTGACGGGCGCGAGCGATGAGCTCGGCGTCGTCGGCGCCTTCGTCGGAGATCGCGAGCCCGTGGGAGTGCGTGGGTGCGATGCTCGACTGGATGCGCTGGCTGGCCAGCGAAGGAGCAGCGGCGACGAGTCGCTGCGTGTAGGGGTGCTGAGGATTGGCGAGGATCTCTTTGGACGGCCCCGACTCGACGACACGACCCTTGTACATGACGACGAGCTTCTCGGCCCGTTCGGCGGCGAGGCCGAGGTCGTGCGTGATGAAGAGCACCGAGGTGCCGTAGTCGCGGGTCAGGGTCTCGAGGTGGTCGAGGATGCGGCGCTGGACGGTCACGTCGAGGGCCGAGGTGGGCTCGTCGGCGATCAGGAGCTTGGGCCGCGACGACAGGCCGATGCCGATCAGAACACGCTGGCGCATGCCGCCCGAGAACTGGTGGGGGAACTGCTTGAGGCGGTCGCCCGCGTCGTTGAGCCCGGCCTCCTTCAGGACGTCGATGGCTCGCTGGCGCACGGCCTGCTTGCCGGTCGCGACGCCGTTCGCCCGGATGGCCTCCTCGACCTGGAAGCCGATGCTCCAGACGGGGTTGAGGTTCGACATGGGGTCCTGCGGCACGTAGCCGATGTCGCGACCACGGATGGCCTGCATCTCGGACGCGCTGACCTTCGTGAGGTCCTTGCCCTCGAAGAGGATCTGGCCGCCGGTGACCTCTCCCGTGCCGGGCAGCAGGTCGATGATCGACGTGGCGGTCGTCGACTTGCCCGAGCCGGACTCGCCCACGATCGCGAGGCTCTCGCCCTGGCGGATCGTCAGGTCGACCCCGCGCACGGCGTCGACGTACCCGGCCTGCGTCTTGAAGCCGATCTTCAGGCCCTTGATCTCGAGCAGGGGCGTCGAGGACGACGCGGTGCCCGCCGTCTCGGGTCGGGTTGAGGTGTCGGTCATCGACGTGCCCTCGCCTTCGGGTCGAGGGCGTCGCGCACGACGTCGCCCATGAGGAGGAACGACAGCACCGTCACGGACAACGCCGCTGCGGGCCAGAAGAGGGGCATCGGCGCGACGCGGAGCGAGTTGCGTGCGGCGTTGATGTCGTTGCCCCAGGACATGGTGCTCGGCGGCAGCCCGATGCCGAGGAACGACAGCGTCGCCTCGGCCACGATGAACGTGCCGAGTGAGACGGTCGCCACGACGATGACCGGGGTGATGGCGTTCGGCACGACGTGTCGGACCAGGATGCGGAAGCGGGACACGCCGAGCGCCGCGGAGGCCGTGACGTAGTCGGCGGCCCGGGCGCTGAGGACCGAACCACGCATGACGCGCGCGATCTGGGGCCAGGCGAACACCGACAGCACGAGGGCCACGGTGAGGGGCGTCCTGGTCGGCAGGATGGACATCAACACGATGGCACCGAGGACGGTGGGGATCGCGAAGAAGATGTCGCCCAGGCGCGAGACGATCGCGTCGAGCCATCCGCCGTAGAACCCGGCGAGCGACCCGATGACGATGCCGACGATCGTGACGATGATCGTCGCCAGCAGTCCGACGGTCAACGAGGCACGGGTGCCCCAGACGATGCGGGCGAACACGTCCGTTCCCTGGAAGGTGAAACCGAGCAGGTGCCCGGCCGACGGGCCCTCGTTGCTGCGGGGCAGGTCGGCGGCCGTCGGCGAGACGCTGGTGAACAGCCCGGGGAAGAGCGCCACCGTGATGACGACGACGATGAGGAACGCCGCGATCCAGAACGTCGGGCGACGCTTCATGGCGTCCCACGCGTCGTTCCAGCTGCTGCGGGGTTTCTCGGACTCGTCGATCGCGTCGACGGCCTTGACGGGCGTCTCGTCGAGATCGGCGACGAAGTGGTCGGCGGACAACGCCGACGAGTCGTTACTTGGCATAGCGGATCCTCGGGTCGAGAAGGGCGTACAGCAGGTCGACGAGGAGGTTGGCGATCATGAAGATGATCACCATCACGGCGACGAACGAGACGACGGTGGGGCCCTCGCCGAGCGTGATCGCTCGGTAGACGGTTCCGCCGACGCCCTGGATGTTGAAGATTCCCTCGGTGACGATGGCACCGACCATCAGCGAACCGATGTCGACGCCGAGGTAGGTGACCACGGGGACGAGCGAGTTGCGCAGGATGTGCACCGTGACGACGCGGCCACGGGTGAGGCCCTTCGCCGACGCGGTGCGCACGAAGTCCGCGCTCGAGTTCTCGGACACGGAGGCGCGGGTCAGGCGGACGATGTACGCGAACGACACCGAGGCGAGCACGATGGCCGGCAGGACGAGTTCGTCCCAGGGCGCCTGCGAGCTGACCGTCGTGCGGAACAGGCCGAGCTGGATGCCGAAGACGTACTGCAGCAGGAAGCCGATGACGAACGTCGGCACCGAGATGAGCAGCAGGCTGACGACGAGGGCGCTCGTGTCGAAGAGCTTGCCCTTGCGGAGCCCGGCGATCAGGCCCACGACGATGCCGGCGACGGCCTCGAAGAGCAGGGCGAGCATCGCGAGCCGGAACGTGATCGGGAACGCGCGGATCAGCTCGTCGACCACGGGGCGCCCGGAGAAGGTCGTGCCGAGGTCGCCGGTGAACAGGCCGCCGATGTACAGCAGGTACTGCACGATGAACGGTTGGTCGAGGTTGTACTCGGCGCGGATGGCCTCGATGACCGCCGGCGACGGGGTCTTGTCGCCGAACAGCGCCGCCACGGGGTCACCGGGCAGCGCGAAGACCATGAAGTAGATGAGGAACGTCGCCCCGAAGAAGACGGGGATCAGTTGGAGGAGCCGGCGTCCGGTGTACCAGAGCATCAGGCTTCCTCGGACGTCTGCGCGTGCATCGTTATCGCAATCGTGTGGAGGGAGAGGTGGGTGGGCCCGCCGAAGGGGTCCGGACAGTGCGAACACTGCCCGGACCCCGTCGAGCGTCGGTCGAGCGCGTGAGCGACGACCTTACTTGGTTACTTGGTGATGTTCTCGTAGATCGGCACGGAGTCCCAGCCGTACTCGACGTTGCTCACCGTGTCGGCCCAGACGCCGTTGACGTTCGCGTACCACAGCGGGATGATCGGCAGGTCCTTGAGCAGGACCTCCTGGGCCTTCTGGTACGAGGCGTTCGCGTCGTCCACGTCGCTCGCGGCGCTGCCCTCGGCGAGCAGGTCGTCGAACTCGGGGTTCGAGTACTTGCCGTCGTTCGAGCTGCCGTCGGTGGCCATCGTCGGGTACAGGAAGTTGTACAGCGACGGGTAGTCGGCCTGCCAACCCGAACGGAAGGCGCCGGTCATGGCACCACCCGAGGCGTCGGTGCGGAACTCGGCGAAGGTCGGGTAGGGCTTGCCCTCGGCCTTGATGCCCAGCGTCTTCGAGATGTTCGCGGTGACCGCGTCCACCCACTCCTGGTGTCCACCGTCGGAGTTGTAGCCGATGGTGAACGTGGTGTCGCCGTAGGGCGAGATCGCGTCGGCCTGGTCCCAGAGGTCCTTGGCCTTGTCGGCGTCGAACGAGAGGACGCTCTCACCCTCGAGCTCGTCGGTGTAACCGGGGATGACGGGCGAGGTGAAGTCCTTGGCCGGCGTCCGCGTGCCCTGGAAGATGACCTTCGTGACGTCGTCGCGGTTGATGGACATCGAGATGGCCTGACGACGCAGGTCGCCCTCTTCGTCGTCACCGAAGTGAGCGAGGTACTGCGGGATCGTCATGCCCTGGAAGACCGCGGCGGGCTGGTTGACGTTCGTGTCGGGGAAGTCGCTCTGGTACGTCTGGAACGCCGCCGGGCCGATCTGGTCGAGCACGTCGAGGTTGCCACCCTGCACGTCGGCGTAGGCCGAGTCGAGCGAGGTGTAGAAGTTGATGTCGAGCCCGCCGTTCTTCGGCTTGCGGTTGCCGTCGTAGTCGGGGTTCGTCTTGAGCTTGATGCCCTGGTTGTGCGTCCAGGCGCCTTCACCGTCGAGCATGTACGGGCCGTTGCCGACCGGGTTCTCGCCGAACGCGGCGGGGTCGGCGTAGAACGACTCGGGCAGCGGCGAGTAGGCCGAGTAGCCGAGGCGCAGCGGGAAGTCGGCCTCGGGGGTGTTGAGCGTCACCGTGAACTCGGTCGGGCTCTCGACGGTGAGGTCGAGGTCGCTCTGCTCGGTGTCGCTGTAGCCCTTGAAGTTCTCGAAGAACGAGCTGCCGGACGAGTTCGCGACGTTGTCGAAGCTCGCCGCCCAGTTCCAGGCCTTCGTGAACGACTCGCTCGTGACGTCGGTGCCGTCGGTGAACTTCCAGCCGTCCTTGAGCGTGACGGTCCACACGGTGGCGTCGTCGCTCTCGATGCTGTCGGCCACCTCGTTCTTGGTGGTGCCGTCGGCGTTGTAGCTGACGAGACCGGCGAAGATCGAGGTGACGATGCGGCCACCACCGGTCTCGGTGGTGTTCGACGGGACGAGCGGGTTCTCGGGCTCGGTGCCGTTCGTCTTGATGATCGCGGTAGCGTCACCGGACGACGTGTCGTCGTCCCCGCTGCCGCTGGCGCAACCGGTGAGGACGAGTGCTGCCGTCCCCACGACGGCGACGGCCGACAGGCCCATGCGCGTCTTCTTCAATGTTCCTCCTGATGCGGGAAAGGACGCAGCACTGTGCCCAGGGGCCGTGCCGCGTTGGATGGTGTGAGCCTAGGCACCCCGTTCGGGCATCACCAAACCCCGACGTCAACGGTTACACGACGGAAACCAACTCGCCGGATCGTTGCGTCGGCACCCGGTTCGTTGCGCGTGGGGCCTGAAGTTCGCATGAATCGGCTGCGAGAAATCCGCCACCTGGCAGGTATTGTTCTCCGCCACGGCAGGAGGCGCGGGTCGGCCCACCCACGCCGGTCCCGTACGATCGCCCCCGTGAGCCGCCCCCAGGACCCCGCCTCCGCCGTGACACCACGTGATGCCCTCGCACCGCGCCCGGCCCCGTTGACCCGAGCGCGCCTCCGGGTCGAGATCGCGATCGTCCTCGGCCTCTCGCTCGGCACGTCGGCCGTGTACTCGGTGCTCTCGATCGTCAACCGGCTCACCCAGCAGACCGCCCTCTCGCAGCAGACCGCCACGCTGAACTCACCACTGAGCAGTCGGGAGTTCTTCGACCTCGCCTACCAGGTGCTCGGCGTCGCGGTGGACCTCGTGCCGGTGTTGCTCGTGGCTTTCCTGTTGTGGCGCGAGGAACGACCCCACCTGGGACGTCTCGGCGTCGACTTCTCGCGTGCCGGACGGGACACCCTCGGCGGCGTCGGGCTGGCCCTCGCCATCGGCATCCCCGGCATCGGCCTCTACCTCGTGGGCAAGGCGCTCGACCTGACGGTCACCGTCGTGCCGACGAACCTCGGCGAGCACTGGTGGACCGTCCCCGTGCTGCTGCTCTCGGCGGTGCGTGCGGGAGTGACCGAGGAGGTGATCGTCGTCGCGTACCTCTTCGCGCGCCTCCGCGACCTCGGTTGGCGCATGTGGTCGATCATCGTGACGGCGGCCGTGCTCCGCGGCAGCTACCACCTCTACCAGGGGTTCGGCGCCTTCGTCGGCAACGTGGTCATGGGCGTCGCCTTCGGCTGGCTCTACGTACGATTCGGCCGGGTGCTGCCACTCGTCGTCGCGCACGTCCTGATGGACGCGGCCGTCTTCGTGGGCTACCCGTGGGCCGCCACGACCTTCCCCACCCTCTTCGGGCTCCCGTCCTGACGCACCGGGACGGAACGCCGGGGACGCTCGCGGGCGGAACTGGGTCTTGACACTCGTTCGGGGGGCGAGTCTGATGGACCCACGGGTCGGAGCACCCCGAGCTAGCCACACAGCGTGAGCTGTCCCCCGGGCGTCGATCGGGACGGTCGCCGCTACGTGAACGCCCTCCGCGACACTCGGCGGCCGACGCCCGAGGGACCCAGAGGGAACCGCCAGCACTCGACGGGATCGGGTGCTGGCGGTTTCCCGTCCGAGGCGCGGTCGGCGCCCGACGCCATCTAGGCGAACGCCTCGGCCGGCGGGCAGTTGCAGAACAGGTTGCGGTCACCGTAGGCCTGGTCGATGCGACGCACCGGCGGCCAGTACTTGCTGCGCACGAGCGAGCGGACCGGGTACACGGCCTCTTCGCGGCCGTACTCGGCGGTCCATTCGCCCACGACGACCGACTCGGCCGTGTGGGGCGCACCGCGCAACGGGCTCGACTCGGCGGTGTACCGACCAGCCGCCACGGCGTCGGCTTCGCCCTTGATCGCGATCATCGCGTCGACGAAGCGGTCGATCTCGGCGAGGTCCTCGCTCTCGGTCGGCTCGACCATGAGGGTTCCAGCGACGGGGAACGACATGGTCGGGGCGTGGAAGCCGTAGTCGATGAGGCGCTTGGCCACGTCGTCGACGGTGACCCCGGTCGCGTCGCGCAACGGCCGCAGGTCGAGGATGCACTCGTGCGCGACGAGGCCGTTCTCGCCCGCGTACAGCACGGGGAAGTGCTCGCGGAGGCGGGCGGCGACGTAGTTGGCCGCCAGGACGGCCGCCCCGGTCGCCCGGGTGAGGCCCTCGGTGCCCATCATGCGCACGTAGGCCCAGCTGATCGGCAGGATGCTCGGCGACCCGTACGGAGCACTCGAGACGGGCACGCCGGCGTGGGCGAGACGGTCCCCCTCGGCCGCGGGGGCCGAACCCGTGCGACGGTCGGCCTGCTGGGCCATCGGGTGACCGGGCAGGAAGGGCGCGAGGTGGGCCTTGGCCGCGACCGGACCCACGCCCGGACCGCCCCCACCGTGCGGGATGCAGAAGGTCTTGTGCAGGTTGAGGTGCGAGACGTCGCCGCCGAAGTCCCCGAAGCGCGCCACCCCGAGCAGGGCGTTGAGGTTCGCCCCGTCGACGTAGACCTGGCCTCCGGCCGCGTGCACGGCGTCGGTGAGGGCGACGATGTCGTGCTCGTACACGCCGTGCGTCGACGGGTAGGTGATCATGAGCGCCGCGAGCTGGGCCGCGTGCTGCTCGACCTTGGCGCGCAGGTCGTCGAGGTCGACGTTGCCGCCCTCGTCACAGGCCACCACGACGACGCGCATGCCCGCGAGCACCGCGCTGGCCGCGTTCGTGCCGTGCGCGCTCTGCGGGATCAGGCACACCGTCCGCTCGCCGTCGCCGTTCGACAGGTGGTAACCGCGGATCGCGAGGAGACCCGCGAGTTCGCCCTGGCTGCCGGCGTTGGGCTGCAGCGAGACCGTGTCGTAGCCCGTGACCTCGGCCAGCCATCCCTCGAGCTGACCGATCAGGTCGAGGTACCCCGCCACGTCGTCGGCCGGGGCGAACGGATGCACGCCGGCGAACTCGGGCCAGGTGACCGCGGCCATCTCGGTCGCCGCGTTGAGCTTCATCGTGCAGCTGCCGAGCGGGATCATCCCGCGGTCGAGCGCGTAGTCCTTGTCGGCCAGGTGCTTGAGGTAGCGCATCATGCTGGTCTCGCTGCGGTGGGTGCGGAAGACCGGGTGCGTGAGGTAGTCGCTCGTCCGCAGCAGCGCCTCCTGCAGGCCCGAGGGTGCGGCATCGTCGAACAGCTCGACGCCGAGCACCTCGGCGACGACCCGGACGTCGTCCCGCGTCGTGGTCTCGTCGAACGAGAGACGGACGCAGTCGTCGTCGACGGCGTGCAGCAGGTAGCCCCGAGCGTGTGCCGCGGCGACGATCTCGGCCGCCCGACCCGGGACGAAGACCTGGAGGGTGTCGAAGAACGAGTCCCGCTCGAGCTCGAGTTCGCTCGCCCCGATTGCGGCCGCCAGGTCGGAGGCGTGGCCGTGCACGCGCGTCGCGATGTGCCGCAGCCCCCAGGGGCCGTGGTAGACCGCGTACATCGACGCCATCACGGCGAGCAGCACCTGTGCGGTGCAGATGTTCGACGTGGCCTTCTCGCGACGGATGTGCTGCTCGCGGGTCTGCAGGCTGAGGCGGTAGGCGGGCTGCCCGACGGCGTCCTGCGAGACCCCGACCAGGCGCCCGGGCAGCTGACGCTCGAGCCCCGTGCGGACGGCCATGTAGCCCGCGTGCGGACCGCCGAAGCCCATCGGCACGCCGAAGCGCTGGCTGGTGCCCACGGCGACGTCGGCCCCGAACTCGCCGGGTGCCTCGATCAGCGTGAGCGCGAGCAGGTCGGCGGCGACGACGGCCAGACCGCCCTGGGCGTGGGCCGCCTCGACGACGGCGCGCGGACTCCAGACGGACCCGGACGCCGCGGGGTACTGGACGAAGAGGCCGAACGACTCGGGCAGCTCGGCGGGGTCGAGCACCGAGAGGTCGAGCTCGACGAGTTCGATCCCGACGGCCTCGGCGCGGCCGGCGAGCAGGGCCTTGGTCTGCGGGAAGGTGTCGCTGTCGACGACGAAGACGTCGGTCTTCGCCTTGGACGCACGGCGGGCCAGCAGCATGCCCTCGACGACGGCCGTGCCCTCGTCGAGCATCGACGCGTTGGCGGTCGAGAGCCCGGTCAGCTCGGCCACCATCGTCTGGAAGTTGATGAGGGCCTCGAGTCGACCCTGCGAGATCTCGGGCTGGTACGGCGTGTAGGCGGTGTACCAGCTGGGGTTCTCGAGCACGTTGCGCTGGATGACGGCCGGGGTGACGGTGTCGTAGTACCCGAGACCGAGGAGGCTGCGCGAGACGCGGTTGCGCCCCGCGAGCGCCCGCAGCTCGGCGAGCGCCTCTTCTTCGCCGATCGGCTCGGGCAGCACGCTGCCCTCGACGGGTGCGGCGTGGATCGCGTCGGGCACGGCGGCCGCGACGAGCGACTCGACGCTGTCGTGCCCGACAGCGGCGAGCATGGTCGCCTGGTCGTCCGGGGTGGTGCCGACGTGGCGGTCGACGAAGCCGGTGGCGACCTGGTCGGACCAGCCGCCGAAGACGGACCCGCCCGTCTGCTCGGCGCTCATTCGGCGGTCAGCGCGACGTACTCGTCGCGCGAGAGCAGGCCCTGGCCGTCGGTCGACGACAGGGTGATCTTGATGAGCCAGCCGTCGCCGAACGGGTCGCTGTTGACGAGGTCGGGGCTGTCGACGACGGCCTGGTTGGCCTCGAGGACCGTGCCGAGCGCGGGGGCGAACAGCTCGCCGACCGACTTGGTCGACTCGATCTCGCCGACGACCGTGCCGGTCTCGACCTCGGTGCCCTCGGCGGGCAGGTCGACGTAGACGACGTCGCCCAGCTTGTCGGCGGCGTAGTCGGTGATGCCCACGGTGGCGGTGTCGCCGTCGATCAGGAGCCACTCGTGCTCGGCGGTGTACTTCAGTGCGGTGAGATCGGTCATGGCCGGTCCTTTCGAGGGAGGGGGTGCCTAGGAGCGCTTGTAGAAGGGCAGCGGGACGACGGTGGCGGCGACGGCGGTGCCGCGGACGTCGACGGCCAGGGCGGGACCGCGGTCGACGACGTCGGGGTCGACGTAGGCCATGGCCACCGGGTGGCCGAGGGTGGGCGACAGCGCGCCGCTCGTGACCTCGCCGACGACGGTGCCGTCGTCGGTGACGACCGGGTAGCCCGCCCGGGCGGCCCGGCGCCCGGTGAGCGTCAGTCCGACGAGGACGCGGGCGCCGGCGGCGGGCTCGACGTTCGAGCGCCCGACGAAGTCCTTCGAGGTGTCGACGACCCGGCCGAGCCCCGCCTGGTCGGGGCGGACGTCGAGGCCGAGTTCGTGGCCGTAGAGCGGCATGCCGGCCTCGAGACGGAGCGTGTCGCGGCTGGCCAGCCCCGCGGGGACGATCCCCCGTGGTCCGCCGGCCTCGGCGATCGCGGCCCACAGCGACGGGGCGGTCTCGGGGTCGACGTAGAGCTCGAAGCCGTCCTCGCCGGTGTACCCGGTGCGCGCGATCAGCACGGGGGCGTCGTCGAAGGTGGCCTGCAGCACGCGGTAGTACCGCAGGGTGGACAGCGGGGCGTCGGGCTGGAGGCGGTCGGCCGTGACGAGTTCGTCGAGCACGCCCTCGCTCTCGGGCCCCTGGACCGCGATCAGCGCGGTGTCGTCGCTCTCGTCGTCCACGGTGACGTCGAACCCGGAGGCGCGGGTCGCCAAGGCCGCGAACGCCGCCTCGCGGTTGCCCGCGTTGGCCACGACCAGGAAGTCGTGCTCGTCGAGGCGGTAGACGACCAGGTCGTCGACGATCCCGCCCTCGGCGGCGAGCAGGAGCGAGTACTTCGCCCGCCCGACGGCGATGGTCGAGAGGGTGCCGGCCAGGGCGTGGTCGAGGAAGGCGCCGGCGTCGGCCCCCACCACGGCGATCTCGGCCATGTGCGAGAGGTCGAAGAGCCCCGCGGCGGTGCGGACGGCGTGGTGCTCGGCGAGGTCGGAGTCGTAGCGGACCGGCATCTGCCACCCCGCGAAGTCGGTGAAGACGGCGCCGGCGGCGACGTGGACCCCGTGCAACGGGCTGTAGCGCTCGTCGGGCTCGTCGGTACCGGTCAGGTCGTGGGCGTCGCCCGGCCCGGTGGCGATGCCCTCGGTGCCGTCGTCGGAGAGGACGACGTCGCCGTCGAGCACGGCGGACGCGTCGGCACCGCCGAGGTCGTCGTCGTCGGGCCCGGGGGCGGCGGGAAGGTTCGAGGCTGCGTCGGACATCGTGCTCCTGAGAGGGACGGACCGGCCGCCAGGTGTCTCGGCCGGGAACGGTGTCATGCGGATGGGGCACGACGGGGCAGCCCCGTCCGGCGGTCCGCCGGTCGGGGCTCCCCCTCTGTCATGGGCCTGAGAGCTTCACCGGCCGAGGCCGGTTTTCACCGTGGGCGAGGACCGGCGAGGGGGTCTGTCGACCGCCTCGCGCCTCCTGCTTTTCAGAGTGGCCAGTCCGTCGCGGTACGCGTACCTGAGAGATTGGCGGGGAGCTTGCTCCTTCGGTGCCCGGTCGGCGCAGTCTCTGCGCACCGGGGCTCTCCCGCGACGTGTTCGTGGCCCGATGTTCGATTGTGGCGCCAGCCTAGCGTCGTCGTGTGACACGCAGGTTTCGGGATCTCACGCGATCCGGGCCACCCGGACGACGACGGACGCCCCGACCGGGTGCGGTCGGGGCGTCGTGGGGTCGTGCGGGTGCGTCAGACGGCGCGGGAGGGCTGCCCGGGCTCGGGCGAACCGGCCGCCTCGTGCTGGGCGACGAGCTTGCGCACGTCGTCCGCCAGTTGGGCGACGCCCTCGGGCAGCATCTCGAAGCCCTCGCGGTTGCCCGGGTTGACGACGAGGCCGGTCTCGGCCGGGATGGCCTGGACGAGTTCGGCCGCCGGGAGGGTCGCCGAGAACTCGGCGACGCCCCTGACCTGCTCGCCGATCATGTCGACGTGCGTGAAGGCGGCCAGCATGGGCACGCCCTCGCGGTCGAAGAGCACGGGCTGCAGGTCGTTCAGCGACTCCTGCGCGTCGGTGGCCGTGGCGACGACGACCTGGGCGTTGACGAACTCGGCGAGCACGCTGTTCATGTCGCCCTCACCCGCCTGGCCCTTGCTGATGGCCTGTTCGAGTGCGGTCTTTTCGCGGTTGTCCGTGTCGGTCATCCGACCAGCCTGCCGGGCGAACCTCCGTGTCGGCTCAGCGTCGCGCGTGGTGGGCGGCCCGGCCACTCGCTACCCTGTGCAACACCCCGCCGTGTCGCACCCACCTCGAGGAGCCCTCGTGCCCCGTAGCCTCCGCCCGTCCCACCGAACCGCCGCCCCGGCCCTCGCCGTCACGGGTCTGGCCCTCGTGCTGCTCGTGTCCGGGTGCGCCGGGAGCGCCGGGGGCGCGCCGGCCTCGTCGCCGGGCCCGACGGCCGCGGCGTCGCGGACCCCCACGCCGACGGCCTCGGACGATGCGACGGCCCTGCCCGACGCCACCGCGCTCCCGACGACCGAGCCGCCCGCCCCCGCCACGGCCCAGGCCCAGGAGGCGCCCCCCGCCTGGCACGCGTGCGTCACGGCGATCGGTCAGCAGTACCCCGACCTGCCGTACCTCGGCGACGTGTGGGCCTACGAGGCCGACGACGTCCGCGACAGCGCCACGGGCGCCGTGGCCACCGTCACGATGGGCCACCTCGCCGACGGCCGCCCCGCGACGGAGTGGACCTGCCAGATCTCGGGCACCCCCGACGCCCCGGTCGTCGACTCCGTCGCCCCGGCCGACGTCTGAGCCCGGTCACGGACCACCCCGCCGGGGGCCGACCGCCTCACCGGGCGACGGCGACGACGACCGTGCCGTCGATCTCGTCGTCGCGCACGACCCGGGCCCGCAGGCCCGCGGCGACCAGCGCCTCCTGCGTGTCGGGAGCCTGACGCTCGCTCGTCTCGAGGACGAGGGTGCCGCCCGGTGCCAGCCACTCGCCGACCTCGGCGGCGATCCGTCGGTGGAGGTCGAGCCCGTCGGCCCCGCCGTCGAGGGCGAGCGACGACTCGTGGAGGCGCGCCTCGGGCGGCAGGGACGAGATCGCCCCGGTCGGCACGTAGGGCGCGTTCGCCGCGATCACCCGGAACCGGCCGCGCAGCGACGGGGGCAGCCCGTCGAACAGGTCTCCCCGGACGACGGTCCCCCTCCCGTCGAGGTTGCGACGGGCGCAGTGCACGGCGGCCGGGTCGAGGTCGGTGGCCCAGAGGTCGAGACCGGGGTGCTCGGCGGCGAGCACGGTCGCGACGGCGGCGGCGCCGCAGCAGAGCTCGAGCACGGTGGGGGAACGGGTCGCCGGACCGCAGCCCTCGTCCACGGGTGCCGCATCGTCCACGAGCGCCGCGGAGGCCTGCCCCAGGACCAACTCGGTCCGGCGGCGGGGCACGAAGACGCCCGGCTCGACGACGATCCGCCGCCCCGCGAACTCCGCCCAGCCGAGGATCTGCTCGAGCGGTCGTCCGGCGACGCGGTCGGCGACCATCGACTCGAGGGCGTCAGCGTCAGCGTCAGCGTCAGCGTCAGCGTCAGCGTCAGCGTCAGCGTCGGCCTCGGTTCCGGCGTCGGCGTCGGGCCGGGTTCCGGCGTCGGCGGCGGCCACCAGCAGGCGCGCCTCGTCCTCGGCGAAGACGCAGCCCGCGGCTCGGAGGCGGCGCGCGACGACCTGCTCACGGTCGGCCCCGGGGATGGTCACGCGCCCACGCTAGACCGACGCGTAGGCTGACGAGACCCGACGGCACGAGGGAGAACATGAAGCCGCTGACCGAGACCGACATCCGCGAGTCGTTCGTCAACGCCCTGCCGGGCGACCTCGACCGCCTGCCGATCCCCGGACTGCACGAGATGCTCTGGGAGGAACGCGAGTTCCTCGGCTGGCGCGACCCGCAGGCCCACCACCGCGGCTACATCGTCCACTGGATGGACGGCCGACCCGTCGGACTCGTCGTCCGGTCGTCGAGCAGTTCGCTGCGCCCCGGCATCGCCGCCATGTGCTCGCTCTGCCACTCACCCCAGCCGGCCACGCAGGTACGCCTCTTCACCGCCCCCAAGGCCGGCGAGGCCGGGCTCAACGGCAACACGCTCGGCACCTACATCTGTGAAGACCTCGCCTGCTCGCTGCTGATCCGGGTCGCTCCCCCGCACCTCAACCCGCCCGAGCAGATCGCCCGCCGCTCGGCCGGACTCGCCGAACGGGTGCAGGGCTTCACGGCCAACGTCATGAAGACCGCCTGACGCGCGGCCGTCCCGCCGACCGCACCGCGCCTCCCGTCGTTCCCCACCCCGCTCCCCCTCCCATCCCCACCGAAAGGCACCGTCGTGTCCGTCGTCAAGATCAACGCCATCCACGTTCCCGAGGGCTCCGGCTCCGAGCTCGAGAAACGCTTCGCCGCCCGCAAGCACTCGGTCGACGGCGCGGAGGGGTTCGAGGGGTTCCAGCTGCTGCGTCCCGTCAAGGGCGAGGACCGCTACTTCGTCGTGACGACCTGGCGCAGCGAAGAGGACTTCGCGGCCTGGTCGGCCGACGGCGCCAAGGCCGCCCACGCCCGCCCCGCCGCATCCGGCGACGCCCCGCGCGGGCCGGTCGCGACGGGTGCCGACCTGCTCGAGTTCGAGGTCGTCGAGCTCTGACCGGGACGGTCGCGCCGGGGCGTCCGGCCGGCGTCGGCACGGCTCGTTCGACGTCGAGCGACCGGGGGCGAGGATGACAGCGATCTCCAGGCTTCGCGCGTAGTCTCCTGCCCAATCGCCGACCCGCTCGGGGCCCGGCGTGAGAGGTCGCGATCGTCATGAAGAAGTCCACCCGCTGGGCCACCGCCGCCGCCGTCCCCGTGGCCGTCATCGCTGCGAGCATCGTGGTCCCCGCCGTCTCGGCCACGGCCGACGTCGACCTGCCCGACAAGACGCCGCAGCAGGTGCTGGCCCTCGCCGCCTCGAGCTCGGGCGCGTCCTACTCGGGCACGGTCGAGCAGACCTCCGACCTCGGGCTGCCCGACGTGTCGGCCCAGGCCACGGGCGGCGGATCGTCGTCCGACGCCGCCGGTGCCCTCGAACTGCTGACCGGCAGCCACACGGCCAAGGTCTACGCCGACGGCGCCACGAAGCAGCGAGTCCAAGTGATCGACCAGCTCGCCGAGCGGGACGTCATCCGTGACGGGTCGAGCGTGTGGGCCTACGACTCGAAGACGAAGGAAGCGACGCACGCGACGCTGCCCGACCAGGGGAGCACCCCGACGCCGAGCGCCCTCCCCGACGGCACCGCCGTGCCGCAGACGCCTGCCGAACTGGCCGACCTCGTCCTGTCGTCGGTCGAGCCCACGACGACCGTCACGGCCGACTCCGACGTGAGGGTGGCCGGACGCGACGCGTACCAGGTGGTCCTGACCCCGAAGGACTCCTCGACGCTCGTCGCGAGCGCGACCCTCACCGTCGACGCCGAGACCGGCGTCCCGCTCAAGGTGGTCGTCGCCGCGAAGGGGCAGAGCGATCCGGCGCTGTCGGCCGGCTTCACCTCGGTCGACTTCGGCGCCCCCGCGGCGTCCGTCTTCGCGTTCACTCCCCCGGCGGACGCGACCGTGACCGACGTGACCGTGCCGACCGGCGCCTCCGGACGGTCGCACGGTGACGCGGCGCACGCCGAGAAGACCGTCATCGGCTCCGGCTGGAGCTCGATCGTCGGGGTCACCCCGGCTGCCGGGTCGAGCGACGGCACCTCGTCGATCGATGCCGACGCCCAGGGCCTGCTCGACCAGCTGACCACGAAGGTCGACGGCGGCCGGGTGCTCGAGACCTCGCTGGTGTCCGTCCTGCTGACCGACGACGGTCGGGTGTTCGCCGGGGCGGTCGACGCCTCGACCCTGCAGGCCGCCGTGGCCGGGCAGTGACCTCCGGCCGGTGAGCCTCGACACCCCCGCCGCCCGGGCGCCCGCCGTCGGCGACGCACTCCGAGGGGCGTTCGCCGTCGAGACGACGGGCCTGACGAAGCAGTTCGGACGCCAGCGCGCCGTCGACGGAGTCGACCTCGCGGTGCCGCACGGCAGCGTCTACGGGTTCCTCGGTCCGAACGGCTCGGGCAAGACCAGCACGATCCGCATGTTGCTGGGGCTCACCTCGGCATCGAGCGGCGACATCAGGCTGCTCGGCGGGTCGATGCCCGACGACCTGCGCCGCGTGCTGCCCCGCGTCGGCGCCCTGGTCGAGGGTCCCGCGTTCTACCCGTTCCTCTCGGGCCGCGCGAACCTGCACCGCCTCGACTCGGGCGACCGCTCGGCCCCGGCCTCGACGCGACGCGCCCGGGTCGACGCCGCCCTCGACCGCGTCGGCCTCGGTCACGCGGCGTCGAAGAAGGCCCACGCCTACTCGCTCGGCATGAAGCAGCGCCTCGGCATCGCGAACGCCCTGCTGATGCCGCGGGACCTGCTGGTGCTCGACGAGCCCAGCAACGGCCTCGACCCGCAGGGCACGCGCGAGGTCCGCACCCTCATCCGTTCCCTGGCCGACGAGGGCACGACCGTCTTCGTCTCGAGCCACCTGCTCAGCGAGGTCGAGCAGATGTGCACGCACATCGGCGTGATGAGCGCCGGGCGGCTGCTGACCCAGGGCACGCTCGACGACCTGCGCGCGCTCGGCACGCACCGGGTCCACCTGCTCACGCCCGATCCGGACGCCGCCCGCGACGTGCTCGTCCGCCTGGGGCTCTCCCCGGAGGCACGGGCACGGCCCGACGCGACGCCCGCGACCGCGGGTGGTGCGGTCGGCGTCGAGGCCGAGCTCGCGGTCGACGGGCTCTCGCCCGAGTCGATCGTCGCGGCCCTCGTCGCCGCGGACGTGCGCGTGCGCGGATTCGAGGTGGCCGGTGCCAGCCTCGAGGACCGGTTCGTCGACCTGACCGGGGAGGGCTTCGATGTCGCCGGCTGAGTCCGCGGGCGCGCGTCCCGACGCCGCCCCCACCGTCGACCGCTCCCCGAGCGCGCTGGGCCTCGGCCTGCTGGGCAGCGAGCTGGCGGTGCTCTTCCGCCGCGTCCGCACGATCGCGCTGCTCGCCGCGCTGGCCCTCATCCCGGTGCTGCTCGCGGTCGCCGTGCGCGTCACGTCGTCCGACGGCGGCGGTGGTCGCGGGCCCGCCTTCCTCGGCGACATCACCCAGAACGGCCTCTTCGTCTCGCTCACCGCCCTCACGGTGGCGATCCCGCTCTTCCTCCCGCTGACCGTCGGCGTCGTCGCCGGCGACACGATCGCGGGCGAGGCGAGCCTCGGCACCCTGCGGTACCTGCTGGTGACGCCGGTGGGCCGGGTGCGCCTCCTGCTCGTCAAGTTCGCGGCGGCCGCGGCGTTCTGCCTCGCCGCCACGCTCGTGGTGGTCGTGTTCGGGGCGATCGCCGGGGCCGCGCTGTTCCCGGTCGGGCCGGTCACCCTGCTCTCCGGGCAGACGATCGGCCTGGGTGAGTACGCCCTGAGGCTGCTGCTGATGGCGCTCTACGTCACGATGTCGTTGCTCGGCCTGAGCGCCATCGGCCTGTTCGCCTCGACGCTGACGAGCGTGCCCGTCGGGGCCATGGCGGCCACGATCGTGCTCTCGACCGTCGCCCAGATCGTCGATGCGCTGCCGCAACTGGACGTCCTGGACCCCTGGCTGTTCACGCACCACTGGCTGGGATTCGCCGACCTCATGCGCGACCCGGTCTCGTGGGACTCGTTCGGCGCCAACGTTCTGCTGCAGGCCGGCTACGTCGTGGTCTTCGGTGCCCTGGCACTCGGCCGGTTCACCACGAAGGACGTCCTGAGCTGAGCCGTCGGCGCGCCCGTGTCGGCGGTCGCGGTTACCGTGGATCGGTGCTTTCCCGTACCCGCCGATCCCGCGTCCTCTCCCGCCCCGTCCGCCTGACCGTGGCGGCGTCGCTCGCCACCGTGGCCCTGCTCGCCGCGACCGGCTGCACGTCCACGTCGACCGACGACGCCGACGGGCGCACGGCCCTCGTCACCCACCAGCAGGAGGCGCGGGTCACGGTGGTCGGCGGCGCCACCGCCCCCGAGAGGGCCGTCGAGGCCAGCCGGGCGCTGTTCGCCTCCAGTCCGGTCGCGGTCGTCGCAGCGGACGGGGACGCGGCGGGCCAGGCGGAGGCGGCCGACGAGGCGGAGCGACTGGGCGTGCCCCTGCTGCTCGCCCCGGCGGGGGCGCCGACGGCGTCGCCGTCCGCCGGCCCGTCGAGCGACAGCCCCACGACCGGGCCGTCCGTCCTGGCGGCCGAGCTCGACCGGCTCGGCGTCGAGACCGTGCTGGCGGTCGGCGACGTGGGCGCGATCGACGGGGCGGGCGTGGAGATCGCGAGCCGCGCCTCCTCGGTCGACGTGCCCGACCCGGCGACGCCCCTGGACGACGTCCTCGCCGTCGTGGCCGGAGCCGAGGACGTCGCGGCCACGGCCACAGCCCGGGCCGCGGGTGCCGAGGTCCAGGCCCTGCCCGAGGGGGTCGTCGACCTTCAGGCCTCCGGTGAGGCGATCGACGCGCTGCACGCCTCGACGACGACCGACACCGTCCTGATCGGCTCGTCCTTCTCGACCGTGCGCGACGCCGCGTGGTCGGTCGCGGCGGCCCGGTCCGGGGCACAGCTGCCCGGCGGCGGCCAACGGTTCTTCCCGGACCGGCGGTTCGTGGCGCTCTACGGCGCGCCCGGCACCGGGGCGCTCGGCGTCCTCGGCGAGCAGGACGTCGCCGCGACCGTGCAGCGTGCCGCCGACGTCGCGGCGAGCTACGACGCGGCGAGCGACCGTCCCGTGGTGCCGATGCTCGAGGTCATCGCGACGGTCGCCGCCGGTGCCGCCGGGGACGACGGCGACTACTCGAACGAGCTGTCGGTCGAGAGCATCGAGCCCTACGTGGACGCGGCCGCCGCCGCGGGGCAGTACGTGGTGATCGACCTGCAGCCGGGTCGGGCGGACTTCCTCAGCCAGGCGAAGCGCTACGAGTCGCTGCTGTCGCGGCCGAACGTCGGCTTGGCCCTCGACCCCGAATGGCGCCTCGAGGCCGACCAGGTACCGCTGCGCCAGATCGGCGGGGTCGAGGCGGGCGAGGTGAACGCCGTGTCGACCTGGCTGGCCGACCTCGTCGCGTCGAAGGGTCTGCCGCCGAAGATGTTCGTGCTGCACCAGTTCCGACTCGACATGCTGCGCGACCGAGCGTCGATCGACACGTCGCGGCCCGAGCTGGCCACGCTGATCCACGCCGACGGTCAGGGCTCGCAGCCCGACAAGCAGGCCACCTGGCGCGCGCTGCACGACGGCGCCCCGGCCGGGGTCGCCTGGGGCTGGAAGAACTTCTACGACGAGGACGTGCCCGTGCTGAGCCCCGAGCAGACGATGGCCGACGTGTCGCCGACGCCCGACCTCGTGACCTACCAGTAGCGCGCCACCCGGGTCGCCCCGGCGACCCGTGCGGACGATTCACCGGCAGGTGGACGAAGATGAGGAGTCCGAAACCGACCGATGGGAACGCAGCACCGTGGCCACGAACGACGAAGTCGACCTGATCATCGACGCCTGGGCCCGCGAGCGCCCCGACATCGACTTCGCACCCCTCGACGTCTTCTCGCGCCTCCGCCGCCTGTCGCGGCGCCTCGACCGCATCCGCAGCGAGGCGTTCGCCCATGCGGGCCTCGAGATCTGGGAGTTCGACGTGCTCTCGGCCCTCCGTCGGGCCGGCGACCCCTTCCAGCTCAGCCCGAAGCACCTCGTCACGGCGACCATGGTCACGAGTGGCACCATGACGAACCGACTCGACCGTCTGGTCGAGCGCGGCCTCGTCGAACGCCACGGCGACCCGAGCGACGGCCGCGGTGTGCTGGTGCGCGTGACCGAGGACGGCATCGCGCGGGTCGACGCCGCCATGCTGAGCCTGGTCGACGCCGAGAGCGCACGGCTGCACTCGCTGTCACCCGCCCAGCAGGCCCAGCTCGCCGACCTGCTGCGGCTCGTCGGCGACGAGTTCAGCTAGGAGCGTCGGGCCGGTCGGGAGTCAGCTCGAGAACGCCGAGCTCGGCAGGTCCTTCTCGCCGTCGACGATCGCCCGCACGATCCGCTCGGCCACCGCGTCGGGGTCGAGGGCCGCACCGAACGCCGGCGCCTTCCCGGCGACCGCTCGCGTGGCGAGACCGGTGTCGGTGTGCCCCGGGCGCGCGTCGAGCACGCGGATGCCGTCTCGCCGGTACTCGCGTCCGGCGGCCGACGCGAAGGACGCCAGGGCCGCCTTGGACGCCGAGTACGCGGCCATCCCCACGGTCGCGGCCTCGGACACGACGCCGCTGATCGTCACGACGAAGGGTTCGCGACCGGCCGCCGCGGACTCCGCGAGGGCGGCGTGCGCGGCGCGCACCAGACGGATGGGCCCGAGAGCGTTCGTCTCGACGAGTTCGTCGAGCGTGTCGTCGTCGAGGTCCTTCGCCGCTCCGAACGCGACGACGCCCGCGGCGACCACGACGCCGTCGAGGCGTCCGTGCTGGTCGAGCGCCGACCGGACCAGCGCCGCGCCTCCCGACCGGTCACGCAGGTCGGCGAGGTAGGCGCCGGGGCCCGAGAGCGACTCGGGGCGTCGGGCCGCACGGACGACGACGGCCCCCTCGTCTTCGAGCATCGCCGCGACACGCTGCCCCAGTCCGCCGGACGCACCGGCCACGAGCACCACGGCTCCGTCGAGATCGGTCATGCCGCCGACCCTACGCGCGCGTCCCGGTGGGACGCCGGGGCGAGGGACCGCAGGAGGCGCGGGTCGCGTCACGCGGACGCGCGCACCACCAGCTCGGTCGGCAACGTCATGGCGGCCGGCTTCTCGCCGTCGATGACCTGCAGGAGCAGGCGCACCATCTCGCTGCTGATGCGGTCGAACGGTTGACGCATGGTCGTGAGGGCCGGCGACGTCGCGGTCGCGACGCTCGAGTCGTCGAAGCCCGCGACCGCGACGTCGTCCGGCACGAGCCGCCCCGCGGCCGTCAGGGCGTCGATCGCCCCGGCGGCCATGCGGTCGTTGGCGGCGAAGACGGCGTCGAGGTCCGGCCGCTCGGCGAGCAGGGACTGCATCGCGACGCGGCCGCTCTCACGCCCGTAGTCGCCGTGGCGCACGAGCGCGTCGTCGGCGTCGTCGCCCAGCTCGGCCCGGTACCCCTCGAGGCGGGTGATGCCGCCGGGGGTGTCGGCGGGGCCGGCGATCGTGGCGATGTGCCTGCGCCCCAGGCCGCGGAGGTACGCGACCATCTCGCGCGCGCCCTCGCGGTCGTCGGCGGCCACCCACCCCATCTTCTTCTCGTGGCCGATCGGGATGCCGCAGGCGATCGCGGGGACCCCCGACTCGACCACGTCGGCGAGCAGCCTGCCGCCGCTGTGCGCCGAGACGAGCAGGACGCCGTCGACGTGCCCGGCCCCGATGTAGGCCAACGCCCGCTGCTGTTCGGCAGGCGACCCGGCCATGATCAGCACGAGCGAGACGTCGCGCTCGGCGAGCGCCGAGGCCGCCCCCCTCAGCAGGATGGAGAAGTTCGGGTCCTCGAAGAGCTGTTCGTGGTCTTCGGTGAGCAGGAAGGCGACCGAGCCGGTGCGGTTCGTCGCGAGGCTGCGCGCGTGCGGGTTGACGCGGTACCCGGTGGCCTTGATGGCGGCGTCGACCGCGGTCTTGGCCTCGGGGCTGACCCACCGGCCGCCGTTCAGGGCCCGCGACACCGTGCCCCGCGAGACGCCGGCGGCGGTCGCGACGTCGTCGATGGTCGGTCGGCCGCGGCCGGTCGTGCTGCTCACGCGGCCAGCATAGGGTGCGGCGACCGCCGGGCCGGCGGCGCGCTCCGCCCCGCCGGCACGACCGGTCGTCCAGGCCGCACTACTTGACCGCGCCGGCCGCGAGGTCGACCTTCCAGAACCGCTGCAGCACGAGGAAGATCGCGATCAGCGGGATCACCGAGAGCAGGGCACCCGTGATGACGAGCGTGTACAACGCCGGCGCCGAGGCCCCCTGGTTGAGCAGCCCGTTGAGTCCCACCGTGAGCGGGAACAGCGAGTCGTCGCCGAGCATGATGTACGGCAGCATGAAGTTGTTCCAGATGGCGACGAACTGGAACAGGAAGATCGTCACGAGCCCGGGCAGCAGCATCGGCACGGCGATCCTCGAGAAGATGCCCATCTCGCGGGCCCCCTCGGTGCGCGCGGCCTCGATCACGTCGGTGGGCACGGCGGCCGCGGCGTAGATGCGGGCGAGGTAGATGCCGTAGGGGCTGATGATCTGCGGCAGCAGCACGCCCCAGAAGGTGTTGGTCAGGCCGACGTTCGCGAGCAGGAAGTACTGCGGGATCGCCAGGATGACGCCGGGCACGAGCACGCCCATCAGCAGCACGTTGAAGACGACCTTCTTGCCCGGGAACTCGAACTTCGCGAGCACGTAGCCCGAGAGCGCCGAGACGAAGGTCGAGGCGATCGCGCCGAGGCCGGCGTAGAGGGCCGTGTTGAGCATCCATCGCCAGAACAGCCCGTCGCGGTACTGCGTCAGGGCGACGACGTTGTCGAGCAGGTGACCGCTCGGCGCCAGGGTGAAGGTCGAGAAGAGCTCGCCGCCGTCCTTGGTCGAGGCCATGACGACCCAGAGCACCGGGAACAGGCAGTAGACGGCGCCGATCAGCAGCAGCACCGTCGAGACGACGCTCGGCCGTTCGGCGTGCAGGCGCGGTGCGGACGGGTCGCGCGGCACCCTGCCCGAGGGACGGCGGTTCGTCGAGGAGGCGCGGGTCGGGTCGGGCACCGGGGCCGTGGCGTCTCGGGAGCCGTCGAGGTCGATGGTGGTCATGGTCAGTCCTCCTGGCCGAATGCGCGCTTCTGGACGACCCGGAGGAAGAAGAAGCTGACGATGAAGGTGGCGAGCGCGATGACGACCGAGGTCGCCGCCGCCGAGTAGATGTCGTCGCGGGTGAAGGCGTCGCGGTAGACGAGCATGAGCGGCGACCAGCTGGTCGACAGGCTGTTCGTGAGCGGACGGAGGGTGGTCGGCTCGGCGAACACCTGCAGGGTGGCCACCATCGAGAACAGCGCGGTCATGACGAGCGCCGGCGCGACCATGGGGATCTTGATGCGCAGGGCGATCTGCACCTCGCTGGCACCGTCGAGGCGGGCGGCCTCGTAGACGTCGGTCGGCACGGCCTTGAGCGAGGTGTAGATGACGATCATGTTGAAGCCGACACCGCCCCAGAGGGCGATGTTGGCGATCGCGAACAGCACGGTTCCCGAGCCGAGCACCCCGTCGACGTCCCAGCCGAGCCGGTCGAACACGTAGTAGAAGGGGCTCACGGCCGGGAGGTAGAGGAAGCCCCAGAGCAGCGAGCTGATCACGGCGGGCACCGCGTAGGGCAGGAAGATGGAGACCCGCGAGAAGGCGGTGGCCCGCGTGCGCTTCGAGTCGAGCAGCAGGGCGAAGAGCAACGCGAGGCCGAGCATGCACGGGATCAGCACGACGCCGTAGAGGAGGACGCGACCCACGCTGGAGGCGAACTCGGGGTCGGTGAGAGAACCGACGTAGTTCTCGAACCCGGCGAACACCTGGCTCTCGCCGCCCGAGCCGAGCCCCAGGCCGACGACCTGTTTCTTCTGGAAGCTGAGGAACAGCGTGTAGACGATGGGCGCCGCCATGAACAGCACGAACAGCACGATTCCGGGGGCCAACATGGCGTAGGGGGTCAGCACCCGCGTGCGGAAGCTGCCGTTGCCCTTGCGGGTCGCCGGGCGGGGCGCCTCGCGACCGGCCGACGACGGCGGAGGGCCGGACCCGTCGGTTCGCGGGCTGAGGGGGGTGAGGGTGTCGGCCATGCCGTGTCCTTGGGTCGAGACGGGTGTGACGGAGGGGTGACGGGGCGGGCGGGGCGACCCCGGCCGCCCCGCCCGATGTCGCTACTTGACCGAGAAGCCGCTCTTGGTCAGGTCGTCGACGGTGATCTTCTGCATGGCCGCGACCGCGTCCTCGAAGGCCGCCTGCGTCTTGGCGTCGGCCGCCTTGGCGAACTCGTCGTTGTAGGCGCTGAAGGCCACGTTGACGTTCGGGCCGTAGGTGAACGGCTGCACCGACTCGGACGCCTCGGCGGCGATGTCGTAGAAGTCGTCCTGCTGGCTGAAGAACTCGGGGCTGGTGGTCAGCGCGTCCGAGGCCGCGTCGGTGGCCGCCGGGTAGACGCCGGCGATGTCGGCGAGCGCCGCCACGGCCGTGGGGTCGGTGTTGAGCCACGTCGCGAACTCGACCGCCGCCTCCTTGTGCTCGGACTGGGTCGTCACGGCCGTGGTCGAGCCGCCCCAGTTGCCGTCCGCCGGCTTCGAGGCGTCCCACTGCGGCATCGGGGCCGCGGTCCACTTGCCGGCGGTGTCGGGGGCGTTGCCGCCCAGCACGCCCGGCGCCCAGACCGAGCTGATCCAGCCGACCTGGCTGCCGTCGTTCAGACCGGCGTTCCACTCGGGCGTGTACATCGGCTTGTTGTCGATCGCCCCGCTCTCGACGAGCCCGCCCCAGTACGAGGCGACCTTCTCCGTCGGGCCGCCCTCGATGTCGACGCCCCAGCTGTCGCCGTCGATCGACCACCACGAGGCACCGGCCTGCTGCGTGAGGCCGGCGAACCAGCCGGCGTCGTTGGCCGAGAAGGTGCCGAGGTACTTCGTCGGGTCGGCGGCGTGGAGCTTCGTGGCGACGTCGGCGTACTCGTCCCACGTGGTCGGGACGCTCAGGCCGTACTGGTCGAGGACGTCGGTGCGGTAGTACGCCATCATCGGGCCGGAGTCCTGCGGGATGGCGTAGACGCCGTCACCGCCGAGGGTCACCGACGACCAGGTGCCCTCCGAGAAGTCGCCTTCGAGGTCGGCGGCGCCCTGGTCGGAGATGTCGGCGAGCGCGTCCGAGGACACGAGCGTCGGGATCTTCTGGTACTCGGCCTGGATCAGGTCCGGCGCGCCGCTCCCGGCCTTGATGGCGGTGAGCAGCTTGGTGATGGCCGGGTCTCCGCCGTCCTGTTTGTTGACGGTGACCTGGATGTCGGGGTTGTCCTGGTTCCAGAGGTCGACGACCTTGTCGAGGTTCGGGGCCCAGGCCCAGTAGCTGAGCTCGACGGGACCGTCGTCGGCCGCGCCTCCCCCGGCGCCGGAGCACCCGGCGGTGAGCAGTAGGGCGGCGGTCGCGACCGTGGCGACACCGAGACGGCGGAATGAGCTGCGCATTCGTCCTCCTTGAGGAAAGCAAGAGCTGTGGTGGGGGCGGGACAGCGCGTGCTTCGGAGAACCACGTCGCTGTGCCTGTGAGCGGTTACAGTTACGCACAGCGGTTTTCGCTTGTCAACACCGTTACGGGCCCTTTCGCCGCTCGAATCCGGTGTGTTACAACTGGGAGCGCACACAGTCAAAGGAGATCACTGCATGTCACTCGAGCTCGACGCCCGACCCACGCCCCAGGCCACCACGACCTGGCTGCCCGGCCGAGCCGACCTGCGCTACGGCGGCGACTACAACCCCGAACAGTGGCCGCGCGAGGTCTGGCTCGAGGACATCGCCCTGATGAAGCAGGCGGGCGTCAACCTGGTCAGCGTCGGCATCTTCTCGTGGGCCCTGCTCGAACCCCGCGAGGGCGAGTACGACTTCGGTTTCCTCGACGACATCCTGGGCCTGCTGCACGACGCCGACATCGACGTCGACCTCGCCACCCCGACGACCGTCCCGCCGGCCTGGTTCTGGAAGGCCTACCCCGACTCCCACCCGGTCACGCGGGACGGCGTCACCCTGGGTCGCGGCTCCCGCGGCATGGTCAGCCCGAGCAGCCCCGACTACCGCCGGGCGGCCCTCGCGATCACCGAGCGGCTGGCCGAGCGCTACGCGAACCACCCCGCGGTCGTGCTCTGGCACGTCCACAACGAGTACGGCGCCCCGATCAGCGAGGACTACGGCCCCCACTCGGTGCTCGCCTTCCGCACCTGGCTCGAGGAGAAGTACGTCACCCTCGACGCGCTCAACGAGGCCTGGGGAACCCGCTTCTGGGGCCAGACCTACGGCGAGTGGGACGAGATCGACGCCCCACGCACCTCGGCCACGGTCGTCAACCAGACCTCGCGCCTCGACTTCGCCCGCTTCACCTCCGACGCCCTGCTGGCCTGCTTCACCGCCGAACGCGACGCGATCAAACGACACGCGCCGCACCTCCCGGTCACCACGAACTTCATGGCCACGAACTGCCCCTCGATCGACTACTGGAGGTGGGCCCGCGAGGTCGACGTCGTCGCGAACGACCACTACCTCGTGGCCGAGCGCCGCGACAACCACGTGCTGCTCGCCATGGACGCCGACCTCACCCGTTCGCTCGCCGGCGGTGCCCCGTGGATGCTGATGGAGCACTCGACCTCGGCCGTCAACTGGCAACCGCGCAACATCGCCAAGCGCCCCGGCGAGCTCGCCCGGAACGCCGCGAGCCACCTGGCCCGGGGCGCCGACGCGATCCTGTTCTTCCAGTTCCGGGCGTCGCGGTACGGCGCCGAGAAGTTCCACTCCGCGATGCTGCCGCACGCCGGCACCTCGACCCGCACCTGGCGCGAGGTCGTCGACTTCGGCGCCGACCTGGGTCGGCTCTCGGCCGTCCGCGGCAGCCGGGTGGAGGCGCGGGTCGCGATCCTCTGGGACGTCGAGTCCTTCTGGGCCCACGACCTCGAATGGCGGCCGTCGGTCGAACTCCAGCACCGTGAGCGCGTCGTCGCCTGGTACTCCGCCCTGTGGCACCTCGGCGTGACGGTGGACTTCCGCCACCCGCACGACGACCTGTCGGGCTACGACCTCGTGCTCGCCCCCTCGCTGTACCTGGCCGACCGGCGGACGACCGACGGCCTCGGCGCGTTCGTCCGCGAGGGCGGCACCTTCGTCGCGTCGTACTTCTCGGGCGTCGTCGACGAGAACGACACCGTCCACGCCGGTGGAGCACCCGGTGCCCTGCGCGAGGTGCTCGGCCTCTCGGTGCCCGAGTTCCTGCCCCTGTACGCCGACCAGGTCGTCACCCTCGACGACGGCACGACGGGCACGGGCTGGTCCGACGACATCGTGCTCGAGGGCGCCGTGGCGGTCGCGAGCTACGTCGACGGCCCGGCGGCGGGAGGTCCGGCGGTCACCCGCCACGCCCACGGCGACGGCTCGGCCTGGTACGTCTCGACGCGCACGACCGGGGCCGATCTCGGGGGTCTCGTCCGGTCGGTGCTCGACGACGCCGGGGTGCCGCTGCCGGTGGACCACCCCGAGGGGCTCGAGGTCGTCGTGCGCCACGGGGACGACGTCGACTTCACCTTCCTGGTCAACCACGCCGAGACCGCGACCGACGTCGTGGTCGGTCAGGGCACCGAGCTGATCACCGGCGACGCCGTCGACGGCCGCGTGGGCGTCCCCGCCGGTGCGGTCCGCGTCGTGAGCCGCCCCCGCGGCTGAGCCGCGACGCGAGGCGACCGCAGGAGGCGCGGTGCCGGCGTCGAGACCGGCACCGCGCCTCCTGCGCCCCACCGTCCCGAACCCCGTACCGCCCCCGCAGCACCCCGCCCCACCGATCGTCAAGGAGGACGACGCGATGACACGACCCACCACCACCCCCCGGCCCCACGTCGACCGGAGGGGCCGGCGCGGTCTCGCCGTCGGCGCCGCCCTCGCCACGGCGGCCCTGGGAGCCGGCCTGCTGTCGGGCGCCCCCGCGACCGCGGTGCCCGGCGGCCCGGCTCCTCGCCCCGTCGTCGTGCAGGACCCCGGCTTCGAGCACGGCGCGACGGGCTGGGTCTCGAAGGGGTCGGGCACCACGACGCTCGAGGCGGGTGGGCACGACTCGGCCACGCGCCTGACGCACGTGCTGCCGACGGCCGGCACGGCCACGACCAGCCAGAAGCTCAAGAAGGTCATGCCCGGGTGGTGGACCTTCTCGGCCTGGGTGAAGAGCGGTGGCGGCCTGGCCTCGAGCACGCTCTCGCTGACCGGGTGCGGCACCGGCTCGAGCAAGGACGCCGCGGCGACGACGGTGATCCCCTCGACCGAGTCCGACGACGGGTGGCTGCGCCTCTCGGTCTCGGCCGAGGTGACGCACAGCCAGTGCACTCCGACGTTCACCACGAGTGGTGCGGCCGGTACCTGGGCGAGCATCGACGACGTCACCGTCACGCCCGGGCGGGTGACGCGCGACGTGCGGGGTGCCGACCTGTCGGGTCTGCCCCGCAACGAGGATCGCGGAGCCGTCTACCTCGACGCCGCCGGCCGCCCCACCGACCCGGTGACGCAGCTGGCGGACCACGGGGCGAACATGGTGCGGCTGAAGGTCTGGGTCGACCCGACCGACGGCTACAACGACCAGGACGACGTCGTCGCGATGGCGGCGCGGGTGAAGGCGGCGGGCATGCAGCTGCTCGTGGACTTCCACTACAGCGACCGGTGGACCGACCCGGGCGCCCAGACCATGCCGAGGGCCTGGCTCGGGCTGAGCGCCCCCGAGGTCGCCACGAGGATCCACGACCACACCCGCAGCGTGCTCGACGCCCTCGCCGCCGAGGGGATCACCGCGGACGCCGTGCAGGTCGGCAACGAGATCAACCCCGGCATGGTCTGGCCGCTGGGCCAGACCTGGGACGTCGACCCGAGCGACGGCGTCAGCGGCGCGCAGTGGAGCAACCTGGCGATGTTCCTCACGGCCGGAGCGACGGCGGTGAAGGAGGTCTCGCCCACGACGCAGGTGGTGCTGCACCTGACCAACATCAACGCCGGCGTCGACGGCCTCACCTGGTGGTTCGACGAGGCGACCTCGCGCGGCGTGCCGTTCGACCTGATCGGCCTGTCGTACTACGGCTACTGGCACGGCGGGCTGTCGGGCATGCAGCAGGCGATCACGACGCTGTCCGAGCGCTACGACCGCGACGTGCTGATCGTCGAGACGTCCTACCCCTGGACGCTCGAGGACGACCCAGACCACCTCTGGGAGAACGTCGTCGTCGACCCGTCGCAGCTCGTCGCGGGCTACCCCGCGACGCCCGAGGGGCAGGCCGCGAACTTCCGTGCGATCCAGGACGTCGTGGCCTCGGCCCCGGGCGGCCGCGGAATCGGCGTCGTGGCGTGGGAACCCGCGTGGACCGCGGTCGACGGTGCCGGATGGGACCCGGACGACCCGACCTCGGGCAACGCGTGGGAGAACCAGGCGATGTGGGACCACGACGGTCGCCCGCTGCCCGCACTCGACGAGTACGCGGCCGACTGAACCGGGCGAACGACGGGTGATCCGGCGGGCGGTGGTCGGCGCGGCACCCGGTCTCCCCCCATAGTGGGCACATGCCCCGCACGCCCGAGCCCTTGGCACGCCTCTCCCGTCGAACGGTCCTGCTCGGCGTCGGCGGCGTCGCCGTCCTCGGGACGGCCGCCGTCGCCCTCGGGTTGCGTTCCGCGCGACTGAGCGAGGAGGCGCCGGTCACCCGGGCCGCGCCTCCTCGGCCCGTCGACGCCCTCCTGGCGGCTCGGCCCTCCACCGTCGCCCACCGCGGCGGGTCCGGCGACTGGCCCGAGATGTCGATGTTCGCCTACCGGCAGTCGGTCGCCGCCGGGGTGGACGGGCTCGAGGTGTCGCTCTCCCGCACCTCGGACGGCGTCTGGTTCGGACTGCACGACGAGACCCTCGACCGCACCTCGGGCACGACCGGGTTCGTCCCCGCCGACCACACGTGGAGCGAGGTGCAGCAGTACCGCATCTCGGCGGCCGAGACGAACGACCCCGAGCAGTCCGACCAGCCGTACGCCCGCTTCGACGAGATCGTGCGCGAGTTCGGCCGGGAACACGCCCTGTTCGTCGACCCGAAGTACGTCGACGCCCGCTTCTACCCCGAGCTGTTCGAGATCGCATGGATGCACCTCGGGACGTCGGAGGTGGCGCAGACGCTCGTCGGCAAGGGGTACTGCACGCAGACCGAGTGGGGCGACCTCGCCGCCTCCGAGGGGTGCGCGACCTGGGGGTACTACTACGCCGACGAGGTGGCGGCCGACCCCGAGCTGCTCACCCGGACCTCCGCCAGCTGGAGCATGCTGGGCCTCGACTGGTCCGCCCCGGCCGCGACCTGGGCGACGATGACGGCCACCGGCAAGCCGGTCCTCGGCCACATCGTGTCCGACCTGGACGCCGCTCGCGCCGCACTCGACGGGGGTGCGTCCGGGCTCGTCGTCTCGGGCGTCGCCGAGGTCGTCCGGCAGCTGACGACCGAGGGCTGAGCCCGGCCGCACGCGGACCCGACCCGCGCCCGGCGCACCGCGCCCGGCGCGCCGCGGCTCAGGCGGCGGTGACGACCACGCGCTCGGGACGGTCGGCGTCCGCGCCGAAGACCAGACGCCGCGTGGCGACCTTGTCGGCGAAGAACCGGTCGTGGCTGACGACGACGACCGCCCCGGGGAAGTGCTGCAGCGCCCGCTCCATGACCTGGGCGCTCGGCACGTCGAGGTGGTTGGTGGGCTCGTCGAGCAGCAGCACCGAGGCCCCCGAGAGCAGGCACTGCGCCATCGCGACGCGGGCCCGCTGACCACCGGAGAGCGCGCCGATGCGCTTCTTGAGATCGGCCTCGCTGAACTGGAACATCGCGAGGAACCGCCCGACGGACTTCCGCGTCGCGGTCAGGGCGAGGCTGTCGGGCATCGCGTTGACCGAGTGCGTGACGGTGTCGTCGTCGTCGAGCTCGGCCAGCACCTGGTCGTACGAGACCACCTTGACCCCGCCCGCCCACGCGGCCCGACCGGCGTCGGCGCGTTCTTCCCCCGTCAGCACCCGCAGCAGCGTGCTCTTGCCGCTGCCGTTCGCCCCCGTGATCACCAGGCGGTCGCCGCGCCGCAGCTCGAACGTGAGGTCGTCGAAGAGCGTCCGGTCGTCGCGGGCCTTGCCGAGACCGTCGACCCGGCACAGGACGTCCTTGACGTGCAGCCCCGAGTAGATCTCGGTGATGATCTGGTCGACGGGGCGGGGCGCCCGCGACTTCTTGACCTTGGCGAGCTGCTTGAGCAGGTCGCCGCCGTCCTGGCGCTTGGCGGCCTTGGCGGCGTCGCGGCGGTCCGAGATGCCCTCGGCCTCGAACGCGAGCAGCTCGGACTCGTGCACGAACTGCTGCTCGAGGCTCTTCAGCCGGAACTGTTTCTGCACGACGTACTCGGCGAAGTCCCCCGGGTAGTCGTGCAGGTGGAAGTTCTCGACCTCGACGATGCGGGTGACGACCGCGTCGAGGAAGCTGCGGTCGTGCGAGACGACCACGGCCGCGCCGTGGAAGTCGCGGAACCACGACTCGAGCCACTCGACGCCGGCCACGTCGAGGAAGTTCGTGGGCTCGTCGAGCAGCAGCACGTCCGGGTCCTCGAGGACGATCTTCGCGAGGGCCGCGCGGTTGCGCCAACCACCGCTGAGGTCGTCGATCGGGCTGGTGCGGTGCGCGTCGCTGAATCCGAGCACGCTCAGGGCCGTGTCGATGCGGCGCGGGTACTCCCAGCCGTCGACCCGGTCCATCTCGGCGAACAGTTCGGACTGTCGGTGGATCAGCTGGTCGAGGGCGTCCCCGCCGTCGGGGTCCATCGCGACCACGGCGATGTCGGCGTCGATCTGCGCCAGGTCGGCCTCGATCGCCCGCTCGTGGGCGAAGAGCCCGGTCAGCACCTCGACGATGGTCTGCGTGCCGTCGAGCTCGGAGAACTGCGAGAAGTACCCCACCCGGACGCCCTGCTCGAGCGTGACCGTGCCCTCGTCGGGCTGCACCTGGTCGAGCATCAGCTTGAGCAGCGTGGACTTGCCGCTGCCGTTGCGACCGACGATCCCCACGCGCTCCTTCTCGTCGAGGCGGAAGAACGCCTCGCGCACCACCGGGGTGCCGTCGAAGCGGACGGTCACGTCGTTCAGTCGGATCAGGCTCATGCGTCGATCCTCGCAGGCCGACGGAACACCCGGCGCCGTCCGGTTGTTGTCGTGAGAGGCATCGAGGCGACCGCGGGCACCCGACCCATCCGATCGCACCGACGCCGACGAACAGGAGGCATCATGTCGGACCAGTACCGGAAAGACCCCGAGGCGGTCGCCCGCCTCACCTCGACCCAGCGCCGCGTGACCCAGGGCGGTGGCACCGAACCCGCCTTCCGCAACGAGTTCTGGGACTCGAAGGACGCGGGCATCTACGTCGACGTCGTCTCGGGCGAGCCCCTGTTCGCCTCGGTCGACAAGTTCGACAGCCGCACCGGCTGGCCGAGCTTCACGCGACCCATCGATGCCGAACACGTCGTCGAGAAGCGCGAGGGCTTGTTCTTCAAGCGCACCGAGGTGCGCTCGACCGCCGGGGACAGCCACCTCGGCCACGTCTTCCGCGACGGACCCACCGCGACCGGCGGGCTGCGCTACTGCATCAACTCGGCGGCTCTCCGCTTCGTCCCCCACGCCTCACTCGAAACCGAAGGATACGGTGCCTACATGACGCTCTTCTCCCCCGAATCCACCCCCGCCCCCAGCGGCACGACCGAGACCGCGATCCTCGCGGGCGGCTGCTTCTGGGGCGCCCAGCAGCTGCTCCGCCGCCGACCGGGCATCGTCTCGACCCGCGTCGGCTACTCGGGCGGCAGCGTGCCGAACGCGACGTACCGCAACCACCGCGGCCACGCCGAGGCCGTCGAGATCGTGTTCGACCCGGGTCTGACCTCGTACCGCGAGATCCTCGAGTTCTTCTTCCAGATCCACGACCCGTCGACGAAGGACCGCCAGGGCAACGACGTCGGCGACAGCTACCGCTCGGCGATCTTCTACGCGGACGACGAGCAGCGCGCGACGGCCCTCGACACCATCGCCGACGTCGACGCGTCCGGCCTCTGGCCCGGCAAGGTGGTCACCGAGGTCACCCCGGCCGGCGACTTCTGGGAGGCCGAAGAAGAACACCAGGACTACCTCGAGAAGGACCCCTACGGCTACACCTGCCACTTCGTCCGTCCGGGCTGGGTGCTGCCGAAGCGCGACCAGCAGGTCGCCGCGGGCTGACGCCCGTCGGAGACCTAGGAGGCGCGGTGCCTGTTCGACCGGCACCGCGCCTCCTGGCGTCGGTGGCTCCTCAGCCCCAGAGGCGCGTGACGATCGATCCCATGAGGTCGTCGGTCGGGAAATTCCGTTGCGACACCGTGACGACGACGTCGTCGCGCACCAGCACGGTGTCCGCCATGTCGACGCCGTACATCGGGTGGGTCGTGACGTACTGGCAGAGCGAGCCGCCGTACGCCTCGGAGCAGTCGTAGACCACGCCGTCGAGCCAGAAGACCGAGGTGGGTTCGCGTCCCTCGGCGAGCCAGGCGGGATACGCCGCGGCCGTCGCGGCGTCCACCGTGCTGACGTCGGCGAAGAGGCCCGTGACGTCGGCCCGCACGTCGGCCCAGCCACAGCGGAGCACCTGGGCGGACGCCACGACGTCCCTCAGGTCGGCGTCGGCGCCGGGTGCCGTGGGAGCGACCTGTCCCATCGGCTGACCGAAGTAGGCGGGGTCGTTGAGGGGGGCGTCGCCCATCGTGGCGGCGTAGGTCGCGGCGTCCACCAGGTCGGTGCAGTCCGTCGGGATCGACACGGGCCGCGTCGTCGGGGTCTGCGACGGAGTCGCCGTCGGGGTCTCCGACGGGGTCGCCGTGGCCTCGGGCGAGGCGGCGACGTCGGTCGCCGGGGCGGTCGGACCGGACGTCGACGCACCCGCTCCACCCGTCGCCGGCGCGCAACCGGCCAGCAGTCCGGCCAGCGCCAGACCGACGAGGGCGGTGTTCACGGAACGCTTCATGGTCGTCTCCCCCTAGCAGGCCGATGCCGGACCGGTCTGTCGGCTGATGTCTCCAGCCTATCGACGACGACGCGAGGAAGCCTCGGCTCCGAGGACGACAACGGATCATCCTCCGGGATGGCCTCGCCCCGGGGACGCCGGTCGAGGGCAGGTCTAGGCTCGCGGCGTGGACGCGGGAGGCAGGGCATGACCGGGGACGCCGGGTTCGACGCCGTCCTGCTCGCCGGGGGTCGCGCCTCCCGGGTGCACGGTGCCGACAAGACCGGCTTCACGAGTGGCGACGCGACGCTCCTCGACCGGGCCGTCCAGGCGGCGACCGGAGCCCGGACCCTCGTCGTGGTCGGCCTGCGCGACGGTCGGGTGCCGCCCGCCGGAGCCCTGCTCACCCGTGAGGAGCCCGCCTGGTCCGGGCCGGTGGCCGCCCTCGCGGCCGGTCTCGCCGTCGTCGGCGACCCGGCACCGTGGGCACTCGTGCTGGCCTGCGACCTGCCGCGGGCGCCCGAGGCCGTGGCGGCCCTCCTCGCCGGCGGCGCCGAGGACGACGAACACCGGGATGGCCGGCTCGCCGTCGACTCGGACGGGCGACGTCAGCCACTGCTCGCTCTCTACCGGACCGACGCCCTGCGGACGCGACTCGGAGGACTGCGGGCCGACGGCCCCCTCGAGGGCCTGTCGCTCCGCCGTCTGCTCGACGGGCTCGACCTGCTCGAGGTCCCCGTGCCCGACGCGCTCTGCGCCGACGTCGACACCGTCGCCGACGCCGACCGCCTGGGTGTCGTCCGGCGCGAGGCCGACGCGACTGGTTGAGTGTCGACCATGACCGACACACCTGCCGAACTCGACGCCTGGGCCGCACGACTCGTCCGGGCCCTGGGCCTGCCCGACGACTTCGTGGTCGACGTCCCCGTGGTTCTCGACCTCGCCCGCGACGCGGCGCACGGCGTCGCCCGCCCGGCCGCCCCGCTGACGACGTTCCTCGTCGGCTACGCCGCGGGGCTCGCCGGCGGCTCGCAGGCCGAGCTGGACCGGGCCACCGCGACCGCCACCGCCCTGGCCACGGCCGACCCGGCGTGACGGTCCGGCGGGCCGACTGGCGGGTGGCCCGCGCCGAGGCGTCCGACGCCGCCCGGGCCCTGCCCCGCGACCTCGAGACCGTCGTGCTCGCCGACGCGGTCGGTCGCACGCTGGCCCGGGACGCCACGAGCCTCGCGCGCGTGCCCGGCTCCGACGTCTCGGCGATGGACGGCTGGGCGGTCGCCGGCGAGGGCCCCTGGCGACTCGGCCCGTCGATCGTCGCGGGCCGGGTCGCCGACGACGACGGCGGGTCGCTGCCGACCGGGGTCGCGCGACCGGTCACCACGGGCGCCGTCGTCCCGGACGGGACGGACCGGGTGCTGCGCTCGGAGTCCGGGCACGTGGCCGACGGCGTCCTGACGGCCGACGACGACCCCCGCCGCCCGCCGCACGTCCGGCGGGCCGGAGAAGAGATCGACCGCGGCGACGCCCTGATCACCGCGGGCACGCTCCTCACCCCGCCCCGCGTCGCCGTGCTGGCCCTCGGCGGGCACGACGCCGTGCCCGTGGTGACCCGCCCGACGGTGGCCCTGGCCGTGCTCGGCGACGAGGTCGTGGCCGAGGGCGTGCCCGAGCGCGGCACGGTCCGCGACGTGTTCTCGGTGCCGGTGCCGCGCCTCCTCGGCTCCCTCGGCACGGCGTCCGCGACCACGACGCGGGTGGCCGACGACCTCGACGCGACGATCGCCGCCCTCGACCGCCCGGACCGTCGCCTCGTGGTGACGACCGGCGGCACCGCGCACGGCCCGACCGACCACGTCCGCGCCGCCCTCGACCGGCTGGGCGCCGACCTGGTGGTCGACGGTCTCGCGATGCGTCCGGGGCAGCCCCTGGTCGTGGCGCGCCGCGGCGACACGGTCTACCTGTGCCTGCCGGGCAACCCGATGGCCGCCTACGTGGGGCTCGTGGTCGTGGGGACCGCGGTGGTGGACGGCCTCCTCGGGAGGCGACCCGCGCCTCCCGGGTCCGTCACGCTCGCCGTCGACGTGGCCCACCCCCGACCCGGCGCGCTCGTGCAGGCGTACCGGGCGACCCCGGACGGAGCCGTGCCGACCGAGCGCCAGTCGTCGGCGATGCTGCGCGGCCTGGCCGACGCCGACGGGCTGCTCGTCGTGCCCGAGGGCGGGGCGCGGGCGGGCGACGTCGTCCCCTCGCTCGGCCTCCCGTGGTGAGGCGCGGACCCCGCCGGCTTTCGATTCCGGGGTTCGAGGGGTAGACCTGACCCATGGCACGCATCACGTCCCGCAAACCGGTGACCCGCATCACGGTCGGTGACGACGGCAGCGCGGGCGTCCGCAAGACCATGGACACCCTCGCGGTCGAGGAACCCCTCGAGATCCGCGTCGGCGGCACGTCGCTCGCCATCACCATGCGCACGCCCGGTCACGACTTCGACCTGGCCGCGGGGTTCCTCGTGTCCGAGGCCGTCATCTCGACCGGTGACGAGTTCTTCGCCGCCCGCTACTGCGCCGGGGCCACCGCCGAGGGGCTCAACACGTACAACGTGCTCGACGTCACGCTCGCGCCCGGGGTGCCGGCGCCCGACCCGAGCCTCGAGCGGGCGTTCTACACGACCAGCTCGTGCGGGCTGTGCGGCAAGGCCTCGATCGACGCCGTCCGCACGACGTCGCAGCACGACGTGCGGCACGACCCCCTCGTCGTCGACCCCGCCCTGCTCGCCACCTTCCCCGACCGCCTGCGCGAGGGCCAGGACGTGTTCGAGAAGACCGGCGGGCTCCACGCCGCTGCACTCTTCGACGGCCGCACGGGCGAGCTGCTCGTCCTGCGCGAGGACGTCGGTCGGCACAACGCCGTCGACAAGGTCGTCGGCTGGGCCGTCAAGGAGGCGCGGCTGCCGTTGGGCGGGACCGTCCTGATGGTCTCGGGTCGCGCCTCGTTCGAGCTCACGCAGAAGGCGTCGATGGCCGGCATCCCGGTGCTCGCCGCCGTGTCGGCACCGTCGTCGCTCGCCGTCGACCTCGCGACCGAGCTGGGCGTCACGATCGTGGGGTTCCTCCGCGGCCGGTCGATGGTCGTCTACTCGCGACCGGACCGGTTGGGCGAGCCCGACGGGACCGAGCCGTCGGCCCACTCGCGCGATGTCGACAACGCGACCCGCGCCTCCTCGTCCCCCGACGCTGCTCACGCCGCCGACGCCCACGCCCCCGACTCCCCCGGCGGCGCGACGCGCGCCTCCTCGCCCGTCCCCCTGACGATCGGAACCAGACCGTGACCGAGAAACCCCCCGTCTCCGACGTGACCGATGCCGACATCGAGGTCGGCCCCCCGCGCGAGTGGGCCGCCGGCGTGCCCGGCGTGCTGCACTCGATGGACCCGGCCATCAAGCAGCTCGGGCTGGCCCGCACCGTCAAGCTCATGACGTCGCTGAACCAGAAGGACGGCTTCGACTGCATGAGCTGCGCCTGGCCCGACCCGAACCACCGCAAGGTCGCCGAGTTCTGCGAGAACGGCGCCAAGGCGGTCACCTGGGAGGCCAACCCGGTGCTCGTGCCCGACACGTTCTGGGCCGAGCACTCGGTGACCGACCTGCTCGACAAGACCGAGTACTGGCTCGGCATGCAGGGCCGCCTCACCAAGCCCGTGCACAAGCCCGCCGGCAGCGACCACTACCGCGAGGTGTCGTGGGACGAGGCGTTCCGCATCGTCGGCGACAAGCTGAGGTCGCTCGACAGCCCGGACGAGGCGTCGTTCTACACCTCGGGCCGCACCTCGAACGAGGCGGCCTTCGCGTACCAGCTGTTCGTGCGCGCCTTCGGCACGAACAACCTGCCCGACTGCTCGAACATGTGCCACGAGTCGACGAGCCTCGCCATGGCCGAGGTGGTCGGCATCGGCAAGTCGACCATCGCCTACGACGACTTCGAGCAGGCCGACCTGATCGTCATCCTCGGGCAGAACCCGGGCACCAACCACCCGCGCATGCTGACGGCCCTCGAGGACGCCAAGCTCAAGGGCGCGAAGATCGTGGCGGTCAACCCGCTGCCCGAGGCCGGCCTGCGTCGCTACAAGAACCCGCAGCTGCCGCGCGGCGTCGCGGGTCGCGGCACGGAGATCGCCGACCAGTTCCTGCAGATCCGGCTCGGTGGCGACATGGCACTGCTGCAGGCCGTCGCCAAGCGCGTCCTCGAGGCCGAGGACGCCGCCCCCGGCACGGTGCTCGACCACGAGTTCCTGGCCGAGCACACCGTCGGGCTCGAGGCCTTCCGCGGGCACATCGCGCAGGTCGACGACGACGAGGTGCTGCTGGCGACCGGGCTCGACCGGGCCGAGATCGACGAGCTGGCCGACCGCTACCTGGCCTCGGACCGCGTGATCATCACCTGGGCGATGGGCATCACGCAGCACCGCAAGGCCGTCGACACCATCAAGGAGATCATCAACCTGCTGCTCCTGCGCGGCAACATCGGCAAGCCGGGTGCCGGCGCCTCGCCGATCCGGGGGCACAGCAACGTGCAGGGCGACCGCACGATGGGCATCTGGGAGCAGGTCTCGGACGAGTTCCTCGACGCCCTGCAGAAGGAGTTCCGCTTCGACCCGCCGCGCGAGCACGGCGTCGACGCCCTCAAGGGCATCAAGGCCATGCAGGAGGGGCGGATCAAGTTCTGGATGGGCATGGGCGGCAACCTCGTGGCCGCGATCTCGGACACCCAGCTCGCCGAGGCCGCGATGCGCGGGACCGACATGACCGTCCAGGTGTCGACGAAGCTGAACCGCTCGCACGCCGTGGTCGGCGCCGAGGCGCTCATCCTGCCGACGCTCGGCCGCACCGAGATCGACGTGCAGGAGGCCGGGCCGCAGTTCGTCTCGGTCGAGGACACCGTGTGCTCGGTGCACGGCAGCCACGGCCAGGTGCCGCCGGTCGCGCCCGACCTGCTCAGCGAGGTCGCCATCGTCAGTCGCCTGGCGCGGGCGACGCTCGGCGACCGGGCCGACCTCGAGATCGACTGGAAGGGCTTCGAGGACGACTACGACACGTTGCGCGACCACATCAGCCGGGTCGTGCCGGGCTTCGAGCGCTACAGCGAGCGGGTGCGCAGCCGTGACGGCTTCGTGCTGCCGAACGGGCCGCGCGACTCGCGGACCTTCGCGACGAAGGTCGGCAAGGCGATGATCACGGTCAACGACCTCGAGCACGTCGAACGACCCGAGGGGACGCTGCTGCTGCAGACCCTGCGCTCGCACGACCAGTACAACACCACGATCTACAGCCTCAACGACCGCTACCGCGGCATCAAGAAGGGTCGGCACGTGGTGTTCGTCAACCCGCTCGACCTCGACGACCTCGGGCTCACCGACGGCCAGAAGGTCGACGTGTCGACGGTCTGGACCGACGACGTCGAGCGGGTGCTCCGCGACTACCGCATCGTCGCCTACCCCACGGCCCGCGGGTGCGCCGCCGCGTACTTCCCCGAGGCGAACGTGCTCGTGCCGCTCGACAGCGCGTCGATCGGCAGCAACACCCCGGTGTCGAAGGCCGTGCTGGTGCGGGTGACGCCGGCGGCGGTGCCGGTCGGGGTCTGACCCCGGGTCGGCCCGACGCCGGGCGGCGCCGTCCGAGCCGGCCCGGTCGGGTCAGCGGGCGGCGGCGCGGACGGCGGTGACGGCCGCGGCCACGCCACCGTCCCAGGGAGCGCCGTGGCCCGGCAGCACCCAGGTCGCACCGGTCCCGAGCAGGGCGTCGAGCGAGGCGAGGGCCCGCTCGGGCTCGTCGGTGAACGGAGCCGGGGCGGGCCCGACGTGCCCGGTCGTCACGTGGCGCGTGGTCAGGGCGTCGCCCACGAACACGGCGTCGACGCCCGGGACGAAGACGGCGATGCTGCCCTCGGAATGCCCGGGCATCGGGATGATCCGAGGCGCACCCGGCAGGTCGAGCGTCTCGCCCCCGTGCACCTCGACGACCTCGGTGAGCCACGCGGTCCTCGCCCCGCCCTTGCGCAGGCTGTAGCCGGCGAACCCCAGCAGGGGGCCGAGCTTCATCGGCGGCATGCCGTTCTTCGGCTTCGGCCCGCCCTTCGCCCGCGAGGCGTCGGCGGCGTGGACGTACACGGGCACCCCGTGTTCGCGACGCAGCCGCTCGGCGAAGCCGACGTGGTCGGAGTCACCGTGGGTGAGGACGACGCCCTTCACGTCGTCGAGGGTGCGTCCGACGGAGGCCAGCTCGGAGACGAGTTCGGACCAGAGGCCGGGCAGACCGGCGTCGATCACGGTCACGCCCTCGGGCGTGACGACGAGGTACGCGGCGACGATGTCGTTGCCGATGCGGTGAAGGGAGGGGGCGAGTTCCATGATGGCTACGGTAGTTAGCCATCATGGCTATTGTCAATAGCTATACTCGACGGATGCCCACACCCGACCGCACCTCACCCGACGCCATCCTGCTCGCCGCGCGCGAGCTGCTCGAGGCCGACGGCCCGTCCGGCCTCACGATGGCCGCGGTCGCGGCACGGGTCGGCGTGCGTGCGCCCTCGCTCTACAAGAGGGTCGAGAACCGGGAGGCGCTGCTGCGGTCGGTCGCGGAGGCCACCCTCACCGACCTGGCCGCGCGGCTCGACGGGGCGGGGTCGGCCCGCGAGGTGCTCGACGCCTTCCGGGCCTTCGGGCACGAACGTCCGGCCGCGTTCCAACTGGTCATGACGCCCGGGCCCGGCGTCCCCACCGCGCGACGCGAGTTCGGCGCCGCGGCGAGCGCGGCCGCCCTCCGGGTCGGCGAGCAGCTCGTCGGGCCGGCGCACGCCCTGGACGCCGCCCGCACCCTCACGGCATGGGTGGCGGGCTTCGTCATCATGGAGCTCAACGGCGGCTTCCAGCTGGGCGGCGACGTCGACGAGGCGTGGGACTTCGGGGCCGGGCGCGTCCTCGCGGCCCTCGCCGCGCCTCCTGCGGTCTGAGCCGTCCCCGCGACCGCCCGGCCTGCGGCTCCGCTCAGTCGAGCGGTGCGTGCGGGTACGAGGAGGCGCGGTGCTGGAACTCGAGGATCGCCTCGTTCTCGACCCGCCCCTCCGCGATCTCGACGGCGCGGCGGATCGTGTCGGACGCCGCCCACGAGGTCGGCCCCTCCATGACGGTGCGGAGGAACGGGAGGAGGGCTTCGCTGATCTCCCACGTCGTGGAGTTCCAGAGGAGCGACGGGCTGTGGTCGACGGCGTAGTAGTTCGTGGTGGCGCCCACCGTGACGAGCGGTTCGGCGAACGTCGTGGCGCGGGCCCAGTCGAAGCCCATGCCCTCGTCCACCGAGACGTCGACGATGAGGCTGCCGGGGCGGAAGGCGTCGAGGTCGGTCTCGCGCAGGTAGGTGAGCGGGGCGTTCGGGTCCTGGAGGGTGCAGTTGACGACGATGTCGGCTGCGGCGAGGAACGGAGCGAGGGCGATCGGCCCGTCGGGGGTGTTCACGGTGCTGGCACCGGGCGTCTCGGGGTCGTGTTCGAACTGGAAGATGTCGACCGACGGGATCGGCGAGCCGACGGCGGCGATGTTGCGGTTCGTCAGGACGCGCACGTCGTGGATGCCGTGGGCGTTGAGGGCCGTGACGGCGCCGCGGGCGGTGGCGCCGAAGCCGATGACGACGGCGCTGAGGCGACGGCCGTAGTCGCCGGTCGAGCCGCAGAGCTGGAGGGCGTGCAGCACCGAGCAGTAGCCGGCGAGCTCGTTGTTCTTGTGGAAGACGTGCAGGCCGTAGCCGCCGTCGGACTGCCAGTGGTTCATGGCCTCCCACGCGATGAGGGTGAGCCGTTTGTCGATGGCGAGCTGGGTGATCTCGCGGTCCTGGACGCAGTGCGGCCAGCCCCAGAGGGTCTGACCGTCGCGCAGGCCCTCGAGGTCGGCGGCCTGGGGCTTGGGCAGCAGGACGACGTCGCTGTCCGCGACGATCTGCTCGCGGTCGGCCATCGCCACGAGGGATTCGAGGTCGGCGTCGGGGATGCCGAAGCGCAGGCCGTAGCCGCGCTCGAGGGTCATGCTCGCGCGCAGGTCGGCGTCGATGCGGTCGAGGTGGGCGGGGTGGATCGGCAGGCGCCGCTCGTCGGGCTTGCGCGAGGTGGCCAGGACGCCGAGGCGCAGCAGTGCGGGGGCGCCGGAGGTGGTGCCGGTGGGCGGGGAATCCGTTTGGCTCATGCTTGAGAGTAGATGAGTGGCGCTCGCCCCGAGCCCGCGGGTCAGTTATTGAAGCGGAACTCCACCACGTTCCGTCGCAGTTAGACATATGCTCTCGGCATGACCTCACGCGCCCTTGTCGTGCCCGTCCTCGCGGCGCTCCTCATCCTGACCGGCTGCACCACCGCCGACCAGCCCTCGAGCGAGGGGTCGTCGGCAAGCGGCGGACCGTCAGCGGACTGGACACCGATGGCGAAGTCGCCTCGACCGACGGCGACCTCGACGCCAGCCCCGGCACCCGCGCCGGCACCAGAGCCGACGCCCACCGCTGAGACCTTCGTGACCAAGGTCGAGTTCCTGGGCTCTGGTGAGGCCACCGTCGTCTACAACCGCGAGGGCACGCAGAGCCAGGAGAACGTGACTCTCCCCTACGAGCATGTCTACCGCTCGGGCGAGTACGACCTCTCGGACCCGTACCTCGCGGCGGGGACCGCGAGCCTGTCGGGCGGGAATGCGGGCTGCCGCATCACGCTCAACAACCAAGTCGTGGACGAGATACTGCCGACCCCGACGCAGACCAGCGCGTTCTGCACCACGCTCTAATGACCTCGCGCGCAGCCCTCTACCTCCGTCAGTCGAAGGGCGACGAGCAGGGCATCGACCGCCAGCTAGAGCGCACCCGCTCGCTTGCCGAGCTTCGAGGCTGGACCGTCGCGGGCGAGTACGTCGACAACGACGTGTCCGCTTCGAAGGCACGAGGAGCCGGCACGGCTTGGGGCCGGATGCTGGCCGACGCTGACGCTGGCCTCGTGGACGTCGTGGTGGCCGTGGACCTCGACCGGCTCCTCCGCTCGACGCGCGACCTGAACACCCTGATCGACCACGGCCTCCAGGTCGTGACCGTGAACGGCGAGATTGACCTCTCCACCGCGGACGGCGAGTTCCGCGGCGCGATGCTCGCCTCCATCGCCCGCTTCGAGGTGCGCCGGAAGGGCGAGCGCCAGACGCGCGCGAACGCGGACCGGGCGGCACGGGGCGGCATCCCGAAGGGCGTCCGGCTCACCGGCTACACGACGGCGGGCGAGGTCGTCGAGGACGAGGCCGCGCGCATTCGCGCGATGTTCGAGCAGTTCGCCGCGGGCGACACCCTCCGGACCCTCGCTCACCGGCACGAGTCCACGCCGTCGAGCGTGCGGACCGCGCTGACGAATGCCCGCTACGCCGGGCGGCGGGTCTACAAGGGCGAGGTCGTCGGGCAGGGCGCATGGGAGCCCATTGTCAGCGGTGACCTGTTCGACCTCGTGAGCCGGAAGCTCAGCGACCCGACGAGGGTGGCGAACCGAACGGGCTCGACGGCGCGGAAGGCCCTCGGGACCTCCCTGTTCGTCTGCGAGTGCGGATCGACCGTGCGGACCGCCGGCAGCGGTGGCCGGTACTGGTGCCCTTCATGCGGCCTGGTCCGGACGATGGGCCCGGTCGACGACTACGTGCTCGCCGTGCTCTACGCCCGCCTGGGGCGTCAGGATGCCCGGCACGCCCTCGCGCCCAGCCCCGACCTCGATCCCCTGCGAGTCGAAGCCGAGGCCTTGCGTGGGCGCAAGTCCGACCTGGCCGGGCTCCTCGCGGACGGCACGCTCAGCCCCTCCGACGTGAAGGCAGCCGCCGCAAAGCTCACCGCCCGCATTGAGGACCTGGACCGGCAGATCGCGGCCATCGTGTCGCCGGCCCTCACGGGGATCACCAAGGACGAGCTTGCCGCGGGCCTCGACGCTCTCTCGCTCGACCGACGCCGTGCACTCATCGACGCATTCATGGTCGTCACGCTGCACCGCGGAACGAGGGGCAGCCGAACGTTTGACCCGTCATCTGTCGTCATAACCTGGCGTTCGTGAGGTACATCTGTACCACAAAAACCCAGGTCAAACCGTACTACGGATTGCGCGCGTATCGCGCATCACTTAATCTGGACACACCTCGCCGCGCGAGGCTAGTTCGACAGCAACAGACGTAGACCGCCGTCAGGGCGGAAACCGATCCCGTCGAAGGCACGCGGCTCCATTTCGTCATTTGGAGCCTTCCGTGCCAACTACTCCTGACATCGAGCACGACTCGGGACGGGTCGCCGCCCTCAGCCGGTGGAGCCCTGACAGTCCCGACCTCACCGAGGCACGAGCCAACCTCGCTACCGCCAAGATCACCAGGCACATCGAGAAGGTCGTGGCCGAAGCGCCGCCCCTCACGTCCAGCCAGATCGCACGCATCACCGCAGCCCTGGGCGGTGCCAAGTGATCGAGCTGACCATGAGCGCCGAGCTGGCGCAGCAAATGAACGACTGGGCGACCGACCCAGCCCTCCACGCACTCCTCGCCAAGGCCGCCGAGGTGACCCGATGAAGGTCACGCAGCAGGTCCCCAAGGGCTGGACTCTCGAGGACGAGCAGAGCTGGCAGGACCTCTGCGAGGAGGTCGACACCTACGAGTATCTGGTCTACGTCGAGACAGGCGGGCACCGTCCGTTCGACCTGTGGCGTGAGCGCGAGCTGACTGACGCCGAGCCGGCCGGCTGCAGCACACGCCACCCCTCGACCTGGGCCGAGATACAATGCCGACCAGTTGGCCCCGTCGACACGTGGGTGCCCGCACACCTGCCGTACGACCCCAACAGGTTCCGACCGTGAGCGGCGGTGACGATTGGTTCACGATCGACCTCAGCGGGATCACTGACGACGCCAGGCAGGGCGCGCCGACACCTCCGCTCGAACGAGGCCCCACGCCACCGCCCCAGCCGTTCTGGGAGCGCTACATGGCGATGAGCCCCAGCGAGCAGATGGCCGTCTCGCCCGAGTTCATGGCAGCGAGGAAGGCCGAGGGCGACCAGTACGACGCTTGGGCTTCGGACGCTACTCCGGGGCCGGACGAGCCCGATGTCCTGATGTTCGTCGACCTGCTCGACCTCGACTCATCCGACCCTGTGGTGGCGACCATCGGGCAGCGGGTGGACGGGCTCGGACTCCTCTACGCAGGGGCCGTGAACGGGCTAATCGGTGACCCGGAACAGGGCAAGTCCCTCGTGGCCCTCGCGCTGGCTCTTCAGGTCGCTCAAGACGGCGGCACGGTCGTCTGGCTCGACCTCGACCACAACGGAGCGAGGGCGTTCCGAGGGCGCGTCGAGTCGCTGGGTGGCAAGGCGCACCTCGACCGGTTCCGATTCGCTCAGCCCGACGAGAAGGCGGGCGTCCTGGCCGTCGTCGAGTGGTCGTGAGCGAGGGCGCTGACCTGTTCGTCGTGGACTCGATGGGCGAGCTTCTGCCCATATTCGGGGCGTCGTCCGACTCCTCGGACGAGTACACCAAGGTGCACCGCGCCGTGCTCACGGCAGCGGCTCGAGCAGGGGCGGCGGTGCTCACCATCGACCACCTCGCCAAGGGCTCCGAGAGTCGCGCCTTCGGTGGCACCGGCACCATCGCCAAGAAGCGGGCGGTCGACGGCGCGCTGTACCGCGTGGAGGCCAGCCAGGCGTTCGCGCCGGGCAAGGGTGGAGCCGCGAGCGTGCGTCTGCTAAAGGACCGGCACGGCTCGGTGCGAGGCGGGCTCGACGCCAGCAGCAACGGCGTCCGAGAGCCCACGGTCACGACGTTCGTCATCGACGCACCGACCAGCGACTGGAGGTTCGATGCTCCGGGTCCCGTCCTCACGGAGGCGCAGCTCGAGGACGCGAAGGCGCGGGTGGACGCTGCCCGGCTCGACCTCCTGAACCCGCCTCCGACGTCGCAGCGAGACGTGCAGACACGCATGAAGTGGGGCGGATCACGGGCCCTCGTGGCCCTCAACGAGTGGAAGTCCCAGCGCTCCGGGAGCGCTCCCGTCGCTCCTTAGGAGCAGGGCCGGGGAGTGCTCCTATGCTCCGCCGACCTATAGGGAGGCGGAGCAGGGAGCACCCCGGAGAGGCCGAAAGAGCAGGGCCTCCGGGAAAGACCTGGAGGAGCAAAGGCAGGAGCAGCAGATGAGCATCCACCACCGCTCCGGCGGGTGGACCAGCAAGGACCTACGGAAGTGGAAGCCCCGGATCGCAGCCACCCTGCCCGCGCCCTGCACCGTGTGCGGCAGAACCGTGGCCGAGGAGATGGCGTGGCAGGTGGACCACATCGTGCCGCTCAGCCTGGGCGGGGACAGCAGCAGCGCGAACCTCGGTCCAGCCCACCGCACCTGCAACGCGAGGGCAGGTGGCCGGCTCGGTGCAGCCGAGACGAACGCAGCGAAGAAGACAGCGCGGCGACTGCCGAACTGGTGAACGACGAGACGAGACGACGAGATGACGAACGACCCCGAGATTTTTGGCTGAGAGCGTCGCTACCCCGAGCTTCGCCAGCGCATCGAAGACCCTGGGATGGAACACGACGGGCCCAGCCGCCACGCCTGAGTCGGATTGCTAGTGACGGCAGTTGCGGAGAGGCAACGAGAAAGTCTAGGAAGGTCACTTACCCTACGGACATGTCACGATGCACAGCACCTAGTCAAGGTCACCGCACCGCTAGTGGACGCGCCGCCTGTCCGTCATGCGGAGGCCGGGGGTCGTACGGCTCCTCATACCCGTCCTATCCCTCCTACACGTCAACCCCGAGTCGGCCCTCAGGGAGCGGTGGAGGGAGCCGGAGCAGCACCTCGGGCGGTGGAACTTCACGTCGGACCAGGGCTGGCGGAACAGTTTCCTTCACGTCGGCGGAGTGGCGCGGGATGCAGCCATACGCCGAAAAGGCTGTGGAGCAAGCCCGGGTCAACCCGGATCGACGGGACCTGTTCCTCTGCCATGCATGGGACGATCGACAGGGCGCCGCAGCCGAGCTGAGGACGTCCCTCAAAACCAATGGGGCATCGGTGTGGTTCTCCGAGGACGACATTCCCCTCGGCTCCCTCATGCTCCGCGAAATCGACAAGGGACTTCGCAACTCTCGCATCGGCATCGTCTTGGTCACCCCCGCCCTGCTCAAGAGCATTGAGAAGGAGGGAATCGCCGAGAAGGAATTGGCGGTCCTTCTGAACCACCAGCGGGTCATCCCAGTCACGCACGGCGTCACCTACGAACAGCTTCTGGACATCAGCCCGATGCTGGCCTCACACGCGGGCCTAAACACCGCTGAATCCTCACTCGATGATGTCGCGGCCAAGCTGGCTGCGACTGCCGCGGCCCTCCCCGTCACGTAAGGCCGGGTAAGAGGGGTCAAGCTGCGTCCCACTCTTGAGCGCGATGCTAAGCATCTAGGGTCAAGCTGCGTCCTACTCTTGAGCGCGATGCTAAGCATCTAGGGTCAAGCTGTGACGGAACTCGGCTACGTCACCTCGAGCAGCGCGACGTGGATCTCCCCCTGGAGGGTCCGGACGGGGACTAGTCGTGTCCGGACCGCCGCGCGTAAAGCCTTAGGCCAGGGCTTCCCGGGTTGGCAGGTCCCGCACTTTCAGTCGGTCCCGAATTTCCATGTCGAGGAACAGACCCTTAAGCCGCTCGAGACCATCACTAGGCATGAGCCGCCACTCGCTGTTCATTAGTTGCAACCCCGTACCCCCGTAGGCTTCGGCAGCCAGCTTGAGCAAATCGTCGAGTCCCCAGTGCCTAGGTAGCCGTGAGCCTGAGTCGGGCGTGATCGTAACGAGAACGAAGTTGGGCGAGAAGAACCCCCGTTCAGCCATGAACCGGCGAGTCGGTGCGTCGTAGTGTTTTGGCGCTTCGTGGACCCAGTCCGCGAATGGTGAAGTCGTCATGTTCTTACAGTAGCGACACCCGGAAATCAGAATTTAGAAGTAGACCTCGACGCATTCTGCCCTGCGTCACCAGCCGCCAGTCCCACCCTCAGGCCACGAGCCGGGCCGATACTTCACCGCGTAGCGGCCCCCTGCGAGCAGCGAGATGGTGACTTCAAGGCAGTGCCCTCCCCGACTGTCGGCGAGGAGGAACGGTTCGTCGAACTCGAAGTGCCAGGTCTCTGGGCCCTCGGTGATGCCGGAGCCCGCAGCAGTCGCGTACTCGTCATTGTCAAGCTGGGCGGTGAAGTACTGACGACCCCCGGCAACGTTGTCCCGTCGAGGGTTCATTCGCCCAAAACCGCGGAGTTCGATCCAGCCGGTTCCCTCTGCTACTTGCCACTCGTCAGCCATGACGGTCCCTTCGTTCAGTGAACATATGATCGCCGACATGATCGGCAAACGTCTAGCTGTGACGGAACTCCACCACGTCGCCGTCCTGCATGACGTATTCTTTGCCCTCGATGCGGGCCTTGCCGGCCGAGCGCGCCTCCGCGATGGAGCCGGTCTCGACCAGGTCGTCGAACGAGATGACCTCGGCCTTGATGAAGCCCTTCTCGAAGTCGGTGTGGATGACCCCGGCGGCCTGCGGGGCCTTCCAGCCCTTGCCGATCGTCCAGGCGCGGGTCTCTTTCGGGCCGGCCGTCAGGTAGGTCTGCAGCCCGAGCGTCTCGAAGCCGATGCGGGCGAGCTGGTCGAGACCGGACTCGTCCTGCCCGAGCGACGCGAGCAGCTCGGCGGCGTCCTCGTCGTCGAGGCCGATCAGCTCGGACTCGACTTGCGCGTCGAGGAAGATCGCCTCGGCCGGCGAGACCAGGGCCTGCAGTTCGGCCTTGCGCGCCTCGTCGGTGAGGACGGCCTCGTCGACGTTGAAGACGTAGATGAAAGGCTTCGCGGTGAGCAACCCGAGTTCGCGGATCGGCTCGAGGTCGATGCTCGTGGCCGAGAGCGCCTCGCCACGCTCGAGCGCCTCCTTGGCGGCCACGGCCGTCTCGTGCACGATCGGCTCGACGCGCTTCAGCCGCAGCTCTTTCTCGTACCGGACGAGCGCCTTCTCGACCGTCTCGAGGTCGGCGAGGATCAGCTCGGTGTTGATCGTGCCCATGTCGCTCTCGGGGTCGACCTTGCCGTCGACGTGCACGACGTCGGGGTCGTCGAAGCCGCGCACGACCTCGGCGATGGCGTCGGCCTCGCGGATGTTCGCCAGGAACTTGTTGCCGAGCCCCTCGCCCTCGCTCGCCCCCTTGACGATGCCGGCGATGTCGACGAACGACACCGGCGCGGGCAGGATCTTCTCGCTGCCGAAGAGACCGGCCAACACCTGGAGGCGCGGGTCGGGCAGGTTGACGATGCCCACGTTGGGCTCGATGGTCGCGAACGGATAGTTCGCCGCCAGCACCTGGTTCTTGGTCAGGGCGTTGAACAGGGTGGACTTGCCGACGTTGGGCAGTCCGACGATCGCGATAGTGAGAGCCACGAGGGTCAAGCGTACCGGGCCTGCCGAGCCGTGCCGTCGGAACCGCGTCCGCCGTGGAGGGAACGGTCGCCCACCGCGCCTGGGGAGGCGGTGTCGGAGGCGCGTGAGAGCATGAGTCAATGCCCATCGACTTCACCGCGATCGACTTCGAGACCGCGAACTCGAGCAGCGCCAGTGCCTGCTCCGTCGGCCTCGTCAAGGTCCGCGACGGCGTCGTCGTCGACAAGGTCGGCTGGTTGATCCAGCCACCCACCGGGCACGACGAGTTCTCCGAGTGGAACACCCGCATCCACGGCATCGTCGCGAACGACGTCGTCGGCGCCTTCGGCTGGGCCGAACAGTTCGAGCTGCTCGCCGACTTCGCCGGCGACGACGTCTTCGTCGCCCACAACGCCGGCTTCGACATGGGCGTCATCAAGGCCGCCTGCGCGGCGACCGGGCTCACCCCTCCCCCGTGGTCGTACCTCTGCAGCCTGCAGGTCGCCCGCAAGACCTACTCGCTCGACTCGTACCGGCTGCCGATCGCCGCGACGGCCGCCGGGTTCGACGCCTTCTCCCACCACGACGCTCTCGCCGACGCCGAGGCCTGTGCGGCCATCGTCGCCCACGCCGCACTGTTCCACGGCGCCTCCGACCTGTCCGAACTCGCGACGATCGCGTCGGTCAAGGTGAAGGTGCTGCAGCCGGCCGGGGCGCCGACGGCGCCCGCCGTGCCCAGGGCCGACCGACGCCCGATGGCCTTCGGCTAGGCGCCTCCCTCACGCCAGTCCGACGCCCCCGGGGCGCGTCGGTCTCCCGCGACCCCACCGCGTCGACTCCCGACCGGTGTCGGTGGCCGCTGCCACACTTCCGCCATGCCCCTTCCGCTCGCGCTGTTCCTCGCCCTGCTGCTCGGTCTCGTCCTCGGCGTCGCCGTCGGGGCGCTGGTCGCCCGCACCCGCGCCGCGGAGGCGACGGCACGCCTGTCGTCCGACCTCGCCGCAGCCCGCGCCGTGGCCGACGCGTCGCGCGAGCGCCTCGAGGGTCAGGACGACCAGTACCGTCGACAGATCGCGCAGCAAGAAGACCGCCTCCGCGAGTTCCAGGACCGCCTCCGCGACGTCCGCATCGCCGAGGCCGAGAGGGCACGCACCGACGGTCAGGTGCTCGTCGCGCTCAGCCCGGTGGCCGAGAGCCTGCAGGCCGTCCAGCAGAAGGTGGCCGAGCTCGAAGCCGAACGCACCCTCCAGTACGGCGCCCTCAGCGAGCAGCTCCGCACCGCCGCCGAATCGGGTGAACGGCTCCGCGGGACGGCCGAGTCGCTCGCCTCCGCGCTGAAGTCGAACAGCACGCGCGGCGTCTGGGGCGAGACCCAGTTGCGCAACGTCGTGCAGGCCGCGGGTCTCGTCGAGCGCGTCGACTTCGACGTGCAGACGTCGATCTCGTCGGACGCCGGCTCCGGTCGCCCCGACATGGTGGTGCACCTCCCCGGCGGCAAGAACATCGCGGTCGACGCCAAGGTGCCCTTCTCCGCCTACCTCGAGGCCAGCGCCATCCCCGCATCCGCCACGGGCGACGAGGGCGCACGACGCGACCAGCTGGTCCGGCAGCACGTCAAGGCACTGCGTGCCCACGTCGACGCCCTGGCGGGCAAGACGTACTGGGCCGGGCTCGAGTCCTCGCCCGAGCTGGTCATCGCGTTCATCCCGAGCGAGTCGCTCGTGTCGTCCGCCCTCGAGGCCGACCCGGCCCTGATGGACTACGCCTTCCAGAAGCGCGTCGCCCTCGCCTCGCCCGTGACCCTCTGGTCGGTGCTCAAGACGGTCGCCTTCAGCTGGCAACAGGACGTCGTCACCGCCGAGGCGAAAGAGCTCTTCGACCTCAGCCGCGAACTCTACGGTCGGCTGTCGACCATGGCCGGCCACGTCGACAAGCTCGGCCGGTCGCTGCGCGCCGGCGTCACGGACTACAACCGGTTCGTCGGGTCGCTCGAGCGGACGGTCCTCCCGTCGGCCCGTCGGCTCAGCATGCTCGACGAGTCCAAGGTCCTCGCGACCCCGACGATCGTCGAGGAGTCTCCCCGAGAGCTCACCGCCCCCGAACTCGCGTCGGCCCTCGTCGAGGGCAGCACCGACCACGACTGACCCCCGGTGCGACGAACGCCCGGCCGAGGCCGGGCGTTCGTCGTGTCAGGCGGGTGTCGCGCCGATCAGGCCTTCTCGCCGTACCACTTCGAGACGAGGTGGTCGGCCTCGACCCGGCGGATGGTGCCCGAGTGCGAGCGCAGCACGATGCTCGAGGTGCGGATCATGCCCTGCTTGCGCGTGACGCCCGCGACGAGTGCACCGTCGGTGACACCCGTGGCGACGAAGTACGCGTTGTCGCCCGTGACGAGGTCGTCCTGGTCGAGGACGCGGTCGAGGTCGTGACCGGCGTCGATCGCCTTCTGGCGCTCGGCGTCGTCCTTCGGGGCGAGGCGGGCGAGGATCAGGCCGTCGAGGGCCTTGACCGCGCAGGCCGTGATGATGCCCTCGGGCGTGCCACCGACGCCGACGCACATGTCGATTCGGGAGTCGGGACGGGCCGCGTTGATCCCACCGGCGACGTCACCGTCGAGGAGCAGGCGGGTCGACGCGCCCACGGCCCGGATCTCGGCGATGAGGTCGGCGTGACGGGGACGGTCGAGGACGGCGATCTGCATGTCCTCGACGGCGATGCCCTTGGCTGCGGCCAGGGCGGTGATGTTCTCGCCGATGGGACGGTCGAGGTCGATGATGCCGCGGCCCTCGGGGCCGGTGACGATCTTGTCCATGTAGAAGACGGCGCTGGGGTCGTACATGCTGCCGCGGTCGCTGACGGCGATCACCGAGAGGGCGTTCATGCGTCCCGCCGCGGTGAGGCTCGTGCCGTCGATCGGGTCGACGGCGATGTCGCAGGCCGGGCCGAAGCCGTTGCCGACGTGCTCGCCGTTGAAGAGCATCGGGGCTTCGTCCTTCTCGCCCTCGCCGATCACGACCACGCCGTCGAACGCCACCGTGCCCAAGAACTTGCGCATGGCGTCGACCGCGGCCTTGTCGGCGGCATTCTTGTCGCCCTTGCCGATGAACGGCGCCGAACGGATCGCGGCCGCCTCGGTGGCCCGGACCAGTTCCATGCCGAGGTTGCGGTCGGGGTGCGAGTAGAGGGTTCCGGAATCCGTGTCAGCCATGCTCCGGATCTTACCCGCGCCGCGCCTCCCGACCGGGCTCCGACGACCAGGACGAACAGACGTGCGCTGACTAGGGTGGATGAGCCACCAGCCGTGATCGAAGGAGATTCAATGCCCGTCGCAACCCCCGAGCAGTACGCCGAGATGCTCGACAAGGCGAAGAACAAGGGCTTCGCCTACCCCGCCGTCAACGTCTCGTCGTCGCAGACGATCAACTCCGTGCTGCAGGGCCTGACCGAGGCGGGCAGCGACGGCATCATCCAGGTCACCACCGGCGGCGCCGACTACTTCGCCGGCCACACCGTCAAGAACCGCGCCGCGGGCGCCATCGCCTTCGCCAAGTTCGCGACCGAGGTCGCGAAGAACTACCCGGTGACCGTCGCCCTCCACACCGACCACTGCCCGAAGGACGCCCTCGACGGCTTCGTGCTCCCGCTCATCGCCGCCTCCGAAGAAGAGGTCCGGGCCGGTCGCAACCCGCTGTTCCAGTCGCACATGTGGGACGGCTCGGCGGTCCCGCTCGACGAGAACATCTCTATCGCGCAGGACATGCTGAAGCGCACCAAGGCCATCAACGCCATCCTCGAGGTCGAGATCGGCGTGGTCGGCGGCGAAGAAGACGGCGTGCAGCACGAAGGCACCAACGACGCGCTCTACACCACGGTGGGCGACGTCACCCGCGTGGTGGAGGCGCTCGGACTCGGCGAACACGGCCGCTACATCGCCGCCCTCACCTTCGGCAACGTGCACGGCGTGTACAAGCCGGGCAACGTCAAGCTGCGTCCCGAACTGCTCGGCGAGATCCAGCAGGGCATCCAGGAGAAGTTCGGCACCGCCGCGAAGCCCCTCGAACTCGTCTTCCACGGTGGTTCGGGGTCGTCCGACGCCGAGATCGCCGAGGCCGTCTCGAACGGCGTCGTCAAGATGAACCTCGACACCGACACGCAGTACGCCTTCAGCCGGTCCATCGCCGACACCGTGTTGAAGAACTACGACGGGTTCCTCAAGATCGACGGCGAGGTCGGCAACAAGAAGCAGTACGACCCCCGCGCCTGGGGCAAGGTCGCCGAGAGCGCCATGGCCGCCCGCGTCGTCGAGGCGACGAAGCAGCTCGGGTCGTACGGTCAGTCGGCGAGCTGACCCGCGCCTCCTGGTCGCACGACGAAGCCCCCGAGCGAGTGCTCGGGGGCTTCGTCGTCGGGGCGAAGGGCGGACGTCAGTTCGACCCCGAGAAGTAGTCGTTCGTGAAACTCTGCATCGCCTCGGCGAAAGCCGGATCGCCCATCAAGATGGCTGCCGCCCCGAAGCCCTGCACGAGGCCGAAGACCACACCGGCGACGAGGGGCACCACGAAGCCGAGACGCCCGGCACGCAGCCGCCGGAGGGTCCACCAGGTCGAGACGGCGAACAGCGTCACGGCCAACACGGCCATGACGACCCCGAAGGTCTGCAGCGCAGCGGACGAGCCGAACCCCGAGAGGTCGAGCCCGAACGTCTCGAACTGGGCGAGCTGCGTCGTCGCGTAACCGGGCACGCGGGCGACGGCCTGGATCGCCCCGAAGGCACCCAGCCCGATCAGGGCGAACGTCGCCACCCGGTCGATGCGCCGCCCGGCCGAGAGCGCAGGAGGCGCGGTGCGGGTCTCGTCACCGGGGCGGACGTCGGTCGAGACCGCGGGCCGGGCGTCCTGACCGGCGACCCGCGCCTCCTCGGCGGTGTCGGCCTCGGCCGCGGCGGGGTTGACCCAGCCCTCGGGCGCGTACTCGCCGTAGCGCGGCTTCGGTCGGTCGTCCGTCATCGGGTGCGACCGCCGAGGCCGCGGGCGTCGACCTGGCCCGTCGCGTCTTTCCGCAGCTCTTTCGGCAGTGAGAACATCAGGTCTTCCTCAGCCGTGACGACCTCGTGGACGTCGACGTAGCCGGCGTCCGACAGGTCGGCCAACACCTCGTCGACGAGCACCTCGGGAACCGACGCGCCGGAGGTGACCCCCACCGTCTCGACGCCGTCGAGCCACTCCTGCTTGATCTCGTTCGTGTAGTCGACGCGGTAGGCGGCCTTGGCGCCGTGCTCGAGGGCGACCTCGACGAGACGCACGCTGTTGGAGCTGTTCGCCGATCCGACGACGATGACGAGGTCGGCGCCCTGGGCGACCTTCTTGATGGCGACCTGGCGGTTCTGCGTGGCGTAGCAGATGTCGTCGCTCGGGGGGTTCTGGATGTTCGGGAACCGCTCACGCAGTCGACGCACGGTCTCCATCGTCTCGTCGACGCTGAGGGTGGTCTGTGACAGCCAGACGAGGTTGTCGGGGTCGGCGACGACGAGGTCGTCGACCTCGCCCGGGTTCTGCACCAGGGTGGTGCGATCCGCCGCGTGGCCCATCGTGCCCTCGACCTCTTCGTGCCCGGCGTGGCCGATCAGGATGATGTGCCGGCCCTGGTTGCCGAAGCGCACGGCCTCGCGGTGGACCTTCGTGACGAGGGGGCAGGTCGCGTCGATGGCCTGCAGCTCGCGATCCGCCGCACCCTTCACGACGGCCGGCGAGACGCCGTGCGCGCTGAAGACGATGTGCGACCCCGGGGGCACTTCGTCGACCTCGTCGACGAAGATGGCCCCCTGGCTCTCGAGGGTCGCGACCACGTGCACGTTGTGGACGATCTGCTTGCGGACGTAGACGGGCGCGCCGTAGTGCTCGAGGGCTTTCTCGACCGCGATGACGGCGCGGTCGACGCCAGCGCAGTACCCGCGGGGTGCCGCGAGCAGCACCTGCTTGCGTCCGTTGACGGGGGTATCCTTTAGCCTGTTCCGCACCGCAGGAACACGCGGTGTCGGCAGGTCGATGGCGAGGGCGCCGTTGGAGATGTGGCTCACCCGACGAGTCTAGGTGTGCCGGACTGGTCGCGTACTGGGAGCGACCGCGCGACCGGTCGATCACCGGGGTCGCCGCTCGTCCTGCCGGTGTCGACCACCCCTCGAACGGAGCTCCATGACGATCGTTCCCCCTCCCCCCACCGCCGAGTCCCCGTGGCCCGTCGGGCTCCTCGCGAGCAAGGTGCGCGACTGGATCGACCGCCTGGGGACGGCCTGGGTCGAGGGCGAGATCACCCAGTGGAACGTCTCGGGCGGCAACGTCTACGGCAAGCTCCGCGACCTCGAGCACGACGCGACCGTCTCGTTCTCGATCTGGTCCAGCGTGAAGTCACGCGTACCGTCCGACCTCAAACAGGGCGACCGGGTCATCGCCGCCGTCAAGCCGAACTACTGGGTCAAGGGCGGCAGCCTCACGATGCAGGTCTTCGACATGCGCCACGTCGGGCTCGGCGACCTCCTCGAACGACTCGAGCGCCTCCGACGCCAGCTCACGGCCGAGGGGCTCTTCTCCCCCGAGCGCAAGCGGGCCCTGCCGTTCCTGCCCGGCTGCATCGGCCTCGTCACCGGCAAGGACAGCGACGCCGAGAAAGACGTCCTGCGCAACGCCCAGCTGAGATGGCCCTCGGTGTCGTTCCGCGTCGTGCACGCCGCGGTACAGGGCGACCGCATGGTCGGCGAGGTCACGGCGGCGATCCAGCGTCTCGACGCCGACGACGAGGTCGACGTCATCATCGTCGCGCGAGGCGGCGGCGATTTCCAGAACCTCCTCGGCTTCAGCGACGAAGGCCTCGTCCGCGCCGTCTCGGCGTGCATCACGCCGGTCGTCAGCGCCATCGGGCACGAGGCGGATCGGCCGCTGCTCGACGACGTCGCCGACCTGCGCGCGTCCACGCCCACCGACGCCGCGAAACGGGTCGTCCCCGACGTGACCGAAGAACTGTCGCGCGTGCAACAGGCGCGCACCCGCATCGGCGTGCGTCTGACCTCGCTGGTCGCCACCGAGATCGACCGGCTCGAACAGATCCGCAGCCGGCCGGTGCTGGCGTCGCCCCAGACCCTCGTCGACGTCCGGGCCGACGAGGTCGTCCGGGCGGTGGCCCGCGGCGAAGAACTCGTCGGCCGGGCCGTCGAGAGGGCGCACACCCGCGTCTCGGAGCTCACGGCCCAGCTGCGCGCCCTGTCGCCGCAGGGCACGCTGCGCCGCGGTTACGCGATCGTGCAGCTGCCGTCGGGCGGGGTGTTGCGGTCCCCCGCCGAGGCCCCCGCCGAGACGCGCCTCCTCGTGACCACCGACGGAGGCGCGGTGGGCGCCGTCAGCACCGGCGCCTCCTCCCCAGGCTCCGACGCTCCCGACGAGTCGTCACCCGTGGCGTCCGCCACGACCTCCGTCAGCACCCCTCGTTAGGATCGTCACGTGGACACCACCCCGACCAGCACCCCGCCCGACGTCTCGTCGCTCAGCTACGAGCAGGCCCGCGACGAGCTCGTGTCCGTCGTGTCCGAACTCGAGCAAGGCGCCTCGACCCTCGAGCGCTCGCTGGCCCTCTGGGAACGCGGCGAGGCGCTCGCCCGGCGCTGCGAAGAATGGTTGATGGGGGCGCGCGAGCGCCTCGAGGCGGCCCGCCGTCAGGTGTCGGCAGAATGACCTCCCCCTCCGACGGCGGCCCCCGGGGCTCGCGACGCCCCCCAGAGCCCCGCATCGTCGCCGAACTCGGCCGACCCGAGACCCCGGACGAGACCGCCGCCCGCAAGGCCGAGAACACCCGCAAGCACTACGCGAACCAGACGGCGATCAACCTGACCCTGTCGATCGTCGCCTCGCTCGGCATCGTGCTCTTCCTGGTGCTCGTCGTGGTCCGGCCGAGTGGCACGGTGAACCGGCAGGAGATCGACTACGTCCAGGTCGCGTCGCAGGCCCAGGCGAGCGTCGACGCCCCCCTGGCCGCGCCTCCGCTGCCCGACGGCTGGAGCTCGAACGCCGCCGAGGTCCGGTCCACGACCCGCGACGACGTACCGACCTGGTACGTGGGGCTGATCACGCCGGCCCAGCAGTTCATCGGGCTCGAGCAGGGCATCGACGCCAATCCGACCTGGGTCAGCCTGCAGGTGCAGAACGCTGCAGCGACGTCGACCCGGTCGATCGGCGGTCTGACCTGGGACGTCTACGACCGGCGCGACGCCGACGACCCGGGCAACTACGCCTATGCCCTGACCACCACGGTCGACCGCAGCTCGTACGTGCTCTACGGCACGGCCGACGACGCCGAGTTCGACGTCCTGGCCATCTCCCTGGCCGAGCAGATCTCCAGCCAAGAAAGCGAATGACGTGACCCGACACGACCCCGCCGCCGGCGTGCCCGCCACCGCGGCCCCTTCCGCACCCGAGAACACCGCGACGTCCCGGCCCACGGACGTCTCGGCCATCGCGCCGGCGAGCGCGTCCGAGCCGGGGACGGCATGGAGCCGGATGGTGGACGGCAACCACCGCTTCGTCGAGGGGGCACCTCGTCACCCCCACCAGGACAGTGACCGGCGGTCGTCCCTCGCCGCCGGCCAAGAGCCCGTGGCAGCACTCTTCGGATGCGCCGACTCGCGACTGGCCGCCGAGATCATCTTCGACGTCGGCCTCGGTGACCTCTTCGTCGTGCGCAACGCCGGCCAGGTGGTCGGCGACACCGTCATCGCCTCGCTCGAGTTCGCGGTCTCGGTGCTCCACGTCCCCCTCATCGTGGTGCTCGGCCACGACAGCTGCGGCGCCGTCGCCTCGGCCATCGACTCCATCGGTTCCGACGCCGCACCCGGGTCGGCCTTCCTGGGTGGGCTGATCGACATGATCATGCCGTCGGTCGAGCGTGCCCAGCTCGACCTCGAGACGGGTGCCGACCTCGACCCCCGCACGGTCGGCCAGTTGCACATCGAGGCGTCGGTCCGCACGCTCGTCGACCGGTCCGCCCTCATCGCGTCCGCCGTCGCGGACGGTAAGTTGGCCGTGGTCGGCGCGAACTACGACCTCGCCAACGGGCGGGTCGACCCTTCGGTCGTCGTCGGCCGACTCTGAACCGAGTCGGGGCGAACGCTCCGACGCCCCGCGCCCTCCACGGGCGCAGCAGCCCGGCAGGGCCCGAGGAAAGGACCACGACGTCGTGACCACATCCGAGACCGAGTACCGCATCGAGCACGACACGATGGGCGAGGTGCGGGTGCCCGCATCGGCCCTCTACCGCGCCCAGACGCAGCGTGCCGTCGAGAACTTCCCCATCAGCGGGGCCGGTCTCGAGCCGGCGCAGATCGTCGCGCTCGCTCGCATCAAGCGCGCGGCCGCCCTGGTGAACGGCGAGATGGGCATCATCGACCGACCCGTCGCCGATGCGATCGTCTCGGCCGCGGACCAGATCATCGGTGGCAGCCATCACGACCAGTTCCCGGTCGACGTCTACCAGACCGGCAGCGGCACGTCCTCGAACATGAACATGAACGAGGTGCTCGCCACCCTCGCCGGAACGGTCGACGGCGTCGCCGTCCACCCCAACGACCACGTCAACGCGTCGCAGTCGTCGAACGACGTGTTCCCGACCTCGGTGCACGTCGCCGTCACGGGCGCGCTGCTGCACGACCTGGTGCCCGCCCTCGACCACCTGGCGGTCGCCCTCGAGAAGAAGGCCACGGCCTGGTCCGAGGTGGTGAAGGCGGGCCGCACCCACCTCATGGACGCCACGCCGGTCACGCTCGGGCAGGAGTTCGGCGGCTACGCCCGCCAGATCCGTCTCGCGATCGAACGGGTGCAGAGCGCCCTGCCCCGCGTGGCAGAGGTCCCCCTGGGCGGAACGGCCACCGGCACCGGCATTAACACGCCTCAGGGCTTCCCGCAGCGGGTCATCGCCGCCCTCGCGGACGACAGCGGGCTGCCCGTCACCGAGGCGCTCGACCACTTCGAGGCGCAGGGGGCCCGCGACGCGCTCGTCGAGGCCTCCGGCGCCTTGCGCGTGCTCGCCGTGAGCCTCACCAAGATCAACAACGACATCCGCTGGATGGGCTCGGGGCCCAACGCGGGTCTCGGCGAGCTGCACATCCCCGACCTGCAGCCCGGCTCGTCGATCATGCCGGGCAAGGTCAACCCGGTCATCCCCGAGGCCGTCCTCATGGTCTCGGCACGGGTGATCGGCAACGACGCGACGATCGCCTGGGCCGGCGCGTCCGGAGCCTTCGAACTCAACGTGGCGATCCCCGTGATGGGGACGGCGTTGCTCGAGTCGATCCGCCTGCTCTCGAACGCCACCCGCGCCCTGGCGGACAAGACCGTCGACGGCCTCGAGGCCAACGTCGAGCACGCCCGGGCCCTCGCCGAGTCGTCTCCGTCGATCGTGACGCCGCTGAACCGCGTCATCGGCTACGAGGCCGCGGCGAAGGTGGCCAAGCACGCGGTGGCCCAGAAGCTCACCGTTCGCGAGGCCGTCGTCGATCTCGGGTTCGTCGAGCGGGGCGAGGTCACCGAGCAGCAGCTCGACACCGCACTCGACGTGCTCAGCATGACCCACCCGGGCTGAGCCCACCGGTCAGAGTCCAGCCCCGAGCGGCCCGGGTCGAGCCCTCCGGCCTGAGCCCATCCCCGGCCGGCCGGGACCACAGCACGTCGAGGAGGTGCGCGTCCGTCGTCGACAGACACGCGCCTCCTCGGCCTTTCGGCTTCTCTACCCTCTCGCCTGCCTGTTCGCGTTCCCGTTCCCGTTCCTGTTCACGTCGACGGGGGCACGCCGCGACGCGGACCTCACGGAACCGTCAGGACGGCATCGACGGCGACGGCCACCGGCGGGCTGGCCACGACACACCAGAAGGCCGCGAGCAGGCACGGCCCGAAAGGGATGCCCCCGCTGACCGACGCCGGATCTGGCAGCGGAGCCGTGCCGGCCCGTCGCGGCCTCGAGCCCAACGTCCGAAAGCCGGCCACCCCGATCGCGAACGTTCCGGCAAGAGCCCAGAGACCCAAGAGGGCCGCCGGGCTACCCGTCGCGACGAGTCCGCTCAACACGGCGCCGAGCTTGACGTCCCCCATGCCCAGGCCGCCGGCGATGGTGGCCACCAGGCCGAGCACGGCAGCGACCAGGGCGAAGGCCAGGCTCGTGGCCGCCGTGGCGAGACCGCCCCCCGCGACGAGCAGGACGGTCGACACCCCCCACGCACCCGCGGCCACTCCGACGAGGACGTTCGGCAGTCGACGCTCGGCGATGTCGATCCGGACCAGGGCCGGAGTCACGGCCGCGACTCCGAGACATCCGACGAGCGTCACCGCCCCGGCGCTCGCGCCCACGAGGGGGCCGGCATGCAGTGTGGCGGCAGCGACCGTGACCGCCGACAGTGCAGCCGCGGCGACTGCTTCGAGGGCCTGCGTGCGCTCCTGTCGCGGCCCGTCACCGCCTCGAACCGCTTCCCCGTCTGACGTGCGCGTCCCGTCCGACGAGCCCGTCCCGTCGGGCGAGCGCGTCCCGTCCGGCGAGCACGTCCCGTCCGGCGACGCCGTCCCGTCCGGCGACACCGTCTCGTCCACGAGACCTTCCGGCGAGCTCACGATGCTCCTGATGACGAAGCCGTCTCCGATCCTGACCGACCCGGCTGCGGAGTACGTCCCCGAGCTGGTCGGACCAGATGCCACGGGCGTCGACCTCGCGTGCGCCGGGTTCGCGGACGGTGGGCACGGCCCGTCGTCACGACGAGTCGCCGTCGAGGTCGCCGTCGAGGTCGCCAGGCGTCGTCGAGCACCGCGTGCACGGCCTCGACGATGAGCGATCGATGGTCGCGCACCATCTCGTAGCTCGCTCGAAGGGCGGTTCGTCCCTGGACCGTGATCGCGAGGTCCTTCAGACGGTCCGCGTCGAACGTGTCGCCGTGCCACCTGCGCCCATCGAGTTCGAGGGCGACGACACCGTCGACGACGACGTCGATGCGGCGGCGGTCCTCCGGGCCGACCCGGGTCTGGGACTCGACGCGGTGCCCCAGGTCGGCGAACGTCACCCGCATGACGCTCTCGATGAAGCTCTCGCTCCGCAGATCGGCCCAGTCGACGATGCCCCTCACATCCGCGGGAGCCTCGGCGAACGCCGCATGCAGTCCGGCGACCGAGAAGTGACCGCTCGACAGCGCCCAGTCCAGGAGGGCGACGGCCTCGTCGAGAGGAGCCGCCGTCACGGCGTCCACCAGAGCGGTGCCGACGGGAACGGCCCAGGCCGCACGCCGTGCGTCCTCCGATCCGTGTTCGTCGTCATCCGGCGGACAGGGCACCGTCCCGGGTGACGGACGAGGGGGCACGCGCCCGTCGGAGCGCCACAGCACCCTCGCACCGTGCCTGGCCCGAAGTCGTGAGGCTCCAGGGGGCACCACGACGCTGACGATCGGAACGGTGGTCCACATCCACGCCCCGAGGAGGGCCAAGAGCGATGCCCCGGTCAACCGGCCCCCGATGCGCACGGCCTCGTACCGTGCGTCCCCCGGCGCGAAGGTCGTGTACCACCCGCGTCGGGCTCGGTGAACGTGCCCGGATCGCACTGCTGCGGTGAGCATCCGGTCGGTGGCTCCGAGGGCGATGAGATCCCGCTTGTGGAGGACGCCGCCTGCCCTCCTCACGTGGGTCGCGATCTGCTGCATGCCGACAGGCTGACGCGACCCGCGCCTCCTCCGCGGCGCACGAGAGCCCGCCGGGGGAGAACGTCCGCGTCGCGCGAGGTGGGGCCGAGGCGTCCCTCACGGCGGCTCGTCGACCCCGCGGCGCGCCCGTGCCCGCGCCCACGCCCGCGCCCCGCGCCCGTCCGGGCGTTCCCGACCATGCTGGCAAGTCCGGAGAATACCGCCCACCGACCTCGACACGGCCTCGAACCGTGTCGAAGTGCTGAGTTGCCGACCGGCAGGTGGTCCCTCGTGCCGGTCGAGCACGGCACGGGTCGCACCGAGACGCCGACTCGTCACGGACCACCGAGAACCAGGCGACCCCGAGCACGGTCCGGTGGGCAACTCAGGAGAACGGCGACCAGGTGCGGCCCTGACTCCTCGCAGCCTGCCAATCGCCGGAGTTGCCGACACGACGCGCGGTGCCGGACACGCAGGAGGCGCGACGCCAGAACGCAGGACGCGCGGCGCCAGACACGCAGGACGCGCGGCGCCAGACACGCAGGAGGCGCGGCGCCAGACCGCAGGAGCCGCGGTGCCGGACACGCAGGAGGCGCGGGTCAGGTGACCCGCGCCTCCTGCGTCCCTGCTACACCAGGTCGTTCGACTCGAGCATCTCGGTGACGAGGGCGGCGATCGCGGACCTCTCGGAGCGGGTCAGCGTCACGTGACCGAACAGCGGGTGACCCTTGAGCGTCTCGATGACCGAGGCGACCCCGTCGTGCCGGCCGACGCGCAGGTTGTCGCGCTGCGCCACGTCGTGGGTCAGCACCACCCGCGAGTTCTGGCCGATGCGGCTCAGGACGGTCAGAAGCACGTTGCGCTCGAGGGACTGCGCTTCGTCGACGATCACGAAGGCGTCGTGCAACGACCGACCCCGGATGTGCGTCAGGGGCAGGACCTCGAGGATGCCCCGCTCGACCACCTCGTCGAGGACGTTCTGGGACACGATCGCGCCCAGCGTGTCGAAGACGGCCTGCGCCCACGGGTTCATCTTCTCGCCGGCGTCGCCCGGGAGGAACCCCAGGTCTTGGCCGCCCACCGCGTAGAGCGGGCGGAACACCATGATCTTCTTGTGCTGCTGCTTCTCGAGGACGGCCTCGAGGCCGGCGCAGAGCGCGAGGGCCGATTTGCCCGTGCCGGCGCTGCCCCCCAGCGACACGATGCCCACCTCGGGGTCGAGCAGCAGGTCGATCGCGAGGCGCTGCTCGGCCGATCGACCGTGCAGCCCGAAGACGTCGCGATCGCCGCGGACGAGACGGGCCTCGCCGCGGGCGACCACGCGCCCCAGTGCCGAGCCCCGCTCCGAGTGCACGACCACCCCGGTGTTCACGGGGACGTCCGCGAGCGCAAGGGCGGAGATCTTCTCGGACTCGTAGAACGAGGCCATCTGCTCGCTCGAGACGTTGATCGAGGTCTGCCCGGTGTACCCGCTGTCGACGACCTGTTCGGCCCGGTATTCTTCGGCGGCCAGTCCGATCGACGCGGCCTTCACCCGCAGGGGCAGGTCTTTCGAGACGACCGTGACGGCCAGCCCGTCGGCGGCGAGGTTCGACGCGACGGCGAGGATGCGCGAGTCGGCGTCGTTCAGTTGCAGGCCCGAGGGCAGGACCGACATGTTCGAGTGGTTCAGCTCGACCCGCAGGGAGCCCCCGTCACCCACGGCCACCGGGAAGTCGAGACGGTCGTGCTTCACGCGGAGGTCGTCGAGGAGGCGAAGGGCCTGGCGCGCGAAGTAGCCCAGCTCGGGGTCGTGACGTTTGCCCTCGAGTTCGCTGACGACGACGACGGGAAGCACCACGTCGTGCTCGGCGAAGCGGAAGAGCGCCTGCGGATCGGACAGCAACACCGAGGTGTCGAGCACGTACGTGCGTTGGGCGACCGCCTGGTCACCCCCCGTGGCTGATGCGGTGTTGCGTTCGGTTGAGGTGATGTTCGACGCGGTCACGACCACTCCGTCCTCGGGCGGCTGGGCACCCGGGTACCTTCGGCAGAGACGGCCGCGGAGCAGTTGCGAGGCGAACTTTCGTGGCCGTCTCGATCGGGCTCCTTGCCCGATGTGACGAACCTACGACGCGCCTCCGACATCCGCATCATCGACACCACCGTGTCGTGTGACGATCAGGTGAACGACCCTCATGTAACGGTCGAGGGTGCAGCGCGCGAGCCCCACCCCGCAGGGCGATCCCGCCTAGTAGAAGACGGTCGTGCCGAACGAGGTGAACGCACCCCGCAGCATCTCGAACGAATCGTCGCCCGTGGACACGTGCACGCTCAGCCGCACGGTCGTGTCGCGCACGGTGGCCGTGACCCCGTGGTTGATCAGTGCGGCCGTCAGCGTCGTCATCTGGTCGAGGGCGGGTTCGAGCACGACGATGCCGGCGCGCTCCGCCTCGTCGCGCGGCGAGACCACCGGCACCGCGAACTCGTCGGCGAGGTCGATCACCCGCGTGGCCCGCTCGGCCACGGCCCGCGAGACGGCGGCGACGCCCACGTCGGCGAGGTCCTCGAGGGCCGTGGCGAGGCGCGCCTGGGCGATGGGGTCGGGATTCGTCAGCTGGAACGCCGCAGCACCCGGGCGGGTCGGCTGCCGTCCGTGGTACGAGCCGCCGAGGGTCAGGTCACTCCCGGCGACACCGCTGAACACCGGTGTCAGGGCCGAGAGAGCGCGGTCGCTCAGGGCCAGGAAGCCCGTCCCCCACCCGGCGCGGACCCACTTCTGACCGCCCGACGCCACGACGTCGGCCACGGCGTAGGGCGCGTCGACCACACCGAACCCCTGGATCGCGTCGACGATCAGCAACCGGTCGCCGATCACCTGGCGGATGCCCTCGAGGTCCACCAGGTACCCGGTGCGGTAGTCCACCAGGCTGACGGCCACGGCGGTGACCGAGTCGGTGAGGTGACGCTGCACCACGGCCGGCGTGACCACGTCGTGGTCGAGGTCCATCCAGACCGGCTCGAGCACGCGCAGGGCCTCGGAGGAGCGGGTCGCCGCGACGGGCATGCTCGGGTAGTCGCGCGGCGACATGAGCACCTGCCCGGTGAGACCGAACAGTGTGTGCGTGAGCCCTTCGCTCGTGTTCGGCTGGAAGACGACGTGGTCGGGTGCGAAGCCGACGAGGGACGAGATCGCCCGTCCGACGCGACCCGCCTGCTCGGTCAGGGCGATCTCGGACCCGAAACGGGCCCTCGCCTGCACCTCGACCAACGAGCGCTGCTCGTCGGCGACGGAGCGCGAGATGGGACCCCACTTCGCGAAGTCGAAGTATCCGGGCTCGTCGGTGAACCCCGAGGCGAGGTCGTCGATGGTCTTCACGGTGTTCTCCTAGGCGGCGGTGACTGGTCCACCGTAGTGCCGTCCGCGGTCCGCCGACCCGCGCCTCCTCGTCCGGTCGTCCACGCAGGGGCGTGCGCGGCAGGCCTGCACACGGCCGGCAACTCAGGAGAACGACACACCAGCACCCCCCAGGAGGCGCGGCGCAGCCGGATTCCGGAGTCGCCGACACCAGCCCCGTCAGTGCGCCGGCGGCCGCTCGGGCGTCAGCTGCCGTAGCGCCCGTGCCGGAGGGCGAAGGCGAGCACAGCCGGCAAATCAGGAGAACGACGCATCAGAACCCCAGCAGGAGGCGCGGCGCAGCCGGATTCCGGAGTCGCCCACACCAGCCCGGTCACCGCTCGCACAGCCGGCAACTCAGGAGAACGACACACCAGCACCCCACCAGGAGGCGCGGCGCAGCCGGATTCCGGAGTTGCCGACACCAGCCCGATCACCGCGCCGGCGGCCGCTCGGGCGTCAGCTGCCGTAGCGCCGGTGCCGGAGAGCGAAGTCGCGCACGGCCCGGAGGAAGTCGACCTCGCGCAGGTCGGGGTAGAAGGCCTCGACGAAGTAGAACTCGCTGTGGGCGCTCTGCCACAGCATGAAGTCGCTCAACCGTTGCTCGCCCGACGTGCGGATCACGAGGTCGGGGTCGGGTTGGCCGCCGGTGTAGAGGTGGTCGGCGATGAGCTCGGGGGTGAGCACCTCGGCCAGGGCGTCGAGCGTGCCCCCTGCGGCGTCGTGCGCCCGCACGATGCTGCGCATGGCGTCGGCGATCTCACGGCGCCCGCCGTAGCCGACGGCGAGGTTCACGTGCAGCCCCGTCTTGTCGGCGGTCCGGGCCTGGGCCTCGCGGAGGGCCGAGCAGAGCGCCGGCGGCAGGTCGTCGGTCGCGCCGACGTGCTGCACGCGCCAGTCCCGCTGACGCGAGAGCTCGTCGGCGACGTCGCCGATGATGCCGAAGAGCTCGGTCAACTCGTCGGACTGTCGGTTGCCGAGGTTGTCGGCGGAGAGGAGGTACAGCGTGACCACCTTGATGCCGAGGTCGTCGCACCAGGTGAGGAACTCGCTGATCTTCGCGGCACCCGCGCGGTGCCCGTGGGCAGCGGTCTCGAGCATGCGCTGCTTGGCCCAGCGCCGGTTGCCGTCGACGATCATGGCGACGTGGTGCGGCAGCTCTTGACCGTCGAGGCTTCGGCGGATGCGGTTCTGGTAGAGGCCGTACAGGACTCCCCTGGCGAGGGGAGAGGGACGGCGCTTTTTCACAGGGCTACGGTAGCCCACGGCGGGCCGTCCACAGAGCCGAGGATTCTCAGCCCGCCTCCTCGGACGCTCCCCTAGGCTCGGCCCCATGACCAGCCACACCGACGGAGATCGCGCGAGCCTCCGGGCCGACGAGGTCGACGGGGCCGACCGGGCAGACGGGTCCGACGGGGCCGACATCCCGAACCTGCCGTTGCTCGACGACGCCCTCGCCTACCCCGACATCGAGCGCAAACCGAGTTGGCGCGGCTGGATCCATGCGGCCACCTTCCCGGTCGCGATCGCGACCGGCGTGGTGCTCGTCGTCCTCGCGCAGGGCGTGGCGGCGACCTGGGCCTGCGCGGTCTTCATGACCACGTCGCTCCTGCTCTTCGGCATCTCGGCGACCTACCACCGCTTCCCGTGGAGCCCGAACGCGAAACGCTTCCTGAAGCGCCTCGACCACGCCAACATCTTCCTGCTGATCGCCGGCACCTACACGCCGATCGCGGTCATCGCCCTGCCGCCGTCGAAGGGCGTCACGCTGCTCGTGCTCGTCTGGACGGGCGCCGTGTTGGGCATCCTCTTCCGGGTGTTCTTCCTGAACGCGCCGCGATGGTTGTACGTGCCGCTCTACGTCCTGCTGGGCGTCGGCGCCCTGGGGTTCATCGTCGACCTGCTCGACGCGAACGTCGCGATGATGGTGCTCGTGCTGGTCGGCGGCGCGCTCTACATCGCGGGTGCCGTGTTCTACGGCATCAAGAGGCCGAACCCCGTACCGGGGCACTTCGGATTCCACGAGCTGTTCCACACCATGACGGTGCTGGCGTACCTCTGCCACTGGACGGGCATCCTGCTCGTGGCCCTGGACCCGCCGACCTTCTAGCGCGAGGTCGTCCGAGCCGAGGAGGCGCGGGTCGCCACCCCGGCACCGGTCGCGTCGGTCACGAGTCGCGCTCGTGCCTCCTGCGGTCGCCGTCGTCGTCGAGGTCGCCCTCGACGGGGCGAGCCCGCCGATCGGCGTCTCCGGGGAGTTCTTCGTCGTCGAGAGCCGCGGCCGCCAGGGTCGCCTCGTCGCGCTCGGCCTGGATGCGCTCGCGCACCTCGCCTCGGTACCGGGTGCGTCGGACCCGACGGGTCATGTCGACGACGATAAGCACCGTCGCGACGGCGACGAACGCGATGGCGACGAAACCCCAGACGCCGGGCGTGACGGCCTCGTCGGGGATGGTCGACGGCGGCAGCGTCGGGTCGGGGGTCTGCGGCTGCGCCAGCAGACGGGTCGTGACCGCGACCACCGATTCGGAGAACACGCTCATCGCTGCACCCCCACGAGGCCGGTGTCGGGGTCGACGACCCCGGCGAAGAGGTCGACCTCGGGCAGGTCGGACCCGACGTTCGACTCGACGAGCTGGAAGTCCTCGGTGGGCCAGGCGGCGACCTGGAGGTCGTGGGGCCAGAAGAAGAACGCGCTGTCGAGCGGCACCTGGCTGGCGTGCGACCGAAGGGCGGCGTCGCGCACGGGGAAGAAGTCGGAGACCGGCACGCGGGTCGTGGCCAGGTCGGGCCGGTCGCTGAAGCGGGCCAGCATCTCGGTCAACGACTCGATGAGGGGCGACTCGGGGTCGCTCTCGCGCAGGTGCGTGATCATCGCGCCGATGCGTCCGGCGCTGAACATGCGGTCGTAGTAGACCTTGTCGATCTGCCACGCGTCGCCGGTCGCCGGGTAGCGCTCGGGGTCGGAGGCGTCGCGGTAGGCCGCCATCGAGATCTCGTGCGTGCGGATGTGGTCGGGGTGTGGGTACCCGCCGTTCTCGTCGTAGGTCACCAGCACCTGCGGCTTGAACCGGCGGATGATCGCGACGAGCGGCTCGGCGCTGATCTCGAGCGGGATGGTGGAGAACGAGTTGACCGCGACCGACTCGCCCTCGGCCGGCAGGCCCGAGTCGGCGTAGCCGAGCCACAGGTGGTCGATGCCCATCGCCGCCTGGGCGGCCGCCATCTCGTGCACGCGCAGGCCCGCGATGTCGCGCTCGGCGTGAGCTCGGGCCTCGAGCTGCTCGTTGAGGATCGACCCCTGCTCGCCGCCGGTGCAGCTGACGACGAGGACGTCGACGCCGAGGCTGCGGTAGTAGGCGTAGGTCGCCGAGCCCTTGCTGGACTCGTCGTCGGGGTGGGCGTGGACCGCCAGCAGGCGCAGGGTCAATTCTTCCTCGCAATGTGTGCCGGGCAGACGTTGCTACCCTGGGGACAGCTTAATCGGACGGAGATCCGCGTGACGTCCACGCCCCGTGTCACCTCGCCCTCGTCGCGCCTCGACGCACGGTACGGGCGTTCGCCGCGGGGTCGGCGCAGACGCCTCGTCGTGGGCCTGTCCGTCGCCGTCGCCTTCGTCGTCGTCTTCGCGGCGTGGGTCGTCTTCGCCGCCTTCGACGGGACCTCGTCCCAGCTCGAATCCGCCGACGTGGGCTACCAGGTGACCTCCGACCGGGCCGTCGAGGTCCAGTACACGGTCACCGCGGACACGGGCGAGGCGGTCGACTGTGCGGTCGAAGCCCAGAACAGCGGCTTCGCGGTCGTCGGCTGGAAGATCGTGCACCTGCCCGCCTCCGAGCGGCGTTCGGTGACCTACACGACCTCGCTCGCGACGTCGGAACGGGCGGTCACGGGCTTGATCTACCGGTGCTGGCTTCCCTAGACTGCTCGGAATCGCACGACGAGACCGGCCACTCGGCCGGTCTCCTTTTTTCGGTGGGCGACCTCGCCCCGGCTCCCGGCACCGCGCCTCCTCGGCTCGAGTCGCCCGACCGGGTTCGGCCGCCGCACGAAACGGAGACACCATGAGCACTGACAACGAGACCACCTGGCTCACGACGGACGCCCGCGACCGTCTGCAGGCCGAGCTCGACACCCTCAGCGGCGAGGGACGTCGCGAGATCGCGTCACGCATCGAAGCCGCCCGCGAAGAGGGCGACCTGAAGGAGAACGGCGGCTACCACGCCGCCAAGGACGAGCAGGGCAAGATGGAGGCGCGCATCCGTACGCTGATCAACCTGCTGAAGCACGCGACGGTCGGTGACTCGACGGCCGCCGACGGCATCGTCGGCCCCGGCACCGTCGTCACGGCGACCATCGCCGGCGACGAGAGCACCTTCCTGCTCGGCAACCGCGAGATCATCGCCGCCGGCAGCGACCTCTCGGTCTACAGCGAGACCAGCCCGCTCGGCCAGGCCATCAACGGGCTGAAGGTCGGCACGACGACCAGCTACACCGCCCCGAACGGCAAGGACATCTCGGTGTCGATCACGAACGTCGAGACCTACCAGCCGTAGGTCCGACGCCGAGGCCCCCGCTCGAACGGAGCGGGGGCCTTCGTCGTCCCGGCCACGGGGGCCCGGACCCTCGACGGGGGTGTCGGCAACTCCGGACTACGGCGTCGTCCGCGGCGGTCCTGCGCCCGCGGGCGGCCGTTCTCCTGAGTTGCCGACGGGGACACGGTGCCGTCGGGAGGCGCGGGCGCGGTCGGGACGCGCAGACCCGGTCAGGAGGCGCGGGCCGCCGTCAGGAGGCGCGGGCACGTTCAGCAGGCGAACACCCGGTCAGGACGCGCAGACCCGGTCAGGAGGCGCGGGCACCGTCAGGAGGCGCGGGGCGCGTCTCGCGGAGTCGGCTAGAAGTCGACGTTGGGCTCGTACCCGGCGTCGCGGAGCCGTTGCAGGACCTCTTCGACGTGGTCCGGCCCGCGCGTCTCGACGCTGAGCTCGAGTTCGACCTCGCTGATCTGGAGCCCGCGACCGTGGCGGGTGTGCAGCACCTCGACCACGTTCGCGTTGGCGTCGGACAGCACTTCGCTGACGCGGGTGAGCTGGCCGGGGCGGTCGGGCATACCGATGCGCAGCTTGACGTAGCGGGCGGCGGCCGCGAGGCCGCGACCGATCACGCGCTCCATCATCAGCGGGTCGATGTTGCCGCCGCTGAGGATCACCACGGTCGTGCCGAGGTCACGCACCTGCTCGGTGAGGATCGCGGCGATGCCCACGGCACCCGCGGCCTCGACGACGAGCTTCGCGCGCTCGAGCAGCACGAGCATCGCCCGGGCCGTGTCGTCGTCGCTGACCGTGACGATCTCGTCGACCGTGTCGCGGATGATCTCGAAGTTGAGCACGCCGGGTTTCGCCACGGCGATGCCGTCGGCGATCGTGGGCTGGGCGTCGATGTCGGTCCGCACGCCGAGTTTCATCGAGACGGCGTACGGGGCGGCGTTGGCCGCCTGCACGCCGATGATGCGGACGTCGCGCCCGGTGCGTGCCGCGCTCTGCTTCAGGGCGCTGGCGACGCCGGCCGCCAGCCCACCTCCGCCGACGGGCACGATCACGGTGTCGACGTCGGGCACCTGTTCGAGGATCTCGAGCCCCAGCGTGCCCTGGCCCGCGACGACGTCGGCGTGGTCGAACGGGGGGATGAAGACGGCGCCCGTCGTGTCGGCGAACTCTTGTGCGGCTCGCAGCGACTGCTCGACCGTGTGCCCCCGGAGGACGACGTCGGCGCCGTAGTGCCGGGTCGCCTGCAGCTTGGGCAGGGCCACGCCGACGGGCATGAAGATCGTGGCCACGATGCCGAGTTCACGGGCCGCCAGGGCGACACCCTGAGCGTGGTTGCCGGCCGAGGCGGCGACGACCCCGCGCGCCTTCTCGTCGTCGCTCAGCTGGGTCAGGCGGTTGTAGGCGCCTCGGATCTTGTACGACCCGGTGCGCTGCAGGTTCTCGCACTTGAGGTGCACCCGCGAGCCGAGCACCTCGGCGAGGTACTGCGAGGTCTCCATCGGGGTGACGCGGACGACCTGCGAGACGCGGTCGCGCGCCTCCTCGATCTCGACGAGGGTGGGACCGGCCAGGGTGCGTTCAGACATCGGTGAGGCCTCCGGGCCGCGTGACGTCGTGCTCGACGGGTCGCGGCTTCTCTCGCCACGTACCCCTCGCGACGTAGGTGATCATGACGTTCAGCACGGCCACGAACGGGACCGCGAAGAGGGCGCCGGGGATCCCGGCGACCAGGGTGCCGGCCGCGACGGCGAAGACGACGGCCAACGGGTGCACCTTGACGGCGCTGCCCATGACGAACGGCTGCAACAGGTGCCCCTCGATCTGCTGCACGAGGATCACCACGGCGAGCATGAGCAGGGCCACGACCCAGCCGTTGTAGACGAGGGCGATGACGACGGCGACGGCTCCGGTCGCGACGGCGCCCACGACGGGCACGAACGACCCGAGGAAGACCGCGATGGCGATCGGTGCCACCAGGGGCAGGCCCAGGAAGAGCGCCCCCAACCCGATGCCCACGGCGTCGACGAACGCGACGAAGATCTGCACCTTGACGAAGTTGGTCAGGGTGAGCCAGCCCGCGCGGCCCGCCCCGTCGATCGCCGGGTGCGAGGCCCGGGGGAAGAGCCGGACGACCCACCGCCAGATCTCGGCCCCGCCGACGAGCACGAAGATCGTCGCGAAGAGCCCCAGCACGAGCCCGGCAGCGACGTGACCCGCGGTCGACCCGACCGAGAGCGCACCGCGCACGAGCGGCTGACTGTCTTGCTGGACGGCCGCCACCGCGTCGGACACGTACCCGTTGATCTGCGCCTCGGTGAGGTGCAACGGCGAGGTGAGCAGGAAGTCCTTGAAGTCGCCGTAGGAGGCGATCGAGCGATCACGCAACGAGGGCCAGCCGTCGACGATCTGGAGGACGACCAGGACGACGAGGCCCGAGACCACCACGAGGAACCCCACCAGGACGGACACGACCGCCAACCACTTGGGCCAACGGTGCCGCTGCAGCCACCCCGAGAGCGGGACGAGCAGCGCGGAGATCAACAGGGCCACCAAGAAGGGGATGACGATGACCCGCAGCTGGGTGATCGACCAGATGACGACGCCGGCCACGGCCACGATCACCAGGATGCGCCAGGACCAGGCCCCGGCGATGACCATGCCCCGCGGCACCGACGGATCGGCGACGACACCGGCCGCGCGACCGCTCGTGACGTCGCCCTGCACCTCGTCGCCGCGCGTGGGGCGGTTCCGCCAGATCATCGCGTCAGTTTATGGCCCTGCGGGGCCGGTCACCTACCCCTCCACATGCCGGTGCACGCATGTGTCGACGGGGACCAGGCGACACCAGGAGGCGCGGCGCGCGTCGGTGGCCGTCGCTACAGTCGTCCGCGTGCCCCGTCAGCAGCTCTCCCCCGCCCAGGCCCGTCGCGTCGCCTTGGCGGCGCAGGGCTTCGGGAGGCCCGTCGACGGCCCTGCCCGCCCGGGGACGCGGCAGCTGAACGGCCTCGTCGATCGCCTCGGCCTGCTGCAGATCGACTCGGTGAACGTGTTCGAGCGCAGCCACTACCTGCCCGCGTTCGCACGACTGGGCGCGTACGACCGCGCGACCCTCGACCGCCTCACCTTCGCTCCCCGTGGGCGGTACGTCGAGTACTGGGCCCACGAGGCCGCCATCGTCCCGGTGTCGACCTGGCCCCTGTTGCGGTGGCGCATGCGCGACTACGACGCGAAATGGCGGGGGGACGCCTCCTCGTGGCTGTCGACGAGTCCGCGCATGGAACGCTGGCTGCTCGACGAGATCCGCGACAAGGGGCCGCTGCCGGCCAGCCTGGTCGAGGCCGACGCCGCCCTCTTCCCCCAGCCAGACCGGACGGGCCCGTGGTGGGGGTGGGGTGACGTGAAGCGCGGCCTCGAGTCGCTGTTCCGCACGGGCGCCCTGGTCAGTGCCGGTCGCCGTCGGTTCGAGCGCGTCTACGCGCTGCCCGAACAGGTGCTGTCGGCCGAGGTCCTGGCCGTCGACGTCGACCGTCACGAGGCCCACCGGCGCCTCGTCGCCCACGCGGCCCGCGCCTCCGGGGTCGCGACGGCCGCCGACCTCGCCGACTACTTCCGCCTCAAGGCCGCCGACGTCGTACCCGCCCTGCGCGAGCTCCACGACGACGGTGTCGTCGAACCCGTGGACGTGCCGGGTTGGGGTGCGACCGCGTGGCTGCACCGTGACGCCCGCGTACCCCGTCGGCTCGAGGCCGACGCCGTGCTGTCACCGTTCGACCCCGTCGTCTGGCACCGGCCCCGGGCGGAACGCCTCTTCGACTTCCGCTACCGCATCGAGATCTACACCCCGCGCGAGAAACGCGTGCACGGCTACTACGTCCTCCCCGTCCTGCAGGACGACCAGCTGGTGGGGCGGGTCGACCTCAAGAGCGATCGTCAGGCGGGCGTCCTGCGGGTGCAGGCGGCATGGCTTGAGCGCGACCTCCCCGTCGACGTCGAGCGGCTCGTGACGACGCTGCGCCGGGCGGCCGCCTGGCAGGGACTGGACGCCGTCGAGGTGGCCGATCGGGGCGACCTGGCGGGCCGACTCCGCACGGTGCTGACCGGCCGGGCCGACGCGGCCGGCCCGGCCGACCCCCTCGGTTAGAAGGTCCCGGCGTTCTGTCGCAGCCGCTGGATGCGATCGGCGAGCGGAGGGTGCGTGCTGAAGAGTCGGTCCATCACGCCGGGCTTCATCGGATCGCTGATCCAGAGGTGCGACATCGAGGTGTTCTGCTGCCGCATGGGCCGCCCCTGGGCACCGAGCTTCTCGAGGGCTCGGGCGAGACCCTCGGGGTACCGCGTCGTCAACGCCCCGGTGGCATCGGCGAGGTACTCGCGCTGACGCGAGACGGCCGCCTGGACACCTGCCGCGGCGAGAGGGGCGATGATCATGGCCACCAGACCGAGCACCAGGAAGACGGGGTTCCCGCCGCCCCCACCGTTGTTGTTCGAGTTGCGGTTCCCCCCTGACAACGCGCTGAAGAACGACATGCGCAACAGGATGTCGGCCAGGAAGCCCACGGCCACGACGAGGCCGAACACCATGGTCGACACACGGATGTCGTAGTTCTTCACGTGACCGAGCTCGTGAGCCATGACGCCCTGGAGCTCGCTGTCGTCCATGATCTCGAGCAGGCCGGTCGTGGCGGCGACCACGGCGTGTTCCGGGTCGCGGCCCGTGGCGAAGGCGTTGGGGGCCGGATCGACCACGACGTAGACCTTGGGCATCGGCATGCCCATCGTGATGCTGAGGTTCTCGACCGTGCGGTACAACCGCGGAGCCGTCACACCGTCGACCTGCTGGGCGTTGCTCATCGAGAGCGCCTGCCCGCTGGCCGCGAAGTACTGGATCACGGCGTACACCGCGGCACCACCGAGAACCAGGAAACCGATCGACCCGTTGTTCCAGATGGCGCTCGCGGCGAACCCGAGGGCCCCGACGATCACCAGGAAGATCAGGACGATGAAGACGGTGTTGCGCTTGTTGCGCGAGATCGCGGAGTACACGGTGTCGAGGACGACTCGGGCTGGATCAGAACTGGACGCGCGGCGGTTCGGCGATCGCCGACGGCTCGGAGACCTCGAAGAAGTCCCGCTCGCTGAAGCCGAGCCGCTTTGCGAAGAGGGAGTTGGGGAAGACGCGGTTCTTGGTGTTGAACTCGCGGACGCCGCCGTTGTAGAAGCGGCGCGCGGCTTGGATCTTGTCCTCGGTGTCGACCAGCTCGGACTGCAACTGCAGGAAGTTCTGGCTCGCCTGGAGCTGCGGGTAGGCCTCGGCCACGGCGAAGATGCTCTTCAGGGCGGTCTGCATGTGCCCTTCGGCAGCCGACGCCTCGGCCGGTGTGCCCGCTCCGATGGTCTCGGCACGGGCCGCCGTCACGTTCTGGAAGACGGACGATTCGTGCGAGGCGTATCCCTTGACCGCCTCGATGATGTTGGGGATCAGGTCGGCCCGGCGTTTGAGCTGGATCGTGATGTCGCTCCACGCCTCGTCGACGCGCACCTTCAGGGTCACCAACGAGTTGTAGGTGGCCCAGAGGTAGATGCCGATGATGACCGCGAGCAGGACGATGATCCCTGCTGCTACCAAGATGCCGATCGTGGCCGGTTGCATGACGTGTCACTCCTAGGTGGTGGACCGATGACGGCGGGCGCCGGATGGTCGCCCGCGACCGGGGTCGGGTCGTCGGGAGTCCGTTGGACACTATAAATGCGCTGCATGTGGGGTCCCTGCCCGTCGGGTGATCTCGAAGCAGACTCCCGAGGAGGGCCCGACCGGGCATCTCCCCCGCACGACTCCCCCGCACAACGGATTGACTTGTACCCCGCGAACGTGCTGAATGGGTGACAGTGTTCGAGCCGCCGACCCTGCGTCCCCCGCGTCCGTCGACCCCCGTCGACGGACGGCTCGTGGTCGAGCCGCGACACGGACGGCGTGTCGCCTCGACCCTCGCGACGGTCGTGCTGGGTCTCTCGCTCGCCCTGTCGGGCGGAGTCGGCGCACTCGCCGCGGGCAGCCCGTCGGGCACCCCCGCACCCGGCCCGTCGCTCGGCCAGCCCCCTCCCGGTCCGGTCGCACCCACGATCGGCGACGTCGGAGACCGGGACGTGAACGCCGTCGTGGTCGGCGGGACCGGCACGCCCGGAGCCACCGTGAGGGTGCTCGACCCCCGCGTCCCCAGTCGAGCCCTCTGCGAGGTCACCCTGCCCACCGGTGACCCGGCCGGCGTCCCCTGGTCGTGCCCGGTGACGCTGGAGGACGGTGCCGACCAGACCCTCACGGTCCGAGACGTGACGAATGCCGCCGAGTTCGACGACGCCGTCAGCGCTCCGTTCTCGGTGCTCGGCCCGCCCACGGTCCAGGGCGGACCCGCCGTCGGTGGCAAGGTCGCGGGCACCGCGTTCCCCGGTGCCCGCATCACGGTCGGCGGAGGCGCGGGGCCGGTCTCGGCGACGGCCGACGGCGCCGGGGCCTGGTCGGCCGTGCTCCCGTCGGCGACCTGGCCGACCGGCCGGTACACGGTCACGGCGTCCCAGTCCTCGGACTCCGTTCCCGCCGTGCCCCGGTCCTCGACCTCCACCGGCGTCACCGTCACGATCGACCGCGACCCACCCGCCCCGCCGGCCGTGCTCACGCCCCAGGCCGGCGAACGGGTCGCCTCGCAACCGCTCACCTTCTCGGGGACGGGAGAAGACGGCGCGACCGTCACCGCCTACGTCGACAGCACCCCGGTCTGCCAGGCCACGGTCTCCGGCGGCGCATGGGCCTGCACGTCGTCCGATGCCACCCTCGCCGACGGAGAGCACGTGGTCCAGGCCGCACAGATCGACCCGTCGGTGAACGTCGGGCCGCCCAGCGCGGGCATCTCGATCACGGTGACGTCGTCGGCCGCGCAGCCCGCGCCTCCTTCGTCCTCGGCCGCTCCGGCACCGACGGCGGCGCCCGGTGCGTCCGGGGGCGCCGTCCCCTCCGAGCCGGTCCCCGGGGCGCCCGGAGCCCCGGGGACCGGTGACGGGCCGGGAGGCACTCCCGGTGGCGTTGACGAGGTACCACCCGAAGCGACCACACCGACGGCGGACTCCTGGGCGGCCGCGACGACGTTCGGTCGCGACCTGCCGTCCCTCGGCCGGACGATGACCGGGACGGGATGGTTGATCGCTCTCGGCCTCGCAGCCGCGTTCGTGCTGCTCGTCGTCGCCCCGGCACGTCTGCTGGCCACGGCGATGCGAGGTCGCCGCGCGCCGCGCGCCCCGCGGCTCACCGGCCGGAACCATCGTCGGGAACTCCCGACCTCGTTCTCGACCGCCACACTCGACCCGCGCCTCGCCGCCGTGCTGACCATCGCGGCCGGAGCCGCCGTGGTCGGGCTGGCGGCCGGCCTCGACGACGAGGTCCGCTACGCACGCCTGTTCGCCGGGATCGTCGTCGGAGTCGCCCTGGTCAACGTGCTCGCGGTCGTCGTCCCCACCCTGGTGATGGGGCGTTCCCCGGACCGCGAGGCGCGCATCCGCATGTCACCGCGCCTCCTCCTCGTCGCCGTCGTCGCCTGCGCGGTGACGCGGTCGCTCGGCCTGGACCCGCCCCTCGTGCTCGGGGTGGTGCTCGTCGGAAGCCTCGCCGCAGCGCCCCGGTCGGCGCACCACGGCCGGACCGGTGAGGTGGGCGATCGCGAGGCAGGACTGCTCGCGCTCGTCCAGGTCGCCGCTCTGGTGGTCGTGGCGGCCGGGGCCTGGGCCGTCCACGGCGCCCTCCCCGCCACCGGTGGGTTCTTCACCGAGCTGGCCCTCGAGACGAGCGCGACGGTCTGCCTGACCGGGCTCGGATCGCTCGTGCTCGCGCTCGTACCGATGGGCTCCCTGCCGGGTCGACGCCTCTGGGCCTGGTCGCGCCCGCTGCACGTGGCACTCACGGTCGTCGGCGTCACGGCGGCCGCCGCCGTGCTCACGGGCGGCTCGTCGTCCTTCCCGATCGGAGGCGCGGTCGTGGCCGCCGCCGTGACCGCGGGCCTCTGCGTCGCGGCCTGGCTCTGGACGTCGTTCGTCGAGATCGACACCGACGACGCCTGACCTGACGCGCCTCCGTCGCCGGCCGTCTCGACTGCGGCTCACGCGACCGTGTTCGGGGCGGCGGATGTCACGCGGACGACTGCCAGGCCGTCGGGCTGCCGGTGGACCCGGGACTCGCCGCACTGCCTGCAGCAGTCGGCGTCGTCGTCGTCGTCGTCGGCAATTCAGGAAACCGACGCACGAACGGACGGAGACGGCCTGCCGATCCTCCGATCTCCTGAGTTGTCGACGTAGAGCAGGGCAGGGCTAGGCAGGGCGGGCGGGGCAGGGCAGGGCAGGGCAGACGGAGCAGGGCGGAGCAGGGCAGGGCAGGGCAGGGCAGGGCAGACGGAGCAGGGCAGGGACAGGGCGGAGCGGGGCAGAGCGCGGCAGAGCAGGGCGGCGCGCGGCCGGCAGGGTGCGGCGGGGTAGCTCGGGGCGCGGCGGGGGGTGGCGGAGCGGAACACGCGGGCGGGCGGCGCGCGACAGGGGCCGAGGCGATGCGGCCACACGGCGGACGCGACCGCCGGCCGGACGCGTGAAGTCGGCAACTCAGGAGAACGACGCCGGAACGCGCGCGACGTGCCCCGGAGCACGCCGATCTCCTGAGTTGCCGACGATGCTCGCGCCGCGCGGGCGGGCGGTCGGGCGGTCTGGCTGGCAGAGCTGGCGGGGCTACGGGGTGGGAGCGGACGAGCGGGCGCGCGGGCTGGGGCCTACGCGAGGGCGCGGGCGAGAGCTGGAGGCGCGGGCGAGGGCGAGGGGGCGGGGCCTACGCGAAAGCACGAGGCGCGGCGGGGTCGACAGCGAGGCGCTTGCGTTCCGCAGGGGCCCAGCCGCGATCAGCACCGAGCGCCGGGGCAGACGCCACCTCGCCACCTCGGGCGGCACCTGATCCGGCAGGGAGGGGCGGCACGTGCCCCCGCAGGGACTCGAACCCTGACTGAAGCGATTTTAAGTCGCCTGCCTCTGCCGATTGGGCTACGGGGGCCCGAGCGACCAGCCTACGAGACGCGGACGCCCGCCACGCTGCAGGCAGCGGGCGGGCGTCTCGGACGTGCTCGAGGGTCACTCGGAGGCGGGCACCGCGTCGGTCACCGCGGTCTCGCCGGTGATCTCCTACTTGGCGGCGGGCTTGCGCGCGGACGCCTTGCGAGGAGCACCGGTCGCTGCCTCGCCGACCTCGGCCGTGCCCTTCTTGGCCGTTCCGTCGTCCTCGACCGGGTTCGCGTACGCGGGCCCCGCCTCGCCGGCGGGCTGGCCGGCACCGACGGATGCGGGCGCGGGAGCCTCGGCGGGCGTCTCGACAGCCGCCTTGGGACGCGAGGCGAACTCTTCGAAGGCCGCCCGGGGGCGCTCACGGTTGTCGAGCGAGACGATGTCGCGTCCCAACCAGAAGTTGTTCCACCAACCGCCGACGACGCGGAACTTGCGCTCGAAGGAGGGCATCGCCATGCCGTGGTACCCGCGGTGGGCGGCCCAGGCCGGGAAGCCCTTCATGGCGAACTTGCCGCTCTGGAAGACGCCGACGTTCAGCCCCAGGCCGGCGACGGCTCCGAGGTTCTCGTGCTTGTAGTCGACGAGTCCTTCTCCGCGGAGCGAGGCGACGATGTTCTTCGCGAGACGCTTGCCCATGCGGACGGCGTGCTGGGCGTTCGGCACGCAGAAGCCGCCCACGCCCTTCCCGGTGAGGTCGGGGGTGGCGGCGACGTCACCACAGGCCCAGGCGTCGGGGACGACGGTCTCACCGTCGACGATGCGAAGGTCGGCCTTGACGGTGATGCGTCCGCGCTGTTCGAGCGGGAAGTCGGTGCCGCGGACCATCGGGTTGGCCATGACGCCGGCCGTCCAGACGATGAGGTCGGACTCGAACGACTCGCCCGTGGACAGTTCGATCTTCCCGCCGACCGCCGACTGCAGCTGCGTGTCGAGGTGGACCGTCGCGGCGCGTTCGGCGAGGTTCTTGAGCACCCAGTGGCTCGTCTCGAGCGAGACCTCGGGCATGATGCGACCCATCGCCTCGACGAGGTGGAAGTGCGTGTCGTCGATGGTGAGGTCGGGGTAGTTCTTGAGCAGGTCGCTGGCGAAGCTGCGCAGCTCGGCGAAGACCTCGATGCCGGCGAAGCCACCGCCGACCACGACGACCGTGAGCAGGCGGTCGCGCTCGGGACCGGCCGGCAGGTTGGCGGCCTTCTGGAAGTTCGTGAGCACCTTGTCACGGATCGCGGCGGCCTCTTCGATGGTCTTGAGGCCGATGGCCTCGTCGGCGACGCCCGGGATCGGGAAGGTGCGGGACACGGCGCCGGCCGTCATGACGATCTGGTCGTACTGCATCGTCCACGCGTCGCCCACCTCGGGCGTGATCGTGGCGGTCTTCGAGGCGTGGTCCACGCCGGTGACCTTGGCCGTGACGACGTTCGTCTTCTTGAGGTGGCGGCGGAGGGCGACGACCGCGTGGCGCGGCTCGATCGACCCGGCGGCGACCTCGGGCAGGAACGGCTGGTACGTCATGTAGGGCAGCGGGTCGACGATCGTGACCTCGGCCTCACCCGCGCGCAACCACTTCTCGAGCTTCCAGGCAGTGTAGAAACCGGCGTAGCCGCCGCCGACGATCAGGATTTTGGGCACGGCGAATGTCTCCTTGAGATGGGGGTGTCGCAGACGACCTTACCCCGAGCGCCGCGCACGCCTGAACTGGCGGACCGCCCCGACGGCGACGAGGACGGCCGCTCCCCCGAAGACCGTGAGGACGATCAACGGGATGCCCGTCGACCTCATGGTCTCGACCGTGGGCAGCAGGACCGCCAACGGCTGACCCGGATCGGTCACCGGTGTCGGCACGGGGGCCTCGACGGTCGGGTTCGTCGCCTGCGCCGACGGCACCGGCACGTCCGCCCGCCGGTGCACGCGGATCCACTCGGCCAGGTCGCCCATGGGGTTCTCGGCGACCGTCGGCACCGAGGCCGTGACGGCCGCGGCCGCGTCGACGAGGCCGTGCCCGTACAGCGGGTCGGGGGTCGTGGCCCCCTTCGGCGTGGCCGTCGCGACGACCCGGTTGATGACGTCGTCGGCGTCGAGCTCGGGATGGGCACTGCGCACGAGGGCGACGATGCCCGCCACGAGGGGCGTGGCACCGCTCGTGCCGCTCCAGCTGTAGTGGACGTCACCGGGACCGACGCCCACGAGGTCCTCGCTCGGGGCGGCCACGCCGATCGTGATGCCCTGGCTCGACGCGTCGAAGCTCGCCGTGCCCTGGCGATCCACGCCGGCGACGGTCAGGACGCCCGGCATGGTCGCGGGCGCGCCGACCTCGGTCGTGCCGCTGCCGCGGTTGCCGGCCGCCGCGACGACGACGACGTCGTGCTGCATGGCGTAGAGGAAGGCGTCGTCCCAGCTGGTCGGCCAGTCGAGCGTGTTGCGGGTCAGGGACATGTTGATGACGTCCGCCCCGGCGTCGACCGCCCAGCGCACCGCCCGGGCGATCTGGTCGTCGGAGTCCACCGCCGACGAGCCGAAGCCCACCGACACCGAGAGCAGGTCGGCCTCGGGTGCGACGCCGATCACGCCGTCGCCGGACCCGGTGCCACGGCCGGCGACCATCGATCCGACCAGCGTGCCGTGGTTCGGGTCGTCGCCGACCGGCGTCTGACCGTCGGCCGAGCCGAGCCCCGACACGTCGGTGCCGCCGACGACGACGCCCTCGAGTTCACGCACCGACGAATCGACGCCGGTGTCGATCACGGCCACGGTCGTCCCCGCCCCCCGTGTGGTCTGCCACGCCCGTTGGATGCCGTAGTCGGCGAGCCAGTACTCGGCATCGCGGACCTGGTCGGCCGATGCGGCCGACGCCGGCACGACGGCAGCGACGAGGGCCCCCAGCACGATCGCCACCACGAACCCCCCGGAACGGCGCACGCGCGTCAGGCTCCCCCACCGGTCGCGGGCGAGGCGGCGGCCGGCTGGTCGTCGGCCAGGAAGTCGGGGCACCGGCACACGTCGGGACTCCACGACGCCCGCTCGAGGGCGAGGTCGCCGAAGGGGTTGACCCCCGGCCCGGCGGCGAGCGAGTGACCGACGAGGGCGTGCAGGCACTTGACCCGCTCGGGCATGCCACCCGCCGTGACGTGGTCGATCTCGTCCACGTGCTCGATGCCCTCGCGGTCGGCCAGGTACGCCTCGTGCGCGGCGTGGTAACGGCCTCGCAACTCGGGGTCGGACTCGAGGAGCTCGGTGAACTCGGCCATCACCCCGGTGGCCTCGAGGGTCGACACGGCAGCCGTGGCACCGGGGTGGCACAGGTAGTAGAGCGTGGGGAAGGGCGTGCCGTCGGTCAGCCGCGGTTTCGTCGCCACGACGGTGGGTGCGCCGCAGACGCAGCGCGCGGCGATGCCGATGACGTCGCGCGCGGGCCGCCCGAGCTGGGCGGTCACGACACGGACGTCGTGGTCGGTCACGGGGTCGAAGGGGGGCGTGGTCACGGCGTGCCACCTGTCTGCTCGGAGGTCGGGGCGGGCACCTGGCTGCCGCTGATGTCGGGGGCGACGAGTTCGGTCGCGGGCTCGTCGCTCAGCCCGGCGTCGAGCACCGAGGCCGTCATCGCCGCCACCCAGTCGACCTGGGGCGTCTGGAGCGAGTCGCTGATCGTCGTGCCGGTGCCCGGAGCCGTGCCGGGCGCCTGGGCCGCGTCGTCGCCCATCACGAGGTAGCTGTACTCACCCGGGTAGACGTAGAGCAGGCGGTCGCGTGCCTGGGCCTCGATGTACGCCGGATCGCTCCATCGCGCGACGTCTTCTTTCAACTCGTCGACGGACTGCTCTTGCTGCCGGACGTCGTCCTGGAGGGCCGCGATCTGTTGCTGCTGCTGCACCAGGGTGCGCAGCGAGGGCGCGAGGATGACGACGAACATGACCAGGATGACCAGCATGAGCACGCTGAACCCCGAGAACCGGATCGACCGCAGCCAGTGGCCCGTCGGCGTCTCGCCGGTCGGCAGGGTCACCGGCACACGGCGGTTCGCGGTCTCACGGGGCATGGGACGAGCCTAAAGGACGTCTCTGGGGAACGACGGAGGCCCGCCCCGCACGAGCAGGACGGGCCCCGAGGAGGCGCGGGTCGCGTCAGGCGGAGAAGCGCGGGAAAGCGCTGTACCCGGCGTAGACCGCGGCGTCGCCGAGCTCTTCCTCGATGCGGAGGAGCTGGTTGTACTTCGCCACGCGCTCGCTGCGGGCGGGGGCACCGGTCTTGATCTGGCCGGCGTCGGTCGCGACGGCGAGGTCGGCGATCGTGGTGTCCTCGGTCTCACCCGAACGGTGCGAGAGGACCGTCGTGTAGCCGCTGCGCTGGGCGAGCGCGACGGCGTCGAGCGATTCGGTCAGCGTGCCGATCTGGTTGACCTTCACGAGGATCGAGTTGGCAGCTCCGGCCTTGATGCCCTTGGCGAGTCGCTCGGGGTTCGTGACGAACAGGTCGTCGCCGACGATCTGCGTCTTCGAGCCGATCTCGCTCGTCAGGTGGGCCCAGCCCTCCCAGTCGTCCTCGTCGAGCGGGTCCTCGATGGTGACGAGGGGGTACGACGCGACGAGGTCGGCGTAGTAGTTCGCGAGGAAGGCCGAGTCGCGCTTCTCGCCCTCGAAGGTGTAGCTGCCGTCCGCGTAGAACTCGCTCGAGGCCACGTCGAGACCCAGGGCGAGGTCCTTGCCCGGGGTGAAGCCGGCCTTGGTGATGGCCTCGACGAGCAGGTCGAGCGCGGCGCGGTTGCTGTCGAGGTTCGGCGCGAAGCCACCCTCGTCGCCCAGACCGGTCGAGAGGCCCTTGGCCTTGAGCTCGCTCTTGAGGGCGTGGTACGTCTCGGCACCCCACTGCAGCGCCTCGGCGAACGAGGACGCGCCGACCGGCAGGATCATGAACTCCTGGATGTCGACGTTGCTGTCGGCGTGCGAACCGCCGTTGATGACGTTGAGCATGGGGACGGGCAGCGTGTGCGCGTTCGGCCCGCCGAGGTAGCGGAAGAGGGGCAGGTCGGCCGAGTCGGCCGCCGCCCGGGCCACGGCCAGCGAGACGCCGAGGATGGCGTTCGCGCCGAGACGCTTCTTGTTGTCGGTGCCGTCGAGTTCGATCATGGCCTGGTCGATCAGGCGCTGGTCGGTGGCGTCGAGCCCCTCGACCTCGGGGCCGATCTCGTCGATCACGGCGGCGACGGCCTTGAGCACGCCCTTGCCGAGGTAACGGCTCTTGTCGCCGTCACGGAGCTCGTAGGCCTCGAAGGCCCCGGTCGATGCACCCGAGGGGACGGCCGCACGCGACACCGTGCCGTCCTCGAGCAAGACCTCGACCTCGACGGTGGGGTTGCCCCGCGAGTCGAGGATTTCGCGGGCGCCTACGGCGTCGATTGCTGCCACTGGAGAGCTCCTTAGTAGTCGTTCGTCTGGGGACGCGAGGTCCGCGGCCCAGCTTAGCCGCGCCTCCTGCCCTGGTTCGTGGCGAGGAGCCGTCGGCATCGGTCAGCCGATCGTGCGGACCTCGAGGTCGGCGGCCGACTCGCCCCCGCGCACGGTGACGAAGCGGCCGAACCCCGCCGCCGCCAGTCCGTCGAGCTGGTTGGTGAAGTTCTTGGCCTTCTTCTCGAGGCGCACGCGCCGTTCGCCGCCCGCCAGCAACGCGCGCTGCAGGGCGAGCAGCTCGACCGGTTCGACCTTCTTGTCGTAGACCACCGCGAGCCCCTCGTCGCCGTCGGTCTCGAGGGTCACGAGGTCGACGAGGCGTTCGAAGCCGAGGGAGAAACCGGCCGCGGGCACGTCGCTGCCCAGGAAGCGGCCGATCATGCCGTCGTAGCGACCGCCGCCGCCGAGGGAATAGGGCACGTCCGGGTGGGCGATCTCGAAGATCGTGCCCGTGTAGTACCCCATGCCGCGGACCAGGGTCGGATCGAACTCGAGGGTGGAGCCCGGCAGCGCCTCGCGCAGCGCGACGAGGTCGGTGAACGCCGCACGGTCGAGCCACGGGACGTCCGTGGCCTCACCGGTGGCCCAGGAGGCGCCGGCCAGCTGGGTGAGCGCCTCGCCGAGACCCGGCGTGGTGACGCCGAGGTCGGCGAGTTCGGCGACGACGCCGTCGACGCCGATCTTGTCGAGTTTGTCGACGACGATCAGCGCCTGGTCGGTCAGCGCCTCGGGTACCGCCCAGTGGGCGAGCATCGCCAGCAGGATGCGGCGGTCGTTCACGCGGATCGTCGTGCCGGTGAGGCCGAGGGCGTCGAGAACGGCGGTCGTGGCCTGGATCAGTTCGATCTCGGCCAGCGGCCCGGCCTCTCCCAGGACGTCGATGTCGCACTGGACGAACTGGCGGTAGCGGCCCTTCTGCGGACGCTCGGCCCGCCACACCGGGGCGATCTGCACGGAGCGGAAGACCGTCGGCAGCTCGGCTCGGTGCGACGCGTAGAAGCGCGCGAGCGGCACCGTCAGGTCGAAGCGGAGTCCGAGGTCGGCGAGTCCGAGCACGCTCTCGGCCGATCGCAGGTCGTCGAGGTCGAGGCCCCGCCGGAGGACGGCGAAGACCTGCTTCTCGTTGTCTCCCCCGAGCCCGGAATGGAGGCGCGAGCTCTCTTCGACCACGGGCGTCTCGATCTCGTCGAAGCCGTAGGAGCGGTAGACGCCTCGGATGACCGAGAGCACGCCCTCGCGGCGCCTCTTGTCGGCGGGCAGGTGGTCGCGCATGCCGCGCGGCGGGTTGACGGGGGTCGGCATGAGGACATCATCCCAGAGACGCCGCACCCCTGACGTCGGCACCGACTTGCAGGCATGTCACATTCTACGTTATGGTTTTCTCGGGTGGTCGGCGCGAATCGGGTTGCGTGTCGGTCACACCACTCGGCCCTCCCTTCCCTGCGGTGAGGGCCCTGGCCGGGCCGGGCGCTGAGCGCTCGGCCCGGTTCAGCCCGACCCGACGCCCGCCGACACCATCAGGTTCCACCCACCCCGAGGCCGACGGCGAGCAGGGTCAGTGCTGAGGAACGCGCGAGACGAGGGTCTCGACGGCATGCTTGTACGCTGCGGACGCACGACGTCCGTCCCCCGAGACGATGGCGTCGTACTGCAGGCCGAACAACGCATCGACGAAGACCCGCGCCGCGACCTTGGCCTCGGCCGGCGCGACCCCGTTCGCCGAGACCCAGCCCGCCACGTGGTCGACCCACCGTCCGACCGCCCCGCGAGCGGTGCCGCCGACCTCGCCCGCCACGGTCTCGAGCAGGGCCGCCTCGAGCTCGAGGCGGTGCAGGTCTCGGCCCCGCTCGGTGGTGACCTCGTGCCAGACCTTGGCCAGGTGCTTGCCGAAGGCCTCGCGGTCGAGCTCGGAGACCGCGACCGACAGCAAGGCGTCGTTGCGGGCGACGACCGCGCGGACGATCTCGGCGATGAGCTCAGCCCGGTTGCCGAAGTGGTAGACGAAGACGTACGTGCTGACCCCCAGGGCCTCGGCCAGGGTGCGGAACGACACGGTGGCGAGGGAGCGACCCCGGAGGTGCTCGAGGATCTGGCCGAGGAGCTCGGGCTTGCGGGTGGGATCAGGCTTGCGAGGCATGGTGCCGCTCCTTCGTGCCGACGAGTCGTACTCGCCCTGCGCGGTCGCCGTCGTCGTAGTGGACCATAACAGACGTCTGTCGTGGCCGACCGGTCGGTCGACCGGCACCCGCGAGGCCCCCCCGAGCACCCCGGGCGGGACGCCGAGTGGACCGACATGTCGTCTTTTGACATGTCAACACACATCCTCTACATTGAGGACACCACTCGGACCCCACCGGGTCGCTGCCCCTCGGGCCGACCCTCTGGTGGACGAGCGCCGGCCTCGCCACTCATTCGGGTTGAGCGGGCGACGCCGAGGTGCCCCCTCATTCGGGTTGAGGGGGCACCTGCTCGACGGGACGGCCCTCGATCGTGCCGCCTCCGGCCTGGACGCCCCCGGGTTGCCCGCCTTGGGGCTGCTCGTCTTCCGCCTGGCCGCCCTCGAGCTGCCCGCCTCCGGCCGGTTCGGCCTCGTCTCGCCGAAGCAGCATCTCGCGCTCGCGCACGGCGGCCCGAAGCGCGCGCTCGGCGTCCATGCCCCGATCGGTGGCCTCGTCGACCTGCGCGAGCAATGCTCGGCCCCACGCGAGTTCGCGCGACTCGGCCCGGGCGTCCGTCGCCACCGTGCCCGTCACCTCCGTGCCCGTCACCTCCGTGCCCGTCACCTCCGTGCCCGACGTCGTGGTCGGTGCCCGATCGGGCTCGGGGCGGACGCCACCTGCGGCAGCCCGTCGCGCATCGAGCTTCTGGGCGCGGGCGAGAGCGGGCTGCCCGACGGGGACGCCGTCGTAGGCACTCGTCCGCTGCGACTTCTCGTCGGCCTTCGCCGCCGACCAGAGTCGGACGATCTCGTCGACGTCGTCGGCACGGTCTGCCCCGAACACGTGGGGGTGACGCCGCACGGTCTTCTCGGCGACGTCACGCACGACGTCGGCGAGGTCGAACGACCCCGAGGAGGCGCGGGCGGCCAGGGCGCCGTGCAGGACCACCTGGTACAGCACGTCCCCGAGCTCTTCCCGGACGTCGTCCGAAGTGCCGTCCTCGATCGCCTCGACGAGCTCGTAGGTCTCTTCGACGAGGTAGGTCACCAGGGACCGTGGGGTCTGCGCACGGTTCCAGGCGCACCCGTCCTCGTCGGCGAGGAGGGCGTCGACCACGCGGACGAGCTCGTCGAGCCGAGCGCCCGCCCCGGGTTCGGAGGCGCCCCGCGCCTCCTCGTCGTGGACTCCGTCCGGGCGACGCGACACGGTCAGCTCGCCGCGGCCGTGTCGGTCGCCGGACGCGCGACCGGGGCCGCGTAGATCGCCGACAGCAGCTGCTCGACCCAGACGATCAACTCGTCGTCGCTCGGTGCCTGCCCATGGGCTCGTGGCAGGGGCACGCTGACGGCGTTCGTCTGCGCGAACCACCGCGCACCCGGGTACATCCGTTGCAGGCGGACTTGCATGCTGTCGGGCAGGTCGACGCCCGAGACCCGCAGGTTGCTGCCCATGACCACGACCTCGCTGAGACCGGCCTTCTGGGCCGCCCGACGCAGGCGGGAGACCTCGATCAGCGCCAGCACGGGTGCCGGGGGCTCACCGTAACGGTCGGTGAGTTCGTCGAGCACCGAGTCGATCTGGTCGTCGGTGGACGTGGGCGAGCTGGCCGTCGAGAGCTTCTGGTAGGCCTCGAGGCGCAGCCGCTCGCTCTCGACGTACTCTTCGGGGACGTGGGCGTCGACCGGGAGTTCGAGCCGCAGTTCGGTCTGCCCCTCGGCGACGTCCCCGCGGAAGGAGCTGACGGCCTCACCGATCATGCGGAGGTAGAGGTCGAAACCGACCCCGGCGATGTGCCCCGACTGTTCACCGCCGAGCAGGTTGCCGGCCCCACGGATCTCGAGGTCTTTCAAGGCGACCTGCATGCCCGCACCGAGCTCGTTGTTGGCGGCGATCGTCTCGAGGCGGTCCTGTGCGGTCTCGCTGAGCGGCTTGTCGGCGTCGTAGAGGAAGTACGCGTAGCCGCGCTCCCGGCCTCGACCCACCCGCCCACGCAGCTGGTGCAGCTGGCTCAGACCGTACTTGTCGGCCCGGTCGATGATCAACGTGTTGGCGTTGGCGATGTCGAGACCCGTCTCGATGATGGTGGTCGACACGAGGACGTCGAACTTGCGCTCCCAGAAATCGACCATCACCTGCTCGAGCGTCGACTCGGCCATCTGGCCGTGGGCGACGGCGACGCGGGCCTCGGGCACGAGCTCGGCGATCTGCGCCGCGATGCGGTTGATGCTCGACACGCGGTTGTGCACGTAGAACACCTGGCCCTCGCGCAGCAGTTCGCGCCGGATCGCGGCGGCTTTCTGCCGGTCGCTCTCGGGGCCCACGAAGGTGAGGATCGGGTGGCGGTCCTCGGGCGGGGTGGCCAGGGTCGACATCTCGCGGATGCCCGTGACGGCCATCTCGAGCGACCGCGGGATCGGGGTCGCCGACATGGCCAGGATGTCGACGTTGGTCTTGAGCTTCTTCAGGGCGTCCTTGTGTTCGACGCCGAAACGCTGCTCTTCGTCGATGATGACGAGGCCGACGTCCTTGTACGAGATGCCCTCGCTCAACAGTCGATGGGTGCCGATGACCATGTCGACGGTGCCGTCGCCGAGCCCGGCGATCGTCTCCTTGGACTCTTTCGCCGACTGGAACCGGCTGAGGCTGCGGAGGTGCACGGGGAACCCGGCGAAGCGATCGCTGAAGGTGTCGAAGTGCTGTTTCACGAGCAGGGTCGTCGGGACGAGCATGACGACCTGCTTGCCGTCCTGGATGGCCTTGAACGCCGCTCGGACGGCGACCTCGGTCTTGCCGTAGCCGACGTCGCCCGAGAGCAGGCGGTCCATCGGGATCGGGCGTTCCATGTCGGCCTTGATCTCGTCGATGGTCGTGAGCTGGTCGGGGGTCTCGGCGAACGGGAACGCCTCTTCGAGCTCGCGCTGCCACGGGGTGTCGGGCGGGAACGCGTGGCCCTTGCTCGCCATGCGGGCCGAGTAGAGCTTGACCAACTCGACCGCGATGTCGCGGACGGCCTTGCGCGCCTTGCCCTTGGCGGCCGCCCAGTCCCCGCCGCCCATCTTGCTGAGCGCCGGGGCCTCGCCACCCACGTAGCGGCTGAGCAGGTCGAGCTGGTCGGTCGGGACGTAGAGCTTGTCGCCGGGGTAACCGCGCTTGGAGGGCGCGTACTCGAGCACGAGGTACTCGCGAGAGTGCTTGACGGCGTTCTTGCCACCACTCGACACCTCGCGGCTGGTGAGCTCGAGGAACTTGCCGATGCCGTGGGTCGAGTGCACGACGACGTCGCCCGGCTTGAGCTGGAGGGGATCGACGACGTTCTTGCGTCGGGTCGCGAGCTTCTTGACCTGCCGCGAGTCGTAGTTGGCCGAACGGCCGTAGAAGTCGGACTCGCCGAGGACGGCGATCTTGGACTCCATCAGTTCGAAGCCGGCCTCGACCCCGCCGGCCACGAGGTGGACGATGCCCGGTTCGAGGGTCTCGGGCAGGCTCTCCTCGAGGCGGGCGGCGACCTCGCGCTCGGCGAGGACGTCTCGGGCCCGCTCGACGAGCCCCGTGCCGCGGGCCGTGACGACGACGGACCAGCCGTCGCGCACGCGCTCGACGACGTGCTCGAGCGCACCCTCGGCGTGTCCGCTGAAGCTCGGGACGACAGCCGCGTCCACGCGGACGTAGTCGCCGGCCGCGGCGACCGCCTCGTCGTCGGACAGCACCTCGCCCGAGTCGAAGCCGCTCATCGTGAACCAGGACCGCTCGCCCGCCGCGTCACGCAGATCGCGGAGGCTGAGGAAGTCGCCCGAGTCGAGGTCGATGGGTGCCTCGGCACCGGCCGTCGCGGCGTTCCAGGCGGCCGACAGGAACTCGCGGTTCGTCTCGGCCAGGCTCTGGGCGCGCGACACGACCCGCTCGGGCGAGAGGACGACGATGGAGGCGCCGGCCGGCAAGTAGTGCGTCACCGGCACCAGCCGGTGCACCAGCGCGGGTGCCAGGCTCTCCATGCCCTCGACCGGGATGCCCTCGGCGATCTTCGCGAGCATCTGCGACAGGCTGGGGAACTCGTGCTGCATCTCGCGAGCCCGTTGACGGACCGCCTCGGTGAGCAGCATCTCGCGGCTCGGCGGCAGCTCGACCGACGTGACCTCGCCGTCCAGGCTTCGCTGGTCGGCCACGGAGAACCGACGGATCTGGTCGACCTCGTCGCCGAAGAAGTCGACGCGCACCGGGTGTTCGGCCGTGGGCGGGAACACGTCGAGGATGCCGCCGCGGACGGCGAACTCGCCACGGCGGGTGACCATGTCGACCCGGGCGTACGCCAGGTCGACGAGATGGACGGCGATGCCCGAGAGGTCGTGGCCGCGCTCGCCCACGGTGAGCCGCACGGGGTCGAGCTCGACGAGGTTGTCGCTGAGCGGCTGGAGGGCGGCGCGCACACCGGCGACGACGACGATGGGGCGGACGGAACCCGGCGCCTCGGCAGCTTCCTGCCGCCAGGTGGCGAGACGCCGCAGGGCGTGGATCCGCTTGCCGACCGTCTCGGCGCTGGGGCTGAGACGTTCGTGGGGCAGGGTCTCCCACGCGGGGAACTCGATGACCTCGGCCTCGGGCAGGTAGCTGGTGAGCGACCCCCGCACCGCCTCGGACTCCCGACCCGTGGCCGTGACGACCAGCATCGCCTGCGGACCCTCGCGACGGTCGAGCAGACCGGCCAGCAGGGGAACGCGGAGGCCGTCGACGACGGAGAAATCGGTGCTGCGTGCGGCCCGGTCGAGGGCGGCAGAGAACGTGGAGGCGCGCGAGAGCGCCTGGATCAAGCCCGCGAGTATCACCCGCACGATGTTACGCGGCACCACCGACACCGCGGTCGGGGTTCGCTGTCGGCGACACCGGGAGGCGCCCGGAGGTCGGTCACCGGCGGGACGGACCCGCTCGTCGCGGTCCGCGACTCGACCACGTCCGTGGTCGGTCGGGCTCGGGACGCGTCAGCTCTTCGCGGTGTGGAACTTCAGCTGCGCCGCGGTCAGTCCGTCGGTGGCGATCATCTCGACCGCGTCGGCCGCGTCGGCGACCAGGAACGGAAGTTCTTTGCGTTCGGTGGAGGAGAAGTCCTTGAGGACGAAGTCGGCGGCGGGCTGCCTGCCGGGCGGGCGGCCGATGCCGACCCGAACCCGGGTGAACTCGTTCGATCCCGTGGCGGCGATGATGTCGCGGATGCCGTTGTGGCCGCCGTGGCCGCCACCGTGCTTCAGCCGGACGACGTCGAAGTCGATGTCGAGCTCGTCGTGGACGACGATGAGCCGCGACACGTCGAGGTCGTAGTACTTCAACAGCGCCTGCGTCGGCCCGCCCGAGACGTTCATGAAGGTCGCGGGCCTGGCCAGCACGAAGCGAGGGCCGCCGGGAGCGGTGCGCCCCTCGGCGACCGTCGCGTTCGTGCGGTGGTTCTTGAACCCGGTGGAGAGTCGGTCGGCCAGTTCGGCCAGGACCATCTGCCCCACGTTGTGCCTGTTGCCGGCGTAGCCGGGCCCGGGGTTGCCGAGCCCGACCACGAGCCACTGGTCGTCGAGTGCCATCGTCGTGGTCGTCGTTCTCTCAGTGGGTCTGCGCCGGCAGGGTGATCGAGCTGCGTCGTGTTACTCGGAGCGCTCTTCGTCCTCGATGGACTCGACGTCGCCCTCGGCCTCGGCGGCCTCGCCGTCCTCGTCGGAGACCGCGTCGGTCGTCAGGTCGAGCTGGGGCACCGAGACGGCGAGCACGAGGGTCTCGGGCTCGCTGACCAGGGTCGCGCCCTTGGGCAGCACGAGGTCGGCCGCCGAGATCTGGGCGCCCTCTTCGAGGCCCTCGATCGAGACGACGACGTTCTGCGGGATGTGCGTGGCCTCGACCTCGAGCTCGACGGCGTTGAGCTCGACGACGTGGATCGTGCCGGGAGCCGACTCACCCTCGACGTGCACGGGCACCTCGACGGTGACCTTCTCGCCCTGGCGGACGACGATGAGGTCGATGTGCTCGATGGTCTGCTTGACCGGGTCGCGCTGGATGTCCTTGACGAGGGCGAGCTGGTTCGTGCCCTCGATGTCGAGCGTGATGACGGCGTTGGCACGACGCGTGATCAGCATGGTCTCGTGACCGGGCAGCGTGACGTGCTGGGGGTCGGTGCCGTGGCCGTAGATGACCGCGGGGATCTGGTCCTTGGCACGGATCTTGCGGGCCGCGCCCTTGCCGAAGCTGGTGCGCACGAGGGCGCTGAGGTTGTTCTGGTCGGACATGTCGTCTCCTTGCAGGGGCCGTGACGGCCCGGGGGTGTGTGGTCGGTGTCAACTCGAACGCGAATCGCGTGAGGAAGGACCCGCAACCCGAGGGGTGCCGCCCGAGGGACGATCACCGCTGCACGAGTGGTGCGTGAGCACCGAGCGCCTGCCTACCGCGTCGATCACGGGTGCCGGAGCACCCCTCGCCGAGGTTCAGCTACCAAGGTTACACGTCGGCCGGGCGTGTCGCCAACCCGCGCCTCCTCGGCTCGTCCGTCCGCGAGGGCGCCCCCTCAGTGCCCGAGCCGGGCTCGTCAGTGCCCGAGGTCGCCTCGTCGCACGGCCCCGAGGTGGGCCGTCACGGCCGCCACGACGTCGTCGGGACCGGGCTCCACGTCGACCTCGAAACCGGCCTCGTCGTCGGTCAGCGGCTCGAGGGTGGCGAACTGCGACTCCATCAGGCCGGCCGGCATGAAGTGCCCCTTGCGCTCGCGCTGACGTCGGGCGACGAGGTCGCGCACGCCGGTCAGGTGCACGAACCGGAGGCGCGGGTCGCCCTCCCGCAGGACGTCGCGGTACGCCTTCTTCAGCGACGAGCAGGCGACGACCACCGAGGCGTCGCCCGCCGCGGCGATGCGCTCGGCGACGATGCGGAGCCACGGCCACCGGTCGTCGTCGTCGAGCGGCTGCCCGGCGGCCATCTTGAGCCGGTTGGCCTCGGGGTGCAGGTCGTCGGCGTCGACGAACGGGACGCCGAGGGTCTCGGCCAACAGCTCGCCCACGGTCGACTTGCCCGATCCGGAGACCCCCATCACGACGACGGGCGGGAAGGGAGCGGGGTGGGGCTGGTCGGTCACGGACGGCCTTCGATCGGGGAAACGGTTGCGTCAACCCTAGGCGAGCCGCCGTGGAGGGGTACGGACGGAGCCTGTCGGACGCTCGGCACCGAGGCATAGTCTGCGAACACCACCGACCGAGAAGGAGGCACCGTGACCGAACACGGAGCAGCATCGCAGTCCACCGCCCAGGCGAACATCGGAGTCGTCGGCCTGGCCGTCATGGGCTCGAACCTGGCGCGCAACCTCGCCAGTCGCGAGGGCAACACGGTCGCCGTCTACAACCGCTCCCCCGAGCGCACCGACACCCTCATGGACGAGCACGGTGACGCCGGGTTCATCGCCTCGAAGTCGATCGAGGACTTCGCCGCATCCCTGCAGAAGCCGCGCACCGCGATCGTCATGGTGCAGGCCGGTCGCGGCACCGACGCCGTCATCAGCCAGCTCGCCGACGTGTTCGACGAGGGCGACATCATCGTCGACGGCGGCAACGCGAACTTCCAGGACACCCGCCGACGAGAGGCCGCCCTCAAGGAGCGCGGACTGAACTTCGTGGGCGCCGGCATCTCGGGCGGCGAGGAAGGCGCCCTGAAGGGGCCGTCGATCATGCCCGGCGGCTCGAAGGAGGCCTACGAGACGCTCGGCCCGATCCTGGCGTCGATCGCGGCGGTGGCCGAGGGCGAGCCGTGCGTCACGCACGTCGGGGCCGACGGCGCGGGCCACTTCGTCAAGATGATCCACAACGGCATCGAATACGCCGACATGCAGCTCATCGCCGAGTCGTACGACCTGCTGCGCCGTGTGGGCGGCCACGAGCCCGCTGCCATCGCCTCGGTCTTCGAGGAGTGGAACAAGGGCGAGCTCGAGTCGTACCTGATCGAGATCACGGCCGAGGTGCTCCGCCAGACGGACGCGAAGACGGGCGGCCCGCTCGTCGACTCGATCGTCGACCAGGCCGGCTCCAAGGGCACGGGGGTCTGGACCGTGCAGAACAGCGTCGGGTTGGGTGTGCCGGTCGGCGGGATCGCCGAGGCCGTCTTCGCCCGCGCCGTGTCGTCGAAGCCCGCCCAGCGCTCGGCCGTGCAGAAGACCCTGCAGGGACGGCCCGAGATCCAGGAGGCCGGCGACGGCTTCGAGGACGACGTGCAGAAGGCGCTCTACGCCTCGAAGATCGTCGCCTACGCCCAGGGCTTCGACGCCATCATCGCCGGTGCCGACGAGTACGACTGGGACATCGACAAGGGCGCCATCGCCAAGATCTGGCGCGGCGGCTGCATCATCCGGGCACAGTTCCTCAACCGCATCGTCGACGCCTACGAGAAGGACGCGTCGATCGCGACCCTGCTCGAGGACGACTACTTCGCCGCGGCCGTCCGGGACGGCGAAGAGGCCTGGCGCCGCATCGTGGCCAAGGCGGCCCTCTCGGGCATCCCCGTGCCCGGGTTCGCCTCGGCCCTGTCGTACTACGACTCGCTCGCGTCCGAACGCCTGCCCGCCTCACTCATCCAGGGGCAGCGGGACTTCTTCGGGGCACACACCTATCAGCGCGTCGACGAGGAGGGTACGTTCCACACCCTCTGGTCGGGCGACCGGTCCGAGATCGAGACGGAGCCGTCGACCCACTGACGGGTGCAGGGGCGCTCACCGCGCCTCCTGCGTCCTGACGGGCGTGCCCGTCGATGCGGTGCCGCTGCGGCGGGCGGCATCGGGCACGCCCGTCCGTCGTTCCGCTGCAGCGGATCTCGGAGCTTCCGACGTCGACGTAGACAACTCAGGAGAACGGCCGCCGAATCGGCCCTTTGGAGGCGCGGCGCAGCCGAACTCCGGAGTTGCCGACTTCGCACGGGCAGGTCGCGGGCCAGGCGGGCCGCTCGGGCCGGGCCGTGGCCTGCCGGTCGCGTGACCCAGGCGGCACGGGCCGGGCGGGCGGGCGGGCGGGTCGAGCAAATCCACGTCGGCAAGTCAGGAGAACGACCGCCAAGACGGCGCGCAGGACGCGCGGCGCAGCCGGACTCCGGAGTTGCCGACTTCGCGCGGGCAGGTCGCGGACCAGGCGGGCCGGGCCGCACGCAGCCAGGCCCCACGCCGCCCGCGTGGCCAATTCAGGAGAACGTCCGTCGAAACGGCCCGCAGGAGGCGCGGCGCAGCCGAACTCCGGAGTTGCCGACATCGGACGAGCAAGCCGGGCCGGTCGGGGCCGAGCGGCCGGGTGGGGTCGAGCAGGTCCCCGTCGGCAAGTCAGGACAACGACCGCCGAAACGGCCCGCAGGAGGCGCGGCGCAGCCGAACTCCGGAGTTGCCGACATCGGACGAGCAAGCCGGGCCGGTCGGGGCCGAGCGGCCGGGCCGGTCGGGGCCAGGCAGCCGGGCCGGTCGGGGCCAGGCAGCCGGGCCGGTCGGGGCCAGGCGAGCCGGCCGGTCGGGGCCCGGCGAGCCGAGCGGTCGGGGCCAGGCGGGTCGGGCCGGTCGCCTCCGTGCGCCGAGGCGACGGGAGGTGTCGGGCGGTGTGGGGCTAGGCGGCGCCGTCGAACATCGAGGTGACCGAACCGTTGTCGAAGACCTCGTGGATCGCCCGGGCGATCAGCGGGGCGATGGGCAGGATCTCGAGCTTGTCGAACTTCTGGTGCTCGGTGAGCGGCAGGGTGTCGGTGACGACGACCGAGTCGATGAACTCGCTGTTGAGGATCTCGGGGGCGGGGTCGCTGAAGACCGCGTGGGTCGCGGCGACCACGACGCCGATCGCGCCGTTGGCCTTGAGCGCCTCGGCGGCCTTGACGATGGTGCGACCGGTGTCGATCAGGTCGTCGACGAGGAGGCACACGCGACCCGAGACGTCGCCGACGATCTCGTGGACGGTGACCTGGTTCGGCACCAACGGGTCACGGCGCTTGTGGATGATCGCGAGGGGGGCGTCGAGCTTCTCGCTCCAGATGTCGGCGACGCGGACGCGCCCCATGTCGGGCGAGACCACCGTCAGGGTGGTGTTGTCGAGCTTGGCGCGGAAGTGCTCGAGCAGCACGGGCATGGCGAAGAGGTGGTCGACCGGGCCGTCGAAGAAGCCCTGGATCTGCGGGGCGTGCAGGTCGACGCTCATGATGCGGTGCGCTCCGGCCGCCTTGAAGAGGTCGGCGACGAGCCGGGCGGAGATCGGCTCGCGACCCCGGCCCTTCTTGTCTTGCCGGGCGTACGGGTAGAACGGCGCCACGACGGTGATGCGCTTCGCCGAGGCCCGCTTGAGGGCGTCGACCATGATCAGCTGTTCCATCAGCCACTCGTTGATCGGCGCCGAGTGGGACTGGATGACGAAGGCGTCCGAGCCACGGACGCTCTCGTCGAAGCGGGCGTAGAGCTCGCCGTTGGCGAAGGTGCGGGCGTCGGTCGGGATCAGCTCGCTGCCGAGCTCGGCGGCGATCTGGTTGGCCAGTTCGGGGTGCGCACGCCCCGAGATCAGAACGAGTCGGTTCTCGCCGGTGATCTTGATTCCGGACACGTCACTCGCTCTCCGGCCCCGAGGGGCCAACCCGACCGGGTTCAGTCGGTCGTTCGTTCGGCGCGAGCGGCGGCCTCGGCAGCCGCCGAGCCGGGGCGGTTCGCCTCGACCCATCCGCTCGCATTGCGCTGTGGAGCGATGCTCAAGGCCAGGGCACCGGCCGGCACGTCTTTGCGGACGATCGTTCCGGCGCCTGTGTACGCTCCGTCGCCAATCCTAACGGGGGCGACGAAGACGTTGTGCGACCCGGTGCGGACGTGCGACCCGACCTCGGTGCGGTGCTTGTCCACGCCGTCGTAGTTGGCCGTGATGGTGCCGGCGCCGATGTTCGACCCCTCGCCCACCTCGGTGTCGCCCACGTAGCTGAGGTGCGGCACCTTCGATCCGGCGCCGATCTGCACGTTCTTGGTCTCGACGAAGGTGCCGATCTTGCCGTCGGCGGACAGGAGCGTGTTGGGCCGCAGGTACGCGAAGGGCCCCACGGAGGCGCGGGCACCGATGACGGCGAGCGTCGCGTCCGTGCGCTTGACGGTCGCCCCCTCGCCCACCTCGGTGTCGACGAGGGTGGTGTCGGGGCCGACGACCGCGCCCGGGGCGATGTAGGTCGCGCCGCGGAGCTGGGTGCCCGGCAGCAGTTCGACGTCGGGGCTGAGGGAGACGTCGCGGTCGATCCAGGTCGTCTGCGGGTCGACGATCGAGACGCCTTCGCGCTGCCAGTGCTCGACGATGCGGTCGTTCAGCCGACGGGCCGCGGCGGCGAGCTGCACGCGGTCGTTGATGCCCTCGAGGCGCCACGTCTCGTCGATCGCCCGTGCGGCGACGACCTCGCCGGCACCGGTGAGCAGGCCGACCATGTCGGTGACGTACTTCTCGTTCTGCGCGTTGGCCGACCCGATGCGGGGCAGGTGGGTGCGCAGGGCGGCGACGGTGAAGACGTAGGTGCCCGAGTTGATCTCGCGCACGGCCCGCTCGTCGTCGGTGGCGTCCTTGTGCTCGACGATGCGGTCGACGTCGCCCGACTCGCGGCGGACGACCCGCCCGTAGCCGGTGGCGTCGGGCAGCACGGCACTCAGCAGCGTCGCCGAGGCGGAGGCGGCACGGTGCTGGTCGAGCAGGGCGGTGAGCGTCGCGTGGTCGAGGAAGGGCACGTCGGCACTGACGACCACGACGTCGCCGGTGAAGTCGGCGGGCAGCGCCTCCACCGCTTGTTCGACGGCTCGACCGGTGCCGGGCACGTCGTCCTGATCGACGACGAGCGCGTGCGGGGCGGTGTCGAGCACGCTCGCGACGACCAGGTCGCGCTCGTGCCGCACCACGGCGACGAGGTGGTCGGGCCGGAGCGCGCCGGCGCTCTCGAGCACGTGCTGGATCAGCGGCAGCCCCGCCAGGCGGTGCAGGACCTTCGGGGTCGAGGACTTCATGCGGGTGCCCTGCCCTGCGGCGAGGACGACGACGGCGAGCTGGCGTTCGGGCATGGTGCTCCTTGGTGAGGGGTGGCGCGTGATCACCGCCGATCCTCCCACGGGAGGCCGCCCGACCACGGGTCACCCGCCCGGCGTGGGGACGCCGCCGACGCCGAGACGAGGTGGGGAGGAGTCAGCGGGAGCGGACGACGGCGACCGAGCCCGAGACCGCGACGGCGTCCTCGACGAGCGCGACGGCGACGTCGGGCAACCCGGTCTTCTCGACGACGGCCTTCCGTGCCCGGTAGAAGAGCCAGCTGCCGACGAGGGCGCCGGACGCCCCGGCGAGCGCTGCGGCCACGGGGGTGCCCCGACGGCCGGTGCCGGCCATCGCGATCCCCGCGACGGCGCCGGAGACCGCGCGACCGAACAGCGGGCCGGCACCGACCCGGCTCGGCGTGGCCGGCAGCTTGTCGCCGACGAGCTCACCGAGGCCCGCGGCCACCAGGGCACCGCGGCCGAGGGGTGAGCGGAACAGGCGCCAGCGCTGCCAGGGGCCCCGCGCCTCCTGGGCGTCGTGGTTCAGGGCCAGGACGGCGAGCGGCGTCGCCGAGCGCGACCCGCTGAGGACGCCGAGCAGGACGGCCCGGACGAGGGATGGCGTGGGATCGGTCTTCGACATGGCAGGAGTCCTCGTCGTCGGATGGACGCCAGGGCGCCCGCGGTCGGGGCGGGACGGACCCGACGAGCCGACCGCGACCTGCGACGCTCGGGGCTCCGCCACCAGGATTCGAACCTAGACCTAACAGCTCCAAAGGCTGTCGTGCTGCCGTTACACCATGGCGGACCGCGCGTGCGCGCCGGTCCATTCTGCCAGACCACGACTCGACCGAGGTGCCCGCGCGGGGCGACGGGCCCGCCGGGCCGCACCGCGCCTCCCGCACCCGACGACGGCCTCGGGCATGATGGGCTGATGCCCGAGCAGGACGAGGTCGACCGCATCGTCGAGGCGTGGCGCCACGAGCGACCCGACCTCGACTTCGCGCCGCTCCAGGTGCTCTCGCGCGTCGGGCGGCTGTCGAAGCACCTCGATCGCGCCCGTCGCGAGGCGTTCACCGCCAGCGACCTCGAGTCGTGGGAGTTCGACGTGCTCTCGGCGCTGCGTCGGGCCGGTGCCCCCTACCAGCTGAGCCCCAAGACGCTGCTGCAGCAGACCCTCGTCTCGAGCGGCGCGATGACCAACCGCATCGACCGGCTCGTGGCCCGCGGCCTGGTCGAACGCCGCACCGACCCGAACGACGGCCGGGGCATCCTGGTCACGATGACGGGCGACGGACGGCGCGCGGTCGACGCCGCGATCGAACGTCTCGTCACGGCCGAGGGCACCCTGCTCAGCGACCTCAGCGACGACGACCGCCGCCGCCTGACCGACCTGCTGCGGACGCTGAGCCTCACGCTCGGCGACTGAGTCGGGGCGACCGGCGGAGCACGCCAGCCCGCTCGCCCGCTCGCTCGCTCGCTCGCTCGCTACGCCAGCAACTCGCTCAGCTCGAGCCAGCGCACCTCGAGCTCGCCCGTCTTGTGGTCGAGCGCCGTCAGCTTCGCCTGCAACGCGGCCAGGCCGTCGAAGTCGGACTGGTCGAAGGAGGCGAACTGGGCCAGCAGGGTCTCTCGCTCGCCCGAGGCCTTCGCGAGCTTGCGGTCGATCGATCCGAGCTCTTTCTCGGCGTTGCGCTTCTCGGCTCCCGACAGGCCCGAGGCGGCGGCCGAGGCCGCGACGGATGCCGAGGCCCCCTGGACGGCCGTCGGGCGGTCGGTCGCGCCTCCTTGGTTCTGGGTCGCCTCGCGACGCAGCTGCAGGTACTGGTCGACGCCCCCGGGCAGGTGCCGGAAGCGGCCCTCGAGCACGGCGTACTGCTGGTCGGTGACGCGCTCGAGCAGGTACCGGTCGTGCGAGACGACGAGCAGGGTGCCGGGCCAACCGTCGAGCAGGTCCTCCATCGCGGCGAGCATGTCGGTGTCGAGGTCGTTGGTGGGCTCGTCGAGGATGAGCACGTTCGGCTCGTTCAGCAGGATCAACAGGAACTGCAGGCGGCGCTTCTGGCCACCGGACAGGTCTTTGATGGGGGTCTGCAGCTGAGCGCTGGTGAAGCCGAGGCGCTCGAGCAGCTGCCCGGGCGTCATCTCTTTGCCCCCGGTGACGTACGAGGTGCGCTGCCGGCCGATGACGTCGTTCACCCGCTCGTGCGCGACCTCGTGGAGGTCGGCGAGCTGCTGGTCGAGGATCGCGAACTTGACCGTCTTGCCCTGTTTGACGCGCCCCTCGGTGGGGGCGATGGCCCCGGTGACGACCTTCAGCAGCGTCGACTTGCCGGCGCCGTTCACGCCGAGCACGCCGGTGCGCTCCCCCGGCGCGATGCGCCACTCGACGTCCTGCAGCACGCGCTTGTCGCCGAACGAGACGCCGACCTCGACGAGGTCGACGACGTCCTTGCCGAGGCGAGCGGTCGCCATCTGCGACAGCTGGACGGCGTCACGCACGGGCGGCTCGTCGGCGATCAGTTCGTTGGCCGCGTCGATGCGGAACTTGGGCTTGGTCGAGCGCGCCGGGGCCCCGCGACGGAGCCAGGCGAGCTCTTTGCGCATGAGGTTCTGGCGCTTGGCCTCGGAGGCGGACGCCATGCGGTCCCGCTCGACGCGCTGGAGCACGTAGGCCGCGTAGCCGCCCTCGAAGGGTTCGACGATGCCGTCGTGGACCTCCCAGGTGTCGGTCGAGACCTCGTCGAGGAACCACCGGTCGTGGGTCACGACCACGAGGGCGCCCGAATTCGTCGACCAGCGACGCGAGAGGTGCTGCGCCAGCCAGGCGACGCCCTCGACGTCGAGGTGGTTGGTGGGCTCGTCGAGGAACAGGACGTCCCAGTCGCCGACGAGCAGGGTCGCGAGGGCCACGCGTCGACGCTGACCTCCGGAGAGGTCCTCGACCCGCGCCTCCCACGGGATGTCGGTGGCGAGGCCCGAGATGACGTCGCGGATGCGCGCGTCGCCGGCCCATTCGTGCTCGTCGCGGTCGCCGACGATCAGGCTGCCGACCGTGGCGCCCTCGGGCAGGACGTCGCGCTGGTCGAGCATGCCGATGGTCAGGCCGCGACGGGTCGTGACACGACCGTCGTCGGGTTCGAGCCGACCCGCGAGCACCGACATGAGCGTCGACTTGCCGTCACCGTTGCGGCCGACGACACCGATGCGGGAGCCCTCGTCGATGCCGAGGGTCACCCCGTCGAGGACGACCTTGGTCGGGAATTCGAGACGGAGGTTTTCTGCGCCGAGTAGATGAGCCACCACAGAAGCGTAGACGGCCCGGGCCGGGCGGCCGACTCGACGGTGCGCGACCGGGGTCAGCCCAGCGACGCCACCCACTCGTCCGAGCCGTCGGTGAACTCCTGGCGCTTCCAGATCGGGGTGCGGGCCTTGACCTCGTCGACGAGCGCGGCGCAGGCCGCGAACGCCTCGGCGCGGTGGGCCGACGCCACCGCGCAGGCCAGCGCGACGTCGCCCACGACGAGGTCGCCGTAGCGGTGCTCGACCGCGATCGCGACCTCGGGGTGCGCCTCGGCCACGGCGACCGCGACCTCGTGGATCACCTCGGTCGCCGTCGGATGCGCCTCGTAGTGCAGCGCCTCGACCCCCCGCCCCTCGTCGTGGTCGCGGACGACGCCCTCGAACGTCACGACCGCCCCGGAGGCGCGGCTCGTCACGAGCGCGGAGCACTCGGCCACCGACACGGTCACGTCGACGACGCGGGCGAGCAGCACGCGCTCGGAGGCGGGAGGCGCGGCGGGTGCCCCGGGGGACGCACCGCCGGGCAAGAGGGTCGGATCGTCGGCGGTCATGCGGCCCCCTCGGGACTGGGATGGCGGTTCTGGGCGTGGTCGACCCCGTGCAACTGGTCGACCACGTGGTCGAGGACGTCCTCGAGGACCGCGAGCCCGTCGCGCACCCCGCCGCGCGAGCCGGGCAGGTTGACGACGAAGGTGCCGCCGGCCACGCCCGCGAGCCCCCGGGAGAGGACGGCCAGGGGCGTCGAGGCCGCACCCCTGCGCCGGAGTTCTTCGGCGATGCCGGGCAGTTCGCGGTCGAGCAGCGGCAGGGTCATCTCGGGCGTCGCGTCGGTCGGCGACACCCCGGTGCCGCCGGTGGTGACGACGGCGTCGACGCCCCACTCGAGGGCGGCCTCGAGCACCGCGCCGACCGGTTCGCCGTCGGCCACGACGACGGGCCCCTCGACCAGCCACCCCCGCGCGACGAACCAGTCGCGGATGACCGGCCCGGTCGTGTCGTCGGCGGTGCCGGCGGCGGCCCGGGTGGAGGCCACGACGACGACGGCCCGGCGCCGGGCGGTCTCGTCGGGCGGGGCCACGTCGGCTGGGGTCACGCCGGGCGCGGTCACGTCGGCTGGGGTCGCGTCGGCTGGGGTCGCGTCGGCCGTCTCGTCCGGGACGCCGCTCATCGCGACCAGTCCCCCGACTTGCCGCCCTGCTTGTCGAGCACCTTGATCTCGCCGATCACGGCGAGCGCGTCGACCGCCTTGATCATGTCGAAGAGGGTCAGGGCCGCGACGGACGCGGCGGTCAGGGCCTCCATCTCGACCCCGGTGACGCCCCGGGTCGAGACGCGGGCGATCACGGTGACCTGCGCCTCCGTGGTCTCGAAGTCGACGGTGATCGCGCCGAGCGGCAGCGGGTGGCACAGCGGGATGAGCGTCGGCGTCTGCTTGGCCGCCAGGATGCCGGCGATGCGGGCGGTGCCGAGGGCCTCGCCCTTGGGCAGCGATCCGTCGACCAGTCGCGCGACGACGTCGGGCCGGGTGGTCAGCACGGCCTGGGCGGTGGCGATCCGCTTCGTCTCGGACTTGCCGGTCACGTCGACCATGTGCGCGGTGCCGTCCTCGCGCACGTGCGAGAGCGGGGCGTCGGTCGGGGAGTCGGTCGGCACGTCGGTCGGCGGCACGTCGGGCGGGGTCGGGGTCATCGGTCGGCCTTCTCGTGGGGGGCGGGGTCGTCGAGCGCCCAGACCTCGACCCGGTCGTCCGCGTCGACGCGGTCGACCCCGACGGGGATCGAGACGAGCACGGTGGCCTCGGCGTGGGCGGCGAGCAGGTGCGAGCTCGGCCCGCCGACGAGGTGGGCACGCCCGTCGACGTCGACCCGGCCGCGACGCAGCTGGTGCTTGCCGACCGGCGAGTCCACGGGGTGCGCCATCGGCACGGTCCAGCGCCGTCGGGGCAGGCCGACGCCGGTGACGCCCTGCAGGGCGGGGCGAAGGAAGGCCTCGAACGACACGAGCGAGCTGACGGGGTTGCCCGGGAAGCAGACGACGGGCAGCTCTCGGTCGTGCACGCGGATCGTCCCCCAGCCCTGCGGCCCGCCCGGTTGCATGGCGACCGGACCGAACGTGACGCCGGCACCCTCGAAGGCGTCGCGGACGACCTCGTAGGCACCCGCGCTGACCCCGCCGCTCGTGAGCACGAGGTCGACCTCGTCGGCGTGGCGGGCGACGACGGCGAGCAGGGCGGCCGCGTCGTCGGTCACCCGGGCGGAGGTGACGACGACGCCGACCTCGGCGAGCGCCGCGGCCAGGGCGACGCCGTTCGCGTCGTGGATCTGGCCGGGCCCGAGCGGGGCACCGGGTGCGGCGAGCTCTTCGCCGGTCGACACCAGCAGGAGGCGCGGGCGGCTCCGTACCTCGACCGCGTCGATCCCGGAGGCGGCGAGCACGCCCCACCGCGCGGGCGTCAGTCGCGTCCCGGCCGCGAAGAGCACGGAACTCGCGGCGACGTCGCTGCCCGCGGCGCGGACGAAGGCCCCGGCGGCGACGCCCGGCGGCACCTCGACGACGGCCTCGACGCCCACGGGAGGGAAGGCGTCCGGCGAGACCTTCTCGATGGGCACGATCGCGTCGGCACCGGCGGGGACGGCCGCGCCGGTCATGATCGGGGCCGCGGCGCCGGAGACCAGGTCGGGGGCGGCCCGCCCGGCGGGGATGCGCGCCGCGACCCGGAGGCTGGTGGGCGCGTCCGGGTCGAGCCCGGCGGTCGAGACGGCGTAGCCGTCCATCTGCGAGTTGGCGAACGGCGGCAGGTCGATCGGGGCGACGACGTCGGCGGCGAGGACGCGGTCGCGGTACCGGTCGGAGCGCGAGGCGAGCGCCTCGGGGCTCACCACCAACGCGTCGACCGGACGGGCCCGCACGGCCGCCTCGACGACGGCCGTGACCTCGGCGAGGTGGGTCTCGATGGTGCGCACGCGGTTCCTCTCGGGCGATCGTCAGTAGCGTATCGGGGGTGACCGACCCCGCGACCGAGCCCGACGTCCCCCAGCCCACCCGCGCCTCCTCGGGGCCGCCGCCCGTCGACGTCGCCGTCATCGGCGGATCGGGGCTGTACTCGCTCTTCGCCGAGGGCGAGGCGACCCGGCACGTCGTCGAGACGCCCTACGGCCCGACCTCGAGCGAGGTGACGATCGGCGAGTTGGGCGGCAAGCGCGTGGCCTTCCTCACCCGGCACGGCGCGGGCCACGCGGTGGCGCCGCACCTGATCGACTACCGGGCGAACGTGTGGGCACTGGCGTCGCTCGGCGCGAAGGCCATCGTGTCGTCGTCGGCGGTCGGCGGGGTCAGCCCCGACGTCGCCCCCGGCACCATGGTCGTGACCGACCAGTTCATCGACCGCACCTGGGGACGACGCGACACGTTCTTCGACGTCGAGGGGCAGGTGCAGCACCTGATCGCCGCCGACCCGTTCGACCCCGTGCTCCGGGCCGCCGCGATCGCGGCCCTCGAGGCGCAGGGTGAGCCGTTCTCCCCGACCGGCACCTGCGTGGTGATCCAGGGGCCGCGGTTCTCGACCCGGGCCGAGTCGCTGTGGTTCCGGGCCGCGGGCGCGCACACGGTCAACATGACGATGTACCCCGAGATCCCGCTCACCCTCGAACTCGGCATGGGAGCCGTCAACCTCTCGTACGTGACCGACAGCGACGCCGGCCTGGCCCCGGCCGAGGGCGACGCACCCGACGCCGACGCCGTGAGCGCCTCGCTCGTCTTCGAACGGCTCGCGGCCGCCCAACCGCGCATCGTCGCGGCCATCGAGTCGATCGTCGCCGCGATGCCCGGCGACTACTCGCCCCGCGAGCTCATGCCGCCCGGGGCGGTGGCCGAGGTGCTCGCCCGGCCCGTCTCGGATCGGAAGACCGCGCGGTGAGCGCGACCGGCGCCTCCTCGTCCACCGACGGCCCGGGCCTGCTGCTCGTCACCGGTGGGGCCGGCTTCATCGGGTCGGCGATCGTCGACCTCGCGCTCGACCGCGGCTGGCGCGTGCGCGTGCTCGACTCCCTGCGGCCCGACGTGCACGGCGGCGAGCCGACCGTCGACCCGCGCGTCGACTTCGTGCACGGCGACGTGCGGGACGCCGAGACCGTCGACCGGGCACTCGCGGGCGTCGACGCGGTCTGTCACCAGGCGGCCAAGGTCGGGCTCGGCGTGGACTTCCAGGACGCGCCCGACTACGTCTCGTCGAACGAGCTCGGCACGGCCGTCGTGCTCGCGGCGATGGACCGCGCCGGCGTCGACCGCCTCGTCGTCGCCTCGTCGATGGTCGTCTACGGCGAGGGCAGCTACCGCACCTCGACCGGTGCGACCGAACGCCCGGCACCCCGCCGCATCGCCGACCTCGACGCGGGCGTCTTCGACCCGCGTGACGAGGCGGGTGAACTGCTCGAGCCGCAGCTGATCGGCGAGGAGGCCCCGCTCGACCCCCGCAACGTCTACGCCATCACGAAGCTGACGCAGGAGCACCTGTCGACCTCGTGGGCGCGCAGCACCGGCGGTCGGGCCGCCGCCCTGCGCTACCACAACGTCTACGGCCCGGGCATGCCGCAGAACACGCCCTACGCCGGCGTGGCCTCGCTCTTCCGCTCCGCCCTCGAACGCGGCGAGGCTCCGCGCGTGTTCGAGGACGGCGCCCAGCGTCGCGACTTCGTCCACGTCCGCGACATCGCGTCCGCCAACCTCGCGGCCCTCGAGTGGACCGCGGATCAGTCGGCCGACACGTTCCGCGCGTTCAACGTCGGCAGCGGGACGGTGCACACGATCGGCGAGATGGCGGAGGCCCTGGCGCGCGAGGCCGGCGGACCGACGCCCGTCGTCACCGGCGAGTACCGCGCGGGCGACGTGCGGCACGTGACGGCGTCGTCGGCGCGGCTGCAGGGCGAGCTGGGCTGGCGACCGAGCGTGACCTTCGAGCAGGGCATGCACGAGTTCGCCACGGCCCCGCTGCGCGCCGCGGTCGTCCGCTAGGCGGGCGGGGCCGCCCCCCATTCGGGTGCGGACCGCCCGCTCCCATCACCTTCATGGGATCGCATCCGTACAGTCGAGAGGATGAGCAGCCCCCGAGTCGACGTCGTGCTTCCCTGTCTCGACGAAGAAGGCGCGTTGCCCTGGGTGCTCGGCCGCCTGCCCGAGGGTTGGCACGCCATCGTCGTCGACAACGGCTCGACCGACGACTCCGCCCGCGTCGCCGCCGAGCACGGCGCGACCGTGGTGCAGGAGGCGCGGCGCGGCTTCGGCAGCGCCGCCCACGCCGGTCTCGAGGCCGCCACGGCCGACTACGTCGCGTTCTGCGACGCCGATGCGTCGATGGACCCCGCCGACCTCGTCGCCCTCGCCGCCCCCGTGATGGCCGGTGACGCCGATCTCGTCCTCGGCCGCCGGCGCCCGACGACCCGGGGCGCCTGGCCGGTGCACGCGCGCATGGCCAACCTCGCCCTCTCGCACCTCATGCGGCGGGCCAGCGGCGTGGCCCTGCACGACCTCGGCCCCATGCGCGTCGCGCGGCGCCGGGCACTGCTCGACCTCGACCTGAAGGACCGCCGCAGCGGCTACCCGCTCGAGATGGTGCTGCGCGCGAGCGAGGCCGGCTGGCGGATCGTCGAGCAGGACGCGCCCTACTCGCCCCGGGTCGGCCGCAGCAAGGTGACCGGCACCATCCGCGGCACGTCCGTCGCGATCAAGGACATGTCCCGACTCCTGAGGGAGGTCGGCCGATGACGACCCTCGTGGTGATCGCGAAGGAGACGATCCCGGGCAAGGTCAAGACGCGCCTGCACCCCCCGCTCAGCCTCGAGCAGGCCGCCGACGTCGCGGCCGCCGCGATCCAGGACACCCTCGACGTCGTCCGTCGGCTGCCCGCCACGCGTCGCGTGTTGTTGTTCGACGGCAACCGCAGGCCCGTCGGCTCCGAAGACTTCGATGTGATCCCTCAGATCGGTGGCGACCTCGACGCACGCCTCGGCGCCCTCTTCGACGAGGTCGACGGGAAGACCGTGCTGATCGGCATGGACACCCCCCAGGTCACGGTCGAGGCCCTCGCCCCCGTCTTCGACGCGTGGACCGACGACGTCGACGCCTGGTTCGGCCCGGCGAACGACGGCGGGTTCTGGGCCCTGGGCCTCTCCCGGCCGACCGGCGACCTGCTGCGCGGCGTCCCCATGTCGCGTGACGACACGGGTGCCCACCAGCTCCGCCGACTCTCCGACGCCGGCCTGACCGTGCGCATGCTGCCCGAGCTCGTCGACGTCGACACGATCGACGACGCCCGCCTCGTCGCGGCCGCCGCACCCGACAGCCGCTTCGCCGCCGCCCTGCGGCACGCCGAGGCGCCCCCCACGACCACCACCACGAACGGCGTCGCCCGCACGACCGATCCCGCCACCGAAGGGGTCACCTCATGACCATCGCCCCCGAACAGCCCGCCACCTTCGGTTCAGGAGGCGCGGAGCCGTACGCGCGCGCCCTGCGTCACGAGGGGCTCCTGCAACTCGTCCGGGCGGCCGGCGGTGCCGGACGCCCCGCGTCGCCCCCCGAGGCCGGCGACGACGAGGCGTTCGACGTCGCGCGCTGGAGCGCCGACGCCGACGCGGCCGACCTCACCACCCTCGACGGCGAGACCGGCCCCGTGCTCGACATCGGCTGCGGGCCGGCCCGCATGGTCCGCGCCGCCGTGGACCGCGGCCTGACCGTCCTGGGTCTGGACGTCTCGCCCACGGCCGTCGCGATGGCCCGCGAGGCCGGACTGCCCGTGGCCGGCGGGTCGGTCTTCGACCCGCTGCCCCGCGAGGGCCAGTGGAACCTCGCGCTGCTGCTGGACGGCAACGTCGGCATCGGCGGCGACCCGACGGCGCTGCTGACCCGCTGCGCCGAGATCCTCACCGCGACCGGTTCGGTCGTCGTCGAGACCGCCCCCGAGGCGTCGCTCGACGACAGCTACGAGGCCCACGTGGTCGACGACCAGGGTCACGCCAGCGCGACCTTCCCCTGGGCGGAGGTCGGCCGCGAGGCGCTGCACCGCCACGCTCGACGCGCGGGCCTGCGGGTCGCTCAGACCTGGTCGGTCGACGGACGCACCTTCTGCCGCCTGCGCGCCAGGTAGAGCGCGACCACAGCGGCCGTCAGCGCCGCGATGACGAGCCACAGCACGGCCAGGCGCAGGCCGTAGTCGAACGGCAGCACGGTGTCGTTCTTCGGCCCCTTCGCCTTCGCCACGATCTCGGGCACGACGACGAGCGAGAAGATCGCCCCGACGACGACCGCGCCCTGCACGATCCAGAGGACCGCGGGCCGGATGCGGCGTCCGGTCCGCCGCACGAGCAGCGAGACCGCGGCGACCACGGGGGCGAGCACGGCGTCGTGCACGACGACCGAACCGGCCAGCCAGAGCAGCAGTCCGCCGTACCGGTTCGGGGAGACGGTGTCGGTGAGCACCCAGCCGCCGAAGCCGACGAGGGCCACGCCGAGGGCGATCAGCACCCCGCGCACGACGCGGACGGTGCGCGACGTGCCCGCGCCTCCTGCGCTCGACGCGGCCGAGGGCACCCGGGCGCTCACGAGAGCACCTCGATGGAGCTGAGCCACTTGGTCTGCAGCACGCCGGGTCGGCCCGGGGCGATCATGCGCGCCGGGTAGCCGTGGTCGATGCTGAGCGGCTCGCCGTTCAGCTCGAGGGCGACGAGGGTGCGCGGGTCGGAGGCGTACTCGGGGCCCATCTCGGTCACGCGGTAGCCACCCTTCTCTTCGAGGCTGGTGAGCCGGAGGCGCTGGTCGGTCGGGGCGCCGGCAGCCGCCAGCAGGTCGACGAGGCGGACGCCGCGCCAGGAGCCGGTCTGGCTCCAGCCCTCGACGCAGGCGATCGGCAGGCGTTCGTCGGCCCCGTCGAACCCGCGCAGCGCGTCGAGCGTGAACGAGGTCGCGACGCCGCCCACCAGGACGTCGAGCCGCCAGTCGGGGTCCATGGCCGTCTCGAGCACCCGGGCGGCGGCGGCCGTGCGGTTGATCGGCAGGTCGTTCGGGCCGAGCCCGCGCTGCCGCGGGCCGAAGGCGTTGAGCGGTGACAGCGGGGCGAAGGACTGCCCGGCCGTGAGCGCGACGACTCCCCCGGTGGCGACGCCGGCGGCGGTGAAGAAGCCGCGGCGGGACACCCGGGCGCGGCCCGGTTCGCGGTCGAACTCGTGTGCGGAGTCGATCCAGCGGAGGACGCGTCCGGTGAGGCCGCGGGCGGGCGCAGGAGGCGCGGCGTGCGGATCACGGTCGCGTCGCGTCCCGTCGGCGTCGCGCACGGCACGGAACCGGGCGAGCCTGGCGGTCGCCTCGCTCTCGGCCACGAACGCGGCGCGGGCCTCGTCGAGCTCGGACGACGGCTCGACGAAGCGCCCCTCGGCGTCGTAGCTGTCCCGCGCCCGCCAGTAGCGGGTGATGAGCGGCAGCTTGACGGCGATGTGGATCGCGAGCGAGCCGATGATGACGAACGACAGGGCGAAGTGCACCTGCTTGAACGGGAACGGCCACGGGTAGTACTGGTACGTGTTCAGCAGGCCGGTGACGAGCTGGAGGATCGACGTCGCCACGAACAGGGCGATGGAGGCGCGCTCGAGCACGTCGACCGGGTGCTTGATCGGCGGGTGCTGGAAGAGCTGCGGGAACACCGAGTGCAGCTTGACCAGCAGCAGGGGGATGCAGGCGATGCCCGCGGTGATGTGGACGCCCTGGCTCACCTGGTAGAGCCAGACGGGACTCGTCGGGAACCGCATCCCGTCGAGGGGCTCCTGCAGGAAGTGGCTGTAGAGCCCGGTCAGCAGGCAGATGACGAACGCGGCGCCGAGGAGGCGACCGAAGACGGTCGCCGACCGGGCGTTGCGGTTCGGCGACGAGGCGGCGCGGCGCGCCTCGTACAGCAGGCGCCTCATGGTGTCGGTCGTCTCATGTGGCTCATCATCTCCGATGTGCACGACTCCCAGGGCCGATTCGGCCAGACTGGGGGCGTGCGTACTGTGTTCGCGGCCGTGGCCGTCCTCGGATTGGCCGGGGCGATCGCCTGGGGCGTCGTGAACGTCGGATTCCTGATGAAAGACCTGCGGACCGACTTCGTCGTCTGGACCGCCGTGTGCTGGGCGTTGTTCGCCCTGGCGTTTCTGCTGCTGCGCCGGGTGCCCGTGCGCCACGTCACCGCTCTCGTCGTCGCGGGCACGGCCCTGGTCGGCGGGGCGGGCCTCACCGGTGTCCCCAACACGAGCACCGACCCGGCGCGCTACGCCTGGGACGGCATCGTGCAGACCGCCGGCGTCTCGCCGTACGAGTACACGCCCGACGCGGGCGAGTTGCGCGACCTGCGGCCGGCCTGGATCTTCCCCGAGTCGACGCCGTTCACCCGCGACGACGGCACGATCGGCGAGCGCTGCGGCGAACCCGACCGCCAGGTCCACCGTGCCTACGACAGCCAGACGGGCGACGTCGTCTGCACGCTGATCAACCGGCCCGACGTGCCGACCATCTACCCGCCGATGGCCGAACTGTACTTCTGGGCGGTGTCCGCCGTGGTCGGCCCCGACGCCGGGTTCTTCCCGCTGCAGGCGATGGGCTTCGTGCTCGTGCTGGGCACGACCGTCGCCCTGCTGGCGACCCTGCGCCGGCGGGGTCTCGACCCCCGCTGGGCCGCGCTGTGGGGCTGGTGCCCGCTCGTGGTCGGCGAGGGCGTCACGAACTCGCACGTCGACCTCCTGGGTGCCGTGCTCGTGGTCGCCGCGTCGTTGCTCGTCGCCACCGGTCGGCGCTTCCGCGGCGGCATCGCGCTCGGGGCCGCGATCGCGACCAAGTTGATCCCGGTGATCGCGGCACCCGCCCTGCTGCGCGGGCAGCCCTGGAAGGTGATCGGCGCCTCCGTCGTCACCTTCGCCGTGCTCTACGTGCCCTACGTCGCGATGACCGGGTGGGGCGTGCTCGGGTACCTGCCGGGCTACCTGACCGAAGAGGGCTACGAGGACGGCTCGCGCTTCGTGTTCCTGTCGGCCTTCATGCCGGACGCGTGGACGACACCGGTCGCCGTGCTGATCGTCGGTGTCACGGCGGTGCTCGTGTGGGTGAAGACCCCGGCTCACGACCCGTGGCTCGGCCAGCTCGTGATGATCGGCGTGACGCTCGTGGCGGTGAGCCCCCGCTACCCCTGGTACGCCCTGCTGCTGGTGCCGTTCGTCGCGCTGACCGGGCGGGTCGAGTGGCTGGCGATCCCGCTCGCCCTGCTCGTGCGCCAGCTCGAGCCGGGCATGGCACTGCAGCGGGCGTCGCTCGCCTCGGCCGTGCTCGTCATCCTGCTCGTGACGCTCTGGCGGGCAGGCCCCGGGTTCACGGACCGGTTGCTCGACGCCGTCGGGCGCGACGTCGGCCGGCTGCGTCGGGTCGTCGGCCGCCGACGGTCCGCCCCCTCGTCGAGCCCCGGGCCCGCTCAGACCAGGTAGGCGACGGCGTCCCCGGCGTCGAACGAGAACCGGACGACGCTGCCCGGCACGAGGTCGAGGCCGGCGACCACGCCGGGCGGGACGTCGGCCGACACGTCGCCGGCCCGGACCCGGACGACGTCCCCGCGGGGCTCGAGGTCCGTGACGACGACGTCGAGGACGTTCTCGGACGGCGTCGGACCCGAGGGGGTCCCGGTCGACACGCGCACGGCGCTCGGCCGCACGGCCACCGCGGCCGCGGCGCCCGCCGGGAGCCCGTCGGCGGACCGGGCGGTCAGCAGGGTGCCGTCCTCCAACCGGACGCCTCCCCCGCGGGCCGTGCCGGTCAGCAGGTCGAGCCCCGCGAGCCCCGCGGCGAACGGCGTGGTCGGACGGTCGAGGACGGCGCGCGTGGGGCCGGCGTCGACGACCCGGCCGCCGTCGAGCACGACGACCCGGTCGGCCAGCGTGTAGGCGTCGAGGACGTCGTGCGTGACGATCACCGCCGTGCGGTCGGCGAGGACGTCGCGCAGGGTCCGTCGCAGGGCGGGCGCGACCGACACGTCGAGAGCCGCCATCGGCTCGTCGAGCAGCAACAGGCAGGGGTCGGCGGCCAGGGCACGGGCGACGGCGATCCGCTGCGCCTGTCCACCCGAGAGCTGCGCCGGACGCCGCTCGGCGAGCCCCGTGGCGTCGACCCGGTCGAGCCAGTCGCGGGCTCGGCGGCCGGCCTCGCGTCGAGGCACCCCGGTGCTGCGCGGGCCGAAGGCGACGTTGTCGAGCGCACTGAGGTGCGGGAAGAGCAGGGCGTCCTGGGCGAGCATCGAGACGCCGCGCTCGTGCGGGCGCAGCGAGGGTCCGCGCCCGCGGCCGTCGACGTCGAACAGCACGCGGTCGCCCAGGCGGGCCGTGCCGTGGTCGGGTCGCAGGAGGCCGGCGACCAGGGACAGCAGCGTCGACTTGCCGGCCCCGTTCGGGCCGAGGACGGCCACCGTCTCTCCGTCGGCCACCTCCAGCTCGACGTCGAAGCCGCGGTCCTCGACGACCGCCGCGAACTCGAGCGTCACGACCCGCGCCTCCGGGTGGCGACGCCGGACGGCCCGCCCGCCCGATGGGCCAGGGCGACGACGACGACCGCCACGAGGACGAGCACGAGCGACAGCGCCACGGCGGCGTCGGGGTCGGTCTCGCGTTGCAGGTAGATCTCGAGCGGAAGTGTGCGCGTGACGCCCTGCAACGATCCCGCGAAGGTCAGCGTCGCCCCGAACTCGCCGAGGGCCCGCGCGAACGACAACACGGCGCCCGAGACGAGGGCGGGCAACACGAGCGGCAGCGTGACCCGCCGCAGCACGGTCGTGGGCCGGGCGCCCAGGGTCGCCGCGACGGCCTCGTAGCGCGTGCCCACCGTGCGGAGGGCGCCCTCGAGGCTCAGCACCAGGAAGGGCAGGGCGACGAAGGTCTGGGCCAGCACGACCGCCGTGGTCGAGAACGCGATCGTCACGCCGAGCGCGTCGAACGCCTGACCGAGCAGGCCGCGGCGCCCGAAGGTGTAGAGCAACGCGATGCCTCCGACGACGGGCGGGAGCACCAACGGCAGCAGCACGAGCGACCGCAGCACCCTCTGGCCCCGGAACCCGGTGCGGGCCAGCACGACCGCCATCGGGACGCCGAGCACGACGCAGAGGAGGGTCGCCGTGACCGACGTGCGCAGGCTGAGCCAGAACGCGGCCACCGACGACTCCGACGTGACCAGCGGCACGAACTCGGCCCAGTCGACCCGGGACACCATGGCGACGAGGGGCAGCAGGACGAAGGCCGCCCCCAGGGCCGCGACGACCGCGATCCACACCGGGACGCCGGCGTAGGCGCGGTGCGGGGCGGGCGTCACGGCGTGCCGAAGCCGGCGTCCCGCAGCACGCCCTGCCCGACCTCGCCGGTGACGAAGGCGACGAACGCCTCGGCCACCGCCGGGTTCGCCGTGTCGGTCACAGGGGCGATGGGATAGGTGTTGACGGCCTGGTCGGCCTCGGGGAACTCGATGCCTGTCACGCTGTCGCCGGCGGCCTCGACGTCCGTGACGTAGACCAGCCCGGCGTCGGCCTCCCCCGAGGTGACCTTGCCCAGCACGTCGGTGACCGAGGACTCCTCGCTGACCGGCGAGATCGTGACGCCGGTGGCCCGCTCGACCGCGACCGTCGCCGCACCGCAGGGCACCTGGGCCGCGCAGACCACGGTCGTCACGTCGGACTTACCGAGGTCGGCGAAGCCCGTGACGTCGGCGGGGTTCGACGGCGGCACGGCGATGGTGAGGACGTTCGTCGCGAAGTCCTCCGAGGCCGACGGGTCGACGAGTCCGGCGTCGGTCAGCTTCGCCATGTTCTTCTCGTCGGCCGAGGCGAAGACGTCGGCCGGGGCTCCCTGGGTGATCTGCGTCACCAGGTCGGACGAGCCCGCGAAGGTCAGGTCGACGGTCGTGCCCGGGTTCGCCTTCTCGAACTCGTCGGCGAGCTCGGTGAACGTCGTCGTCAACGAGGCGGCGGCGTAGACGGTGATCGACCCCTCGAGGGTCGGGTCGGAGGCCGTCGGTGTCGCGCTGGTCGCCGTGTCGACGGTCGCGCCCGAGCACCCCGTCAGGGCGAGGGCCGTCGCCACCGCGAGGGCTCCGACGAGCGCCGTGACGGCGCGGGGGGTCCGTCTCATGGTCAGGCCTTCCCGCCGGGCGTCTCGATGATGACCGTCGTGGCCTTCACGACGGCGATGGCCACCGAACCGGGTTCGAGGCCCAGCTCGCGGACGGCTTCGCTGCTCATCAGCGAGACGATGCGGTGCGGGCCGCACTGCAGCTCGACCTGGGCCATGACCCGGTCGGCGGTGATCTCGGTCACGACGCCCACCAGGCGGTTGCGTGCCGACCGCCCCACCTCGGACGGGTCGGCGGGCAGCACGGCGTTCTTCCGGGCGAGCCTCGCGAGCGCGAGCCCGTCGACCACGCCGCGCCCGGCGTCGTCCTTCTCGCTCTCGAGCAGGCCGAGGTCGATCCAGCGTCGCACGGTGTCGTCACTCACGCCGAGGAACGCCGCCGCGTCCTTGATCCGCATCTGCGTCATGGACGCGAGCCTAGTTCCAAATGCGCGGTCGCGCAGCCGCAGGGAGTGGCCCCGGACGAGCCTGCGGGGCGGGGTGTCGTGCACGGCGGAGCGAAAGGAGGCGCGGGTCGCCTCCCATGGACACCCCACGTTCGGCCCCGCGGGCTTAACCTCGACGGATGACCGTCTCGCTCGGACTGCCCACCATGCCCGGCCGGGCCCCCGCCGACGACCTGCTGCCCGCGCGGCCGTCGAGCGACGCCGCTCCGGGACTGCTCGACCGCTTCGGTCGGACCGCGACCGACCTGCGGGTCTCGCTGACCGACAAGTGCAACCTGCGCTGCACCTACTGCATGCCGGCGGAGGGCCTGCCGGCCCTCCCCCGTGAACAGGCGCTCGACGCCGACGAGATCGTGCGCCTGGTCGGCATCGGCGTGCGCGACCTCGGCGTCCGGCAGGTGCGGTTCACCGGGGGCGAGCCGCTGCTGCGTGCCGACCTGATCGACATCGTGCGACGGGTCGCCGCGATCGACCCGCGGCCCGAGGTGTCGCTGACGACGAACGCCATCGGCCTGGCGCACCGCGCCCAGGCCCTGGCCGACGCCGGGCTCGACCGGGTCAACGTGTCGCTCGACTCGCTGCACGCCGAGACGTTCATGAAGGTCTCGCGTCGTCCGTTCCTCGACAAGGTGCTCGCCGGCGTCGACGCCGCGGCGGCGGCCGGCCTCACCCCGGTCAAGATCAACGCCGTCCTGCTGCCCGGCATCAACGACCACGAGGCGCCCGACCTGCTCGCCTGGGCCCTGCGCGGCGGCCACGAGCTGCGGTTCATCGAGCAGATGCCGTTGGACGCCGACCGCAGCTGGGACCGCGCCTCCTTCGTCACCTCACGCGACATCCACTCGCTGATCGCCACGCGCTTCGACCTCAGCCCCGCCGACGTCGAGCGCGACGGAGCACCCGCCGAGCTGTTCGACGCCGTCGGCCGCGGTGACGACGCCGGACTGGCCGGGCGGGTCGGCATCATCGCCTCGGTCAGCGAACCGTTCTGCGCCGACTGCCGGCGCACCCGCATGACCGCCGAGGGCGGCATCCGCAGCTGCCTCTTCAGCGGCGGAGAGACCGGCCTGCGCGACCTGCTGCGGAGCGGGGCGAGCGACCTCGAACTGGCCGACGCCTGGCGCGGTGCCATGTGGGCCAAGCCCTCGGGCCACGGCATCGGCGACCCGGACTTCGTGCAGCCGGAACGCACCATGAGCGCCATCGGAGGCTGAGATGACGACCACGAACCCCGCCCCCACCGTCGACGGAGCCACCCCGGCCCCCGTCTCGGCCCCCTTCTCGGCGACGCTGCGGTTCTTCGCCGCCGCCCGCACCGCCGTGGGCCGCGACGACCAGCGCGTCGAGGTGCCCGCGGGCGAACGCCCGACCATCGGGCGCCTGCTCACCGAGGTCCGCCCGGTCGAGGGCGTGTCGGCCGCGGACTTCCGCGATGTGCTGCTGCGCTGCTCGTTCCTCGTCGACGGCCTGACCACGAGGGACCGCGAGCAGCTCGTCCCCGACGGCGCGGTGATCGACGTCATGCCGCCGTTCGCCGGCGGCTGAACGCCCGCCTACGGTCGCGTGGGCGCCCCCTGCGCGAGCTGCCACCCGAGCATGCCACCGTGCAGCACCGACACGTCGAAGCCCTCGCCCGCCAGCAGGTCGGCCGCGGCGCGGGCCCGCGGCCCTCGGGCGCAGTAGACGACCACCCGCTGCGCCGGGTCGAGCTCGGGTCGCTGGCGGGTGCGCGTGCCGTACCCGGGAGCCTGCGCGTCACCGGCGATGTGGGCGAAGTCGTGCTCGTCGACCTCGCGCACGTCGAGCAGGGTGAAGTCGGCGTCGCCCGTCGCTCGCGCCTCGAGCAGGGTCGTGAGCTCGGCCGCGTCGACGTCGGGGCCGACGCGGCGACCACGGGCCGCGGGCGCGTCGGCGGTGGTCGCCTGCGCCTCGGGCACCGAGGACGAGGAGGCGCGGCGCGCGTCGTTCACCGTCGCCCGGGCCTCGGCCCGGTGCGGGGCGCGGGCCAACCGGCTCTCCCGCCAGGTGCCGCCCAGGGCGTCGACGGTCACGACCCGGCCGAGCAGCGGATCGCCGAGACCGGTCAGCAGCTTCACGACCTCGCCGGCCATGCCCGCGCCCACCGTCCCGCACAGCGGCCCCAGGACGCCGACGTCGGCGCAGGACTCGTCCCAGCCCGAGGCGGGCGGGGCAGGGTGCAGGTCGCGGTAGTCGACCGCCCGGCCGTCCGGGGCGTCGTCCCAGAAGACGCTGAACTGTCCGTCCCAGCGGTTGACGCTGCCCCAGACGACCGGCAGACCGCGCTCGGCCGCGGCGTCGGCCACCAGGTAGCAGGTGTCGAACGAGTCGCTGCCGTCCACCACGAGGTCGTAGTCGTCGAGCAGGTCGGCGGTGCGGTCGCTCAGTCGGACGGGGTGGGCGACGACGGTCACGTCCGGGTTGGCGGCACGCACCCAGTCGGCGGCGGCGCGGGCCTTCGGGAAGCCCAGCTGGTCGGGGCGGAAGAGCACCTGCCGTTGTAGGTTCGACAGATCGACGGCGTCGTCGTCGACGATTCCCAGGGTTCCCACACCCGAGGCTGCGAGATATTGGATGACCGGCGCGCCCAGCCCGCCGGCCCCGACCACCAGCACCCTCGACGCCGCCAGGCGCCCCTGGGAGCCCAGACCGAACCCCGGCAGGCGCACGCTTCGCGAGTAGCGTTCGCCCTCGACGGGGTCGCCGCCGTGTCCACCGTCGCGCACGCCGGCACCGTGCACGCCACCGTCGTGCACGGCCGCCCCGCGCGCGTCACCCCCGTGTCGCACGCGAGATCCTCCGAGAGGGGGAAGAGACGACATGACGAACCTCCTGCATCCGGCCGATGGTCGATCGACCGCGCCCACTGTATCCACGACGCCCGGGACCGGCCGCAGCACGGCCCTCACGCGCCTCCGGCACTGGCGTCATCTCGACGCCGTGCTCGTCGGCCTGCTCGCCGCCGTGCTGTCGGGCGCCTTCCTCTGGGTGCCGTCCGTCTGGTACGACGAGGCCGCGACGGTCATCTCGGCAACCCGCAGCTGGGGCCAGCTCTGGCAGATGGTCCAGACCGTCGACCTGGTGCACGCCACGTACTACGCGTTCATGCACCTATGGTTCGACGTCTTCCCGTACTCGCCGATCTCGCTCCGGGTGCCCAGCACGATCGTCACGGGGCTCGCCGCCGCGTTCACGGTCGTGCTCGCCCGCACCCTGGCCGACCGCCGGACGGCCGTCGTGGCGGGCCTGCTGTTCTGCCTGATCCCCCGCGTGACCTGGATGGGCGGCGAGGGCCGTTCGTACGCCTTCTCGGCGATGTTCGCCGTCGCCCTGACCCTCGTCCTCGTCACCGCCTCGCGCCGGACCGCCCAGGTCGGCGAGACCCGCACCCGGGCCTCGGCCGTCCGCTGGTGGGTCGCCTACGCCGTGCTCGCCGTCGTCTCGGTTCTCTTCTTCCTGTACGTCGCCTTCGTCGTGGTGGGGCACGGCGTCACCATGCTGGTGCAGTGGCGACGCGAGCGCCGGCTCCGCGCCTCCTCGGGGTCGGTGGCGACGTCGCAGGACGCCGTGGCGTCGACCCCGCTCGTCGGCGCACCGCACGGAGCACGCGGTTCGTTCCTCGGCTGGTTCGCCGGTGCGGCCGTCGCCGGACTCGCGAGCCTGCCCGTCGTGTACTTCACGTCCGAGCAGAGCGGCCAGGTCGGCTGGCTCGACCGGCCGAGCTTCGCGACGATCGACCAGGTGCTGACGACGCAGTGGTTCTACCAGAACGACCGTTTCGCCGTCTTCGGCTGGATGCTGGTGCTCGCCAGCCTGGTCGTCGTGGTCGCCGGTCTCGTGCCCCGTGCCCGGGGACTGGCCGAGGTCGTCCTGCCCTGGATGATCGTGCCCACCGTCGGCCTCGTGGGCGTCTCGCTCGTGACCGAGCCGCTCTACTCGCCCCGCTACCTGACCTTCGGCACCCCGGCCGTCGCGATCATGATGGCCGTCGCCGTGGCCGCCATCCCCTGGCGGCGGGTGATCGCCCTCGTCCTGCTGGTCGCCGTGGTGCTCACCGCCCCGACCTACGAACGTCAGCGTCAGCCCGAGGCGAAGGACTCGGCCGCGTGGAACCAGGTGGCCGACCTCGTGAGCGAGCAACGGGCGCTCGAACCGGCCGGGACGGCCGAGGGCGTCGTCTTCGGCCCCGTGCGTCGACACCCGAAGGCCACGTCGCGCATCATCGAGAACACGTACCCCGCGGCGTTCGAAGGGATGTCGGACTTCACGCTCGAGACCCCCGCGGCCGAGACCGGCGGGCTGTGGGAGGTCCAGCACCCGCTCGAGGACGTCATCGACCGCACCGACGACCTCGACGTCGTCTGGCTGATCACGAGCGACAAGCAGGACTGGAGGCCCCGGGTCACCGCGGACCTCGCCGCCAAGGGCTTCCACGTCGCCGACGAGTGGCACCTCACCCGCACGAACGTGCTCAAGTACGAGCGCTGAGCCCGCGAGACCCCGGGGCGGGGGGGGGGCGCCCCCCCCCCCGGGGGGGGGGGGGGGCGCCCCCCGGGGCCCCCCCCCCGGCGGGGCCCCCCCCCCCCCCGGGCCCCGCCCCCG
>NZ_JBIUVP010000001.1:1241780-1489934 GCF_044742985.1 Frigoribacterium sp. NPDC087798 | reverse complement strand
GGGGGGCCGGCGGGGGCGCGGCGCGGGGCGGCCGCCGCGCGCCGCCCCCCGCGGGGGGGGGGGGGGGGGGGGGGGGGGGGGGGGGGGGCCCCCGCGGGGGCCCCCCCCCCCCCACCCCGGGGGGGGGGGGCCCCCCCGCCCCCCGCGCCTCCTGCGTTCTCGGGTCGCGTCGGACCCTCGGGTCAGACCAGCGGGTCGCTGTCGGTCGAGCGACGCTCGACGCGCTCGCCCGTGGCCGGGTCGACCGCGCTGCGGGTCGTGGAGACCGTCGAGCGGCGGCGCGACGCGAAGGCGATGCCGATGATGGTCACGACCACGCCGGCCGCGATGAGGATGTAGCCGATCAGTTTGATGTCGATGCCCGCGACCTGGAAGTCGAGAGCGAACGCGAGGACCGCGCCGATCACGATCAAGGCGATTCCGCCGCCGATGCTCATGGGGTCTCCTTCGTCTGGCGCCGCCCCGGATGGGCGACGGCGCCGACGCGAGGGTCGGCGGGCCCCACAGTACCGACGGGCCGCCCCGATCGGCCACGACGCGGCGGAGGCGCTGCGAGGATGGTCCTGCCCGTCACCCCACCGCAGGAGATCCCATGACCGGACCCGCAGGCCCCGTGCCGCTCGACCAGCCGTACCACCGCGCCTCGCCGAAGGTCGCGGTCGTCCGGTTCTGGCGCAAGTACGCCACGTTCCACGGGAGGGCGAGCCGCAGCGAGTACTGGTGGTGGTTCGTCATCGCGCTCGTGTTCCAGGGGGCGCTCCAGGCCTGGGCCACGGGCAGCGGCGGGACGTCGACCTGGGCCGGGGGCGACAACGGCGACTGGACCTACATCGACCCACAGGGCGTCGTCGTCGTGCTGTGGTCGGTGGTCAGCTTCCTGCCGACCCTGGCGCTGCAGTCGCGGCGCCTGCACGACGGGGGCTTCACCGCCTGGTACGTGCTCTTCTACCTGCTGCCGGTCCTCGGGTGGCTGACCCTGCTCGTCATGTCGCTGCTGCCCTCGCGCGCCTCGGGCGAGCGGTTCGACACGGGTGGCGAGCGGCAGTACCCGGGCCCGGCCTGACCCGGCCGGACGGCGCCGGAGTCCCGCCCGGACACGGCGGCGCCGGCGTCGTCGAGAGCCCCGGTCCATTGCCGGTCCTCGTCGTGGACCACGTGGCACTCGTGGGCGCAAGGGGGTTACGGGGTCGGACCACCGACCGCTAACCTGTTCGCACTCCGGTGGGCCCGACCGCCGTGGTGGTCCCGTTGAGCGACGTCCGTCGCTCGTTTCCCGGTGGTGGACTCTGCGTGCGTCGGGCCTCCGGAGCCCTGACGCCCGAGGCCCCGGACGAAGCCGGTCCGACGCCGAGGCGACGCCGTCAGCCCTGCTGCGCCTCGTGCACCAGCTCGAGCGCCGCCCGCAGCCCCGCCGCCGGGACCTGTCCGGGCGCGCTCGTCGCCCCCGCCGATCCGAACGTGACGCACGAGCCGAACGTCTCGCCCGAGAGCCGGGACACGACGCCGAGCGGCCCCATCGACATGGTGATCGCGGGAACGATGCCGGCACCCGCCCGGAACTCGGCCGTGGCCCGCATCAGGGTCAGCACGTCGTCCGTGTTCGACGGCATGGCGGCGAACTTCGCCACGTCGGCACCGTTCTCTTGTTGTTCGAGCAGGCGCGACACGATCTCGCCCTGCGTGGGGGTGCCGCTGAAGTCGTGCGACGACATCACCACGACGAGCCCGGCGTCGTGCGCCGCGTCGACGAGCCCGCCGAGCAGGTCGGGGTCGGTGTACATCTCGACGTCCACGGCGTCGAGCAGCCCGGTGGCCATCGCCGAGCGCAGCACGGCGTCGTAGGTCGCGGGGGCGACGTCGTGCTCGCCTCCCTCGGGCTCGGTCCGCAGGGTGAACAGCAGGGGCAGCTCGGCGTCGAGCGCGCCACGCACCCGACGGACGACGTCGGCCACGAGGTCGAGGTCGGCGGCTCCCGTCGCCTCGGTTCCCGTGCGCACGGGACCGTCGGGGTCCGGTGCCGCGGCGAACGCGGCGTCGACGAAGTCGATGCGCAGCTCGACCAGGTCGGCCGTGTCGGTGTCGAGCGCCGAGGCGGCGTCGACCAGCGCGTCGAGGGTCCGGGCCACGAGCGGGACGCAGACCGCGGGACGCCCGGTGCCGAGCGCGACCCGACCGATCGAGACCGGCAGAGGGGTCGCCATGGTCAGCGCGCCACGCTGTCGGTCGTCGACCGGTCGCGGATCGGCGAGCCCACGGAGGCGCGCATCGCGTCGCGCAGGACGCCTTCGTCGGGGACCGGCTCGTCCTGTGCCCGCCCGGAGAAGAGCCTCACCTGGCCGAGCGCCTGCTCGACGAGCATGTCGAGGCCGTTGAAGACGATGCCCCCGTCGGCCGACCAACGCGACGCGAGGCGCGTCGGCCAGGGCTCGTAGGCGACGTCGAAGAGGACGGACGAGCCACCGGCCGGACGCAGGTGGAGGTCGTCCGCCGCGCCTCCGGGCAAGGTGCTGATGACGAAGTCCAACGGGCCGAGCGAGGGCAGCTCGGTGAGCGGGGCGACCATCACGTCGGCGCCCAGCTCGGCGGCCAGGGACGTCAGCTCGCCGGCGCGCATGGGGTTGCGCAGGTGGATCGAGAACGACCGGGCGCCGAGATCCCACGCGGCGGCCATCGCGGACAGGGCGGTCGCGCCTCCGCCGAGGATGGTGGCCGCGGCGGGCCGGGCGTCGTGGAAGCCCTCGACGCTGCGGACGATGCCGTCGACGTCGGTGTTGTGCCCGTGGCGGCGACCGTCGTCGTCGATGACGACGGTGTTGGCGACCCCGAGACGTCGGGCGAGCGGAGAGACGGTGTCGAGCAGGGGCAGCACCTCGCGCTTGAGCGGCATCGTCAGGCTCAGGCCGCGCCAGCTCGCGTCGAGGCCCCCGACGAAGTCGGCGAGCCCGCCCGAGGCGACCTCGACGCGGTCGTAGTCGAAGGGCAGGCCGAGGTGCTCGTACGCCGTGCGGTGCAGCACCGGTGACAGCGAGTGCTCGATCGGCGACCCCAGGACGGCGAGACGTCGGCGAGCATCGGTCACGGGTGGGCCCCTCCCTGCGCCCGCGGCTCGGACGACGACCCACCCTAACGCGAGGGCCCTGAGGGGGTGCGGGGTGGTGGCGACCGGCACCGCGCCTCCTCGTCCCGTCGGGTCTGGCAGGGTCGGTGCATGCAGATCCGACCCTTCGACGAGGCCGACACCGAGACCGTCGTGGCGCTCTGGGAGCGCTGCGGGCTGACCCGCCCGTGGAACGACCCGCGACGCGACATCGAACGCAAGCTGACCGTGCAGCGCGAGCTGTTCCTGGTCGGCGTCGACGCCGAGGAGGCGCTGGTCGCGACCGCGATGGCCGGGTACGACGGCCATCGGGGCTGGGTGTACTACGTCGCGGTCGAGCCCGATCGCCAGGGGGAGGGGTTCGGCCGGCTGCTCATGGCCGAGGTCGAGCGGTCGCTCGAGGCGCTGGGATGCCCGAAGGCCAACTTCCAGGTGCGCACCGGCAACGAGCGGGTGCGGGCGTTCTACGAACACCTGGGGTACTCGGTCGACGACGCGTTCGGCATGGGCAAGCGGCTGATCGCCGACTGAGGCGCGGTGTCCGGAGGCTCCGGTGGCGCCCGTCGGCGAGCCCGTCGCTCGGCCTCGCGGCATCGGATGAACAACATGTGACGATCTTCGGCGGACTCTTGTCGGGCACCCAGCGAGAACTTAGGGTCGTGTGGTGTGCCCCCTGTCGGGGGGTGCCGTCCCGCCCGAACCGTCTTCTCCAGGAGCACCGACGCCCATGCGCATCAGCCCCCCGTCATCCGAGTCCGTCCCGACGGGAGGCCGGCGGCGAGTCCGCGGTGCGGCCCTCGCGTCCGTCGCCACCGGCACCCTGCTGCTCGGCCTGGTCGCCGCGGCACCGGCCCAGGCCGTCCCGGTCACGATCGACCTCGTCGGCATCAACGACTTCCACGGTCGACTCGAGGCCGACGCCCCCGGTGCTCGCGCCTCCATCGCCGGCGCGGCCGTCCTCGCCGGCGCCGTCAAGTCGGTGGAGGCGCAGAACCCCAACACGCTCTTCGTCTCGGCGGGCGACAACATCGGCGCCTCGACGTTCACCTCGTTCATCCAGGACGACGAGCCGACCCTCGACGCCCTGAACGCCATGGGCCTCGACGTCAGCACGCCGGGCAACCACGAGTTCGACAAGGGCCAGGACGACTTCAACGGCCGTGTCCGGGCGAACAGCGAGTTCCCCTACGTGAACGCGAACATCCTCCGGAGCGACGGGACGCCCGCCTACGACCCCTACGTCGTCGAGGAGATCGGCGGCGTCCGCGTCGCGTTCATCGGCGCGCTGACCGAGACCATGCCGACGCTCGTCAGCCCGGCCGGCATCGAGGGGCTCACCTTCGCCCCCGTCGTCGAGTCGGTCAACGCCGTCGCGGACGACATCGTCGCGGCCGACGCGGCCGACGCCATCGTCCTGCTGCTGCACGAGGGCGCCGAGACCGGCAGCCTCGACTCCGTCACCGGCGACAACGCGTTCGGCGAGATCGCCCGCGGCGTCTCGGGCGACGTGTCGGCCATCTTCTCGGGACACACCCACCAGGGCTACGACTACCTCGTCTCGCCGTCCGACGGCGGCCCGCAGCGTGCCGTCGTGCAGACGGGCAGCTACGGGACGAACCTCGCCCGGGTGACCATGACGGTCGACCCCGCCGCCACCGACTTCCGCGATCGCGTGACCATCGCCTCGCACCGACTGGTGCCGCTCTACGGTGCCTTCACGCCCGACCCCACCGTCCAGGCCATCGTCGCCTCGGCCGTCGACGTCGCCGCCGAGCGGGGGGCCGAGGTCATCGGTTCGATCAGCGACTCCTTCAACCGGGCCTACAACGCCAACCCGGACGCCAACGGACTCCCCGTCTCGAACCGGGCCGGTGAGTCGACGCTCGGCAACTTCGTCGCCGACATCCAGCTCTCGTCGACGACGGCGAGCGGTGCCCAGCTCGCCTTCATGAACCCGGGCGGCCTGCGGGACGACCTGCCCTTCGTGGCGCCGGACGGCGACGTGACGTACAAGGCCGCCGCGGCCGTGCAGCCCTTCGCCAACACGCTCGTCGTGGTCGACATGACCGGCGCCGAGATCCGCCAGGTGCTCGAGCAGCAGTGGCCGACCGCCGGCCGTACCAGCACCCTGAAGCTCGGCACGTCCGAGGGTCTGACCTACACGTACGACCCCACCGCGGCGGCGGGCTCGCGCATCGCGGCCGTCTCGCTCGACGGCGTGGCCGTCGACGACGCCACGATCTACAAGGTGACGGTCAACTCGTTCCTCGCCTCGGGTGGCGACGGGTTCACCGCCTTCGCCAACGGTCGCGCCCACGCCGACAGCGGCAAGGTCGACCTGCAGAGCCAGCTCGAGTACTTCGACGCCCAGGCCGGCGACCCGTCCGACCCCGACTTCGCCTCGCGTTCGGTCGGCGTCTCGGGGCTGACCGCTGCGCCCGTCGGCGGGTTCGCCGCCGGTGACACCGTGTCGATGACCCTGTCGTCGCTCGTCCTGCAGCAGGCCGCCGCGGACGCGTCGGGCACCGTGACCGCGACGCTCGACGGCGTCGAGCTCGCCTCGGCCCCGATCGACGAGACCATCCTCGACAACTCCGACGAACAGGGTCGTGCCACGGTGACCTTCGTCGTCCCCGAGGGCATCACCGCTCCCGCTGCCGGACCGGTCACGCGCCAGGTCGTGCTCTCGGTCGCCGGCACCGGCACGACGGCGTCCGTCCCGGTCGTCTTCGCCGCGGCGGCCGCTCCCGTGGTCGTCCCGCCGACCGACCCCGGCACCACGCCTCCGGTCACGACCCCCGGCGGCACCGTGCCCGGCACCACCCCCGGCTCGGGTCCGGGCACCACGCCCGCCGGCACGGTCCGCAACGCCGACGGCTCGCTGGCCTTCACCGGCCAGGACGGCCTGGGTCTCGCGGCCCTCGCCGGTCTCGTCCTGATGCTGGCCGGCGGCTCGGCGCTCGTCGTCGCCCGCCGCCGTCGCCTCCGCGCGACGGTGACGCCCACCGAGGGCTGACGCCCCCGGCACCGCACCACCGACCGGACGTCGCACCACGGAATTCCGTGGTGCGACGTTCCTTTCGTGGTGCGACCATCGCGCGGCGGTGCGAAGGCGACGGCGGCACGACCGACCGGCACCGCGCCTCCCGTACGCTCGTCGGGTGACGACGTTCGCGTACCACCGCCTTTTCCGTTCCCTGCCCTCGTACCGGTGGTGGAAACCGCTGCTGGCGGCCGTCGTGGCGGCCGTCACGTACCTGCTCGCGTCGGTCGTGGTCTACGTGGCAGTCCTCGGGGTGACCACGGCCGTGGGCGGCACCGCCGCCGCCGAACGCCTGCAGCGCGGCATCGAGGGCGACGCCCTGGCCGCCGCCGACCCGCTCGTGCTCTTCACGACGCTCGCCTCGATCGCGGTCATGCTGCCGGCCATCATGCTGGGCACGCTGATCGTCGGTCCCGGCGCGGTCGGCAGCCTCTCGAGCGTCGCCGGGCGGCTGCGCTGGCGGTGGCTCGTGCGATGCCTCGTGCCCGCCCTCGCGTTCATGGCCCTGACGGTGGGGCTCAGCTACGTCGTGGTGCCCCCGCTGTCGGGCGAGCCGATCGGCCCCGGCCCGGTCACCACGCCGGCCGACACCCTCGTCTGGGCGGTCGTCGTCATCCTCGTGGTCACGCCGCTCCAGGCGACGGCCGAAGAGTACGCGTTCCGCGGGCTCGCCCTGCAGACGATCGGCTCGTGGTTGAGGTACCCGATCGCAGCGATCGCCCTTCCCACGGTCGGGTTCGCGTTCGGCCACGACTACAACGCGTGGGGCATGCTCGACGTCGCCGTGTTCGGCGTGGCCGCGGCCTACCTGACCTGGCGCACCGGCGGGCTCGAGGCGGCGATCGTCGCGCACGTGCTCAACAACACCGTGCTCTTCCTGTTGTCGGCCCCCTTCGCGGGCGTCGAGTCGAGCGACGGCAGCCCCCTCGCCCTGGCGGTGACGCTGGTCTCGACGCCGCTCTACGTGTGGCTCGTGCTGCGGGCGGCCCGACGCACCGGGCTCGTGACGGTCCGCAGCGCTCCTCTCGTGCCCGGCGCTCCCGCGCCCGGCGAACCCCTCGTCCCCGGTGCCCGTCCGACCGACGACCGTCCCCAGGAGGCGCGGGTCGACTGACCGCGTCGGCGGCCGCTCGTAGACTCGACGCGTGACCACCACCGCCTCGCCCGCCCTGGCTCCCGACGCTCCCACCGCAGCCCTCGACGTGCTGCACCGGGTGTTCGGCTACGACGAGTTCCGTGGACAGCAGGCGCAGATCATCGACCAGGTGGTCCAGGGCGGCGACGCCCTCGTGCTCATGCCCACGGGTGGCGGCAAGTCGCTCTGCTACCAGGTGCCCGCCCTCGTCCGCGACGGCACGGGCATCGTCGTCTCGCCGCTCATCGCGCTGATGCAAGACCAGGTCGACGCCCTCGAGGCCGTCGGCGTCCGGGCGGCGTTCCTCAACTCGACGCAAGACCCCGACCGTCGTCGTGCGGTCGAGCAGGCGTTCGTCGCGGGCGAGCTCGACATGCTCTACCTCGCGCCCGAGCGGCTCAAGCTCGAGTCCACGAAGTCGCTGCTCGACCGGGGCCACGTCTCGCTCTTCGCCATCGACGAGGCCCACTGCGTGGCGCAGTGGGGGCACGACTTCCGTCCCGACTACCTCGAGCTGTCGGTGTTGCACGAGCGCTGGCCCGACGTCCCGCGCATCGCGCTGACGGCGACGGCCACCGAGACCACCCACCGCGAGATCTCACGCCGCCTCGAGCTCGACGACGCGAAGCACTTCGTCGCCGACTTCGACCGGCCCAACATCCAGTACCGCATCGAGGCGAAAGACGGCCCACAGCAGCAGCTGCTGCGGTTCATCCGCACCGAGCACGACGGCGACGCCGGCATCGTGTACTGCCTGTCCCGCAAGTCGGTCGAGAGCACGGCCGAGTTCCTGGTCAAGCAGGGCATCCCGGCGCTGCCGTACCACGCGGGCCTCGAGGCGCAGACCCGGGCGCGCAACCAGGCGCGGTTCCTGCGCGACGAGGGCATCGTCATGGTCGCCACCATCGCCTTCGGCATGGGCATCGACAAGCCCGACGTGCGCTTCGTCGCACACCTCGACCTGCCCAAGTCGGTCGAGGGCTACTACCAGGAGACCGGCCGTGCCGGCCGCGACGGCCTGCCCTCGACGGCGTGGCTGGCCTACGGCCTGCAAGACGTCGTGCAGCAGCGACGCATGATCGACCAGTCCGAGGGTGACGCCGAGCACCGCCGCAAGCTCGGCGCCCACCTCGACGCCATGCTCGCCCTGTGCGAGACGGTCGAGTGCCGACGGGTGCAGCTGCTCGGCTACTTCGGGCAGGCGAGCACCGCGTGCGGCAACTGCGACACCTGCCTCTCGCCGCCCGAGTCGCTCGACGGCACGGTGCCCGCCCAGAAGCTGCTCTCGACGGTCGTCCGGCTCAAGCGCGAGCGCAACCAGCAGTTCGGCGCAGGCCAGATCGTCGACATCCTCGTCGGCAAGTCGACCCCCAAGGTCCTCCAGAACCGCCACGAGCAGCTGTCCACCTTCGGCATCGGCACCGAGCTGAACGACGTCGAGTGGCGGGGCGTCGTCCGGCAGCTGCTGGCCCAAGGGGTGTTGGCGGTCTCGCCCGACGGCTACGGCACCCTACTGCTCACCGACACGGCGGGCGAGGTGCTCTCGGGCGGTCGCACCGTCCGGTTGCGGCGCGAGCCCGAACGTCCGGCGCGCTCGGCCCGAGCGCGGAGCGGGTCGGGTTCGTCGGGCCGCGGCTCCTCGCGGGGTGCCGCCGATCTGACGGGTGACGACGCCGCCCTGTTCGAGACGCTGCGCGAGTGGCGTGCCGGCGTGGCCCGGGCGCAGGGCGTCCCGGCCTACGTGGTGTTCGGCGACGTCACCCTGCGGGGCATCGCATCCGAACGGCCCACCTCGCTCGATCAGCTCGCGGGCATCAGCGGTGTGGGCCAGAAGAAACTCGACACCTACGGTCAGCAGGTGCTCGCCGTCGTGGGCGGCACCGCACCGGCCGAGGCGGCGGCCGTCGGGTCGTCCACGACGGCGTCGGCGTCGGCCGGCACGACGCCCCGCTCGTCCCGGGCGACCTCGACCGCCCCCGCTCGTGGTGCCCGCCGTGCCGCGCCGCCCGCCGTCGACGAGGTGCCCGAGGTGCCGGCCGACGATCTCTACGACGTGCCGGCCGACGCTCCCTACGACCCCTACGACGACGCCCCGCCGCCGCCCGACGAGTGGCGCTGACCCGGGGTCGACGGGCCGAAGCCGAGCAGCGGGAACGCCTGCGACAGGACGACCAGCGCGACCGTCGTGATCACCATGGCCGAGAACCCGCCCAAGAAGGGCTGTCCGTTCATGCGGGCGACGTAGGCCGCGGCGAGCAGCACGGCCCCGCCCGCCGGGGGTGCCAACCCGATGAAGCGCATGCTCGTCCGGTCGAGCGCAGCGCCTCGTCGCGTCCGGCGGACCGACGAGACCGCCACGACGACGAGCGCGAGCCAGACGACCGCCGACAGCACGTAGAGGCCGGTCGCCACGACCGTCGCGGTGAGTCCGACGCCGACCGAGGTGCCCGCGCCGACGATGCTGGCGACGGCGAAGTAGGTGGAGATCAGCGAGGTGGCGCCGAAGACGACCGGCAGGCGCGAAGGGCGGGTGGTCATGGTCTCGTCGTCCAAGGCGGTCCTCTCGGGTCGTCGGGGCTGTCGTCGGGGGATGCGGCGGGGCACTCGGGGGACTCGGGGCGCCTCGGGCCGTCCGGGGTCGTCCCCGGCTGTCGGAGCCGGAGCGCGGGGGGCCGTCCGCCCGGCCGGACCACCGCCCACGGGGACGGGCGGTGCGTCGCGGCGCTCGCCCCGGGTCTCGGGTCGATCCCCCGACGAGGACTCGTCGGAGGGTCGTGAACCGGACGAGCGTCCCGTTTCGGTCGGTCTCCGACGATAGGCCGCGGCTCCGGCGGCGGCAATCCTCCCTGAGGGGGACACCCGTTGTTCCCCGAATCGGGTGGTGCGGGTGGGTGCCGAGGGCCCCCGGGTGAGGCGCACAGGCGAGCCATGCGCCTCGGGGAATGTGGCGTCGGGCACAGTGGAGCGTGCTCACAACCCTCAGCCGTTCGGTCCTGTCACCCCTGGTGCGCGCGGTCTGGCGCCCCCGGGTGATCGGGCGCCGCAACGTCCCGCGGCGCGGCGCCGTCATCCTGGCCAGCAACCATCTCTCGTTCATGGACAGCGTCGTGATCACCCTCATGGCACCCCGTCAGGTCTCGTTCCTCGCGAAGAACGCCTACTTCACCGGCTCGGGCCTCAAGGGTCGGGCGTCGCGGGCCTTCTTCACCGGCATCGGTGCGATCGGCGTCGAGCGAGGGGCCGGGTCCGCCGCGCAGCACGCCCTCGACCTGGGCCTCGGCAAGCTGGCGGACGGTGACGCGTTCGCGATCTACCCCGAAGGGACGCGCTCCCTCGACGGGCGGCTCTACCGCGGCCGGACGGGCGTCGCCTGGCTCGCGCTCACGAGCGGGGCCCCGGTCGTGCCGGTCGCCCTCACGGGGACGCAGGAACTGCAGCCGGTGGGCACGCGCTTCCCGCGCCTCCGGAAGGTCACCGTCGAGTTCGGCGAGCCCCTCGACCTCTCGCACCACGGGGAGGCGAAGTCGGGTCGGGCTCGTCGGCACGCCACCGACGAGGTGATGGCGGCCGTCCAGCGTCTCAGTGGCCAGGTCGAGGCGGGCGTCTACAACGATCCGCCCGCTCCCTCGGTCGTCGCCCGGGTGCGTCGCGCGATGCGGCCCGACCCCGTCGGGCCCGATCCGCTCGACTGAGCCGCGCTGCTCGCGCGTCCCGGGCGTAGCGTCGGGGCCATGAAGGTCGCAGTGCTCGGGACGGGCATCATGGGTCAGGGCGTGGCGGGGACACTGCTGCGCGAGGGGTTCGACGTCACGGTCTGGAACCGCACGAGGTCGAAGGCCGAGCCGCTCGCCGCCGACGGTGCCGCGGTCGCCGACACGGCGCGGCAGGCGGTCGAGGGCGCCGACGTGGTCGTCACCGTGCTGTTCGACGGCGACGCCGTGCTCGAGGTCCTCGACGAGGCCGCCGACGCGAGCGGTGCCGACACCGTGTGGGTGCAGGCCAGCACCATCGGCGAGGCCGACACTGCCCGCGTCGTCCGGACGGCCGACGGGCACGGACTCCGGCTCGTCGAGGCGATGATGCTCGGCACGAAGAAGCCGGCCGCGACGGGGAAGCTCGTCATGCTGGCCGCCGGCGGCGACGCCCTGCTCGACGCCGTGCGTCCGGTCCTCGACGCCATGGGCTCCAAGACGATCGTCGCGGGCGACACGGTCGGGCAGGGCACGGCGCTGAAGCTCGCCGCCAACGCGTGGATCGCCACGATCACCGCCGCCACGGCCCAGTCGCTCGCGCTGACGGAGGCCCTGGGCCTCGACCCGCAGCTCTTCCTCGACGCCATCGACGGGGGCCAGTCGGACACCCCGTACGCGCACCTCAAGGGCGCGACGATGATCGCCGGCGACTACCCGGCCCAGTTCGCGCTCGACGGCATCCGCAAGGACCTCGACCTCATGCAGGAGGCCGCCCAGGGCACGGGCTTCGACACCGGTCTGCTCGAGGCGCTGTCCGGCGTCTACGCGACGGCGGCCGACCGGGGGCACGGCGGCGACGACATCGCCGCGGTCCGCTCCGGCTTCGACCGGGACGGTTCCGCCGAGACCCGCTAGGACCGCCGAGACCCTCGTGCGCGCAGGAGGGTCTCAGCGGCCGGGGCTCGTGGGGCCGGTGGCGCCGGCGGCGGCGATGAGCGACGCCGCGACGGCCCGGCCCGTCGTCGTGTCGCGGTCGGGCTCGCGGAGTCGCATGGCGAGGTCGCCGGTGACCACCAGCAGCAGGCGTTCGGCGAGGCCCTCGGCCTCGGGGCCGACGAGCGGGCGTGCCAGGTCGGTGAGTCGCGTGCGCAGCGTCTCGGTGTCGAGCCGCACGGCCTCGGCGACGTCGGCGGGAGGATCGACGTACTCGGCCGCCGAGGCCAGGAACGCACACCAGCGCGCCCCCGTCGGGCGGGACCGGAAGTCGTCCAACGCGTCGAAGACCGCGAGGAGGCGCGGGCCGGCCTCGTCGCACCGGGCGACGGCGGCGTCCCAGGTGGCGAGCCAGTCGTGGTGGCGACGGGTCAGCGCTGCGGCGACCAGCGCCTCCTTGCTGCGGTAGCCGCGGTACATCGTCGCGGCCGACACGCCGGCGCGGGCGAGGACGGCGTCGACGGGCGTCGCGGCGATGCCGTTCGTGAAGAACAGGTCGTCGGCGGCGTCGAGGATCTTCTTCTCGCTGGCCGGGCGCAGGGGCATGCGGACAGCTTAGGCTGTGAAAATGAAACGTACGTTTTCGATTGGCTCCGGGCTCGTCGCGGCCGGCACGGCCCTGATCGCCGTGACCTACGGCCTGGTCCGCCTCGCCTACGGGCTGTACCTGCCCGAGACGCAGGCCGACCTCGGGTTCGACGCCGGCATCGCCGGGCTGATCTCGTCGGGCGGATCGCTCGCCTACGTCGCCGGCGCGGTGGCGGGGTTCGCGGCGTCCGCCCGGCACCCACGAGGCCTCGTCGTCACGGCGGGTGCGGCGGCCTCGATCGGTGCCGCGGGCATGGCCCTCGCGCCCGACGTGGTGCCGTTCGCGCTCGCGGCCGTGCTCAGCTCGGCCGGGGCCGGCCTCGCGTCGCCGGCCCTGGTGCGCCTCCTGCAGCGCGGTCTCGAGCGCGGACGGCAGGCGCGCGGCCAGACGGTCGTCAACGCCGGGACGGGCCCGGGCCTCGTGGCGGCGGGACTCCTGGCGTCCGCCGTGCTGCCCGACTGGCGACTCGCGTGGTGGGCGGCCGTCGGGGGAGCGATCGTCGCGGCCGGGGCCGTCCTCGTGCTCGACCACCGCGGCTCCGTGGCTCGACCGAGCGACGCGACGGGTGCCACGACCTCGGTCGGGCGCGACCTCCTGCCCCCGCGGTCGTGGTTCGTCGACCACCGGTGGGTGCTGGTCGCGGCGCTGCTCGCCGGTGCCGCCTCGGCCGGGGTCTGGAACTTCGGGCGCACGTTGCTGGTCGACGCCGGGGTGGCGGCCGAGCTGTCGGTCGGGGCCTGGGTCTGCCTCGGCGCGGGCGGCACCGCCGTCATCGCCACCGCCCGACCGCTGGCGCGCCTGGCCCCCGGGGCGGTCTGGGCGCTCACGCTGGTCGCGATGGCGGCGGGCACGGCCGGGCTGGCGACCCTGCCGGGCGTCGTGCCGGTGGCGTTCGTGGCCTGCGCGGCCTTCGGCTGGGCCTACACGGCGGCGACGGGTGCGCTGATCGCCTGGACGGCCGAGATCGACGCCGAGCGGGCCGCGAGCGGGACGGCCCTGCTCTTCGTGCTGTTGGTGCTGGGCCAGGCCGTGGGGGCCGTCGTCCTGGGCGCGCTCGTCGGGACCGGCGGCTACGGCGTGGCCCTCGCCGTGGCAGCCCTCGGCGCCCTCCTCGCGGCGCTCCCGGGCCTCGTGAGCCGGGGAATGCATCGTGCAACGGGGGCGTTGCCTCACGAGCGCCCCCGCCCGAGGGCGCGTCACCGTTCGGAAGGACCACCCTTGGACCTCTTCTCTCCCGCCACCTTCGGCCAGCTCGAGCTGCGCAACCGCGTCGTCATGGCGCCCCTCACCCGTCTCCGCTCCGGCGACGACGGCGTTCCGGGCGACGTCGTGGTGGAGCACTACCGTCAGCGCGCCTCCTTCGGTCTGATCACGACCGAGGGCACCTGGCCCTCGCAGGAGTCCAAGGCCTACGACGGTCAGCCCGGCATCGTCACCGACGAGCAGGTCGCCGGCTGGAAGCGCGTCGCCGACGCCGTCCACGCCGAGGGCGGCCAGATCGTCATGCAGGTCATGCACGGTGGTCGCGTCTCGCACACCGACATCACGCGCACCGACCGCATCGTCGCCCCCAGCGCGATCGCCATCGACGGCCAGGTGCACACCGCCACCGGCAAGGTCGACTTCCCCGTGCCGCACGCCCTCACGACCGACGAGGTCCACAAGGTCACGGCCGACATCGTCGCCGCGTCGAAGCGCGCCGTGCTCGAGGCCGGGCTCGACGGCGTCGAGATCCACAGCGCCAACGGCTACCTGCTGCACGAGTTCCTCTCGCCCGTCTCGAACGTCCGCACCGACGAGTACGGCGGAACCCCCGAGAACCGCGCCCGCCTCGCGATCGAGACCGCGACCGCCGTGGCCGAGGCGATCGGTGCCGGCCGCGTCGGCATCCGCCTGTCGCCCATGCACAACATCCAGGACGTCGTCGAGACGGACGTCGCCGACGTGACGGCCGTCTACCGTGCGCTCGTCGAGGGCCTCGCGCCGCTCGGCCTCGCCTACCTCAGCGTGCTGCAGGCCGACCTGCGCGGCGAGCTCGTCCAGGACCTCCGCACGCGCTTCGGTGGTGCCTTCATCGCCAACAGCGGCTTCGGTCAGATCACCACGCGCGACGAGGCCATCGCCGAGGTCGCCGACGGCCAGGCCGACGCCGTCGCCGTGGGCCGCTTCGCCATCGCCAACCCCGACCTGGTCGAGCGGTGGCAGGGTGACCACGAGGTCAACGAGCCGAACCCCGCCACGTTCTACGCCGAGGGTGCCGAGGGCTACACGGACTACCCGACGCTGGAGCACGCCGCGCGCTAGTCCGGCGCCGGCACCGCGGACCCCGTCCCGGGCGACCCACCACGTCCTGCCGTGGTCGGTCGCCCGGGGCGGGGTCCGTCGTCGTGCGGCCGGTCCGCGCGACCGGTCCGCGCGGCCGACCCGTCCGGCCGACCCGCGCGGCCGCCGGCGCACGGCGAGCCGAGGAGGCGCGGGTCGCGTCACCCGCGCCGCGCACCCGGCGTAGACAGGACGGCATGACCGACGTGAAGCACCCGTCCGACCTCGGGATCGACGTGAGCGAGGGCTCGCCGCAGCAGCTGTACCGCTGGCTGCTCGCGAGCGTGTTGTTCGGTCGGCCCGTGCAGCAGAGCGTGGCCGCCGAGACCTACCAGGTGCTCGTCGACCACGGGCTGACGAGCCCCGCACGCTTCGCCGAGCACGACCACGAGGGGCTGCGCCGGCTGCTCGACGAGGCCGGCTACGCCCGCATCGACCACGTGATGAGCGACGAGCTGCACGAGGTCATGGGGCGCATCGACTCCGACTGGGGGTCGGTGAACCACCTCGTGCGGTCGTCGGCCGACCGTGCCGAGCTGACCCGCCGCCTCACCGACCTCAAGGGCGTCGGCCCGAAGACGGCCGAGATCTTCACGCGGGAGCTGCCCGACGCCCTCTACGGCACCGCCTGACGGCACCGGATGACAGCACCGCCTGACGGCACCGCCTGACGGCACCGCCTGACGGCACCGCCGGACGGCGGAGGCGTCCCCGGGTCGGGAGCGGGGCACCCGTAGACTCGAGGCGATCTCGGGGGCGCGCCCGCGCCTCCTCGGGTGTGATCGGTGCGACCGGCACCGACGGTCCGCGCGATCGTGCAGAGGGGGCCCCGTGACGCTCGTCGACAAGCTGTTCCGACAGGACGAATGGCGCACCGTGCCCAACGCCATCTCGGCGGCCCGGCTGCTGCTGCTGCCGGTGTTCCTCGTGTTGATCGTGGGGCAGCACTACTGGTCGGCGATGGTCGTCATCGCGGTCGTCTTCGTGACCGACTTCCTCGACGGGTTCATCGCCCGCCGGACGAACACCACCTCCGAGCTCGGCCGGTGGCTCGACCCGGTGGCGGACCGCATCACCGTGATCGTCGTCGTCATCGCGTTCGTCGCGGGCGGTCTCGTGCCGTGGCCGGTGTTGCCGCTGCTGCTCGTGCCCGACCTGCTGCTGAGCGCCTACGCCCTGTTCGTGCTGGCCGGGGCCTCGTTCCCGGTGACGTGGGTCGGCAAGATCCGCACCGCTCTCATCTTCGTCGGGCTGCTGCTCGTGCTGGTCGCGGCCGCGGTCGTGGACCAGTTCGGCGGATCGGGAGGCGCGGCGTCGGCCCCGCTCGCCGACGCCGGTGCCGTCGCCCGCACGATCGGCCTCGTGGTGCTCTGGGCCGGACTCGTCGGCCACTGGGTCGCCGCCGTCCTCTACGCGGCGGCACTCGTCCGCACCCGTCGCGCCCGCCGTACCGCCTGACGGTCCGGGGCCCGACCGCCCGTCCAGGGACTGACCGCCCGCCCGGGGCCCGGGCGTAGCGTCGACCCCATGACTCGCATCACCACCCCCTTCAGCGCCGCCACCACCGCGGACGAGGTCGTCGACGGCCTCGACCTGACCGGCAGGCGCATCGTCGTGACCGGCGCCGCGTCCGGCATCGGCATCGAGACCGCCCGCTCCCTCGTCGCCGCCGGCGCCGACGTGACCCTCGCCGTGCGCCGCCCCGAACAGGGAGAGCAGGCCGTCGCCGACATCCGCGAGAGCACCGGCGACGGCGGCGGCACCGTGCGTGCCGCGATCCTCGACCTCGAGAAGCGCGACACCCTGCAGGCCTTCGCCGACGCGTGGCAGGGCCCGCTCGACGTGCTGATCGACAACGCCGGCATCATGGCCACGCCCGAGACCCGCACCCCCGAGGGGTGGGAACTCCAGTTCAGCAACAACCACCTCGGTCACTTCGCCCTCGCGAACGCGCTCCGAGGAGCCCTGGTCGAGGGCGCCCAGGCCTCGGGCACCCCGTCGCGACTCGTGTCGCTCAGCTCGACCGGCCACCACTTCTCGCCCGTCGTGTTCGACGACGTGATGTTCGAGCGTCGCGAGTACGACCCGTGGTCGGCCTACGGCCAGTCGAAGACCGCGAACTCGCTCTTCGCCGTCGGCGTCACGCAGCGCTGGGCCGACGACGGCGTGCTGGCCAACGCCGTGCACCCGGGCGGCATCATGACGCCGCTGCAGCGCCACCTGCCCAAGCAGGAGATGCTCGACCGCGGCTGGATCGACGAGGACGGCACCCCCAACCCCGCGTTCAAGTCGACGCAGCAGGGGGCCGCGACGTCGGTCTTCGTGGCCGTCCACCCCCTCGCCGAGGGCGTCGGGGCCCGCTACTTCGAGGACGTCGCCGAGGCCGAGCCGTTCCGCGAGGACGCCCGCGGTCGCGGCGTCAAGGACTACGCCCTCGACCCGGAGCAGTCCGACCGCCTCTGGGCGCTCAGCGAGCAGCTGCTCGCCTGACCGACGCAGGCGCAGGACGCAGGAGGCGCGGGCCGGGTCGACGACCCCGCCCGCGCCTCCTGCGTCCTGCCTCCGGGCGTCAGCCCGTGTTCTGCAGCCCGGCGGCGATCCCGTTGACGCTCAGCAGCAGCAGGCGGTGGTCGGCGTCCGCCGGGTCGCCTCCGCCCGCGACGCGGATCGCCCGCAGGGCGCGCAGCTGCAGCAGGGAGAGCGCGTCGACGTAGGGCGACCGCAGCCGCACCGCGCGGCTGAGCACCGGGCGGCCGTCGAGCACCTCGCCGTGGCCGCTGACCGCGAGCACCCACTTGCGCGTGCGGGCCATCTCGTCGAGGACGCGTCCGGCGAGGTCGTCGCGGTCGGCCAGCGCCAGGTACTCGCGGGCGATGTGCTCGTCGGTCTTGGCGAGCGACATCTCGACGTTCTTGATCATCGCCGAGAAGAGCGGCCAGGTCGCGTAGGCCTCACGGAGCAGGTCGAGGTCGCCCACGGCCTCGAGGGCCGACCCCAGGCCGTACCAGCCGGCGAGGTTGATGCGGGCCTGCGTCCAGGCGAAGACCCAGGGGATCGCCCGGAGGTCTTCGAGGGACTCGACCGAGAGGCCTCGACGGGCGGGACGGGAACCCAGCGCGAGCAGTCCGACCTCCTCCATCGGCGTGACGGCCGCGAACCACGAGGCGAAGCCGTCCGCCTTGACGAGGCCGAAGAACGCCTCGCGTGAGGCGACGTCCATCGTCGAGGCGACCTCGGCGAACCGGGTGGCGGCCGTCGCGTTGGCCTGTTCGTTCGACGGGCTCGAGGCCAGCAACGTGGCCGCGGCCATCTGCTCGACGTGCCGGGCGGCGATGGTCTTGTTGCCGTACTGGGCGAAGATGACCTCGCCCTGCTCGGTGATCTTGAAGCGACCGTCGACCGATGCCGGCGGCTGAGCCAGCACGGCCTCGTTCGCCGGTCCGCCGCCGCGGCCGAGGGCACCGCCGCGACCGTGGAACAGCGTCAGCTCGATGTCGTTCTCGGCGGCCCAGTCGGCGATGCGGGCCTGGGCGGAGTAGAGCGCGAAGGTCGCCGAGACGGGCCCGACGTCCTTCGACGAGTCCGAGTAGCCCAGCATGACCTCGAGGCGGCGACCGGTCGCCGCGAGGCGCTTCTGCACCGCCTCGGTCTGCAGGGCCTCGTCGAGGATGCGCGTGCTGGCCTCGAGGTCGGCGAACGTCTCGAACAGCGGGATCACGTCGAGCACGGGCGCGGGCTCGTCGCCCATCGCGCGCTCGGCGAGCTCGTAGACGGTGGCCAGGTCGGCCGACGACTGCGTGAACGACACGATGTAGCGCGACGCGGCGCGCACGCCGTAGCGCTTCTGCAGGTCGGCGATCGTGCGGAACACCGCGAGCACCTCGTCGGTCGTCTCGCTGCGGGCAGGAGGCGCGGTGTCGGACCCGGCGTCGCCGCCGGCCGCCTGCGCCCCGCCGGCCACGGGATCGGCCGCCCGCAGCTCGGCGAGGGCCGTCCGGTGCACCTGCGAGTGCTGGCGCACCTCGAGCTCGGCGAGGTGGAACCCGAAGGTCTCGACCTGCCAGACGAGGCCCTGTAGGTCGCCGTTGGCGCTGCGGTGGGCGCCGGCCGCGCGCAGCGACTGCTGCACGACCCGCAGATCGGCGAGCAACTCGTCGGGGTGGCCGTAGGCGAGCGGGGCCCCTTCGCGACGGGTGGCGTCGATGCGGGCCGCGACGAACATGAGCACCCGGCGGTGCAGCTCGTGGGGCGAGCGCACGCCGATGCGGGACGCGACGTCCGCGTCCATCCGGCGCTGCGCCTCCGCGAGGGACACCAGCTCGGCGGAGGCCGGGGTCTCGGCCTCGTCGAGGGTCAGGGTGCCGCCGATGCGGCTGGTCGCGCGGTGCAGCCCCAGCAGCACGTGCTCGGCGGCGATGTCGGCGGCGGCCCGGGTGACCTCGGCGGTCACGTGCGGGTTGCCGTCGCGGTCTCCGCCGATCCAGGTGCCGAGGCGCATGAAGGCGGGGGCGACGGCGGGTTCGCGGCCGGCGGCGTCACCGAGCAGGCGGTCGTCGAGCAGGCGGTAGACCTGCGGAACGATCTCGAAGAGCGTCTGGTCGAAGATGCTCATGGCCGTGCGGACCTCGTCGAGCGGGGTCGGCCGCGTGGTGCGGATCGGCGAGGTGCGCCAGAGCGTGTCGACCTCCTCGAGGAGGCGGCGCTCGGCCTCGGCCACGGCCACGTCGTTCTCGAGCCGGTCGCGGTCGGTCATCAGGTCGCTGATCCGACGGATGCTCGACGCGACCGCCCGTCGGCGGGCCTCGGTCGGGTGCGCGGTGAGCACGGGGTGGAAGCGCAGCGCGTCGAGTCTCTTGGAGGCCTCCTCGGCGCCGACCTCCTCGGTGAGCTGGCGCAGCGTGGCCGAGACCGAGTCGCCCGCGGCGCTCGCCTCGCTGCCGCGGCGGCGCAGCACGCGGACGCGGTGGTGTTCTTCCGCGAGGTTGCTGAGGTGGAAGTAGCAGGTGAAGGCGCGGGCGACCTGCTCGGCCAGCCCCTGGTCGAGGGCGTCGACCAGGCGCTGGGCGTCGTCGAGGCTCGCGCCGTCGGCTCCCTCGTAGGCGGCGATGACGGCGGCCCGGACGTCCTCGACGGCCTGGAAGAGTTCGTCGCCGCCGGATTCGCGCAGCACCCGGCCGAGCAGGCTGCCGAGGTAGCTGACGTCCTGACGGAGGCTGCCGTCGACGGCGCCGCTGATGTCGTCACGGCTGCCGTCGTGTCGTCGTGTGGTCTCGATGTCGGTCACCGCACCATCTTGGACGACCCGGGCGCTCCATGACGCCACGATGTGGTCACGCCGCCATGTTTAATCGTGGCGCGGTGCCCACATCGTGGCGTCGTGACCCGCGACACGGCGCGATCCGGCTCACGTCGCGGCCCAGAGCGCCCGGTAGTACGCCGTGCGGACGGGGTCGTCGGCGACGCCGTACGCGTCGAGGAAGGTCTGCTCGAAGCCGGGGCCGTGGTTCCAGCCGAGGCTCATCGTCGCGACGGCGAGGTCGGCCCAGCGGTCGGCGACGCCGAGGGCGTCGAAGTCGACGTGCCCCGACCAGAGGCCGTCGTCGCCGATCAGCGTGTTGGGCACGCACGGGTCGCCGTGGCAGACGACGAGGAGGTCGACGGGCGGCGGGTCGCCGAGGTCAGGAGGCACGGCGCGCGCCTTCTCGCTGGTCGCGATCCGGTCGTCCACCGACCAGCTGAACGGGCACTCGTCGACCGGCAACGCGTCGTGCAGTCGCCTCAGCCCCCGTCCCGCCTCGCGCACGGCGGTCGCCGGGTCCGCGGCCCGGAGCAGGTCGACGGCACTGCGCCCGGGCACGCCCGCCGTGACGAGGTACTCGCCCTCGTCGTCACCGCCGATCTCGAGCACGCGGGGGGCGGGGGTGAAGTCGACGACCCAGCGCAGCCGCATCTCCTCGGCGTGCAGGTCGAGCCCGCTGCCGTGCGGGGCCCACTTCGCGAAGCGCCGGGTCGGGCCCTCGCCCAGGCGGTAGGTGGTGCCGCCGGCCTCGTTGCGCCACACCGCGGTGATGGCGTCGCCGCGCGCGGCCGTGACCACCGCCTCCGGCACCTCGGCGTCGGGGTCGGGGTCGGGCCGGTTCTGCGTCCACATGCCCCGAGTCTCGCACCCGCCACGGCACCCGCACCCGCCCCGGGCACGACGGAGCGGGCCGCCCCCGGAGGGACGGCCCGCTCTGTCGTGGTGCGGGGGAGCTGCTTACGCGCGGCTGCCCTTGCGGCCGGTGATGAAGCCCCAGATGACGAGGACGACGAGCGCACCGAGGATAGCGATGATCCAGCTCTGGATGCTGAAGAAGCCGTCGTAGCCGACGTTGAAGACGGCTCCGCCGATCCAGCCACCGATGAGGGCGCCGATGACACCGAGGATCAGGGTGGCGATCCAGCCGCCGCCCTGACGGCCGGGGAGGATGAGCTTGGCGATGGCGCCGGCGATGAGGCCGAGGAGGATGAAGGCGAGGAAGCCCATGATGTGGTCCTTTTCGTTGGTGCGCGGAGTGCGCGGGTGCTGCTGAGACGGTCGGGGTCGGGTGCGTGTCAGCGGGGTCTGGGTGACGACCGCATGCGAAGAGGCCCGTGAGAAGGTCGTCCTCTCGGGCCCCAGCGGTCGAGAGGACTAGTGCGCGGCCTTGCGGGCCTTCTTCACCGCGGCCTTGCGGGCCTTGGTGACGTCCTTCTTGGCCTGGGCACGCGCCTTCTTCACCTTGGGGTCGTTCCAGAACGAGCCGAAGAAGTTGCTGATCTCCTTGTAGCGGCCCTTCCCGGCCTTGGCGCCGTAGGTGTACGCGAGGAACGCGATGAGGGCGATGACGAGGTACTTGAAGCGCATGTGGTGGTCCTCCCGGTGGGACGTTCTTGTCGTTCGGGGGTGACGCTATTCCTCCTGGGAGTTCTCTGTTACAAATCGGATTGGTGGGGAGTTCCCGGTGTTCGCTTTTGTCCCCTCCCTCGCCGGGCTCCACCCCGACACACCCCCGCCGCACGACCGAAACACCCCGGCAACACCCCCTGGCTAGCGTCGAGCCATGGGTGAGCTCTTCGAGGGATACGCGACCACCACGGGTGCCGCGGCCCGGGCGACCGGCGCCCGCCCGCCGGCCGCCGCGTGGGACGAGATGTTCGAGCTCGACGGCACGCCCCGTCGGGCGTACCACGAGATCCACGCGACCCTCGAGGGCATGACGCAGGACGACCTGCGCGGCCGCACCGCGGCGCTGGCCGACTCGTACCTGGCGCAGGGGGTCACCTTCGACTTCGCCGGCGAGGAGCGGCCGTTCCCGCTCGACGCCGTGCCCCGGGTCGTCGAGCACGCCGAGTGGACCACCGTCGAGCACGGCATCAAGCAGCGGGTCAAGGCCCTCGAGGCGTTCCTCGCCGACGTCTACGGCCCGCAGACCGCCATCGCCGACGGGGTCATCCCCGCGAGCCTCATCACGAGCTCGAGCCACTTCCACCGGCAGGCGAGCGGCATCGACCCGGCCAACGGCGTGCGCATCCAGGTCAGCGGAATCGACCTGGTCCGGGACGAGGCCGGAGCCTGGCGCGTGCTCGAGGACAACGTGCGCGTGCCGAGCGGCGTCAGCTACGTCATCTCGAACCGTCGCGTCATGGCGCAGACGCTGCCCGAGCTGTTCGTCTCGATGCGCGTGCGACCGGTGGGCGACTATCCCAACCGGCTGCTCGCGGCCCTCAAGAAGAGCGCCCCGTCGGGAGTCGACGAGCCGACCGTCGTCGTGCTGACCCCCGGGGTCTTCAACTCGGCCTACTACGAGCACACGCTGCTGGCCCGCCTCATGGGCGTCGAGCTGGTCGAGGGCCGCGACCTCTACTGCTCCGGTGGCCGGGTCTTCATGCGGACCACCGGCGGGCCCGAACGCGTCGACGTGATCTACCGCCGCGTCGACGACGAGTTCCTCGACCCGCTGCAGTTCCGGGCCGACTCCGTGCTCGGCTCGCCGGGCCTCCTGATGGCCGCCCGTCTCGGCACGGTGACGATCGCGAACGCGGTGGGCAACGGCGTCGCCGACGACAAGCTCGTCTACACCTACCTGCCCGAGCTGATCCGCTACTACCTCGGCGAGGACGCCCTGCTGCCGAACGTGCACACCTGGCGGCTCGAGGACCCCGGAGCCCTCGACGAGGTGCTCGACCGGCTCGACGAGCTCGTCGTCAAGCCCGTGGACGGCTCGGGCGGCAAGGGCCTCGTCGTCGGCCCGGCGGCCAGCCGCCGCGAGCTCGACGACCTGCGCACCCAGCTGCGACGCGACCCCCGCGGCTGGATCGCGCAACCCGTGGTGCAGCTCAGCACGATCCCGACCCTGGTCGACGACGGACTCCGACCCCGGCACGCCGACCTGCGGCCCTTCGCCGTGCACGACGGCGACGACGTCTGGGTGCTGCCCGGCGGCCTGACCCGGGTCGCGCTGCCCGAGGGCCAGCTCGTCGTCAACAGCAGCCAGGGCGGCGGCTCGAAGGACACCTGGATCGTCGGCGGCGACGTCAACGCCTGGGCCGGCCACGACGTCAGCGCCCTGATCGCCGAGCAGACGACCCCGACGCAGTCGCTCCCGATCATCACCCCCGAGCAGGTCGCCGCGGCCGCGGCCTCGGCGGCCGACCACAGTCCCGACCACGCGCCCCAGGACGACCCCCGCAACGACCAGCAGGCGCAACAGCAACAGACGAAGGAGGGGCGGGCCGGGTCACGAAGCCGACCCATGCCTCCTGCGTCCCGCGTTCCCGACCACGGAACGACCCCGACCGAAGGGCCATCATGCTGAGCCGCATCGCCGAGAGCCTGTTCTGGATCGGCCGCTACATCGAGCGGTCGGACGGCACGGCCCGCATCCTCGACGTGCACCTGCAGCTGCTGCTCGAGGACCCCTGGATCGAGGAGGACGTCGCCTGTCGCAGCCTGCTCGCCGTGATGGGCAGCGACGCCCCCGAGGGCGATCTCGCCCGCAGCGACGTCCTGTCGATGCTGGCGGTCGACCGGCACAACCCGGCGTCGATCGCCTACTCGCTCGGCGCCGCCCGCGAGAACGCCCGCCGGGCCCGCGAGATCGTGTCGACCGAGCTGTGGGAGTGCCTCAACACGACGCGCGCCCGCATGCCGCGCAAGGTCGCCGACGACAAGGTGCACGAGTTCTTCGCCTGGGTGCGCGAACGGAGCGCGCTCGCCGTCGGGATCATCGAGAGCGCGACGAGCCGCGACGAGGTGTGGCAGTTCTTCACCCTCGGCCGGTCGATCGAGCGGGCCGACATGACCGCGCGCCTGCTCGCGACCCGCACGCTCACCGAGGCGTCGGGCCCGTCGTGGACGACGATCCTGCGGTCGTGCGGCGCGTACGAGGCCTACCTGCGCACCTACCGGGGCGTGCCGAGCGCCCGCAACGCGGCCGAGTTCCTCCTGCTCGACCGGCTGTTCCCGCGCAGCGTGCTCTTCGCGATCAGCCGGGCCGAGGCCTGTCTGCGCGAGGTCGAGCCGACGACCCACCGGGTCGCGGCCTCCGACAGCGGGGTGCGCATCCTCGGGCAGATGCGCAGCGAGCTCGAGTTCCGGCCGATCGGCGACATCCTCGACGACCTGCCCGGGCAGATGGACACCGTGCAGGCCGCGACGAGCGCCGCCTCCGAGGCGATCAGGCAGCGGTACTTCCCGACGAGCGCCGCGCCCACCTGGGTGGGGGAGCGCTCGTGAGCCGCCTGCGCATCCGGCACGTCACGGGCTTCTCGTACCAGGGCGAGGCCGTCGCGAGCTACAACGAGGCACGCATGCTTCCGGCGCACACCGAGGGCCAGTTCGTGCTCTCGTCGCACCTGCGCATCGAGCCGGTCGCCGCCTCGCACGAGTACGTCGACTACTGGGGCACGCGGGTGTCGTCGTTCGAGGTGCTGCTGCCGCACCGGCAGCTCTCCCTGACCGCGACCTCGCTCGTCGAGGTGCGGCCGCAGGCGCATCCCTCCGAGACGATCTCGTGGGACGACCTGGCGGCGGTCGCGGGGGCCAGCACGTCGTTCGTCGAACACCTCGAGCAGACGCCCCTCACCGCGCCTCCGGCCGACCTGGCCGCGGTCGGAACCGAGGCTCGGGCGACCCACGCCGATCCGTGCGCCGCCGCGATGGCGATCTGCGAGACGGTCGGAGGCGCGGTCCGGTACCTGCCCGGCGTCACGAACGTGAAGACCACGGCCGCCGAGTCGTGGGCCGCCCGGGCCGGCGTCTGCCAGGACATCGCCCACGTCACGGTCGGTGCGCTGCGGGCGGCGGGCATCCCGGCGCGCTACGTCAGCGGCTACCTGCACCCGAAGCCCTCGGCCGAGCTGCGCGAGACCGTCACGGGGGAGTCGCACGCCTGGGTGGAGTTCTTCTGCGGCACCTGGCACGGCTACGACCCCACCAACCTGATCGACATCGGCGAACGGCACGTGGTCGTCGGGCAGGGTCGCGACTACCGCGACGTGCCGCCGCTGCGCGGGGTCTACGCGGGGTCGTCGAACAGCGAGCTCTTCGTCACGGTCGAGATCACCCGCGAGGCCTAGGCCCGCCCGCGCGGGTCAGCAGGCCGTGTAGGCGTGGGCCGGGTCGGTGGCCGGCATTCGGGCATGGGCCACCAATGCGTGTCATGACAAGCAGGCTTGACATCTGATGATCGACTGCGGTCGAATGGTCGGGCCGCAGGGATCCGGCACTCGACGGTCAAGGAGACAGTCATGAGAACTCACATGCCCTATTCGATTCCCGCCGCAGCGGTCCTCGCCATGGTCCTGGGGTTCGGGGTGAGCGCGTCAGCAACAGGGGTCTGGTCCCAGGTCGGGAGGATCACGGCTTTCGGCATGCTCTTCATCGCCATCGTCTCCGTGGGCCTTGTCGTACGACGAGCCAGGAATCGATCTCGGATGGATGCTCCGTCCGGGCTGGAGGCTTCCTTGGTGCAGAGAGCCGGGGCCTGCGCCTTCGCCGACCTCCTGATCGTCCTTCCTGCGACGGGTCTCTTGCTGCTGCTGTCAGGGAGTTGGATTCCGGCGTCGCTGGCCGTGCTCTTGGTCACCGTCGTCGCAATCACGGACTTCTGGGCGCGCTACCTGCTGTCTACCCGGCTCGCCGCGTGAAGAACGACGTAGCACGTCTCCGAGTGGGAACGGGTCTGACGCAGGCAGCCCTGGCTTCGCTGGTTGGGGTGTCGCGTCAGACCATCCATTCCATCGAGAAGGAACGACACACGCCTGGACTCGTTCTGGCGTTCGCCATCGCTGATGCGCTCCACGTCGACGTGGAGGCCGCCTTCGATGTTCGCGAGGCAGGGTGAGGGTTCGCCTCCGCTCGGAGCCGAACCCTCACCTTGGATCAGACGCAGGATGCGGCGCGACTGTTCACGTACACCTTGAGTTGTTTGTTGTTCTTGCATTTGCCCATGGCGCTCGCTGCGACAGTGGCGGCCGTGATGATGGCGCCGACGACGACGCAAGCGACCTGCCCGACAGCGGGGATCGCGCAGATGGCGGCACCGAGTGCAAAGCCCGCTCCTGCGATGAGGGCGTCTTGATCGACTTGATTAAACTTCACGTAGAGACCTCGCGAATCGCTGCCCCCACTCAGACGTGACTCTCGGGGGGCGGAGGTCGCCTCGAATGTCATCCCTTCGCCCAGGTCGACGACGGAGGTCGTCGAACCGTCCGCATTCGGCGTCGAAGAGGTGACCAGGCCAGCCACGTCAAGCTCCATGAGCGCCTCGTTCCAGTCCGAGTTGGTGATCGCCGGCCGCGAGATGGCTGCTTCCACCTCAGTCTGTGTGTCGGCGGATGCGCCCAAAGGGCTCACGAGAAGCATGACTGCAGCCAATGCAGTGGCCGAGGTGATGGCAGGGATTCGTTTCATCTCAACTCCTTTTTTGACAGTGGGGTCTGTGCCCGCTATCAAACTAGGAGAAGCCGATATTTAAAGCAATAGGTATCTCACGCGACGTAATGCCGCTGGCCTGATCGAAGGATCGAAGTTTCGGTGGGTGAGGACCATCTTTGTCCCGAGGCCAAGCAGGCCCGGGTCAGCAGGCCGTGTAGGCGTGGGCCGGGTCGTCGGCCGGCACCAGGTCGTGGTCGCGCACGATGGTCGAGGGGGCCGGGTCGAGTCCGGTGACGCGGGCGCACACGTCGGCGACCGAGCCGCGCAGGTCGTCGGTGTACTCGACGTCGAACACGAGCCCGCCGTAGACGTCCGTGAAGGCGCCGCACTCGTCGTAGCGGTCGCACTCCTCGGTGACGGCGAAGTCGTAGCCGACCTCGTCGCGGCCCCGGGCGCCGAGGTCGGCGGTGTTCTTCTGCGCCGTGGCCAGCCCGGCCGCGTGGGCCCGTGCGACGAGCAGCGTCGCGAAGGCGACCGCGTCGTCCTCACCGAAGGCGTCGTCCGACCGCGTCCACGAGTCGAGGTTGTCGAACTCGACCGCCTGGTAGCCCGAGGCGGCGCAGCCGTCGATCGTCGACGCCTGGCGCTCCGCCACGGCCTGCCGGTTCGCCGCCGAGGACAGGTCGAACAGGTGCTCGTCCGGCCAGCCGGGGTCGACCAGCGGTTCGCCGTCGGACGTCCGCACGAGCACTTCGTCCGGCCACTCGACGCCCGGTTGGGTCTGGAACCCGTTGACGTAGCAGATGCCGTAGACGTCGGGGGCGGGGTCGTCGGTGCTGTCGCGGGCGACGACCGTGGCTCCGTCGGGGACCGGCGACGCGCCTCCCAGTTGGTAGTCGAAGCGGGCACCCTCGGGCGGCAGCACGACGCCGTCGGCCGACGCGGCCCCCGAGGCCCCCACCGCGGACGTGGAGGCGCGCTCGGGTCGTTCACCGGCCCCGGCGTCGACGCCCGTGCAGCCCGTCACGACCAGCGCGAGTCCGACGAGTCCGACGAGTCCGAGGCGTGTGCGCATGCGGCGAGCCTAGGTGAGTCGAGCGGCGGGGCCGACCGTCAGGCGGTGTGCGACAGCGGTGCGGACTCGCGCTCGCCGACCGCGGCCTCGGCGGGGGTGGCCCCCGCGGTGACCACCGTGGCGGTGGGCGACGTGGCTGGCGCGGCAAGCGTGGCGGGGGCGCGGCGCGAGGTCAGGAAGTCGAGGCGCGCCGCTTCGCGGGCCAGTTCGCGGTCGTGCTCCGCCTGTCGGGCAGCGGCGCGGGCGTCCGCCAGGCTGCGCGCGTTCTCACGGGCCCTGGCTGCGGCGGCGGAGGAGGCGCGTCGTGCGGTCGCCCCCGTGGCCCGGGCGGCGACGACGGCACCGGCCGCGGTGGCCCGGCTGCCGTGACGCACGCCGTCCCAGGTCGAGCGGGCGGCCGGTCGGGTGCGCGTCGCGACGGTGGTGCCGGTCGTGCGGAACCAGGCGACGACGACCGGGGTGGTGCGTCGGACCCATGCGACCACGGCCCGGGAGGCGCGACGGACGGCCCGTGCCGTGGCCCGACCGGCCCGGGCCAGGGCGTCACCCGTGGCGCGCACGGCGGCCGCGACCCGGGTGGCGGCGGACGACAGCACGGGACGCAGGCGTTCGGCGAGGGTCGGCCCGGCGGGAGCCTGCTCGGGCACGGCGGAGCGGGTGGACGCGGTCTCGACGGGCGTGCCCGTGGCGGAGGCGATCGCCGGCGTCGGCGTGGCGGCGAGGACGGGGGCGGAGGCGACCACGGGGGCGGCCGTCGGCCGTCCTGCGGACAGGACCCGCGCCTCCTGGGTGGTCGGTCGGACGGGGGCCGGCGTCGTCTCGCGGACGGCCTCGTGCTCGAGAGGGTGCTCCGGCTCGTCGCGCGGCAGGGCACCGAGCACCCGGTCGGTCAGCCCGACGAGGGCGAGGGCCACGCCGCCGACGACGAGGGCGGCACCGAGCAGCCAGATCGCGATGGTGACGAAGTCGAGGTCGCCGATGGGCAGGAAACCGCCGGCGAAGAGCCCGACCGTGGCCAGGCGGAAGGTGGCGGCGAGGACGAGCGCCGCGCCCGAGACCAGCATCGCGAGGGCGACCCAGCCCGTGACTGCTGCCTTGCCCATGCGACACCTCCTGAGGATGGAGCGCGCGTCGCGGGTCGGGCCCGCGCGGGCGTCCCCTGCGAATGTAACCCGGAGGAGGGCTCGACCGTAACCCGCAGCGGTGGACGCGCCGTTCCCGGGCGATGCTCGGCTCCTGCGGGGGCTTCTCGGATGCGGGCCCGGGATGATCGCTCGCATGGCCAACTTCGACCGTCTCCTGGGTGCCGCCGCGCGTGCGCTCGGCAACTCCTCTTCTTCTTCGTCCGGCCGCGGTGGCGCGTCCGGCGGTTCCACCGACTGGCGTGACGTGGTGCGCAAGGTCTCCGACAAGGTGACCGGCGACGACCGCCAGGGCGGGCAGCCGCAGCAGGGCGGCCGCCAGCCCCAGCGCGACGGGTACGGGGCGCCGCAGCGGGGTGTCGGGCGCCCGGCCACCGGGGGCCACGCCCCCCAGGGGTCCGCCGCGGACCGCGCGGCCCTCGCCAAGTACGACTACCTGCTGCAGACCGCCCCGCCGCAGCAGCTCGAGCAGGTCCATCGCGACGCCTTCGAGCGCCTCACCCCCGAGCAGCGTCAGCAGGTGCTCACCCGCCTGAGCGCCGAGGTGCCCGCGGGCGAGCGTCCCGCGTCGAGCGCCCCGGCCGACCTCGCCCGGGCGGCGACCCGGGGCGAGACCGCACACCCCGGCCTGATGAAGCGCGTGCTCGGCAGCACGGGGGGCAAGGTCGCGGCAGGTGCCGCGGTCGGCGCCGGAGTGGCGGGGGTCGCGGGCCTCGCGGTCGCCGTGGCCGGGGCGGCCGCCGTCAGCAGCGTCGCCCTGCCCCTGCTGTCCGACGCCGTGACGTCGGGCATCGACTTCGACCAGCTGACCAACGGCTTCGGCTTCGAGGGGCTGGACGGCCTGACCGCGGGCGGCGAGGAGTACCTCGGCGGACTCGGCGAGCAGGTCGGCGGACTCGGCGAGCAGGTGGGTGGACTGGGCGACCAGCTCGGCAACCTCGGCGAGGGCTTCCAGATCCCCGGCCTCGGCAACCTCTTCGACCGCTGACCGCGCGGCTCGCGCCGGCGCGGATCGCGCCCGTGCGGCTCGCGCCCGCGCGGCTCGCGTCCTGAGGCCCCAGGAACTCGCCGAGACCCTCGCGCGCGCGGGGGGTCCGGCCCGGTCACCGAACTCGGCAAGTACGCCGACGCCGCCGACGAGATCGAGACGCTGGGAGCAGGACGATGACCAAAGCGGAAGAGCTGCCCGCGCGACGCAGAGAGGCGCGTCGACGACGCCCGAGCAGAACCAGCCCGGAGCACCCGCCGTCGAGGCGACGTCAGCACCCCGGCCGAACGTCGTTCGAGCCAAGCCCGTACGCATCACCGCCGACCGGTCGCCCCAGGCCTCATCGACTACGCCGCAGGCCTCGCAGAGGCTCAGGGCCGAGTGCGTGTCGCGCACGTGCACGTTACCCATGCCCTCGTTGCAGAGCTGCTGGAAAACGACGAGCCGCAAGGGGCCATCGCCCGCCGCGTCCGCGCGCAGCTCGACGACTAGACCGTCCGTAGTTCAGTAACTACGGACTTACGCTACTGGCCGCCCAGCGCCTCAAGGTCTGTGGCCCAGCGCTCCGCGCCGCTCGAGCTTCTGGGACGGGGTCGTGGTGGCGATCGCGGGTCGGCAGGATGACAGTGGTGGGCTCGCCGGTTTCTGATGCGAGAGTCAACAGCCATCCACCGACGCCGCTGGATGAATTGACCGGCACGTCGCGGTAGATGTAGGCACTTTCGGCCAGCGAGGTCATAGCCAGCACAGTACGGCCTCGCCGGCCTCGTTCTTGGAATACGGCTGTGAGATCAGGCGTCGGCGCGGGGGAGTGTCACGGCTGAATCGACCGCGGCCGGGTGCCGCTCGAGCGCCCGGAAGACAGTTGTCCGCCCCGCGCCGAACAGTTCCACCAGCTCGGCGACCGTGTGGTCGCCGGCCCGGGGGAGCGCAACCATGTGCCGCTCTTGCACGGGGGAGAGCTTGGGCTTTCGGCCCTTGAGCTGCTCCCGCACTTTCGCCGTGGCCATGCCCTCGCGCGTGCGCGCTCCGATCAAGTCGGACTCGAACTCGGCCACCATCCCCAGGACGACAAAGAGCAATCGCCCGACGGGGTCGGTCGGGTCGTAGACCGACCTTCCGAGGGTCAGCCGCACCTGCCGGCGCGTCAGCTCTTCAGCGATGTCGGTTGCGTCTCGCAGCGATCGCGCGAGGCGAACGAGCTTCGTCACGCCCAGGGTGTCGCCCTGCCGGCAGGCCGCCAGAGCCTCTCGGAGCCCCGGCTGCTCCCTACTAGTCCCTGTCAGGCCGCGGTCGCTGTAGATCGGTTCCGGCGGCACCCCCAGCACGCAGGCGGCGTCCCGCTGCGCGGTGAGGTCCTGGGTGTCGATGGAGACGCGGGCGTAGCCGATGAGGGTCCCGGTGGTCTTCAGTCTCACAGAGGGTGCCGTCACCGGAACCTATTTCGGACGGCCTATCTGAGACAGTAATACGCCCGGAGGTCCGGGGGAGTGGTCGCAGCCGCAGAACGTCCGATGAACGATCGCCGAAGCGAGAGGGAGCTCGTAGCGCAGGCTACGGGCTCCCTCTAAGCCATCTCAGGGCGAGTGGACCAGTCGATAAACCAGCAATGCCAAGCTGCTCCGCCTCATTAGGGTCGGTAGTCGTCTCGCTTCTCGGCCCCGATGTACATACCTGGGTGTGCTCGATTGCCGCCTAGAACGCCTATGGCAGTCAGGCCAACACTGAGGCTTGCAATGAGGATTTTCACCAAACCAATGAGAAGGGGCTTTACGCGAATCGACATTTGAGCAACTGCTTTCCTAGTACTTGTTGGAGCAAGTTGCTGGACGAATCTTCTGTGGCCGGATGTGCCGCCTCGAATATGCGTTGCCTCTAGCTGCTACGGCATCCTTAGCCGAAAGTATCCGAGTCGGGCGCGGGGCAGGTCTTGTCGACTCGTTCCGCTTCGGCGTCCGTCAGCCCTTGACTGGATGCTGATCCAGCGCTCGGGAACCAGCCCTGGTGGGGCCAGGTCGACGCGAACTCCTCGCGAGTCATGCTCGGCTCGGTTGACGGGGCGCCGAGCGCCTCGAAGCACGGCAGCTGGAACATGGTCTGGTAGTCGTACAACCACGCCGCTTGCCCGACCGTGAGCGTCTCAGCGACGGGGCTCGGGTACATGACGTTGCAGCGGTAGCTGGCGAGTTCGGCCTGCTCGCGCTGCGGCCCGCCGTCGGGCATCTCGAACGAATAGCCCTGCGAGGTCGAGCCGTCCTTACCTCTCCCGACGTCGTCGACCACGGGCAGGCCGGCCTCGCGGAGGCACGCGATGAGCGGGTCGAGGTCGCCGCCCTCGATCTCGTGGACCAGGGCGACCTCGGGTCGGACCGCGTCGGGGAATTGCTTTGTCACCTGGTCCCAACGCTGGTCGGTGGCCTTCTGCCGCAGTTCGGCGAGGCGGGCTGGGTCCGGCGGCCCCGAGGTAGGGGGCGCACCGAGCTCGTCGAGGACGGCTTGCCGGTCCGGCACCCCGGTTCCGTTCGTCGCGGTGCCGGTCGGGGCCGGTGGCCCGCCCATCTCGCTGCTAATCCCGGCACACCCGGTCAGCAGCAGCGCAACCGCCGCCACGGCGACCCCCGCCGTCAATCTCCTCATGGGCCACATTGTAAGAGGATTCCTCAAACAGGACATCAAGACGTGATCCAGAACACCACCAGGCGGTGGCTTATCGGAGTGCCAGGGGCGCTCAGATTGGACCAGGCATCAGCGTTTGCGGCAGAGCGACGACAGGCCGCCAACTCGTGGCAGCTCTGAAGGCCCTTTGAGCTATCTGCGTCAGCCGATGCCGCTGCGGGCGAGGTCCCTGACTTTCTCAGGATCGAACGCCTCGCCCGAGTCTGGGGAGGTCATCAGGTTTAGCTTCCCGCAACGCGTTGCGTCTTGCGCCTGACATCCAGCGCTGGTTTTGGGCCTGCCCAAACACTCGGTCACCGTCAGGCCAGACAGAAATCCTGGCGATGTCTTGTCCCAGCAAGAATCCCCGCGACTTCTTAAGCTCTCGAAGCACCTCGCGCGTCTTCCTGGCCTGTTCCTCGTAAGACGCTGCGGGACTGTGCGGTGCTCGTAGCTCTGCGGGATAGGTCCCGCGGCCACGCCACCTGTCGAACAAAGGTCGCCGGCGCGCGTATCGCAGCTCGCGTTCACATATTCCCGGTCCCAAATTCAGAGCATGCGGGTCATCGTCCGTGCACTCAACGCGACCCCGAATTAACCCGCCTCCCGTTTGCCGGCCCTTCCCCCGTGCCGCAATGACCCAGTCAACATCTCGAACGAGGAGATCGTTTAGGGCATATCGATAGACCGAGGCCACGGGCACGATGATGAGTGCAATGGCCCAGCCCATGAGTACCACGAGCGAGCCGGGGTCTCCGTTCAGATGACCAGTTGGCGGGTTGAAAAGACGAATGAGCCCGCCGACTGTTACCGAGAGCCACAGGGTGGCTATTACCAAGAGGAGAGTGCCAGTTAGCTGGAACTTCTCGCCGTTTGCCATGACCATTAGGAACAGCCCCATGGTCACCAGAAACAGGTAGCCGAAGTCGGGCACCGGAGAGATGAGCCACGAGCCTGTTCGACTCAACAGGTCAATCGCCCAGTTACCTGTCGGCACGTACATGTCGACCAGCGGGGTGATGATGAGGACTTTCAGCACGGCGATGACCGCTGCGACGACCAAGCCTGATCCGATTTTCCTCAACATGAAGGAATCCTGGGACCGAACCGTCGAAGTTACTAGTGCGAAACGCTGTGAATCGGCCGCGTTGGGCGATGTCCCGGAGATTACGGACCGCAGTGTTGTCCGGCTAGCAGTGGATGGGCCTGAGTGGCGCACGGCCGTGGGGTCAGGAGGCTAAGCCGAAACGGTGACCAGTACGAAACGGGGTTTTGAGCCGGTCGGGGTCAGGACCGTTAGTTTGGTGCCCGTTAGACGGTCGTCCATCGGGATACCTGCTTGGGTCCCTATTGGCGGGTGACTGACGAGCTGGCCCCTGGTAACAGTTTGGTGACGAATCTCAGGCTTTTGTCCCCCTTGGGGTCGTGCGCGCCTCGCAAGTCGACGCTGTTGTCTGGGCAAAGGTCGGGGCTGTTGTAACCCGGACGAGTGCGTTCGGTTTCGGCGGGGCTAGCACCATCGAATTCACCGTGGATTCTGGCCTTATTCTCAGGTTCGCATGCCGGGGTGGCTTGCGACTTTTGCGGGCGATTTCGTCCGGGGCATGGGGTTGATTGTGCGTTCGCGTTGGGGCAATTTCGGTGTTGTTGCGGGAGTTGTCGTTACGGCTGCGTTGGTGGCGGAGTTGCTCGTTGCTGTGCCAGCGGGGGCTGCACCGGAGCCGACTGCGGCCGATGTTCCTGTCTTGACGTCGGAGCCTGCGGCGCCGGCAGAACCGGAACTGCCTCAGGGAACGGCGCCCGAGGACCTGGCTGGGGTGGGTGTCATTCCCGAGCCCTCGGCAGAGGTCTCGGCCGAACCTGTCGAGATGGTGACCGATGCCCCTACCGGCCAGACCTTCGACGAAGACTCCGCCAAGTTGCTGAAGCGGTCCGAGTTCCAAAACGTCTATAAGAACGAAGACGGGACCACGACGACGGAGGTCGGGCAAGCGCCTCTGAACGTTAAAGACAGCTCAGGTGCTTGGGAACCCGTCGACCCTTACCTGACCTCCACCCGTGACGGCGGCTTCGAGACCAGCGCTCACCCGTTGGAGCCGGTGTTCGCGGATTCCGCGGGCGACGGCGACGTCATGACGGTCAGCCGGGGCGGTCACGACGTCGGCTTCTCCCTCGAGGGCGCGGCGGACTCTGATGCGGTGCACTCGGTGGCCATGCGAACCGGTGCCGGTGCAACCGAGGTGCGGTACCCGGGTGTGTTCCCGAACACGACGCTGACGTACGAAGTGTTCGACGGCGAGGTCAAGGAAGAACTCGTCCTGGATCGGTTGCCGGCACAAGACCGGGATTCGTGGACGTGGCACGTGACCACGGATCTGTTCGCCGCAGTGACCGACGACGGGGGCGTGCGCTTCACCGACGGCGCGGGCGCGACGCAGCTGATGATCCCGACCCCGGTCATGTACGACTCGTCGGGGAAGGAGAACGTGCGCGAGGCCGCGCAGAAGAACATCCCTGTCACCTTGTCCCAGACGGCCGCGGGCTGGGATCTGAGCCTTGCCCCGTCTCGAGCGTGGTTGGCGGATGAGGCCCGGGTCTACCCGGTGCACATCGACCCCACGATGTCGGGTGGGTGGAACGAGGATGTCCGCTCGTACAAATCCGACGGCACCGTCTTGACCGGCGGGTACCCGCGGATGGGTAACTCCCGAGACGGGGGTGACAAGTACTGGCGGAGCATCCTGCACTACAACTACGAGCAGAACATGGGCCGTCAGGTCCTTGATGCGTGGATCGAGTCCGCCTGGGGCAACGAAGGCACGACCGCCTCCACCACAGGATCGGTCCATTACGCCACCACCCAGAACTACAATGGTGTCGGCAACCAGCTCTCGAGCTGGACCACCACTAACGGTGGGACCGCGGGCGATGACGCTCTGACGAACCAGGTCGCCAAATGGACCCGCGACGGGCAACGCGGTGCGTACCTGATGCTGCGTGGGCAGGAGTCGCCCGGTGTGTACACGTTTAAGCGGTTGAACACGATTCTCTACGTGCAGTCCAAAGAGTTCCCCTCGACGGGGGAGCCCGTCGCACCGTCGCCGGCGAACACCGCCAAGGCTTCCATCACACCGTCGTTCAAGTTCAACGGTCGCGACCCTGAGGGCACAGGGCTGAAGTACGCGTTCCATGCCAGCACCGGCAACCCGGACGTGCTTCCGTTGGCATACGACACGGGTTGGCAGGACTCACCCCAGGTGACGGTCCCGCCGAACACCCTGAAGCCGGGGACGAAGTACAACTGGATGGGCTACGTCTACGACGGGTACAACGGCTACGCCGGAACCTCCACCGTGCGGACGTCCTCGGTCTACAGCTTCACCACGAACAACCCCGGAACCGTTCCCGTGGACACGGCAATGGCTCCGAACAAGGCGATCATCTCCACCACGCAGCCCGTGTTGACCGTACCGAGGTCAACGGACGCCGACGGGGATTCGCTGGAGTACCTGTTCCAGATCGCTACCGGGACGGACGCTGCTTCCGGGCAGGTCGCGAACTCCGGATGGTTGCAGACCCCACGAGACCTGCCCGCCGACCAAGCGCCGTCATGGAAGGTGCCGGCCGATGTGCTGCTGGACGGTGCCGGCTACAGCTGGACCGTCAAGGTGCGAGACAAGTTCGGTGCCGCAGCTGACGCCTATGACATCGTCTCGGCACCCGTGGCGACGTTCAGCGTGAACCTGCGCGTCAGCGAGGCAGGCCCCTCACCGGTGGACACCGCCGGCCCCGCCACGGTGAACCTCGCCAACGGCAACCTCGGCCTGCGCTTCTCGTCCCCGACAGTCGGTACGGTCGGCGGCCCCATGGGGTTGTCGTTCAGCTACAACTCCTTGAAGCCACGCAACTACGGCCTCACCGGCACCTACTACGACGATGCCGAGAAAAAGGACAAGACGTTCACCCCCGACAAGGTGCGCCTGACCCGCACCGACACGAACGTCAACTTCGACTGGGGCACGTCCTCGCCCCACCCTTCCGTGCCAAGTGATTACTTCCTGGCGAGGTGGACCGGCTACATCACGCCTCCGGCGGGGGATTGGGTGTTCGGGGTCACCCGGGATGACGGGGCCCGCGTCAGCGTGGGGGATCTCACCAAAACCGTCTACGACGGGTGGGCCGACACCAAGGCCGCCGAGGAGTGGGGCACCGTCGTCGTGAAGTCCGACGGGCAGAGCGCTCTGCCGTTCAAGATGGACTATGTCGAACGCAGCGGAGCTGCGAACATCTTCCTCAATGCCCGCAAGACCGACGGGACCTCGGCCACGGTCGTCCCGGCTTCATGGTTCACCCGCAGCGTCGAGACCCTGCCCCAAGGGTGGTCACCCTCCACCGGGCTCAACGGTGACGCAGGCGACTACGCCTACGCACAGTCCGTCGGCAACACCGTCGTCATCACCGACACCACCGGCACCACCCACACCTACACCCGCGTCTCGGGCACCGGCATCAACGGCTCCTACACCGCCCCGGTGGGGGAGTACGGCAAGATCTCCTGGGACCAGACCGGCAAACTCACCCTCACCGACGACGACGGCACCGTCACGACGTTCAACGCCGCAGGGCGCGTGGACTCGGTCACCCCGGCTGAGGACTCCATCAAGCGGGCCACCCCGATCTCGACCTACCGCAAAGGCACCGGGCAGCTCGCTCGCCTGTCCGACCCGCTGTCCGAAATCGCAGGCGCCGACAAGACCACCACCACCGGTTACAGCAGCGAGGTGCACTTCGTCTACGGCGGCGACGGCGTCGGCACCGTCACCAATGAAGACGGCACCTTCCTCGACAACAACACCCTGACACTCCGCGACAGCAGCGGCGCCGCATCCAACGCGTGCCCGATCCCGTCGGACATGCCGGCCATCGTCGCCGCCCCCAAAGGCATGCTCTGCCGCATCGTGTACCCGGGCCACGTCGAGGGCAAGAACGACACCACACAGTTGTTCTACGACAAGAGTGGCAACCTGATCCGCATCCAGGACCCGGGCAATGAGGTCACCGACTTCCAATACGACGAAAACGGCCGCCTGACCGTTGTCCGAGACCCGCTGCAGAGCGACTTCCTCACCGGGCGCGCGACAACAGACCCGGCCTTCGGCCTGGCCCGGACGGAGTTCGGCTACGACAGCGACCCCACCAGCGCCACCTACGGCCGCGTCACCTCGGTCACTCTCGCCGCACCCGACGGCACTTCTGCCACGGCTCGGCCCAAGAAGACCTATGGGTACGACGTCGCTGGGCGCACGAGCACCGTCGATGTTGCCGGACTCGAGACGGCCGAGCTCCCGAGTGCCGGCCAGCACGGTATGACGGCCACCTATGACGCTGATTTGCGTCAGCTGACCGCGACCGGCCCCACGGGGCTCACCTCGAGCCAGATCTGGAACGCAAAGGACCAGTCGCTTTCGGCCACTGACCCGCAGGGGCGGATGAGCACCACCATCTATGACCCCGTCACCGACCGGGTCACCGACACCTACGGCCCCGCCCCGGCGGCGTGCTTCACCGCCCAACGCACCTGGACCGGTCAGACGAATGCCGCCTGCCCGGTGGTCCCAGCCCACAGCAGCACGAAGTACGACACCGTCTACAACTCCACCACCAAGACCACGACGTCCCTGAACGGCCTCCAGGCCGCCTGGTACGACAACGTCACCATGGGCGGGCCGCCGAAGGTCTACACCCTCGGCCTGCCCGGCGCCAACGGCGGTGCCATCGACCGAGACTGGGGCGAAGGAAACGCCCCCACGACCGGAATCCCGGCAGGATCGTTCACGATCCGCATGACCGGACAGATCACCCTGCCAGGGGCTGGCACCTACACCTTCCGCACCCGGGCCGATGACGGCACCCAGCTGTGGGTCGGCAACGAGATGATCATCAACGACTGGGCTGCCTCCGCAGCCCACGACGTCAGCGGCAACTACGCCCTCGCCACAGGTCGCCCCGTCACCCAACCCATCCGCCTTCAGTACCTGAACCTGCGCGGCGCTGCGAGCCTGAAGCTGTACGTCAAAAAAGACGGCGGCACCGAGACCCTCGTGCCGGCATCGTGGCTCACCCCCGACTACGGCCTGCAGACGTCGGCCACGACGGACGACTCTGTTCTGCCGGGTGACGCGGAGATCACGAACTCAGACGTCCCCTCGAGCACCACGAATACCGAATACGCCAGCCCGTGGCTTGGCCAGGCCACTGCCAGCATCGAGGACGCCACCGGCCTTGCCCTGAAAACGACGACCGAGTTCGAGGCCCCGACGATCGGGTACGGACGCCGCACCACACGCACCCTCCCCGCGCAGGATGCCACCGCCTCCATCAAGACGACTTACTACACCGGAACCGGAAGTGACGGCACGAGTCCGGCGGATGCGACCTGCGGTGTGCCGGCATCCACTCAGCAGTACGGGGCGCCGAAGACCACAACCAGTGCTGCGGGGCTGGTGACGACCTCGGTGTACGACCTGCTCGGACGTGTCGCCGGGACCAAGAGCACCGGTGACAACACGTGGTCCTGCATGGCCTACGACGATCGCGGCCGCGTGGTTTCGTCCACGACCTCCGCCATCGGGGACGCGATCAAAGAGCGAACCGTCACGTCGACCTACCGCAGCGCAAGTGGCGATCCCCGCGTGTCAACCGTGTCGGACAACTCCGTCACGGGCGCCAACCAGGGCAGCACCATCACGACGGTGACCGACCTGCTGGGGCAAGTCACGAAATACACCGACGTGTGGAACACCGTGACCGACACCACCTACGACGCCACCGGAAAAGTCAAGACGACCACGACCAGCACGGCTCAAGGCACGACAAGTACGACCAAGCTGAAGTACAACCAGAACGCACAAGTCATCGAGGTCAAGCACAACGAGAAAGTCCTCGCGACCGCCACCTACGACCGCGGCGAACTCGCCTCCGTGCAGTACCCCACGGGCGGCGGCAACGGTTCAGCCCTGAGCGCCATCCAAAAGAACGCGGCCGGCGCGTTGACGGGGCTCAGCTGGTCCTTCCCGAACGGACAGACCCCCGTCACGGACGAGGTTGTGCGATCGCAATCCGGACGAGTAGTGAAAAATATCACGACGTCGGGTGCAACGGTCAACCCGTCATGGTACGAATACGACGGCGCGGGACGACTCATCAAAGCCTCCATCCCGAGGCACGACCTCACCTACGCGTTCGAGTGCAACAAGACGACGACGACCGCGGGCTGTAACGGCAACCGGACATCCTCCAAGGACGTCCAAGACCCCAAGCAGCAGACCCCAACGCGAACGACATTCACGACGTCTCAGTACAGCGCGGCCGATCGGTTGCTCTCGACCGTCGTGCAGGGTCCGCCCACGGGCGCGACGCCCACCGCGCAGTCGATCCCCGCGGCGAGCATCAAGTACGACACCCACGGGAACACGACACTCCTAGCCGACCAGACCATGACCTACGACGGCTCAGATCGACACATGACCACGGTCCTGGCCGACGGCAGCAGAGTCGTCTACCAGCGCGATGCGACCGACCGGATCGTGAAGCGCACGCAAACGACCAGTGCCATGGTCGTGACCACGACGAAGTACTCCTTCGCCGGGGGAGGCGACAGCCCCGACGTCGAACTCAACGACCAAGGCGGCGTCACCTCGACGGTTGTGTCGCTGCCGGGCTCTGTGCTCGTCTCGATCGGCGCGAGCTCGCAATCGTGGTCGTACCCGAACATCCACGGCGACATCATCGTCACCGCCGACCAGACCGGAACCCGATCCGCCGGGCTGACCGTATACGACCCCTTCGGCCAGACCATGAACCCCACCACCGGGGCCTTCGGCACGGTGCCGGCCAACCAGGCAGGGCCCGACAACAAGCCCGGCGACGCCGACTACGGCTGGCTCGGCCAACACCAGAAACTCAGCGAACACCTCAGCACACTCTCAACCATCGAAATGGGCGCCCGACAGTACGTCGCCAGTCTTGGACGATTCCTTGAAGTCGACCCGGTTGAGGGCGGCGTCGACAACGACTACGTGTATCCGGGCGACCCGGTCAACAGCTTCGACCTCGACGGGCGGCAAGTCTGCGGTAGCTGGAATGCTTACTGTGACCCAACAGCTCGTACGACGTCGGAGAAGTGGGAAAGGGAAGTGAACCTTGCTATCGCCACTTCGATCATTCCCATCGGCGGCTGGATATTCGCTACGGGTAAGACTGCAAAGTATGTTTACTCAGCCGCCAAAGTTCTCCAAGCCGGAGGACGGGCCGGGACACGCCTGAGTCAGACTGGGATAGTGGCGCGTGGTCTGTCTGGTCGCGTTGGGACTTGGCTGGGTGGCCGTATTGCCACTAACTGGTCTCGAGGGACAAGGCTTGCAAATAAAACCATGATGTATGTATCAAAAAATGGTCGTATTGCCTACAGGACGGCTACTAGGGGCAAGTCAAATATAATGTCTAGTAAATCAGGAAGTTATCCCAAAGGTGGCGATTACCGCAATATGCACATTAACCACTGAAGGAGGCAGTTGTGGACATTCCCCCATACAGCAGCTGGCCCGTGACGGGTCTGCCAGGCAAGATTGGCCGAGGTTTACTTAGTGGTATGTGGGTCCTTGCTGAGAAATTCGCAGACGTCGACGGGCCCGAAGGTTATCGATTGTGGTTGCCTGAGCCTGATGTTGATGACCCAGATACCGGAGAACATCTGACCGTCAGCATGCGTGAGGGTGACTCGCCCAACGATGAACTTAGTTTTATTCACCAATTCACGAGAGTGCTTGACGTGTCCTGGACTATCTCCCAGGAAGAAAGCATCGCCGCAAGAGACTGGCTTAATGACCGCTTCGAAATTAACGTGTCGCAGGAGCCGAGGGACATGCAGAAGCATCTACGTCGTCTCGGCTTCCGGTAACTGAGCGTCGAGCAGGTCCGCGATGACTTGCACGGTCGCAACTTTGGCAGATGCATTGTGCAAGCAATATGCCCATGGCATCATTATCATAATGTGCTTTCATGCCGCAGCCGCAGCCGCAGCCGCAGCCGCAGCCGCAGCCGCAGCCGCAGCCGCGTTCGGCGAACCATGCTCGGCTAGACGGTCTGTCGCTTAGCCCGCCCCGCCTTGTCGATCTCGACCGGAAACGGGCAGGCTCTAACACCAGACACAGTGAAGCCCCCGACCACGACGGGGGCTTCACTGTTTGTCTTCGGCTAGATCGCGGTTCAAGTCGTGCGCGGATGCCATGTAGGTGGCTTCGTTGAATTAGCTCTCTTGCCAGGTTAGCTAACGGTGATGCAAGTCTGCTTTGGGTGAATGGTATCGCAGTTTTATCCTAGTTGAGACTGAAATAGCTGGCATCAACCTACGCCTACAGTGACGGCAACGCCTCCGTCGCACAGGGGAGCAACGCCCCTGTCCCCGTATCGTCTCGTCAGGGCAAGATTCCAAGAGGCGTCTAATCGCCCGATAGACGGTCGTTCATCGGGACACCGGTTGGAGCCCGTCGCGGCCGGTTGAGGTAAGTGGCATCTGGCCTGCGGATTCGCGTATGCCTGTCCCGCAAAAATGCCCGGTGACGGGGGTCTAAACGCTACAGTCTTCGCATGCTCATCGGATACGCCCGCGTCTCAACGTCCGGACAGGATCTCGCAGCACAGCGCGACGGTCTTGCAGCGCTAGGTGTTGACGATCAACACGTGCATGTTGACCACGGCCTGTCGGGTACAACCCGAGCCAGGCCGGGCCTCCGCGAGGCCCTTGCTGCGTGCCGTGCCGGCGACGTTCTGGTCGTGACAAAGCTCGACCGTCTTGCTCGATCGCTGCGCGACGCGACTGACATCGCGGACGAGCTGACGAAGAAGGGTGTTGCCCTGAATCTTGGGGGAGCGGTCTATGACCCCACCGACCCGGTAGGCCGGCTCCTGTTCAATGTCCTCGGCATGGTCGCAGAGTTCGAAGCCGACCTCATCCGTGCGCGCACGCGGGAGGGCATGGCGATCGCCAAGGCCGCCGGCAAGCTCCGCGGCCGGAAGCCCAAGCTCACCCCATCGCAGGAGAAGCACCTCGTGCAGCTGCACCGCACCGGCGAACACACGACCAGCGAGATCGCAGAGTTGTTCGGCGTCGCCCGCTCGACGGTTTACCGAGCCATCCAACGCACCGAAGTGTCATGAGGTGCGGTGGTCCAGAGCTGCGTCAGTAATCAACGATTGTCGCCTGGGTTCGGCTGCTGTAATCCACTTTCATGGGCCAGAACGTCTTGTGAAAGAAGATTCCCGACGGACGAGCCTTAGTGGTCCCGTCCGGTGGCAAGGTCACGGGTGACCGGTAGCCAGAGGTTTGCCGCCTAGGACTCGATCCGGGGTCCGACCAATTACGAGCGTCGGGAATGGAGCGACGCCGTCCGGCAGATCTTCTCCGAAGTGGTTTCGGGCTGCTACGTGAAACAACGCGGCATACACAGTGGCCATCATCCATGTTTCCGCGAGGACGGTATCCAAGTCCACGCGGAGAGATACTGCTTCAAGGCCTTGCTTAGGTCTGGCATGAGGGCGGGACAGGTAGGTGAGCAGGGGCCGATCAAAGATCGGAACAGACTCACCTTCCCCGAATGCGCTGAGAGGCACTTCGCCGTTCTCATTTGGGCCGATGGTGACAAGTTCGATTCGAACGTCGTCACGAGCCGCTACGGCAAGTCCGTGCTTGAGCTTGTTGTGAGCCGCGTTTATAGACAACTCGTCGTCAGTTAGGAGATACGAGGCGTGGTTGATCCATTCAAGGGCCGTGCGAGCCGAGGCCAAAACATCATCAGTGATGGGCGTGCCCGCCGGAAACATCAGACGAAGTAGCAGCTGTTGGTCGGCGTCAAATCTTGCCTTGGTCGCCTTCAGGACGTCGATAGTCCTTGGCGGGCTTTCGGCTACGGCGAGCCACATGCATGCTGCGTCGCTCGCGGCAGATTCGGCCGTGACGGCGTAGAGGAACCGCTCCACAGCTTCGGCGCACTGGTGACGGAGTGCGAGGGCATCGAGGGCAACCTGGACTCTGTGCCCTGTTTGGCTAATGGGCGGAAGCGCATCCACACCACTTAGACCCAGTGCTCGGAAGAACCCCGGTTGGGTCGGAGTAGTCGGGGGGACGACATGATCCTTGGAGGCTAAGAGCATCGCGATTCGCGAAGAAAAATGACTTAGTGGGTCTGAGAGGTAGAACTCATCGTCAAGGATCTTGGCTTGTGGTGCGGTCAGTAGCACACCCTCCGGGCGGACACCTAGATACATGTCCTCAAGTGTGTGGGTCTGGTGTCGCTACATGCCAGGCGAGCGTCGTGGCTCGTGGCTGGATCGAGGAATTGCCTCACGGTGATTTAGGTAGGCCATTTTCATTCAGTCGTCGGAATTGCCTGGCGATTGTCTCGAGCGGGTCGATTTGCATGATGGTCGTGCCCAGAGGGGCAAGATCAACAATGCTTGTTTCGATGTAAGTGCGGTCGAGATTTGGGTCCGAGTACGTGGCAGTCACTGTGTAGCGCTTTGGGCGGGAAGACGTTGGGTCGACAGCTTCTTTCGCGAAGTCAAGCAGGTATCGGAGTGACTGACCCGGACCGAGCATTCCAATTTCAAATTCGCCTGAGAAGACGGTGTCGAGGGCGTCCTGCACTAGATCCGGTTCTCCAGCCACCTTGCCACGCCCGCTTGTCTGAAAAGGCGGGTCAGCCTTGAGATGAATATTCCGTCCAGGCGTCCTGCCGACGCTCTGCACGACGATGTAGGCCATGCCTTCGGAGGGGCTGGACTTGGGATCGGAGGGGGCTATCGCCATTAGTTCGATCGAAACAGACACGTACGGACGCGCCTCGGCCTCCGCAGCCTCCGCGGCCCGATCTGCGGCAGCGGCTGCTAGTTCATTCGCTTCCCTGCCTAGTTTTAGCTGCCTAAGCGTGAAAGCCAGCGCCGCAGCTGCGAACAGAAGTGTGAGGACCGCCGCCAGCGCCTGCCACTCATCTGCAGTGGGCCACCCGGATATTCGCCACCATGCTGGCCCTGGTCCCGTACTCACGAGCGAAGCCTAGCTGCCAGGGGCAGTGCTGATGGGTGACTCAGCGTCGGGACTTAACGTGCCCATAAACCGCTGCCTAGATGAGGACTGCCGCCCGATAGCCAATCGGTCTGAGGGCAGCCAGGGTCCATCTCGCAACCAACCTCGGAGATGCTTGTCGTGGCTGCCGCTTGGGAGACATGGCTGCGTCACGTGCTCATTTTGAGGTACTGCGGGGGAGTGGCCGACCGTCGAGACCTCGTATCCCTAGGGTTGCGAGATGCGCCAGGGAGGCTCGTCGGTTGTGCGGTGAGCAATCGGCTATCGGGGCGGATTGCAGGGGTGAGGCACTTCGTCCGCGAGAGCGAGTCATACGCTTCCTTTATGGCCAATCGTCCAAACGAGCGCATCGTACGAGCCATGCACTTGGCGAGCGAGATATCCACCGCCACCGAGCATCTCGCCCTCGGACTGAATCAAGCAGCGAACCCTGCCTGGCAAGCGCGCCAGCCGGGTGCGGCGTTCACGCAGCTATCGCAAGGTGTCGAGCGATTACTCAAGGTCACCTACTTACTCAGCGAGGAGAGCGCTGGGCGCGCAGTCGATCCGAAGTTCGGCGCCGGAGCCGGAGGGCACGCCATCAGCGACTTAAATACCCGAGTCCTCTCGACTTTCGCCGCCGCCTCCGAGTCGGCCGCTCCGTACCTACGCGAACTACTCGCAGATACGATGAAAGACCCCTACTGGCGGGACGTCGTCACCGCATTGGACGCGTGGGCCGCGACCTCCGGCCGCTACGGCGATCTCGACGCACTTCGTGGGAGAGCGTCCCAGGTAGATCCAGCTTGGGCACCGTGGGAAGAAGCGGAGCGCCGAGCGATAGCGGAAGGGGAAGGATGGGGAAACTTGTCGGAGGAGGCGCTGACTGCCAGCAGACTTCTCGTTCTGCACAGCGTCATGCGCTGGTGGCACACCCTCTACAGATGTTGGCAGCATGGACTCGTCGGGGCGGACGGAAAGACGTTCGCTAGCGACGTCAGTCCGCAAAACCTCCACTTGGACGCAGTGCTCGCAGATCTGGTCGCCCGACGTTAGGCCGTCCTGATCGACCGAGTAAGACCTGTAGACCATCGGCTACCGAACAGCCTTACGGCGTGCTAACCGCTGCCCTTCTGGAGGGCGTATCGCACCACGGCGAGGTCCTCGTCGTGACGCTGCACAATGTTCGACCGGCGCACCTCGAAGTCGCTCATCGGGACAATCACGAGCCTGATCCCGTGCGCTGGAATCAGCTCGCGTCGACGGTCGTCGTAACGCTTCCGCTGCATGCCCCGGTGCATACCCGAGACGGTCATCACGTCTCGCTTGTCGAAGTGCCGCACCTGCTCGGTGTGCTGCTTTTCGTGGAACTCCACCACGAGCGCACGGTCGGGCCAGTACGCATCGACGGGCAGGGTCATCCGTCGCCCGGTGCTAGGCGACGGGTCTCCTTCGAGCCACTCGAACCGATGCTGCCGAAGGCCCGTGCTTCCGAGCACCTCGTCGCACAGCCCCAGCACGTACTCCTCGTTCTGCTTCGCCATGCCCTGACAGTAGCGGCCGCGCTCGTGGCTACTTCGCCTTGCGCTGAGCCCTGAGCCGCGCCTTCAGCTTCGCGTTCTGTTCCTTCAGCCGCTTCTTCTGCTCGCGGAGCTTGCGCTTCTGGTCGGCGTTTTTGGTGTCCTTCGCCTTCTCACGCGGTGTGCGGTTGAGCGCGCCTTTGGTGCGGGGCATGTCCAGGTCCTCCCGACGGGTACTAATGCTCGGAGCCTATCGAGCAACGCTCGACTCGGCGTATGGCGCGCACTGGACCGCCACTGAGCCGAGCGTCGCGCTTGGGACGTTGAAACCGGCGGAGGCTACGACCGCGGGCTGTCTGCCCGAGGCCCGCTGAAGCGCATCAGGTGCCATCATTGCGCGCCCCTTCAATGAGCGTCGCGATGTAGTACCGAATGGCACAACTGATTGTTCGCTTGAACGGACTCGTGGACGGCGCCCGATAGCCGATGGTCTTCTGGGCGTCGGCCCAGCGTGTCAGCGCGTCACGACGAGCGACAAGGCCACGACGAGTGCAACCACCATGACGAAACCTGTGGTGACCAAGAGGCGGACCTTGAGCCGGGCCCAGGGCAGAGCTACGAAAGCCGCGGCAACAACGGCTGTTCCGATCCCCATGCTCTTGATGGCCTGAGCCACCCCCTCAGCAACCTGCGCCTCTGACTCACAGCCCGTGATGGCCGTGCCACACCACCCGATGAAGCCCGGAATCGCAGTGAAAGTTAGTGTGCCCACGGCGAGGGGGCTCATCCAGGCCCCATGCGCGGCCGTGAGAGTCGCGCAGCTCGGCCGTTGCTCCTCACGTGACATGACACTCCTCGGCAACAGGTTACGAAGCTGACGAATCTGGCGCGCTCCCCAGTGAAGGGGGAAGAGTCATACCCGATAGGGGATCGATCACCGGCCGAGGTCGAGAGACCGTAGGTTGTGGCAATGACCGACGATGAGCGTATGAGGCTGGCGCGGCGTGCCGCCGTCGTCCCGATGTGCTTCTACGCGGGGGCTGGCGTGTTCTACGGACTGGGCCTTCTACGCGTGGATTGTGCCGATTGGTGGGTCTTGTTCTCCGTCGGGACACTGCTTGCAGTCGCCGGTGCCTACGCCTTCGTCCGAGCTCGCCGGGCATCGCATCGGCGCTAGAGCGTTTCTTTGCCGCAGTTCGGACAGACGATGTAGCGGTCATGGGTCTCGTCGCTCTACCGCCCGCTAGGGGATCGTTCACCGAGATCCGTGTCGGACTGACCTATCGAGACGGCCGACGCTCCGTAGCTGCGGGGGAGTGGCCAGCCTCCGCGATTAGTCGGTGATCGATCGCCTAACGGACGCCAAAGAAGAGCAGGCTGGCTCTTCCAGACACGCTGCGGGAGGGTTTCGCTGTCCTGTGGCTACGCACTGGGTCGGAGTGCAGAGAGCTCCTAATGTTAGTGCGCTACTAGTGGTCGGTGGCTAACGTTTCAATCCGGTACCCATTGCGGTGGTAAAACACCAACCAACCTTCTGCTGTCACCGTGTTGATCGTGGAACGACCATCCTCAGGATCAATTTCTCGCTCTATCAGATTGGCTTTCTGGAATACCGTTACGTAACCGGAGCCCTGCTGCTGGTCATCAAAACCGTATTTTGACTCGAACTCGGAAGAAGCTGCGCGGCCTTGGCCCTCGCGGCAAATTCGTTCGAAGAAGGCCCAGGCTGCGGGCTGTGCGCGGGCCGTATTGGAGGCCTTCTCGGCCTCATAAGCCAGCCAAGTCATAAGCAATTCCGTCCGCCCCTCGGCGTTCGGAAAAGCGTTGTCGGGAAACTGGTCTCGCAGCCAGAAAGTGAAATTCTGTGCCCACGTCATTGTTTCGCGCAGATTCTGGTTCAAGATGCGATAGAGAGTGCGGAATGCCTCGGGAGTGAGGGGGGCTACGGCTACAAGGCTGCCAAAGCGCTCAATACGGAGCTTCACTGCTTCGACAGCTGCGTCCTCCGTCAGCGCAGGAATACGAGTTGGCGGCATGAAGCTTCCGCTCAACCTTTGAGTCCGGGCCCGACTAACGATGCCGCGTGATCCGCACAGCACCCATCGAATTCCAGGAGTCCCCAGAACTCGATCGCGTAGAACATCAAGCATCCTGGTGGCATCACCGACCTTGCCGGCAAGCTCCAGATTGTCCAGGATGCAGACGACGCCACCCTCTCCGCCAGCGTAGGCGTCCATGAGGACTTGTCTTATGGCCGCCGGCAGACCGCTCTTTGCAAAGCCTTCCGATGTATTGGGTTCGTGTCCTGCGCCAGCGCTGGCATTTGCGAATGCAACGCCTCCGCCTGCCTGCCAGCTCTTGTATTCCGGTTTGGTTAGCCAGTGTTCCAACGCACCCAAGTCCGGGGCGTTCAGGCCGACGCTCTCGAATTTATCCGCATGGTCAATGAGCGTTTTTAAGATGATTCGGTAGACCTCAGCTTCAAACTCATCGCCGTCTAGACGAATTTGAATCGTGCCCGATGCCGGAAGCCATAGCTCTTTCGCTTTCGCCTCCAAGGAGGATTGAAGCAATTTATACGAAGCTACGTTCAGGAGACTGGTTTTGCCTGCACCAATTGGACCTTCAAACGTGGGGCTCGCAGAATCGGTCGCTATGCGCTCCATAGCGGTCTGTAGAAGGTCATCGCGACCTGCCAGCAGTTTGGCGTCGTCAGCCGTCGCGGTAAGCGTCCTCTGGTTATAAGGATTGCCGTTAAATCCGAATTTTGACCATACGTCGTGCAGCGCCATGTGTACGACCATAGGGGCAAGAGGGGGCTCATTGTTAGATTCCCGCGTGGAACGCACTCGCTCGTCAGATGCCCGGGTGAAGAACTCCTGGCCCTGGGGGCGATGACAATTTTCTAGCAAGTTTGTTCGCGGGCCCATACATTGATTCCGAGAGCCCCCGGACGTAGCCCGGTTGGGTGAACCGGGGGTCGCCACCCCTCATTACGGGCAGGACCAGCCTGGGATCGAGCTTGCTCGGTCCCAGGTGTCGGGTGCGGGGTGTCAGTGGGGAGATTTACGCTCCGGCGTGGGAGTTCGAGGGTCAGGTGAAGCGGCGGCGAAGATTCTGCGCCGGCCGATCCCGACGCACCCGCTCGCGGTGCCGCCGGCACCGGGACAGTTCGGTGTGTGGCAAGTCCGGCGGGTGCGTTCTGCGCCTCTCGGGTACGTCCTGTCTCGCCCCGAGCTGGGCGGCATCGCCTACCACTGCTACGCCCACGGCCGAGACGATGCCGGCGGCCGGCCCTGGCTACGCCGGGAGGACAGCCTGAATAGCGCCGTCGCGTGGATGATCCAGCACGAGGCCGAGCTGTCGGCCTGACGGGCCGGCTGCACCCCGAGCCGGATGAGTGGCCGTCGTGACCGCGGGTAGCGCCCGGGCATGAGCTGGTTCGTCAGGCACCGCCCCAAGGGCGACACGAGCGCCGAGGCCGTGGCCGTCGAGGTGAACGCCCCCACGCCGGCCGATGCGATCGACCAGGTGCGCGCCACGCTCCCTGAGGATCGCATCGTGACCTCGGTCGCTCCCTACTGAGCCCGTGAGAGCCGTCATGGGCCGCGCGTAGTTTGGCTCCGGTCAGCTTCCCCCCCAAGCTGACCGAGAGCCGCCGGGCGGTCCCTAACCCGCTAGGCAGCAGCAGCCCCCGCATTCCGGCTCCCCCCAGCCGGGCGGGGGCTTCTTCGTGCGCGCCGACCGTTCTCGAGTCCGGTGCCAGCCCAAGGCACGGCCCGCTGCGCGGTCCGGGGGAGTCGCTGCGCTCCCTCGTAGCCACCTAAGGGACTCCGTTCAAGTGGCTACGCCACCGGCTCCTCCGAGATTTTCGGCACGCGGTCGCAAGCTGCCTTATTTCGCGCCGAAATTCTCTCCCCTGCCGCCCTCCGGGTTGCACTGCGCCCTGCGGGTAGCCTCTGCTCATGACCGCGATCTCGGCCGGCATCGCCGTCGTCTTCCTGCTGCTCTTCGCCGCGTCGCGTCGGCGGGACGCCCGGCGGTTCCGCAACGGGGTGTTCCTCTTGATGGCCGGGGGCTTCGGGGTCGTCGCCGCCGCGAACGTCCTCGTCGCGGCGTTCCCGCCGCTCGTCTTCGTGTTCCTCGTCGCCGTGGCGCTCGTGCCCCTGCTCGTCCTCGCGCTCGCCGTCTTCGCGATCGCGAACGGCGTCACCATGCTCCGGTCCGAGGGGCGCAGCCTCGGCAACCTGCTGTCGTTGCTGGTCGGCATCGCGCTGATCGGCGTGCCGTTGCTCGTCGTCGTGATCGTCGAGGCCGGTCGCCGGTCGGACGTCGCGGCCCTCCAGGACGCAGCCGTGGGGCTCGGCATCGTCGTGGTCTTCGTCACCGGCTACGCCGCGCTCACGTTCGCCGCGTTCACCCTGTGGTCGCTCGTCTACGCCCGACCCCGGGTGCGGGAGCAGCCCGACGCCCTGATCGTGCTCGGCTCCGGACTGATCCGCGGCGAGGTGCCGCCGCTGCTGCGCAGCCGACTCGACCGGGCGCTGGCGATCTACCGCGCGACCCCCGAGGGCGTGAGGCGGCCGGTGCTCGTGCCGTCGGGCGGTCAGGGGGCCGACGAACCGCGTCCCGAGGGCGAGGCCATGGCCGAGTACCTGATCGCCCAGGGGGCCGACCCGGCCGACGTGCTGCCCGAGACCGAGTCGCGCTCGACCCGCGAGAACCTCGTGCTGTCGGGGAAGGTGCTCGCCGACGCCGGTCGGACCGGGTCGACCCTGGTCGTGACGAACAACTACCACGTGCTGCGCGCCGCGCTGCTGGCGCGGGACGCCGGCAGCAGCGCCGACGTGGTCGGGGCGCCCACCGCCGCGTACTACGTGCCGAGCGCCTTCCTGCGCGAGTGGGTCGCCGTGATGGTCGAGCACAAGCTGCTCAACGTGCTGCTGATCGCGCCGTTCGTCGTGCTGCTCGCGTCCCTGCTGGTCTACGCGCGCCTCTGACCCGCCGGCGCCGCGCCTCCCGGTCAGGACGGTCGCGTCGCCGTGCCCTCGTCGACGGCGAGCTCGGCCGCGGTCTCGTCGCGCGCCCGGACGGCGGCCGCGTCGCCGTCGTGCTGCAGGCGGTAGTGGAACCGGCCCGCCCCGAGCACGGGCAGCGCTCCGGTCACGGGCTCGGGCTCGCCCCCACGGACGCGGCGCACCCGCAGGTGTTGCCCGCGGACGAGCCAGACGATCGCGACGCCGGCCGCCACGAAGCCCGACGCCGCCGCGACGCCGATGGCCCACCGCGGTCCGGCGACGTTCGCGACCCAGCCGACCATCGGTGCGCCGAGGGGCGTGCCGCCGGTGAAGACGGCCATGTAGAGCGCCATGACGCGCCCGCGCATGCGGGGTGCCGTGGTCAGCTGCACGGTGGCGTTCGCCGTCGTCATCAGGGTGATCGAGGCGAGTCCGACGGTGACGAGCACGGCCGCGAAGCTCCAGTAGGTCGGCATGACGGCGGCGACGAGGCAGGTCACGCCGAAGGCCAGGGCCGCCGTGACGAGTACGCGCCAGCGGGGCTTCTCACGTCGGGCCGAGAGCAGGGCGCCGACCAGCGACCCCACCGCGATCGCCGACGACAGCAGGCCGAACCCGCTCGCGTCGACACCGAACTCGACGCTGGCCATGGTCGAGGTGAAGATGGCGAAGTTCAGGCCGAAGGTGCCGATGACGAAGACCATGACGAAGACGACGACGAGGTCGGGCCTCTCGCGCACGTACCGGAACCCCTCGCGGATCTGGCCCTTGGCCCGCGACACGGCCGGCTTCAGCTCGAGCTGGGCCACCCGGATGAACCGCAACGACAGCAGCACGGCCGCGAACGAGCCGGCGTTGATCAGGAACACCCACCCCGTGCCGATCGTCGCGATCAGCACGCCGGCGACCGCGGGGCCGACCAGGCGTGCGCCGTTGAACGACGCCGAGTTCAGGCTGACGGCGTTCGTCAGGTGGCCGGGGGGCACGAGTTCGGACACGAAGCTCTGCCGCACCGGGGCGTCGATCGCGGCTGCGACGCCGAGCAGGAGGGCGAAGAGGTAGACCATCCAGAGCTGCACGCTGTCGGTGAGGACGAGCACGCCCAGGCCGAGCCCGAGCAGGCCCATGCTCAGCTGCGTGACCATCAGCAGTCGCCGCCGGTCGAACCGGTCGGCGATCAGCCCCGTGATCGGCACCATCAGGATCGGCGGGGCGAACTGCAGCGCCATGGTGATGCCGAGGGCCGTGGCGTCGTTGTCGGTCAGGTCGGTGAGCACGAGCCAGTCCTGTGCCGTGCGCTGCATCCAGGTGCCGATGTTGGACACGAGCGCCCCCGCGAACCAGAGGCGGTAGTTGAAGAGCGACAGGCTGCGGAACATGGCGCTCACGAGCGGGTCAGCTTCCGCAGGATCTCGGTGGCGTCGGCCAGGGTGCGGCGCTCGTCGGCGGTGAGGGCCGAGAGGCGGGGCACGAGCCACTCGTCCCGACGTCGACGCGTCTCGAAGACGAAGGCGGCGCCGGCCTCGGTCGTCTCGAGCAGCACGCGGCGCTTGTCGTCGTCGTCGACCGTGCGACGCAGCAGCCCGGCGTCGACGAGCTTGCCGACGGTCCGGTTCATCGACGGGGGAGTGACGCCCTCGTGGGCGGTCAGCGCCCCGATCGTCAGCGGTTGGTTCTGCACGACGTAGCCGAGGGCGGCCATCTGGGCGTCGGTGACGTCGGCGTCGGCCTTCTGCTGGCGCAGGCGGCGGGCGAGCCGCAGCACGGCGCCGCGCACGTCGGTCGCGAGGTGGGCGTGCGGCACGGCCCGGGTGGCGGAGGGGGCGGGAGGCGCGGAGTCGGTCATCGCCGGGCCACGATACTCGTTTAGTTCGGCTAAGTAAACGTCTGGTCGCGGTCCGGGTGCGACGCGACCCCCCGGGGCGCCCCGCGCCTAGGCTCGTGCCGATGAGAGACGACGACGTCCCGGCCGAGCCGAGCCGCCCCTCCTGGTTGTCCGCGAGGGGAGCCGTGCTGACGGTGGCGATCGTCGTGGGCATCTCGCCCTTCGCGACCGACATGTACATCCCCGCGCTGCCGGCCATCGCGCGCGACCTCGGGGCGTCGACGGCCGAGGTGCAGCTCAGCCTGACGGCGTTCCTCGTCGCGTTCGCGGTCGGGCAGATCGTGATCGGGCCGGTCAGCGACGGTCGGGGCAGGAGGCGCATCCTGCTGGGCGGGACCGTCCTGTTCGCCCTCGCCTCCCTCGCCTGCGCCGTGGCTCCCGACGCGGCCACCCTCGTCGTCGCGCGCGTCGCGCAGGGCCTCGGCGGCGCGGCGGGCTCGGTGGCCGCCCGGGCCATGGTGGGCGACGCGACGACGGGCCTCGTGCGCAGCAGGCTCTTCGCGACGCTCGCCGCGATCAACGCCGTCGGCCCGGTCGTCGCCCCGCTCGTGGGTGGTGTCGTGCTCTCCGTGTCGAGCTGGAGGGCGACGTTCGTCGTGCTCGCGGTGCTCGGGGCCGCCCTGACCTGGGCGGCCGCGCGCCGTCTGCCCGAGACGCTCGTCGACCCCGAGCCGGGTGCGGGCTCGCTGGTCGCCTCGCTGCGACGGATGGGCACGCTGCTCGCGATGCCGCGCTTCCGGTGGTACCTCGTGACAGGGTGCGCCGCGACGATCGGGTTCTTCTCGTACATCGCGACGTCGTCGTTCGTCTTCCAGGAGCAGTACGGCTTCGGCGAGGGCCTCTACACGCTCGTCTTCGCCTCGAACGCGTCGTGCATGATCGCCTCGACCCTGGTGTTCCGCCGCCTCGTCGGGCGCTTCGCCGAGGACCACCTCTTCACCGTGGGGCTCGTCACCTGCACCGTGGGGTCGGCCCTCGTGCTCGCGGGTGCGCTGACCGGCGTCGGCCCGGCACTGATCTGGCCCGCGCTCGCCCTCGTGACGGCGGGCTGGGGCTGGGTCATCCCCGGGTCGATCACCCTGACGCAGGCGCTCGGGCACCGCGCGCCCGGCACGGCCGCCGCGCTCGCGGGCGGCCTGCAGTTCGGGCTCGGCGGGGCCGCGACCCCGCTCGCCGGGGCGCTCGGCGGCACCGCCGTCGTGATGGGCGCCCTGATGCTCGGGTTCATCGCCGCCGGTCTCGCCGTACAGCTGTGGGCGTCGTCGCGAGGCGGGGCACCGGCGACCTGACCCCGGGAGCCCGACCCGCGCCTCCTGCCGTCGATCCGGGGCTGGTGCGCCGGCCCGGGTGGTGCCACCCTGGGCTCGACGCCGTCCGGCGCCGTGACCCGAGGAGGCCCCCGTGACCGTGCAGCTCACCCCGTACCTGGCGTTCCGCTCCGAGACGAGGGAGGCGTTCGACTTCTACGCCTCCGTCTTCGGCGGCAGCCCCACCTTCAGCACCTTCGGCGAGTTCGGCGTCGGCACCCCCGACGAGGCCGAGAAGGTCATGCACGCCCAGCTGGCCACGCCGTCGGGCCTGCTGCTGATGGGGGCGGACCGCCCCGACTCGTACCCGCTCGAGGAGGCGAGCAGCGTGTCGCTCTCGCTCTTCGGCGGACCCGACGACGCCGAGACGTTGACCGGATGGTTCGATGCGCTCGCCGAGGGCGGCACCGTGCACGAGGCCCTGTCGCAGGCGCCGTGGGGCGACTCGTTCGGCATGCTCGACGACCGCTTCGGCCAGCACTGGATGGTCAACGTCGGCGGCGCCGCGGCCTGAGCCGGGGCCGCGGCCTGAGCCGGGGCACGCCCGTCGGACGAGGAGGCGCGGTGGCGGTCGCGGAGGACGCCCCGCCCGCCCTGCCTGCCAGGGTCGCCCCACCTCAGTCGCGTCCGAGCCGACCGATCACGCTCTCGTCGAGTCGGGCGAGCAGGTCGGCCACGTCGTCGTAGACCTCCTCGGCCCCCGCCTCGACCAGCTCCGCCCGAGAGAAGCCGCCGCTCAGCACGCCGATGCAGGTCACGCCCGCCCGGTGCGCGGCCTCGACGTCCCACACGGCGTCGCCGACCATGACGGCGCGTTCGGCCGACACGTCCGCTTTGTCGAGGGCGACCTCGACAGTGCCCGGGTCGGGTTTCGCGGTCTCGACGTCCTCGCTCGAGGTGACGGCCCAGAGGGCGTCCTCGACGTCGAGCAGGTCGCGCAGCGCCTTCAGCTCCTCCTCGGGCGCGCTCGTGGCGAGCACGACGCCGTGCCCCCGGCGAGCGAGCTCGGCGAGCAGGTCGGTCGCCCGCCCGAAGACGTGCAGGTCGCCCCGCTCGCCGAGGTGCTCGGCGTAGTGGCGTGAGTGCGCGTCCTTGGCGTCGTCGAGGAGGCGCGCGGCGGCGTCCTTCCCGACCAGCCCCTCGACCAGCAGGGACGAGTCCTTGCCGATCGACCGGTGGATGCGCCAGCTGTCGACGGGGTGGCCGACGTCGGTGAAGGCCCGCGACCAGGCGTCGACGTGCGCGAAGTTCGAGTCCACCAGGGTGCCGTCGATGTCGAAGAGGACGGCGGTGGACGGAGGGGAGGACGTGGGGGAGGTCATCCCGCCACCCTGCCCCCGAACGAGCGAAGGTGCACGGACTGCACGAGATCGGCCCGGATCAAGACGACACCTGTTGCTCATGGGGCCCTGCGGGCGTACGTTCGCAGACGGGCTCGTCGACGAGCCCGACCGGCCCCGACGGTCGGCCCACGAACGAGGAAGGCACGCACCATGGCACGGTTCAGCGACAAGACGGCACTCGTCACCGGCGGAGGCAGCGGCATCGGCGCCGCGATCTCGCGCTCCCTGGCGGCCGAGGGGGCATCGGTGGTCGTCACCGACATCAAGCTCGACGCGGCGCAGGGCGTCGTCGACCAGATCGTCGCCGCGGGCGGCACGGCCGTGGCGTTCGAGCAGAACACCGCGAAGCCCGAGCAGTCCGAGGCGGCCGTCGAGTTCGCGAAGACGACCTACGGTGCCCTCCACCTCGCGGTCAACAACGCGGGCATCGGCGCCCCCGCCGCCGACATCGGCGAGTACGACATCGCCGCCTGGGACCGCGTCCGCTCGGTCGACCTCGACGGCGTCTTCTACGGCCTGCGTTACCAGCTGCCCGCGATGGTCGAGGCGGGCGGCGGGTCGATCGTCAACATGAGCTCGGTGCTCGGCTCGGTCGGCATCGCCCAGAACGCCGCCTACGTCGCGAGCAAGCACGCCCTGGTCGGCCTGACCAAGGTCGCCGCGCTCGAGTACTCGAAGCGCGGCGTCCGCACCAACGCGGTCGGCCCCGGCTTCATCGACACGCCCCTCGTCCGCGCCTCGCTCGAGGGCGACGCGCTCTCGTACCTCGAGTCGCAGCACGCGACCGGTCGCCTCGGGACCGACGCCGAGGTCTCGGCGCTCGTCCTCTTCCTGCTGAGCGACGAGGCGTCGTTCGTCACGGGCAGCTACCACCTCGTCGACGGCGGCTACTCGGCGCACTGACGACGGTCCCTCAGGAGGCGCGGTGCGGGGAGTCCTGCGCCGCGCCTCCGCTGCCGGTCCGCTTCAGCCCGGCTTCAGCGCGCTCCCGCCATGATGGGCACGACGCGCACCCGGCGCGACCGAGGGAGGCCCCGTGCGCGTGCTCGTCGTCGAGGACCAGGCGACCCTGGCCGAGGGTCTGCGGCTCGGGCTCGAGGCCGAGGGGATCGCGGTCGACGTCGCGGCGACCGGCACCGACGGGCTCTGGCGGACCCGTGAGGGCAGCTACGACGTGGTCGTCCTCGACATCATGCTGCCCGGCATGAGCGGCTACGCCGTGTGCCGGGCGATGCGCGAGGGAGGCGACTGGACCCCCGTCATCATGTTGACCGCCAAGGACGGCGAGTGGGACCAGGTCGAGGCCCTCGACACCGGCGCCGACGACTACCTCACCAAGCCGTTCTCCTTCGCCGTCCTGCTCGCCCGGCTGCGCGCCCTCGTCCGCCGCGGTGCCCGTGAACGACCCGTGGTGCTCGAGGCCGGCGACCTCCGCGTCGACCCCGCCTCGCGGACCGTCCACCGTGGCGACGTCGAGGTCGAGCTCACGAGCCGCGAGTTCGCGGTGCTCGAGTTCCTCATGCGTCACGCCGGCAGCGTCGTGACCAAGCGCGAGGTGCTCGACGGGGTCTGGAACGACGACTTCGAGGGCGACCCCAACATCGTCGAGGTGTACGTGCGTCACCTGCGCAACAAGGTCGACCGGCCGTTCGGCCGAGAAGCCATCGTCACGCTCCGGGGGGCGGGTTACCGTCTGGAGGCGCGGGGTGGCTGAGCGGGCCCCTCGCCGCCCGGCTCCCGGGCACGGGCCGTCCGCCGGCACCGGGCCGCGTCGGGTGAGACGGGCGTCGCTGCGGTCGCGCATCACCGTGGCCGCCGTGCTCGCCGTGGCGCTGACCCTCGGGGTGTTCGCCCTCGTCTTCGCGCTCGTGCAACAGGCCGTGCTCGCCGACGCCCCGCGCCAGGCCGCCTCGGCCGACGTGGACCGCGCCGTGTCGGCCCTCGAGATCGGTTCGACGCCGAGCGTGGCCGTCGCGGGCGAGACGGACGGGTCCCTGGTCGTCGTGACCGACGCGTCCGGGCGCGTGCTCGCCGTGGGAGGCGACGACGACCTCGCCGACGTCGCCTCGTCGATCGCCTCGTCCGGTTCGGGGGACCGGGTCTCGCTCGACGGCGACGAGTTCGTCGTCGAACGTGAGGACGTCGGTGTCGAGAGCACCGCGACGCCGACACCGGCCGCGTCGACGCCGACCCCGACGCCGACGCCCACGGGTGACGACGACGACGCCGACGACGACTCCGGGTCGGGCGGCTCGCGCTCCGACGACGGCGAGGCGGACGACGACGCCACGTCCTCCGCCGACGACGCCACCCCCGTCCCCACCCGGGTCGTCACGACCGGGTACGGCGTCGTGGCCGCGCGCTCCCTCGAGGAGGCGAGCGCCGCCTCCTCGGCCAGTCTCGTCACGCTCGGCGTGGCGATCCCGATGGCCCTGCTCGTGCTGGGCGTCACCACCTGGCTCGTCGTGGGCCGTGCCCTGCGCCCGGTCGAGTCGATGCGCCGCGAGGTCGACACGGTCACGGCCCAGAGTCTGTCGCACCGGTTGCCCGACCCGGGCGGCGGCGACGAGATCGCCCGCCTCGCCCGCACGCTGAACGGCATGCTCGACCGGCTCGACTCGTCGGCGACGGCCCAGCGGCGCTTCGTCGGCGACGCCTCGCACGAGCTGAAGACGCCGCTCGCCACCATCCGGCAGCACGCCGAGGTCGCGCTGCTGCACCCCGGCAGCATCGACGGCGCGGCCCTGGCCGGCACCGTGCTCGGCGAGGAGGCGCGGTTGACGGCGCTCGTGCAGGGCCTGTTGGTCCTCGCCAGGGCGGACGAGGGCGCCCTGGGCGTGACCCGCCGCCCGGTCGACCTCGACGACCTCGTGGTGTCGGAGACCGCCCGCCTGCGCGGCGTCGCCCGTCCCGACGGTCGGGGGCCCCTCGCCGTCGACGCCACGGCCGTCGGCCCGGCTCGCGTCGACGGCGACGAGGGACTGCTCGGCCAGGTCGTGCACAACCTCGTCGCGAACGCGGCCCGGCACGCCGACGCCCGCGTCGCCGTGGCCCTCGTCGAGCGCGACGGAGGCGTGGTCCTCACCGTGGACGACGACGGCGCCGGGGTGGCCGAGGCGGACCGCGAGCGGGTGTTCGACCGGTTCGTGCGCCTCGACGAGGCCCGCGCCCGCGACGCGGGCGGCAGCGGACTGGGGCTCGCCATCGTGCGCGAGATCGTCCGGGTCCACGGAGGCGCGGTGTCGGTCACGGCCTCGCCTCTCGGAGGTGCCCGGTTCGTGGTCCACCTCCCCGCCGGTCCCGCCTGACCCGAGCGCCCCACCGCGCTGTCGGCGGGTTCCCGTCCTGCCGGGCGGGTGCGCGCCGACCCGCCGAGGGGCACGTGGACCCGCCCACTCCGGTGACGCGACCCGCGCCTCCTGAACGGATCTTCAGGTCGCTTCAGGACCGCTTCAGTGCCCTCTCGCGAGAGTGGGGTCCATCGGCTCGAGAGAGCGACAGACCCGGCCGCCCGGCGGCCCCACGAACGGAGCGAACCATGCTGAAGAACACCCTCACCAAGAAGAAGTCCCTGCTGATCGCCGGCGGAATCGCGGGCGTCCTCGTGCTGGGCGGCGGCGGCGTGGCCCTCGCCTCGGGCCTCGACGACGGCGTGTCCGCGCAGACCCGCGACCGGGCCCAGGAGGCGGCGCTCGCCGAGACCGGCGGCGGCACCGTGACCGAGGTCGACACCCTCGACGACGGACTCGTCGGCTACGAGGTCGAGGTCGTCCTGCCCGACGGTCGCGAGGCGACGGTGCTGCTCGACGGCGACTACTCCGTCACCTCGAGCCGCGTCGACGACGACTCGCGCGGGTCCGGCGCCACCCCGACGCCCGTCGCCGGCGACGACCGCGACGACGACTCGCTCGGGTCGGACGCCACCCCGACGCCCGCCGCGGGTCCGGGGCTCGACGACTCGGCCCGCGACGACGACCTGACCGGCGCGGACTACGACCGGGCCGCGGCCGCCGCCCTCGCCGCCGCCGGTGGGGGCACGGTGACCGACGCCGACCGCAGCGACGACACCGGCGTGGCCTACGAGGTCGACGTGCGCCTCGACGACGGCACCGAGGTCGACGTCGACCTCGACCAGGCGTTCGGCGTGGTGCGCACGGACGTCGACGCCCGCCGCTGACGGGACGGGGCCCGGCGGGCCCGGGCCGGCCCGGCCCGGCCCGCGGGGCCCCGTGATGGGAGACTGGCTCCGTGCCCACCTTCTCCGCCGCCCGAGGCGACTACGAGTTCACCGATGCCCACGGCGTGACCGTGCACTACTACGTCTGGAAGGCGGCGTCGCCCAAGGCCGTGGTGCAGCTCGCCCACGGCCTCGGCGAGTACGCCCTGCGCTACGAGGACCTCGCCCAGGACCTCGTGCGGGCCGGCTACACGGTCTACGCGAACGACCACCTCGGTCACGGCGAGACCGGCCTCGGCCAGTGGGGCGGTGACCACACGAAGCTCGGCCGCCTGGGCCCGTCGGGGCTGCGCGGGGCGATGGAGGCGGTGGTCCGGTTGACGGGCATCGCGCGCTCCGAGAACCCCGGCTCGCCGCTCGTGCTGCTCGGGCACTCGTGGGGCTCGTTGATGGCGCAGAAGCTCGTCGACGAGGGCTCCGACCGGTTCGACGCCGTCGTGCTGAGCGGCACGGCCTACCGCATGCCCGGCAGCATGAACGCGGGCGACCTGAACGCCCGGCACGCCCACCTCGGCGACACCGGCTACGAGTGGCTCAGCCGGGACCAGGCCGTGGTCGACGCCATGGCGGCCGACCCCCTGTCGGTGCAGGCGACGGCCCGACAGCTGTTCGGCACGGCCGACACGCTGCGGCTGATGGGTCGCCCCTCGACCCGGCTCGCGAGCGACCTCCCCGTGCTCGTCCTCGTCGGCGACGACGACCCGCTCGGCGGCGAGGCCAGCGCCCGCAAGCTCGCCGACGCGTACGTCAACCGCAGTCGGCTCAGCGACGTCGAGCTCGTGGTCTACCAGGGCGCCCGGCACGAGGTGTTCCGCGAGACCAACCGCGACGAGGTCGTCGCCGACCTGGTGCGGTGGCTCGACGACCGCGTGGGGCACCAGGCATAGGCTGCGACCATGCACGGTGAGTACAAGGTCCCAGGCGGAAAGCTCGTGGTCGTCGACCTCGACGTCAGAGAGGGGCGCATCGCCGGGTTCCGTCTCGCCGGTGACTTCTTCCTCGAGCCCGACACGGCGCTCGACGCCGTCGACCGGGCGGTGAACGGCCTGCCGGTCGAGTCCGACGCGGCGACGATCGCGGCGACGATCAAGCAAGGGCTGCCGGCCGACGCGGTGCTGCTCGGCTTCTCGCCCGAGGCGATCGCCGTCGCGATCCGCCGCAGCCTCTCGAAGGCGACCGACTGGCGCGACTACGACTGGCAGATCATCCACGACGCCCCGGTGTCGCCCAACGTGCACCTCGCCCTCGACCAGGTGCTGACCGAAGAGGTCGGAGCGGGCCGCCGCGGGCCCACGCTCCGCTTCTGGGAGTGGGACCAGCCCGCCGTGGTCATCGGCAGCTTCCAGTCGTTGAAGAACGAGGTCGACCTCGACGCCGCCTCGACCCACGGCTTCGAGGTCGTGCGCCGCATCAGCGGCGGCGGTGCGATGTTCATGGACGCCCAGTCGATCGTGACGTACTCGCTCTACGCCCCGGGCGAGCTCGTGCAGGGCATGAGCTTCGCCGACTCGTACGCGTACCTCGACGAGTGGGTCATCACCGCGCTCAAGTCGCTCGGCATCGACGCCTTCTACCAGCCGCTCAACGACATCACCAGCGCCAAGGGCAAGATCGGCGGGGCTGCGCAGAAGCGCCTGGGCAACGGGGCCCTGCTGCACCACGCCACGATGTCGTACGACATGGACGGCGACAAGATGGTCAAGGTCCTGCGCATCGGCCGCGAGAAGATGAGCGACAAGGGCACCACCAGCGCCGCCAAGCGCGTCGACCCCCTCCGGAGCCAGACGGGATTGTCCCGCGCCGAGATCATCGAGCGGCTCAAGCAGACCTTCACCGGGCTCTACGGGGCGACCGAAGGCCACGTCACCGAGGTCGAGCTCGAGAAGGCCGAGCAGCTCGTCACCTCGAAGTTCGCGACGCCCGAGTGGCTGGCGCGCGTGCCCTGAGCACGTGAGGGGCGCCGTCGAGGCGACCCGCGCCTCCTGCCGGGGGTCCGCCTCGGCGGTCTCGCCGTGGTCGCCTCGGCGGCCGCACCGCGGTCAGCGGTCGAGCAGCTCGCGGTAGTCGACGTGGTCCTCGACGAAGTCGACCACGAACGGGCAGAGCGGCACGACGCGCAGGTCGGTGTTCGCGCGCACGTCGTCGAGGGCGCCCTGGACGAGCCGGGCCCCGAGGCCGGCGGATCGTCGGCTGGGGTCGATCTCGGTGTGGGTGAAGCGGATCTCGTGGCCGGCGACGTCGTAGGCCGCGAAGCCGATCGTCTCGCCGTCCTCGACGAGGGCGTACTGGTTCTGGGTGGGGCGGTTCTCTACCTCGGTGGTCATCCCGACACGCTACGCGCCCCGGGCCGGGAGTCGGGCGCGTGTCGGTGCCCGCCAGGCAGCAGAATGGTCGGATGCCCCTCGACTGGACCACCGCCTCCCCGAGCCTCGTGGTCCACGGTGACGCCCTCGACGTCACGGCGCAGCTGCCCGACGGCGGGTTCACGATCGTCTACCTCGACCCCCCGTTCAACACCGGGCGGCAGCAGCGTCGCCGGTCGACGACGTCCGTGCGCAGCGCCGAGGACTCGACCACCTCGGTGGCGGGCTTCAAGGGCGTGCGGTACGAGCGCATCCGGGGCGACCTGATGGGCTACGACGACCGCTTCGAGGACTACTGGTCGTTCCTCGAACCTCGTCTGGCCGAGGCCTGGCGGCTGCTCGCCCCCGACGGCACCCTCTACCTTCACCTGGACTACCGCGAGGCGCACTACGCGAAGGTGCTGCTCGACGCCCTGTTCGGGCGGGACTGCTTCCTGAACGAGATCATCTGGGCCTACGACTACGGCGCCAAGAGCCGCACCCGGTGGCCGACCAAGCACGACACGATCCTGGTCTACGTCAAAGACCCCACGAAGTACCACTTCGACTCGACGAGCGTCGACCGCGAGCCGTACATGGCCCCGGGGCTCGTCACGCCCGAGAAGGTCGCCCGGGGCAAGCTGCCGACCGACGTGTGGTGGCACACCATCGTGTCGCCGACCGGTCGCGAGAAGACCGGCTACCCGACGCAGAAGCCCGAGGGCGTCCTGCGTCGCATCGTGCAGGCCTCGAGCCGCGAAGGCGACTGGGTGCTCGACTTCTTCGCCGGCAGCGGCACCACCGGGGCGGTGGCGGATGCCCTCGGTCGTCGTTACCTGCTCGTCGACAGCAACGAGGAGGCGGTGGCCGTCATGCGCAGACGGCTCCCGTCGGCGCAGGTCGAGTCGGTCTGACGGCGTGCAGGTCGGCGGCCGAGACGGCCGTCGTGACCGACCCGCGGACGAACGACACGAGTTGCTCGTGGGTCAGACCCTGCATCTGCTGGGCGGAGAAGCCCGACGGGCACGTCATCGCACGACGCCGAGCGCGAGGAGCAGGGCGGCGACGAGACTGACGCTCGCGCCGGTGGCAGCCGTGGCGATGACGGCCAGCGTTCGCTGGCGGGCGGTGTCGCGCACCTCGGAGAAGGTGCTGCGGGCGGTGGTGCGGTCGCTGCGAGCGACGTCGATCGTGGTCATGTTCGGCTCGTCTCTGGCACCCCTGCGATGCCTGGCGGAACGGTGGGACTTCGGACGGTCACGACACCGCCGTGAATCGGTGTCGTGCGGTCAGACTGTCACGCCGATGGTTAGTCGATCTAGTCAGTTCACCAGTTGTTCGCTCAACGGCTAGGACGGATGGTGCCCGTGCCCGTGCCCGTGCCCGTGCTCGAGCTGGCCCGGTCGGCCGGATCGCCGTCGACGTGGTGGTCGTCGATCTCGATCGCGGCCGTCATGCGCTGCAGGAAGCCCACGACCACGGCCGCCTCGTCGGCGTCGAGCGACTCGGCCGTCGAGATCATGCGGGCGTGCATGGCCGCCATGGTGTCGCGCACCTCGGTGTTCGAGTCGCCCGTGGCGGTCAGCAGGACCCCGCGCTTGTCGGTCGGGTGGGGGTGGCGCAGCATGTGCCCGCTCGCGACGAGGCGGTTGATCAACACCGACGTCGACGCCGAGGTGATCTTCAGCTGGGCGGCCAGTTCTTTCGCGCTGACGGGGTCGCCGAGCCGCTGGGCCCGCAGGAGGAACCGGAGGGCGGCGAGGTCGGTGTCGTTCATCTTCATCGACTTGCGGGTGCGGGCCCGCATCGCGACCTCGGCGGCACGGTAGGCGCGGAGGGTGTTCAACACCGTGACGCCGCGCTCTTCGGTGCTGCTGCTGTACCAATAGCCGGACGCGTCGAAGGGCGCGGCGGTGGCGTGCTGATCGGGCATGAGGGGGAGTCTAGCCCCGTCGCTAGTCCGTCTAGCAAAAAGTCAGCGCTGACCAGGTTTTTCTCGTTGTCAACCCCTGTGCTGCGGCTCGTGGCCGTCCTAGGCTCGACATGTCCGCCTCGAGTGGGCAGAGGCGTCCCGCCGTGTCGACCAGAGCTTCACGCAGGGAATCGATTCGGTGGGGCGTCCCATGACGGAGAAAGGCCGCACACCCCGTGGGTGTGCGGCCTTCGGTCGTCTCGCCTCCCGCGTGAGCTTCACGGGCAGGGAACGCCGGACGCGGGACGAACCGTTCGGCACCGAAGCGCCGTCGAGGGAACGCTACCCGACACTTGCCGTGTCGCGACACCAGCTCGAGCGGATCGGGTGCCGGGCGAACGTCGCGCCGGGCACCCGATCAGCGCCGAGACGAGGTGTCGCCGCGCCGTTCTTCCGTGGGCACGACGTCGATCGAACCCGTGTCGGGGGCGACCAGCGAACCGGTCTGCGCGGCGGCGGCCTGCGCCGCGAGTGCGGCGTCGGCGGCCACGGCGGCCCGCGCGTCGTCGGCTGCCTCGTCGATGGCCGACTTCTGGCGCAGCGGCGTGGCCTTGAGGAAGAAGCTCAGCACGAAGGCCACGAGCACCACCACCAGGGCGACCCAGAAGACCGTCACGGCCGCGTTCGCGAAGCCGTCGAGGAACGGCGCGGCGAGACGGCGGTCGGCCGTGTTGAGGAACGACGTGTTGCCGTCGAGTGCACCGCCGACCTGCGACGTGTCGCCGCCTCCGGCCGCCTGGTAGAGCTTGAGGATCGCGGCGTTCGCCGGGTCGCTCAGCACCGACTGGTCGGCGAGGGCGGCCTGGGCGCGGCCCTGCAGGTCCGAGTCGGCGAAGGCGTCCGCGATCGTCTGGGGGATGCGGCTGAAGAGCACGGAGAACAGCACGGCCGTGCCGAGCGTCCCGCCGATCTGTCGGAAGAACGTCGACGCCGACGTGGCCACGCCGATGTCGCGGGCCCCGACCGAGTTCTGCGAGGCGATGGTCAGGGTCTGCATCAGCTGTCCGAGTCCCAGGCCGACCAACAGCATGCCGATCATCATGAACCAGTACGGCTTGTCGAACGAGAGGTTCGTGAACCAGAAGAACCCGGCCGCCATGAACGCCGTGCCCGTGATCGGGAAGATCTTGTACTTGCCCGTCCGTGAGATGAGCTGGCCGGCGACGATCGACGAGATCATCAGGCCGGCGATCATCGGCAGCATCTGGAAGCCGCTCTCGGTCGGGGTCGCCCCGTTCACGAGCTGCAGGTACAGCGGAACCGTCAGCAGAGCGCCGAACATGCCGAACCCGACGAGCACGCCGAGCACGGTCGCCATCGAGAAGGTGGGGTTGCGGAACAGCTTGAGCGGGATGAGTGCGTCGTCGCCCATCGATCGCTCGATCACGACGAACGCGACGATGCCGACGGCCCCGATCACGTAGCAGGCGAAGGCCCCGGGCGAGCTCCAGCCCCAGGTGCGGCCCTGCTCGGCCACCAGCAGCAGCGGCACGGCGGCCACGATGACGGCGGCGGCGCCGAACCAGTCGATGCGCACGTTCTCACGACGCTTCTGGCCCGGGATGTGCAGGAACCGCACGACGATGAACAGCGCCACGATGCCGATCGGCACGTTGATCAGGAACACCCAGCGCCAGCCGGTGACGAAGAGGATCTGGTCGGCTCCGGCGAACAGCCCGCCGACGAGCGGGCCGATGACGCTCGAGATGCCGAACACGGCGAGGAAGTAGCCCTGGTACTTCGCGCGCTCACGCGGGGCCAGGATGTCGCCCATGATCGTCAGCGGCAGGGCCATGAGGCCGCCGGCGCCCATGCCCTGGATCGCCCGGAAGATGGCGAGCTGGTACATGCTCTCGGAGAAGCCGGCCGCGACGGACCCCAGCAAGAAGATCGTGATGGCGATCAGGAAGAGCGGTCGCCTCCCGAAGATGTCGCTGAGCTTGCCGTAGATGGGCGTCGAGATGGTCGACACGATCAGGTAGGCGGTGGTCACCCAGGCCTGCAGGCTGAGCCCGTCGAGGTCGTCCGCGATCGTCCGCATCGAGGTGCCGACGATCGTCTGGTCGAGGGCCGAGAGGAACATGCCGGCCATCAGGCCGAAGATGACGTACAGGATCTGGCGGTGGGTCATCAGGCCCTGGCGCTCGGCGGGGGCCGTGGTCGTGGGTGCGGAGGCGGCGCTCGACATGGTGTCTCTTCTGTCTGGAAGGGGGAGGCGCGACGAGGAATTGCGCAGTACGCAAAGTTACTTCACGGGCAAGCATCCGACAACAAGAGGAATCGTCCCTCGTGGTGTCCGTCCGTGTCGATCCGGTGCTCGTGACTAGGCTCGACGCGATGTCACGCCGCCCCTCCCTGCCGCACCCCGCGGCCACCGTCCTGGCCGTCGTCCTCTCGGCCGGCCTGCTGGCCGCGTGCTCGGGGGGCGCGCCCGAGCCGAGCCCGAGCACCTCGGCCGCGACCGTCTCGCCGACGCTCACCCCCACCCCGACCCCGACCGAGGAGGCGCCTCCCACGTCCCCCACGACACCCGCGTTCGACAAGGCGGCCCGGTCGGTCGACGACCCCGCCAGCCTCTGGGTCGTCAGCGACAAGCTGCGCGCGCTCGACCCGGTCGACTACGTCCCCGGTGACCTCGTCACGCCCGACGTGGCGCACCAGAACCCGCCGACCCTCCGCGCCGAGGCCGCCGACGCGGTCGTCGCGATGTTCCGGGCGGGCGAGGCCGAGGGGGCCGGGGCGTTCCAGGTGCAGAGTGCCTACCGCTCGTACGACACCCAGGTGAGCGTCTACGCCGGCTGGGTCCAGCGTCTCGGGCAGGCACAGGCCGATGCACAGAGCGCCCGTCCGGGTTTCAGCGAGCACCAGACCGGGCTCGCCCTCGACATCAGCCCCGTGCCGCTCAGTTGCGCGTTGCAGGCCTGCTTCGGGGACACACCGCAGGGGCAGTGGCTCGCGGCCAACGCGTGGCGCTTCGGGTTCTTGCTGCGCTACCCGGCCGACAAGGTCGCCGTGACGGGCTTCACCTTCGAGCCGTGGCACTTCCGGTACGTGGGCGTGCCCCTCGCCACCGAGATGCACGACACGGGCGTCAGCACGCTCGAGGAGTTCTTCGGCCTACCGGCTGCCCCCGACTACGCGGGCTGACCCTGCCGCCTGCCCGCCGCCGCCAGCCCTCCGCGCGGCCCCGCGAACCGCAGGACGGGCGTGTTCGTCGGACACGAGCGACCGAAGTCGCCCGTCCGTCACGAACACGCCCGCCGGGCGGTGCGGGAGGCGCGGGTCAGGCGCCGAGCGCGGCGTCGACGATGGTCTTCGCCTCGGCCTGGACGCGGGCGAGGTGCTCGGGGCCCTCGAACGACTCGGCGTAGATCTTGTAGACGTCCTCGGTGCCGCTGGGGCGGGCCGCGAACCAGGCCTTGTCGGTGACGACCTTGACGCCGCCGACGGCCGCGTCGTTGCCCGGAGCCTTGCTGAGCTTGGCCGTGATGCGGTCGCCCGCGAGCTCGGTCGCCTCGATGGCGTCGCCGTCGAGCTTGCCCAGACGGGTCTTCTGCTCTTTCGTCGCCGCCGCGTCGACCCGCTGGTAGACCGGGTCGCCGTACTTCTCGACCAGTTCGGCGTAGAGCTGCGAGGGGGTCTTGCCGGTGACGGCGATGATCTCGCTCGCGAGCAGGGCGAGCAGGATGCCGTCCTTGTCGGTCGTCCAGACGGTGCCGTCCTTGCGCAGGAAGGACGCACCGGCGCTCTCTTCGCCACCGAAGGCGACCGAGCCGTCCACCAGGCCGGGGACGAACCACTTGAACCCGACCGGGACCTCCCACAGGCGACGCCCGTGCGACTCGGCGACCTTGTCGATGATGCTCGACGAGACGAGGGTCTTGCCGATGGCCGCGTCGTCGCGCCACTCGGGGCGGTGCGTGTAGAGGTAGTCGATGGCGACCGCGAGGTAGTGGTTCGGGTTCATCAGGCCGCCGTCGGGCGTGACGATGCCGTGCCGGTCGGCGTCGGCGTCGTTGCCGGTCAGGACGTCGAACTCGTCCTTGCGGCGCACGACGCTGGCCATCGCCGAGGGGCTCGACGGGTCCATGCGGATCTTGCCGTCCCAGTCGAGCGTCATGAAGCGCCAGGTGGGGTCGACGCCCGGGTTCGTGACGGTGAGGTCGAGGCCGTAGACGTCACGGATCGCGCCCCAGTACTCGACGCTCGCACCACCGAGCGGGTCGGCGCCGATCTTCACGCCGGCCTTCTTGATGGCGTCGATGTCGATGATGTTGACGAGGTCGCCCACGTAGCCGCGGAGGAAGTCGTGGCGGCCGGGCGTGCCGACGCCGCGCTTCACGTCGACGTTGCCGGCGGCGATGATCTCGTTGGCGCGGTTCGCGATCCAGTTCGTGGCGTCGCTGTCGGCCGGCCCGCCATGGGGCGGGTTGTACTTGAAGCCGCCGTCGCGGGGCGGGTTGTGGCTGGGGGTGACGACGATGCCGTCGGCCTTGTCGGTGTTCGCGGGGTCGTTGTTGTAGACCAGGATCGCGTGGCTGAGCGCGGGCGTCGGCACGTAGCCGCCCTCGGCGTCGGCCAGCACCTTCACGTCGTTGCCGGTGAGCACCTCGACCGCGGTGCGCTCGGCGGGGCCGCTCAGGATGTGCGTGTCGCGCCCGATGAACAGCGGGCCGGTGATGCCCTGGCCCGCGCGGTACTCGACGATCGCCTGCGTGATGGCGGCGATGTGGGTCTCGTTGAAGGCGGCGTCGAGCGACGACCCGCGGTGGCCCGAGGTGCCGAAGACGACCTTCTGCTCGACCTCGCCGACGTCGGGGACGAGTTCGTAGTACGCGGCCGTGACCTCTTCGGGGTCGATCAGGTCGCTGGCTTCTGCGGGGGTTCCGGCACGGTCGGTCATGGGGACATCCTGGCACCCGCCGCCGACCTTCGTCGCGGTGCCCGGGCGGCTCTCAGTAGGCTCCTCGTCATGCCGACCCGCGCCTCCTCGACGACCTACAGCTACCTCGGGCCCGCGGGCACGTTCACCGAGGCGGCGCTCAAGCAGGTGCCCGAGGCCGTCGGGGCCACCTGGAAGAGCGTCAACAACGTCGGCGAGGCCCTGGCCGACGTCGTCTCGGGCGTCAGCACGGCCGCGATGATCGCGATCGAGAACAGCGTCGAGGGCGGGGTCAGTGCGACGCAGGACGCCCTCGCCACGGTGCCGGGCCTCCGCATCGTCGGCGAGTACCTGGTGCGCGTCAACTTCGTGCTCGTCGCCCGGCCGGGCACCCGCATCGAGGAGGTGCGGCTCGTCAACGCGCACCCGGTCGCCTACGCGCAGACCCACCGCTGGCTCGAACGCAACCTGCCCGGCCACGGTCACCTGCCGGCCTCGTCGAACGTGGCCGCCGCCGCCTCGCTGCTCGAGCCGGGCGGCGCCGGGGGCTCCGCGGACGCCGCGGTCGCGCCTCCCGGCATCACCGACCACCACGACCTCGAGGTGCTCGCCCGCGAGATCGGCGACAACGACCAGGCCGTCACGCGCTTCGTGCTGGTCAGCCGGACGGTGCCCGTGCCGCCCGCGACCGGTGCCGACAAGACCAGCCTGATCGTCGAGCTGCCGGCCGACGGCTCGGGGGCCCTGGTCGACATGCTCGAGCAGTTCGCGACCCGCGGCATCAACCTCAGCCTCATCCAGTCGCGACCGATCGGCGACGCCCTCGGGCGCTACCGGTTCGTCATCGACCTCGAGGGGCACGTGCTCGACGAACGCGTGGCCGACGCCCTGCTCGGGCTGAAGCGCTTCAGCCCGAGCGTGATGTTCCTCGGGTCGTACCCTCGTGCCGACGGTGCCCCGGCCGAGGTCTCGCCGCGGTACGACGACGAGGCCTTCGTCGACGCCCGCGACTGGCTGCGCGGCTTGATCAGCGGCCTGCGCTGATCAGCGGCCTGCGCTGACCACCGGCCGCCGTCGGTCGGTCGCCCGTGCCGATCAGGCGTCGGCCGGCACGCGGACGGTCAGGCCGCCCGGGTCGACGACCGCACGCAGGGCGACGACCTTGCCGACGGAGTCGCCGTCGATCTCGAAGTCCTGGGGGGAGTCGAGTCGGACCACGAGCTTCTTGCCCTTGTTGTAGCGCAGGGTGCGCACCTCGCGGCTGTTGGCGGCGAGGATGCGGCGGCCGACCTGGGTGCGGCGCATGACGCCGTTCTCCCACACGATCTTGACCCAGATCTGCACCCAGCCGAAGAAGCCCTCGGGGCGCAGGGCGACGATGTCGAAGATGCCGTCGTCGATCGCCGCGTCGGGCAGCAGCATGATGTTGGCGGGCAGCAGGCCGCAGTTGCCGACGATAATCGTGTGGGCGCGCATCGACTTGCGGCCCTGGTCGTCGAGCTCGTACCGGACGTCGATCTTGTTGTCGTCGCGGAGCGCGCGGGCGATGGCGTCCACGTAGGCGAGCCACCCGACGCGCTTCTTCAGCTCGTCGTTCGTGTTCGCGAGCATCTTCGCGTCGAGGCCGACGCCCGCCATGACGACGAACGCCTTGGTCTCGCGCGAGCCGTCCTCACGCTCGACGTCGACCACGCCGAGGTCGATGTCTCGGTCGCGACCGCTGAACGCCGTCGCGATCGAGTCGTCGAGGTTGTCGAGCGAGAGCTCGAGGTTGCGGGCCAACAGGTTGCCCGTGCCCGAGGGCAGCAGGGCGAGGGACGCGTCGGTGCCCTGCAGGGCCTCGGCCACGGCACGCACCGTGCCGTCGCCACCCGCGGCGATCACCATGTCGACGCCCTCGGCGAGGGCCTGCTTCGTCACCTCGCCGCCCGGGTCTTCCTTGCTGGTCTCGTAGAACTTCGTGGGGGCCCAGCCGTTCGAGAACTCGTGGCGCCCGACGGCCGTCTTGATGGCGTCGAGGTCGACCTTGATCGGGTTGTAGACGACCGCGGCGGTCTGGCGAGCCGTCTCGGGCTCGGATGCCGAGGCGTGCTCGGCGGGGGAGGGGGAGGTGGCGGTCATGGGGCGAGCGTATTGGACGCACCCCCGTGAGGTAACGGGAAGGCGAAGGCTCTGTGCAGAACGTCGGCCGCGCGGGTGCCGTTGCCTAGGATGGGCGGGTGATCGATCCCCAGTTGCTTCGTGAATCCCCCGACCTCGTCAAGCAGAGCCAGCGGGCCCGGGGCGACTCCGAGTCGCTGGTCGACGACGCGGTGGCGGCCGACCAGGCCCGCCGCGCGGCGATCGCCGCCTTCGAAGACCTGCGCGCCGAGCAGAACGCCTTCGGCAAGACCGTCGCCAAGGCGCCGAAAGACGAGAAGAAGGCCCTGGTCGCGCAGGCGCAGCAGCTCGCCGCCCGCGTGAAGGAGGCGCAGGCCGCGTCGAACGAGGCCGATGCGGTCTTCGACACGGCCGCGCGCGGCATCGGCAACCTGATCATCGACGGCGTGCCCTCGGGCGGCGAAGAGAACTTCGTGACGCTCCGTGAGCACGGCACCCGCCCCTCCTTCGACTTCGAGGCCCTCGACCACGCCGACCTCGGCGAGAAGCTCGGCGCGATCGACATCAAGCGCGGCACCAAGGTCTCGGGCTCGCGCTTCTACTTCCTGCGCGGCATCGGTGCGCGCCTCGAGCTCGGCCTGATGAACATGGCCCTCGACCTCGCTCTGGAGAACGAGTTCACGCCGCTGATCACCCCGACGCTGGTGCGACCCGAGGTCATGGCCGGCACCGGGTTCCTGGGTTCCCACGCCGACGAGGTCTACCACCTGCCCGCCGACGACCTCTACCTGACCGGCACGAGCGAGGTCGCGCTCGCCGGCTACCACTCCGACGAGATCCTCGACGTCGAGGCGGGCCCGATCCGCTACGCCGGTTGGTCGACCTGCTACCGCCGCGAGGCCGGTGCCGCCGGCAAGGACAACCGGGGCATCCTCCGCGTGCACCAGTTCAACAAGCTCGAGATGTTCAGCTACGTGCACCCCGACCAGGCAGAGGCCGAGCACGACGCCCTCGTCGGGTTCCAGGAGAGCATGCTGCAGGCACTCGGCCTCACCTACCGCGTCATCGACGTCGCCGCCGGCGACCTCGGTTCGAGCGCCGCACGCAAGTTCGACATCGAGGCCTGGGTGCCGACGCAGGGCACCTACCGCGAGCTGAGCAGCACGTCGAACTGCACCACCTTCCAGGCACGCCGCCTCGACACCCGCTACCGCACCGAGAGCGGCAAGACGGCCCCCGTCGCGACGCTCAACGGCACCCTCGCGACCACGCGGTGGCTCGTCGCGATCCTCGAGACGCACCAGCAGGCCGACGGTTCGGTGGTCGTGCCCGAGGCGCTGCGCGGCTACCTCGGCGGCCTCGAGGTCATCGAGCCGGTCGCGTGAGCCAGGCCGCCGCCGCACCCCGGCCCGGCGACGAGCCCGTGGCCGCCGCCGACCGCTGGCTGGTCGCGCTCGACGTCGACGGCACGATCATGCCCGAGGACGGCACCATCTCCGAGGGCGTCCTCGGCGAGATCACGCGCCTCCACGACCAGGGTCACCAGGTCATGATCGCGACCGGACGCTCGGTGTCGATGACGCTGCCGGTCATGGAGCGTCTCGGTCTCGTCTCGGACTACGTCGTCTGCGCGAACGGTGCGATCACCCTGGGCCGTGACGAGTCGGCCCCGACGGGGTACCGCCGCGTGCACGTCGAGGAGTTCGACCCGACCCAGGTGCTGTCGACGATCCGCGAGGCCCTGGCCGACGCGGGGGCCGGGTACGCCGTCGAAGACCAAGAGGGGCTGCTGCGGTACTGCGGGTCGTTCCCCGCGGCGGCGGCGGCACTGAACGCCGAGAAGGTCGAGTTCGACGACCTCGTCGGCCGGCCGGCGACCCGCGTGGTCGTCGTCTCGCCCGACCACGACACCGAGGACTTCCTCACTGCCGTCGAGCGCATGGGCCTCCAGCACGTGAACTACAACGTCGGCTGGACGGCCTGGCTCGACATCGCCCCGGACGGCGTCACGAAGGCGACCGCCCTCGAGCGCGTGCGGCAGTGGCTCGACGTGCCACGGTCGCAGGTCCTGGCCGCCGGCGACGGGCGCAACGACATCGACATGCTGCGCTGGGCCGCGGCCGAGGGTCGCGGGGTGGCCATGGGCCAGGCGCCCGACGACGTCGCCGCGGTGGCCAGCGAGCAGACGTCGAGCGACCTGGACGACGGGCTCGCCGAGGTGCTCGCGACGCTCTGAGCCGGTAGACTCGGCCCCGGTTGCCCGATGCGTGCATCCCGCCACGACATGAACACGACGCCACGTTTAGATGTGGTGCAGTGATCACATCGTGGCGGCGTAGTTCGTCCGGCCACCGGGAGGGCTGTCCGAGCGGCCGATGGAGCTTGTCTTGAAAACAAGTGGGCAGAGATGTCTCGTGGGTTCGAATCCCACGCCCTCCGCCAGTCGGGTCGAGCGTTCCGCACCGCGCCCTGGAGGGCGCCGACCGGGCGGACGCGTCGCTGGCGCGCCGCGGGGTTCGAATCCCACGCCCTCCGCCAGTCGGGTCGCGCGTTCCGCAGATGACGCGACCCGTGCCTCCTAGGCCTTGGCGGCGGCGTAGGTCGCGAAGGCCTCGCCGATCAGGGTGCTGAGGTCGCGCCAGGTGGTGTCGTCGACCGAGACGGCGGCGTCGCCGTCGACGAAGCCCGCGTGCTTGTGTAGCACGTCCGAACCGACGGCCGGCAGCACGAAGAAGTCGCGGGTCCAGTCGTCGGTGTCGGCCATCACCGGCGCGCGGTACCAGTCGAGGTAGCCGTCGAAGACGTCGTTGCGCTCGTCGCCCTTGAGCCAGGTCTCGACGGAGTCCCGCCATGCGTCTCGGTTGGTCTCGCCGTTCATGTGGTCCTCCCGGGCCTGGTGCGCGCGCGGGAGCGTCCGCGACCGCCCGTCCAGTCTCCCAGGTCGGCCGCCGCGAGGGCCGCCGTGACGACCGCCTCGGGTGCCGTGCCCGGAACCCCGCCAGAGGCCCTCTCCGACCCCCGTGGCCCCCGAAGTGGAACGCTCCGTCCCCCCGAACAGGGACTGAACGCCGAGGCACCCCCGTGTTGCACTGATCGAGCCCCCCGTTGCGGTCCCGCACCGGTCGGCACCCCGGGTGGGCCGAACACCGCCCGGGCCCCTCGACACCAGGACCCCAGCCATGACCCACATGACCCCGACGACCCGCGCCGCCGTCGTCCTCGGCGTCGCCGTCGCCCTGACGGCCGGCCTCGCGGTCGCTCCTGCGCGAGCGCACGCGGCCCCCGTCGACCCCTCGTCGACCTCGGTCACGGCCTCGCCGACCACGGCGTCGAGCCCGCCCGCACGGTCGTCCAAGTCGGCCGAGCGCGCCATCGCCGCCTTCACCTCCCGCGGGGAGCGCGGGTCGACCGGGGCGCCCGTGTCGCCCGACCCGGCCTCGACCTCGGTCCCGTCGGTCCCGTCGGTCCCGTCGGTCCCCACGGTGACGACGCCCGCCGCGGTCTCGCAGACCATCCGCACCACGCCCACCACGACGCTGTTCCGGGGCGGTCTGTACGTCGACCCCGCCGGTGAGGCGGCGCGCGCCGCGACCACGCTGACGTCCGAGGGTCGGACCGCCGAGGCCGCGGCGGCCCGCACGATCTCGAAGCAGCCGGTGGCGACCTGGCTCGGCAGCTGGCTGACCGACGCCCAGCTCGTGAAGAAGATCGACGGCACCGTCGCCGCCGCCGAGAAGGTCGGCGCGACCCCCCTGTTCGTCACGTACAACATCCCCAACCGCGACTGTGGCAGCCACTCGGCGGGTGGATCGGCCGACAACGCGGCGTACCTGCGCTGGAACTCCCTCGTCGCCTCGCGGCTGGCGGGCCACCGGGTCGTCGTGGTCGTCGAGCCCGACGCCCTCACGCTCATCAGCAACTGCCCCGAGCAGACGAGCGGGCGGGAGGCCACCATCGCTTCCGCCGTCGCGACCCTGGCGGACGCGGGCGTCCCGGCCTACCTCGACGCCGGCAACTCGAACTGGGTGCCGCCGCAGACCATGGCCGCGCGCCTCAAGGCGGCCGGTGTCGACCGTGCCCGCGGCTTCGCGACCAACGTGTCGAATTACTACCCGGTCGAATCCGAGCGTGCCTACGCCGAGAAGGTGTCGCAGGCGACGGGAGGCGCACGGTACGTGATCGACACGTCGCGCAACGGTCGCGGCTGGAAGGGCACGTGGTGCAACGCGCCCGGGGCCGGCCTGGGGGTCGTGCCCTCGGTGCAGACCGGCACGACGAAGCTCGACGCCCTGCTCTGGATCAAGACGCCCGGGGCGAGCGACGGCGAGTGCAACGGGGGACCGGCCGCCGGCAAGTGGCATGCCTCGTACGCCGTCCAGCTCGTCGCGAACCGTGCGACCGGCTGAGTCCCGGCAGCGGCCCAGGACCGCCTGGGTAGTATCTCCATCTGCCCGTACACCGAACGGTGCCCTTCTGCCCGCTCGATCCTCGAACGATCCCGAGGCCGCGCGAGCGAGGGTCGCCCTCGATGACCGAGAGGACACCGCGTGAGCGACCTTCGCGACCGATCCGGCCGTGGCCGACGAGCTGCCCGACCCGAGGCGACCGCCTCCGGACGCCGTTCCGCCCCCGCGACGACGGGAGTCGCCCGACACGGCCGGCTCAAGAGCGGAGGCGCGGTGCGGGCCGTCACGAAGGTGGTGGCCGCCTCGGTGGCCGTCCTGCTCGTGAGCGGAGCCTCGGTCGGCGCCATCGCGGCGTACCAGGTGCGCAGCGACCTCGGTGACGGGGTCGAGCTGCAGGCGGCCCAGGGCGAGACCACCAAGCCCGCTCCGCCGTCGATCAGCGAGTACGAAGGCGGCTTCAACATCCTCGTCGTCGGGACCGACAACGACGCCAGCCAGGACCAGGGGGCGTTCGGCGAGCGGGACGCGACCCTGAACGACGTCAACATCCTGCTCCACGTGTCGGCCGACCACACCAACGCGACCGCCGTCAGCATCCCCCGCGACATGGTCGTGCCGATCCCGTCGTGCGCGAAGGAGGACGGCTCGGGGTACTACTCGGCGATGTCGGCCCGACCCATCAACGAGGCCTACTCGTACGGCGGGCTGAGCTGCGTCGCCTCGACCGTCTCGAGCCTGACCGGTCTCGACATCCCCTTCGCGGGCATGATCTCGTTCAACGGCGTCATCGAGATGTCGAACGCCATCGGCGGCGTCCCCGTCTGTGCCGCCACGCCCATCAAGGACCGCTACACGGGTCTCGACATCCCGGCCGGCGAGACCGTGCTCTCGGGTGCCGACGCCCTGGCCTTCCTGCGCACCCGCCACGGCGTGGGCGACGGGTCCGACCTCGGCCGCATCAGCAGCCAGCAGGTCTACCTCTCGTCGCTGTTGCGGACGGTGAAGAGCGCCGACACCCTCAGCAACCCCACGAAGCTCTACTCGTTGGCCCGCGCCGCGGCGAGCAACATGACCCTGTCCGACCAGCTGACCAAGATCGACACCATGGTGCAGATCGGTCTCGCGCTCCGGGACCTGCCGCTCGACGCCGTCAACTTCGTCCAGTACCCCGGCACGACCGGAGGGTCGGGCGTCTACGAGAACAAGGTGCAGCCCGACGAGGCCGTGGCGACCCAGCTCTTCGACGCGATCGCGAACGACGTCCCGTTCTCGATCCCCGAGGGCAGCACCGGCATCGGCTCCGAGAACACCGGCACGGGTGACGGTTCGGCGGCGACCCAGGCCCCGGCCGCTCCGGCCGAGACGGCTGCTCCCGCCCAGACCGCTGCTCCGGCCGACACGGCGGCACCCACCGACCCGGGCGCGGGGGCGGCGACCACGCCTCCGACGACCGAGGTCATCGAGGGCCTCACCGGCCAGACGGCGGCCGACCAGACCTGCTCGGTGGCGTTCGGCTCGAACTAGGCGCTCCGCCGAGAAGTCGCCCCGGCGAGTAACCAGCTCGCCGGGACGACCGGTGACCTCAAGCGGCGGCCCGAACCGGCACGCATGAGAACCCCGCGATGCCGGGATCAGGGGTGCGGCACCGTGGGGGGTGTGGAGGCCGGCGTCGGTGCCGGCGGCGAGCCCCTCGGGCGCAGCCGTTCGGGTGCGGCGCTCGATGGTGGGGCACGTGACGCGGCGACCGTCGGGGGGCGTGTTCGGCAAGGGTGAACGGGCCCGTGCTGTCGGGCCCCGGCCCCTCGGCCGTCGTCGGCGTCAGGGGTACTCTATGTGTCGGCACAAATGCCGACAAGCCGATCACGCCCCCCAGAGCGGGTGGGGCACGGGTGGTTCTGTCCACGCCCGTCCCGGCCGGACGTCCGACCGGCGCCGGGCCCCGGTTCGGCATCTGGCCTCCGGGCCGCTATGCTTGTCCCTGCGCGTTCGCTCGCGAGCCGCATGGAGCCGTCGCATAGTTCGGCCTAGTGCACCACCCTGCTAAGGTGGAGTTCCCTTTGTGGGAACCGTGGGTTCAAATCCCACCGGCTCCGCGGAAAGCCACGTCGGTTCTCTCTCTCGCCAGAGATGTTCCGGGGTGGCTTTTCTTCTGCCCGCTCGAGGGCCCACCGACGTCGCCCGGCACGGGGCCTTCCCGCCCCGTCGCGCGTAGCGTGATCGGTGACGACGAGTCGTCTCGACTGCAGGGAGAACCACGGGTGAAACGCATCCACTACACCGACGAGTACCTGGTCACCGGCGACGCGATCGCGGCGGCCGTCGTCGAGTACGCGCGAGCGCTGGCGATGCAGAACAAGTCCGACATGGTCGACCTGCCCGGCATGGATCGCGGCGGGGTGCACCAGCGGTTCCAGGTGCTGCTCGGTCCCGCCAGCCAGATGCTGGTCTCCGAAGAGCAGACCGACGAGGCGGAGATCGACGACGACGCCCTGGTCGACGACATCGAGGGGCGCATCGGTCGCCTCCGCGGAATCGAGCCCCAGACCGCCGAAGCGGCCGAGCGCATCCCGCTCGACAGCGACGAGTTCTGAGCCTCCCGCACTGCCCGACGCCTGTCGTCCACCCCGTTGTCAACCCCCACGCTCGATCGGACGACCGACTAGCGTCGAGACCATGAGTCCCTCCGCGCCCGCGCGCTCGACCGACCCCGTCGAGCCGGTCACCCTGGGAGGCGCGGGTCCGGTCGTCGGGACGGCCACCGCTCTCGTCGTCGAGGGGCTGCGATCCCGTCAGGCGCCCTCGGTGGGCGACGCACTCGACCTCGCCGTCGAGCTCGGTCGACACGGGGCCCTGCCCGGACTGGGCTCGACGGCCGACCTCTGGCAGGCCCTGGCGACGCTCGCCGCGCACGATCTCGGTGCGGCCCGAGCGGCCGAACCGCACCTCGACGCCCTCGCCATCCTCGACCAGCACGCCGAGGTCGGCGCCGCGACCGCGATCGAGACCCTGTCCGACGAGGACGACGGCGACCGCTCCTCCGTCCCCCCGCGCGCTCGGACCGCCGACCCGTTCACCTGGGGCGTGTTCGCCGCCGAGGGGCCCGGCGTCCGTCTGACGGCGACCCGGGGCCCGGACGGGTCGGGTCCGTGGTCGCTGGCCGGCACGAAGCCCTGGTGCTCCCTGGCGGGCACCCTCGACGGCGCGCTCGTCACCGCCTGGGTCGGCGACGAGCGTCGCCTGTTCTCGGTCGACCTCCGTCAGGCGGGCGTGACCGTGACGGCGGACGCCTGGCACGCCAGGGGCCTCGTCGAGATCCCCTCCGGCCCGGTCGACTTCGACGACGTCGAGGCACGCGAGGTCGGCGCTCCCGGGTGGTACCTCGAGCGTCCCGGCTTCTCGTGGGGCGGGATCGGCGTCGCGGCGTGCTGGTACGGCGGCGCGGTCGGCGTGGCCCGCACGCTGCTGGCCGCGGCGGTGACCGCCTCGTCGCGCACGCCGGAGCGCCCTGCCGACCCGCACCTCCTGCAGGCCCTCGGCCTCGTCGACACGCGACTGGCCGACGCCCGCCGGGCGCTGGTCGAGGCCGCCGACCTCGTCGACGCCGGTGAGGCGACCGGTGACGCCGGGCGGCTGCTGGCCAAGCGCGTCCGCGGGACCGTCGCCCACGCCTGCGACGAGGTCCTCGCGCGGGCGTCCCGTGCCCTCGGTCCGGCCCCGCTCGCCACCGACGCGGCCCACGCCAAGCGCGTCGCCGACCTCGAGCTCTACCTCCGCCAGCACCACGGCGAACGCGACGACGCGTCGCTCGGCCAGACGGTCCTGCGTCGGGCCGTGGCCGACGGACGTCCCACGTGGTGAGCTTCGACGGTCGCGCGCCGGGGACCCCGGTGGAGACCTGGGAGGCCGACCCGCGCCTCCTCGACCTGCCGCCGCTCGACGGCGCCGTCGTCCCGACCAGCGCGTCGCGCGTGGTCGTGCTGGCCGCCCACCCCGACGACGAGACCCTCGGCGCCGGCGGGCTCATCGCCCACGCGGCCGCCCGCGGCATCCCGGTCACGGTCGTCGTGGTGACCGACGGCGCGGCCTCGCACCCCGGCTCGACCACGAGCGCCGAGGACCTCGTCGCGACGCGGGCCGAGGAGGCGCGGGTCGCGGTGGACCTGCTGGGTCACGACGTCGAGCTGGTGCACTGGAGCATCGCCGACGGGACGGTCCGCGAGGCCCGTGCCGAGATCACCGAGCTGCTGCGTCCCCTGCTGCCCGGGCCCGGTGGCCTGCTCGTCGCGCCCTGGCGCGGCGACGGACATCGGGACCACCGCGTGCTCGGCGAGATCGCCGCCGAGCTGGCGGCCGAGGCGGACCAGGCCGGCACGACGGTGCTCGAGTACCCGATCTGGCTGTGGCACTGGGGTTCGCCCGACCATCCCGACGTGCCCTGGCCGTCCCTGCGGCTGTCGTCCCTGGACGCCGTCGCCGACGCCGCGAAGCGCTCGGCCCTCGCGGCGTACGTCTCGCAGCGCCGACCCCTCTCGACCGCACCCGAGGACGCACCCGTGCTGCACCCGGTGTTCGAGCGGCACTTCACCCGCGGGCGCGAGGTCTTCGTCGTGGCCGGGTCGGAGGCGGACGGTCGGGACGCGGGCGGCCAGGACGCGGGCGCCGCGGCGTCGGTCCCGGCGACCGAGGCGACGTTCGACCGGACGCACGCCCGCCGCGCCGACCCGTGGCGGGTCACGACGCGCTGGTACGAGCGCCGCAAGCGCGCCCTCACCGTGGCGTCGCTGCCTCGTGAGCGCTACGGCCGCGTGCTCGAGGTGGGCTGCTCGATCGGCGTGCTGACGGGCGACCTGGCCCCCGCGGCGGACCGCCTGCTGGCCCTCGACGTGTCGTCGGTCGCCGTGCAGGCCGCCCGCGAGCGGCTCGCGAACCTGCCCCACGTCACGGTCGAGCAGGCCGACGCCGCCGCCGACTACCCGTCGGGCACCTTCGACCTCGTCGTGCTCAGCGAGGTCGGCTACTACCTGGCCCCGGAGGCGTTCGGGCGGTTGGTGGACTCGATCGTCGACGGTCTGGCCGACGACGGCGACGTCGTGGCCTGCCACTGGACCCAGCCCGAGGGGGACTTCCGGCAGGGCGCGGACGACGTCCACGCCCGGCTGGGCGCCGACCCGCGCCTCCACCGGGCCTCGCACCACGTCGAGGGCGACTTCGTGCTCGACGTCTTCTCGCGCGACCCCCGGTCGGTCGCCCAGCGGACGGGCCTGCGATGAGCGACGCGCCCGCGCGCCCGACTGCGGCCCTGCCCCCGGCCCGCCCCGTGCGGGCCGTCGCGGTCGTCGTTCCCGCGCACGACGAGGAGGAACTCGTCTCGCGCGCCCTCGACGGCGTCGACGTCGCGCGGCGGCACACGGCCAGGACCCATCCGGAGGTGCGGGTCGTCGTCGTCCTCGTGGCCGACGCCTGCACCGACGGGACGGTGGCGGCCGCCCGTGCGCACGCCCGCGTGACCGTCGTCGAGATCGAGGCCCGCGGGGTCGGCGTCGCACGGGCCGTCGGCGTCGACGTCGCCCTGGACGAGCTCGGCGCGCCCTCGGACGACCTGCCGCTCGACGCGGTGTGGCTCGCCTGCACCGACGCCGACTCGGTCGTGCCGCCGGGCTGGATCGACGACCAGCTCGACCGGGCCGCCTCGGGCGCCGACGTCGTGATCGGCACCGTGCGCCCGGACTTCGCCGACCTCTCGCCGCGGCAGATCGCGGCCTGGACGGCCCGGCACACGCCCGGGCGGCCGAACGGCCACGTGCACGGCGCCAACCTCGGGGTGCGGGCGTCGTCGTACCGGTCCGTCGGCGGGTTCGCACCCGTCGACCTGCACGAGGACAACGTCCTCGTCGACCGGCTGCGCGACGCCGGCGCGACGCTCGTCGCCTCGGACGTCGGCGAGGTGCTGACCTCGGGACGGCGCGACGGACGCACGTCGGGCGGCTACGCCGGCTACCTCGCCGTGGACCTGCTGGCCTGACGAGGCCGGCACCGCGCCTCCTCGTCCCGAGCCCAGCGTGTCGCACCGCGTTTCGTGCACGGCGCCGCGTCTCTACCCGGTGCCTAGCACGAAACGCGGTGCCGTGCTGTGCGGTGCGGTGCGGCTCAGGCGGCGGGGCCGAAGCCCGTGCGGAATCGCTCGAACGTCGTCGCCCAGTAGGCGCGGAGGGCGTCGACGCGTTCGTCGTCGGTGGTCGTGTCGACCCAGGGGTCGTAGACGCCGCGCAGCACGGCGATGACGGCACCCCAGGTCGAGTGGATCAGCAAGGACGTGGTCAGGTCGTCCCGCGAGGGGCCGACGGCCAGGCCGATCACGTCGCCGACGCGTTCGGTCATGGGGACGCCGACCGCGAGCACGTAGGGCAGCAGGGGTTCGTGCGTCCGCAGCAGGTGGCGGAGGCTGATCATGTAGTCCACGAGCTGGGCGTCGACGGCCGACAGCAGCAGCAGCTCGAGCAGGTCGATGTCGGTGCCCTGGAAGGACGCGAGCATCGACAGGTCGGAGGCGTCGACCGCCGCGCCCGCCTTGTTCAGGAGCACCGAGGCCACGGCGTCCTCCTTGCACGAGTAGTGGTTCGCGAAGGTGCGCCTCGAGTAACCGGCCAGAGCGGTGACGTCCTCGACGACGAAGCCGTCGAAGCCCTTCTCGGTCGCCAGTCGGAAGGCCGCGTCGGCGAGCCCACGGCTCGTCGCCCGACGCTTCTCGTCGCGCCCGCCGACCGCTTCCGTGCCGAATCGGGTGAGGTCCCCACGCGCCGGAGTCTGCTGCATCGGACCATCGTGCCGGGGCTTCCTGAGAATTTCCATGCCCAATGGGCAACGGAGCCTCCGGATCGCGTATCCTGCAAGAGTCCGATTCGGGTCGGACGGCCTCGAGAGGCACCAGGCACACAACCCCCTGTGAGATCGCGCAGGGTCGCGTCGGGTGCGACCCTCCAGCTGAACCACGGAGGGGGCCAGGTCCCCTCGAGACACACGCCTCGTGGCCCCCGTGGTCACGGGGCGTTCCCGTGTGCCCGGCGGGTGGTCCCCGTCCGGCACGCTCGGGTCCGCAGGGGTGACAGGCTGAGCCCATGAAGCGAGGGCGGTTGCGGGTGGTGCTGGGGGCGGCGCCCGGCGTGGGCAAGACGTACACGATGCTCGAAGAAGGGGCACGGTTGCGATCCGAAGGGGTCGACGTCGTCGTGGCCGTCGTCGAGACGCACGGGCGGCGCGCGACCTCGGCGCTGGTCGGCGACCTCGAGGTCGTGCCCCGCCGGGCGGTCGTCCACCGCGGCGTCGCGCTGGACGAACTCGACCTGGAGGCGGTGCTCGCGCGGGCACCGCAGCTCGCGCTGGTCGACGAGCTCGCCCACACGAACGCCCCCGGCTCCACCCACGAGAAGCGGTGGCAGGACGTCGAGGCCCTGCTCGTCGCCGGCATCGACGTCGTCTCGACCGTCAACGTCCAGCACGTCGACTCGCTCACCGACGTGGTCGAGCGCATCACCGGGGCGACGCAGCGCGAGACGGTGCCCGACGCCGTGCTGCGGGCGGCCGACCAGGTGGAGCTCGTCGACCTCGCCCCTCAGGCCCTCCGGGACCGACTGGCCGAGGGCGTCGTCTACCCGGCCGACCGGGTCGACGCGGCGCTCTCGAACTTCTTCCGCCTCGGCAACCTGACGGCCCTCCGCGAGCTGGCGCTGCTCTGGCTGGCCGACGAGGTGGACAGCGCGCTGAAGGCGTACCGCGACGAGCACGGCATCGACAGCACCTGGGAGGCCCGGGAGCGCGTCGTCGTCGCCCTGACCGGCGGCCCCGAGGGCGAGACGCTGATCAGGCGGGGCGCCCGCATCGCCGCCCGGTCCTCCGGAGGGGAACTCGTCGCCGTGCACGTCAGTGCGCAGGACGGTCTCCGGCAGGGAGCGCCGGGTGCCCTGGCGGCGCAGCGGGCCCTGGTCGAGAAGCTCGGCGGCACGTACCACCAGGTCGTCGGCTCGGACGTGCCCCGCGCGCTCGTCGCCTTCGCCCGCGGGGTCAACGCCTCGCAGCTCGTCATCGGCGTCAGCCGGCGGGGGCGCCTGGCCGCGGCGTTGACCGGGCCCGGCATCGGCTCGACGGTGATCCGCGAGTCGGGACGCATCGACGTGCACATCGTCACCCACTCCTCGGCCGGACGCGACCGGGTGCTGCCGCGACTCGGCGGGGCCCTGTCGCGACGCCGCGTGATCGCCGGGTTCGTGCTCGCCCTCGTGGCCGGGCCGCTGCTCACCGGGCTGCTGGCCGGGCACCGCTCGGAGGACGGCATCGCGGGCACCGTGCTGGTCTTCCAGCTGCTGGTCGTGGTGGTCGCCGTCACGGGCGGCATCTGGCCGGCCCTGCTCGCGGCGCTGCTCTCGGGCGTGACGCTCGACCTGTTCTTCATCGCGCCGATCTACCAGCTGACCATCGCCGAGCCGCTGCACCTGGCGGCACTCGTGCTGTACGTGCTCAACGCCGCGATCGTCAGCTACGTGGTCGACCAGGCCGCACGCCGCAGCCGTGCCGCCGCCCGGGCGCTCGCCGAGACCGAGCTGCTCGCCACGGTCGCGGGGAGCGTGCTGCGCGGCCAGGACGCCCTGCAAGCCCTGATCGGCCGCACCCGCGAGGCCCTGGGCATGACCCGGGTGCGCGTCGTCCAGGGCGGGGTCGAGATCGGGGAGGCGCGGCTCGCCGGCGACGGCCGTCCCGGAGCCGGGTCCCCGGCCGGGACCACCACGTCGATCGCCGCGGGCGCCGACGCGACCCTCGAGCTGACCGGACCCGAACTGCAGGCGGCCGACCGGCGCCTCCTGGACGTCGTCGCGGCGCAGGTCGAGGCGGCCCTCGAGCACTCCGAGCTGAGCCGGGCCGCAGGCCAGGTCGCCCCGCTCGCCGAGGTCGACCGCATGCGCAGCGCCCTGCTCGCCGCCGTCGGTCACGACCTGCGTCGCCCGCTGGCCGCCGCGACGGCCGCCGTCAGCGGACTGCGGCAGACCGACGTCGCCTGGAGCGACTCCGACCGGGACGAGCTGCTGTCCACCGCCCACGAGAGCCTCGACTCGCTCTCGACCCTGGTCACCGACCTGCTCGACGTCAGCCGCGTGCAGGCCGGGGCCCTCGCCGTGACGCCCGCGGACGTCGACGTCGACGAGGTCGTGCTCGGCGCCCTCGACGAGCTCGGCCTCGGGCCGGCCGACGTCGAGCTCGCGCTGCGGGCGACGGTGCCGCCCGTGCGGGCCGACGCCGTGCTGTTGCAGCGCGTGGTCGTCAACCTGCTCGACAACGCCCTGCGCCACTCGCCGCCGGACGCGAGCGTCCGCATCTCGACGAGCGCCTTCGGCGACCGGGTCGAGCTGCGGGTCGTGGACCGCGGCCCCGGGGTCCCGGTCGAACGGCGGGACGAGATCCTCGTCGCGTTCCAGCGGCTGGGCGACACCGACAACGGCACGGGCCTCGGGCTCGGGCTGGCGCTCAGCAAGGGCTTCGTCGAGGCGATGGGCGGCACGCTCGCACTCGACGACACCCCCGGCGGCGGGTTGACCATGGTGGTCGGGCTGCCGGTGGTGCCCGGGGCGGGCGGGGCAGGCGAGGCCGGGCGAGGCGGGGCAGGCGAGGCCGATCGGGTACGGTCGGCCACGTGAGCGCCGTGAAGATCCTGATCGCCGACGACGACCCGCAGATCCTGCGGGCGCTCAAGGTGACCCTCGGGGCGCGCGGCTACGACGTCGTCACGGCCGCCGACGGGCGTGAGGCGCTCGACCTCGCGGCCAGCCGGCACCCCGACCTCGTCATGCTCGACCTCGGCATGCCCCATCTCGACGGGGTCGAGGTGATCACCGGTCTGCGCGGCTGGTCGACCGTGCCGATCCTCGTCGTGTCGGGCCGCACCGACGCCGCCGACAAGGTCGAGGCGTTGGACGCGGGCGCCGACGACTACGTCACGAAGCCCTTCTCGATGGACGAGCTGCTCGCCCGCATCCGGGCGCAGACCCGCCGGTTGCCGTCGGGCACCGACGACGAGCAGCCCGTGGTCACGTTCGGCGACGTGCAGGTCGACCTCGCGGCGAAGACCGTGGTCCGTCGTCCGGGCGGCGGCACGGGTGGTGACGCGGGTGCGCGCGGCGGCGCGGGTGCGGGCGGCGGCGCGGGCAGCGGCGGCACGGCCGTCCGGCTGACGCCGACCGAGTGGAAGATCCTCGAGTTGTTGCTGCACAGCCCCGACAAGCTGATCACGCGCGAGACCATCCTGACCGAGGTCTGGGGCCCCTTCCACGCGAAGGACACCGGCTACCTGAGGCTCTACTTCGCGCAACTCCGCAAGAAGCTCGAACCCGTGCCGGCCGCACCGCGACACCTCGTCACGGTGCTCGGCATGGGCTACCGCTTCGTGCCCGACGCCGGGGCAGAGGTCGTCGAGGAGGCGTGACCGCGGTCGCCGTCGGGATCCTCACGGTTTCCTAACGCCGGACGTCACCACCGGGAGGCGCGCGAGGCCTAACGTTGCAGGGCGCGTGCCCGCCTCCCGGTCGGTGCGCCCCGCACGTCCGAGAGGAACCCGTGTCCGCGCAGCCCGAGTCACCCGCCAGGGTCGCACCGCCGACCTCGCACCCGACCACGCGACGGATGCGGAGCTGGCTGCTGCACGGCCTCACCGAGACCGCGGGGACGCACCAGGGTCCGCACGCCGAGACCCCGGAGAAGACGCACTCGTGGTGGCGGGTGATGTGCCTGACCGGCGTCGACTACTTCTCGACCCTCGGGTACCAACCGGCCATCGCGGCCGTCGCGGCGGGGCTGCTCTCGCCTCTCGCGACCATCGTGCTGGTGCTGCTGACGCTGTTCGGCGCGCTCCCCGTCTACCGCCGCGTCGCCCGCGAGAGCCCGCGCGGCGAGGGCTCGATCGCGATGCTCGAGCGCCTGCTGCCCTGGTGGGGCGGCAAGCTGTTCGTCCTCGTCCTGCTCGGCTTCGCCGCCACGGACTTCATGATCACGATCACCCTGTCGGCGGCCGACGCCACGGCGCACGCCGTCGAGAACCCGTTCGCCCCGTCGTGGTTCCACGGGGCCGAGGTGCCGCTGACGCTGGTGTTGGTCGCGTTGCTCGCCGCCGTCTTCCTGCGGGGCTTCCGCGAGGCGATCGGCATCGCGGTCGTGCTCGTCGCGATCTTCCTGACGCTCAACCTCGTCGTCATCGCCGTGTCGCTCTTCCACATCGGCGAGAACCCGGTGGTCATCGGCAACTGGTGGGAAGCGCTGACCATCCAGCACGGCAACCCGTTCGTCATGGTCGGCATCGCCCTGATCGTCTTCCCGAAGCTGGCCCTCGGCCTGTCGGGCTTCGAGACCGGGGTGGCCGTCATGCCCCAGATCACCGGCGACCCGACCGACACCCCGGCCAAGCCGGTGGGACGCATCCGAGGGGCCCGTCGCCTGCTCGCCACGGCCGCGATCATCATGAGCTCGTTCCTGATCCTGTCGAGCTTCGTCACCACGCTCTTGATCCCCCAGGCCGAGTTCCAGGCCGGCGGGTCGGCCAACGGCCGAGCCCTGGCGTTCCTGGCGCACCAGTACCTCGGCGACGGCTTCGGCACGCTGTACGACGTCAGCACCATCTGCATCCTGTGGTTCGCCGGGGCGTCGGCCATGGCCGGGCTGCTCAACCTCGTGCCGCGCTACCTGCCGCGCTACGGCATGGCGCCGCAGTGGGCCCGGGCCGTCCGTCCCCTCGTGCTGGTCTTCACGGTGATCGCCTTCGTCATCACCATCGTGTTCGAGGCGGACGTCGACGCCCAGGGCGGGGCCTACGCGACGGGGGTCCTCGTGTTGATCACCAGCGCCTCCGTGGCCGTGACGCTGTCGGCGCGACGCGCGCGCCAGCGGAAGCGCACGATCGGCTTCGGCGTCGTCGCCCTCGTGTTCGTCTACACGACCATCACCAACGTCGTCGAGCGTCCCGACGGCGTGCGCATCGCCGCGATCTTCATCATCGGCATCATCGCGGTGTCGCTCGTCTCGCGCGTGCAGCGGTCGTTCCAGCTGCGGGCGACCTCGGTCACCCTGGACGACACCGCGCTCGCATACGTGCGCGAGGACGCCGACGAGTACGGCACGATCCGCGTCATCGCCCACGAGCCGGGGCGCGAGGTCGCCGAGATCTACAAGAAGAAGCTGACGGCCGAGCGGAAGTACAGCGGCATCCCGCAGCGCTCACCGGTCATCTTCCTCGAGGTGCACAAGGGGGACTCGTCGAACTTCGAGGAGGACCTCGTCGTGACCGGGCACGCGCTGCACGGCTACCGCGTGCTGCGCACGACGAGCGGCGCGGTGCCGAACGCCGTGGCCAGCGTGCTGCTGGCGGTCCGCGACGAGACCGGCGTCGTGCCCGACATCTACTTCGAGTGGACCGAGGGCAACCCGCTGTCCAACATGGGGCGGTTCTTCCTGACCGGGGTGGGCGAGGTCGCACCGGTGACCCGCGAGGTGCTGCGCCGGGCCGAGCCCTCGCGCAGCCGCCGCCCCGACGTGCACGTCAGCTAGCCGCCCCTGCCCCGACCCTCTGCACGCGCGCGAACCCCGTTTGCGAAGATGAACCCCGATTGAACGGGGTTCATCTTCGTGAACGGGGTTCATCCGGACGCCCCGACGAAGCGCCGTCGAGCGACCCGCGCAGCGTCCGTCACCCGACGTGGATCGATGAGGACGTCGGCCGTCCGGAGGAGTTCGACCAGCCTCTCCGGGAACACCAGATCGGCGTATTCGCAGTGCACCACGTGACGGATCTCGGGATGGCGCAGGAGGCGGCGGTCGCGACGTCCCCGGAGCCTGATGGCCTCCGCGGGAGTCCGTCCGGCGAGGATCTCGGGGTCGGTGAGCTTGATGTGGCCGTCGAACTCGACCGCGACGCCGGAGGCCCGGAGGAAGACGTCGCAGCGTCCGAGGAACCGGTCGTCGAGGATGAAGGTCTTCTGCAACTCGACCGACGACAAGCCCAGTTCGAACAGCACGACACGCAGGAGGGATTCGCCTCCGTTCTCGGCCCACGCGGACGAGAACTCGACGGCGCGACGGGCCATCCGTCCGCCCGGGTGTGAGGACGGGCCCAGTCGGGACATGAGTCGAGTGCGTCGGCGGAGGAACTCGGCCTCGACGGCAGCGCCCGTCCGGTGTCCGTCGGGCAGGACCAGGCGGCGCAGGACGGCGTCGACACACAGCACGGCATCGCCGAACGAGGCGCTCCGAGCCACGTCGACGGCGGTCCGCTCGAGGCTCGTGAGCCACACTCCGTGGAGTTCGTCGCGGTCGGCTGTCGGAACCGAGCCGGGGCGTCGCAGGAGGTCGGTCGAACGCCTCGTGGTCGTCCGCCGAGGATCGATGACGGTCACCACGTCCGCGTAGGCGTCGTGGACCCGCGGCAGACCCCACAGGGCCGCGGCCGAGTCGTGGGAGACCGTGCACCGTCGGTCCAGCCCTCGGGTGACCGCCCTGGTCAGGACGACGTGCCGCCCTCGCGCGTCGAGGTCGTCCCAGTCGGCGGCGACGGCGTAGGTGCCCCGATGGACGCGGACCAGCGATCCCCGCCGCGCCTCGAGCTGCAGGCGTCGCGCCTCGCGCGTCGTGCCCCCGTGGGTCGAGGTGAAGACGAGCGGGCAGAGGTGGGGCGCGGTGCCGGTCATGGGGCGAGCGTGACGGGCGGCGCCCGGCCCGCCTGATCCGCGCCTCCTCGCCTGGGGGCGGTGGGAGCTCGCTCCCGGCGTGTGGGGGAGGCGTGGTCGTCCTCGACACGAGGCCATGAACCCCGTTCACGAAGTTGAACCACGCGAAAACGGGGTTCATCTTCGTGAACGGGGTTCATGGCGGGGAGGGCCGGGCAGGCGGGGGAGGAAGGAGGCGCGGGCCGGGCGGGCGGGACGGTTCGGCGGGGTACGGCGCTCAGCTTGGCCGCCGGCGGCGCTCCTCCTGTACTGCTGGGAGCATGAACGACTCCCGCTCCCTGCCCTACCCCCTCGGCGTGACGCCCCTGCCCGAGGGCGGCGCCCACGTCGCGGTGTACTCCGAGACCGCCGACCACGTCTGGTTCTGCCTGTTCGACGACGAGGCCGACGGCGGCACCGAGCGCCGCTTCGAGCTGACGAACCGCACCGGCCACGTCTTCCACGCCGTGGTCGAGGAGGCGCGGGTCGGCTCGCGCTACGGCCTCCGTGTCGCAGGCCCCTGGAACCCGGCCGCCGGCCTCCGCCACAACGAGCACAAGCTGCTGCTCGACCCGTACGCGACGGCCCTCGACGGCACGTTCGACTGGGGTCAGGCCGTCTTCGGGCACGACATGGACGAGCCCGAGACGATGGACGAGTCCGACTCCGCCGCGGCCATGCCCCGCAACGTCATCGCCGACCGCGACTTCGACTGGGGCGACGACCAGCGTCCGCTCACGCCGATGGAGGACACGGTCGTCTACGAGGTGCACGTCAAGGGCTTCACGCAGACGCACCCCGACGTCCCCGAGGACATCCGGGGCACCTACGCCGGCATGGGGCACCCCGCCGCGATCAAGCACTTCACCGACCTGGGCGTCACCGCCGTCGAATTGCTGCCCACGCACCAGTTCGTGCAGGACAGCCACCTCGAGGAGAAGGGCCTCCGCAACTACTGGGGCTACAACTCGATCGGCTTCTTCGCCCCGCACGACGAGTACGCCTCGAAGGCCGCGGGCACGGCCGGCGGCCAGGTCGCCGAGTTCAAGCAGATGGTCAAGGACCTCCACGCCGCCGGCCTCGAGGTGTGGATGGACGTCGTCTACAACCACACGGCCGAGGGCAACCACATGGGCCCGACCATCTCGTTCAAGGGCATCGACAACGCCGCCTACTACCGACTGGTCGAGGGCGACGAGGGCAACTACTTCGACACGACCGGCACCGGCAACAGCCTGAACGTCAGCCACCCGGCGGCGCTCGGTCTGATCATGGACAGCCTGCGCTACTGGGTCACCGAGATGCACGTCGACGGCTTCCGCTTCGACCTCGCCACGACCCTCACCCGTCAGGGTGGCGAGGCCAGCGAGCACAGTGCGTTCCTCACGCTGATCCACCAGGACCCGGTGCTGCAGAGCGTCAAGATGATCGCCGAGCCCTGGGACACCGCCGGCTACCAGGTCGGCGGCTTCCCGGCCGACTGGTCGGAGTGGAACGGCAAGTTCCGCGACGACGTGCGCGAGTTCTGGAACGGTGAGCCCGGCGTCCTCTCGACGTTCTCGGACCGCGTGCTCGGCAGCCCCGACGTCTACGAGGGCGACCGTCGCTCGCCGCTGTCGAGCGTCAACTTCGTCACCGCGCACGACGGCTTCACCCTCGCCGACCTGACGAGCTACGCCGAGAAGCACAACGAGGAGAACGGCGAGGACAGCCAGGACGGCGAGAGCGACAACAAGTCGTTCAACGGCGGCGCCGAGGGCCCGACCGACGACCCCGCGGTCAACGAGTACCGCGACCGCCAGCGTCGCAACTTCCTCGGCACGCTGCTGCTCAGCGCGGGCGTGCCGATGATCCTCGGCGGCGACGAGATCGCCCGCAGCCAGGGCGGCAACAACAACGCCTACTGCCAGGACAGCGAGATCTCGTGGTTCGACTGGGAGCGCGCCGATCGTGACCTGCTCGCCTTCACGACCGAGCTGATCACGCTGCGTCGCGAGAACCCGGCGCTGCGGCCCGACTGGTTCCGGTACGCCCCCGAGGTCGAGAGCGACGACCACGTGCAGGTGCGCCGTGCCGACGACCACTCGTTCTCGAGCGGTGACTGGCAGCAGGGCGAGAACAAGGCGATCACCTTCGTGCTGACCCACAAGGACGCCGACGCGTTCGCCTACCTCGTCAACGGTTCGACGGCGGTCGTCGAGTTCAACGTGCCCGACGCGCCCCACGGCGAGTGGGAGCTCGCCGCGTCGAGCGACCCCGGCCAGCAGGTCGAGGGCGCCGTCACGACGCTGCTCGTGCGCGACGCGAGCTTCACGCTGCTGCGGAGCCGCGCCTCCTAGGCGGAGGGGCGAGCGCAGGAGGCGCGGTGCCGGTCCTCGGGATCGGCACCGCGCCTCCTGCGTCCCCCGGGCATGCGAAAGACCGCCGCCCCGAGGGGACGGCGGTCGTCGTGTGGGTCGGCCGGGGCCGAACGGGGATCAGGCGGTGGCGAGCTGCTGCGCCTCGGGGGCGAAGAAGTCGGCGTAGCTCGGTCCCGGCGTGATGTCGACGACGCTGCCGCAGACGACGGGCCCGGGGTCGACCGGCGACCGGTGGGCTCGACCGGCGGGTCGGCGCTTGGGGTAGACCTCGATGCGGGCGGCGGGCACCCGCTGGTCGGCGGCGTAGTGGCCGGTCACGTCGACGGAGCGACGGACGTGCGCCACGAGCTGGTCGTGGCTGAGGCGGGCGAGGTCGGCGGCGCTCATGCCGCGGCCTCGGCCAGGAGGAGTGCGCTGATGTCGATCGGCTCGGTGGGAGCCAGGTCGTGCGCGAGGGGGTGGTGCCCGGAGGCGTGGACGATGTTCATGTGTTCAGCTCATCTCTGCGGCCCTGCGACCGCGTGCGGAACGGGGTGGTGCGGGTCGCGTCGCCGTGAATCGACGCGTTCCCGACTCTCGCAGGTCACCGGGTGATCGCCACCATCGCCCGACACATCGTTCGCATGGTGGACATCTGTTCGAACGGCGGCCCGCCCGGGCGGCACCTTCTGTGCCAGTCGGTGAGCAGGACTCGCGCCGGGCCGCGGCCGGGGCTCAGGCGCGGCGGGCCCAGAGCGCCTCGACCAGCGACGTCGTCAGCTCGTGGTCGATCGCGAACGACCGGCCGTCGAGGTCCGACACGGGAGCGATCTGACGTCCGCTGGACAGCAGCCACAGGGCGTCCGCCTCGTGCACGCGGGTGAGCGGCAGCAGCTCGTACGCGGTCTCGTGGCCGAGGTCCGCCAGGGCGTCGAACACGGCCGCCTGCGTCGTGCCCTCGAGGATGCCCTGGTCGGTGCGCGGGGTGACGAAGCGGTCGCCGAAACGCGCGACGAGCGAGGCCGACGGCCCCTCGAGCGCGTACCCGTCGCTGCTGACGAAGAGGACGTCGTCGGCGCCCCGGCGGGCGGCCTCGCGCAGCACGCTCTTGTTCACGGCGTACGAGAGGGTCTTGGCGCCCTGCAGCAGCCACGGCGAGGTCGTCGCGACGTCGTGCCGGTAGCCGCGGTCGAGCGCCACGACGCGGATGCCGTCGCGGCGCTCGACGGCGTGGTCCTCGTAGACCTCGGTCCGGGCCCACGCGGTCGGCTCGCTGTCGGGCACGCCCTCGAGGCCGCGCGTCACGATGAGCTTGGTCAACGCGAACGGGACGGGCGCGTGGGCGGCGGCCGAGGCGAGCACCGCCTCGCGGATCAGGTCGAGGTCGAGCACGGGCAGGTCGAGCAGGGCCGCCGACCGCGCCAGGCGGTTCAGGTGCGGCTCGAGCGCCTGCACGGCTCCGTCGACGACGCCGAACGCCTCGAAGATGCCGTCGCCGCGGGTCACGCCCAGGTCGACGACGTTCACCGTCGGCTCCGCCGCGTCGGCGAGGTGCCACCCGGGACCATCGCCTCGGGCGCCGGCCCGGGCCCGGTCGATCACCACGAGCACGGGGGCAGGAGGCGCGGTGTCGGTCGTGGGGGAGGCGTCTGCGGCGAGGTCGGTCACGCCCTCGACCGTACCTCGGGCGCGGGTTTTCGCTTTGTGGACAGGCTGTGGAGAATCACTCGTCGTCGAGATGTTAGACGTCCACGGGATCTCGATCGGCCCGATGGCTGCTCGGAGGTGCGCATCGGGCACCTTTTCGCCACGGTGACTAGTGCGTCTAGCTAATTCCGGGCGCTGAACAGGCGTTTTCCTGGCAGGGTGCTCTTTGCCCGCCCAGGCTGCAGCGGTACCGTGAGCGAGCCCGCCCACGGTGGGCGCGTGGTGCCCGGTGGGCCGGGAGCTTCTTCACGGGGCGGCCCGCCCGGCACCACACCACACACGTCGGACCACCCGCGCCGCGGCGCGCACGTCGAAGGGCCGCACCGTCGAGACGGTGCGGCCCTTCGTGGTCGGTCCGGGAGGCGTCAGCCGCGGGGCCGGGGCGGCCCGGGCTTCGGGTGCGACGGCGCGGCGCCGTCACCCGAGGGCGCGTCGGCGGGATCGGGCTCGCCGGGCTTGGGGTGGCCGGGGATCGAGTCGCCCGAGAGGTTGAGGTCGTCGGGGTCGACCTCGATGTCGCCGCCGTCGTCCGGCCCGCCCTCACCGGGCAGGGCCTGGACCGCGTCCAGGTCGGTGTCGGAGTCCACGGCGGGGGAGTCCTCCGTCGCCGACCGCTGCATCTCGGCGGTGGTCGCCTCGCTCCGCGGGAAGTCCGCGGTCGGGTCGTCGGCGTCGCGACGGTCCGGTGCGGTCTCGGCGGTGCCTGCGTAGCCGACGCCGTCCGTGGCCGTCGTGGCGTCGCCCGTGGTGGTGCCGGTCTTCGTGTCCTGCTCGTCTTCGTGCATGCGGGCACGGTACGCCGTGGGGGTGCGTGCCGCATGTGCGTCGGGGCAGACTGTGGCGATGACGACCCTCACCTGCCGCGCGATCGTGTTCGACATGGACGGCACGCTCGTCGACTCGACCGCCCTGGTCGAACGCATCTGGGGCGACTTCGCGGCCGAACACCAGCTCGACGTCGTCGAGTTGCTGGCGTTCGCGCACGGCCGGCAGACCCACGACACCGTCACCCGGTTCCTGCCCCGGCTGCCCGAGGGCGAGGCGCGGTCCCTGACCGACGGGCTGCAGGCGGTCGAGGCCGGCACCCGGGACGGGACCGTCGAGATCCCGGGCGCCGCCGCCTTCGTGGCGAGCCTGCCGGGTGACCGGGTGGCCCTCGTGACGAGCGCGAACCACGAGCTGGCGCGGTCGAGGATGGCCGAGGCGGGCGTGCCCTGGCCGGCGGTCGTGCTGGCGTCCGAGCAGGTGGCGGTGGGCAAGCCGGCCCCGGACGGTTACCTGCTGGCTGCCGAGCTGCTCGGCGTCGACCCCGGCGAGGTCGTCGTCTTCGAGGACGCCGCGGCGGGGCTCGAGGCCGCCCGCGCCTCCGGAGCCTCGGTCGTGGTCGTGGGCGACCACGACGGGCCGGCCGCCGACGGGCTGCCGCGCGTCGCCGGGTACGAGGACGTGTCGGTGACCGTGCGGGCCGACGGGCTGCTCGAGCTCACGCTGCCGTAGGGCCTGGAGCTCGCGCGGGCTGGCAGGTGGCACGGGCGCTCGGCTCGCGCGGGCGCGGGCGCGGGCCCGGCCTCGCGGTTCGAGCTGGGACCCGCCGCTCAGCCGTGCAGCGGGTGCGACCCCTCGTGGTTGGTCCGGTGGGCGAGGGCGTGGGCGAACTCGCGCAGGGTCTCGTCCGAGGTGTGACGGGGCGTCCAACCGAGGACGTCCCGGGCCTTCTCGGTCGACATGACCGGGATCTTGGCCGCGATGTCGAGCCAGCCCGGCTCGGTCGGCTGCAGGCGGGCCAGCCAGGTGAGCTGGACGACGGCGCGCAACAGGCGATACGGCACGGGCAGCAGGCGGGAGCCGAAGGCCCGGGCGATGCGGTCGGGGTCGACCACGGGTTCGGCGGCGAGGTTGAACGCCCCACCGGCGCGGCGGTCGATGGCCCGCCAGAACGCGTCCGCGACGTCGCTCGCGTGCACGACCTGCGACACGAAGCGCGGGGCGAGCGGGATGAACGGGGGGCGCACGCGCTGCATCCAGCGGGTGGGCACCCAGCGACCGGCGAAGAGCCCCACGATCTCGCTCGCCGCGGAGGCCTGGAACACGAGGCCCGGGCGCATGCGGGTCAGCGTGACCTCGGGGTGCTGCTCGACGAAGGCGTCCATGACGCGCTCGTTGATCGACTTGTGCTTCGAGTAGCTCGAGCGGCGGACGCCCTTGGTCTTGTAGGTCTCGTCGACCCGTCGACCCTTGGGGCCCCGCGAGTAGGCGCCGACCGACGACGCGACGAGCACGTGCGGCACGCCGGCCCGGGCGGCGGCGTCGAGGACGTGCGACGTGCCGAGCACGTTCGTGCGGTACATGACGGCCTTGTGGTGGCTCGGCTGCAGGGCCCAGCCGAGGTGCACGACGGCGTCGGCCCCGGCGAACGCCCGCTCGAGGGCCACGGGTGAGTCGTCGGTCCCGACGTCGATCGAGAACCAGGTCACCTCGCCGTACGGCGGCGTCGCCATGCGCGGCCCCCGGCGGGCGACGCCGACGAGGGAGGTCACCTCGGGTTCGGCCTGCAGACGGGTGAGCAGGGCGGTGCCCAGGTTGCCCGTGGCTCCGACGACGACCACGCGCATGGGGGTCTCACTTTCACGACTCGACGATCGGCCAGGCGCCGACCCCGGGTGGGCGGCAGACCTGTACCGAGCCTACGCGCGGCCCCTGGGCGACGGTCCGGCCTCGGCGGCGATGCGGGCGACGGCGGCCTCGTCGAGCACGAAGACCTCGTCGCCGTCGCGCGGGTCGTGCGTGCGCACGACGGTCGAGCGCACCGACCCGTCGGCCGCCACCTCGACCACGGCGAAGCCCGAGCCGCGCACGGCCCGCTCCGTGCCGACGGTCGCCAGCACGTCCGTGTCGTTCGCCACCCCGGGCGCGACCACCACGGGGACGCCCGCCAGGTGACCGACGATGTGGTGGTGGTAGTGCCCGGCGAGGACGACGCGGACGTCCGACGCCTCGAGGACCGCGGCCAGCGCCTCCGGGTCCTGCAGGGCGAGCGACTCGTGCAGGGTCGTCGGCGCCGCGATCGGCGGGTGGTGCAGCACGAGCACGGTGCCCCGCTCGGCGGGCGTCGCAAGCTCGTCGCGCAACCAGGCGAGCTGCTCGGGTCGCAGCAGTCCGTAGCCGGCCCCGGGCACGGAGGTGTCGAGCCCGACCACCCGCCAGCCGTCGACGTCGCGCACGAGGTCGAGCGGCCTCGCCGGGTCGCCGCCGAGCACCTCGGCGAAGGACTCGCGCAGGTCGTGGTTGCCCGGCACGAGCACCACCTCGGCACCGGCCGCTCGGGCCCAGGCGTCGGTGCGTTCGCGGAGGTGCCGGTAGGAGGCGCGGGTCCCGTCGTCCGACAGGTCACCCGACCCCACCAGCAGTCGCACCCCCTCGACCCGCGCAGCCTCCGCCAGCACGAGGTCGAGGGCCTCGGTCGTGTCGACGACACCCTGGTGGAGGGCTCCGTCGGCGAGCAGGTGGGCGTCGCTGAGGTGGACGATGCGGAGGGCTCCGGGCGGCAGGGCGTGCATGCCGCGACGCTACCGGGTGCGGGGCGGCGCGTGCGCGTGGCCCGGGGTGCCGGGGCCGCTCGGGCGGCTCGGGCGGCTCGGGCCAGTCGGGCGGCTCGCGCTGCTTGCGCTGCTTGCGCTGCTCGGGCGCCTCGGGCGGCTCGGGCGGTCGGGTCGCACCACGCACGTGGCGTCGAACCACGCACGGGGGTGGTTCGACGCCGCAACCGTGGTGCGACCTCGCGTGTGGTGGGAGGGCTCAGCCGCGGAACTGGTCGGCGGGGGCGAGGCGTCCGTGCACGCGACGCCCGAGCTCGGCGAACATGTCGGTGACGGTCGCCCAGTCCTCGTGGGTCGGGGAGGTCGGTTCGACGAACAGGCCGTAGAACCGTCGCCCGCTGTTGAGCGACTCGACCAGGACGGTCTCGGAGCGGTCGAAGAACTGCGTCCCGTCGTGCTTGAGGGCGGACGCCCGGACGGGTTCGCCGGTCAGGGTGCTGAAGCCGGCCGACGCCAGGGCCCGTGCGGTCCTGCGCCGGGACAGTCGGGGGAGGACGGGACCCGCCTCCCCCGCGCTCAGCACCGCGCGCACGTGCGCGAACACGAGCTCTTGCTCGTGGACGGGGTGCGAGGTGGAGGTCGGCGAGTTCGTCACGGCATCACCGTGGCAGGTCGTGGCCCGGAGTGCGACGCCCAGTGCGGGGGCGGCCCCTTGGGGTGCGACCCGGACTGGGGAGCCGACCGGGTGTACCCGGCGCCCGCCCACGGTGTAGCTCGGGCCGGCAGGCGTGCGCGGTGTCGGCAATTCCTGGCTGGTGCGGCGTCGGGTCGTGGGGGTGGGCGTGGCGCGGGTGGGTGGTGACGTGAGGCAGGAGTTGCCGACGAGGCGTGAGCGGTGTCGGCAAGTCCTGGCTGGTGCGGCGTCGGGTCGTGGGCGTGGGCGAGGCGCGGGTGGGTGGTGACGTCAGGCAGGAGTTGCCGACGAGGCGTGCGTGGTGTCGGCAAGTCCTGGCTGGTGCGGCGTCGGGTCGTGGGCGTGGGCGTGGCGCGGGTGGGGCGTGACGTGAGGCAGGAGTTCCCGACGGGGCCGAGAGGAGGCGCGGGGACGGGGCGAAGAGGAGGGGGCGGGCGCGAGGCGGGTCCGGGGACGGGGCGCCGGGGCGTGCCGGAGAATGGCCCGATGCTTCCTGCTGCTCCCGCCGCCGGCTCCGGCCGCGACCTCGACGACTCGGCCCGGTGCCCCTGCCTCAGCAGCGAGACCTACGGATCGTGCTGCGGGCCGCTGCACCGGGGCACGACGCCCGCCCCGACGGCGGAACGGTTGATGCGCTCGCGGTACTCGGCGTTCGTGCTCGCCCGCGCCTCCTACCTGCTCGAGACGTGGCACCCGACGACGCGGCCCGCGACGCTCGAGGTCGACCGGGGCACGCGCTGGTTCCGGCTCGACGTCGTGCGGACGCAGGCGGGCGGGCCGTTCGACGACGAGGGGACGGTCGAGTTCGAGGCGCACTTCCGCGACGACGACGGCGTGGGGTCGCAGCACGAGGTCGGCCGGTTCGCCCGGGTCGACCGGCGGTGGCTCTACGTCGACGGGATCTCGGGCTGACCAGGCCGCACTGAACGAGCTCGGCCTGGCCGGGGCAGGCAGGGCGGAGGCGAGACGTCGGCATCGGGCGTCACGAAGAGGACGGCGGGTCCGTCGGGCCCGGCATCCTCTCCGTGACGCCGCCGGGCCGCAGGGAGAGCTTCACGGGCAGGGACCCACGGTCCGGACGACACCGATGCAGGACTCGCGCCCTCCATCTCGACGAACGCTAGGCCGCACGAGATGGTGCGGTTCAGACGTGGACGCTCCTCACAGGCAGGGCGTCGAGACGCGTGTTTCGGGGGACAGGACGCGCGCGGGTCGAATCCGTCAGGGGGCGCGACGTGCGAGGGCGACCGCCTCGAGTGCCCGGACCACCTCGCCGACGGCCCGCTGCGCCCGGACGACGCCGACCGGGCCGCCGAGCACCGACAGGGCCGGCTCGTGCACGACCCGCACCACGAGGCGTCCCCGGTCGTCCACGAACCACTGCACGCCGAGGGTCAGCAACTGCGCCCGCCCGGCGAAGGCGCGCAGCGCGAGGGTGGAGGCCAGCGTGCCCCGGACGGCCCGGGTGCTGCCGTCCGACGCGAGCGACAGGGTGAAGCCGTGATCGATCAGGGTCTGCTCGACGACGTGGCGCGACTCGTCGTGTGCGCCCTCGAGGAAGACGTCGTGCGTGCTCGCCACCGGACGGGTGCGGCGGTCAGCGCAGCGGCGCGAGCATCTCGAGCTCGCGCGCGGCGGGGTCGAGGGCGTAGGGGTTCGTGTGTCCGGTCGGTTCGTACCCGCGTCGACGGTAGAACGCGATGGCCCGCTCGTTCTGCTCGTGGACGTGCAGGCGCAGGGTGTCGCCCTCGGTCGCGGCCCACGTCTCGACGCCGTCGAGCAGCAGGTCGGTGACCCCGGCCGAGCGCCCCCGATGGCTCGGGGCGACGTACACGCCGACCAGCAGGGGCTGCCCCGCCGCCTGCAGGAAGCCGCCCATGGCGCCGACCCAGTCGCCCGTCCCGTCGTCGATCGCGACCAGCGAGGTGCCGTGCTCGGCCTCGCCCCGGGCCCCGCGCATCCGCCACTCGGCCTCGGCGTGACGACGGGCGACGGCGAGCGTCTCGCCGTAGGCGATCGGCGTGTCCGCCAGCATCGCGAGGCGCAGGTCGCGGACGCGCTGCCAGTCGTCGGCGGTCGTGCGGCGGACGGTCACGGGTCGTGCGGGCATGCCGCCACCCTGCCACACGGGCGGGACGCGGCGGGTGCAGGAGGCGCGGGTCGCGTCCCGACGCCGGGTCGGGCCCCGGGGTCGTCACGTCAGGAGGCGCGGGTCGCGTCGCGACGCCGACCCGCGCCCCGGGGTCGTCGCGTCAGGAGGCGCGGTGCGGCCCTCAGCCGACCCGCGCCACGGGGGCGGGGCCGAGGCGCTGCTCGGGGCGGGCCGGTGAGATCAGCGTCGCGCGCCTCCCGCGGTCGTCCGGCTCGGTGTCGACGCCGAGCACCTGCAGGCGCTCGGGCGTCCGCGCGCGGAGCGCCGCCGTCCAGGCGCAGACCAGCGCGTCGAGCAGGTCCTCGCGGTGTTTGTAGGCCCGGTCGACCAGCGGCGAGGGCTCCTCGAGCAGCGCCGCCGACACCGGGTGCGAGTCGAGGCGCAACGGCACCTCGGCCCGGGCGAGCCCGCCCAGCCGACGCAGCAGCTCGTCGCAGGCCGCCGCGCGGGCCTCGCGCCGCGCCTCCTTCGGCAGGGTGAGGTCGGGTCGCTTGTAGCGGGGACGCTTGTCGTCGTAGGCGAGCTCGGTCATGCCGACGAGCGTCGTGTACGGGTAGCACTCGAAGTGCCCCACCGCGTCGACCGCCACCGGCACGACGCCGTCGTCGTAGACGCCGCCGGCACGCTCGAGGCGCTCGCCGAGGGTGCGCCCGCCGAGCCAGGGCAGGGAGGCGCTGCTCGCGTTGGCCGACACGTGCCAGCGACCGTAGGCCCGCGCCACGAGGCGTTCGCTCGCCCGCATGCCCGTGGCGTTCGGCACGAGCACGGGGGCGTCGACCGCGACGACCGAGCCGGGCGTCGACCAGCGCCGGACCCAGGCCTCGACCTCGTCGACCCCACGCGCCCAGCCGGCGTCCAGCACCGTGCCGTCGGCGTCGATCACGGCCAGGCCGGTCTCGTTCGCGGGGCGCTCGGGCGTCGAGTCACGCCAGGCGAGGTCGACGCCGAGGTAGCGGGGCCGGGGTGTGGTCACCGCTCGACCGTACTCGCGGCCGATACTGTCCCCATGCCCACGAGCAGCACCCGCACCAGCGGCGGCACGAGCACCCGCACCCTCGCCGACCTGCGTCGCTGGCGGCGTTACCTCGCCGACGAGCGCGCCGAGGAGTCGACCTACCGCGACCTCGCCCGCCGTCGGGACGGCGAGGAGCGCGCGATCCTGGTCGCCCTGGCCGACGCCGAGGGCCGCCACGCACAGCACTGGGTGGACCTGCTCGGCGCCGACGTCGGGCGTCCGGCCCGCACCGACCTGCGCACCCGCGTGCTCGGGGTGCTCGCCCGGCGCTTCGGCTCGATCTTCGTGCTGGCCCTCGTGCAGAGCGCGGAGGCGCGGTCGCCGTACGCGACCGACGCGGACGCCACCGACGCGATGGCCGCCGACGAACGCATCCACGGCGAGGTCGTGCGCGGCCTGGCCGAGCGCGGACGCAACCGCCTGTCGGGGTCGTTCCGCGCGGCCGTGTTCGGCGCGAACGACGGTCTGGTCAGCAACCTGGCGCTCGTGCTCGGCATCAGCGCCTCGGGCGTCGCGAACCACGTGGTGCTGCTGACCGGGCTGTCGGGCCTGCTCGCCGGGGCGTTGTCGATGGGTGCGGGCGAGTACGTCTCGGTGCGGTCGCAGCGCGAGCTGCTCGACGCCTCCACCCCCGACCCGACGGCGCGACACGTGCTGCCCGACCTCGACGTCGACGCGAACGAGCTGGCGCTGGTCTACCGCGCACGGGGCATGTCGCCCGACGAGGCCGAGGCCCACGCGCGGGAGGTGCTCGCGGGCGCGGGGCGAGGGGCCTCGTCGCCGAGCGCGCCTCCTGCGGGGGCCGCGCCGGGCGCCGCCACGGCCGGCTGGGCGGACGCCCCGGACCAGGAGGCGCGCTCGGCCGACGAGCCCGCCACCCACGAGACCCTCGGCACGGCCTTCGGCGCTGCCGCCTCGAGCTTCTGCTTCTTCGCGTCCGGGGCCGTCATCGCCGTGCTGCCCTACCTGTTCGGGCTGTCCGGGCTCGTGGCGGTCGTCGTGGCGTCGGCGCTGGTCGGCGTCGCGCTGCTCGGCACGGGCGCCGTCGTCGGGTTGCTGTCGGGGGCGAGCCCGGTCAGGCGGGCGCTGCGCCAGCTCGGCATCGGGTTCGGGGCGGCCGCCGTGACCTACCTGCTGGGGCTGTTGTTCGGGACCGGCGCCGCGGGCTGAGCTCGCCGCGGGCCGTGCTCGCCGCGGGCTGAGCCGATCGGGCCACGTGCCCGTCAGGCCTTGCGGTCGAGCTTCCAGGCGATCCAGCACGTGACGAGGACGACGCCGGCCGCGGCGAGGCGCGCGCCCATCAGCACCCCTTGGCCGGTCGAGGTCGTGAGGCTCATGTCGGAGCCGATGCCGATGCTCCAGATCGCGCCCGACAGGGTGAGGCAGACGACCAAGGCGAGGCCGAGCACCACCGAGGTGGCCCCGTGCGACCGGGGGCCCACGTCGTCGCGGCCGCGAGGGTCACGTGAGAGGCGGGCGGCGGCGATGCGGACGAGGCCGAGCCAGAGCAGGGCCACGGCGCAGGCGCCGACGACGTCGCTGCAGCGATGCCAGCCGAAGGCGACGGTCTGCTCGGCGACGACGGCCGCGAACGCCGCACCGACCATGTAGAACAGGGGCCGGGCGTGCCGGCCGAAGGTGGTCATGATCGCCAGGACCGCGGCGACGGCGACCGTGACGTGCCCGCTGGGGAAGCTGTTGCCGTAGAGCTCGCCCGTCAGCTCGGGACGGGGCGCGAGCTGCTTGAGCACCTGGGTGGTGACCGTCGCGCCGATGATCAGCACGCCCGCCTGGACGGCCGACCCGGGCCGGCGGCGGAGGAACGCCACCACCATCGTGAGGGCGACGACCAGCAGCACGGCCGGGGGAGAGATGGCGTCGAGCGCGACCCCGGACTGCAACAACGTGGTGCCGTCGACCGAGCGGAGGATGCTGTCCTCGATCGACTGGCCGGTCTCGGTGAGGACCGCGATCGTGTAGACGCCCGCCAGCACGACGAGCGAGGCCGACGACGCGACCACCCAACGACCCGTGACCCGTCGACGGACGGCAGGCGTCGTCGAGAGGGTCGGGTGAGCAGTCACCGGACGAGCTAACTACACGTCGCCTGGAAACAGGCTCGGTCCGACCTGCCGATGCGCCGGGGTCGCCCCGACTCACAGCGAGGGTGCAGGTGGCCGGCCGCCGGGCGGGCCCCGACGCTCCATCAGTCGCCAGTGACCGCCGGTGAGCGGGGCGAGCGTGACGGTCGTGTAGACCACGGCGACGATGCCGAACGCGACCGTCAGCCCGATCGTGTCGGCCGCGACCCCGCCGAGCAGGGCGCCGGCCGGGATGCCGGCCCAGGCTCCCGCGGTAACCAGTCCGAAGACCCGCCCGCGGAGGTGCTCGGGGGTGCGCTCGAGCTGCACCGTGCCGAGGATCGGGTTGAGGGCGCCGGCGGCGAGACCCGAGAGCGCGGTCGCGGCGACCAGCACCGGCAGCGGGGCGCCGAGGGCGAACGCCAGGCTCGACGGCCCGCCGGCGAGGGTGAAGCAGGCGACGAAGGTGAGGCGGCGCGGCACCCGGTGGGCGATGAAACCGAAGGCGACGTTGCCGGCGAGGGCGCACCCGCCCATGGTGGCGACGAGCAGTCCCAGGGCGGCCGCGCCTCCGAGTCGGTCGTTCGCGTAGAGGGGCAGCAGGGTCGACCCGCGCGCGGCGTCGAGCAGGTTCGTGACCAGCACGAGCGCGACGATCAGCCGCATCAGCGGGTCGCGGACGACGAAGCGGGCGCCCTCGAGGAGGTCGGACCGGTAGGAGGCGCGGGTCGGCTCGGTCGCGTCGGTGGCGTCGGTCGGGTGGTCGTCTCTCGGATTCGGTGATCCGGTCCGTACCGGACCGGACGCCGGGACGAGTGCCCCGGTCAGGGCCGCCGAGACGGCGAAGGTGGCGGCGTTGACGAACAGGGACGCGACCGGTCCGACGGCGGCGACGAGGAGCCCGGCGATCGACGCCCCGATCAGCTTGGCGAAGCGCTCGGACCCGTCGAGGAGCCCCACGCTGCGTTCGATGCGGACTCCGGCCCGCTCGGTCAGCGCGGGCAGCATCACCCGGCGCGCCGTCTGTCCGGGGCTGTCGAGCAGTCCGCCGACGAAGACGAGCGCGAGCAGGGCCCAGAACGGCAGCCCGACGGTGAGCGCGAGCACGGGCATCGCGAGGACGGAGGCGCCACTCACGAGGTCGGCGACGATCGCGGCCCGCCGGTGCCCGACCCGGTCGACGACGACGCCCCCGAGCGGGCCGCCGATGATCACCGGGGCCGTCGCGAACGCCGCCGCGAGCCCGACCTCGGCCCCCGACCCGCCGAGACCCAGGACGTAGAAGGGCACGGCGAAGGCCGTGACGACGTTGCCGGTCTGTGAGATCGCGTGGGCCGCGACGAGGGACGACAGGGCTACCCGGTCGGTGTGGACGGTGCGGACGGTGTGACCCGTGCGCCCGCCGCGGGGCCGGGCCGGACGACCGTCGCGAGTGGCGCTGTCGGTGCCCCGCGCCTCCTCGGCCGGCGTGCTCTCGCTCACGACGCGCCTCAGGGGCGGCGGTAGGCCTGATAGACGAGCACGACCGGCGCGGCGCCGTCGTCGGCCGCCGGGTCGTGGGCCGCGCTGACGTCGAGCCAGCGGTCGACGACGCCCTCGAGGTCGCGGCGCAGGGCGGCGAGCTCGGTCGTGGTGAGGCGCAGGCTGCGGTCGCCGCTCGCCCCGGCCGCGATCCACTCGCGAGGCAGGGTGGGCATCGCGTCGACGTACTCGCCGAAGCGGGCGGCGTAGGCCTGGCCGATCGACTTCTGCAGCGCCGACGAGGCGACGAGGCGGTCGGGGTCGTCGAGCAACTCGGCGGGCTCCCAACTGGTGAGCTGCGCGGTGGCCTGCCACCAGCGCTCGCGCCGGTCGGTGGTCTGCGGCTCGGCCGCCTCGATCAGGTCGATCGAGGCGAGTTTCGAGAGGTGGTAGCTGATCGTCCCCGGGGCCTCGTCGACGGCGTCGCTGAGCTGGGCGGCCGTCTGCGCGCCGCGTTCGCGCAGTAGACCGAGGAGGCGCAACCGGGTCGGGTGGGCGAGCACGCGCATCGAGGCGGCGTCGGTGAGGGTGCTGCGGGAGGTCTCTCGGGGGGACATGGAGTCGACGATAGGTGCACAAGAGCTGTTGCGCAAGAGGCGTTGTGCGTCTCGACGAGGGCGTGGGCGGGCCGACCAACCGTTCGAGCCGTGAGTGTGGTGGGTGTCGCGGGCGGAGGTCGGACCCGCGGCGCATGCTCGGAGCACGACCGCCGGACAGTCCGGCGCGCAGGAGGAACCCGATGACGAAGACCCCGGACGACCCGCACGGCACCGACGAGACCGACCTCGAGCGTCGTGGCAACAGCAGTGGCGAGGGTCACGGCGACCACACCGTCGGAGAGCGGGACGACCGCCCCGTCGAGATCACCAGCGAGAACCACCCCGACGGCGGCACCGGCTCCCGTTCGCTCGACGACGGACCGGCCGACGACGCCGTCCCCACCCGCCAGCCCGGCCAGGCCGAGGCCGGCCAGGTCGACGAGCTGATCGGCGACTACAAGGGCGACGGCGAAGGCAAACACACCTACTGACACGACCCGAGGAGGCGCGGGTCGGCCTCGATTCGCGCCCCGCGTCTCCCTCGTGTAGTGTTTCCTCTGGCCAATCGGCCAGCGAAACGCGCCTGTAGCTCAACGGATAGAGCATCTGACTACGGATCAGAAGGTTGGGGGTTCGAGTCCCTCCAGGCGCACGAATCAGCGTGGCCCCTGCCCTACACGGCAGGGGCCATTCTTCGTCTTGGTGCTTGTTTGGCCGCCTCCGGCGGCGGGCGCCTTCGGCGCGGACCCGAAGAGCCCTGCCCTGCTCTACACGGCAGGGCTTTTCTCGTCCTCGGTGCCCGTCTGCTGAGATCAGCGGCGGGTCGCGCCGATGGCCCAGACCCGTGGCGGCTGGACGTCGTTGACGGCGTGGTCGCCGACGATGCGTGCTTTGAACACCCACGGGTTGTGGCTGCCGGCGGTCCGGGCGTTTCGCCAGTGCCGGTCCAGGTTCTTCGTGGTGCTCACGCCCGATGCCGCCAGCGCGTCGAACAGGTGCGAGGTCGCTTGGGTCGCGAGCGATGTCAGTGCGACCTGGGCCTGCGCGGTGGCGAGTTCGGCGCGGTCGTTCCGCTGTTCGTCCTCGGTCTCGTCCAGGAAGGCGCCCTCGTAGGCGCCCTGGAGGGCCTGCGCGGCGCGGTCGACGATCGCTCGGGCGGCGAAGCCGGCGGCTGAGACCTCGCCGACGACCTGCAGGATCTGCGGGTCGGCGGCGAAGGTGTCGGCGTTGCCGTGGGAGAACACGCGGGTGCGGTTCCGCACCTCGACCGCGATCTCGCGCTCGGCCGCCACGACGGAGCCCGCGAGGACGCTCAGCAGCACGGCCTGGTAGAAGGCCGTCTGGTACTTGAATCGCTCGTCGAAGAGCACGACGTCGTCGGCACCGACACGAGCATCTCGGAAGGTGCTCGTGCCCGACCCCGTCGTCCGCTGCCCGAACCCGTCCCAGTCGTCGGTGTGGGTGACGCCTTCCTGGCGGGCGTCGACGATCGCGATGACCCGGTCGCCGGTGTCCGTGCGTTCGGCGTACGTGTCGATCCAGTCGGCGAAGATGCTCCCGGTGGAGTAGTACTTCTGCCCGGTGACGCGGAACCCGCCGTCCGGGTCCGGGCTGACCTTCGTCGCGACGTCGCCGACCTGCACCGTGCCCACTTCGGTCCAGGAGTTCCCGGCGATCTCGCCGCGGCCGAACCGTTCGAGCCAGACGTCGCGCGGTCCGGACCGGGCGACGAGGCGGTCCTCGACGAGAGCGAAGTGGCCGCGCAAGGCCTGGGGGATGTTGCTGTCCGCCGCCGCGAGCTCGGTGAGCAGCTCGAACAGCTGCGGGAGGGTGGCGCCGGAGCCCCCGAACTCGACGGGGACACGGAGGGCTCCGAAGCCCGCGTCGGCGAGCTCGCGGATCTCGGCCACGGGGAGGCGGTGCTCACGGTCGCGTTCCGCGGCACCGGCGGCGATGCGGTCGAAGAGCGGGCGGAAACGCGCGGACAGGGCGTCGTCGGTGGGTGACGCCGTGGTGACGGACGTGGTGGACGTGGTGGTCGTCGTGGTCATGGGTCTCGGTTCCGTTCTGGTGGGTCAGGCAGCGGCGGGGGCAGGCGTGTGTTCCGGCTGGGGACGTGTGGCGGCTCGGCGGGTGAGAAGGACGGCGCCGCCGAACACCCCGACGAGCGCCAGGAGTGCAGCCGTCGTGGCGACCGAGCCGGTCGGCCAGTGCCCGGTGAGGCCGAGGAGCGCGGGGACCGTGGTGGTCACCTGGCTCGCGAGGACGAGGGCCCACCCGGTGTAGGTGCTGATGGCCGATCGGCCGAGGGCGAGCAGGACGAAGAACAGCGCCCAGAGCGCCGCCCATCCCGTCCAGAGCACGGCGAGGAAAGGGTCGTCCGCGACGTGGACGATCGCGAAGGCGACGGCGAGAGCGGCGACCAGGCCGCAGAACCAGCCCAGGCCCACGGCGCCGAGGCCGAGGAGGGAGTCCACGCCGACGTAGAGGTACGTGATGCCGAACAAGAAGGTGCCCGAGATCCCGAAGAGGATGGGCAGGGAACCGTCGGCTGACACGGCCACGGCCACGCAGAGGACGAGCTGCAGACCGCCGACCAGGACGTTGAACACGCCGCTGTCCCGGCCGGGCACGCGCCCGAGCAGGGTGAGGCCGTTGACCAAGAGAGCGGCCCCGGAGAGGACCAGACAGATGAGCGCCATGCGGCGACCTTGACACCGTTCACCTTCGGTCGGTGTCTCGTGTCCCATCATGTCCGTCCGCTACGCCCCGTGACGGCGGTACCCGTCGTGTTCGTCACGGAAGCCGACCGACACGTGAGCAAGGCCCCCGTACAATGAGCCAGCGCCATGGAGCCACGTCCACGCCGGCGCAGATGACGCCAAGCTGCGTTGCGGAGCGTGCAGGATGGAGCCCGGGTGAGCGTCAGAGGCGGCGGTGAACGTCTCGGTCTTCGCGAGGTTGCCGAGCGTGCTGGTGTGTCGCACATGACCGTGTCACGCGTGCTCAATGGTCACCCGCAGGTCAAGGAGTCCACGCGCCAACGCGTGCTCGAAGTCGTCGCCGAGCTCGACTTCCGGCCCAACAGTGCTGCGCGCGAGCTCGTCACCCAGCGGGCCCTTCGGATCGGCGTGCTGATCGAGAGCGCCGTCGAGTTCGGTCCGTCGAGCATCTTGCGGGCCATCGAGCGATCGGCGCGCGACGGCGGGTACTCCGTGGCGTCGTTCGCGCTCCGCGACGACTCGGCGACTCCCGAGGAGGCCGTGCGCCACCTCACAGGCCAGGGCATCGACGCACTCTGCGTGGTCGCTCCGCGCTCGTCGTCCGTGGCCGTGCTCCGGACCATCACGACGGGGCTGCCGACCCTGGTCGTCAAGGCCGAGAAGGACCCGGCCTTCCTCACGGTCTCCGTCGACCAGGCTGCCGGCACGAAGCTGGCCGTGGATCACCTCGCGTCGCTGGGTCACCGCGACGTCCTCCATCTCTCAGGGCCCCTCGACTGGTTCGACGCCCGCGCTCGCGAGCGTGCCTTCCATGCGCGCACCCGGGCATGGGGCATGCACGAGCGGCCCATCGTCATCGGTGACTGGTCGAGCGACTTCGGCTACGACTACGCACGCGGACTGACCGGAGTTCCGGAATACACCGCCGTGTTCGTCGCCAATGACGAGATGGCGCTCGGGGTGATCCACGGCCTCCACGACCGCGGCATCCGCGTGCCGGAGGACCTGAGCGTCGTCGGCTTCGACGACCTGCCCGTCTCGCGCCACTTCCTCCCGCCGCTCACGACCGTGCGGCAGGACTTCCCGGCGCTCGGGTCGCTCGTGGTGGACGTCCTGATCGCCGCGATCGAGGGCCGCGAGATCCCGCAGAACAGCCGGATTCCCGCCGAGCTCGTGGTGCGTGACTCCAGCGCGGCTGCGCGCCCTCTCGACCGAGATGGCCATCTGAGGTAATCCAGCTCGTCGTCGTTCGCCCGCGTGCATCACGACAGCTACAGTCGTGCACGTCGGGCACCGCCCGGCGCGAGGCCGTCAAGGCCTCCGACCCGAGGAGCACCACGTGCGTCACGTACGGGCATCGACGACGATGCGCCCGATCGGCCCTCAGGCCGCTGGCCCGACCTGGTCCGGTCACGACGAGCGGCGGGACGGACCTGCCCACCCCACGGTGCAGATGCGGGGGATCACCGTCGCGTTCTCGAACGGCGTCGCGCTCGACAGGGTCGACCTCGACCTCCACTCGGGCGAGGTGCACGCTCTCCTCGGCGAGAACGGAGCGGGGAAGTCCACGCTCATCAAGGCGCTGCTCGGCGTGTACCCGATCGAAGCAGGGGAGGTCCTCGTGGACGGCGAGCCCGTCCGTCTCGGCGGTCCGGCTGACGCGCGGGCCCTCGGCATCCAGGCCGCGTTCCAGGAATCGCACCTGGTCGAGAACCTGAGCGTCGGTGAGAACGTGATGCTGGGCCACGAGGTGCACGGTCGCGTCGGCATCTCCTGGCGTGCGACGCATGAACGCGCCGCCACGATGCTGGCCGAGCTCGGACTGGCCGAGCTGGACCCGCGAGCCCTGCTGGCGGACCTCACTCCCGCCAGCCGCCAGCTCGTCTCCATCGCCCGCGCCATGGTCGACCGACCACGGGTGCTCGTGCTGGACGAGCCCACGTCGAGCCTCGATGCCGTCGACGTCGCGCAGCTCTTCGAGGTGATCCGCCGCCTCCGCGACCAGGGTGTGGCCATCCTCTTCGTCTCGCACTTCCTCGAGCAGGTGCTGGCGCTCAGCGACCGGATGACGATCCTTCGAGGCGGTGTGAAGAAGGGCGACTACCTGCCGCACGAGATCGGCCGCGCCGAACTGGTCGCGCGGATGATCGGCAAGGACATCGCCCACCTGCAACGCATCGGGTCAGAGCGCCGCGCCCATCGTGTGGATCCGGTCGGCCCGCCGCTGTACCGCGCCACCGGTGTAGGACGCCGCGGGATGTTGCGGCCGGTCGACTTCGAGCTGCACGCGGGCGAGGTGGTCGGCATCGCGGGGCTTCGCGGCTCCGGGCGAACCGAGCTCGCGCGCCTGTTGGCCGGCGCCGACCGAGCTGACGGCGGCGTGGTCACGCTCGGTGGTCGGACCGTCGTGATCGACCGCCCTGCGGACGCACTGCGGAACCGGGTGGCGTTGTCTGCCGAAGATCGAGGGGCGGAGGGCCTCATCAACGACCTCAGCGTGCGGGAGAACATCGTCCTCGCGTTGCAGGCTCTGCGTGGGTGGGCGCACCCGCTCTCCAAGGCCGAGCGCGAGGACCTCGTCGAGCGGCACATCGAGCACTTCGACATCACGCCGGTCGATCCGGCGACACCCGCCGGCGAGCTCTCGGGCGGCAACCAGCAGAAGGTGCTCCTCGCTCGCTGGCTGGCGATCCGGCCCCGCGTGCTGATCCTCGACGAGCCGACGCGCGGCGTCGACATCGGCGCCAAGGTCGACATCCAGGCGCACATCGCGCAGCTCGCGCTCGAGGGTGTCGCCGTCGTGTTCATCTCGAGCGCGTTCGACGAGCTCGTGCGGGTGAGCGACCGGATCGTCGTCCTCAAGGACCGGGAGAAGATCGGCGAGCTCAGCAACGGGCCGGGCGTCACGGTCGACACCCTCGTCGAGCTCATCGCCGCACCGGACGACGAGAGCGACGAGGGCGACGACTTCCCGCCGGTGTGGCAGGGCGGGCCCCTCCTGCCGCCTGCAGCGCCGTCACGCCGCTGAGGCTCGCAGTCGATCCCTTCCCGACGGGCGGATGTTCTCGATCACTCTTGCACTCGCGAAACTGTTACCGGTAACATTCCCAGCACGCGGAAGCACCCGAGCCCACGCAGCACGACCGGCCCCATGGCCACGACCGGACGAAGACGTCCGGTCATCTCAAGGAGGAGATCCATGTCCACGAAGAGGCGCATCGCCACCATCGCCGCCGCAGGGGCCATTGCCCTCGGTCTCGCGGCCTGCAGTTCCGGCACCGGTTCGACGGACGGCGGTGACGACCTGGCAACCGTCGGCTTCGTCGCGGTCGGCCCCGAGGGCGCCTGGCGTCAGGCCAACGAGACGAACATCCAGGACACCTTCACGAAAGACGCCGGGTTCGATCTGAAGTACGCCCCGGCGACCAACAACGACCAGAAGTCGCAGATCGACGCGTTCACGTCGTTCGTGGACGAGGGTGTCGACGTGATCCTTCTCTCGGCCACCGAGGGCTCCGGCTGGGAGGACTCGCTCGAGCGGGCGAAGGAAGCCGAGATCCCCGTCGTCCTCATCGACCGTGGCATCGAGCCGGACGACACCTCGCTCTACGCGACCCGGATCGCGCCCGACAACATCGCCGTCAGCGAGTCCGTCGCCGAGTGGGCCAAGGGCGCGCTTCCCGAGGGTGGCAAGTACTTCACCCTCGAGGGCCCGGCGGGCGTCTCGGTCGTGAACGAACGCAACGAAGGTTGGGACGAGGTGATCGGCGCCGACAGCGCATTCACGAAGATCGGCGCGCAGACGGCCAACTGGTCGACCGAAGAGGCCAAGAGCGTCTTCGAGACGGTGCTGAAGTCGAACGGCAACGACGTCCAGATGGTCTTCGCCCAGAACGACGAGATGGGACTCGGCGCCGTGCAGGCGGTCGAGGAGGCGGGCCTCACGCCCGGCAAGGACGTGAAGATCGCCACCATCGACGGCACGAAGAGCGCCCTCGAGGCGTTGTCCGAGTCCAAGCTCAGCTTCGTCGCCGAGTACAACCCGCTGTTCGGCGACACGGCCCTCGAGGCAGTGCAGAAGCTGCTCGACGGCGACACCGTCGAGTCGTCGATCGTCGTCGAGTCGGCCACGTTCGACTCGCCCGAGGCAGCCGCCACGGCACTGCCCGACCGGAAGTTCTGACCAGCCCGCACGGCCACACCCGGCGGGGGGGGGGGGGGGGCGGGCCCCCCCCCCCCCCCCCCCCCCCCCCGCCACCCACCCGCTGCCACGGCAGCGGGCGGGTGGGCATCGGCAGACAAGGAGTTACACGCATGCAGGCACCCGGCCCCATCGTCGAGATGCAAGCCATCACCATCGCTTTTCCCGGGGTCAAAGCCCTCGACGGGGTCGACCTCCGTCTCTACCCCGGCGAGGTCCACACGCTCATGGGCGAGAACGGCGCCGGTAAGTCGACGCTCATCAAGGCGCTCACGGGCGTCTACGCCATCGACTCCGGACGTGTCGTCGTCGACGGCGTCGAACGTCGCCTCTCGGGCACCGCGGACGCGCAGGCTGCGGGGATCTCGACGGTCTACCAAGAGGTCAACCTGTGCAGCAACCTCACCATCGGTGAGAATGTCATGCTCGGCCACGAGAAGCGCGGCCGGTTCGGCATCGACTGGAAGGGGACGCACGCCGCCGCCTCCGAGGTCCTGGCGCGGGTGGGACTCGGTCACCTGGACGCGCGCACCCCCCTCTCGTCGCTCAGCCTCGCCCTCCAGCAGCTCGTCGCGATCAGCCGCGCCACGGTCGTCGAGGCGAAGGTGCTGATCCTCGACGAGCCGACCTCGAGCCTCGACGCGGACGAGGTCGAAGGTCTCTTCCGGGTCATGCGACGCCTTCGTGACGAAGGCGTCGCCATCCTCTTCGTCTCTCACTTCCTCGACCAGGTCTTCGCGATCAGCGACCGACTCACCGTGCTGCGCAACGGCAAGTTCGTGGCTGAGCACCTCACACGAGACATCGATCGTGCCGGCCTCATCTCGGAGATGATCGGCAAGGACCTGCAGAGCCTCCGCTCCCTCGACCGGGACCGGGCGAGCCGACAGGTCGCCGAGGGCGAGCCCGTCTACCGGGCCACCGGGATCGGCCGCAAGGGCTCGCTCGACGCGACGGACGTCGACCTGCGTCGCGGCGAGGTCGTGGGCCTCGCCGGCCTCCTCGGCTCCGGCCGCACGGAACTCGCCCGTCTCCTCTACGGAGTCGATCGCCCCGACTCGGGATCCGTGACCATGGACGGCGTCCCCGTGGCGATCTCGTCCCCTGCGAAGGCCCTGAAGCACCGCATCGCGTTCTCGAGCGAGAACCGTCGAGACGAGGGGATCATCCGCGACCTGAGCGTCCGCGAGAACCTCGTGCTCGCCGTGCAGGCGAAACGGGGCTGGGCCCGCCCGCTCTCGGCCAAGGAGAAGGACCGCATGGTGACGAAATATCTCACCGAGCTCAACGTGCGACCCGCAGATCCCGATCGACCCATCCGTAACCTCTCCGGCGGCAACCAGCAGAAGGTCCTGCTCGGCCGGTGGCTGGCGACCGAGCCGGAGCTGCTGATCCTCGACGAGCCCACACGCGGCATCGACGTCGGTGCCAAGGCCGAGATCCAGGAACAGGTCGCCGCCCTCGCCGACACGGGAGTCGCCGTCGTGTTCATCTCCTCGGAGCTCGAGGAGGTCGTCCGGCTCAGCGATCGGATCGTCGTGCTGAAGGACCACCGCAAGATCGCCGAGCTCGCGGCGGGACCGGACGTCACCGCCGAGTCCATCGTCGCCGCCATCGCCGAGGAGGGCGTCTCCGAGATCCCCCTCGAGACCATCCCCCGCACCACGCCCGAGGAGGCAACCCGATGAGTGACCCGACGACCACCATGACCAGGCGCCTGGGCGCCCACGGGCTCGGTGACCTGTTGCACCGGCCCTGGGTCTGGGGCACGGTCGCGATCGTGCTGCTGCTGGCGATCAACGTGGCGAAGGACCCCGGTTACCTCGCACTGTCCGTCAACCCGGACACGGGCAACCTCGTGGGCAACCTCGTCGACATCCTCCGGGCCGCTGCCCCCGTGCTCATGATCGCGGTGGGCATGTGCCTCGTGGTCGCCACCGGCGGCATCGACCTGAGCGTCGGCTCGATCATGGTCGTCGCCGGTGCCGTCTCGATGGAGTTCCTGAAGGCGGCCGGCTCCGACTCCCTCGGCGTCGCGCTCGCCGCGATGGGCCTGGCGCTCCTCATCGCCGGGGTCCTCGGCGCGGTCAACGGCATGCTCGTGTCGGTCGTCGGGCTGCAGCCGTTCATCAGCACGCTCGTGATCATGCTCGCCGGCCGTGGCCTGGCCAAGGTCATCACGGGAGGGCAGAACACGGCCGCGGCCAACGAGCCCTTCCGCTGGGTCGCCAACGGTTACCTCGTCGGACTACCCGTCGTGTTCCTGCTGGCCGTGCTGATCACGCTCGGCGTCGCCGCCCTCGTGCGGCGCAGCGCCCTGGGGCTCATGATCGAAGCGATCGGAATGGACCCGAAGGCCGCGCGCCTCGCGGGGCTGGACCGTCGAGCCCTTCTGTTCACCGCCTACATCGGGAGCGGCCTGCTCGCCGGCGTGGCCGGGATCTTCGCCACGTCCAGCGTCATGACGGTCGACGTCTCGCGCACCGGTTACCAACTCGAGCTCGACGCCATCCTCGCGGTCGTCATCGGCGGGACGTCGCTGGCCGGCGGCAAGTTCCACCTGCTCGGAGCCGCGGTCGGGGCGCTCCTCATCGCGACGCTCGACAAGACCGTCGTGTTCCTCGGCGTCTCCTCCTCGGCGACGCCCGCCTTCAAGGCGATCGTGATCGTGGCGATCGTGCTGCTGCAGTCCCGGCGCGTCCGCGCCCTGTTCACGAGGCGCCGCCGCCCGGCGCCGACCTCCGTGCCGACCGAGAAGGAGGCCGTGTCCGCATGAGCGCCACGACGATCCGCCCGCCCCTCACCCCCACGCCGACCCCCGGCCCGGGCCCCGGCAACGGGCCCCTCGAACCGCGTCGCCGCATGCGGCTCCGACTCGATTCCCTGCCGACGGTCGCCGCCCTGGTGATCCTGATCGCGATGCTGGCCTACGGAGAGATCGCCTACGGCCGCATCGTGCAGGCCGCGACCCTGTCGAACCTGCTCATCAACAACGCCCATGTGATCGTCCTGGCCGTGGGGCTCACGTTCGTGATCCTCACGGGGGGCATCGACCTCTCCGTCGGTGCGATCGTCGCGGTCAGCAGCGTCGCGGGCGTGCTGCTCGCGAACGCCGGCTGGAACCCCTGGGTCGTGATGGTGCTGATGATCCTCATCGGCACGGCATCCGGCGTCGTCTCGGGCGTGCTGATCCAGTTCTTCGACGTGCAGCCGTTCATCGCGACGCTCGCGATGATGTTCCTCGGACGGGGCCTCGCCTCCATCCTCAGCACGGTGCCCGAGCGACTCGCCGACGAGTCGCCCATCCGCTCGCTCGCGACGAACATGAAGGTCGTCGACGGTCCGAAGGTGAACGACGTCGTGACGACTCCTGGCGTGCTCATCGCGCTCGTGGTGGTCGCCGTCGCGTTCTTCGTGCTGCACCGCACGCGTCTGGGTCGCACCGTGTACGCGATCGGAGGGTCGGAGCAGTCGGCCGCCCTCATGGGCCTCCCGGTGCGCCGCACGAAGCTCGCCGTCTACGTGATCAGCGGATCGCTGGCGGGGCTCGCCTCGGTCATCTACACGGCCCGGCTCGGGAGCGCGCAGAACATCACCGGCATCGGGTGGGAGCTCGATTCGATCGCCGCCACGGTGATCGGTGGCACCCTCCTCACCGGCGGCGTCGGCTTCGTGCTCGGGTCCGTCGTGGGAGCGCTCGTGCTCGGCCTCATGAACGTGCTCATCACGCGAGATGGAGGCATCCCGCCCGAGGCCACCACCATCATCACCGGCGGCATCCTCCTGGTCTTCGTGCTCCTGCAGCGCGCCGTGATGGCGAGGCGGCGGACCTAGCGACGACGTGACGCGCGCCACGGCCAAAGCCACTGTCACCGCATGATCGCTGGCGAGAGGTGATCCTCTCTGACTCCACCAGCCGCGTCGCTCGCCACGGGCACCACGGGGGTCGGCTCCGCACCCCGGGCGCCGAGTGGGCAGAAGATGTCCTTCTGATCGAGACGGAGGACGTTTTCTGCCCACTCGACCGGCGCAGGGGGCTAGAGGGCAGAGTGCGGCCTCCGGGTCAGGGGGACGAGGCGAGGGCGGCGAGCTCGGTGCGGCTGCGGGCCCCGAGCTTGCGCAACAGGTTCGAGACGTGGAACTTCACCGTGTTGTCGCTGATGCCGAGCACCGACGCGATGTCGCGGTTCCGGTCGCCGGCGGCCACCCGGTGCAGCACCTCGCGTTCCCGCTCGCTCAGGGCCGCGACCAACTCCCACGGCTCGTTCGACGGCGGCGGGTCGAGCGGGAGGCGCACCGTCAACTCCGAGCCCCACCCCACGGTCGACGCCACCGTCAGCTCGCCCCCGACTCCCGAGACCTGCTCGGTGATCGGCCGCAGGGCGTCGTCGTGTGCCGTCAACTCGCCCGCGCCGTCGTCACGGATCGCGATCAGCAGGTTCAGGCCGTCGCAGTCCCACTGGATGCGCACCCGACGTGCGTCCCCTGCGTCGACGAAGGTGAGCACGGCGTTCCGGACGACGGCCCGGGCCACGTGCGCGACGTCGCCCGGCAGGGCCCGGCCCGTCGCCGGAGGCTCGACGAACTGGACGTCCAGGTCGCCGAAGCGCACGAGCGGACGCAGGTCGGACCGGAGGCGCGCGAAGGCCCCGACGACCGGCTCGAGGGTGGTCCCGCGGTCACGGTCGGACCCGGTCCGGAGGGCGACCAGGGCCCCCGCCGCGACGTCGATGGCCTCGGTCCGTGCCGCCCGGTCGTCGAGGCGTCGCGAGCGCAGGGCGGCCAGCACGGACTCGAGCGTCATCGCATGCCGGTCGACCAGGTCGGCGGTCGCCCGCGCGTGCTCGGACGCCAGGGTGCGGGCCAGGGTGTCGGAACCGGCCCGACCGGGGACGTCGTGCACGGTGTGGCTCATGGGCCCACCCTAGGCGTCCGCCTACCCGACGCCACCCTCCCTACCCGAACGGATGGGTGGGACGCCCCCGTCGAGGGGCTGCTCTCACAGCATCGTCGGACCAGGATCGAAGGCAACGGGATCGACGACGTACCAGAGGCCCGATCGGGCCCCGTCGCCCCCACGAGGAGCACCACATGAAGCTGCAGTTCGCCATGGACACCCTGACCACCGACGCCGCCCTCGAGCTGGCCGCCGCCGCCGCGCCGAGCGTCGACATCATCGAGCTCGGCACTCCGCTGATCAAGGCCGAGGGCTTCCGCGCCATCACCGCGATCAAAGAGGCGCACCCCGACAAGATCGTCTTCGCCGACCTCAAGACGATGGATGCGGGCGAGCTCGAGGCGGGCGAGGCGTTCAAGGCCGGCGCCGACCTGGTGACCGTGCTCGGCGTCGCCGGTGACAGCACCATCGCCGGTGCCGTCAAGGCGGCCAAAGCCCACGGCAAGGGCATCGTCGTCGACCTCATCGGCGTCGGCGACAAGGCCGCCCGCGCCAAGGAGGTCGTCGCACTCGGCGCCGAGTTCGTCGAGATGCACGCCGGGCTCGACGAGCAGGCCGAAGAAGGCTTCACGTTCGAGAAGCTGCTCGAGGCCGGCAAGGCCTCGGGCGTGCCGTTCTCGGTCGCCGGTGGCGTCAAGGCCGCCACGGTCGGCTCGGTCCAGGACGCCGGAGCCGACGTCGCCGTCGCCGGTGCCGCGATCTACTCGGCCGACGACGTCGCCGGTGCCGCCGCCGAGATCCGCGCCGCCATCAAGTAGCAGCACCAGCACCACCCGCAGCGGCTCACGAGAGAGCGCTGACGCGCAGGAGGCGCGGTGTCGGTCGGACCGGCACCGCGCCTCCTCGTCGTCCCGCGGTCAGCGGGATGCGTCGACCAGACGGGCCGAGACCGACACCACGACGTCGTCGCCCGTCACGCCGGAGGCGGCCAGGCGTCCCCGCAGCGCGTCGGCCGCCCGGGCCAGCGTCTCGGGCGTCGGGACGTCGAGTCCGGTCGCCACGTGGGCGGTGACGGACACCGAACCGGCCGTCCGCGAGATCTCGACGAGGCCGGTCGAGCCCGCGAGGTCGAGGCCGGCCGCGACGGCCCGCACCGCCCCCTCGACGACGGGGTGCGCGTCGAACACGTCGACCACGCCCTCGACGCCGCGCAGCACCTCGGTCAGGTCACGGGAGAGCAGGTCGTCGCTCATCGGTCGTCCTCTCTCGCCACGAAGACGTCGTCGACGAGCACGTCGACCCGGACGACGGTCAGCCCGGTGTGCCGCGTCAGCGTCTCGGTGATGCGGGTGCGCAGCTCGTCCGCGACGGCGCCGAGGTCGAGTCCGTACCGGGCCGCAGCGGTCACCCGCACGACCACGTCGGCCCCCGCCGTCGTCAGGTCGCCGTCGAAGGTCGTCGACCCGAGCACGACGCCGGACTGCTCGTCGCCCGCCCGTCGCACGAGCCCGCGCGCCGCGGCCTCGGTGACGCTCAACCGGACCGCGGGGTCGGGGTGGCCGATCGGGATCACCCGTCCGCCGACGACCTCTCGACGGATCGAGTCGAGGAGGCCGTCGATCCAGGCGCCGTCCCGGTCGGGTTCGCGGCGGGCCTCGTGCTCGAGGGAGGCGCGGGACAGGTCGTGCACCCGGGCCAACGACTGCAGGTACAGGCGGCAGGCCGCCGAGCCCTCGATGGCCGGGTCGCGGGGCGTGCGTCCGGCGTCGAGGTAGTCCGCGAGGCGGTCGGCGGGGATGCCGTCCACCGTGTCGTCGTCCTCGGGCACGTCGAGGGGGGAGCGGTCGTCGGTCGTCATCGCCACGCCTCCATCTCGGTCATGAGGAACACCCGGGCCCGCGCGATCTTGCCCCGGACCGTCGAGACGGGCAGGTCGAGGGCCTCGGCGATGTCCGCGTACGAGTAGTCGGCGGTCTCACGCAACAGCCAACACCGTCGCTGGTCGAGGGGGAGCTTGTCGAGGGCCGACCACATGGCGTCGAGCTGCAACCGGGCCTCGACCACGCGTTCGGGCGTCTCGTGGCGCGGGGCCGACACCTCGAGCCGGTCGACGTCGTCGTGGTCGCGTCGCACGCGCAGACGGTCGACCGCCTTGTTGCTGACGATGCGCATCAGCCAGTTGCGCACCCGCGACGGGTCGTCGAGGTCGGCCAGGCGTCGCCAGGCCGTCATGAAGGCGTCCTGCACGACGTCGTCCGACTCGAGGTCGGAGCCCAGGAGGCGCGCGGCGTACACGCGCATCAGCGGTCCGTGTCGACGCGCGATGACCTCGTAGGCGTGGACGTCGCCGTCGCGGGCCCGGACGGCCAGCGTCGCGTCCGCAGCGTCGAGGAGGGGGTCGTCGGTGGTGATGACGACCTCCTGCGATCGGACGGGGGCGGGACGGGACGCGGCGGGACCCCGGCGACGAGGACCGGACGGCCCGCGCCATGCCTCTTGACTACCACCCCGTGCGCGGATCGGGGGACGTGATGGCCGAAATGTGAGTGGTGGTGAATCGTTCCCTGAAAGCTGGCTGACCCACCATGACACCTGCCGTGCCCCATGCGTCTGAATGATGTGACCCGCTTCACGGGCACCCCGACACCGACCGGTCCCACCGGTCCAGAGCAAGGAGCAACCATGAGCAACGTGACCCCCTCCACCAGCACCGCCGCTGCCAAGACCACGCAGTCCCACGCCGCCGGCAAGAACACCATCGCCGAGGGCGTCGTCTCGAAGGTCGCCGGCATCGCGGCCCGCGAGGTGCGCGGCGTCCACGACCTGGGCAACGGTGCCGCCCGTGCCATCGGCGCGATCCGCAACGTGATCAACCAGCAGGACCGCGGCCAGGGCGTCTCGGTCGAGGTCGGCGAGAAGCAGGTCGCCGCCGACATCGTCATCGTCGCCGAGTACCCCGTCGAACTGCAGAAGGTCGCCGACGACGTGCGCAAGTCCGTCACCGACGCCATCTCGCAGGTCGTCGGCATGGAGGTCACCGAGGTGAACGTCACCGTCTCCGACGTGTACATCCCCTCCGAGGACAACGACGACGACGCCGACGACAGCCGCGTCAAGTGACCGCCACGACCACCGGCATGCTGGTCGGCGCCGTCCTGGCGCTGACCGCCCTGGCCTTCGGCTTCTGGGCCTTCGTGTTCGTCGCGATCGCCATGGCGATCGGGTTCGGCGTCGGCCGTGTCGTCGAGGGCAAGCTCGACGTCCGCGGCCTCGCCGACGCACTCCGCGGGCGGCGGTCGTCGTGACCGCGGCGGTGACGGCCGACCGGGCCCTCCACGGCCGGAACAAGATCACGTCACGTGCCGTGCGTCGGGTCGTCTCGGCCGTCACCGCGGAGGCCCTCGAGGTCTCCGCGTCGAAGGTGTCGGTCGAGCTGGCCGACCACGACGGCGCTCTCAGCGTGATCGCCAAGACCCCCATCCGGGTCTCGCCCCTGGGCGTCTCCGAACGTCGTTCGGGCACCCTGCTGGACCGCCTCACGGCGGCCCAGTCCACCATCCGTGACCGCGTGCTGCAGCTGACCGGGTCGAGCATCGACAAGGTCGACCTGCAGATCACCGGTGCCGACATCCGAGAGAGGAAGCGCGTCGCATGAGCACCGCATCGCTCTACAAGCGCATCGTGCGCCGTGAGACGCACTCGTCGCGGGCCGGCATCGCCATCACCCTCGCCGTCCTGCTGATCGTCGCCCTGGCGTGGATCGGCACCGAGGCGGTCCTCGCCGCCGTCGGGACGGCTCCGCTGCTCCTGGCGCCGACCGACCTCGTCGGTTCGACCCTGGACGCCGCGAGTGCGCCGGTCGGCGTGCTGACCGCCGTCGCGGTCGTCGTCGCGCTGATCGGGCTCGTCCTGATCGTCGTGGCGCTCGCGCCGGGCCGTCGTGGCCGTCGTGGCGCGAAGGCCGAGCGCACCGTGGCCGTGGTCGACGACCGGGTCATCGCCCGTTCGCTGGCCCGCACCGCGAGCTACGCCGGCGACGTCGACCCCTCGCAGGTCAGCGTCAGCGTGGGCAAGCGCAGCGCCCTGATCGAGGTCACCCGCACCTCCGGCCGTCAGACCGACGTCCGCAGCATCGACGAGGCCGTCCGCGACGAACTGGGCGCCTACGACTTCAGCCCGGCCCTGCGTCACAAGGTCAAGCTGTCCGAGAAAGGAACGGTCGGGTCATGAACAGCACCAATCGCGCTCTGAACCGCATCGTCGTCTTCGTCATCGGCCTCGTGCTGCTGCTCGCCGGCGGAGCCGTCGCCGTCGGGGCCCTTCTGCCCGACGTCCAGGAGACCGTCTCGCAGGGTGCCTCCGATGCGAGGGGCCCCGCGACCGACGCCCTCGGCGACCAGCCGTGGATCCTCTGGGTGGTCGCGGCGGCCAGCCTCGTGCTGATCGTCCTGCTCGCCTGGTTCGCCCTGCGACAGGGACACGGCCAGACCGGCACGTTGCTCACCGTCGACGAGGGGTCGCGTCGCGACCAGACCACCGGTGGTCGCCTGGTCGTCGACGCGAAGGTCGCCGAACAGGTCCTCGAGGAGGCGCTGGCCGACACCCCGGGCATCGTCTCGGTGGACGTGACCGCCTTCCGCGTCAAGCGCGAGTCGGTCCTGCGCGTCACCGCCAACGCGCGTCGCGGCGTCTCGCCGACCGACATCCGCCGGAGCATCGACCAGGCCGTCGCCCACTGGGACGGCGTCCTCGGGACCGAGACGCCCGTCGTGATCCAGATCAACGGTGGTCTGCGCAGCCAGATGTCGTCCGCGACGCGGCTCGACTGACCTCCCTCGCCCCACCGCACGGACGGCCCTCGCCCTCGACCCGAGGACGGGGGCCGTCCCTCGCCCCACCCACGTTCCACGATGAAAGGCCGGTCTCATGAGCGAGTCCACCCACCACGTCACCCCCATCGACATCGACGCCGCGGCGTCCACCCGGGCCACCTCGCCCGAAGAGGTCCTCGAGCACACGATCGGCGTCACCGTCCTCGGCGTCTCGGGCGTCCACGCCCTCGGCACCGCGTCCCAGCGGCTCGCCGGCGCCCTGCGCACGGCGATCGGCACGGGCTCCGTCCCCGGCGTGCGCGCCGGCACCACCGACGAGGGGCTCGTGGTCGACATCGCCGTCGTCGCCGAGTACCCGACGAACGTCACCACGCTGGCCGACACCGTCCGCACGCAGGTCAAGCACGCCGTCGGGCAGCTCGACGGCGAGGAGGTCACGGTCAACGTGACCGTCACGGACGTGCACGGCCCGTTCGACTCGGACGAGGACGCCGCCGACAAGGTGAACGCCGCCGCGGACAAGGCGAAGCAGACCGTGTCCGACGCCGGCGACCGGGCGAAGGAGGCCGGCGAGAAGACCAAGGCCGCCGCCGGCGAGGCACGCGACCGCGCCGCGACCGCCGCGGGCGACCTGTCCGACAAGGCCCGGACGGCCGCGGGCGACCTGTCCGACAAGGCCCGCGAGCTGGGCGACAAGGCCGGCGAGGTCGCCGAGCAGGCGAAGGCCACCGCGGGCGAGGTCGGCGAGAAGGCGGCCGCCGAGGCGAACGACGTCGCCGACGATGCCCGCGACGTGGCCGACCAGGCGCGGGACGCTGCTGCCGACGCCCTCGACTCCGCGGCGGACCACGGCGACGCCACCCGCGCCTCCTCGGGCGACGCACGCGACGCCGACGGTGCCGACGTCACCGTGACGGTCGACGGCGGGAGGGTCACGGTCGAGGTCGACTCCGACAGCGACGCGCAGGTCGTCGTCGACGGCGACGACGTCGCCACGACGGAGAAGTGATGTTCGGGCGGCGCACGACGACGACGACCCGACGCCCCCGGCCGCGGGCCGTCTGGGCGGCCCTGGTGACCTCGGTGGTCCTCTGCGTGCTGATCGTCGTCGGCGTGCTGCTGCCCGTGCTCACCCTGATCGGTGCGGCGGACGGCGGCACGGCCGGCGCCCTCGACGTGCCCGTCGGCTCGATCGTCGCGGCGATCGCCATCGGTTACGTCCTGGCCTTGGTCTTGCTGCTGCTCATCGTGAAGGTGCGCAACGGTGCCCTGGCCTGGGTGCTCGGGGTGGCGGCCGTGATCTCGACGCTCGTGGTGTCGCTGTGGCCCCTCGTGGCCGTCGCGATCGCCGGCGTCGACCAGGTGCAGGACCTGATCCCGTTCATCCAGGACCTGATCACCCGCTTCTGGCCCGGCAGCTGACCCACCCCGAGGTGGACCGACCCGTCTAGGCTGAGGCGGTCGTCGGAAGGGGTCCGGCGCACCACCGGGGGACCACCATGCGCACCACCACCACCACGCCCGCACTCTCCACCGTCGTCGGAGCCGTCGCCGTGACCCTCCTGCTCGCGGGCTGCACCGGAGGCGGCGCCGACTCCGGTGACGCCGGTCGGTCGTCGTCCCCGGGGCAGGCGACCGCCACGGCCGACGCCGCCGACCAGCCGACCGGCGAGTTCACCCTGCCCGCCGACTGCGAGGCGGCGGGGGCCGTCCTCGGCGATCTCGTCACGGGACGGACCCTCGTGGCGGAGACCTCGACCATCGGGTCCGACGAGGCGAACTGCACGTGGACCAGCGAGGCCGACGGGTCCCGGGTCGGCTTCATCGCCACGGTCCAGGACCTCGACCAGGCGGGCATGGACGCCGAGGTCCCCGCAGGGGGCGGCGTCGACGGGCTGTCGCTCGAGCAGGTCGAGGACGAACGGGCCGACGCCTTCGACGGGCGCGCCTTCGTCGCGACGGCCCAGGACGGGTCGCCGGTCGTCGGGGGCGGGTCGATCCTGCTGACGCCCCACGGGCTCCTGAGCGTCATCGTCGCGGCTCCGGCCGGGTCGACCGCTCCGATCGATCCCGCCCGATCGCTCGATCTCGTCTTCGACTTCCTCGACTGACGCGAGGCCCCGAGGAGGCGCGGTGTCGGTCGACCGGCACCGCGCCTCCTCGGTCGTCAGGCTCCGGAGAACTCGACCGGGAGGTCTCGGCTGGTGTGCAGCACCCGGTGGACCCGCACGGCGTCCGTGTCGTCGGTGTAGAGCACCACGAACGGGAAGCGGCGGAGCGCCAGGCTCCGCAGGCCGTCGATCCCGGTCTCGACGGCGAACCGGGCCGACCCCAGGGTGGGATGCGCCGAGATGAGCGACCGCGCGTCGTCGATGGCGTCGACGAAGTCGAGCGCGGCTGCGTGCGCCCCCTCGTCGAGGTAGTGGTCGACGGCCGACTCGATGTCGTGGTCGGCGCGTCGCGAGGTCACGACGCGGCGGCTCACGCGCGGTCGGCCCCGGCGCGGTGCACGCGGTCACGGAGGCGGTCGAGGTACTGCTCGTCGAGGTCCGAGCCCGCCCCGGACGCCATGCCGTCCACCACGAGTTCGCGGAGGCGGGCGCGCGCCTGCTCACGACGGATCAGCTCGCGGATGAACTCGCTGCTCGTCCCGTAACCGCGCTCGTCGACCTGGGCCTCGACGAAGTGCTTCAGACCGTCGGGCAGCGAGACGTTCATGGTGGCCATGGACCGATCCTAGGCGCGATGGCAAGGTTTGTCATGCGTCGACCGGCACCGCGCCTCCTCGGTGTCCCCCTAATGGTGGGCATGACGTGGCGAGGGCTCTGTGGCATCGTTGCAGGGTTCGGAGACGGCACGCTCCCACCAGGCGCGCCCAGCGAGAGGGAGCCGTGTGATCAGGGACGAAGTCCGCGAAGAACGTCGGCAGCGAGCGGTCGAGACGCTCGGCATCGTCGAGTCGGGCCACGAGGCCCGCCTCGACCGCGTGACCCGCGTCGCCCGGGCCGTGTTCGGGGTGCCGCTGTCGTCGGTCACCGTCATGGACCACGAGCGCGCGCTCTTCGTCGGCCGGGCGGGCTTCGACGACCCCGAGTCCGGGCGCACCGACACCCCGTGCAGCCTCGTGACCGACACGGGCGAGATCGTCACCACCGACGACGCCCGCCTCGACCCGCGGTTCGCCCACCTGGGCGCCTTCAACGACAACGGGCTGCGGTTCTACGTCGGTCACCCGCTGCGCGACGGATCGGGCAACGTCGTGGGGTCGTTCTGCCTGATGGACGCCGAGCCCCGGCAGCTCTCGGACGACGAGATGGCCGAGTTCCGCGACCTGGCCGCCTGGGCCCAGGTCGAGCTCCTCGCCGACGCCGACGCCTCGGCCGCCCGGTCCACGCAGCAGGCGCTGTTGCCGGCCCAGCCCCTCGAGGTCGAGGGCGTCCGGGTCGAGGGCATCTGCCTGCCCTCTCTGAACGTCGGGGGCGACTACTACGACTACGGACTCGTCGGCCGGTTCGTGCACGTGGCCGTCGGCGACGTGATGGGCAAGGGCGTCGGGGCGGCCATCATCGGGTCCTCCGTCCGGGCGGCCTGTCGTGCGGCCTCACCGCAGGTCGCCGCCGGACGCGAACTCGGCCTCGCGGTCGACCGCATCGAACGAGCCGTGCGGACCGACCTGCAGCGCACCGGGACGTTCGTCACGTACTTCCACGCCGTCCTCGACCTCGACACGGACGAACTCTCGTTCGTCGACGCCGGGGCGGGGCTGTCGATCATCGTCCGGGCCGACGGCAGCGTGCAGCACCTCGCGGGCACGGGGCTGCCGCTCGGGCTCGACGAGCAGCAACAGCACGTCACCGAGACGACCCGCCTCAGCGTCGGCGACCAGCTGATCGTCATGAGCGACGGCGTCCTCGACGTCCTCGACGACGAGTTCGACTGGGCCCTCGAGGTCGGGCGGCTCGCGACACGGCCCGCCACCGGCGGTGCCGGCGGTGCCGACGGCCTCGGCCTGCTCGGGTCGATGGCGGCCCTGACCGAGCGACGCCTCTCGCGCGACGACGTCACCGTCGTCGTCATGGACCGTCGCGCGTGACCGACACCCTGAGTCGCCGCGACCAGCGGCTGCTCGACCGGACCACCCCGGGTCGCCGCATCGTCACGATCCGGGTGGCGGTCCTGCTGGCGTCGCTCGCCGGCCTGAACTACATCGTCTGGCGGTGGACCTCGTCGGTGAACTGGTCGTCGTGGTGGATCGCGGTGCCGCTGATCCTCGCCGAGACGTACAGCGTGATCGACTCGCTCCTGTTCGGCCTCGGGGCCTGGCGGCTGCGTGAGCGTGGCGAGCCGCCGACCCCGCCCGACCCCGACGGCCCTGAGACGCGCGTCACGGTCGACGTCTTCGTCACCACGTACAACGAGGAGGTCGAGCTCGTCATGCGCACCGCCCTCGCGGCGCAGCGCATCGACTACCCGCACACGACGTGGATCCTCGACGACGGGGGTCGCCCCGAGATCCGTGCCGCCGCCGAGGCCGCGGGCATCGGCGTCATCACCCGGTCGGACGACTGGGCCGACCGGCCGCGCCACGCGAAGGCCGGCAACCTCAACAACGCCCTCCTGTCGACCGAGGGCGAGTTCCTGCTGATCCTCGACGCCGACCAGGTGCCGAAACCCGAGATCCTCGACCGCACCCTCGGTTACTTCAAGGACGAGCGGATCGCTCTCGTGCAGACGCCGCAGTGGTTCGAGAACGTGCCGGAGTCCGACCCCCTGGGCAGTCAGGCGCCGCTGTTCTACGGCCCCATCCAACAATCCAAGGACGGCTGGAACAGCGCCTTCTTCTGCGGGTCGAACGCGGTACTCCGTCGGGAGGCGCTCATGCAGTTGGGCGTCGCGCGGTACGTCACCGAGGTCGAGGCGGCCGTGCGTCGAGCCGTCCGCACGTCGCGCAAGCTGCTGGTGCGGGCACGCGAGGAGGCCGTCGGCCAGCCCCGCGTGCTCGAGGCGTTGGACGACGCCGAGACCGTGGTCGAGCGGGCCCGCGCCGAGTTCGCCGCGGGGGAGTCCATCGGCGACGTCACCTACCGGTTCCAGCGCAGCATCGACACGATCGCCTTCCGTTTCGCCGACGCCGACCTCGCGGCCATGAAGGGCGACCTCGCCGAGCTCGCCGCCATGTCGCTCGGCCCCGACACGTTCGACGCCCTCGACGAGGCGGCCCTCGACCTGCTCGCGCAGCGGTCGTCCTCCCCGCTCGCCGCCATCGAGTCGATCTCGCTCCTCGTCGGGGCGCTCGACGTCGACCGCGGCTCCGAGGCGCAGGCGATCATGCCCCTGGCCACGATCTCGGTCACCGAGGACATGGCCACGGCCATGCGCCTCCACGGGTTGGGCTGGAGGTCGGTCTACCACGACGAGACCCTCGCGATCGGGCTCGCGCCCGAGGACCTCGCGACCATGATGACGCAGCGACTGCGCTGGGCCCAGGGCACCATGCAGGTGTTCTTCCGCGAGAACCCGCTCGTGCAGAAGGGCCTGTCGTGGGGTCAGCGCCTCATGTACTTCTCCACCATGTGGAGCTACCTCTCGGGATTCGCCGCCGTGGTCTACATCGCGGCGCCCGTGCTCTGCCTGTCGTTCGGCGTCGTGCCGGTGCAGGCCTACAGCGTCGACTTCTTCGCCCGCCTGATCCCCTTCCTGGTGTTCAACCAGCTGCTCTTCTGGGTGGTCGCGGCGGGCAGGCCGACCTGGCGGGGGCAGCAGTACTCGCTGGCGCTCTTCCCGGTCTGGATCGCCTCGGTCACCACGGCGTTCCAGAACGTCTACCGCGGCCGTGCGCTCGGCTTCTCGGTGACTCCCAAGACGAAGCAGGCGGCCACCGGCCCCCGGTGGGACCTCGTCCGACCGCAGATCTGGGCCGTCGCCTGCCTCGTCGCCGCACTCGTCCTGGTCGGCGTCCGCTACGCCACCGGGCAGGCCGAGGGCCTCGCGCCGCTCGTCAACATCGCCTGGGTGCTCTTCGACCTGGTGATCTTCAGCATCATCGTCCGGGCCGTTCTCTACCCGGGGCCCTCGGCACCCCACGACAAGGAACAATCATGATGACCGTCACCGTCGAGGCCGTCGAAGGCGGCTGCGTGCTCTCCCCACAGGGGCGCCTCACCGTGGTCTCGACACCACAACTCCGCGACGAGGTGGCCGCACGTCTCGCGGCCGGCGACCGCCTCATCATCGTCGACCTCTCGGGCACGACCTTCGTGGACTCGTCGGGCCTCGGGGCCCTCGTGTCGTGCCTCAAGTCGGCACGCCAGGCCGGGGGAGACCTGCGGCTCGTGGCCCCCACCGAGCAGGTCTCGATGGTGCTGCGCCTCACGAACCTCGACCGCATCCTCAAGCCCCGCGCCTCGGTCTCGGCCGCCCTCGATGACTGAGCGTCCCGGCCCCGTCGTCATCGACGTGGCCGTCGAACCCGAGAGCATCGACCTGGTGCAGAACGCCTTCGAGGCGTGGTGGACCTCGCTCGGCGACGACTCGCTCGAGACGCGCTTCTCGTTCGAGACCGCGATCGTCGAGATCGCGGCGAACGTCGTCGAGCACTCGCGCCGGTCCGAGGCCGACCGCGGTCGCCGCTTCACCCTCGAGCTCTCCGCCACCGACGACCGGCTGACGGCCGTCTTCCACGACAACGGCATGCCCAGCGAGATCGACCTCAGCGCCGTCTCGATGGCCGACCTCGAGGACGAGGACGGTCGCGGCCTGGCCCTGGCGCTCCTCAGCCTCGAGAGCCTCGACTACCGCCACGAGGACGGCCGCAACGTGTGGACGCTCGTGTGCCGACGCTGAGGCACCCGTCGGCGACGGTGCCACGTCGGCGGGCGGCCCGCCGGATCGGCGCGGCCCTGCTCGCCGTCGCGGCGTTCGTGCCGCTGGTGCTGGGGCCGGCGGTGCTCGGGGACGCGACGTCCGCGTCGGCCGCCGCCGCGCCTCCTGAACCCTCGGACACGTGGTTCGGCCCGGACCTCGACTGGGGCTCGGACGGACCCGACGGCTACGCCGGTCGACTCGGCGCGACGCCGTCGCTGTACGGCGTCAACATCGACTACCCGCTCGACCAGGGCGCGGTCGAGGAGTGGCGCCGGTCGGCCCGTGCCGCGGCCGCCCAGGGCGCCGTGCTCGTGGTCAGCCTGGAGCCCACCGGGCGGCTCGCCGACCTCGACGCCGCGGACGCGCGCCGGGCCGACGACCTGCTGACCGAGATCGACCGGCAGTACGGCACGCTCCAGCTGGTGCGCTTCGCGCCCGAGATGAACGGCAACTGGCAGCGCTGGGGGCAGCAGCCCACGGCGTTCGTCGGGGCGTTCCGGGCCCTCGCCGACGTCGTGCACGCCGGGGACTCGCAGGCCCGCATGGTGTGGGCTCCGTCCTACGGTGCGGGCTATCCGTTCTCGGACGCCGTCGGCCGCCTCACCGAGACCCCCTCGAGCGACGTCGACCTGCTCGACACGAACGACGACGGGCGGGTCACCGAGGCCGACGACCCGTACGGGCCGTACTACCCCGGCGACGACGCGGTCGACTGGGTCGGCCAGTCCATGTTCTTCTTCGCCAAGGGCAGCGCCTCGACGGCCGCCGGCACGTCGGTGCCGTTGGTCGAGAACCAGGCCCCGGCGGCGGGCGAGGTCGAGGCACGCTTCGACGAGACCTGGGGCTACACCGAGGCTCAGCCGTCGACGTTCTACGAGCGCTTCGCCGAGGGGCGCGACCGACCCATGCTGCTCGACACGGGCGCCCTCTACGCCGCCGGGTTCGACGGTGCCCCCGAGCTCGACGTCAAGCAGGGCTGGTGGCGTCAGGTGCTGGACGCCCTGCCGACCCACGACCGGATCTCCGGCGTCACCTGGCTCGAGGTCGAGCGGGACGAGGCCGAGGCGGGCGACCGACCCGTCGACTGGCGGGCCACGGCCGAGTCGGGCATCGCCGGGGCGCTGCGCACCGATCTCGAGGCGTCCGACCGGATCGACCTCGGGCCGGTCACCGACCGCGTGACCTCGACCGACGGCGACGCCGCGACCGTGCAGGTCCGCGACGGCGGCGGCGACGAGATGGGCTGGATCGTGGCCTGTGCCGTGGTGCTCGCCCTGGTCTTCCTGGTGAGCGGCGTCGTCGGGCGCCTGCTGCCCCGCTGGCGCTACCCCGACGACGGATCACCCGGTCGCGACCTGCGCATCGACCTCTTCCGCGGGTTCATCATCCTGGCCGTCGTCATCACGCACATCGAGGTCGCGGGGCCGTTCTCGTTCGTCACGCTGAAGGCCGTCGGGGCGATCACGGGCGCCGAGATGTTCGTGTTCCTCAGCGGCATCGTCCTCGGCATGGTCTACCCGCTCGGCATCAAGAAGTACGGCGAGAAGGCCGCCGCGATCGGCGCCTTCGTGCGGGCGCGCAAGCAGTACGTCGTGACCCTCGCGGTCATCCTGATCGTCTTCGCGCTGAGCTTCGTGCCGCTCCTGAACACGGACGCGGTCACGACCTTCACCGACCGCGGGACGGGCCTGACCGGCGGCTCGGCGGAGGGGCGGGTCTACGACCTCTACCCGAACGTCGACCGCCTGCTCGACTACCCGCCGCCGTGGTACGCGGTCCGTCAGCTGCTGCTGCTCGAGATGGGGCCGTGGCCGTTCAACATCATGGGCCTGTTCGTCGTGCTGAGCCTGACGATCCCCGCCCTGATGTGGGCGATCAAGCGGCGTGCCTGGTGGGCCGTGTTGCTGGTCAGCTGGGCGGTCTACGCCGTCGGCGTGGTCTTCCCCGACGTCCACCTCCTGCCGTCGCAGTTCGAGCCGGTGTTCCCGCTCTTCGCCTGGCAGGTGCTCTTCACCCACGGTCTCGTCATCGGCTGGTACCGGCGTCGGATCGTGACGGCGCTGACCACCCGCCTCGGCAAGGTGCTGGTCGGCGTGGGGGTCGTCGGCTACGCCGGGTTCCTCGCGCTGATCTGGGCCGGGCACGCCTACGGGTTCGCCCCGGGGCCGATCCCGACGGGCCTCTACGACACCCTGTACGCGACCGGCTACCAGCGGGTCGACATGCAGTGGGGCCGGCTGGTCGACGTGGCCCTCGTGGTCGTCTGCGTCTACGCGATCCTCACGGTGTTCTGGAAGCCGATCTCGGCGGCCCTCGGCTGGTTCTACGTCCCCCTCGGGCAGGCCAGCCTCTACGTGTTCATCTGGCAGGTCTTCTTCGTGCTCGCCGTCGCGTCGATCCCCGGGCTGGACCGCTCGGACGTGGTCGTCGGCACGATCGTCCACGTGGTCTCGGTGCTGCTGCTCTGGGTGATGGTGAAGAAGAAGTTCCTGTTCTCGGTCATCCCCCGCTGAGCGGCGGGCCGCCGGGGACGCAGGAGGCGCGGGTCGCGTGACCCGCGCCTCCTGCGTTCCCGTCTTTCTCTCGACGTCGCCCAAACGGGGGAGGCGTGCCGCTCCGAAGACATGCCCGGGTGCCTCCTGGGGTGCCCCGTGTCCGACCGACCCTGTCGCGGCACGCCGTCGGCGGCCCGAACCGTCGGCACGGTCGGGAGCCCGAACTCTCGGCACGGACTCTGGTGTCAAGGGCGACACCGGGGTCTGCGGGGGGGCGTCAGGCGAAGGCCAGGCGCAGCCGGTCCACGACGATCGGGTCGACGTCCGCGACCCGGCAGATGAGCGGATCGCGCTCGATGAGGCTGAGGGCGGCACGGATGCGGCGACGCTCGGTCTCGGTGACGTCCGTCGCCACTCGATCCCGGCGGGAGACGAGCGACCCGAGGGTGGCGATGTCGACGAGGTGTCGCGTGTGGTCGTCTCCCGGGATCTCGACGGCCGCGGCCTTGGCGAGGAGCGCGCCCTGCAGGGTTGGCCGCAGGACGGCACCGTCGCGGCCGTTCACCCGGACCTTTACGACGCGCGCTCGGTCGACGGCGCCCTGGGCACCGGGTGCGGCCAGGGTCGTCCCGCCGGTGATCCCGCGACGGGACGACGCGCGCTCGCCGAGGAAGCGGGGGATGAGGACGTCGATCTGGGCCTCGCCCCGGACCCAGCGGTGCTGGTGGCCCTCGAAGCTCTGGCCGTCCGCGACGAATCCGCAGTCGCGCAGGACCGTCGTGAAGCGCAGCAGCATCGTCGGATGTGCCCTCACGTCGAGCACGGTGTCGGCGTCGTTCGTGGGGCGGGCCGACGTCGACCCGCGCTCCCAGCAATGGGACTGGACCATCTGGCCGCCGACGACGGCCCAGCCGGTCGGCAGGCGCTCGTGCACCTCGAAGAGGGCGTGCCAGGCGTCGGCCTGGGCGGCTCGGAGCGTGGGCGCGACGATCATCGCGAGCCCTCGCGGATCAACCTGTCGGCGGCGGCCCGTTCTCGTGGTCCGGCACTCGTCGCCAGGTCCGCGATGAGGGTTCCGAGTGGCAGCGGGCGCGGTGCGGCGCCGTCGTGGACCCTCAGGGCGGCGTTCGGTCGGCGGGACGGGACGAGCAGGTACTCGTGGACCACGGCGTCGAGATCGGCGGCGGAGACGTGTGCCTCGAGCCTGCCGCCGTCGCTCATGCCCGAGCGTTCGTCGCTGCTGCCCCCGGGGGTGAGCCGGGTGTCCAGTCGGAGATCGGGGAGGTCGGCCGCGGGTGCCTCGAACCCCCGGGCCGTGGGGTGGGCGGTCCGTAGCCAGAGGGCGAGGCGGTCGGACGGCGTCGTGCCCTGCCGGAGTTCGTCGATCCGGGCGAGCGTCCGGCCCCGCTCGCTGGGCGACAATCCGACGGCCCAGTCGGGGTCACCGGTCAGCCGAGCCACCAGGGCGTCGGCCGACCGGTGCGAGAGCGGTCGGCCGGGCTGCCGTCGATGCGGAACGGCGTCGTCGATCAGCCATCGTCCGCCGACCCACCGGGCGTCGAGCAGTCCGGCCGCTGCGGCCGCCTGGGCACGACGGGTCGAGATGTCGTGACGTCTCGCGTATTCGGACGCGCTCAGTTCGGCCATGGTGTGCACAACCATACGCGAACGCGAATGATTGTGGAAGAGCAGGAGCAGGTCGCGCTCACCCGCGCGGCGGCCCCGTCGTCCCGCGCACCACGAGCCGGGTCGGCAGCTGCACCTCGGGGGCGGCCGGTTCGCCGCCCTCGAGCATCGTGAAGAGCATGCCCGCCGCCGCGCTGCCGAGCCGCTGCATCGGCTGCTGCACGGTGGTCAGCGGAGGCGACTCGCGCGAGGCCTCGGGGATGTCGTCGAACCCGACGATGCTGAGGTCGTCGGGCACCCGCAGGCCGAGGTCGAGCGCGGTGCGCAACAGGGCGATGGCCGAGAGGTCGTTGGCGGCGAAGACGGCCGTCGGCCGGTCGGGGCTCGTCAGCAGCGAGCGGGCCGCCTGGCGCGAGGCCGTCAACTCGAAGTCGCCGTTGCGGGTCAGCGCCGGGTCGCGGGTGATGCCGGCCGCCCGGAGCGCCTGCACGTAGCCCGCCTCGCGCAACGACGCCGAGCGCAGGTCGGGACGCCCGGCCAGGAAGCCGATGCGCCGGTGCCCCAGGCCGAGCAGGTGCTCGACGGCGAGCAGCGCCCCGCCCCGGCTGTCGCCCTCGACCGACGGCAGGTCGGTGCGCCCGGTGTGCGGGTCGACGGCCACCACGGGGATGCTCGCGGCGGTGGTCAGCACCGAAGGCGTGACGAGGATCGCGCCGTCGATCAGCGTGCCGCTCAACCGGCTGAGCGAGCGACGCTCCCACCCGGTGTTCTCGCCGCGGTGCGCCCCGCTGTAGGCCAGCAGGTCGTACTCGGCGCCCCGCGACCGGACGGCCGCCCCGACCCCCTTGAGCACCTCCGAGCTGAACGGCTCGAAGTCGGCCACGAGCACGCCGATCACCCCGGTGCGGCGGGCCCGCATGCTGCTGGCCACCAGGCTCGACTCGTAGCCGAGCTCGTCCACCGCCGCCATGACGCGCTCGATCGCCTGGGCCGAGACGCCGTAGCGGCCGTTGACCGCCTTGGACACCGTCGCGACCGACACCCCGGCAGCCCGTGCCACGTCGTGGATCGTCACCCGTGCCGTCATCACGTCGGCAGCCTAGCCCGACGGAAATGGTTTTCGAAAACGTTTGACACCGTCCCCGCCGTTTTCGACACTGAGGCCATGCCGCGCATCGGAGCACGGCACGCTCGGCCGACCACGGCCGCTCAACGAAGAGGAAAAGGTGGAACCATGACCACATCTCGACGGCTCCTGGCCGGGTCTGCGGCCCTGCTGATCGGAGCGGGACTGCTGACCGGCTGCAGCACCGGGGGCGGAAGCGGGTCGGACGACGGCACGCTCACCCTGTGGCAGAACTCGACGACCGGCCCCGGCCAGGACTTCTGGACGGCCACCGCGGCCGACTTCGAGAAGGCCAACCCGGACGTGAAGATCGACGTCCAGACCGTGCAGAACGAGGACTTCGACAGCAAGCTGCAGACCGCCCTCAACTCGGGCGACGCCCCCGACGTGTTCCTGCAGCGCGGCGGCGGCAAGCTCCAGGCCATGGTCTCGGCCGGACAGGTCAAGGACCTCACCGACGTCATCTCGGACGACGCGAAGCAGGACATCAGCGAGGGGACCTTCGGGTCGGGCTCGGTCGACGGCAAGGTGTACTCGATGCCCGTCGCCGTGCTCCCCGGTGGCTTCTGGTACAGCCAGGACCTCTTCGACGCCGCCGGCATCACCGAGGCCCCGAAGACGATGGACGAGCTCGACCAGGCCGTCACCGCCCTGAAGGGCTCGGGCGTCTCGCCCGTCGCCCTCGGTGGCAAGGACGCCTGGCCCGCCGCCCACTGGTACTTCTTCTTCGCGCTGCGCTCGTGCAGCTCGGACGTCCTCGAGAAGGCCGCGACCGACCGTGACTTCAGCGACGACTGCTGGGTCAAGGCGGCCGAGGACCTCGCCGACTTCCGCGACACCGAGCCGTTCAACGACGGGTTCCTCACCACGGCGGCCCAGCAGGGCGCCGGCAGCTCGGCCGGCCTGATCGCCAACCACCAGGCGGGCATGGAGCTCATGGGTGCCTGGAACCCCGGCGTCATCGCCTCGCTCACGCCCGACCAGCAGCCGCTGTCCGACCTGGGCTGGTTCCCCTTCCCCGCCGTCGACGGCGGTGACGGCGAGACCGGCGCCATCATGGGCGGGGTCGACGGGTACTCGTGCTCGGCCGGTGCGCCCGACTCGTGCGTCGACTTCCTGAACTACCTGGCGACCCCCGACGTGCAGACGGCCTACTACAAGGCCTTCAACGCGCCTCCCGTCAACACGGTCGCCCAGGAGGCCGTCACCGAGCCCTACCTGCAGGACGTGCTCAGCGCCTACAACGACGCCCCCTTCGTCTCGCAGTGGCTCGACACCGTCTACGGCCTGAACGTCGGCAACGCGATGAACGTCGCCGTGGTCGACCTGCTCTCGGGTGACGGCACGCCGCAGCAGTTCGTCGACGCCGTCGACGCCGCCGCCAAGAAGGCGTAGAGGTCGGATCGTGAGTCTCCGCGAACCCTCCGTGCGGCCCGCCGCACCCTCGCGGCCTCACGCCACCGCCGGGGGCGAGGCACTCGCCTCGCCCCCGGTGGCCTCCCGGGCCGTGTCCCGGAAGGGGCGTGGCGCCCGCGGCCTCGAGATCGCCCTGCTGGTCGGTCCCGCCCTCGTGGTGTTCCTGGCGTTCGTGGTCTTCCCGATCGTGATGGCCGCCTACTACGGCTTCTTCAGCTGGTCGGGCTTCGGCCCGCCGACCGACTTCGTCGGGTTCCGCAACTACGTCACGATCTTCCAGGACCCGACCTTCCTCGACGCGTTGCGGCACAACGCCACGATCGTCGTGCTCTCGCTCGTGCTGCAGGGCCCGGTGGCCATCGGGCTCGCGCTGTTGCTCAACCGCAAGCTGCGCGGTCAGTCGCTCATCCGCGTGCTGATCTTCGTGCCCTACGTCATCAGCGAGGTCGTCGTCGGCACGGGCTGGAGCCTCATGCTCCAGGGCAGCGGCGCCGTCAACGACCTGCTCACCAAGGTCGGCCTCGGCTCGTTCGCGACCGACTGGCTCGCCGACCCGAGCATCGCGATCTGGACCCTGCTCGTCATCATCACCTGGAAGTACGTCGGCTTCGCCGTCATCCTCTTCCTGGCCGGGCTGCAGGGCGTGCCCGAGGAGCTCAGCGAGGCCGCGGCGATCGACGGCGCGAGCTGGTGGCAGATCCAGCGCCGCATCACGCTGCCGCTGCTCGGACCGACCCTGCGCATCTGGGCGTTCCTGTCGATCATCGGCTCGCTGCAGTTGTTCGACCTCGTCTACATCATCTGGGGTCAGTACATCGCGGCCACCGCCGGCACGTCGACCATGGCGACCTACATGGTGGCCAACGGCCGCACCTCGGGCAGTTACGGCTACGGCAACGCCGTCGCGGTCGTGCTGTTCCTCATCTCGCTCGTCGTCGCCCTCGTCTACCAGCGCTTCGTGCTGCGACGCGACACGGCCGGGGCCGTCACGACCTCGGCCACCACCGCAGGAGAAGAACGATGACCGCCAGCACCCTGCCCGCCCGCCCCCGCGGCGGCACCCCCGCGCCCGCGGCGCCGCGGCCATCGACCCGCAGGAGGCGTGGCATCGCCGACCCCGGACGCGGCGTCGCGTACGTGGTCGCGGTGGTCGTCATCGTGGCGATGCTCGCGCCCGTCGCGTTCATCGTGATCGGCGGGTTCCGCACCAACGCGCAGATCACGACGGACCCGTCCGGGTTCCCGAGCCCGTGGCAGGTCGGCAACTACCTCGACGTCCTGACCGGCGGCACGTTCTGGCGACAGGTCGGCAACTCGCTGATCTCGGCCGGGGCGACCACGATCGGCACGGTGGCGCTCGGCCTGGCCGCCAGCTACGTCCTGGCGCGGTACCGGTTCGCCGGTCGCGGGGTGCTCTACGCGCTCTTCGCGGCGGGCCTGATGTTCCCGATGACCGTCGCGATCACGCCGCTGTACCTCGTGATCCGCGACCTGGGCCTGACGAACTCGCTGGCCGGCGTCATCCTGCCGCAGATCGCCTTCGCCCTGCCGACGACGATCATCATCCTCGTGCCGTTCCTCCGCGCGATCCCCGACGAGATCGAGGAGGCCGCGTTCATCGACGGCTGCAGCCGCCTCGGCTTCTTCTTCCGGATGGTCGTCCGGCTGTCGTTGCCCGGCGTGATCACGGTGGGCATCCTCGCCTTCATCGGTGCCTGGAACTCGTACCTGCTGCCGCTGTTCATCCTCAACGACCCGTCGACGTTCACCCTGCCGCTCGGCGTGCAGGCGTTCTCGTCGCAGTACTCGGTCGACACGGCACGGGTGCTCGCCTTCACGGCGCTCTCGATGCTGCCCGCGTTGATCTTCTTCAGCCTCTTCGAACGCCGCATCGTCGGCGGGCTCACCGGGGCGGTCAAGGGATGACCGCCACCGACACCGTCACAGACCAGGAGGCGCGAGCCGACATGACCGACACCGCTCACCGACCGCAGGCCCTCACGGTCGGCGAACCCCGCGCCTCCGACCGGGTGGCGTCGCTGCTGGCCGAGATGACCCTCGACGAGAAGCTCGCCCAGCTGGTCGGCTGGTGGGTCGACCAGGGGGCCGAGAACGTCGCCCCGATGCAGGGCGAGATGGCGACGTCGGGCGACTACGTCGAGGCGACCCGACACGGGCTCGGGCACCTGACGCGGGTCTACGGGACGCGGCCGGTGGACCCCGTCGAGCGCGCCTCCTGGTTGTGGCGCGAACAGCGCCGCCTGCGGGACGAGACCCGACTGGGCATCCCCGCGCTGGTGCACGAGGAGTGCCTGACCGGCCTCGCCGCCTGGCAGGCCGCGACGTTCCCGACGCCGCTCGCCTGGGGCGCGTCGTTCGATCCCGAGCTGGTCGAGGAGATGGCCCGGCTGATCGGCGGGTCCATGCGCGACCTCGGCGTGCACCAGGGTCTCGCGCCGGTGCTCGACGTCATCCGTGACACCCGCTGGGGGCGGGTCGACGAGTGCATCGCCGAGGACCCCTACGTCGTCGGCACGATCGGCACCGCCTACGTGAAGGGGCTGCAGGCGGCCGGCGTGCACGCGACGCTCAAGCACTTCGTCGGCTACTCGACCTCGGCGGCGGGGCGCAACCACGCACCGGCGCAGGTCGGACCGCGGTTCGTCGAGGACGTGCTGTTGCCGCCCTTCGAGATGGCCGTGCTCGACGGCGGGGTGCGGTCGGTGATGAACTCGTACGCCGAGATCGACGGGGTGCCGGTCGCCGGGACGCCGTCGTACCTGACCGAGGTGCTGCGCCGCAGGTGGGGGTTCGACGGCGTGGTCGTGTCGGACTACTTCTCGGTGGCGTTCCTGCAGGTGATGCACGCCGTCGCGGCCGACCGGGGCGAGGCCGCCGCGCTGGCCCTCGAGGCCGGCATCGACGTCGAGTTGCCCACCGGTGACGCCTACCTCGCGCCCCTCGCCGAGCGGGTGCGCGCGGGAGACGTGGACGAGGCGCTGGTCGACCGGGCGGTGATCCGCGTGCTCGCCGAGAAGGAGGAGCTCGGGCTGCTCGACGAGACGTTCGAGACGCCGCCGCCGACCGCGATCGACCTCGACTCGGCCGAGCACCGGGCGGTCGCGCGGCGGCTGGCCGACGAGTCGGTCGTCGTGCTGACGAACGACGGCGTGCTCCCGCTCGTGCGGGGGGCGACGGGGGCCACCGGTGGCGCCGGGGCCGCCGGTACCGGCCCGGCGTCGGTCGCGGTGGTCGGCCCGAACGGCGACAGCGCCGAGGCCCTGATGGGCTGCTACTCGTTCGTCAACCACGTGCTGGCGCACCACCCCGGCGTGCCACTCGGCATCGACCTGCCGACCGTCGCCGCCTCCTTGCGCATCGAGCTGCCCTCCGCCGAGGTGGCCGTCGAGGCCGGCTGCGACGTCGAGGGCGACGACCGGTCACGCATCGCCGCGGCGGTCGAGGCCGCCCGGGGCGCTGCGGTCGCGGTCGTCGTGGTCGGCGACCGGGCCGGCCTGTTCGGCCGGGGCACCGTCGGCGAGGGCAACGACGTCGAGAGCCTCGAGCTGCCCGGGGTGCAGCGCGAGCTCGTCGAGGCCGTCGTCGCCACCGGCACGCCGACCGTCATGGTCGTGCTCTCGGGCCGGCCGTACGCCATCGGGTGGGCGGTGTCGGGTGCGGGGGCGCCCGCCGCCGTCGTCCAGGCGTTCTTCCCGGGAGAGGAGGGCGGGGCCGCCGTCGCCGGCGTCCTGACCGGCAGCGTCGAGCCGTCCGGGCACCTGCCCGTGTCGTTGCCGCGGTCGGCCGGCGCGCAGCCGTTCTCGTACCTGCACCCGGTGCTCGGCGGGCCGTCCGAGGTGACGAGCGCCGACAGCACGCCGGTGCTGCCCTTCGGCCACGGGCTGTCGTACACCTCGTGGCGACGCTCGGACCTGGTCGTCGACTCGGCCGAGGTGCCGGCGGGTGGCTCGTTCGTCGCCTCGGTGACGGTCGCCAACACGGGCGACCGCCCCGGCACCGACCTCGTGCAGCTCTACGCGCACGACGTCGTGGGCTCGGTCACCCGGCCCGTCGCGCAGCTGCTCGGCTACGCGCGCGTCGCGCTCGGACCCGGTGAGGAGGCGCGGGTCGTCTTCCGCGTCCCCACCACCCGACTGGCGCTGACCGACCGGCAGCACCGACGGGTCGTCGAGCCCGGGGACGTCGAGCTCTGGGTCGGCGGCTCGTGCGCCGAGCGCGAGGCCGAGGCGACGGTGCGGCTGACGGGCGACGTGTACCCCGTGACGATCGCCGACGAGCGGATCGTGGGCGTCGAGATCGGGACGCGCGCCGGGCGCTGACCCGCGCCTCCTCGGGTCGCCCGGCCCGCGCCTCCTCGGGTCGCGGGCCCGCGCCTCCTGCGCCCCGAACCCCGTTCACGAAGATGAACCCCGTTTTCTCGTGGTTCGTCTTCGTGAACGGGGTTCGTCGCGTCGTGGGAGGCAGGAGGCGCGGCGCGGCGACCGCGGTCAGGGCGCAGTAAGGCGACATGTGTAGCCTTACGGCGAGTCGCGCACGGTCGCGCGACCACTGGCCCGGCGCCGCGTCGGGCCTCACCGAACGAGAGAACCGGAGCCCGTCCCATGGAGCGTTTCACCGACAAGGTCGTCCTCATCACCGGTGGAGGGTCGGGCCTCGGCCGGGCCACCGCCGTCCGCGTCGCGAGCGAGGGCGCGAAGCTCGCCCTCGTCGACGTCTCGGAGAAGGGCCTCGCCGACTCGCAGGCCGCCGTGCTCGAGGCCGTCCCCGGGGCCGAGGTGCTGACCGTCGTCGCCGACGTGTCGAGCGAGGACGACGTCGCGCGCTACGTGTCGGCGACGGTCGAGCGCTTCGGGCGCATCGACGCGTTCTTCAACAACGCCGGCATCGAGGGCAAGCAGAACCTCACCGAGCGGTTCGGCGCCGACGAGTTCGACAAGGTCGTCTCGATCAACCTGCGCGGGGTGTTCCTCGGTCTCGAGAAGGTGCTCGGCGTCATGCGGTCGCAGGGCGACGGCGGTGCCGTGGTCAACACCGCCAGCGTCGGCGGCATCCGCGGCGTCGGCAACCAGTCGGGCTACGCCGCGGCCAAGCACGGCGTCGTCGGCCTGACCCGCAACTCGGCCGTCGAGTACGGCGAGTTCGGCATCCGCGTCAACGCGATCGCCCCCGGCGCCATCTGGACGCCCATGGTCGAGGCCTCGATGCGTCAGATCGACGCCGAGAACCCCGAGAAGGCCGCCGAGCAGTTCATCCAGATCAACCCGACCAAGCGCTACGGCAAGGCCGACGAGATCGCCTCGGTGGTCGCCTTCCTGCTGTCGGACGACGCCACCTACGTCAACGCGGCCGTCGTGCCCATCGACGGCGGGCAGTCCGCGAAGTACTGAGGCACGCGCGGGGGCGTCGTGAGTCGCCGGCCCGCGCCTCCGCCGGTCGCCGACCCGCGCCTCCTGCCGCCTCGCACCCGGTTCCGAACCATGCACCCCGTTGCTTCTGGGTGCATCGTTCGGAACCGGGTTCTTCGTCGCGCTGCAGGCCGGGGCGGCACCAGGCCGGCAGCGAGGCCACCGGGCCGGCGCGGAGGGCCAGAGCAGGAGGCGCGCCGCGCGTCAGCCGGTCGACTCGCGTTCGTGCACGCGCACGGCTCCGTAGGTCACGCCCGCCGAGGTCGAGCCCCCGATCGCGTCGACCAGGTGCTGGGCGGCCGCCCGGCCGAGCTGTTCGAGGTTCATGTCCACGCTGGTCAGCGTCGGGCGTGACTCGCGGACGAGGACGTCCCAGTTGTCGAAGCCGATGACGGCGACGTCGCCCGGCACCGACCGGCCCTCGTCGCGCAGCGCGTCGAGCACGCCGCGGGCGATGTGGTCGCTGCCCGCGACGATCGCGTCGACGGTCTCGTCGCCCCGGACGAGGAGGCGCGCGCAGTCCCGCCCCCAGGCCTCGCCCCACTGCCCGTACAACGAGGCACCGCCGACGAGCTCGAGCCCGGCGGCCTGCGTGGCGGCCAGCACCCCCGCCGCCCGGTCGCGTGAGGCGGCGTACGACGACTCGCCGTTCACGAGCGCGATGCGCCGCCGACCCTTGGCGATGAGGTGCTCGGCGGCGAGACGGCCGGCCTGCACGTTGTCGGGGGTGAAGGACGCGTCGGTCGGGTCGGTCGACGGCGCGTAGACGTAGACCACCGGCACGTCGGCGAGGACGGGAGCCGGGGGGCGGGGGTTGGTGGTGCGGCCCACGATCAGGAGCCCGTCGACGCGTCGGGTGAGCAGGTTCTGCAGGTGCAACTGCTCTCGCAGGGCGTCGTCGCGTGCGTCGGCCAGCAGCACCGAGAGCGACCCCGAGCCGAAGGCGTCCTCGGCGCCGAGCAGCACGGGCAGGACGAAACGGTTGTCGAGGTCGCTCGTGACCATGCCGATCGTGCCGGTGCGCTGGGAGTTGAGGGCCTGGGCGAAGAAGTTCGGGGTGAACGACAGGGCGGCGGCGGCCTCTCGCACCTTGACGCGCGTGCTCTCGCGCACCTGGGCCCGCCCGTTGAGGGCCTTCGACGCGGTCGCCACCGAGACGCCGGCGGCCCGGGCCACGTCCGCGAGCGTGACGGGCGCCCCCGTCCCTCGACCACCGCTGCTCGTACCCATGTAGCGAAAATAGTTCACGAACGTGTTGACAAGCAACTGTGCCAAATGTAGCTTTCAACCCGAAACCGGTTTCGGTTACAACTTCTCGACGACGAGACGGTCGCGCACCGGCATCCCCCTGCACCGCGCGGCGCTCTCCGAACGAGGAACCCGCAGCATTCAGAGAGGAATTCCTGTGATCTCGTTCATCCGCAGCAAGAAGACGGCCGTCGCCGTCGTGGGTCTGGCCGCCGTGTCGCTCGCCCTGACCGGGTGTGCCGGTGGCTCGTCCGGCGGCAGCAGCTCGGCCGCGTCGGGGACGTACACCTTCTGGGACCCGTACCCGCAGTTCGACGACTCGTCCGACTGGGCGAAGCTGGTGCAGGCCTGTGGCACCGAGGCCGGCGTCACCGTCGAACGCACCGGCTACGACACCTCCGACCTGACGAGCAAGGCCCTCCTCGCCGGCCAGCAGGGCAACTCGCCCGACCTGCTGCTCGTCGACAACCCCGTCGTCTCGACGCTGGCCGAGGCGGGCCTGCTGACCGACACCGACGAGACCGGTGCCGACACCTCGGACATCGAGCAGAACATCCTCGCGGCCGGACAGATCGACGGTGCGACGTACGGGGTGCCCATCGGCGCCAACACCCTGGCGCTGTACTACAACAAGACCGTCCTGGACGCGGCGGGCGTCGACCCCGCGTCGATCACCGACTGGGACACCCTGACCTCGGCCCTCGAGAAGGTCTCGGCCTCCGGCGGGAAGGGCATCACCTTCTCGGCCATCGGCACAGAAGAAGGAAGCTTCCAGTTCTTGCCCTGGTACTGGGGGTCCGGTGCCGAGCTGACCGACCTCTCGTCCGACGACGCCGTGTCGGCGCTCGACCTCTGGACCGGGTGGGTCGAGGACGGCTACGCCCCGAACTCGGTCATCGGCAACACGCAGACCACGAGCTGGCAGGAGTTCCTCACGGGGGAGTACGCCTTCGGCGAGAACGGCACCTGGCAACTGGCCGGCGTCAAGGACTCGGGCATCGACTACGGCATCATCTCGATCCCCGCGAAGGACGGAGGCGCGGCACCGGCCCCCACGGGCGGTGAGTTCCTGACGGTCCCCGTCCAGAGCGACGACGCCCGGTACGACGTCAGCGAGAAGATCCGGGCGTGCCTGACGAGCACCGACAACCTCGTGGCCACCGACACGACCCTGTCGTACGTCGCGCCGACGAAGGACGCGCAGGAGCAGCAGGTGCAGGCCGACCCCGACCTCGAACCGTGGGTCACCGCCGTCGGCGATGCCAAGGGGCGCACGAGCGACGACCTCGGCACCGAGTACCCGAAGATCTCGGAGCAGCTCTGGAAGGCCGTCCAGAACAGCCTCAGCGGGTCGTCGTCGGCCCAGGACGCCCTCGACGAGGCCCAGCAGGCCGCCGAGTCGGCCACGAAGTGACCGCCCGGGACGAGCGACCATGAGCACCGACATCCTCGAACGTCGTGAGGCCGTGCCCGACGGACGGTCGGGCGGGACGCACGTCCCGCCCGCCGGCCCCGGCCGCCCGAGGCGTCGCCGTCGCCCCGACGCGGGCCAGCTGACCGCCTGGGCCTTCATCGCCCCGGTCGTCCTCTACCTGGCGGTCTTCTACGCCTACCCGTTGATCCGCAACGTCGACCTGTCGGTCCGCGACTACACCGTGCGGTCGTTCATCGACGGCACGGCACCGTTCATCGGGTTCGAGAACTTCACCGACGTCTTCGCCAGCCCGACGTTCGGCCCGGCCCTCGTCAACACGCTGCTGTTCACGGGCGTCTCGATCGCGTTCCAGTTCTCGATCGGCATGGCACTCGCGGTCTTCTTCTTCCAGAGGTTCCCGCTGTCGTCGACGTTGCGCGCGTTGTTCCTCGTGCCGTGGCTGCTGCCGCTGATCGTCAGCGCGTCGACCTGGTCCTGGATGCTCAACAGCGAGAGCGGCGTCGTCAACTCGGTCATCGAGACCTTCGGCGGCAGCCAGGTCAACTGGCTCACCTCTCCGCAGTGGGCGTTGACGAGCGTGATCGTCGCCAACATCTGGATCGGCATCCCGTTCAACCTGGTCATCCTCTACAGCGGCCTGCAGAACATCTCGGGTGACCTCTACGAAGCGGCGGCGCTCGACGGCGCGAACGCCTGGCAGAAGTTCTGGCGCATCACGTTCCCGCTGCTGCGCCCGGTGTCGGCCATCACCATCCTGCTCGGCCTCGTCTACACGCTGAAGGTCTTCGACATCATCTGGATCATGACCCGGGGCGGCCCGGGCGACGCCTCGACCACCTTCGCCATCTGGTCGTACCAGTTGGGCTTCGGCTCGACCCTCCCGACCTTCGGCCCCGCGGCCGCCGTCGGCAACCTGCTGATCGTGATGGCCCTGATCTGCGGATTCGTCTACCTGCGCGTGCAGAGGAAGCAGAGTCGGTCATGAGCGTCATCACCCGGACCCCCGCCCCGCGATCGGACGTGCGCCGCGCCTCCTCGCGGCGGGCCGGCCGGCGCAGCCTGGCCACGACCGTCCTCGGCGTCGTCTTCACGGCGATCATGTTGTTCCCCATCTACTGGATGATCAACGTCTCGCTGACGCCGACGGCGCAGATGCGGCAGAGCCCGCCGTCGTGGTTCCCGACGAATCCGACGCTCGACGGCTACGCGGCCGTCGTGTCCGAGCAGCTGCCCTACCTCGGCACGAGCCTGCTGGTCGGGCTCGGCACCGTCGTCGTGACGGTCGCCCTGTCGGCACCGGCCGCGTACTCGCTCGCGAAGCTGCGGCCCAAGGGGGGAGGCGCGCTCAGCTTCGTCCTGCTGGTCGCGCAGATGATCCCCCAGGTCATCATGGCGATGGGCTTCTACGCGATCTACCTCAACCTCGGCATCCTCAACGAGTGGTGGGGTCTCGTGATCGCCGACTCGACGCTCGCGGTGCCGTTCGGCGTGCTGATCTTCACCGCGTTCATGAGCGGCATCCCCGACGAGTTGCTGAGCGCCGCGAAGCTCGACGGGGCCGGCTCGTGGCGGACGTTCGTCTCGGTGGTGCTTCCGGTCAGCCGCAACTCGGCCGTCACCGTCGGGCTGTTCGCGTTCTTGTGGGCCTGGTCGGACTTCGTCTTCTCGTCGACGCTCAACAGCGGCGGCTCGGCCCAGACCATCACCCTCGGCATCTACCGCTACATCGGCAACAACAACCAGGAGTGGAACTCGATCATGGCCACCGCCGTGGTCGCGTCGATCCCCGCCACCGTCCTGCTCGTCGTCGCGCAGCGGTACGTCGCCGCCGGCGTCACCGCCGGTGCCGTCAAGGACTGAGCCGGCCTCCCCGAGCCGACAGCGCCTGGCCGACAGGACCGAACCGACATGACCACCACACATCCCGCGAGGAGCACGCCCGTGACCACCATCCACACCTCGACCGCACCGTTCTCGGGCCCGGTCCGGCCCGGCCGGTCGACCCTGACCCCGCTCGACTCGTCCGAGATCCGCCTGACCGGCGGGTACTGGGCCGAGAAGCAACGCCTGAACGCCGACGTCGTGCTGCGCCACTGCGAGGACTGGATGGAGCGCATCGGCTGGACGGGCAACTTCGACCGGGCCGCGTCCCATCAGGCCGGCTGGGTGCACGCCGGCATCGAGTTCGTCGACAGCGAGGTCTACAAGCTGCTCGAGGGCATGGCGTGGGAGCTCGGCCGATCGCACGACGCCGACCTCTCGTCGCGCTACGACCAGCTGGTGTACCGGGTCGCCTCGGCGCAGGACGACGACGGCTACCTGCACACCAGCTTCGGTCGTCCCTGGCAGCCCGCCCGCTACTCGAACCTCGAATGGGGCCACGAGCTCTACAGCTTCGGCCACCTCGTCCAGGCGGCCGTCGCGGCCGAGAGGACCGGCATCGAGAGCGCCCTGGTCGACGTCGCCCGCCGCCTGGCCGACCACCTCTGGGTCGAGTTCGGGCCCGACGGGCGGGTGGCGGTCTGCGGGCACCCCGAGATCGAGGTCGCGCTCGTCGAGTTCGGCCGCGCCCTCGACGAGCCCCGCTACGTCGAGCTCGCGCGCCTCTTCGTCGAGCGCCGCGGCCGCGGCCTGCTGGCGCCGATCGAGTACGGCCAGGAGTACTTCCAGGACGACGTGCCGGTGCGGGAGGCCGAGGTGCTGCGCGGGCACGCGGTGCGGGCGTTGTACCTGGCGGCCGGGGCCCTCGACGTGGCCGTCGAGACCGGCGACGACGAACTCGCCGACGCCGTCCGGCGGCAGTGGGAGGCGACCGTCGCGCGCCGCACGTACGTCACCGGCGGGATGGGCTCGCACCACCAGGACGAGGCGTACGGTGCCGACTTCGAGCTTCCGCCGGATCGCGCCTACTCGGAGACCTGCGCCGGCATCGCCTCGAACATGCTGTCGTGGCGCCTGCTGCTGCAGGACGGCGACCCGCGCTACGCGGACCTGATCGAACGCACGCTGTTCAACAACGTGATGGCCTCGCCCCGCGAGGACGGGCGTGCCTTCTTCTACACGAACACGTTGCACCAGCGCACCGACGGCGTCGCCCCCGACGAGGACGAGCTGAACGCCCGCGCCCTGTCGAGCCTCCGGGCGCCCTGGTTCGAGGTCTCGTGCTGCCCGACGAACGTCGCCCGCACGCTCGCGAGCGTCGAGTCGACCTTCGCGACCAAGACGCCGGCCGGGCTGCAGGTGCACCAGTACGGCGAGTACGACGTCGACACCACCCTTTCCGACGGCACGCCGATCGCCCTGTCGGTGCGCAGCGGCTACCCCTACGACGGCGCGGTCCGCATCACCTGGCGCGACGACACGCGACGCGAGGTCGACCTCGACCTGCGCATTCCCTCGTGGGCGGGCTCGGCACGCATCGAGGCGCCCGGCCAGACACCGTCCGTGCGGGACGGACGCTCGACGACCGTCCGGGGCCGGTTCGCGGCGGGCGACGTCGTCACGGTCGACTTGCCGATGCAGGCCCGGTGGAGCCTGCCCGACCCTCGGATCGACGCGGTGCGCGGCCAGGTCGCCGTTCAGCGCGGCCCGCTCGTGCTGGCGCTCGAGTCGACCGACCTGCCCGACGGCGACGTCAACGACGTGGTCGTCGACACCTCGGTCGAACCGGTGACCACCGAGCGGGGTGCCACGGTCGAGGTGTCGCGTCTGGCCGCGGCCACCGCCGACTGGCCGTACGGCGAGCCCGGCGACGCGACCGGCCCGCTCGGCGCGGTCGCCCTCGTGCCCTACGCCACCTGGGCGAACCGCGGGCCGTCGACCATGAGGGTCTGGCTGCCCGTCGCCCGGGTCGAGGGCTGACCCGCGCCTCCTGACGTCCCGCCCGTGAGGGCGGTGCGACCCGGTTCCATCCCTCGAAGAAAGCAAAGGAGCTTCTCTGTGAACCGAACGAAGATCACGACGGGACTGCTGGCGGCGACGGCGGTCCTCGCGGCGCTCGTCGCACCGGCGGCACCCGCAGAAGCGGCGGGCAACACGCTCGTCGTCGACGCCTCGACGAGCATCAGGCCCGTCACCCACGTCGGAGCCGGGGGGCTGTACGCCGTGGCGTCCGACACGACGCCGGCCCCTGGTCTGCTGACGCCGTTGCGGCTGAAGCAGCACACGCAGCCCGCTCCCGGCGTGCAGCAGCTCGGCAACGGTGCCACCGTGCCGACCGGCGACGTGCTGAAGACGGCGAACGCGTTCACCCGCGACGGTGCACAGTCGTACGCCCGCATGCCCGACGTCTACCCGGACTTCCCGTACCGCTGGATCAGCTGGCAGGACTGGACGCAGAAGATCGACACGATGGTCGGGGCCCGGGTCGCCGCGGCGGGCACGACGAACATCAACGGCTGGGAGCTGTGGAACGAGCCCGACGGCACCTGGGACACCGCGAAGGCGGGCCCGTTCCTCGACGGGTGGACCCGGACCTACCGCCAGGTGAAGCTGCAGGACACGGTGACGCCGATCGTGGGTCCGAGCTACAGCCGCTACTACCCCGACCGCATGCGCGAGTTCATGGCCAGGGCGAAGGCCGACGGCACCCTGCCGGACGTCGTCGTCTGGCACGAACTGGACGACGGCGGGTGGGCCGACGTCGACGAGCACGTGGCCGACTACCGATCGATCGAGCGTGACCTCGGCATCAGCCCGCGTCCGATCTCGATCAACGAATACGGTTCGCCGAACCAGGTCGACACCCCCAGCGTCGCGGCCCACTTCATCGCGCAGTTCGAGCGCACCGGCATCAAGGACGCCGAACGCGCGTACTGGTACGAATCCGGGACGGTCGGGGGACTCGTCTGGAACAACGCTCCGACCGGGTCGTACTGGCTCTACAAGTGGTACGGCGAGATGGCGGGCTCCATGGTCGACGTGACGCCCTCGGGCGATCTCGACGGGTTCGCCTCGTACGACTCGACCCGCGGGATCGTCAACGTCGCGTTCGGCGGGACGTTCGGTGACAACGCCGTACAGGTCAAGGGACTGGCCGGTCTCGGGTCGCAGGTGAGGGTGACGGTGAACTACACGCCGCGCTCGGGACGCATGGCGAACGTCGCTGCCCCGACCCAGCTGTCGAGTACCACCGTCGGCGTCGTGAACGGGGCCGTCACCGTCCCCATCCCGAACCAGGACTACCTCGGCGCCTACCAGGTGGTCGTCACGCCCGCCTCGGGCCCGGCCACGAGCTACCAGCAGACCTACGAGGCCGAGAACGCGACGGTGGTCAACGCGTCGATCCTGTCGTCGTCCTCGGCGTCCAACTCCGGCTACGTGGGTCGCATCGACGGTCTGGGTGACGGCCGGTCGAACTCCTTCGTCGATTTCGTGGTCGAGGTGCCGACGGCCGGCAGCTACTCGTTGACGACCCGCTACGCGAACGGAGGCGCAACGACGTCGACGCAGGGCCTCGCCTTCAACGGTGGTGCGTTCTCGACGGTGTCGTACGCACCGACGGGTGGCTGGGGGCGGTTCGCCACCTCGGCGGCCACACCCGTCACGCTCAAGGCCGGGGTCAACGTGATCCGTCTGGCGAAGGGTTCTCCGAACTTCGCCGGGGGCACCGGATTCGCCGAGCTCGACTCGATCACGGTGACTCCGCGGTAGCCGCCGGTAGGCCGCCGGGCTCCTGAGAAGGCCCGGCCGCCCGACAGCTCTTCCTGTCGGGCCGGGCGGTGCGTCACGGTCCCGTGCCGTGACGCACCGCCCCTCTGTGGTCGCGACCCGCGCCTCCTGCCGTTCCGGCCCCCGGGGCCGCGGACTCGGCACCGCGGACCCGGCGCCGCGGACCCGGCGTCGCGGACTCGGCGCCGCGCTCGTCAGCGAAGGACGACGATCATCCGCTTCGAGACGCTGGCGGACACGTTGCCCGACCCGGCATACGACGCGGACAGGACGTACGTGCCCCCGCGGGTGAAGGTCCCCACCGGCACGGTGACGCGTCCTGCTCCGTCGGCCGAGACGGTGGCGGTGCCGACGGTCCTGCCGCCCGAGGTCACGGTCACGGTGCCGGTGGGGCGGGGGACGCCGGGGGCCGACACCGTGACCGTGACCGTCGCCGCCTCGTTCTTGGTGATCGCCGTCGTCCCGCGGGTCAGCGCGCTGGACGAGGAGGCCTTGTCGACGGTCACTCCGACGACCGCCGAGTCCGAGCCGGACTGCGTCGTCGTGGCAGGGACGAAGGAGGCGCGCAGCTGGTGGGTGCCCGCCGCGGTCGTCCCCGGCAGGGTCACCGTAGCGCGCCCTTCGGACCCGACCTTCGTGCTGCCGACGACGGCCGTGCCGTCCCGGAGCGTCACCGTCCCGCTCGGGGCCGAGCCGTCCGACGCGACGACCTGGGTGGTCGTCGTGATCGGGGTGCTCGAGCCGTGGGTCTGGCGGGTGCGGTCGACGCTCAGGCGACTGGTCGTCGTCGCGGGTGCGGTCGCGGGCGCCGGGGCCGACAGGGTCGGGGCCGGAGCGGAGGCGGGCACCTTGGCGGACCCCCCGGCGAGGCTCACGTCGAGGACCGCTCCGCCCGACGGGGTCATCGAGCGGACCGACACCGTGAACCCGCCGTTCGCGCTGGTGAACGACTCGCCCGCGTCGAGGTGCGTGTCGCGACGGCTGGGGTCGCGCCCGGCGTCGAGGCCGACCGCGAGGGCGACGGTCGACACCGTGCTGCCCGCGAGGGTGAGGGGTCGGAGCACCCGGACGCTGCCGGTCGTCTTGTCGCTGGTGAGCGCGCAGCGCGTGAAGCCCGATCCGACGAGGGCGCAGGACGGAGAACGTCCGCCGAACTCCGGGCTGGTGGCGTCCGTCCCGGTCGCGGTGCGGTACTCGACGTAGTAGTCCTGACCGCTGACCGGGTCGACCACCTTGACGGCGCGGCCCTTCGCGGCACCGTCGAGCGAGGCGACGGTGACCTGGCTAGTCGTGCCCACCCCGCTGAGCGTGGTGACGTCGGTCAGGTAACCGGCGCGGACCCGCTGGACGGACGACAGGTGGGGGCGGGACGACGAGACCGAGTAGCCCATGATGTCGAGGAAGTCCCCGTACTCGAGCACGGGGCAGGTGGCGGGGGAGTCGGTCGACGTGGCGTACCGGTAGTCGCTCGCGGCCCCGTCGAACGACGTCGTGCTGCGGCACATGCCGGCACCGGCGTGGCCGAAGCCGAGGTTGTGGCCGAACTCGTGCAGCAGCACGGGGACGCCCAGCGTGCTGCCCGCTCCGTACGAGCTGAAGACCTCGCCGCCGTCGCCGCCGACCGTGCCGAACGCGGTCGCCGTCGTCCCGCAGGTCTCGCGGCTCAGGACGATCAGGTGCTCGTTCGTGCCGGCCCACGCGTACCGGGCGAACCGTCCGCCGAAGGCCGAGGTGTGGACCGTGTTGAGCACCGTGGCCGGGACGCACGACGCCTGGTCGAGCGACCGGGTCTCGATGCCGGCGAGCGTCACGTTCACGGTGTGACCCGACTCCGCCCACCAGTAGTCGTGCAGCTGCGTCACGGCGGCCCGGATCGAGGCGTCGTCGGGAGGCGTGGGGGAGTCGTCCGAGGTCGCGGCCGTCGCCGCGGCGACGCTGACGTACACCGGGTGGTCCGTCACCCCGGTCGTCGGCGACACGTCGTCGTCGGTCTGGGCCCTCAGCAGGGGCGCCGCGGGCACCGTCATCATGTCGCCGGACAGGTCGGCCGAGACGCCCGACGTGGCCGTCGAGGCGGCGGCCGTCGTGGTGGGGACGGTGGCGGCCGGGGCGGGCGACGGGGTCGCGGCCTGGGCGGGGGCGGTCACCAGGACGGTGAACAGCAGGGCCGCGGCGGCGGCGGTCGCCGCGAGGCGGCGGGTCGGGAACGAGGGCATGGCGGACTCCAGGGATCTCGGAGGCGCGGACCGTCACCGAGGGACGTACGACTCCGTCGGACGTCGGGGAACGACGGAGGTCCTGCCGCCTCGGCGGACGTCGGGGAACGCCGAGGCAGCAGGGCTCGCCGGCGGACGTCGGGGAACGCCGGAGAGGTGACGGCAACGCGCCGTCGGTGGGGGTTCATACCCACGAATGGAACTCAACCACCCTCGTCCGGTCGCCCGAACCCCCCGAACGAGTGCGTGGGGACCCCCAGAACAGGACCGTTCGGGATCTCGGCGGCCGCGCCTCCTGCCTGGGCGTCAGCCCTGACGGGCCACCGGTGGGGGTATATCGTCCGGGTATCGTTCGACCCCGTTCCACCCTCGAGAAGGAGAACACCATGAGCAGCACGTCAGCACCCGGCACCTTCGGCTTCGGCACCGGCCTCGACGGCATGTGGCAGGCCATGGAGCAGCTCCGCTCGACCTTCGACCGCCGCGAGGGCACCCGTGCCCCGCGGGGCGAGGTGCGGGCCGCGATCCTCGCGCTGCTGGCCGAACGCCCCATGCACGGCTACCAGATCATCCGCGAGATCGACGAGCGCAGCGGCGGCGACTGGAAGCCCAGCGCCGGGTCCGTCTACCCGACCCTGCAGTTGCTCTCCGACGAGGGGCTCGTCGCCGCGGAGGAGACCGACGGCCGCAAGGTCTACTCGCTCACCGAGGCCGGTCGCGCCGCCGCCGGGGTCGACCCGTCGGCTCCGTGGGAGCCCGAGCGCTCCGCCACCGGCGACCGGTTCCGCGCCCTGCCCAAGGCCGGCGTCGAGCTGGCCCGCGCCACGGCGCAGGTCGGCCGGACGGGCTCGCCCGAGCAGGTCGACGAGGCGGTGGCGGTGCTCGACGAGGCCCGTCGTCGCATCTACTCGATCCTCGCCCGAGACTGACGAGGGTGGCGTCGACCGACCCCTCCGCGTCCAGTCCTCCGGTGCGTGACCGAGCCGGTCGCGCGCGCTACCGTCGCATCCTGCGGTTCGCGTCGCGGCACCTCGCCGTCACCTGGTGGTTCGAACTCGTCCTACCCCGCTTCGGCCTGCGGCGGCTCGCGGAGCGCACGCGTCCGCGACGCATGCGGCGCTTCGCCCGGGGCTTCCACGCACTGGCCCTCGACCTCGGCGGTCTGATGATCAAGGTCGGCCAGTACCTGTCGTCCCGCCTCGACGTGCTGCCGCCCGAGATCACCAAAGAGCTCGAGGGGCTGCAGGACGAGGTCACGCCCGTGCCCTTCCCGGGCATCCGCGCCCTGGCCGAGGCCGAGCTGGGCCGACCCCTCGGGCAGGTCTTCGCCACCGTCGCCGAGTCGCCCATCGCCGCCGCCTCGCTCGGCCAGGCGCACCGGGCGACGCTCGGGCCCGTCGACGCGGCCGACACGGGCCTCACGGACGTCGTGCTCAAGGTGCAGCGGCCCGGCATCGACGCCGTGGTCGACGTCGACCTCGCCGCACTCCGCCGCGTCGGCGGCTGGCTCAGCCACGTCCGGCTGGTGTCGGACCGGGTCGACGCCCCCGCCCTCGTCGAGGAGTTCGCGCGCACCAGCCTCGAAGAGATCGACTACCTCAACGAGGCCGCCAACTCGGCCCGCTTCGCCGCCGACTTCGCCGACGACGACCGGGTGAGCGTGCCCGACGTCGTGTGGGAGCGCACCACGCGTCGCGTCCTCGTGCTGGACGACGTCTCGGCCATCAAGATCACCGACGTCGACGCGCTGGCCGCCGCCGGCATCGACCCCGCCGAGGTCGCCCCCGTCTTCGCCGCGGTGATGTTCGACCAGCTCTTCACCCACGGGTTCTTCCACGCCGACCCGCATCCCGGCAACATCTTCGTCACGCCCGTGCCCGACGCGGTCGACGGCCAGCGACCGTGGAAGCTCACCTTCATCGACTTCGGCATGATGGGCGAGGTGCCGACGGGCACCCGGACGGGCTTGCGCAAGCTGCTGATCGCGGCGGCCTCGCGTGACGGTTCGGGCATGGTGAACGCCATGCGCGACCTCGGCGTCCTGTTGCCGAGCGCCGACACGCTCGGGCTCGAGCGGGCCGTGACCGCCACCTTCGCCCGGTTCGGCGGCATGGGGTTCGCCGAACTCCGGCAGGTCGACCCGCGGGAGTACCGCGAGTTCGCCGGGCAGTTCGGCGACCTCATCCGGTCGCTGCCGTTCCAGCTGCCCGAGGACTTCCTGCTCGTGCTGCGGGCGATGACGCTGACCTCGGGGGTCGCCAGCGCGCTCGACCCGGCGTTCAACCTGTGGGACTCGGTCGAGCCCTACGCGGCCCGGCTGATCCGCGACGAACGAGGCAACGCGGTGCAGGACGTCACGCGCCGCACCCTCGACGCCGCCACGGTGGCCGTGCGTCTGCCCGGCCGACTCGACCACCTCGTCACGCGCCTCGAGGACGGCACGCTCGAGGTGGGCAGCCCCCGGATCGAGCGCCAGTTGACCCGCATCGAGCGGACCGCCCGGCGGGTGGTCTCGGCCGTGCTCTTCGCCGCCCTGCTGATCGCGGGGGCCGTCCTGCGAAGCGGGGACGACGTGGTCGGCACGGTGCTCATGGCCACCTCGGCGGTGCCCCTGCTGCACGCGCTGCTGGCCGGCCGCGGACGCTGACCTCCGGCCGGTGCGCCCCGGCGGGGTACAGGGGGTTCCCCCTGACTGGGGACACGACGCCCCTTACCGAGTCGACGATCCCTCGGTACCGTCGCCCCATCGGCACCGTGCCGAGACGTCACAGCCCCCTCCCGACAGGCACCACGGGGGCCTCGGCGCCCCCCACCCGAAGGACTCCCCGACATGTCCCGATCGCTCCGCCGCGCCCGCTGGACCCGCCGTGCCCGCTGGGCCGCCGTGCCCGTCGCCGTCATCGCCTCCGGCGCCATCATCTCGACGGCGTCGTACTCGGCCTTCTCGGCCACCACCTCGAACCCGACGAGCAACTGGTCGACCGGCACCGTGCAGCTCACGGACGACGATTCCGACGTCGCCCTGTTCTCGGCCTCGGGCCTGATGCCCGGTGACACCGGCACGAGGTGCATCACGGTCACCTCGACGGGCAGCCTGCCCTCGTCGGTCCGGCTCTACGGCACCGCGGCGACCACGACCAACTCGCTCTCGTCCTTCCTCGACCTGACGATCCAACAGGGGTCGGGCGCGTCCAGCGCCTCGTGTGACGGCTTCACCCCGGCGAGCCAGGGTGCGCAGGTCTTCTCGGGCACCCTCGCCGACTTCGCGAGCCAGCGGACCGGCTACGCCACCGGCGCCCCGACCTGGTCACCGGACGGGACGGCCGCCGAGTCGCGCTCGTTCAAGTTCACGTACGCGCTCAGCCAGTCGACGCCGAACACCGGTCAGGACTCGCGCGCGGCGATCGCCTTCACCTGGGAGGCCCAGACCCGCTGACGCGGGAGACGACGCCCGAGCCGGAACACGCCGACATGACGACCCTCGCGGCCCCCGCCGCCACCACCCCGCAGGTCCGCTCCGACCTGTCGTTCTGGGGTGCGCTGTGCCTGGCGACGATCGCGCGGGTCGTCCTGACGACGGCCGTGTGCCTCCTGCTCTGGGCGGCCGTCCCGGCCCTCTGGGGCTGGTCGCCCACGACCGTGGTCACGGGGTCGATGTCGCCCGCGATCGCCACCGGGGACGTGGTCGTGGCGATGCCCGTCGACACGACCGACCTCGACGCGGGGCAGGTGCTGCTCGTCGACGATCCGGACCGGGCCGGGGAGCTGCGGCTGCACCGTCTGGTCGACACGACCGACGACGGGTCGTTGCGACTCAAGGGCGACGCGAACGCCGAGGTCGACTCGAGCCCCGTCGCCGCCGAGGCCGTGCACGGCGTCGGGGTCCTGCTCGTGCCGTCCATCGGGTCGCCGATGCTCTGGCACGGCGGCGACCGCGTCGTGGGCGTGCTCGTCGTGTCCCTCGTCGTGCTGCTCCTGCTCGCGGCGACGCGGCTCGAGCCGACCAGCGAGGACGTCGTCGACCCCCTCGCCCCGTCCCGTCACCGTGCGCCCACGCAGCCGTCGGGGCGGTCGCGCGCGGCCCGGGTCTCGGGCGTCGCCCTCACCGTGGTGGCCGGGGTGGCCGTGCTCTTCCTCGTCGTCGGCTCGAGCCACGCGGCGTTCTCGGCCACGACCTCGACCTCGAGCGTGCTCGCCACCTCGCGGTTCGCCTGCCTCGACCGCCCGGTCGCTGCGCAGGCGCGATTCGCCTACCAGTTCAACGACGGGGTCGGCACGACCGCGCGCGACAGCAGCGGCAACGGACGACCGGGCACCCTCACCCCCGGGGCCACGATCACGGGCGGCACGTGCGCCCCCGGTGACGGCCCGTTCCTGAGGCTCGACGGCGTGGACGGTCAGGTCACGACGGGGCTGAACATCGACGGCCCCCAGGTCTTCACCGTCGAGACCTGGTTCCGCACGACCACGACGACGGGCGGCAAGCTGATCGGCTTCGGGAACAGCCAGGCGGGCGCGTCGGGACAGTACGACCGTCACCTCTACCTGACAGACCGGGGCACGCTGATCTTCGGCGTCTACAGCGGCGGGTACTTCACCCTGCAGAGCCCGTCGACGTACACCGACGGTGCATGGCACCTCGCGACGGCGACCCTGGACGCCTCGGGCATGACGCTCTACGTGGACGGCGCGCCGGTCGGGTCGTCGTCCCAGGCGGCGGCCGAGAACGCCCGCGGCTACTGGCGGATCGGCTACGACGCGGTGAACGCGCCCTGGCCCTCGCCGCCGACCAGCAAGCACTTCCGGGGCGACCTCGACGACACGACGGTCCTCGACGTCGCCTCGACGGCGGCCGAGGTGAGCGCGAGGTACGCGGCCGGCCGGTGAGCGTCGACCGGCGTCCGTCGACCGGCGTCCGGGGACCCGGGCCCGGGGACCCGGGCCCGGTGCCTCGGTCAGGAGGCGCGGGTCGGTCGAGCGAGGCGCCGCCGGTGGACCCGTCGGTCAGGAGCGGGCGAGGCGGCGGCGTCGGATGGCCGTGACGGTGACGAGGGCGGCACCGAGGAGCAGGACCAGGCCGGCACCGATCACCGGCAGCGTGGTGTCCGCACCCGTGTAGGCGAGGTCGCCGCGAGGGCCGGTGCCGTTCCGGTCGGAGACGGGGACGGCCGGGGTCGACGGCGTGGTCGTCCCGGGCGGCGTGGTCGTCCCGGGAGGCGTGGTCGCGCCGGGGGGAGTCACGGTGCCGGGAGGGGTGCCGCCGTCGCCCGGGGGCGGCGTGACGACGTCGGCCGGGGTGACCGTGATCGTGTAGTCCGCGGTGTCGGGCGGCGTCGTGCCGTTGTCGGCCGTGATGGTGACGGTGGTGTCGCCGGGGGTGGTCGGGGTGCCCGAGATCTCGCCGGTGGTGCCGTTCAGCGTGAGGCCGGCCGGCAGGGTGCCGGTGGTGACGGTGAAGGTCGGGGCCGGGGCACCGGTCGCCGTGACGGTGAACGAGTACGGGGTGCCCTCGGTCGCCGTCGTCGGGCTGCCCGACGTGATGGTCGGGGCGACGGTCTCGGACGGCGTGCCGACCGTGGGGCAGGCCGCGGGCACGGTGAGGGTGTTGGTGTCGAGCGTCACGGCGCCGGTGCGGGCGAGGAGTCGTCCGACGACGGTCGCACCCGTGGTCGCGGTGATGGACTCCTGCGCGAGGATGGTCCCGCGGAAGTCCGCGTCGGCGAGGAGGGTGGCCGAGCTGCCGACCTGCCAGAAGACGTTGCACGCGCTGGCGCCCTGGGAGAAGGTCATGGTCGTGTTCGCGCCGATGGTCAGGGTGCTCGCGGCCTGGATGACCCAGACCGACCGATCGGAACCGGCGAACGCGAGGCTGCCGTTCTCGGTGAGCTGCACCGCGTCCCCCGAGTAGACGCCGGGCGACAGCGACCGACCGGCCAGGTCGACGACGTTGCTCTCCTGCGGGGTGAGGGCTGCGGCCACGTCGTAGGCCGAGGTGAGGTCCTGCTGCGCGAGCCGCGCGGGTTCGTCGGCCACGTGCTGCACGCCCCCGACGATCACGCCGGGGCCACCGGCGTCGAACCCGGTGACCGAGGAGCCGGGGCTGAGGCCGACGTCGCCGTTCACCACGCTGGGGCCGGTGTTGGTGACCGTCGAGGCGGCGAGCACGGCGTAGCTGCGGGCCGACCCGAGGTCGACGGGGCCGTCGATGACGTTCGCGGCGCTCGCGGGGAGGGCCGAGGCCACCGTGAGGGCGGCGGCGACGCCGAGGACGAGCCCCGAGCGGGCGAGGAGGGAAGGGGACGTCGAACGGGGCATGGCGCCACCTGACTGGGAAGAGGAGGCACCTGGACACACGTGATCGGTTCGTGCGGGCGTTCCCCGTTACCTGAGGTATACGCGGGTCTCCCTGAGAACTCAATCCTTGACGCGTCATCCGGCGACGCGACCGACGCAGCGGCACCCGTGTACCCCGGACTGGGCGTCGACTCGTGCGCCGTGCGGTCCGTAACGTCGATGCGTGATCCACGAGACCCACCCCGAGTCGTCGGACGCCCCGACGGCCACGACGACCACCCCCGCCACCCCGTTCGGAGCCCCGTCCGCCGCCGTCGAGCGACGCATCGCCATCGTCGAGGCGGCCATGCGCGTCTTCACCGAGCACGCCTTCCACGAGGCGTCGTTCGAGTTGGTCGCCCGAGCCGCCGATCTGCCCGTCAAGACCGTGAGCGACGAGTTCACCCACTGGAACGGCCTGGTCCTGGCGACCGTCGACCTCTGGGTCGGCCGCCGCACCCGGCCGCTGCTCCCCCTCGCCCGGACGCACGGCACGATCGCCCTGCTGCGCGCGATCGTCGCCGCGAACGCCGCCGAACCCGCGTTGATGCGCCTGCTCAGTGCCACCGTCAACGTCGCGGCGACCCCGGGCCACCCGCTGGCGCCGCTGTTGCACGACCAGTGGCAGCAGTTCTACCGGTTGATCCACAGCTCGCTCGCGCAGGACGTCGAGCTCGGGCGCGAGCCCGACACGATGCAGCCGGCCAGGGGTGCAGAGCAGTTGATCGCCCTGTACGAGGGACTGCAGCTGCAGTCCATGGTCCGACGTGACATGGACGTCGTGGAGTCGTTCGACCGGGCGATCACGCGCCTGCGCGCCGGGTGGGGCTCCGTCTACGTGCCGCCCTCCTGGGACCTCGAGCTGGTCTGAGCCGTCCCTCGCCGACGCGTCGTCGAGGCGATCGGGGTACATCTGAGACAGGCTCATGGACAATCCGGCGTCGTCGGCGTAGAAAAGATGGCACATCGCGTCTCACCAGCGCGATGAGGGGCACGACCCCGACGCCGGGACCCACCACCCCGGTGAGATGCGACCGAAGAAGGTACGCCGTGGATCAGACGGCCGAGACGACGACGAGGCGACCCGCCCCGCTCCGTCTCGTGCGCCTCCTCGGCTTCTCGGGTCTCGCCGCGATCGGCATGGTCGGTCTGGGACTCGCCTTCTCGTCCCCGTCGGCCTCGGCCGACGAGGCCTCGTCCTCCCTCCTCGGCGGCGTCACCTCGGCCGTCGGCCAGGTCGCCGGATCGCTCGACGCCCCCGTGGCCGCCGTCGGTCAGACCGCAGGAGGCGCGGTGTCACAGGTCACGGGCGTCGCCGTCCAGGCCACGGCCGTCGCACCCACGGTGCAGCAGGTCGTGCAGGCCGCGGCCCCCGTGGTGCCCCAGGTCGTGCAGCAGGTCGCAGCCGCCGCACCGGTCTCGTCGGTCGTCGCGCCCGTCGCGCAGACCGTGGACCAGGTCGTCGCGGCCGTCCCCGTGGTGCCTGCCGTCACCGGCCCGGCACCCGTCTCGACCGTGACCGATCCGCTGACCGGCGTCGTCGACGAGGGTCTGACCGCCGTCGGCGACTCGGCCGCGGCCCCCGCCACCCCCGTGGTCCCGCCGGTCGTGCCCGGGGGCGTCACGCCCCGACCGGGCGTCACGGTCCCCGCGGGTGACGTGCCCGCCGGGGCGGACGCGGACGTCGACGGAGCCGACGGCCTCGGAGCCGTCGCCACGGACGAGCTCGCGGTCGCCTCGGTGGCCGACGCGTCCGACGTGTCCGGCACGACCGCATCGACCGACGCGGTCGGCATCCTGCGGGCGCAGATCGCCTCGGGTCCGTCCTCGTCGGCCGACACGACCAGCGCACCCCTGGCGCCCACCCCCGGCCCCGCACCGCTTCCTGCCGGTGACGACCACGGCACGCCCGCCCTGCCCTCGGGCACCGGCGGAGGCGCGAACGGTCAGGCCTCGGGCGGCGGAGCGGCCGGCGGTGCCGTCGCGCTCGACGCGACCCGCGCCTCCCTGCTTCCCGGACTCGCCGTCTCGGCGGGGTCCGCGGACGGCGACGACGACCTCCCGTCGACGCCTGCGTACGACACCGACTCTTCCCCCGACTGAGGCCGGTCGCGTCGCCCCTGCAGCCTCCCGGCTGCCGGCGACATCAGCGACCCCGCCGCGACTCCGCGGCACCACACACCTCATCTCTTGGAGAAGACCATGAACACGTACGTCTCGAGAGGGCTCATGGGAGCGCTCTTCATCGGGGGCATCTGGGCCCTCGGAACCACCGCCGCGAACGCGGCGACCACCACCGGTGACGACGGGCTGCTCTCGGGCACCCAGGTCGGCGCCGTCGTCGAGGCTCCGGTCTCGGCGCTCGGCAACGCGGTCAGCGTCCTCGGCGACTCGAGCAGCACCGCGCCGGCCCCTGCGGCGCCTGCCGCCCCGGCTGCGGCACCCGCCGCTCCGGCCGTCGCACCCGCCGCGCCCGCCGCACCCGTCACGACGACGAGCGGAGACTCGGGCGTGCTCTCGGGCAGCCAGGGCATCGTCTCGATCGACGTGCCGGTCAGCGTCGGTGGCAACGCGGTCTCGGTGCTGGGCGACTCGGCCGGCACGGCCGCTCCCGTCCAGGCCGCGGCCCCCGCGGCACCGGCGCCGGCACCGGCACCGGCGGCACCTGCCGCCACGTCGGGCGATGACGCGATCGGCTCGGGCACCCAGGCTCTCGTCGACGTGACCCTGCCGGTCACGGTCGGCGGCAACGCGATCTCGGTGCTGGGCGACTCGTCGAGCACCGGCACCACGACCGGCACCCCCGCAGGAGGCGCGACCGGCGCCGGCCCCACCGGCTCGGCCACCGGCACCACCAGTGGTGACGACGGCATCCTCGGGGGCACGCAGGTCGTGCCGTCGGTGGGGCTGCCCGTGACCGTGGGCGGCAACGCCGTCTCGGTGGTCGGCGACAGCAGCAGCACCGGCTCGACCACGGCTCCGGCCGCGAGTTCCGGCACCGGCACCACCGGCACGGGTCCGACCACGGGTGGCGCCGCCACCAGCGGTGACGACTCCGTCGCCGGGGGTACGCAGGTGATCCCGACGGTGACCACCCCGGTCGCGATCGGCGGCAACGCCGTGTCGGTGGTCGGTGACAGCAGCAGCACGGGCACCACGACGGGCACCGGCACCGGCACCGGCACCACCGACACCGGTTCGGGTTCGACCGGTGGCACCACGAGTGGTGACGAGGGCATCCTCGGGGGCACGCAGGTCGTGCCGTCGGTGGGGCTGCCCGTGACCGCGGGCGGCAACGCCGTCTCGGTGGTCGGCGGCAGCAGCAGCACGGGCACCACGACGGGCACCGGCACCACCGGCACCGGCACCACCGGCACCGGTACGGGCGCCACCGGTGGCACCACGAGTGGTGACGAGGGCATCCTCGGGGGCACGCAGGTCGTGCCGTCGGTAGGGCTGCCCGTGACCGTGGGCGGCAACGCCGTCTCGGTGGTCGGTGACAGCAGCAGCACGGGCACCACGACGGGCACCGGCACCACCGGCACCGGTACGGGCGCCACCGGTGGCACCACGAGTGGTGACGAGGGCATCCTCGGGGGCACGCAGGTCCTGCCGTCGGTGGGGCTGCCCGTGACCGTGGGCGGCAACGCCGTCTCGGTGATCGGTGACAGCAGCAGCACGGGCACCACGACGGGCACCGGCACCACCGGTACCGGTACGGGTTCGACCGGTGGCACCACGAGCGGTGACGACGGAATCCTCGGGGGCACGCAGGTCCTGCCGTCCGTGGGGCTGCCCGTGACCGTGGGCGGCAACGCCGTCTCGGTGATCGGCGACAGCGACACCACGGAGGGGACGACCGGCACCACGCCGACCACGCCCACCACGCCGACCGACCCGACCGACCCGACCGACCCGACCGACCCGACCGACCCGACCGACCCGACGATCCCCGTCGACCCGGCCGAGCCGTTCGAGCCGACCGACCCGACGACGCCCGCCACCCCGGGTGACGGCGGCACCACCACGCCCGGCACCGACGGCACCCCCGGCGTCGACGGCACGACCGGCACCACCGGCACCGTGCTCATGACCGCCGCAGCGGCCGACCGCAGCGTCCTCGCCTCGGGGACCAGCGCCTCCTCGGCCCTCGCCGCCGACTCGTCGCTGGCCTTCACCGGTGGTGACGCGTCGGGCCCGCTCGTGGGCGGGCTGCTGGCGCTGCTCGCCGGGCTCGGCCTGCTCGTGGCGGCCCGCCGCCGGACGGCCCGCGCCTGACGGTCACCTCCGTCGCTCGCTCCTGAGCGACTCCACACCGACGGTGCACCGCAGGCCTGGTTCAGGGGCCTGCGGTGCATCGCCGCGTCCGGAATCGTCGGATGCCCTCGTGCGTTGCACGACACATGACGTCCGCACCCACCATCGGCATCCTCGGCGCGGGCAAGGTCGGCACCGTCCTCGCCCGCCTCGTCCACGCCGCCGGCCACCCCGTCCTCCTCTCCGGCTCGGGGGACCCTGCCCGCATCCGCCTCATCGTCGACGTGATCGCCCCCGGGGCCCGCGCGGTCTGGTCGGCCGACGCGGCACGGGAGGCCGACATCGTCGTCCTGGCCCTGCCGCTCGGCAAGCTCGACTCGGTGCCGGTCGACGCACTCGCGGGCAAGGTCGTCGTCGACGCCATGAACTACTGGTGGGAGACCGACGGCCTGCGCGACGACCTCTCGGACGTCCGGACCTCGACGAGCGAGCTCGTCCGGCAGCACCTGCCCGCGTCACGCGTCGTGAAGGGCTTCAACCACATGGGGTACCACGACCTCGACGAGGGAGCCCTGCCCGCCGGTCATCCCGAGCGGAGCGCGATCGCCCTGGCGTCGGACGACCGAGAGGCACTCGACGTCGTCGCGGACCTCGTGGACGCCATCGGCTTCGACCCCGTCGCCCTGCCGACCCTGGCCGACGGCATCGCCCTCGAGCCGGGGTCGCTGGCCTTCGGAGCGGACGTCGGCGCGTCCGAACTCCGCGAGACGGTCCGCGACTTCTGGAGCTCGCAACGCGGGCTCGCGGTGGCCCGCGCGCGACGATCCCCGGGTCCGGTCGCCGGTGCCGACGAGGCGGTGGAGGTCACGGCCGGGTAACGAAGATGATGCGTTCCAATCCTTTTCGGGCCCGGTGGCGAACCCAGTACATCCCCACCGGGACCAACTGACAAGGAGCTTCACCATGAACGCTTTCACTCGCAAGAACATCACCAAGACCACCCTCGGCCTCGTCGCCTCGGGCGCCCTGATCTTCTCCCTCGCCGCGTGCTCGATGGACTCCGGTACCTCGACCGACACGTCCTCCTCGTCGAGCTCGTCGTCCTCCGAGCCCAGCGCCGCGTCGACGCCCGCCGCGTCGATCGCCGACCTCAGCAACGGCGTCGACACGCAGGTCGCCGTGGACGCGTCCTTCGTCGACGCGATCACCTCGCTCGGCCTGACCCCCGGCGTCGTCGGCACCGCGACCTTCACCGACGGCACGTTCGCCTTCCCGATCACGGGCGGAAACGTCGACTACTACGGCCCCGACAGCGACGTGCGACCTTACGTCCAGGGCGAGATCGACCACGACGGCTCCGGCCTGTCGCTGACCTCGGCCGACGGCACCGTCGTCGAACTGACCGACTTCCGCATCGACCCGGGCGAGTCGAAGCTCTACGGCACCGTGACCGCCAACGGCACCGTCGCCGCCGAGGACGCCTACCTCTTCAACCTCTACGGTGGCACGCTCAAGCCGATCCAGATGGAGGGCTCGAACGCCGTCCTCGAGGGCACCACGGTGCACATCAGCCCCGACGCCGCGTCGCTGCTGAACCAGACCTTCAAGACCGACGCCGTCCAGGACGAGATGCTCGTCGGCGTCGCGAAGATCACCGCCGCCACCGAGTAACACCCCCGCTCGACCGATCGGGCACGTAGCCGATCACCGAGAAGAACCCCGTTCGCGAAGAAGAACCCCGATCAATCGTGGTTCGTCTTCGTGAACGGGGTTCTCGGCGTCCGGGTCAGGAGGCGCCGACCGCTACTCGGCCTTCTCGGTCTGCCACTTCTCGGGCGCCCGGTCGCCGTTCGGGCGCACCGGCCGGACGTCGCCCACGATGGGGATGGCCCGCTTGCGGAGCGCCCAGAGGTAGCGCACGAAGAAGTGCGTGAGGGTCGAGAGACGGTTGCCGTTCCCGAGCAGGCTCGTGATGTGGACGAACACCCACAGCAGCCAGGCGACGGGGCCGGTCAGCGTGAAGCCGTTGGGCAACTGCACCACGGCGGCGTTCGTGCCCACCGTGGCCATGGTGCCCTTGTCGTGGTACTTGAACGGCGCGAGTTTCTTGCCGGCGAGCAGGCGGACGATCTGTTCGCCGATGTGCTCGCCGCCCTGGATCGCCGGCTGGGCGAGCTGAGCGAGGGCGTCGTCGGTGGCGGCGATGTCACCCGCGGCGAAGATGCAGTCGAAGCCCTTGACCGTGAGGTCGTCGTTCACCTGGATGCGTCCACCATGGGTCTGCGGCACACCCCACGAGGCGACCTCGGCGTGGGCCGCGACGCCGGTGGCCCAGATGACGAGCTCGGCCGGGATGAACTCGCCGTCCGCGGCGACGACGCCGTCGGGACGGACCTCTTCGACACCCGTGTCGAGCCGCAGGTCGACGCCGCGCTTGCGCAGCACCTTGGCGGCGTACTTGCGCAGACGGGGGGAGAAGGGCTTGAGCAACTCGCCGCTGCGGTGCACGAGGGTGATCGTGATGCTCGACGCGTCGATCTCGGGGTAGGCGTCCTTCAACGCCTGGTCGCGCAGTTCGGCCAGTGCGCCGGCCATCTCGACGCCCGTGGCACCGCCACCGACGATGACGACGCGCACCTCGCCGCTGCCCACCGAGGCCGCGGCGTTCTCGAGCTGCGTGAAGAGCTCGTCGCGGATGCGCAGCGCCTGCGAGCGGGAGTACATCGAGTAGGCGTACTCGTAGGCGCCCTTGGTGCCGAAGTAGCTGGTGTTGACGCCGTTGGCGAGGACCAGGGCGTCGTAGGCGATCTCCTCGCCGTCGCGCAGGGTGATGATGCGCTCGTCGGCGCGGATCGTCGTGAGCAACCCGTGGCGGAACTCGGCGTTCGACTGCTTGGACCGCAGGCTGCGCAGGAAGTAGGTGACGTCGCCCGCGTTGAGGCCGCCGGTGGCGACCTGGTACATGAGCGGCTGGAACATGTTGTAGACGTGGCGGTCGATCAGGGTGATGCGGACGTCGGCGTCTCGGAGGGACCTCATCGCCGCGATGCCGGCGAAGCCGCCGCCGACGATGACGACGTGGGGGCGGGGGTCTGCGGTCATGGGGTTGCTCCTGCGGTGTCGATCGTGTCGTCGGATCGTCGTCGACCCCGGTTGGCCGGACCCTGGCGCCGAGTCCGCCGCGAGTTTACTCGCCTCACGAGTCGGATCGTGCACCGGATGCATCGACGGACGACCCGTGACCGGGGGACTTCCGGGGCCCGTCCACCGATGGTACGATCATCTAACTACTTGGTGATCGAGTTGCTCGTTCAATAAGCGACATGTGTCGCGCAGTCGTCGGACGGGACCCGAACCCCGGGCCGAGGTGGACGCCGCACCCGATCCGATTCCTCCCGGAGACCCGATGACCCCCGCCCCCGACGCGCAGACGACCGTCGCGCCCCGTGCCGAGACCCGTGCCGACACCCGCCCCGAGCCGCGGACCGACGACGTCACGGCCGTGCTCGTCGCGCTGCAACGCCTGCAGTCCCGGATCGCCTCCGTCAACGACCGGTTGGCCAAGGGCATGGGCGTCGGCGCCACGGACTACCTCGCCCTGGTGCACCTCTCGGTGCACGGCGACACCCCGCCGAAGAAGGTCGGCGAAGCCCTGGGGCTTTCCTCGGGTGCCATGACGGCCCTCGCCGACCGCCTCGAGGCCGCCGGGCTCGTCGTCCGGCTCCAGCACCCGACCGATCGACGCAGCTTCGTCCTGGCGCTCACCGCCGAGGGGTCGAGCGGCGTGGACGAGGCCGGCATCCTCTACGGGCGAGTCGTGCAGGAGGCGCTGTCCGCGTCCCGCCGGCCCGTCGCCGAGGCGGTCTTCCGCGACCTGGGCGACGCCCTCGGGGTCGCGACTCCGTGAGGACGACCGACGCCGCGCCTCCTGGTCGGGAGGTCGGGCGGCAGCCAGGGGACGACGCCCGGGCCTCGGCGGCCCGGCGACCCGCTAGGGTCGGCTCGTGAGACTCTCGGTGACGTGGACGGCAGGCGGTGCGCAGCACGGCATGCAGGTGCACGACGATCGTCTCGTCTACGTCCTCCGTGACACCGCCGGTCGCCCCACCACGCACGAGATCCCCGCCGGTTCCCTCGAGACCGTCGACTACTCGACGGTCGCGGATCGGCCGGTCATCACGCTCAACGAACGCGACGGCACGCAGACGTCGTTCCCGTGCCCCCGCAAGATCGCCCGGGTGCTCTACCCCGCGATCAAGTGGCTCACCGTCTGACGGCGACCGCTACGAGGTGCGCTCGAGGTCGGTGACCTGCGAGCGCCGACGGACCGCGACCTCGCGCCTCCGCGCCTTGACCGCCCCGCGGAAACCGACCTCGGCGACGATCGCGCCGGCGATCATCAGCGAGAAGCCGGCGAGCCCGGTGGGCAGGCCGAACATCGTGGGGGCGTCCCAGTCGAAGGTGAACGCCAGGACGGCCAGGCCGATCGCCACGAGGGCGAAACCGGCGACCGACAGGCAGACGCGGCGGGCTCTCGGTGCACTCATCGGTTCAGCGTAGGCAACACCTGACGTCCGGTGACGGCGTTCTCAGGGGACGCGGATGGTTCTGCCGCGTAGCCCCCAGCCGGCCCGGTGGGCGGCGGGTCCACAGGATGCGTGATTGCACTCCTCGCGTGAAAGTGCAATCATCGTCTTCGGCCGCGAGGCCCCCGGCGACGTCGCCGATCACGAGAGCGACGAGACCAGGAGGCGCGCGATGGCCACGACCGCCGGCAAGACGGCCCAGCGTCGACTGCGCACCCGCGTCGAGTTGACCGCTGCCGCCCGGCGCCTGACGGCCGAGCACGGACTCGCCGGCTTCACCATCGAGGAGCTCTGCGCCTCGGTCGGCATCTCGCGTCGGACGTTCTTCAACCACTTCGCGTCGAAGGACGACGTCGTGGTCGGCGTCGCGCTCGACGACGACGACGAGGCGCTCGACGGGTACTCGTCCTCGCGACGCGACCCGCGCCTCCCGCCCTTGTCGACCGTCTTCGACGACCTGGGCGCGCTCGTCGTCGAGCGTGTCGAGAACGTCGGCCTCACCCGCGGGCAGGCTGCGCACTTCAAGGCCGCACTCGACCGCGAGCCCCGCCTGTTCGGCGCCATGATGCGGCAGGGCGACGAGCAGCGGCGACGCGTCGTCTCGGCCGTGGCCGCACACGAGGGGCTCGACGGGGGCGATCCCCGCATCGACGTCGCGGTGACCCTGCTCACCGGGCTCGTCCAGCGGGCCTTCGAACGGTTCTTCTCCGCCGAGGGGCGGGACGACGAGCGCTTCGACGCCGTCCTCGCCGACCAGCTCGTGATCGCCCGCGAGCTCTTCGCCGCCGCCGCGCCTCGTGGCCCCGCCTCCCCGCCCGCCCCGACCCACCCTGCCGACCACGACCGAAAGGCGCTGTGACCCAGCCATGACGACCACCACCGCAGCGAAGGCCGACGCGCCCTTCCTCTTGACGAAGAGACGCATCTGGATCATCTTCGGCGCCCTCATCTCGGGCATGCTGCTGTCGAGCCTCGACCAGACGATCGTGTCGACGGCCATGCCGACCATCGTCGGCGAGCTCGGCGGCGTCGAGCACCAGGCCTGGATCACCACGGCGTACCTGCTCGCCACGACGATCGTCATGCCGATCTACGGCAAGTTCGGCGACGTCCTCGGCCGTCGCAACCTGTTCCTCGTCGCGATCGCGATCTTCACCCTCGCGAGCATCGGCTGCGCCTTCGCCACCGACTTCTGGACGTTCGTGGTGTTCCGCGCGATCCAGGGCCTCGGCGGCGGCGGTCTGATGATCCTCTCGCAGGCGATCATCGCCGACATCGTGCCCGCCTCCGAGCGCGGCAAGTACCTCGGCCCGCTCGGCGCGGTCTTCGGCCTGTCCGCCATCGGCGGGCCCCTGCTCGGCGGCTTCTTCGTCGACCACCTCACCTGGCAGTGGGCGTTCTACATCAACATCCCCGTCGGCATCGCGGCGTTCGCCATCACCTGGGCCGCCCTGACGCTGCCGAGCAAGAAGGCCACCAAGCGCATCGACGTGCTCGGCGTGGTGCTGCTGTCGGCGGCGACCACCTGCCTGATCTTCTTCACCGAGTTCGGCGGTCAGGACGACCACGGCTGGGGTGCGCCCGAGACCTGGCTCTGGGGCGCCGGGGTCGTGGTGGCGGCGTCGCTGTTCGTGCTCGTCGAGTCGCGTGCCGACGACCCGATCATCCCGCTGTCGTTCTTCCGCAACAAGGTGTTCGTGCTCGCGACCGCCGTCGGCTTCGTACTCGGCATCGGCATGTTCTCGGCCATCGCGTTCGTGCCCACCTTCCTGCAGATGTCGTCGGGCGCGTCGGCGGCCGTCTCGGGCCTGCTGCTGCTGCCGATGATGGTCGGCCTGATCGGCACGTCGATCCTGTCGGGCAACCTGATCACCCGGACCGGCAAGTACAAGGTCTTCCCGGTGGTCGGCACGATCCTGACCGGCATCGCCATGGCGCTGTTCACGACCCTGACCGCCGACACCCCGCTCTGGCTGATCTGCGTGTTCCTCTTCCTGTTCGGTGCGGGCCTCGGCCTGATCATGCAGGTCGTCGTGCTCGTGGTGCAGAACTCGGTCGACGCCCAGAACGTGGGCACGGCGACCAGCACGAACAACTACTTCCGCGAGGTGGGCGCCGCGCTCGGCGTCGCGATCTTCGGTGCGTTGTTCACCAGCCGGCTCACCTCGAACCTCACGGACGTCTTCACGGGCGCCGGGGCGTCGTCCGGTGACGCCTCGCAGGCAACCGCGACCCTCGACCCCGCGACGCTGAACCAGCTGCCCGAGCAGATCCGTCGTCTCGTCGTCGAGGCCTACGCCGACTCGCTGGCGCCGGTCTTCGCCTACCTGATCCCGTTCATCGCCGTGGCGTTCGTGCTGTCGCTCTTCCTGCCGCAGATCAGACTCTCCGACGTGGCCGGCATGGTGTCCCGCGGCGAGGCGCTGTCGGGCGACGAGGCCGAGCAGCTCGAGGCCGCCGAGCGCGCCGCGCACGGTCGTGGCGCCGGACGGGCCGGGAGGCGCGGTGCCGGGACGGCGTCCGAGGTGGCGACCGCCGGTGCGGTGGCGACCGGGGCTCCGGTCGCGCCACTCGACGGGGTCGACGAGCGGGACGACGCCGACGAGCGTGTCGCCGACCGGGACGACGCCGACCGCCCGTAGCCGGTCGGATCGCGCGGGCGCCGGGTCAGACGGCGGCGGGACCCTGGGCGGGCAGGGCCGCGGCCGCGGCCGAGGTGCGGGCGGGGGCGGACGCGAGTCGCGCCTCCTGGGCGGCGTCCCAGACGACGCCGTCGACGTCGTCCTCGCGCAGGCGGGTGGGGGTGCTGTGGGTGCTCATGGGTGTCTCCTCGGGCGGGCCCGTCGGGTCGGACGCGTCAGACGATGGTGCGGCACGGTGGGGTCGTGCCGCGGCCCCCAGTTCGTGGGCTGTGATCGATCACCGTAGCGGATGCGCGCGGGGCGTCGTGACCGGTGTCCGCGGCCGGCGCCGCGCCTCCTAGTCCACGGTCCCTAGGATCGTGCGCATGAGCACGCCAGGTGAGGACAGATGATCCACGACGTCGCGCTGATGGGGCACGGCGTGCGGCTCGATCCGCTCGCCGTCGAGGACGCGGCCGCGCTCTGGCCGTTGACCGACGACGGGCTGTGGGCGGGCATGGTGACGCCGCGTCCGGCGAGCGTCGCGGCCTGCGCCGAGCACGTGGAGGCGCAACTCGCGAACCCGACGACCCTCGCGTTCACGGTGCGCGGCGAGGACGACGGCCAGGTGCGGGGCACGACGACCCTCTACGACCTCGTGCCGGCGCAGGGGCGGGTCGAGATCGGCAGCACCTGGTACGGCCGCCCCTTCTGGGGCGGACGGACGAACCCCGCCACCAAGCTGCTGCTGCTCACGCACGCGTTCGACGCCCTCGGCCTGAACCGGGTCGCGCTGCGCTGCGACGCCCGGAACCTGCGGAGCGCGGCAGCGATCCGTCGGCTGGGCGCCGTCCCCGAGGGGGTGCTGCGTTCGCACCGCGTCGCCGCCGACGGCACCCTGGGCGACACGGCCTACTTCTCGATCGTCCGCGCCGAGTGGCCCGACGTGCGGGCCGGCCTGGAGGCGCGGCTCGCCTAGTCGCGGGTCGCCGGCGCGGCGACCTCCAACGCCTCGAAGAGCTCGTCGGCGACCAGGTGGGACTCGTTCGACATGAGGGTGATCGGGGCGCCGCCCTCGGCGTCGACCATCACCCAGCGGCCGCCACGGCGCCGACGGCGTTCATCCACCGGAGTGACACGGACGTCGTGCAGCGCGGCGACGGGCCACTCCTCGGCCGTCACCCCCCGGAGGCGCGAGACCGGGTCGGGCACGTAGCGCAACCGCGTCGTGGACAGGGCGAAGCGACCGGGGTAGGCCGCGCCTCCGGTGGGCAGGACGCGCTCGGCGAAGGTGCCCCAGAGGAGGCGCTCGCCGGGGTCCACGGGGAGGCGTCGCCACGACGAGAGGGCGAGGGTGCGCAGGGCGAGCACCACGACGGCGGCGGCGAAGAGGACGGTGCCGACGAGCATGACGAACCACGAGCCGTCCCGGCCCTCGGACTGCGCCCGCCAGGTGAGCTGGGCGACGAACAGGAGGGTCAGGAACGCGTACAGGCTGACCATCCAGGCCTGAGCGGCCCGCAGCTTCTGCTCGGAACGGTGGCGAGGCGGGTCGGGCACGGCCGTGTCCATGAAGGATTGTCTACACCAGGGGAGTGGCGGGGTCGTTGCCGACGCCTCGGGGGGCACGGCCCGGTACGGTGACGGCATGTCCGACGAGACCTGGATCGTGTTCGACGACGAGCCGAAGCAGCGGGTGCTGGTGCGGGCGATGCGGGTCTTCCTGCCGGCGACCGTGATCCTCGGGACGGCCGGTGCCTTCTTCTCTCGAGGCGGCGAGTCGCTGGTCGATCTGTTCGGCCCGATCGCCGTGCCGATCTCGTTCGTGTTCTGGGCGACCGCCGCCGCGGTCGGGTGGAACGTCGTGCTGTGGCTCAACACCCCCTTCGCGATCGACCTCGAGGGGCGTCGACTGCGCATCCGCCATCGCGTCGTGCCGTTCGACCAGATCGAACGGGCCGAGCTCGTGGGGCTGAGCGACGGCGACCAGGCCGGTCTGCTGCTGAAGATCGGCCGACGTCGGGGGCCGACGGCGTCCGTGCTGCTCAGGGAGCGGTCGACGCCCGCGCTCGACGACGCCCGACGCGACCTGCTGATCGAGGTGATCCGCGCCTCCTCGATCGCCCGCCCGGTGAGCCCGCACGACCCCACCGGGAAGTTCGGGCGGTTCAACTTCCCGGGGACGCTGGACAAGGCCGGGGCCGAGCAGGTCGTCCGCGACCCGCCGGCCCCGGGTGAGCCCGCGCCCTGACGGGTGACCGCCGCCGCGCCGCGCTGCGCCCCGCCGCGCGCCGCCACGATGTACACAGCCCGCCACGAGATCTCGTGGCGGGCTGTGGACATCGTGGCGGCCTGAGGGGGCCGCCGGGTTCGACTCAGCGGCGACGCAGGCGCAGGCGGCCGACGACGAGCGCACCGGCCCCGGCGAGGACGGCACCGAGGGCCCAGGTCAGCGCGCCCGACGGCTCCGACCCCGTGTAGGCGAGCGACGTCGCGCGGGTCGGCGTCACGGCGGCGACGCGACGTACCGGCAGTGCGGTCGGAGCGACGGTGCCCGGGGTCGTGACGGCGGGCACGACGACGGCCGGGGCGACCGAGAAGACGACGGCCTCCGAGAAGTCGCTCTCCGTCGTGAAGTCGGCGTCGAAGGTGTAGGCGTCCGTCGCGAAGTCGCCGGCGGGCAGGACGAAGCGGGCCGCGAAGCGTCCGTCCGCGTCCACGGGCACCACGGCCGTCGCGGAGCCCGAGACCTCGTAGGGGACGGGGTCGACGTCGACCTGGATCTCGAAGGCGATCTCGTCGCCGGTGGGCTCGGCGTCGGACGTCGGGTCGGGCTCAGTCGTCGGGTCGGGCTCAGTCGTCGGGTCGGCGTCCGGAGACGGCGCATCGGTCGACGGGTCGGGCAGCTCGGTGACCAGATCGTCGGCGTCGTAGACCTCGACGAGGGCGTAGCCGCCGGGGATGCCGTTCTGGCCGTTCACGGTGACGACACCGGCCGTCGCGCCGACCGGTGCGAAGAGCGCGGGGGCCGAGACGGAGGCCGTCACCGGCACGTCGGACGAGGTCGAGAGGCCGCTGCCGTCCGTGACCGTGACCGTGACGACGCCCCCGACGGCGAAGGTCGCCGGCAGCTCCACCCAGAACACCGTCGATCCGTCCTCGTCGAAGACGGGGGAGTCGTCGAACGAGACGTAGTCGGCATCGGCGGGCACGCCGTCGCCCGACACCGTGACGTCCACGACGTCACCGGGTGTGAAGCCCTGGGCGACGACCGGGAAGGCCTGGCCCGGGTGCGCGGCGGTGACGGGGATGAGGACGAAGAGGTCGTCGACGACCACGTCGGCCGCGGCTTCTGCCGGAGCGACCTCCTGGGTCGAGGCCGGGGTCTCGACCGGGGCGTCGGCCTCCGGTGAGGCCGCGTGGGTCGTTCCCTCCGACGATCCGCTGGTGTCGGTGGCGCCGCTCGCGGGCGTCGCGGGGGCGACGGCCGGGGCGTCGGGTCCGGCCTGCTCGGGCACCGCCGGTGCGGCCTCGCCCGGGACGGTCACGGCGGTGGCGCTCGTCGAGTCGGCCGACGTCGAGTCGGTCGGCGTCGAGGTGCCGGTCGGGGCGTCGGTCGACACGGGGTCGCCCTCGGCGGCGAAGGCCGTGGCGGGCGTGAGGACGAGGGCCGCGGCCAAGGCGACGGCGGGCAGGGCGGTGGCGGCGCCGAGGCGGCGTGATGTGGACATGGTTCCCCCGGGACGAGTGGTGCCGCGCGTCGGGTGAGCGCGGTCGGTCGACTGTAGACAGCACGGTCGGGCCGGTCGACGGGCGGAGTCGGCTGCGGGCCTCGTCGTGACGAGACCGTGATGCCGTTGTCCCCCGTCCCGCGGCGACCGGGTACGACCGTTGCGCGATCGAGACGGCCCGCGCCTCCTCTGCTCGGTAGCGTCGGGGCATGGGGACGACGACGAAACGGGTCGGGGCGGCGTTCGCGTCGATGTTCGCGACGACGATGCTGTTGGTGGCGTGCACGAGTGGCGGTGCGGGCGGTGACGACTCGGAGCCGTCGACGCCGGTGGCCTCCGGGCCGACGGCGACGGCGACGGCGACGCCGACACCGGTCGCCGACTCGCCGGTCACCGAACTCGGGGTGGACTGCGCGGGTCTGTTGTCGGCCGAGACCGCCGGTGCCATCGACGCGTCATGGACTCCGCGGGACTACTACGACCGCGACTCCGTCAGGCCCTCGGACTACGCGATCGCCCAAGAAGGAGGGCTCTCGTGCACGTGGAACGACGGAGGGTCGTCGGACGGCAAGAACAACCCGACCGGGGGCGGCGGCTACAGCGGCCTGCTCGTGCAGGTTCTCCCGCACGCCGGTGACACGTGGCCGCGGTTCGTCGAGATCTACGGCGACGACCCCGACGGCCGGTGCTTCGGCGACGAGACCTTCCGGGGCTGCACCTTCGACCAGCTGGTCGGCGACAGCTGGGTGTCGATCATCGCGACGGAGTTCGCGCCGTCCGTCGAGGCCACGTCCGAGCAGCGCTTCGCACCGGTCGTCGCCGAGGTGACCGAGGTCGTCTCGTCGGCCGACGTGGTGGACGACCCCTGGCCGCTCGGCGGCCCGGCCCGGCCCTGGTCCTGCGTGGCCGACGCCGCGCTCGAGCGCGAGGCCCTCGGCGCGGGTGACGACCTGTTCGTGCTGACCCCGGGCGGTGGCTGGTCGGTCTACGCCGCGGCCTGGAGTCGGGCGGTCGCCACGTCGTGCTCGATCCTCGACGACACGACGCCCTACAGCAGCGAGAGCGTCCTGGCCGGAGGTGCCTGGGCCCTCGAGCAGCGCATCGAGTTCGGCCTGCTCGACCCCGACACGGCCGTGACCGTTCCCGGGCTCGCGGACGGTGACCGGGCGTACCGGTCCTGCTCGGCGACGGAGTGCGTCACCGACCTCGTGCTGGGCGACGACTGGGCCCGGCTCACGGTCGAGCGCGCCACGGTGCCCGACACGGAGGCCGCCAGCGAGCGGCTCGTCGAGGGCTACGTCGCGCGGGCGGCGGCCTCGGTCTGATGGTGAGTGCCCTCCGTCGAAACGGGTGATCGTTGGAGGGCACTCACTGCCGATGGTCTTCGGGAACCGATCGGCCACCCCTCGCGAGCCGGGTTCAGGCCGGCCCGCGAAGGGTTCGGTGAACAGACTCGCAGTCGCGTGGCACCCTGAAAAGGGGCTGGACAAAGTTGGTCGTCATCGTTTACGCAGGTCCGGCGGCCATGGCGCGGTTCGCGCTGGAGGTCAGAGTTCGAGGCGGCGCTCGACGACGTCCCGGGCGACGTCGGCCAGGCGGGCGTTGTGGGCACGAGCATGGCGCCGGAGGACGTCGAAGGCGGCGTCGGTGCTGACGCGGCGGGTCTCGGACACGACGCCCTTGGCCTGCTCGATGACGACGCGCGTGCCGAGGGCGGACTGCAACTGTTTCTGCACGACGTCGCCCTCGCGCACCGTGCGCTCGTGCAGGATGCCGATCGTGGCGACGTCCGCCAGCGCCTGAGCGGCGCGGATGTCACGGGGGTTCAGATCGCCGGTCTCTCGACGCAGGAGGTTGAGCGTGCCGATCGTCTCGGCCCTGAGTCGGAGGGGGATCGCGAACACCGAGGCGAAGCCGTGCTCGGACGCGGCCCGGGCGAACGGCAGCCACCGGTCGGGCACGGTGCCGAGGTCGGGCACGCTGACGGAGGCGCCGGTGACGTAGCAGTCGAAGCAGGGGCCCTCTTCGGAGTCCAGTTGCATGACCTCGATCAGGTACGACGCCTCGCTGGTCGAGGCCACGACGTCGAGCGCCCCGTCGGCCTCGGCCAGCAGGATGCCCGCGGCGCTCACGTCGAACAGGTCGACCGTGGTGTCGACCAGGGTCTGCAGCAGTTCGACGACGTCGTAGTCGGCGACGAGGGTGTCGGCCAGGGTGGTGAAGACGTCGACGAGATGGGTCTCCCGGTCGGTGTTACTCATTGCGGTGTTCCTCGATTCCGTGTTCTGAGGCCGAGAACGTCAACCGCCCACGGAGGATGTCGGTGGCCACGTCGATCACGCGGGCCCCGGTCGAGAACGCGTAGCCCTGCAAGAGGAGGTGCGCATCGTCGGCCGACACCCGGGCCTGGACGAGGATTCGTCCCGTGGCCTGGTGCACGATGCGGCGCGAGTGCGCCCCGACGGGCTCGACTTCGAGGTTGTTGTCGCGTCGCTCCCGTTCGAGCGTGTGGCGCAGGACGGCGCGACTGACGGCTCGGGCCAGGATCTGGGCCCGCACCACGGCCTCGCCCGGCATCTCGTCCGGCCGGTCGCTGTACAGGTCGATGGCACCCAGCTGCAGGGGGCCCACCCGGACGGGGAACACGAACATCGCCTGGACGTCGAGGTCGACGATCGCGGGGCCGAACGTGGGCCACACGGCACTGGACGACGCACGCGCGTCGGACACCAGCACCGGGCTGCCGGTGCGCATGGCGTCCCAGCACGGGCCCTCGCCGAGGTCGAACTGCAGCTCGTCGAGCCGCAGGGCCGTGTCGTCCGTCGCCGTCAGGGTCTCGCTGCCGAGGACGGGGCCCACGGTCGCGATCGAGACCCCGGAGACGGGGAAGAGGTCGAGGAAGGGCCGTGACAACGAATCACCGATCGGCGCACGACTCAGTGCCTCGACCGCGTCGTCGAATGTCGTCATGGTCACCGCCCGGTTCTCTGGATGAGTCTCGTCGAGCTTAGGGAATCTCGGGTCGTCGCGGGCGACCAGGGCGGAGGCGCGTCGACCCGTCTCGATCAACTCTGGGTGAGGTCGGGTTCGGAGTACGCGCTGTCGACGTGCGCCTCCGGGTCGAGAGGGTTGGCCGACGGTGCGTGCCGCAACGCGTCGAGGCGTCGCTTCATGTAGGCGAGCGCATCGGCGTTGTCGGGCTCGGGCAACTCGGTGTGAGCACTCTCGGCCATCAGCGGTGCACCCCCGCCGAGCAACAGGATGGCTCGCACCTCGTCACCGTCCGAGCTGATCGCCGCGAGTTCGACGTCGTCCGCGTCGTGGTGGTGGGCCAACGCGGCGGCGTACTCGAGGACCGTGACGGCGGTCTCGTCGCCGAGCAAGAACGACTTGTCGGCGAAGGTCATGTGCTTCACCGGGTGCTCCCTCGCGAGGACCTGCCGTCGTGGGCGCGACGGGGCAGGAAGAAGTCCTCGTAGGCGGGCAGTCGGTACGCACTGCTGCTCCGGTCGATGCCGGTCACACCGATGCTCACGCGGTGTGCTCGAGAGATGCCGGGTTTGGGGTACGTGTGGATCACCGCGGGTCGAGCGAACGGATTGGTTTCGTAGGTGCTCATGACCGACCTTCCTCCCGGGGTGACCGACCTCCGCTGGCCCGGGGATCGGTCTCCAATCTATGAAGACCCCCCGTTCTGGTGAAGAGGGTTGACCTGTCGTCAGTTTTGTGGGAAGGAGAATTATCGGGTTGAAAGGGCCGGTGTCGGGGGACAGATGTCGTGTAGCGTCTGGTCGCATCGGTCGTCCATCGACCCGTGCGTCGAGCGGCCGTCTGGGCCCTGGTCGCTCCGCTCTCGCAGAAGGCCAGACATGGGAAAACTCGCTTACGACCGCTCGTTGACCATCGATTTCGACGACCGCACCCTCGCCCATCTCCAGATCGTCATCGGCATGAAGATGCGTCGCGGTGAGTCGTTCTACTTCTCGTGGAAGGACGATCAGCAGGTCGGAGACGGCCGCACGAGCATCTGGCTGCACCCGACCATCCCGCTGGTGTACAAGTACTACGGCTCGCGCAGCCCGGCCATCAACCCTGCATGGATCCACGCCCTCGAGGTCAGTGCCAACACGAACGCGGGTCTGCAGATCGTGCCCGAGCCCTCCGTGCCCACCAGTAAGGCCACCTGATGAACCGCATCGACATCGCCTACGACGGCCATGCGTACACCCTGTCGAACACGTCGCTCGAGGACCTCAAGGCCCGCGTCCTGGCGACCGCGACCGGCGGCGAGCCGTTCTGGCTGACCGTCAACGAGGGGGCCGGCACGCTGAAGGCCGTCGAGGTGCTGATCACCGCGTCGTCGCAGCTCAGCCTGGCCGAGATCCGGCGAGAGCCGGACGACTACGCCGACTCGGCGGCGTAGTAGTCGAAGTCGGGGAGCTCGGCGACGGAGGCTGCCGACGGATCGTCGACACGGTCGTCCGTCTCGAACCAGATCTCGGTCCGACCGGTGACCAGGACGGACACGTGGCTGCCCGACGCGGTCTCGACGTCGACGAATGCCGGCGCTCCGCCGGATGCGGCGACGATCCGGCCCTTCAGGGCGTCGACGTCGCTCTCGGGCGACAGGCGGATGGCTTGTTGACGTGTGTACAGCGTCGTCACGGGCATGGGATGGACCTCTGATCTCTTGGTGGGGGTTGTCCGCCCGGTCTCGTCGTGTCCGAGGTCTGGAGACACGATGGTCGGCCGGGGCACGCACTGGTCGTCACACTAGGCCGCAGGCCTGTGAGGGGCCGCGACCCCTAGGGCGGGTCGCGGCCCCGCGACGCGACGATCGTCGCATCGGTCTCCGCCGACACGGCCGTGTGACGAGACCGTGCCGCCCGTGAAGCACTGGCAGGAGATGCTCCATCCTCTCCGGCCCGGGGAGGATGCGCACCGGGCTTGACACGAGCGTCGACGTGCCCCAAGTCGTGCTCGCGTCGTCGGTTCAACCGCCGATCAACTCGAGGGTGATGCGCCCGGCCCGCAGGTCGCGGTCGCGCATGACGGTGAGTTCGGTCCGGATCTGCGCCGTGAAGGCCGTCGTCATGGGGTTCGGCCGGCCGGAGAGCCAGAGCATCGACAGGGCCGTCCGCGCCCAGTCCTCGGCGATCGTGACGAAGCGGACGCCGGGGATCGGGATGTACGACGAGAGGTAGGGCATGAGCGAGACGCCGAGGCCGCAGGCGACCGTGCTCAGCATCGAGAGGTCGTTGACCGCGTGGATGGGGATGCGGGGGTTGAACCCGGCGCGCACGCAGGACATGACGATGCGGTCGTAGGCCTGGGGTGCGTCCTCGCGGTTGAACATGATGAAGTCGTCCTCGGCCAGTTCGCCGAGCGGCACCGAGGTCTCACTGGCCAGGCGGTGGGTGTCGGGCAGGGCCACGACCAGGGGCTCGAGTGCCAACTGCTCGACCTCGAACCGGTCGTCGATCGACCGGACGCGCGTGAAGCCCAGGTCGACCGACCCGCGGACGAGGTCGGACAGGATCGCCTGTTCCTCGCTCTCCTCGACCAGCACCCGAGCCCCCGGGTGCGACGCCGAGAACGCCCGGACCACGGTCGGCAGCAGGCCGGCGAGCACCGAGCTGATGCTGCCAACCCGCAGCGGTTGGACGTCGGCGACGACCGAGTCGAGCAGCGACTCGGTCTGCTCGATCTGGTGCAGGATGCGCTTGCCTTCGCGCTTCAGCAGCTCGCCCGCCGGGGTCAGCCGGGGGGCCGTCCGCGCCTGCCGCTCGAACAACCGCGTGCCGAGCTTCGCCTCGAGTCGCGTGATGGCCTGGCTGAGCGGCGGCTGGCTCATCTGCAACCGCGCGGCGGCCTTCGTGAACGACAGGTCGTCGGCGACCGCCATGAAGTAGGTGAGCTCTCGGATCTCCATGACGGGCCTCTCGTCGGTCGCGCCTCATATGCAGCGCATATCAGATCATCCCTTTTTGGTATTTGAGGGCGCAAGTGTCGACGCAATAGACAGGGGCCATGAACGACGCCACCACCGCCTCCTCGGTACCAGGACCCACCGACCCGTCCCTCGACGCCGACGTCATCGTCGTCGGGCTCGGCGCCTGGGGGGCACAGGCGCTCTGGCGCCTCGCCGAGCGGGGACGGCGCGTGATCGGCGTCGAGCGCTTCGGCATCGGCCACCCGATGGGCTCGACCCACGGCGCGACCCGGCTGTTCCGCATCGCCTGCATGGAGCACCCGGGGCTCGCCCCGATCGCGACCCGCGCCCGCGACCTCTGGTACGACCTCGGCGAGCGCACCGGTCAGACCCTCCTGCGTCAGACCGGCGGAGTCATGGTCGGCCCCCGCGACGGCCACGTCGTCGCCGGCACCCTGCGTGCCGTCCACGAGGCCGGGCTCGAGTCGACGGTCTTCGAGCACGACGAACTCGTCGCGCGGTTCCCGCAGTACGCCGGCTTCGGCCCCGACGACATCGGCGTGTGGGACCCCGCCGCCGGCATCAGCTACCCGGAGAAGGGCGTGCGGGCCGCCGTCGAGGTGGCCCGGTCGCTCGGCGCGACCGTGCTGACCGACACCCGGGTGACGGCGATCGACCCCGTCGACGGGGGAGTCGAGGTCACGGCCGGGGGCCGCGTGCTGCGGGCCGCCCGCGTGGTCGTGACGCTCGGTGCCTGGACCCCACAGTTCGTCGACCATCCCCTCGTCGCCCGCCGCACCCCGCTCTTCTGGTTCGAGGGCACGACCCCCGAGGCGACGGCACCGGGCGGCGACTTCGACCTCGCGGCCTTCCCGGTGTTCATCCGCCAGCTGCCCGACGGCACCACCCTCTGGGGTCACGGCGCCGACCGGGGCGACGGTGACGGCTACGCCGTCAAGATCGGCCTCGAGGACTCGGGCGGTGCCTTCGAGGACGCCGAGGCCGACACCGTGGACCGGTACATCCATCCCGCGGCGGACTACGGCATGCTCTCGGCAGCCGTGGCCCGGGCCTTCCCGGGACTCGACCCGACCCCCGCCAAGGCGATCGCCTGCATGGTGACGAACTCGCCCGACCGCCAGTTCGTCATCGGACACCCCGGCGGCGACCCCCGCGTCGTAGTCGCCGGCGGCGACAGCGGCCACGGCTTCAAGCACGCCCCCGCGATCGGGGAGCTGCTCGCGCAGCTGGCCGTCGACGAGGAACCGTTCACCGACATCGACTTCATGAGCCCCGACCGCGTCTACGACGGCACGTCCTGGCTCGACGAGGACGACCACACGGCCGCGGCCGCCACCGACACGGTCGACCGCCTGGCCGTGCCGTCCTGATCCACCCGACCCGCGCCTCCCGAACCCACCCCGCACTCCCCTCGCACCGCACCGCCTCGCACCGCCCCGACAGGAGAGAACCATGACCAGACGAACGACCACCCGCCTCACGGCCGCCCTCGCCGCGGTCGCCGCCCTCGGCCTCGCCCTGACCGCCTGCTCGTCGGGCGGCTCCGAAGCCGGCGCCTCGAACGAGCTGGGCACCGTCTCGGCCGGCACGTTGCGGATCGGCACGACCGGCGACACCAAGCCGTACGCGTACACCGAGGACGGCGAGCTGCAGGGCTTCGACGTCGAGATGGCGAAGGAGGTCGCGAAGCGCCTCGGGCTGAAGACCGAGTTCGTCACGCAGGAGTTCTCGGCCCTGCTGCCCGCCGTCGCCAACGGGCAACTCGACATGGCGGCCGCGTCCATCAGCGACACCGAAGAACGCGAGAAGACGGTCGACTTCAGCGACCACTACTTCATCGGGTACATCTCGGTCCTGGCCGCCGACGGCTCCGGCATCACCGACGACGAGTCCTCGCTCGACGGCAAGCGCCTCGGCATCGTCCAGGGCACGATCCAGGACAGCTACGCGCAGGAGAACTTCACCGGTGCCGAGCTCGTGCGCTTCCCCGACAACAACAGCGCCGTCGCCGCCCTGGGCTCGGGCACGATCGACGCGCACTTCCTCGACTTCCCCGTGGCCGAGGAGTACGCGGCGGCGTCGAACGGCTCGCAGACCATCGCGATCAACGTCGCCGTGCCCGAGTTCCCGGTGGGCTTCCCGATCGCGAAGGGCAACGACGCACTGAAGACGGCCGTGGACGGTGCTGTCGCCGACATCGTCGCCGACGGCACCTGGCTCGAGATCGACCAGGAGTTCTTCCCGGACCAGCCCGTGCCCGACGAGTTCCAGCCGAGCGAGTGAGCAGGGGGCGACCGTGAACTTCTCCGACGCGCTGGCCAACATCGGCCGCAGCTTCTTCGACGGCGAGGCGATGCTGCGCACGCTGCCCGACATGCTCGCCTACGGGGTGTGGAACACGCTGCTGCTGGCCCTCTGCGCCACGGCGATCGGCATCGTGGTCGGGCTTCTGCTCGCGGTGATGGGCACGAGCCGCCATCGCCTGCCGCGCGTGCTCAGCCGCATCTACACCGACGTGTTCCGCGGCCTCCCGGCCATCCTCACGATCCTGCTCATCGGCACGGGCCTGTCACCGCTGTTCAACCTGTTCACGCCGGGGAACCCGTACCCGCTGGGCATCCTCGCGCTCAGCCTGATCGCCAGCGCCTACATCGGCGAGATCTTCCGGGCCGGCATCCTCGCCGTCGACCGTGGTCAGCTCGAGGCGTCCCGGGCGCTCGGCATGAGCCACGGCGACTCGATGCGGCTCGTCGTGATCCCGCAGGGCATCCGCCAGGTGCTCCCGTCGCTGGTGAACCAGTTCATCGCGATCGTCGAGGACTCGTCGCTCGTGTACTTCCTCGGCCTGATCACGTCGCAGCGCGAGCTGTTCCGCATCGGGCAGGACGCGGCCATCACCAACGGCAACCTCTCGCCGCTCGTGCTGGCGGGCGTGTTCTACCTGATCATCACGGTGCCGTTGACGCACCTGGTCAACGTCATCGACCGTCGGCTGCGCGAGGGCCGCTCGTTCGGGCGGCGCCCGTCGGGCACGGTCCCCCCGGCCTCCCCGCCGACGTCGGCGGGAGCGGTCGCGACGGCCGCCCCCACCACCTCGGCCGCAGCCGCCCCCACCGCCGAACCCCTCGCCCCCGCCACGTCTGGAGCCCCTCGATGACCGCCCTCACCGCGCCTCCTGCCGTGCCCGCGGTCCAGACCGCCGGCGACCTCGAGATCCGGGGCCTGACCAAGGACTTCGGCGCCACCCGGGTGCTGCACGGCATCGACCTCGTGGTGCCCGCCGGTACGACGACCTGCATCATCGGCCCCTCGGGGTCGGGCAAGTCGACGGTGTTGCGCTGCATCAACCGCCTCGAGGAGCCCTCGGGCGGCGAGGTGCTGCTCGACGGGACGGACGTGCTGCACGGCTCCGAGGACGCGCTGCGTCGTCGGGTCGGCATGGTGTTCCAGCACTTCAACCTGTTCCCGCACCGGACGGTGCTCGACAACATCGTGCTGCCGTTGCGCCGGGTCCGTCGGGTGTCGGCGGCCGAGGCCCGACGGGTCGCGCTCGAGCGCCTCGCCGAGGTCGGGCTCGCCGAGAAGGCCGACGTGCGGCCCGCGTCCCTCTCGGGAGGCCAGAAGCAGCGCGTCGCCATCGCCCGGGCCCTCGCGCTCGGACCCGAGGTCATGCTCTTCGACGAGGCCACCTCGGCCCTCGACCCCGAGCTGGTCAAGGGCGTGCTCGCCCTGATGAAGGGGCTGGCCGGCGCGGGCATGACCATGGTCGTCGTCACCCACGAGATGGGCTTCGCCCGCGAGGCCGCCGACCAGGTCGTCTTCATGGACCGTGGCGTCGTCGTCGAGGCCGGGCCGCCGGGCCAGCTCTTCGACCACCCGCGCACCGACCGGCTGAAGACCTTCCTCGACCAGGTGCTCTGACCGCAGGACCCGAGGAGGGGGGGGGGGGGGGGGGGGGGGGGGGGGCCCCCCCCCCCCGGCCCCCCCGGGGGCGGGGGCCCCCCCCCCCCCCCCCCGCCGCGGGGGGGGGGGGGCGGGGGGGGGGGGGGGGGGGGCGGGCGCCCCCCCCCCCCCCCCCCCCCCCCCCCCCCGCGCACCCCCCCCCCCCCCGGGGCCCGCCCCCCCCCCCCCGGGGGGGGGGGGGGGGGGGGCCCCCCCCCCCCCCCCGCCTCCTGCAGTCTCCGCACTTTTCCCGCACCCCCCGTTCGCGTACTGGACAGGGGGGTCTTGTTTCGTCGTCGAGGCGGGCGTACGGTCCGAACGGGTGGCAAAGACGCCACCGGAGACGAGAAGATCATGCACAGACGGATGAGGACTCTGATCGCGGCGGGGGTCGCCGCGAGCGTCGTGGGGGCGGTGGTGCCCGCGCTCGCCGCGCAGTCGGCACCGACCGTGACCACCAGCGACCGGCCGGACTTCGGCCCGAACGTGACCGTGTACGACCCGAGCGTGCCGGCCTCGACGATCCAGGCCGACATCGACGCGGCCTTCGACGCGCAGCTGCGCAACCCGACGGCGCAGTTCGGCGGCCAGCGCCACGCCTTCCTGTTCGAGCCCGGCACCTACGGCCGGGTCTTCGCGAACCTGGGCTTCTACACGGCGCTGCAGGGGCTCGGCAAGGACCCCGACGACGTCACGATCCGGGGCGCGGTCAACGTCGACTCCGGGTGGAACGCCGGCGACGAGAAGAACGCCACCCAGAACTTCTGGCGGTCGGTCGAGAACCTCGCCGTCGAGCCGGAGTCGGGCGTCGACCGCTGGGCCGTGTCGCAGGCCGCACCCATGCGTCGCGTCCACATCAGGGGCGACCTGACGATGGGGCCGTCGAACCAGGACGGCGGACAGGGCTACTCGTCGGGCGGCTACATCGCCGACAGCAAGGTCGACGGCACCGTCAGCTCGGGGTCGCAGCAGCAGTGGTACACGCGCAACTCGACCCTCGGCTCGTGGCAGGGCGGCAACTGGAACATGACCTTCTCGGGCGTGCAGGGCGCGCCCGCGAACGACTTCTCGAAGAGCTACACGACCCTCGCCACGACCCCGGTCACGCGCGAGAAGCCGTACCTCTACGTCGACGACGCGGGGGACTACCACGTGTTCGTCCCCGCGCTGCAGCGGGACTCGGCCGGGGTCACCTGGCCCGGCACCCCCGGCACCGACCTGCCGATGCGCGACTTCTTCGTCGCGCACCCGGGCGACTCGGCCGCGACGATCAACGGTGCCCTGGCGCAGGGCCTGAACCTGTTCTTCACGCCGGGCACCTATCCGCTCGACCAGGCGATCGAGGTCACGCGGGCCGACACCGTCGTCACGGGCATCGGGTTCCCGACGCTCGTCCCGACCAGCGGCGACGCGGTGCTGACCACGGCCGACGTCGCCGGGGTGAACGTCTCGGGGCTCGTCGTCGACGCCGGCACGCAGAACAGCGACCAGCTGATGCGACTCGGCACGACGGGCTCGCACGTCGACCACGCGGCGAACCCGCAGAGCGTGCAGGACGTGTACTTCCGCGTCGGCTCGAGCATCCAGGGCAACGCGACCACCACGTTGCAGGTGAACTCGGACGACACGATCATCGACCACATCTGGGCCTGGCGTGCCGACCACGGCGGCGCCCCCACGGGCTGGACGGTCAACCGCGGCGCGACCGGCGTCGAGGTGAACGGCGACGACGTCCTGGCCACCGGCCTGTTCGTCGAGCACTACCAGCAGTACCAGGTGGTGTGGAACGGCGAGCGCGGCCGCACGGTGTTCTTCCAGAACGAGCTGCCGTACGACGTGCCCGACAACGCCTCGTGGCAGGGCCCGACCGGCGAGGGCTGGGCGGCGTACAAGGTCGCGGACGGCGTGACGAGCCACGAGATCTGGGGTGGCGGCGTGTACTCGTTCTTCAACGCGAACCCGCAGGTGCGCCTGGCGCAGGCCTTCGAGGTGCCCCGGGTGCCGGGCGTGAAGGCCCACGGGGTGTTCACGGTCTCGCTCGGTGACGTCGGCACGATCTCGAGCGTCATCAACGGCGTCGGCGACTCGGTGCCGACGCCCGCGGGCAACACCGTCCCGAGCCGGGTGGTGACGTACCCGTGACCGGACGCCCTGACGACACGAACCGACGCACGGACACGAACCGACGCACGGACACGCACCGACGCACGACGACGAGCGGAGACACGATGAGGACCGACCAGCACCTGACGAAAAGCACCCTGACGCGTCGCACCCTGACCGGCGTCGGTCTGGCCGCCGCCGCAGCGCTCGCCGCGACCACGGTCGCCGCCACGCCCGCCCCGGCCTGGGCCGAGACCTCCGCCCAGCAGGCGATCGTCTGGTCCCAGGAGTTCGACGGCGGCGCGGGCAGTGCCCCCGACCCCTCGGTCTGGAACCTCGAGACCGGCGGGGGCGGCTGGGGCAACGGCGAGCTGCAGAACTACACGAACTCGCGGTCGAACTCGGCCCTGGACGGCAACGGCAACCTCGTGATCACCGCGAAGCGCGAGGGCGACGGGTCGTACACCTCGGCCCGGCTGACCACGCAGGACAAGTACACGGCGCAGTACGGCCGGGTCGAGGCGCGCATCCAGATCCCGCGCGGCCAGGGCATCTGGCCGGCCTTCTGGATGCTCGGGGCCGACCTGCCCACGAACGCGTGGCCGAGCGCGGGCGAGATCGACATCATGGAGAACGTCGGCTTCGAGCCGCACCGCGTGCACGGCACCGTGCACGGCCCCGGCTACTCGGGCGGTGAGGGCCTGACCAGCACGTGGCAGCACCCGCAGGGGTGGTCGATCGCCGACGACTTCCACACCTTCGCGGTCGACTGGGCACCCGGCTCGATCACCTGGTCGGTCGACGGGCAGGTCTACCACCAGGTCACGCCGGCCAGCACGGGCGGCGACCCGTGGGTCTTCGACAAGCCCTTCTTCATCATCCTCAACGTCGCGGTCGGAGGTGCCTGGCCCGGCTACCCCGACGGCAGCACACCGCTGCCGCAGCAGATGAAGGTCGACTACGTGCGCGTGTACCGGTAGGCGACGACCCGAGGAGGCGCGGTGCGAGGAGGTCTCGCACCGCGCCTCCTTCCGTCGCCATGAGGTCTCGGCGGCTCAGCGCGAGCCGGGGGCGCCGCCGCCACCGGGTGCGGCACCTGCCGTCGGCGTCGTGCCCGTGTCGACGCGGACGGTCAGCGCCAGCGCGTAGCCCGACGTCGCGTCGCCCGTCACCGTCGGCAGCTGGAGTGCCCCGCTGTCGTCGCTGAAGACGTTGTCGTCGTCGAGGCTGACCCGCCCGAGGTTGGCCGTCGAACCGTCGTAGTCCGAGAGCGCGTAGACCGTCCGGCACGCGGCCTCGGGCAGGGCGAGCTGGGACGTCGCGATCGCGTTCGTCGAATCGGTGATCGACCCCACGTCGGGGTAGACCTCGAAGTGGATGTGCGGCCATCGCCCCGAGTAGCAGGCCGGGAAGACCGACGAGAAGGTCACCGTGCCGGAGGCGTCGGCGACCTGCACTCCGCGCAGGTAGGTCTCGCCCGTGATGCCGTCCGAGTACATCGAGTACCCGCCGGCCGCGTCGCAGTGCCAGACGTAGACGGCGACGTCGGCGAACGGCACGTCGCCGTTCGCCATGTCGAGCACCGTCATGCTCAGCGTGATCGGCACCCCCGCCGCGGTGGTGCCACCGTCGAGGCTCGATCGGATGTCGCTGCGCACGATGCCCGACCGCTCGAGCACGTCGGCTCCGTTCGAGCCGTCGCCCGGGTAGGGCCCGGCGGTCTCGTCGGGGATCTCGCCCGCCGGCAGCGTGGTGGCCGCGCCCGCGGAGGCGCTCGGGCTCGGCGACGCCGTGGCGGTCGAGGAGGCGCCGGTCCCGCCCGCCCCCGTGGCCGACGTGCAGGCGGCGAGCACGACGCTGCCCGCGCCGAGCCCGATCAGGCTCAGCACGCTGCGGCGCGAGACGAGCGTCCGCAGGTCGAAGGCGACGCCCTGGTCGACGACCTCGTCGTCGACGCGGTCGAGCAGTCGGCCCTCGTAGGCAGGGCCCTCGGGCGTGCGGTCGGGTTCGGGGATGCGGGTCGGGCGGGGGTCGCTCATGGTCACGCTCTCGGCTCGGGGCTGGTCGCCTCGGATGGGATCACCGTCATCCTGGAGCCCGTCCCGATGCGCCGGCCCTGCGCCTCCGATGAACCGTCCATGAAGGAGGCGCGGTGCGAAGAGGTCTCGCACCACGCCTCCTTGCGTCGGCCGCACCTGCGGCCCGCCCGGGCACGAGAGAGGGGCACGGCCGCGGAAGAGTCCGTAGCCGTGCCCCAGATGCCGATGTTGTCGCATGAGCTTCACGGGCAGGGATGCAAGCAACACCGGCCAATGAAGACGCAAGAAAACGCCTTCGACCCGTGTGACGCTACGCCTCCGTCGGCGATCGTGCTCCCAGCTCGACGCGGGTCAGGCCGAGTTCTTGCCGCCGGCCGAACGGGACATGCCGCCCGCCTCGCCTCGAGGGGCCTCGTGTCGGCGTTCCGCCTCGGCCTGGGCACGGACCCCGGCCCCGGGGTCGGTGGCGTCGAGGCGGGCGGCGATCGCCCGGTCACGTCGTCCGCGCCGGACGACGCCGACGGCGGCCACGACGCCGACGGCGACGATCAGGCCGACGACGACGACGGTGCTGACCTCCACGACGCTCACGGCGTCGGCACCCCCGACGAGACGACGACGATCACGGCGATGATCGACCCGAGCACGGTCAGCCCGAGGTAGAGCCAGAGCGGCGCGGCGCTGCCACCGACCCGGCGGCGCACGACGACGCTGCGGCCGATCAGGTAGACGAGCGGGCCGAGCAGGGCCCACGCCCAGGAGAAGGGTCGCTCCAGCCCGCGGGAGCGCAGCGTGCGGTGGTCGAGCCAGGCGAGCAACACGATGCCGATCCAGAGCACGAACGAGGCGATCTGCACGACGCCCAGGTCACCGGCGTCGACGCCCGTCCGGCCCGGGACGGCCAGTTCGAGGGCGCGCCGCATGGTCACCACCACGAGGCCCATCGCGATGATCGGCGAGAGGGCGATCGCGGTGACGAACGGCGTCGCCGTGAAGGCGATCCGTGGTTCGACCGGGGTCGCCCCCGCGCCGGTGACGCCCTGGCCGAGGCCTCGGTGGTCGGTCACGATGTCCCCCTCGTTCCCGGAGGGGAGTGCCCCGTCCGTCGTCCGCCCGGACGTCTGCGTGCCGGACCTGCTCTCGACCCTACGGCACCGACCGGTACGACCGACTCCCGCTGTGGACGGAGTGGGGGCCACCGGGGGATAACCCCCGCGCGGGTCCGTGGGTGCACGTGATGTTCCGGTACCGGGCCCCGCGGCGAGGATCGTAGACATGAACGACACGACCTCCGCGACCATCGCGACCCGCGCCTCCTCGTCCCCCACCACCCGCCGCCGCGGCGCCCTCACGGCCGGTCTCGGCGTCGCCGCGCTCGCCGTCGTCACGCTCACGGGGTGCTCGGGGGCCGTCGACGCGGCGAAGAGCGCGCTCGGTGCGGAGCAGGTGCAGCAGCGCCACTTCGACACCGCCGCCGACGCCCCGAGCACGGCCGACTCGACCGACGTCGCCTGGTTCCTGCCGGCCTGGGTGCCGGCCGACGCCCGCGACCTCGACGTGCGCCTCGACACGCAGGAGCCCGGCTACGAACTCTCGTTCACCTCCGAGACCGGCCCCGACCTCGCCGCCTGCGTCCCCGTCGACGGCGACCTCGGCGGCCCGGCCCTCGACCCCGCGACGCTGCCCGAGCCGTTGCCGACCTCGGGGCTCGTCAGCTGTGGTGACGGCCGCGTCGTCGCCGAGGTCGACGGGCGTTGGGCCAGCTGGACCACCGTCGACGCGGTGCCCGGCGACGACGCGGTGCCCGGCGGCGACGGCAACGCCACGCTGCGCCACTGACCTCACCACCGACCACGACCCGCACAGGAAGATCACGATGACCCCCACTCCCCAGCCCCAGCCCGTCCCGTCTCCCCGTACCGACGAGCCGACCCGAGGAGGCGCGGTCCCCGTCGCCCGCGTCCGGAACGTCACGAAGTCCTTCGGCCAGGGCGACGGCCGCGTCGACGCGCTGCGCGACGTCTCGCTCGACCTGCCGGCCGGCCGGTTCACGGCCGTCATGGGCCCGAGCGGCTCGGGCAAGTCGACCCTGATGCACATCACCGCCGGCCTCGACTCGGCCACCTCGGGCCGGGTGCTGCTCGGCGACACCGACATCACCGGCCTCGACGACACCGAGCTGACGCTGCTGCGTCGTCGCCGCATCGGCTTCGTCTTCCAGGCGTTCAACCTCGTGCCCACCCTCGACGTGTCGGCCAACATCGAGTTGCCGTTCCGTCTCGACGGGCGTCGGGCCACGGCCGACGAGCGCGCCTGGATCGACTGGCTCGTCGCCACGCTCGGCCTCGGTGCCCGGCTGACCCACCGGCCCCACCAGCTGTCGGGCGGGCAGCAGCAGCGCGTCGCGATCGCCCGTGCCCTGGCGACCCGGCCCGACCTGATCTTCGCCGACGAGCCCACCGGCAACCTCGACTCGAAGGCCGGCCGCGACGTGCTCGACGTGCTGCGCACCGCGTCGACGGACCACGGCCAGAGCATCGCGATGGTCACCCACGACCCGGTCGCGGCGAGCTACGCCGACCGCGTGGTGTTCCTCGCCGACGGCCGCATCGTGCACGAGATCGACCGCAGCAGCGCGGCCGAGATCTCGGGCGTCATGCTCGACCTGGAGCGTGTCGCGTGAGCGCCCGCGACCAGCTGCTCGAGCACCGTCCGAGCATCCTCGTGGCCGCTCTCGGCACGACCTTCGGCGTCGGCCTGCTCGGCGTCACCCACGTGCTCGAGCAGATCGTCGCCTCCGACGCCGCAGTCGCCGCGAGCGGCACGGTCTCGACGATGCTCGGCTTCGTCGCCGCGGTCTTCGTCGGCCTCGCGCTCTACGTCGGGGCGATCGTCACGGCCAACACCTTCGCCACCGTGGTCGCCGGCCGGACGCCGACGATCGCCCTGATGCGCCTGCTCGGCTCGTCCGCACGGGACCAGCGTCGGGCCGTCGCCCGCGAGGGTCTCGTGGTCGGGGTCGCCGGGGCCGTGCTCGGGACGCTCGTGGGGCTCGCCCTCGTCGTCGTCGCCGTGCGGGTGCTCGTCGGTCGCGGACAGTTGCCCGACCTCGCGTACTCGTACTTCTCGGTGGGCGGTCTCGTCCCGGCCGTCGCCGTCGTGCTGACCACGGTCGCCGCGGCCTGGGTCGGCTCCCGTCGCGTGCTGCAGGTGACGCCGCTGCAGGCGACCGACGCCGCGCAGGACGCCCCCGTCGCGGGCCGGAGCCGTCGCCTCGTCCGGACGGTCGTCGCCGCGCTCCTCGTCGTCGGCGGTGGTCTGCTGCTCGTCGCCGGGGTCGTGGTCGGGCTGGTCGACGCGATGGGCGTGCTGATCGCGTTCTTCGGTGGCGTGCTGTCGTTCACCGGGGTCGTCGTCGGCGCCCACGCGCTGATGCCTGCCGTGCTGAGCGCCGTCGGCCGGACCTTCGGCACGAGCCAGGTGGCCCGCCTCGCCGCCGAGAACGCGGTGCGTCAGCCCGAGCGCAGCACGCGCGCCACGATCGGCATCGTGATCGGCGTGACCCTGGTCACGACCCTGTCGGTCGCGCTCGAGACGCTGCGCAGCTTCATCTACTCGATCGAACAGGACCCGTCGTACGCCGCCGAGCTCGACCAGGTGTTCACCACGACGCTGCTGATCGTCGCCGCCCTCGTCGGCTTCTCGGCCGTGATCGCCGCCGTCGGCATGGTCAACGACATGTCGCTGAGCGTCATGCAACGGAGGCGCGAGCTGGGTCTGCTGCGCGCGATCGGCTCGACCGCGGGTCAGGTGCGCCGCATGATCCTGCTCGAGGCGACGCAGATGGCGCTGACGGCGATCGTCGTCGGGGTCGTGCTCGGCGTCGTCTACGGCTGGGCCGGAGCCCAGGCGCTGCTCGGTTCGGCGAACCAGGGCCTGCTGATCGCGCCGACGCTGCCCGTCCCGTTGCTGCTCGGCCTGGCCGTGACGGCCGCCGTGCTGGCCGGGGTCGCCGCCCTCGTCCCGGCCCGTCGTGCCACGTCGGTCACCCCGGTCGAGGCGCTCGCCGCGCGCTGACCGGTGCGACGGCGCCCGGTGCGCCGCTCGCCGGCGGCCCGATGAACCCCGTTCACGACGACGAACCCCGAAAGATCGGGGTTCATCGTCGTGAACGGGGTTCATCGGCCGACTCGGGCGTCATCCGTGGGTCCACCGCCGACCAGGGGAACCGGTCAGGCGTCCGTGGCGGGCGGCGCCGGACGGGGATGCCGGATCGTCGCCACCGTGCCGATGACGCAGACCACCGCCAGGGCGGTCAGGCCGACCAGGACCAGGGCGCCGACGACGGACGTGCCTCCGTCCTGCACCACCCGGACCAGGGCCTGGACCGCGCCGACGAGCCAGAAGACCGCTCCGATGCCCCAGCCGACGGAGGAGCCTCGAAACGTCGGCCGCTGCAGTCGGAGCCGACCTCTCGGCTGTTCCGTGTCCTCGTCCATGCTCGCTCCCTCGACGTCATCGGCACTTTCACCGTACGTCGAGTGCCAAGAGGGATCAAGGAGGTGCGGCGACGGTCGAGTGTGCCGTCACGGTCTGGTGCGACGGCCAGGTCCGGCCGAGGGCGGACCGCTCCCGCGCCTCCTCACTCGTTCTCGTCCCGCGCCTTCGAGAAGAGCTCCTTCGTGCGGAGCAGCCGCAGGGAGGTGACGAGGACGAGCCCGCCGAGGATGTTGAAGAGCAGCGTGTAGCCGAACCACCCCGCCCACTGGGCGTAGCTGACGTCGCTGCCCGCCTGGATGGCCCCGAAGATGAGGAGCGAGTCGAGGATCGAGTGGAACAGCTGCAAGCCGGCCAGGAGGAAGGCCCCGGCGACGGCCGCCGCGATCTTCGCGGGCTCGGAGGTGGTTCCGTGCTGCATGCGGGTCATCAGCGTGATCGTGCTGCCACCCAGGACGGCCAGGATCACGGTCTGCAGGGAGAACGGAGCGTCCACGAAGTGGTGGGCCGACTCGTCGAGGGTCGTGTGCCATTCGGGGAAGGCCTGGACGACGAGCCACATGAAGATCCACCCGCCGGCCAGGTTGGCGACCAACGTGGCGCCCCAGAGCTTGAGGAGTTGCAGGAACGTGCCCTCCTTCGCCGCGAGTGCGGCGATCGGCAGGAGGAAGTTCTCGGTGAAGAGCTCCGAGTGCGCCAGGAGCAGCGCGAGGAACCCGATGCTGAACGCCAGGCCCGCCAGGAGGTGGCTGCCCGTCTCGGTCAGGACGGCGAGCATCGCCATGATGCCCAGGCCGACCTCGAGGCCTCCGAAGAAGCCCGTGATGAGCGTGGTGCGGAGGGTGCGGTGCAGTCGCTCGGCGCCTTCTTCCACGGTCGCGTCGAACGATTCGTCGAGTTCGTCCTCGAGGGGTTCGTCCGACTCGCCCAGTTCTCGCCGACGTCGTTCGCTCATCGCTCGTTCCTTTCGCGGGAACGAGTCTCGTCCTCGGGGTGAACAGTAGAGACGAAGCGGACTCCGTGTGACGCAGCTCCTCGATCACCCGGGTCAGGAGGGGCGGGCGGCGAGGCGCGACGTCCTGTCAGGTCAGCGCCCGGTCGAGGCGCCGCAGCCACTCCTGGAACTGCGCCGGGCCGTCGAAGTGGACCCCGCGCACACGGAGGACCTCGGGTGCGGTGTCGGCGGCGTCCACGACCAGAGGGTGGCCACCGGTGCTCGAGGCCACCGCGAACGCCGGGAGATCGCCACGGTCGTCACCCGCGTAGGCCACGACGCCCAGTACGTTCGATCGGATGATCCGCTCCAGCGCCGTGCCCTTGTCCTCCTCCAACGGCATCCGTAGCTCTTCGACGCACTTGCCGGGCTCCCGTCGGAGGCCGTGCGTCCTCACGGCGGATTCGATCAGCGGCGCGATCATCTCCTCTGCGGCCCGCTGATCGGGTGCGCGCCTCCAATGGACCGCCACGGCGAGGGACTTGTCCTCCACGTAGATGCCGTGGACGTCGTCCAACCGACGGTGGAGTTCGTTCGTGGCCGCGGTCACGGCCTCCCGCCATGTCCGGGCCTCGGGCAGGACCTCGACGCCCTGGGGTGTCCACCGTTCGAGGCCGTACGAACCGTACAGATCGACACCCGGGACCGTGGCGCGCTCGGCGAGGAAGTCCGCAGGCCGCCCCGAGAGCAGTGCCACCGTCCTCAGTCGTCCGGCCAGGCCCTCGAGGAGATCCGTCGTGCCCGGCAGGAGTTCGCTGAGGGTCGGATCGTCGGTGATGGGGGAGAGCACGCCGTCGAAATCCATGACCAGGCCCGCGGCGCCGCTCGAGGCCAACGCCTGGATGACATCCGGATCACAACTCATGACACGACCCTAAGTCCGGCCGTGGCTGCGTGCTCGGGGACGTCGACGCCGCCGCAACGCCCACCGCGCCCGCTGGTAGCAAAGCGTTCGGCTTAAGTCCAGATCTGTCGGGCATCGCGGGCGCAGGCGCAGGCTGGGCCTGTCTTGAGGGTGGTTCAGGTCCTCAAGGCGTGCGCTGGCACCGGTCGGGTCCGGTGCGAGCTGCCGGCGACAGGGTCCCGTTCGGGTCGGGACCCTGTCGCCCTTCCTCGTCGGCGGTCTAGTGTCAGGTCTCGAGGAGAGCCGAGCGGACGCATCACCGATGTGGTCTCGTCACCACATGTGGCGTCGCAAAGACGGCCGGCGCAGTGCGCAGTGAGATCCGCACACCACCACAGCCCAGACCCTGCTGTCAGCACCGTCGGGCGTTCTCCGTCTCGGAGCAGCCATGGGATACATCGTCTACGACGGCGACGTCCTCGAGTTCAAGGTCGAGGACCGTCTCCTCGCCCACCTCCAGATCGTCATCGTGAACAAGTTCCGCCAGAACGAGTCGTTCATGTTCTCGTGGAAGGAACCGATCGAGACCGGCGACGGCCGGTCGACCGTCTGGCTCTCGCCCCAGATCAGCCTCCGGTTCAAGTTCGCCGGCAGCCGCACGGTCGAGATCAACCCCACCTGGCTCGCGGCGCTCTACGCCAGTGCGTCGTCAGGCCGGGGCCTCTACCCCGAGGCAGAGCCCGATCACGACCCGGCGACCCACCTGCCCGGCGTGACCGGCACGCACGTCGACTGGGCCACCGACCGTCCCGAGCCGTCGAGGACGAGGGCGGCGAGACCGCCGAGTCGCGCCTAGCCCGCGGGGCGCCACGTCTGGCCTAGCCCGCGGGGCTCCACGTCCGGAGGGTGCGTGCAGGGACCGGCGCGACGCCGGTCACCAGGCGGTCGGGTCTCCGACTCCGCTCGCGACGAAGATGCAGAACGGGTGCCCTTCCGGATCGGCGAAGACGTAGAGGGCCTCGTCGGGGTCGGCGCTCTGGTCGTCGACGACCGTCGCGCCGAGCGAGACGGCCAGGGACCGCTGGCGCTCGAGCGCGTCGGCGTCCGCCACCATGAAGTCGAGGTGGAGTTGCTGGCGCACCGGCCCGTCGGGCCAGGTCACCCGGGGCAGCTCGGGGACTCGCTGGAAGGCGAGGCGGACGCCCTCGGGGGTGCGGAACGTCACCCACTCGGCCCGATCATCCGAACCGTCCGTGGGTGGCTCGTCCCCGGGGCGGTAGATGCCACCGACCAGCGCGAAGTAGAAGGACGCGAGACCGCGGGCGTCCTCGGCGTCGAGCACGGTCTGGCGCAGCTGGAGGTCCACGGGGGCAGGCTACGCCTCGATCGGAGCGCTGGCGACCGCCTACCGCGCACGCTATGGTCCGGGCATGACACAACGTGCCGGCCTGGTCTCCCGCCTCGTCCTGGGTGGCGGTCTGGCGGCGTCCGTCGTGGGCGTCGTCGTGTTCGCCGTCGCGTCGGCGCGACCCGTGTCCTTCGGGTGGTTCGCGTACGCCCCCGTGTCGGACACGACCTTCACCACTGACGGCGTGCACGTGTTCTCGACCGCGAGTCTCGTGGGCGCGGTCGTCCTCGTCGTCGGCCTGCTCGTCCTGGCGGCATGGCTCGGCTACCGACGAGGTGCGCGCCGCCGGGGCTGACCCGGCGTCGTGGGGGTCGCTCGTCGGGCGGAACGCTGCTAGCTTCCCGGCATGACCTGGCCCGCCGTCCACATCTCGCGCGCGTTCGACCACGACGTCGCCGCCGTCTCGAGCGTCGCCGGCGACCCGGAGAACCTCCCCGCGTGGGCGGCCGGTCTGAGTGCCGGCATCCGTCACGAAGGGGGGCGGTGGCTCACGGACTCACCCATGGGGGTCGTCGAGGTCGCGTTCACCGGGCCGGTGGAGCTCGGCATCCTCGACCACGACGTGACCCTGCCGGACGGGACGGTCGTGAGCAACCCCTTCCGCGTCGTGGCCAACGACCAGGGGAGCGAGGCCGTCTTCACCCTCTTCCGCCGGGACGGGATGTCGGAAGCGGACGTCGAGTCCGATGCCCGCCTCGTGCGTGGTGACCTCGACCGGCTGGCGACGCTGCTCGACGAGCGTCTCCCGCGCTCCCGGTAGCGGACCGGTCGACGGGCGCTCGGCTCAGGGGCGTCCCGCGACGAGCAGGAGCCCGCGTCAGGCGTGCCAGCCCCGGCGCTGTGCGCGGACGGCCAGCACGACGCCGACCACGGGGAACACGAGGTAGGCGACCAGGACGACGAGGTGGGTGCCGCCGAGACCCGCCGAGGCCATCACCGTCGAGGCCGCGAGGGCGAGGAGGACCACACCCACTGTGGCGAGCCACGAGGCCGCCTTCTCCCGTCGGCTCCAGGCTCTTGCCTGGCTGACGAAGAGGAGGCCGGCGATCGCACCGACGACCGGCACCAGGAACGAGCCGACGATCAGGACGACGACCGCGACGATCGAGAACGTCCGACCGGGAGGAGGCGCGTCCGGGCTGGTGAGAGGAGCCTCGCCGACGGTCTCGGCGCGCGCCCCGGCGGCGATGAAGGCCGGGTCGCCGAGTTGCCGGATGCGCGCGGCTGCGGCCTCGGCGTCGAGGCCCTCAAGCTCCTCCCGGATGCCGGTGACGATGTCCCGGTGCAGGTCTGCCGGGAGTTGGTCGAGCTCGGTGTCGAGCTGCGCGAGGTAGGCGGTGGTGATCTCGGGTGTGGTGTCAGTCACGGGTGTCTTCTCCGATGAGTCGGTGTACCGAGGCGGTGAACGGAGCCCACTGGAGGCGGAAGGCGCCGAGCTGGTCGCGCCCGAGGGGTGTGAGCCGGTAGTACTTGCGGACGGGCCCCGTCGCGGACGGCTGGTCGAAGGCGGTGGCCAGGCCTTGGGCCCGGAGGCGACCGAGGATGGGGTAGAGCGTCCCGATGCTCGCGACGAGACCCGCCTCGACGAGCTGCTCGGAGAGCTGCCAGCCGTACATGGGCTCACGGTCGAGCAGTCCGAGGATGCAGTACTCGACGACCCCCTTGCGCAGTTGCGCCCCCACGTCCGCTGTCATGCGTCACAAGCTACCTTGCGGTGCAAGACAGGTCAAGGGCTCGGGGGACCGCTCAGGGCGTGGGCGTCTCGGCCACCGCCAGGTGGAGGGCCAGTTCCATGCAGCGCAGGCGGGCGGGGGAGAAGTCGTAGGGCATGCTCCGGATGACGTCCGCCGCGCTCCTGGCGCGGGAGCCCGCCGCCGTCTCGGGCGCCGGGGCCGCCTCGGCACCCTCGGTGGGGTGTCGATCGTCCCAGGCGTCGAAGATCGCGTCGTCCTCGTCCCGCTGGCCCGACTCCTCGATCAGGCCCAGCAGCCTGATGTCGAAGGCGTGCCGTTCGGCCGCCACCCGTGCCACCCGGGGGTCGTCGACGGCGACCGAGTCGTCGAGCGCCTCCTCGGCGGCGTCGACGCGGTCGGACTCGGCACGCAGCTCGGGGTGCAGGGCCAGCACGAGGAATCGGCTCGCCTGGAGGACGGCACCCAACGGGCCGAAGATGCGCTCGGTGACCAGCAGCGAGTCGAGGTCGTCCTGCCGCAGCGAGCCCTCGGGCGCGGCCTCGAGCCGGGTGGAGACGATCTCGTCGAGAAGCCCCAGGCGGCTGCCGAGCATCCGCATGCGCCGGACCGACTCCCTCTTCCGGCGTAGCTCGTCCTCCTGCGCGGCGAGGGTGTCCTCCAGTCGGGCGAGGACGCCGGCGACCTCGTCCGTGGTCTCGGTCACGCCGGTGTCCGCGCCCGGCGCGGCCCCGGTGAAGGCGTCACGGATGTCGTCGAGGGCGATCCCGGCGTCGGCCATCCGGCGGATCCACAGCAGCCGGATGATCTCCGCGTAGCCGTACCGCCGTCGGCCGTCGGTGCCCCGCTCGCGCTCGGGGAGCAGGCCCATCTGGTGGTAGTGGCGGATCGCCCGGGGAGTCAAGCCGACGAACGCCGCGGCGTCGCCGATCAGGACCTGACGGGGCGGAACCGGGATGGCATGCATGGCGGGCCTTTCGACGCGGGACGACACGGGACGTGCTTCGAGCAGACCACATGACGCTGCGGCACCTGCAACCCGGGCGGTCCCGGAACGCCCGCCGACGGAGGCGCGGGGTCAGTCCCCGGCGCGATGGTCGTCGCGACGGAGGCCGACGATGCCGACGACGATCGCCGCGATGCCCACGGGGATGCCCAGGTAGGCCAACGTCCCCGCGCGACCGCCGTCCGGCACCGAGCCGAACGCGCCGGACAGGGCGAGAGCCGAGAACAGGCAGGCGACGACTCCGAACCCGATGAGCGCCCATCCCTCGGTCGATCCGCCGCGCCTCATGAACATGCCCGTCTCCGTTCCGTCGCGGTGGACTCCTCGGCACGAGTCTGCCCGTCCACGTCCCCCCGGGGCCGACGCGTCACCCGGGGAACTCGTCGGCGAGCATCGCGAAGACGAGGGTGTCGGTCCATTCGCCCTTGCTCCAGAAGTCCTGCCGGTGGTGCGCCTCCTGCCGCATGCCGACCCGGGCCGCGAGTCGGGCGGAGGCCGTGTTGCGGCCGTCCATCTGCGCGGTCACGCGATGGACGTCGTCCCGGGCGAACGCGAGCCGCAGCGCGGCCGCGACCGCCTCGCCCGCGAAGCCCTGGCCTCCGTGGTCGGGATCGAGCGTCCATCCGACCTCGAGCGTGCGGGGTTCGGACTCGGTGCGCCACAGCGCCACCGTGCCGATGAGCCGGCCCTCCCGTTCGACGACGAGGGCGAGTGCTCCGACGGGCTCGGCGAGGTCCGTCCGAGCCAGGCGCCGATCGAGCTGTGCCCGTCCTGACTCGATCGTCCAGGGCTCCTCCAGGAGGTACCGCGAGACGTCCGGTCGTGAGTGGATCGCGAGGAGTCGCTCCAGATCGTCCTCGCGATGCAGGCGGAGGGTCAGCCGGGGGGTCGACGCCAGGGTGTCCGTGTCCATGACGTCGATCCTCGTGCATCGCCCGGCCTCGGCGAGGATTCCTGCCGACCGTCCCGGGCAACGTCGGACCGGCCCGGGCACGGCTGCTGCGAGCCCGGGGCGATCCGCCGTCTACATTGGGCCAGGCCCCCACGGAAGGAACCACCATGAGCATGGAAGGCGCGGCCTGGAGCTCGCTCTACAAGATCTCGTCCGCACGGGACGGCGGGCACGGCATCTCGCGCGCGTCCGTCCGGCGGATCATGACGTTCGCGGTGCCCTACCGGTCGAAGCTCGTCGTCTTCATCGCCCTGTCCGTGGTGGGGGCCGTCCTCGCGGTCGCGACGCCCGTGCTGGCCGGCCGGGTGGTCGACGTCATCGTCGCGCGGGGCGAACTCGCGTCCATCGTGCGGCTCGCCGTCCTCATCGCCGTCGTGGCACTGGCCGACGCCGGCGTCTCGCTCGTGACGCGCTGGTTCTCGGCCCGGATCGGCGAGGGCGTGATCCTCGACCTCCGCACCGCCGTCTTCGACCACGTGCAGAAGATGCCGATCGCGTTCTTCACCCGCACCCGGACGGGCGCCCTCGTGAGCCGCCTCAACAACGACGTGATCGGCGCCCAACAGGCCTTCAGCGGCACCCTGTCGGGCGTCGTCACGAACGTCGTGGCGCTGGTCCTCACGCTGATCGTGATGCTCAGCACGTCCTGGCTCGTGACGGTCCTCGCCGTGGTCATGCTGCCGATCTTCCTGGTCCCCGCGCGGCGCATGGGCAGCCGCCTGGCCGCGCTGCGCCGCGAGGCCGCCGACCACAACTCCGCGATGAGCACGCAGATGACCGAGCGCTTCTCCGCGCCCGGGGCCACCCTCGTCAAGCTGTTCGGCCGTCCCGACGAGGAGGCGGAGGAGTTCCGCGTCCGTGCCGCCCGGGTCCGCGACATCGGGGTCCGGACCGCGCTGCTGCAGTTCGTCTTCGTCACCGCGCTGACGCTCGTATCCGCCCTCGCCCTCGCGCTCGTGTACGGACTGGGCGGCGCCCTCGCGCTCGCCGGCCAGCTCGACACCGGGGAGGTCGTCACCCTGGCCCTCCTCCTCACGCGCCTGTACGTGCCGCTGACCGGCCTCGCGAACGCGCGGGTCGAGATCATGAGCGCGGTGGTGAGCTTCGAGCGCGTCTTCGAGGTGTTGGACCTCGAACCGCTGATCCAGGAGAAGCCCACCGCCGCCTCCGTCCCCGAGGGCCCGGTGAGCGTGGAGTTCGACGACGTCCGCTTCGCGTACCCGTCCGCCGACAAGGTGTCCCTCGCCTCCCTCGAGGAGGTCTCCACCCTCGACACCCGCGGTGGCGAGGAGGTGCTGCACGGCGTGTCCTTCCGGATCGAGCCCGGGCAGACCGTCGCGCTCGTGGGCACGTCGGGTGCCGGGAAGTCCACGATCGCGCAGCTGATGTCGCGTCTGTACGACGTCGACGGCGGCGCCGTGCGCCTCGCGGGGACGGACGTCCGTGACGTGACCTTCGCCTCGATGCGCCACACGCTGGGCATGGTGACCCAGGACGGCCACCTGTTCCACGAGACGATCCTCAGCAACCTGCGCCTCGCGAGGCCGGACGCGACCGACGACGAGGTGTGGGACGCCGTCCGCCGCGCGCGGCTCGAGCCCCTCATCCGGTCGCTGCCGGACCAGCTCGACACGATGGTGGGGGAGCGCGGCTACCGGCTCTCGGGAGGCGAGCGTCAGCGCATGACCATCGCGCGCCTCCTGCTGGCGCAGCCCCGCGTCGTCATCCTCGACGAGGCGACCGCGGCTCTCGACTCGACGTCCGAGGCCGCCGTGCAGGCGGCCCTCAGCGAGGCGCTCGAGGGGCGGACCGCCCTCGTCATCGCGCACCGCCTGTCCACCATCCGCAGCGCGGACCAGATCCTCGTGGTCGAGGACGGCTCGATCGTAGAGCGCGGCACCCACGAGGAACTGCTGGCCGCGGCCGGCCGCTACGAAGAACTGCACCGCACGCAGTTCGCCGTGCAGAAGGACGTCGCCGCGGACGAGCAGGCGCCGAGCGCGCCGTAGCCCTACTCCGCGGGCGGCCCGGCGACGGGCGTGGTCCGCCGTCGCCGCAGCACGAGGGCGGTGCCCGCCGCGAGCAGCCCCGCGGCGAGAGCGCCGACCCCGGCGACCTGACCGCCCGTGAAGGCGAGGGCTCCGTCGGCGGAGGGCCGGGCCGTGGCCGAGGGTCGCGGCGTCGAGCCCGTCCCGGCCCCGGCCCCGGCCCCGGCCCCGTCCGTGGGTGCGGGGGAGGGGGCCGTGCCGGGGTCGGTCGGCAGCGCGGTCGGGTCGTCCGTCGGCGGAGCCGGGTCGACCTCGGCGCCGGGCACCGACCAGGTCCCCGCGGCGAAGGTCACGGGCAGCGTCGCCGCGACGACGACCGTCGACGGGATGCCGGACTCGACGACGAGGCACTCCAGCGAGAGCGTCGCTCCGCCCTCCTCGACGCCGGCGGCGACCACCTCCTCGAACGAGATGGCCATCGGCACCTCGACCGGCTGCCCCGCGGTCACCGCGACGCTCGGGGACGTGACGACGGTCGCGCCTCCCGACGTCACCGAGAGCCGGGCGGCGTCGTCGGCGTCGGCCGGGCAGCCCGCGGCGAGCAGCGCCGAGGCGAACGAGGGATCGGCGCGTGCGTCGCCGGACACGATCGCGGTGCCGGCGGCGTCGCGCAGCACGAGCGGCGCGGGGTCGACGGGTGCGGGCGCCGGGGCGGCGACGGCGACACCGAGGCCGGCCAGGCCGGCGACCGCGCCGACTGCGAGGGCCGCCGCGACGAGCAGGCCCCGTCCGGAGGCGCGCGAGGGGAGACGACGGACGGCGGGGACGGAGGGGAGCATCGGGACCTTCGGTGGGTGCGTGGACTGCGCGGCGGGGAGCGCGCGGCGACGCCAGGACTGTCGCGCACCCGGGGGAACGGTTCGTGAACGCCCGGTGTCGCACGCGTCCCCGACCGTTGGCCTGCGGTTCAGGCCCCCTCCCTACGGTCGGGACGCCCGCCCGACGAAAGTGAAGCCATGTCCCTCGACCTCCGCCCCGAGCAGTCCGCGCCGACCGGATCGGGCCTCTCGCGCCGGACCTTCCTCGGGGCCTCCGTCGCCGCGACGGTCGCCGTGGGGGCGACGGCCCAGGGGTTGCGGGGAGCGGACCCCGCGCAGGCGGCGCCGCTGCCGTCGGCGCCCGCCGTCGTCGATCCGGCCGCCGTCTCGTGGCTGGTCTTCGACCACCACGTGCACTCGGTCTACTCGCACGACGCGAAGTACCCCATGACGACGATCCTCGATCAGGCGCAGAGGTTCGGGGTCGACGCCATCGCCTTCACCGAGCACAGCAACAAGGGCCACGCCAACGTCGGCGGGGTGTTCAACGCCGCCCGCGAGATCGAGACCGCGCGGGCTGCCCGGCCCGACCTGCTCGTGCTGCAGGGGCTCGAGTGGTACATCCCCGGCGCCGAGCACGCCACCGTGCTCGTCGCACCCGGTCCCGCCACGACCCGTGTGCTGCGCCGCTTCGAGCTCGACCACGACGGCAAGCTGAACGGCTGGGAGAAGCCGCGCCCCGGCACCGACGACGCCGCCGAGTGGCTCGTGCACGCCACCGACGCGATCGCCTGGCTCGGCGCCCAGAAGAGCGCGGGCGTCGTCGACGACGTGATCGTCCTGGCGAACCACCCGAGCCGCCTCGGCATCGACTCGCCCGGCGAGCTGCGGGCCTGGCAGGACGCCGACCCCGAGGTGTTCGTCGGCATGGAGGGCGCCCCCGGTGCCCAGGCGGGTGCCGTCGCCGCGAACGCGTCGGCGCGCTCGCGGCGGGGCGAGTACGAGAACGCCCCCAGCGAGTTCTCGTTCGCCGGCTACCCCGCCGAGGCCTACCTGACCCACGGCGGCTTCGACTGGACGACGGCCGTCGTCGGCGGCGTGTGGGACTCGCTGCTCGGCGAGGGCCGGCGCTGGTGGATCACCTCGAACAGCGACCTCCACCTCAAGGAGTCCGACGCCACGCGCGTCGGCGACTTCCCGACCGGGCCAGGCTGGGAGGCCGGCGCGACGCTCGGCAACTTCGACCGTGCCGGCCGCCGCCCCGACCCGGTCGCGACGGCCACGCCCCAGAACGGTGCCGACTTCTGGCCGGGCGAGTTCAGCCGGAACCACGTCGGCGCCGTCGACCGGTCGTCCGCCGCGCTGCTCGACGCGATCCGCGCCGGTCGGCTCTGGGTCGACCACGGGCACCTGGTCGCCGGGCTCTCCGTCGTGCTCCGGGCCACCGGCGGGCAGGAGGCGCAGGCCACCCTGGGCGGGACCCTCACCGTCCCGCGCGGCACCGCCCTCGAGCTCGTGGTCGACGTGGTGCCCACGACGACGCCCACCTCACGGGGCACGATCCCGCGGCTCGCCCACCTGGACGTGATCCGTGGCCGCGTCACCGGACCCGCGGCCGACCGCGACGAGCAGCGCGCGCCCGCCACCCGGGTCGTCGAGCTGCTCGACGTCGCCGACCGGTCCGCCGCTCCGTTCCGCGTCGTCGTGCCGCTCGAGCCCGCCACCGAGGACGGCTACGTGCGCCTGCGCGGCAGCGACGGCCGGGTGCACGGCGTCGGCCCGCTCGGAGCCGACGTCGACCCGCGGGCACCCCAGCCGTTCCCGATGAGCCCGGCCGACCCGTGGGCCGACACCTGGCTGTACGCGAACCCGATCTTCGTCAGCGTGCGCTGAGCCGACCGCGGCCCACTCCTGAGGGAACGTCGTCGCGACCGTCCCGCGTCACGCCGCGGGCTGGCACCGCGGGCACCACCAGGCCCGCCGCGTGCGGCCGTCCGGCGTGGGAGGGTCGTCGCGCGCCTCGACGCGGGTGCCGCAGCGCAGGCACGGGCGTCCGGCCCGGCCGACGACCCAGTGCGTCTCGCCCCGGCGCGTCCGGCCCGTCGTGACCTGGTAGGCGCCGGGCGTCGAGACCGAGAAGCGCAGGGCGCGGGCGGCCACGTCGACGAGCTTCACCAGGTCGACCTCGCCGATCGGGGCGGCCGGGTGCAGGCCACGCAGGTACCCCACCTCGTTGACCCAGAGGTTGCCGAGGCCGGCCATCGGACGTTGGTCGAGCAGCGCGGCACGGACCGTGACGTCGGGGAGTGCGGCCAGGCGACGTCGCGCCTCCTCGGGGTCCCAGTCGGGGCGCAGCGGGTCGGGGCCCAGGTGGCCGACCAGCGCGTGCTCGTCCCGGGTCGGCACCAGGTCGACGACGGGCAGGTCGACGCCCCAGAGGGTGTGGCCGTCGTCGAGCCGGGCACGCACCCGCACCTGCCGCTGCAGCCGGGACGGCAGGACGCGGCCGGGGCGCGTGACCGTCCACGACCCCTGCATGCGCAGGTGCGTGTGCAGGGTGGTGGCGTCGTCGAAGCGGGTCAGCAGGTGCTTGCCGTGGGTGTCGACCTCGACGACGCGCCGACCGGCGAGCGACTCGCCCGCCCGGCCGCCCGACCGCAGCTCGCCGTCGACGACGACCCGCCCGACGAGCGAGGGACGGAGGCGCGCGGCCAGCAGGTGGACGCTGTCACCCTCCGGCATGCCGCGATGCTACCCGGCGTGCCCCGGGCCGGTCACGCGGGAGTCGCACCGCCGACGGGACGCACCGCCGACGGGACGTCGCACCGCCGACGCGTCGTCGAACCACCGTGTCCCGTGGTTCGACGACCCGACGGTGGTGCGACCCCGACACGGGGACACGCTGGCATCACCACGATCGGTCGTCTGCCTTAGCCTCGGCCCATGAGCTCACCCACCTCGTCCGGGCCGTCGACAGGAACGTCGTGTCCCGTCGCGGTGCTCCTCCCGGGTACCGGGTACGGGGTCAAGGCGCCGCTGCTCTACTGGCCTGCGTTGATGCTGCGGCAGCTCGGTTGGCGAGTCGAGGCCGTCGAGTGGGATGCCCGAGATCTGACGGCCGACGACTCGCGGCCCGTCGTCGAGGAGCGGCTGCAGGATGCCGCGGAGGCCGTCGACGGTCGCGTCGACCTCGTCCTCGCGAAGTCGTTCGGCACCCTCGCGTTGCCGTGGGCCGTCGAGCACGGCGTCGCAGGGGTGTGGTTGACGCCGGTCCTCACCGAGCCCGTGGTCCTCGATGCGTTGACCCGCGCCTCCTCGTCACACCTCGCCGTGGGCGGAGGGGCCGACTCGATGTGGCAGCCGGCGCGGGGGCTCGAGACGCATGCGGGCCTCGTCACGGTCGACGGCGCCGACCACGGCCTGCTCGTCGACGATTGGGCGACTTCGTTCGACGCGCATCGCGCCGTCCTCACGGCCATCGAGACCCACATCAAGGGGCTGGGCTGACGGTCACACCCTGAGCGACACGGGCGATGATCGCGCCGTGGGGCCTCGGCCCGGACGGTGGTCCCGTGCGGGTGTGGGTCTCGAGCACGTCGAACCCGGAGGCGCGCAGCTCGTCCGCGAGGAGGTCGGACGCCCAGCGCCACGCGGTCGTGATCGCATGGTCGAACGGTTCGACGGTCGACCCGGTGAAGAACCCGACGAGCAGCCCGCCGCCCGGCCGGAGCACCCGGGCGAACTCGCGGAGGGGGCGCCGGATGCTGCCCGGGTCGTGGTGGATCAGCGAGTACCAGGCGAGGACTCCCGCGAACTCGTCGGGCTCGTACGGCAGGGCGTCCACGTCGCCCAGGCCGAACGAGACGTCCGGGTGGGTGCGGCGCGCGTGCTCGACGAAGGCCGGGACCCGGTCGAGACCACGCACGCGGACGCCCCGCGCGGCGAGGTGCCCAGACCAGTGGCCCGGCCCGCAGCCCGCGTCGAGCACGGGGCCCTCGACCGTCGTCGCCCAGGACGTGACCAGGCGCTCGTCGGCGGGGTGCACCGACGACATCGAGCCGAGGTGGTCGACGTACTCGCGGGCCCGCGCGGCGTAGCGCTCCCCGACGTCGGATGTCATGCCCCGCAGCCTAGGAGTCGTGGCTCGTGGCTCGCGGCCGGGGTCGGGGTCGGGGTCGGAATCGGAGTCGCACCACCGTCGTGTCGTCGCACCACGCAACTCGGTGGTGCGATGACGCGACGGTAGTGCGACCTCGACCTCGACTGCGGGGCGTCGCATCGTCAGGGGCGGTGCGGCACCGCCGACTGGACGTCGCACCGCCGACTGGACGTCGCACCGCCGAAATGGGCGGTGCGACGCTCAGTTCGCGGTGCGACACGGGCGAGGAGGCGCGGCGCGAGGAGGCGCGGCGAGAGCGGGCGAGGAGGTGCGGCGAGAGCGGGCGAGGAGGCGCGGCGAGAGCGGGCGAGGAGGTGCGGCGAGAGCGGGCGAGGAGGTGCGGCGAGAGCGGGCGAGGAGGTGCGGCACCGCCGACTGGACGTCGCACCGGGCAAATCGGCGGCGCGACGCTCAGTACGCGGTGCGACCCGGGCGAGGAGGCGCAGCGAGAGCGGGCGAGGAGGCGCAGCGAGAGCGGGCGAGGACGCGCGGCGCGAGCGGGCGAGGAGGCGCGGCGAGAGCGGGCGCACGAGTCCGGCACCGGTCGGCCCGGGTCAGGACGCGGATTCGCGGGCGGCGGCGTCGAGCGCGGCGGCGATGCTGTCGAGCTGGGGGAGGGCCTCGGCGATCGTCTCGTCCGTGCCCGTGGTCGAGAGGACGTACTGGTACGCCTCGCGCAGGGTGGTCGTGGTGTCCTCGCCCTGCGTGGTCAGGTGGAGGAAGAGGCTGCGGCGGTCGCCCGGGTGGCGGCTGCGCGTGACCTGCCCCGACTTCTCGAGCCGGTCGACCACGGCCGTCGTCGCCCCCGTGCTCAGCAGCAGCTGTTGGGCGAGTGCTCCCGGGGTGAGCCCCGGGGCGTCGGCGACGGCGAGCAGGGCCGCCAGCTCGGTGTGGCCCATCCCGAAGACCTTCGCGGCGTGGAGTCGGTAGCGGCGGTGGGCCTCGTCCAGGGTCTGCAGCGTCGCGGCGAGGCGCCGGACGGACTCCGGGTGGTTCTCCGGAGTGGCGGGAAGGTCGGGGCTCACGACAGCAGGGTACCGAGCATCGCCCCCGTCGTCGGCACCGTTGCGCAGAACGGATGACCCAGTTCGGGGCGCGACGACCCGCTCGGGCGACCCGCTCAGGCGACCTGGTGCACGACGTAGCTCGCGACGAAGCCCAGCACCGTCACGAGTCCCGTGAGCGTCTGCGTCTTGCGGAAGGCCTCGGGGATCATCGTGTCGCAGATCATCGCGAGGATCGCCCCGGCGGCGAACGCCATGACGAACGACTGCCCGCCCTCGGGCACCCCGCCCAGCAGGGCGTACCCGCCGAGCGCGGACAGCGCGCACACCACGGCGATGCCCGACCAGAGGCCGAAGACGTACCTGGCCGACCGGCCCGACGACTTGAGGTCGGCCGTGCTCGACATGCCCTCGGGGAAGTTTGAGATCACCACGGCCACCAGCACGGCGATGCTGAGGGACCCGCCGCCCGTCAGGCTGACGCCCTGCACCGCGGTCTCGGGGACGCCGTCGAGCAGGGCGCCGAGGGCGATGCCCAGGCCGGTGCCCGAGCCGGCCGACCCGCGACGGTGGTGCTTGCGCCGGAACCCGCCGTGCTCGAGCAGCTGGTCCAGGACGACGTAGACGATGGCGCCCGCGAGGAACCCGCCGAGGGTCGGGAGCAGCCCGCCGCTGCTCGTGGCCTCGTCGACGAGGTCGAACGAGAGTGCGGAGATCAGGACGCCGGCGCCGAACGCCATGACGAGGGCGACCACCTCGCGGGGCACCCTGACGAACCACGACACCGCCGCCCCGACGACCAGGGAGAGGCCCGAGAGCAGGCCGGCGAGAGAGGCGAGGAGGAGCGGTGAGGGCACGAGGACGTGTCTAGTCCTTCCGTGCGCAGGAGGCGCGGTGTCGGTCCCGAGGACTCGCACCGCGCCTCCTGCGGTCGCCGCTCAGTAGTCGATGCGGCCCCGGCGGTCGTGGAACTCGCCGGTCGGGCCGTCGGGCCCGAGCAGGGCGAGGGCGACGGTGGCGTCCGTGCCCTCGGTCACCGTCTGGTGGCCGCCGTGCCCGTTGAAGTCGGTGGCGGTGTAGCCGGGGTCGCTGACGTTCACGCGGAAGGTCGGCAGGTTCTTGGCGTACTGCACGGTCAGGGCGATCACGGCCGCCTTCGAGGACGCGTAGGGCACCGCGGCGACGGGGTACTCGTCGTGGCCCTCGGTGCTCAGCCAGCGCGGCCAGCCGACACCCGACGCGACGTTGACGATCACGGGACGGTCGGAGCGGCGCAGCAGGGGCATCGCGGCCTGGGTGACGCGGACGAGCCCGACGACGTTGACGTCGAGCACCTCCTGCATCGTCTCGGGGGTGAGGTCGTCGACGCCGAACGACGACCCGAGGACGCCCGCGTTGTTGACGAGGACGTCGAGCTCGGGCAGGGAGGCGAGCGCCGCGTCGACGCCGGCCTGGTCGGTGACGTCGAGCTGCACGGCGTGGGCGCCCAGGGCCCGGACGGCGTCGCCCGAGTCGAGGTCGCGCATGCCGGCGTACACGGTGTGGCCCGCCTCGAGCAGGCGGCGGGCGGTCTCGAGTCCGAGGCTCTTGTTGGCCCCGGTGATGAGTGTGGTGGTCATGGGTCCATGCTGCGCCCAGCCCCGCCTCGGCACCCAGGCCCCGCACGACGGGAGGACTGCCGGTACCACCCTCGGGCGCGCGGGCCGGGGGAGGATGAGGGGCATGAGCGAGTTCGCGGACGTGTTGCGGTCGTGGCGTGACCGGGTCGGCCCGGCCGACGTGGGGCTGCCCGCGGGGGCGGGGCGCCGCACGACGGGTCTCCGCCGCGAAGAGCTGGCGGCGCTCGCCGGGGTGAGCGTCGACTACGTCGTCCGCCTCGAGCAGGGTCGGGCGACCAACCCGTCCCCGCAGATGCTCCGCGCCCTGGCGGTCGCCCTGCGCCTGAGCGACGACGAACGCGACCACCTCTACCGCTCGGCCGGCGCCGCGCCTCCGTCGGCCGGGATCGTCCCGCGCCACGTGGGGCCCGGCGTGCAGCGCATCGTCGACCGGCTCGGGGACGTGCCGCTGGCCGTCTTCTCGGCGACCCACGACATCCTGCTCTGGAACCCCCTCTGGGCCGCGGTGAACGGTGACCCGTCGCGCCTGGTCGGGCTCGAGCGCAACCTCGTCTGGCGTCACTTCACGTCGGGCCACGAGGGCACCGAGTTCGACGCCCGGCACGAGGAGGACTTCGCGAGCGACCTCGCCGCCGACCTGCGGGCGGCGGTGGGGCGCTATCCGTCGGACCCCTCGCTCCGCTACCTCGTGTCGCGCCTGCTCGAGACGTCGCCCGAGTTCGCACGCCGCTGGGCCGAGGCCAAGGTCGCCGAGCACCGGGCCAGTCGCAAGACGGTGACGGGCACCCCGGTCGGGCCGATCGCGATCGACTGCGACGTGCTGACCGCGCCCGGCGACCTGAGGATCGTCGTCTACACGGTCGCGCCGGGGTCCGACGACGAGGCGCGACTCGACCTGCTGCGCGTCACCGGGCTGCAGTCGATGGCGGCGACCTCGGCCGGCTGAGGCCGTGCCCGCTCGGGTCAGCCCTCGCGGGCTGCGTCCCGGGCTGCGTCGCGGGCGGCGCGAGCCCGCGCCGTGATGGCCGTGACGACCTCGGTCTTGGCGTCGGCGTAGTCGTTCATGTCGTCCCAGCGGCGGTCGAGCAGGTCCCGCTTGACGCCGGCGTAGAGCTCGCGGTCGGCGGCGTCGGTGCGCAGGTGGTCCCGCAGCAGCAGGTACCCGGCGATCGCGTCGGCACCCTGCTCGTAGACGTGCACGTGGACGCTGCGCTCCGGCGTCCGCACGAGTCGGTGCCCCGGCTCGCGCACCCGCAGCTCGTAGCCCGCGGCGAGCAACGGGTCGAGGTAGTCCTCTTCCGCGGTGATGTCGGGCACCGCGACCACGACGTCGACGATCGGCTTCGCCGCGAGGCCCGGCACCGACGTCGAGCCGATGTGCTCGACGTCGACGGCGATGCCCGACGGCGCCAGGGCCTCGACGATGCGGCGTCGGTGCTCGGCGAACTCGGCCGGCCAGCGCTCGTCGTACTCGTGCAACGAGACGTGGACGGCCTCGGCACCGCCCACGAGCTCGGTGGTCGTGACGTCGGGGCGGCGGGGGGTCCGGTCGGCAGGCATCAGGAGATCTTGCCAGACGCCGTCACCCCTGGCGCGTGTTCCACCGCGGGTCCTTCTTGTTGATGACGTAGACCCGACCGCGGCGGCGGACGACCTGCGAACCGGGGATCTTCTTGAGCGCCTTGAGCGAGTTGCGGACCTTCACGGTTGCCTCCTGGTGTCGATGGGGTGGTGTCGGTTGTTAGTGAGAACCATTATCACCTAGCGTGGGGGCATGACCGAACCGACCCGCGCCTCCTCGTCCCCACGCCACCGGGGCGTCGTCCTCGTGACGGGCCAGAGCCCGTCGGCGGTGGACCGGGTGGCCGACGGGCTGCTCGGATCGACGAGCCACCGGCTGGTCGCGGGTCCGGACGCGCACGACGCCGCCGACGCCGTGCACCGGCTCGCGCTCGACCTCGCCCACGACGGGCACCCGGTCGACGTCGTGGCCACGCTCGCTGCCGGCACCCCGAGTCGGGCCACCGGCCTGCTGCTCGGCTCGCTGCTCGACTCGTCCCTGGGGCGGCCCTCGGGTCGGTCGCTGCTGCAGCACGTCGTCTCGGTCGTCAGCGCGGTCGAGCTGGTCGACCTCGTGCTCGGCGGGGTCGACGACCGGTTCCTCGCCGCCGAGCACGTCGTCGACCTCGTCGAGTACGCGACCGTGATCGTCCTGGTCGACACGGCCGGGGTGTCCCCGCGCGACCTGCGGACGATCCGCCGGCTGCTCGCGCGACTGGCGCCGGAGAGCCGCGTCGCCGGCGTCGACGCCGTGCGACGCGAGACCCTCGAGAGCCCGGGAGGCGCGGCGCAGCTCGGCGGCGCCGCCGGCTAAATGCAGGCCCTCTCGGAGCACACCCCCGACCTCGACCACGACGGCGTGGTCACGACGTACGCCTACCGGGACGAGCGTCCGTTCCACCCGGGGCGCCTCGCCGTCGCGGTCGAGCACACCTTCGCCCCGGGCGCCGTCGGCACGGTGCTGCGTTCGCGCGGTTTCACCCAGTTCGCGACCCGCAGCGACCGCGTCGGCTCGTGGTCGAGCGTCGGGCAGATGCTGAGCCTCGACCCGACCTCGAGCCCGTCGTGGCACCCCGACTCGCCGCACGGGCAGCAGATCGCCTTCTTCGGTCTCGACCTCGACGTCGCGACGATCCGTCGAGAGCTCGACACGTGCCTCCTGACCGACGACGAGCTGCTGGGCGACCCGGCGGGCTGGCGCGACTTCGTCGACCCGTTCCCGGTGTGGAGCGGGCCGGGGGCCGGGCCGGGGCACCGGCACTAGGTTCGGAGGACGGCTCGCGGCGGGAGGAGGGGTCGAGATGCAGTTCACGTTCGACGCCGACCTGTGGCGGTGGGAGAGTCGGCGAGCCTTCTACACGTTCGTCAGCCTGCCGCCCGAGGTCGAGGACCACGTCCTGATGGTGGCCGGCGACCTGCTGCGCGGCTGGGGTTCCGTCCGGGTGGAGGCGCGGGTCGGCTCGTCGACGTTCACCACGTCGGTCTTCCCCCTCGGCGACGAGAACGCCTACGCCCTGCCCGTGAAGCGCGCCGTGCGCGACGCCGAGGGCCTCGGCGTCGGCGACACCGTGGGCGTCACGGTGCGCCTGCTCGACTTCTGAGCTGCCGCCGAGGTCTTGACGGCCGACACGGGCGGGGCCACGCTGAGCGTCACCACCCGTGGACCGTTCGAAGGAGAACACCGTGGCCATGATGTTCGTCAACCTGCCCGTGACCGACCTCGACCGGGCGAAGTCGTTCTACACGGCCCTCGGGTTCACCATCAACCCGCTCTTCACGGACGAGAACGCCGCATGCGTGATCGTGGAGGAGGACCACAGCGCGTTCATGATCCTCAGGCGCGAGTTCTTCCAGACCTTCACCGACCTGCCCATCGGCGATCCGACCACGGCCCCCTCGGTCGCCACCGCCGTCATGCTCGACTCGCGCGACGAGGTCGACACGACGGTCACGGCCGGCCTCGGCGCCGGAGGCACGGAGGCGCGCCCCGCGACGGACTACGGCTTCATGTACCAGCGCCAGCTGACCGACCCGGACGGCAACATCCTCGAGTTCGGCTGGATGGACCCGTCGGCGGCTGAACAGGGCCCCGAGGCCTACGCCCAGCAGCAGGGCGCCTGACGATCGAGTGGGCAGAAAACGTCCTTCGTGCAAGCGGGAAGGACGATTTCTGCCCACTCGACCAACCGCCTCCTCGGGGCGGGGCGGGGCGGGGCGGGGCGGGGCAGCGCGGGGCCGGGGCGTCGCTAGCGGGCGAGCGTGTCGCGGGGGTACTCGTCGAAGCGCGCGGCGTACGACCCCGCGAACCGGCCGAAGTTGCCGAAGCCCCAGCGTCGGGCGACGTCCGAGACGCGGGTCTCGTTCGGTGCCGCCGCGAGCAGTTCGTCGTGGACGCGGTCGAGGCGCACCTGGCGCAGGTACGCCGCCGGTGACGTGCCGAGGTGTTCCTTCATCGACGTCTGCAGGGTGCGGGTGTGCATGCCCGACGCCTCGGCGATGTCGGCCGGGGTGAGCGGCTCGGCCGCGTGGGCGTGGATGTACTCGACCGCGTGTCGGACGCGGGCGGCCTCCTGTGTGCGCAGGCCGACGGGCACGTCGACGGCGCGCCACGGGAACAGGTCGAGCATGGCCCGGGCGAGGGTGAGCTGGGCCTCGAGCCGCACGAGCGGTGACGCCTGCTCGGCCACGACGGCCGCGGCGCTCGACCCGACGGCGGTCCGCCAGGCCGCGACCGCCTCGGGGCGCGGGGTGACCGCGTAGTCGAACACGACGCGCTGTGACGGCCCGCCGTGGCGCTCGGCGGCGGTCCGTTCGAGGAAGTCGCTGCCGACCTGCACCATGCCGTTCCTCCGCGGGGTCGACTCGAACGAGAAGGCCTCCTCGGCCGGCATGAGGAACGGCGTGGAGCCCTCGCTCGTGAACGTGTGGCCGCGCTGGTGCAGGGTGGTGCGTCCGCTGCGGTTCCACGCGACGATGTACTGCCCCGGGAAGGGGATCTCGCCCTGCATCGGTGCACTGAACGACGAGGTCTGCATGACGAGGCGGTCGTCGCCGGCGAGCACGTACGAGTACTCGAACGGGCTGCCCCCCGACTGGGACCGGAATCGTCGGCCCCGGTAGTGCGTCTCGAGGCGGCGGGTCGCCTCGCGGAGGTCGGTGCCGCCGTCCTGGACGCGCCGGTAGGTCGACCCGCCCCCGTCGTCGCCGCCGCCCGTGAGGTCGACGGGGTGCGCGGAGACCCCGCCGGTGGGTTCCGGTTCTCCGTCGGGCGCGCTGACGTAGAAGCTCGGCATGGGGTCCTCTCGATCCGTGGTCCTGCGGCGCCGCCGTGGGCGGCACACGATGGAGACGTGGCCCGAGGGCGAAACGTCACGAATTCGTCGGACTCTCCCGGTCTTCGGTGCCGCGGGACGCGGGGACGGGGGCCGAGGTGCCCCCAGAGGACGGGTCGGCGCCCGGCGGGCGGGCGGGCCGGCGGGGTGGGGGCGGCCGAGCGCGCCGGGCCGGCCGGACGAGCCGTGCGCAGCCCCCGACCACGAAGGAGGCGCGGTGCCCTCGCACCGCGCCTCCTCGTCCCTGGGGTGGTCGCGTCAGTCGGCCGTGGCCACCGCGACCTCGTTGGGCGTGACGTCGAGCTCTCGCGACGACAGCACCTCGCCCGTGGTCAGGTCGACCGCGTGCACGCTGTCCGTCGCCGGCTCGGTGACGTAGCCGACGTCACCCGCGACGACGATCGCGGGGTGGGCGTCCTGCCACTCGGCCGGGCCCTCCCAGGCGCCGATCACGGGCCACGACGCCGTGAGCTCGCCGGTCGCGGGGTCGAGCACGTGCACGGCGCCGTCGGTGCCGATCAGGTACGCGAGGTCGCCCGGGCCGCGGGCGACGCCCCGGAAGGTGTACTCGACGCCCTCGGGCAGGTCGACGACGTCGAGGGTGTCGGCGGCCGTGTCGATCAGGGTGACCGCGTGCAGCAGGTAGCCCTCGGCGTCGGGGTCGTCCTTGTGGTCGCCGACGACGAGCGGGCTGGTCTCGCTGACGTACGCGTTGCCCATGCGGCCGTAGGGCTGCGAGGGCGAGGCGAGCTTGGTGATCGTGCCGTCGTGGTAGACGAGCGCCCCGTCCTCGCAGCCGAGGACGACGGCCTCGTCGGCCGCGGTGCCCTCGCCGTGGACGCCCGGGCACTCGTCGCTCTGCGCGACGACCGCACCGTCGGCGTCGCGCACCTCGATGCCCGTGCGGCCGTCGGAGTCGCCGACCGTCGTGAGGAAGGTGCCGTCCTCGAGCACGACCGAGACGCCGTGGTGGGCCTCGACGCCCTCGATCGTCTCGACCACGGGCAGCTCGCCGTCGGTGACGGCGTCGGTCAGGTCGGCGGACTCGAACACCGTGGTGTCGCTCGTGCCGTCGGCGTAGAGGATCGTCTTGCCGCCGTGCCGGACGACGTGGCCCGCGGTGTCGGCGTCGAACACGAGGTCGGTCAGGGCGGGCTCGGACGAGCTGCCGGCCGCGGTGTCGAGCACCTGGAACCCGCCGCTCGTCGTGACCATGACGTGTCGGCCGTCGCCGGCCGGGTTGAGGCGGGTGAACTCCTCGGAGTCGAACGCGCCGACGGTCTCGAGGGTCTCGCCGTCGAGCACGGTGACGCGGCCCTCGGACGAGACGGCGAGGCGGGGGCCGGACGAGGAGGCGCCGGTCGCGTCGGCGCCGCCCGTCGCGTCGGACGCGGAGCCGGGTCCGCCGGTCGAGCAGGCGACGAGGGTCGCGGCGACGCCGAGGGCGAGCAGCGTGCCGCCGGTCCGTCGCAGGTGGGTGGTGCGCATGGGTGTTCCTCTTTCTGGTGGTCGGACGCTCACGGGGAGAGTCCGGTGGCGATGCGCTCGGTGTCGACGCGCATCATGGTCAGGTAGTCGGGGGCGTCGCCGTCGGCCGCGGTGAGCGACTCGGTGAACAGTTCGACGACGTCGACGTGGACGTCCGCCTCGCTCGCCAAGGCCTGCACGAGCCGGTCGGGCGAGGACGACTCGGCGAACACGGTGGGGACGCCCGTCGTCTCGACGGCGTCGACCAGGTCGGCGAGGTCGGACGCCGACGGCGCCGCGAGCGTCGTGCCGCCGGGGATCACGGCCCCGACGACGTCGAAGTCGAACCGGTCGGCGAGGTAGCCGAAGACGTGGTGGTTCGTCACGAGTGCGCGCCGTTCGGCGGGGATCGCGGCGAAGGCGTCGACCATGTCGGCGTCGAGTCGCTCGAGCTCGGCCCGGTAGTCGGTGGTGCGCGCGGTGAGCCCCGCGGCGTCGACGCCGTCGACCTCGGCAAGCACCGGCCCGAGGGCGTCGACGACGTCGAGCATGCGGCCCGGGTCGGTCCAGAAGTGCGGGTCGGGGGTGCCGGCGGCGTCCCCGTCGCGGTAGTCGAGGACGTCGATCGCGTCCGCGGCGACGAACGAGGCCACGCCGGAGTCGACCGCCGCGTCGAGGTGCTGCTGCAGCCCCTCCTCGAGGCCGAGGCCGTTCGAGACGACGAGGTCGGCCGCCCGCATCCGTGCCGCCTGCTGCGCCGAGATCTCGAACGAGTGCGGGTCGGCGTCCGGCTTCATCAGGGTGACGACCTCGGCCTGGTCGCCGACCAGTTCGTCGACGACGTCGCCGAGGATGTTCGTCGACACGAACACGACCGGACGGTCGTCGTCGGCGGGTGCGCAGCCGGTCAGGGCCAGCGCGGCCGCGACGGCGACAGCGGCGACGCGGACGGCGGTGCTGCGGCTGCCGGTGACGAGCCCGGCCCGGCGGCGGGCCGTCGACGGCGCCCTCATCGACCCGTCTCCGCGACGAAGGCCGGCTCGCCCGCCGTCTCGAAGCTGCGGGCGATCCGCGCGCCGTCGGCGGCGTCGATCTCGTACAGCCGCCCCTCGACCGGGGCCGAGAGGTACGCGCGCTGCTGGTCGGCGATGAGCGTCGGCGTCCGGCCCGCGGCGAGCGAGTCCGCGACGAGCGGCGCGGTCTCGGCGACGACCTGGCCGGTGGTGCCGTCGAGGACGAGCACGCGGCCGTCCTGGGCGAGGGCGAGGAGGCGCTGGTCGGCGTCGTCCACGGCGGTCACCGTGACCAGCGGGGTCGGTGCCGGCAGCAGCGTCCAGGCCCGGGCCCGGGTGTCGAGCAGCCAGACCCCCTCGGAGCCGGCGAGCCCGGCCACGGTGGGTCGCCCCTCCCGGTTGTCGAACGCGGTGGCCGGGGCCGCCGTGCCGCCCGACGACGGGGTCGAGCCGGCCGGGTAGGGGATGCGTTCGACGACGAGCTCGTCGTCGGCGACGGTCGCGAGCAAGGCGCCGTCCGAGCAGCCGACGACCGCTCCGACGCGGGTCGTGATCGTGCCCGAGGCGTCCGGGCAGGCCTCGCGCAGGCCCGTCTCGTCACCGTCGGCGGTGCGTCCGACGAGCGTCGTCGCCTCGCCGCGCCCCTCGGTCACCAGGGCGTACGAGCCCACGGGGACGACCATGCCGGTGCCCGGTTCGCCGTCGAGGCGGAACCGCTCCCGCAGCTCGCCCCGCGACAGCGCCTCGGTGTCGAGCAGCACGGCGTCGCCCGAGCCGGCGAAGTGCACGCCGGTCGAACCCGAGGTCGACAGGTTCGTGGTCGCGACGGTCGCCGCGCCGTCGCCCTCGACGGTGCCGAGGAGGCGCGGGTCGGCCCGGTAGTAGTGGAAGTGGTCCCCGTGGTCCCACGTCCAGACCCCGCTGTCGACGACCTCGAGGCCGCCGGTGGTCTCGGCGAACAGGTACCGCCCGTCGGTCTCCACGGCGGTCGGGGCATCGACCGACCCGAGCTCGACGACGCCCTCGTCGAGCAGGTCGAGGTGGGCGACCGTGCCCGACGGGTCGATCGTGGTGAGGCCGAGACGGGGCTCGGCGAGTTCCTCGGCACCGGCGACGGCGCCGTGGCCCTCGCCGCTGGTGCCGGCCTCGTCGGCCGTCGTCCCGGCGGCGGGGTCGCCGCCCGGCGAGGTGTCGGTCGAGCAGGCGGTCAGCCCGAGGGCGAGCGTGCCGAGCAGGCAGGTCGTGAGGAGGGGGGATCGCATGCGGTCCTTCCGGGTGGGCGTGGGGTGGGTCGGGGAGAAGGGAGGGGGAGTGCGGACGTGGGGTCGTGCGGGCGGGTCAGGAGGCGGGGGTCGCGACGGGCGCCGTGCCCGTGCGACCCGGGGCGGCGGTGTCGACCCGTCGTGCCCGCCGGCGGCCGAGGGCGGCGTGGCCGGCCCCCGAGAGGCCGGCGAACGCGATGGCCGTCGCCGCGATCGAGGCGCCGGCGGCCGTCGCGGCGTGCCACGAGACGAGCAGGCCGACGGCGACGGCGAGCACGCCGACGGCCGAGGCGAGGACCATCCGCGTGGGCAGGCGCGTCGTCCAGTGGCCCGCGGCGACGGCGGGTGCGAGCAGCAGTCCGACGACGAGCAACGACCCGACGGCCTGGTACGAGGCGACGACGGCGAGCGTGACCAGGCCCACGAGCACGGCCTGGGCCGAGCGCGGACCGAGCCCCAGCACGGCGGCCAGTCGCGGGTCGAGGGCGAGGGCCAGCAGGGGGCGGTGGAAGGCGGCCGCGAGGCCGACGCCGACGGTCGTCGCGCCGGCGAGCAGGCCGAGGTCCGCCGTCGTGATCGCGAGGACGTCGCCGAACAGGATCGACGTGGCGTCGGTGGCGAAGCTGCCCGAGTGCGAGATGACGACGACGCCGAGGGCGAGCATCGCGACGAAGAGGAGGCCGATGCTCGTGTCGTACGACAGGCGACCGCGTCGTTGCAGCGCCGCCACGCCGAGGCTCATCACGACGGCGCTGAGCGCCCCGCCGACGAGGACGGGCGCACCGATCACGGTCGCGAGGGCGACGCCGGGCAGCATGCCGTGCGCGAGCGCCTCGCCGAGGAAGGCCATGCCGCGGACCACGACCCAGGTGCCGACGACGCCGCAGAGGATCGCGACGAGGCCGCCGCCGACGAGGGCGCGCTGGACGAAGTCGAGCGAGAACGGCTCGAGGACGGCGGTGGAGAGGAAGGGCACGAGACACGACCGTAGCTGAGAATGAGAACGCTTATCAACTAGGCTGACGGCATGACGACGACCACCGCCGCCGCTCCCTCGTCCCTGGCGCGCCTCCTCGGGGTGGGGTGCACGTTCGGTGACCGGGTGGCCCTGGCCGACGTCGACCTCGACGTGCGCGGCGGTGCCCTGACGGTGGTCGCGGGCCCCAACGGCGCCGGCAAGTCGACGCTGCTCGAGGTCGTCGCGGGCGTCCGCGAACCGTCGTCGGGCACGCGCTCGACGACGTCGACGATCGCCTTCGTCCCGCAGCGCACGTCGATCCCGGACGGGCTCCCGGTCACCGTGCGCGACGTCGTGACGGTCGGTGCCTGGGGTCGCGTGGGCCGGTGGCGTCCCCTCGACCGTCGAGCCCGCGCCGCCGTCGACGAGGCGCTCGAGCGCCTGCACGTCGCCGACCTGGCGCCCCGACCCTTCGCCGCGCTCTCGGGTGGCCAGCGGCAGCGTGCGCTCCTGGCCCACGGACTCGCGCGCGGGGCCGACCTGCTGCTGCTCGACGAACCCACGACCGGGCTCGACGCCGACAGCGCCGACCGCATCCGGGCCACGCTGCTCGACGAGGCGGCCCGGGGCACGGGGGTGCTCGCGGTCTCGCACGATCCGTTGCTGCTCGACGCCGCGCACCGCGTGGTGCGGCTCGAGGCCGGTCGGGTCGTGTGAGGCGGCTCGGGGTCCGACACGGTCCGGCACGGTCTCGAAGGCCGGGCGGGCCACCCGGCCCGAGGTGGCGCTGGCGACGAGGAGGCGCGGTGCGGCACAGTGGCGTCGTGACCGACCGCAGACCCTCGCCTCCCGCCGGCCCCGCCGCTCCCTCGCCGTCCGCCCCGACCGTCGAGGTGCTGCACCTCACGGCCTTCGCCGACGGACCGGGCGGCGGCAACCCGGCCGGCGTCGTGCCCGACGCGTCGGCCCTCTCGGCCGCCGACATGCGGCGGATCGCCGCCGAGGTGGGGTACGCCGAGACGGCGTTCGTGGTCGATCCGTCCCGCGCCGGCGACGACCGGCACGTGGCCGTGCGCTACTTCTCGCCCGGGGCCGAGGTCCCGTTCTGCGGCCACGCGACGATCGCCACCGCCGTCGCCCTGGCCGAGCGTCGCGGGGTCGGAGCGTTCACGCTCGAGACGGCGGTCGGGCCGGTCGTGATCGAGACCTCGCGTGGGGGCGCCGACGCTGTCGCGGGCCCGGTGACGGCGTCGTTCACGAGCGTCGACCCCGTCGTGCGCGACCTGGACCCGACCGTCGCCGACCGGTTGCTGGCGCTGCTCGGCCTCACGCACGCCGATCTCGACGAGCGTCGTCCGCTGCGGGAGTCCTTCGCGGGCAACCGGCACCCCGTGGTGGCCGTCCGCGACCAGCGGGTCTTCGACGCCTTCGGGTTCGACCCGGTCGCCGTGCGGGCCCTCATGGACGAACAGGGCTGGGCGGGCACGATCACGGTGATCCACGCCCAGGGTGTCGACGAGTCCGGGGCGACCGTGGTCGAGGCACGCAACCTGTTCCCCGTCGGCTCCCTCACCGAGGACCCGGCGACGGGGTCGGCGGCCGCGTCGCTGGGCGGCTACCTCCGCGCGCTCGACCTGATCGCGCCTCCTGCCCGCGTCGTGGTGAGGCAGGGGCGGCACGTCGGGCGTCCGAGCCGCCTCGTGGTCGACGTCCCGGTCGTCGGCGGCGTCACGGTCACCGGCACGGCGACGCCGCTGACCCGCTGACCCGCTGACCGGTCGGCCGCCGCGGCCGCGGCCCGGGCGCCCACGACGACGAACCCCGTGTCGAGCGACGCGCCCGGACGCTTCCGGGTGCATCGCTCGACACGGGGTCGTGGGGCGTCGTGACTCAGTCGCGGGTGAGTCGACGGCGGCGGGCGATCAGGGTGCCCGCCCCGGCGAGCACGAGCAGCAGGGCCGCGGCCGCTGCCCACCGGGCGTCCGAACCGGTGAAGGCGAGCTGCCCGTCGACCGTCGCCGGGGCCGAGCCCTGACCGATCGGCGTCACGCCCGTGCCGGGATCGGCGGGGGCAGCGGGGTCGCCGGGCGTGCCGGGCGTCCCGGGGTTGCCGGGGGTTCCGGGGTCGCCGGGCGGCCCGGGCTCGGCCGCCACGCCGGGGAACGTCCCGGCGCGCAGCGAGAACCCGTCGGTGTCGTTGTCGTCCGCGTAGAACGTCTGGCGGAACCCGTCGACGCTCGTCGCCGCCGGGGCGATCGCGAAGCCTTCGTTGGCGAGCCCGCGGTCGGCGTTCGCCGGTGCCTCGTAGACGACGTCCTCGGCGAACGCCCCCGACTCGTCGACCGAGAACAGCGCCGTGCGGCCCGAGCAGGCCTCGTCGCAGACGACCCAGAGCGCGTCGAGGTCGGCGTCGAACTGCAGGTCGGCGACCAGGGCGAACGACGTCGCGATCGTGGCGACGCGCTCGAACGAACCGTCGTCCATCAGGGCGTAGGCGTAGACGCTCGCGGTGCCCTCGACGCCGACGAAGAAGAGCCCGTCACCGTGGCCGGCGTACGTCGCGGGGTCGTAGGAGGCGCCGGTCGCCTCGTCGACGAACCCCGCCTCGGTCAGCCAGGCGTCGGGCACCCAGGTGATGCCCTCGAGGCCCGCGTTGGCCCCCAGGCCGGGGAAGTCCGCGGCGAGGTTCCACTCGTCGGTGGCGACCAGGGTCGTGGCCGGGCTCGAGGCGTCGTAGCGCAGCACGGAGGGGCGGCTGACCGAGCCCGAGGCGTTGTTGCGCTCGGTCGACACGTAGACGCCGCCCGCGGACGAGTCGTCGGCGACCGTGACGCCCTCGGCGTCCACGATGTCGGTCGCGACCCCGCTCGGGTACAGCAGCTTCTTGCCCGCGGCCCAGCCGTCGGTCGTCTGCGGGGCCCACCCGCCGGCGCCGTCCGGGACGATGCGGTAGAGCAGGCCGTCGCCGTTCTGCACCGCCCAGAGCGTGCCGGGGGTCGCGGTGCCGGTCGGCTCGTAGTCGAGACCGCTCAGGTCACCGGTGAAGGTGCCCTCGTCGTCCAGGGGGACCTCGTCGCGTCCGCCGGGCCAGGCCGTCGGCACGGAGACGCCGGCGAAGGTGTTGGCCGAGCCCTTGGTCGAGGTCGACGTGACGGCGAAGTCGCCCGTGCCGTCGGGTCCGCGGCCGTAGGTGGTGGCGGCGTGCGAGGTCCACGAGTACTCGTCGGCGAGGGTCGAACCGTCGGCCGCCGTCGTGCCGTCCGGCAGCAGCAGGCGCACCGAGTCGGCACCGCCCAGTCCGAAGTCGAAGCCGGCCGAGGTCGGGGTCTGCTCGTCGAGGACGACGAAGCCGCCGGGGGCGACGACGGTCCCGGCGGGGACGACGTAGCGGTGCGTCGGGTCGGAGTCGGTCAGCACGTAGCCGCCGAGGTCGACCGACGAGGTGCCCACGGTCGTGAGCTCGACCCAGTCGCCGGGCGCGCCTCCCTGGCTCTCGACCTCGTTGATGCGCACGGGCGACGAGCAGTCGTTCGCCGCGCCCTTCGTGGTCGCGGTCGTCGTGGTCAGCTCACCGGTGCCGTCGGGGCAGCGGCCGTAGCTGACGGTGCTGTGGACGCTCCAGGCGTACGACGCGACGAGCGTGCCCGCGGTGTCGAACAGGCGTGCCGAGTCGGGCTGGCCGAGTCCGAAGTCGAAGCCGACCGGGTTCGAGCCCGAGGCCTGGTCGATCACGAAGAAGGCGCCGGGCTGCACGACCGAACCGGTGGGCAGGGTGAAGGGCGTGCGCACGTCGTCCTCGTCCCGGAAGGTGTAGCCCGAGACGTCGACGGGCACCGTCCCGACGTTCGTCAGTTCGACCCAGTCGGTGTCGTCGCCGTTCGACTCGACCTCGTTGATCACGACGTCGGTCGTCGCGGGCACGGCGGGGGTCGTCGGGTCGGTCGGGGCGGGGTCCGTCGGGTCGGTCGGAGCCGGTGTCGTCGCGCACTCGTTGGCGGTGCCTCGCGTCCCGGCGGCCGTCGTCGCGAACGCGCCGGTGCCGTCGGCGCAGCGGCCGTAGGTCGTCGTCGGGAACTGCGTCCAGGCGTACGAGTCGAGCAGGGTCGTGCCGTCGGCGGCGTAGAGCCGGACGGCGTCGGCGCGTCCGAGCCCGTAGGCGGCGGCGCCCCACACGGCGTCGTCGGCGACGTCGACGACCAGGCGCTCGCCGGCGGCGAGGACCGTGCCCGCGGGCAGCGCGAGCGTCCGCGTGTCCTTGTCGTCCCGCAGCACGAAGCCCGACACGTCGGTCGGGGTCTGGCCGGTGTTGAGCAGTTCGACCCAGTCGTCGGTCGTGTCGATCTCGTTGACGACGACGTCGGCGTCGGCCGCGAGGGCGGGCAGGGCGCTCGTGGCCACGAGCCCGGCGGCGGCGATCGAGCCGGCCAGGGTCAAGGCGCCGAGGCGGAGCAGGGGCGTGCGCATTCGGGTATCCGTTTCGTCGGGTGTGGACCGAACCATCTCGGACGGAAGCGACGCCCGGGTGAACACCCCGTGAACGCCGGCACCTCGTGCCCCGGCGGCGCGACGGGACTAGCGTCACGCACATGGCATCCGAGGCGACGACCCTGCGGGTGGGCGACCGCGACGTCCGCATCAGCAGTCCGTCCCGCGTGCTCTGGCCCGACCTCGGCGTGACCAAGCTCGACCTGGCGCGCTACCTGGTCGAGGTCGGCACGCCCTTCGTCGCGGCGAACGGCGACCGTCCGATCTCGCTGCAGCGGTTCGGCGGCGACGTCGACGGCGACCAGTACTTCTCGAAGAACCCGCCCCGCGGCACGCCCGACTACGTGCGAGCCGTCGACGTCACCTACCCGAGCGGCCGCGTGCACCCGCAGCTCGTGATCGACGAGCCCGCCGCCGCGGTCTGGGCGGCCCAGATGAACACCCTGGTCTTCCACCCGTGGGCCTCGCGCGCCGAGCAGCCCGACCTGCCCGACCAGCTGCGCATCGACCTCGACCCGCAGCCGGGCACGAGCTTCGCGGACGCCGTGACGGCCGCACTCGACCTCCGGGCCGTGCTCGACGAGGCCGGTCTCACCGCGTTCGTCAAGACGAGCGGCAACCGGGGCCTGCACGTCTTCGCGCCGATCGAGCCGACGCACGAGTTCCTGGAGGTGCGGCACGCCGTGATCGCCGCCGCCCGCGAACTCGAACGCCGCACCCCCGACCGCGTCACCACCGCGTGGTGGAAGGAGGAACGCGGCGACCGCCTCTTCGTCGACTACAACCAGGCCAATCGCGACCGCACCATGGCGGGGGCCTGGTCTCCCCGGGCGCTGCCCCGCGCCTCCGTGTCGCTGCCGGTCACGTGGGACGACCTGCCCGGCATCGACCCGGCCGAGCACACCGTGCTGACGGTGCCCGAGCGGCTGCAGACGCACGGCGACCCGTGGGGCTCGATGCACGAGTCGCCGGGGCGCATCGACACGTTGCTCGCCTGGTGGGAGCGCGACGTCGCCGACGGCCTCGGCGAACTGCCCTTCCCGCCGGACTTCCCGAAGATGCCCGGCGAGCCGCCCCGCGTGCAGCCCAGCCGCGCGCGGAAGCCCGCCGCCGACTGACCCGCACCACACCCCGCCTCGTGCACGGCACCGCGTCTCGTCGGTGTGTGATGCCCGAAACGCGGTGCCCTGTGCCCGACGAAGCGCGGGTCGCCTAGGCGAGCACCTCGCCCAGGTCGTACGCCGCCGGGACCTCGAGCTGGTCGAAACCGCACGAACGCGCCTCGCGGTCGTCGCGCCACCGTTCGACCTGCACGGTGTGGCGGAAGCGGGAGCCCTCCATCTGGTCGTACCGCACCTCGACCACGCGCTCGGGGCGCAGCGGGACGAACGACACGTCCTTGCCCGACGAGAAGCGGCTGCGCTCGGTCTCGGCGTGCCGCACCTCTCCGTCGTCGTCACGGTCGACGAACGGCGCCAACTCGTCGACGAGCTCGAGGCGACGGGCGTCCGAGAACGCGGACGCGCCTCCGACGTTCGTCAGCTCCCCGTCGGCGTCGTACAGCCCGAGCAGCAGCGACCCCACGCCCGAACCGCTCTTGTGGACGCGGTAGCCGAGCACCACCACGTCCGCGGTGCGGTGGTGCTTGACCTTGAGCATGGTGCGTTTGCCGGGAGCGTAGGAGGCGCGGGCCGGCTTGGCCACGACCCCGTCGAGCCCTGCGCCCTCGAACTCGGTCAGCCACCGGCGGGCGGTCGCGACGTCGTCGGTGGCCCGGCTGACGTGCAGGGGGTGGTCCGCGCCTCCTGCCGTGTCGTCGACGCCTCCGTCGGTGCCTCCCTCGACGCCTCCCTCGGGGCCGAGCGTCTCGAGCAGCAGCGCGCGGCGTTCGGCGAACGGGGTGTCGAGCAGGTCGCGCCCGCCGAGGGCGAGCAGGTCGAACGCGACGAACATCGCGGGGGTCTCGGCGCTGAGCTTCGCGACGCGCGAGGCCGCCGGGTGGATGCGCTGGCCGAGCGCGTCCCAGTCCAGGCGTTCGTGGCCAGGGTCGCCGGTCCGCACGACGATCTCGCCGTCGAGCACGCAGGGCCCCGGCAGGAGGCGGGCGAGGGCCTCGACCAGCTCGGGGAAGTAGCGGGTCAGCATCTTCGACCCGCGGCTGCCGATCTCGACGGTGAGCGGGGCGTCGGGGTCGTCGGCGTCGGAGTCGGCGCGTTCCGCGTAGACGATGCCGCGGAACCCGTCCCACTTGGGTTCGTAGACGAGTCCGCCCTCGACGGAGTCGGGCTCGGGCACGTCGGCCACGGCCTTCGCGAGCATGGGGACGATCGGTTCGGCGGCGGTCGGGATCATGCGCCGAGTCTGCTCTCGCCGGGCGGGCGTGCGGCCAGACCCCACGAAACCGCCGAGACCCCGTGCGCGCCGACGGGTCTCGGCGACGTCCTCGGGTGTGAACGCTCGACGTGACCCGCCCCGACCGGGTTGGATGGGCGAGTGCGTGTCTGTGTCGTCGTCCCCGTCCGCGACGACGGAGCCCTGCTCGACGCCTGCCTCCGCTCGCTCGCGCGGCAGACGCGGGTGCCCGACGAGGTGATCGTCGTCGACAACGGCAGCACCGACGACACCGTCGAGGTGGCCCTCCGGCACGGTGCCCGGGTGGTGCCCGAGGCCGAGGTCGGCATCGCCGCGGCCGCGAGCACGGGGTACGACGCCGCCGCCGGCGTGGGTGCCGGACCGGGCGCCGCCGCACCCGTCGACCTCATCGGTCGGGTCGACGCCGACAGCGTCCTGCCCCGCACCTGGGTCGCCGACCTGGTCGGCACCCTCGTGGACGATCCGGACGTGCTCGCCGTCAGCACGAACGCCCGCTTCTACGACGCGCCCGTCGGCGTCGAGCGCCTGCTCTCCGCCCTCTACGTGGGCGCGTACCATCTCGTGATCGGGGCCGCCCTGGCGCACTGGCCGCTGTTCGGCTCGACGATGATGATGCGCCGCACCGCCTGGCTCGACGTGCGCGACGAGGTGCACCGGCACGAGACCCTGCTGCACGACGACATGGACCTCGCCCTGCACCTCGGCGACCGTCAACTCGCCGGGCGGGGCCGCATCGCCTACCGCCGCGACGTCGTCACGGGCATCTCGGCCCGGCCGCTCGACCCGGGCAACGCCCCCTGGTTGCGGACGTACCGGGCGCTGCACTCGTTCACGGTGCACGGCACCGACGGCCTGCCGTGGTCGCGCTGGTTGCGCGCCGACCCGGCCGGCGTCTTCACGCGGCTCGGCTGGACGCCGTCAGCGGTGGTGGACGCGCGGGCGGCCGTGGCCGACGGCGTCGACCCCGCGTCCGCCGGCACCCGCACCGGCATCGGCACCGGCTCTGGCACCGGCTCCGGACGAGGAGGCGCGCGCGGCTCGGCCGCGGACGTCGCCTCCCACGAGGAACGGCAGCGCCAGCCCGGCCAGCAGCGAGCCGAGGCCTCCCGCGGCGAGGTCGCCGATCGTGTCGTCGTAACCGACGAAGATCGCCGAGTCGACGAGGGTGTGGCCCGCCCACTCGCCCATCTCCCACAGGGTGCCGGCCGCCAGGCCGAACGCGACCGTCGTCAGGACTGAGCCGACGCGGGCCGAGCGACCCGCGCCTCCTCGTCCATCGGTCTCGCCCGCCGAGGCGATCCAGCCGGCCCGCCGGGCGAGGACCACGAACACCGCGGCCAGCAGGCCGTTGAGCAGGAAGTGCACCACCGTGTCGTAGCCCGTGACCCGGGTGTAGAGCTCGAAGACGCTGCTCCAGGCGGCGCCCAGGGCGGCGACGCCGACCATCAGGTCGACGCTCGCCCGGAGGCCGAGCATGCGGGGCACGAGGGTGCCGAGCAGCGCGAGCATCAGCACGGCGATCTCGACCACGCCCCAGCCGATGCCCGCGACGACGACGCTCAGGGCCGCGACCACGCGCACCGCGTCGGCGACGTACTCGAGGACCCCGTGCGGGCGGCGGAGGAAGGTCTCGGCGACGGTGGACATCTCAGGACTCCTCGGGGCGGTGTTCGGTGGTGCAGTGCTCGACGGGGCCGTGCTCGGCGGTGGGGTCTTCGGGCGGACGCGGGGCGGCGTGCCCGGACGGCCAGCGCACGACGGCGTGCACGGGGTCGTGGTCGGAGGGGGTGACGCCGCCGGGACGGACCCCGCCGACGCCGGCCCGCTCGACGTGGGCCCCGGTGTCGACGAGCAGCCAGTCCAGGCGGCGGCCGCCGGTGCGGGGCGGGCCGTAGTTCGAGAACGAGCCCCAGCCCGGGTCGAGCCGCGCGTCGGCCACCATGCGGCTGTCGACCAGCCTGCCGCGGGTCAGCTCGCGGTGCGCGGGGGAGTCGACCACGGCGTTGAAGTCGCCCATCACGACGACGGGTCCGTCGAGGGCGTCGGTGAAGGTGCGCAGCTGCACGGCGGAGTGACGCCGCGAGCGGGCCGAGAGGTGGTCGAAGTGCGTGACGACGACGTGCAGCCGGGCCCCGGTCACGAGGTCGTCGAGCTCGGCGTGGACGGCCGTGCGGGGGATCATGTTGCCGTACGAGCGCGACCCCGGCACCGTGGGGGTGGCCGAGAGCCAGAGCGCCTCGTGGCGGACGATCCGCAGGCGGGTGGTGTCGACGTGCAGTTCGACGCGTTCGCCGCCGCGGTCGCGGTCGCGACCCGTGCCGACCGAGGCGTAGTCGGCACCGAGGGCGTCCGCGAGCTGCGCGGACTGGTCGGGCAGCGCCTCCTGGATGCCCAGCACCGAGGGTCGCTCGGCCTCGAGCAGGAGGCGCAGTGCCGGCAGCCGGGTCGACCACCGGTCGGCCAGCGCGTGACGGGTGGTCAGCACCTGCGGCATGCGGCGACGGACGTTGTAGGTCATGAGGTGCAGATCGGGTGCAGCGACCGGCCCGACCGTGGGTACGACCCGGTCCGCACCCGGACCGGTGGTGGCGGCGGGTGCGGGTGCGGGGTTGGTCGGGGGCGTCATGACGTGTGCGACGGTAGGCCGTCGCACACGCCTTCGCCCGGCTCAGCGCACGCGCTTGATGGGGATGACGGCCAGGGCGCCGAGGATCGCCGCGACGCCGGCCGCCCAGAGCATCAGCGTGTAGTTGCCCGAACCGGCGTTGCCGACGCCGAGGAAGAACAGGGCGATCGCCGGGGCGAGCGACTGGGGCAGGGCGTTGGCGATGTTGATGACGCCGAGGTCCTTGCCGGGACGATCGGCGTTCGGCAGGACGTCGACGACGAGCGCCGTGTCGACGGCGGCGTAGATGCCGTAGGCGAAGCCCATGACGACCTCGGCGACGTAGAAGCCGGTGACCGTCTCGGCGTGGGCCAGCAGGATCAGACCGACCGCGAAGAGGGCGGTGGAGCCCCCGACGAAGACCTTGCGCATCTTCAGCTTGTCGCTCAGCCAGCCCGAGAGCGCGGCGCTCGCCATCAACGCGATCGTGTACAGCAGGACGCCGAAGGCGACCGCGGCCGTGGCGTCGGCGACGTCCGCGATGCCGAGGTGCTCCTGCATGTAGAGCAGCCGGTAGGTCGTGAACATGAACGTCGCGAGGATGATCAGGAACCGCGACCACCAGGCGAAGGCGAAGTCGCGGTGCTTCAGGGGGTTCGTCCAGAACGAGCTGACCAGGTTGACGAACGTGAAGGGCTTGAGCTCGTACTCGGGCAGGTCGTCGCGGGCGACGACCGCGTAGACGAGGATGAGCACGACGGCGAGGACGCCCGGCGCGATGAAGAGCACCGGCAGGTTCGCGACGAACAGGACGGCGAGGTAGGTGCCGGCGAGGACGGCGACGTTCTGAGCAAGGGCGATGACGCTCGAGGCCTTGCCGCGTTGGAACTGCGGCACGTTGTCGGCGAAGCTCGCGGTCAGGGCGGCGAGCACGGCGTTGGCCGCGATCTGCGCGACCACCCAGGCGATGCCGAGCTGCAGCACGGTGGGGGCGAAGGCGAGCCAAGCGAGGGCGAGGGTGAACACGACGATGCCGCCCACCAGGTAGGGCCGACGACGGCCCCACCGCGTGCGGGTCCGGTCGCTCAGCGCGCCGACGAGCGGGTTGGCGAGGAGCGCGCCGAACGCACCGAAGGGCAGGACCAGCCCGATGATGCTCGCCGGGTCGTCGGGGTTCAACTGCTGCGCCTTGAGCTGCATGCTCACGTAGACCGGCGAGAGCAGGGCCGCGAACAGACTGAACTGGGCGAGCCCCAGCGCGATCATGTAGCCCCGCGACACCCGCACGGTGCTGATGGGTTGGGTGAGCACGCCCTGCGTGCCGATGGGGCCTGGGTTGGCCATGACGCCTCCTCGAGTCAAAACCTAGTCGCGCTAGGTGTTCGCAGAATACACAGCGGGTGTCGTCCGGGCAAGAGAATGCGTCGATTCGGGACGAACTTTTGTCATCGGTCGACATAAGTGGCAGAGTTGGGCCCAGACCACCTGAACCCCTCACGACAAAGGAGTCACTCCCATGACCTCGTCACCCTCCGTGCAGCTCTACACGGTCCGAGACGCCGTCTCGGCCGACCTGCAGGGCGCCGTCGCCCGCATCGCCGAGATCGGCTTCACCAAGGTCGAGCCCTACTCGTTCGTCGAGCGTGCCGACGAGTTCGAGAAGGCCTTAGCCGCCTCCGGCGTCACCGCGCCCTCGGGCCACGCCCCGGTCATCGACTCCGACGAGCCCGAGCGCGCCTTCGCCGCCGCCGCCCAGCTCGGCATCGGCACCGTGATCGACCCGTTCATCCCGAGCGACCGCTGGCAGACCGCCGACGACGCCGCGAAGATCGCCGACCGCGTCAACGAGCTGCAGGTGCTGGCCGCCGCGTCGGGCCTGAAGTTCGGCTACCACAACCACCAGTGGGAGTTCGCGAACAAGGTCGACGGCCGCCCCGTCTACGACTTCTTCCTCGAGCGACTGAACGACGACGTCGTCCTCGAGATCGACACCTTCTGGTCGACCGTCGGCGGCATGGACACCCCGGCGCTGCTGCGCTCGCTGGGTGACCGCGTGCAGTTCCTGCACGTCAAGGACGGCAAGATCTCCGGCGACATCGCGACCGCCCTGCCCAGCAGCGAGAGCGCCCTCGAGGTGCCCGACGCGCTGGCCGCCGCCTTCAAGAACCAGACCCCGGCCGGTCAGGGCGACGTGGACGTCGCCGCCGTCCTCGCCGCCGCGCCGCACGCGCTGCGCGTCGTCGAGTTCGACGACTACGCGAAGGACGTCTTCGACGGCGTCGCCGAGTCCTTCGCCTGGCTGCAGGAGAACGACAAGTGAGCGGCGTCGACACGACCGCCGGCCGCACGGGACGCGTGGGCGTCGGCGTCATCGGCGCGGGCGTCATCAGCGGCACCTACCTCGAGAACATGACGCAATTCGCCGACCTCGAGGTGCTCTTCGTCGCCGACCTCGATCTCGACCGCGCCCAGGCGCAGGCCGAGGCGTACGGCGTCCCGGGTCACGGCACGGTCGACGAGCTGCTCGCGATCGACGAGATCGAGATCGTCGTCAACCTCACGATCCCGGCCGTACACGCCGAGGTCGGCCGTCAGATCATCGCCGCCGGCAAGAACGTCTGGAGCGAGAAGCCCCTCGCGCTCGACCACGAGTCGGCCCGCGACCTGCTCGCCGCCGCCGAGGCGGCCGGCGTCCGCGTCGCGTGTGCCCCCGACACCGTGCTCGGCGCCGGCATCCAGACCGCCATGCGCGCCATCGCCCGGGGCGACATCGGTCAGCCCCTCACGGCGACCACGATGTTCCACGTGCCCGGGCCCGAGTCGTGGCACCCGAACCCCGACTTCCTGTTCGCGCTCGGGGCCGGTCCGCTCTTCGACATGGGGCCGTACTACGTGACGACCCTCGTGCACGCCTTCGGCTCGGCCAGCCGCGTCAGCGCGGTCTCGTCGAAGTCGTTCGACACCCGGACCATCGGCAGCGGTCCCCGGGCCGGCGAGACCTTCCCGGTCGAGGTGCCGACGCACCACGCGGCGCTCATCGAGTTCGCGGGCGGGCAGTCGGCCCAGTCGACGTTCTCGTTCCAGAACGCGCTGCCCCGCATGGGCTTCGTCGAGATCAGCGGCACCGAGGGCACCCTCGTGCTGCCCGACCCCAACACCTTCGAGGGCGACTCGAGCCTCTGGCGGTTCGGCCGGGACGAGCCCGAGACGCTCACCGCCGCGGGCTCGACCTACGGACGCGGTTCGGGCGTGCTCGACCTGGCGCGGGCCATCCGCGGTGGCGACGCCGAGCGTGCCAGCGGGGCCGTGGCCTCGCACGTTCTCGACGTACTGCTGGCGATCTCGTCGGCCGCCGAGCAGGGTGCGCCGGTCTCCGTCGAGTCCGCCGTGCAGCAGCCGGTGCCGCTCGACGAGAGCTGGGACCCTTCCGCCGCGACGCTCTAGTCCGGAGTGCCGGGCTCGGGCCCGGTCGTCCCGGAGACACGACGTGCCGCTCACCTTCGGGGGTGAGCGGCACGTCGTGTCTCCTGGGCGAGGTGGGCGGACCGGTAGGTCGTGACATCGCCCAGAGGAACGGGTCCGCCGCGCGGATTCAGGTCGCGCGGCGGGCCCGGGTCTGGTGGGGCGGCCCGTCCGGGTCGGTCGGGGAGGGGTGCCCCCGACCGGCACCGACTACGCGGTGCGGATCGAGCCGGTGGCGGTGTGGATCGAGCCCGTGGCCGTCCGGACGGACGCCGTGGCGGCCGAGAGGCGACGCCGTGCGCTGGCGGTGTAGCGACCGATCGACAGGTCGCGGCGTGCCGAGGTGCTCACGTACGAGCCGGGCGCGACGTCGGCGGCGAGCGAACCGACGTAGCTGCCGACCGTCGAGGCGGCGGTGCTGCTGACGTAGCGGCCGCCGAGCGGGGTGGCGGCGGTGCGGGCGGTCGTGGCGGTGGTGTTCACGGTGACTCCTCGGGGCTGGGCGGGTCGTGCTGGTCGGGGGCCCGCGATCGGGGGATCGAGCGGGCGGCCAGCGGAGGTGAGGAGGGCGGCGCCGAGGTGCTCGACGGTGGCCCTGGCCTCCGTCGGCGTTGACACCACCATACGCCTTCTTTTGAATGAATCAAAACAATGGGGGCCCCGATCGTCGCTTTCGGGACAGGCCGCACCACGCCCGCGTCGTCGAACCAGGCCCGCGGATGGTTCGACGACGCGATGGTGGTGCGTCCTCGCAGCCGCTGTGACCTCGACCCGCCGCGACCTCGACCCGCGACCTCGACCCGCCGTGACCCCGACCCGCGACCTCGACCGGCCGCGACCTCGGCCCGGTGCGACGTCAGAGCGAGGCGCCGCCGCACACGACGAGCGCCTGCCCGGTGATGCTCCGTCCGTGCGGCCCGAGCACGAACGCGACGAGGGCCGCCACGTCCACCGGGTCGACGAGCGCGCCCAGCGGCGGCACGACCGGAGCCGAGGAGGCGCGGGCCGGGTCCGCGAGCATCGGCGTGTCGGTGGGCCCCGGCGCCACGACGTTGGCGGTGACGCCGCGCGGCGCCAGTTCCGCCGCCCAGCTCCGGGCCAGTGCGACCTGGGCCGCCTTCGTCGCCGCGTACTGGCTCTTGCCCGCGACGCCGACGGCGGTGCGGCTGCCGATCAGCACGACGCGACCGCCGTCGGCCAGCCGGTCGACGAGTGCGTCGACGAGCGCGGCCGCGGCCCCGACGTGCACGGCGAACATGCCCTCGAGGGCGGCGGGGTCGAGCCGTCCGAGCGGGGCGGCGACCTGGTAGCCGGCCGCGTGGACGATCGCGTCGACCGACCCGACGTCGGCGACCGCTCGCGCGACGTCAGCCGTCACGGAGAGGTCGCAGCCGAGCCACGAGAACCCGTCGCCCAGGTCGACGGCGCGTCGGCTGAGACCGGTCACCCGCCACCCGTCGGCCAGCAGGAACTCGGCGATCGCCCGTCCGATGCCCGAGCTGCAGCCCGTCACCACGGCGTGCCGGTCGGTGCCGGCACCGCCACCCGCCCGCTCGGTGACGGGCGTCCCGTCGTCCGACACGGCTCAGCCCTCGACGTCGGGTCCGGGCAGATCAGCGGCCGAGAGGCGCACGTGACGGATCGCCCGGCGGTGCCAGGTGTACGCCACGTGCACGGCGCCGTCGCCGGTCTGCGTGATGCTCGGGTACGACAGCTCGCGGTTCAGCCCGTCGCGGGAGTTGTTCGAGAGGCACCACCCGTCGCCGTCCTCGAGGTCGACGCGATGCGGCCAGCTGCGCCCGCCGTCCGTCGACACCGCCAGCGACATCGGAGCGCGGGGCGTGCCCCAGAACGCCGTCCGGCCCCCCTCCGCAGGCGACCCGGCCCGCGCCTCCTGGGCGAGGTCTGCGCCCGCGCCGGGCAGCACGGCCTGCTCGACGATGCCGGATTCGTCGATCTCGTCGTAGAGCCCGAGGCGGCGCGGGGTGGTCGCGTCGGCGCGGCGGTGGTTGTAGACGATCGCGAGGCGCCCGTCGGCGAGCGGAACCCACTGCACCGAGGAGTTGTTGTTGGGCAGCTCGGTCGGCACCGGTGCCGACCAGTGGAGTCCGCCGTCGGTCGAGCGCGACTCGTGCACGGCGTCGGCCCAGCGGCTGCGGAAGAGCGCGAGCAGCGATCCGTCGGGCAGCTCGTGCACGTTCATGTGCACGGCTCCCGTGCTCCCCGGGACGGCGACCTCACCCCACGTGGAGCCGCCGTCCCGGGAGATCATGACCGAACTCGTGTCGTGGTCGCCCACCCACGCCTGCCCGGGGGTCGTCACGCAGCGGAAGACCGGCACGAGCAGGTCGCCCGCGCGGGTGACGACCGGCGGCTGCCGGACGAAGACGCCACCCGTCTCGTCGGCCGCGAAGAGCGTCGCGGGCTCGGCCCAGGTGGCCCCGCCGTCGGTGGAGATCCGGCGGCGCACCTCGGCCGAGTCCTGGTTCCCGGCCCGTTGCGCCGTGTAGAGCAACCAGACGTCGCCCGAGGGGGCCGTGAAGAGCACCGGGTTCTGCTCGGAGCGTGCGGGGTCGTCGCTGAGGCGCACCGGTTCGGACCACACCTCGCCGTCGAGGACCGAGCACCAGACGTGGATGTCCGAGACGCCCTCCTGCGTGCCGCCGAACCAGACGCAGGCCAGGCGCCCGTCGGGCAGCTCGGCGAGGTTGGCCGCGTGCGACTGCACCGTGGCCGTCGGCAGGTACGCCCAGGCGCGACCGGCCGCGTCGGGCCGCAGTCGTCCGTCGGCGACCACGCCGTCGTCGCCCACGTCGTCCGCGACCTCGTCGTCGGCGCCCGCGTCGTCCGCGACCGCGTCCTGCCTGCTCACGCCGCGCCTCCGGCGGTCGCGTCGGGGTCGTCCGTCGCGGTGGCCCGCTGCAGGTGGTCGCGGGCGGCGGCCTCGAGGTGGTTGAGGTCGCCGGCGACCGTGGCGAACGTGTAGCCCGCGGCGAGCCGCTGTCGGGCGACGTCGCCGTGCGGCGTGTGGATGCCCGCGGCGATGCCTGCGGCCTCCGCCGCCGCCGCGACGCGGACGAGGGCGGCGTCGAAGGCCTCCTGCACGGCCGGGTCGCCCGGGTAGGCCCCGCCGACCGCGATGCACAGGTCGCTCGGCCCGACGTAGAGGCCGTCGAGCCCCGGCGTCGCGGCGATCGCCTCGACGTTCGCGAGTCCGTCGGGCGTCTCGATCATGGCGAGCACGATCGTCGTGTCGTTCGCGTCCGCCGGCACGGGGCCGATGCGCAGGCTCGACCGCATGGGGCCGTACGAGCGGCGGCCGTGGGGCGGGTACTTCGCGCTGCGCACGGCGGAGGCGGCGTCCTCGGCCGTGTCGACGAGCGGCACGATGACGCCGGCCGCCCCGGCGTCGAGGGCCTTGCCGATCGGCGTGATGTCGTTCGCCTCGACCCGCATGAGCCCGGCCGAGGTCTGCCCCGCGTCGATGGCGAGCAGGCCGGTCATCATGCCCTGGTAGCCGAAGAGGCCGTGCTGCGCGTCGAGGCAGACGTAGTCGTAGCCGAGCCGAGCGATGCGCTCGGTCGCCGGCGGGGCGTCGAGGGTGATCCAGTAGCCGACCGCCCTCTCGCGGCGGCGGATCGTACGGGCGAAGTCGCTGGCGGTGCTCATGGTGCTCTCTCTCGTGCGGGGCGTGCGGTCGGTGCGGTGCGGTGCTGTGCGGTGCGGTTCGGGGGCGTGCGGCGCGGTGCGGAGGGTCGGGAGGCGCGGCTCAGCGCGCGTACGGAGGCATCGGCCCACGCAGCTGACGCCCGACCTCGTCGCACGCCGCCACCACCTCGTCGGGCAGCGGCCCGGCGGCGACGGCGGCGACGTTGGCCGTCAGCTGTTCGGGCCGGGAGCCGCCGAGCAGCACCGACCCGACCTCGGGCCGGTACGCCACCCAGCGCAGGGCGAGCTCGACGAGCGTCACGCCGGCCTCGGCGGCGACGCCCGACAGGCGGTCGATCGCGGCGAACAGGTCGGCGTCCCAGTAGCGCTTCGTGTACATCTCGGCGAGGGCCGAGTCGCCGAAGCGCCCGTCGGCCGGCGTCTCGTCGAAGCGGTGCCGACCGGTCAGGAGGCCGCCGCCGAGCGGGTTGTAGACCATCGTCTCGAGCCCGTGGACGCTCGCGAACTCGAGGTACTCGTCGTCGAGGCGGCGGGCCACGAGGTTGCACAGCTGCTGGGCGACGACCGGCCGGGGTGCGCCCACGGCGTCGGCGACGCGCTCGACGTCGCCGATCTGCCAGGCGGCGTAGTTCGAGACGCCGAGCGAGAGCACCTTGCCCTCGGCGACCAGGGCGGCGACGGTCGAGAGGGTCTCGTCGAGCGGGGTCGCCCGGTCGGGCTGGTGCAGGTAGAACAGGTCGAGCCGGTCGGTACCGAGGCGGCGCAGGCTCGCCTCGACGCTCGCGCGGAGGGCCACGGCCGAGAGCGGCGGCAGTCCGCCCGCGTCCGCGTGCGGCATGCCCGCCTTCGAGGCGAGCACGACCTCGTCGCGCCGCCCGGCGAGCAGGCGGCCGAGCATCGTCTCGGTCGTGCCGCCGACGTAGGCGTTGGCCGTGTCGATCCAGGTGACGCCCGCGTCGCGCGCGGTGTCGAGCATGCGGGCGGCGGTGGCCTCGTCGACGGTGTCGCCGAAGGTCATCGTGCCGAGCACGAGCCGAGGAGGCGCGGGGCGCGTGGCCGCCTCGGCGACCGTGTCCGCGGCGGCGAGCGCGGCGGTGTCGACCGGGGTGGGGTCGAGCGGGGTGGCGTCGGTCCGGGCGGTGTCGGTCCGGGTCATGTGGTGGCTCCCAACGAGAGGCTGCGGACGACGTGGCGCGGCTTCACGCCGGTCATCGTCGCGGGGTCGAGGGCGGCCCGGCGCAGCCGCCGCGTGTAGTCCTCGGCGGGCGACGTGAGGACCTGCGCCGTGGCGCCCTGCTCGACGACGGCGCCCTGCTTCATGACGAGGACGCTCTCGCTGATCTGCTGCACGACGCCGAGGTTGTGCGAGATGACGACGTAGGTGATGCCGGTGTCGACCTGGATCTCGCGCAGCAGGTCGAGCACCTGCGCCTGCACCGACACGTCGAGCGCGCTCGTCGCCTCGTCGCAGATCAACAGGTCGGGGCTCGAGGCGAGCGCCCGGGCGATGCCGATGCGTTGGCGCTGGCCGCCGGAGAACTCGTGCGGGCGACGGTCGAGCGCCGTCGACGGCAGGCCGACGCGGTCGATCAGGCGCGCCGCCTCGGTGGCCCGGTCCTGGGCCGACCGCACGCCCTTCAGCCGGAGCGGCTCGGCGACGATGTCGCGGGCGCTCAGGTGCGGGTCGAGCGAGCCGTACGGGTCCTGGAACACCATCTGGAAGCGGTGCCTCAGGGGCCGCAACCGCGCCTCCGACAGGGTCGCCAGGTCGGTGCCGTCGAGCACGATGCGCCCGCTGGTCGGCTGCAGCAACCGCATGACCGCCTTGGCGATCGTCGACTTGCCGCAGCCCGACTCGCCCACGATGGCGAAGGTGCTGCCGCGGCGCACCGAGAACGACACGTGGTCGACGGCGCGGTGGGCACTCGAGCCGCTGCCGTAGTCGACGACCAGGTCGTCGACCTCGAGGATGGTGTCAGACACGGGTGGCCTCCGGTCGGTCGGTGCTGGCGGGCGTGGACGGCGTCTCGTCCCAGGCGCCCAGGGTGGGCACCGCGGCGAGCAGCCCCTGCGTGTAGGGCTCGGCGGGGTGCTCGACGATCTGCCGCACGTCGCCGGACTCGACGAACACGCCGGCCTTCATGACGTGGATGCGGTCCGACACGAGCCGGGCGACGCCGAGGTCGTGGGTGATCATCAGCAGGCCGATGCCGCGCTGCTCCTGCAGCTCGAGCAGCAGGTCGAGGATGCCGGCCTGCACCGTGACGTCGAGGGCGCTGGTGGGCTCGTCGGCCACGATCAGCTGCGGCTCGCAGGCCAACGCGATGGCGATCAGCACGCGTTGCAGCATGCCACCCGAGAGTTGGTGCGGGAACTTCCCCAGCTGGGCCGCCGGGTCGGGGATGTGCACCTGCTCGAGGAGGCGCACGGCCCGGGCGGTGACGGCGGCCCGACCGCTGGCGGCCCCGGCGATGCGGATGGCCTCGCCGAGCTGCGAGCCGATCGACCGCACCGGGCTGAGCGCCGTCATGGGGTCCTGGGGGATCAGGGCGACGGCCCGACCGCGCACCTTGCGCACGGCCGAGGCCGAGGCGAGCACGTCGAGTCCGGTGATGCGCACGTGGCCCGAGACGACGGCGAGGTCGGCGGGCAGCAGCTGCAGCACGCCCATGGCGGTGGTCGACTTGCCCGACCCCGACTCGCCGATGATCGTGACGGTCTCGCCCCGGGCGATGTGGAACGAGACGCCGTCGACGGCGCGCACGATCCCGTTGGTCGTCATGAGCTCGATCTGCAGGTCACGCACCTCGAGGAGCAGGTCGGGGTCGACGGTGTCGTCGGTCACGGAGGTCATGCGATCGTTCCCTTCTGCGGGGCCGGGGCCGGGGTCGGGGTCGATGCCGGGGTCGGGGTCGAGGCCGGGGTCGACGGGCGCAGCCCGACGAACCGACGGAGGCGCGAGGCCGTCGACCGACGCGGCCGGTCCCGCAGGGCGTCGCCCAGCAGGTTGACCCCGACGACGAGCAGCACGATGAACAGACCCGGGATCGTCACCATCCACCAGGCGGTCGTGACGTAGTCCTGGCCGTCCGAGATGATGCGGCCCCAGGTGGCGAACGGTCGCTGCGGGCCGGCCCCGAGGAAGCTCAGGGCGCTCTCGAGCAGCACGGCCTGCGCGAGCAGCAGCAGCACGACGAGCGTCGCCTGCTTGATGACGTTCGGGACGACGTGGCGCAGCAGGATCGTGAAGCGGTTCAGGCCGAGCGTGCGGGCCGACGAGACGTACGGCTTCTCACGTTCGACGAGCACGAGCGACCGGGTCAGGCGGGCGACCTCCGGCCATTGCGCGATCGCGATGACGAAGGTGATCACCGGGATCGACGGGCCGAAGAGGGCGACGACGAGCAGCAGCATCATCAGCAGCGGCAGCGACATCTGGGCCTCGAGCAGGCGGCTGATCAGCGTGTCGGCCCAGCGCCCGTAGAACCCGGCGATCGAGCCGAGGACGACGCCGATGGCGCCCGAGACGATGACCGCCAGCACGCCGATCGCGAGCGAGACCTGACCGCCGTGCAGCACCCGCGAGAGCAGGTCTCGACCGAGCTGGTCGGTGCCGAACAGGTGGCCGGCGGTGAACGGAGGCGCGAGGCGGTTGCCGAGGTCCTGGCCGTTCGCGTCGGGCAGCGGGAGGGCCTGGGCCAGCACGATCGGGATGATCACCACGAGGGCGCAGATCGCGCCGACCCAGAGCTTCACCCGTGCGGCGGAGGTCCGCCGGGCCGCCTCGGACCTCTTCAACAGGCGCGGCGTGACCGCGGTGCGTCGCGCCTCCTCGGGGGTGCGACCGGCCGCGCCGGCGGTCGACGTGCCGGACGGCTGTCCGGTGGTCTCGGTGCGGGTCATGCGGCACTCGCCTTTCCGAGCCGCACGCGCGGATCGAGCAGGGGGTAGGCGAGGTCGATCAGCAGCTGGACGCCGACGGCGAGCAGCGACGTGACCAGCACGGTCGCCTGGATGAGGGGGTAGTCGCGGGTCTCGAGCGCCCGCACGATGAGCGACCCGACGCCGGGCCAGGCGAACACGACCTCGACCACGACGACGCCGTTGAGCATCGCCGCGAAGCGCGTGCCGAGGGCCGTGAAGACGGGGATCGCCGAGTTGCCCATGGCGTAGCGCCAGGTCAGGGCCCGCTCCGAGACGCCGCGCGACCGGGCCACGGTCAGGTAGGGCGCCGAGAAGTTGGTCGCCATCTCGCGGCGCACGAGCCGGGAGATCAGGGCCACCTGCAGGATGGCGATCGTCACCGTCGGCAGCACGAGGCCGCCCCAGGTGGCGAAGCCCGAGGCCGGGAAGATCGGGATCACGACGGCGAAGGCGCTGAGCAGCAGGATGCCGGTCCAGAAGTCGGGCATCGACTGACCCGCGATGGCGACGACGTTGACGCCGGTCTCGCTGCGGGTGTCGGTGCGACGGGCCATCCAGACGCCGAGCGGGATCGACACGACCGCCGCCAACAGGATCGCCGCGAACGACAGGGTCAGCGTGTACGGCAGCCGTTCGAGCACGACCTGAACAGCCGGTGCCTGGAACGAGTACGAGGTGCCCAGGTTGCCCGTGAACAACTGCTGCAGGAACACGCCGTACTGCTGCAGCAGCGGGTCGTCCAGGCCGAACTGCTCGCGCACGGCGGCGAGTTGCTCGTTGGTCGCGAGCGGCCCGGCGTAGGCCACGGCCGGGTCGCCAGGGGCGAGGCGGATCAGCACGAAGACCGTCGACAGCGTGAGGAACACGGTGAGCAGGCCCTGGCCGAGGCGCTTGAGGATGTAAGTCGCCATGGTCAGGCCCCCAGTCGGACGTCGGCGAGCGGATACGTGTTGGACGACGCGAGGGCGAGGCGCTCGACCCGCTCGCGACGGGCGAGCACCGACTTGGGCACGAAGGCCCAGGCGCAGGGCCAGGTGTCCCAGGCCGCCTGCTGCGCCTCGGCGAGCCGCTGCTGGCGCAGGGTCGCGTCCGGCTCGGTCGACGCCCGGGCGATCGCCTCGGCCACGTCCGGCTGCACGTAGCCCTGGTACGTGTCGCGGGTCTGTTCCTTCTCGGCGGTGCCCGCGTACATGCCCTGCAGGATGGTCAGCGCGAGGCCGGTGGGGGCCGAGAAGCCGTTGCCGAGCAGGTCCCAGTCGCCGGCCTTGCCCTGGCGCCACTGGAGGATGTCGCCGCCGGGCTCGAACTGCTGCAGCGTGGTCCGCACGCCGATCGCGCCGAACATCTCGACGAGCGCCTCCATGATGAAGGTGTCGCCGGCGAACTCGCCGGTCTCCCAGATGATGCGCAACGTGAGGTCGCTCGCCCCGAGCTCGGCGAGCGTGCGGCGGGCGAGGTCGGGGTCGTAGGTGTACTCGCCCGTCTTGGCGTAGCCGAGCAGGCTCGGCGGCACGACGCCGTCGGCCTGCGTGACCGAGTCGGTCAGCACGTCGCGCACGAGCGCCCGGCCGTCGATCGCGTGGCTGAGCGCCTCGCGCACCCGGGCGTCGGCCAGCGGGTGCCCCTCGGGCTTGCGGAAGTTGTAGAAGATCTGGTTGATGCGCAGGCTCGAGGCCTCGTCGAGGACGATGCCGGGCAGGCCCTGCAACTGGGTCGCCGAGTCGGGCGTGATCGAGTCGATCACGTCGACCTCGCCGCTGCGCAGGGCGATCACGCGGCTGGACTCCTCGGGCAGGAACCGCACCTCGACCCGGTCGACGCCCGGCGCCTCGCCCCAGTACTGCTCGTTGCGGCTCAGGCTGTAGGTGCCGGCGCCGCGGTTGAACCGGGTGACGACGAACGGGCCGCTGCCCACGCCGTCCTGCAGCTCTTCCGGCTTGTTCGCCGCGGCCGGGGTGATCAGGATGTTGCTCATCAACGCGTCGAGCACCGGGATCGGCTGCGACGAGTCGAGCGTGAAGGTGCGCTCGTCGATCGCGGTCACGGTCGGGAACTCGGGGAAGAAGCTGGCGACGAACGAGCCCTGCACCTGCTCGTACATCTGCAACGCGGTGGCGACGTCGGCGACCGTGACGGGCGTCCCGTCCGAGTAGCGCACGCCCTCGCGCAGTCGGACCGTCCACTGCGTGTCGCTCGTCGGCTCGAAGCTCTCGGCGAGCACGAGCTCGGGCGTGATGTCGGGGCCGATCTGCGTGAGGGCCTGGCGCACCGCCCGCTGCACCGTGACGGCCGCGTCGAACTGGTTCAGCTTGTTGTCGAGGCTGACCAGTGAGCGGTTGAGGGCCAGGGTCAGCGTGCCGGGTCCGGGCAACCCGGTCGGTCCGGCGCAGCCGGCGAGGCTGGTGGCGGTCACGAAGAGGCCGGCCGCGGCACCCCAGCGGAGCAGGGTGCGGCGAGACATCTCGTGGTCCGCGAACGGAACGGTCATCATCGACCTCTCGATCCAGGGGTTCGACGAGGTCGACGGCGCCCGGTCCCGCAGCGCTGCGACGCCCTCGTCCGGGCTGGATGACACTGTGCCACCGCTGCGCGTTTCGCGCAAGACCAGTGGCGCATAACGCGCAGTCGTGTCAGGATGGCGGCATCATGAGCCCGATCACCGTCATCGCCGACGACCTCTCCGGCGCCGCCGAGACCGCCGAGCAGTTCCGGCTGCGCGGTCACGAGACCGTGGTCTCGCTCGGCGTGCCGGCGGGTCCCGCCGCGGCGGTCACGGTCGTCGACGTCGGCACCCGCGCCGGTACCGCCGAGGAGGCGCGGGTCGCGATCGACACGCTGCCCCTGACGACCGGCGCGCTCGTGCTCAAGAAGACCGACTCCCTGTGGCGCGGCCACGTCGGGCCCGAGCTCGAGGCCCTGGCCGCCCGCGGGTACGACCTCGTCGTGGCCGGCGCGCTGCCCGCCCTCGGGCGCACCGTCGTCCACGGGCGGCCCCTGGTGGACGGGCGACCGCTCGCCGAGACACCGTTCTGGCATCTCGAACCGCACGGCGCCCCCTCGACCCTGGCCGAACTCGTCGACCGGCCGACGGTGCTCGTCGGCCTCGACGTGGTGCGGTCGGGGCCGGACGCGTCCGCGGCGCACCTCGACGCCGCCCTCGCCGGGGGAGCGGTGCTCCTGGTCGACGCCGAGACCGACGACGACCTCGCCGCCGTGGTCGACGCCGTCCTCCGGCTGGTCGCCGCTCCCGGAGTCCGTCGGCCGGTCGCCCTCGCGGGCAGTGCGGCGCTCGCCGCCGCCCTGGCCGACGCGGTCGCTCCGGAATCGAGCCCGGAGGCTGGTTTTCACGCGTCGGACGGGGCCGGGGTCCGCGACGAGGCCGGGCCCCGCGACGGGGCCGAGCGGCCCGTGCTCGTCGTGGTCGGTTCGGCCGCCGAGGTGGCCCGGGGCCACGCCGACGCGCTCGCCGCGACCGGTGCGGACGTGCACGTGCTCGACCCGGCGGACGACGCCGGCCTCCTCGTCGAGGCGACCCGCGCCTCCTTGTCCCGGTCGTCCGTCGCCGTGCTGACGGTCACCGCCCGGCGCCTGCCCGACCCGCTCGTCGGATCGGCGGCCCTCGCCGAGGTCGTCGCCCGGATCGACGCCGACGTCGAGCTCGACCTCGTGCTGACCGGCGGCGAGACCGCCCGCGCGGTGCTCGACCGGCTCACGACGACCACCCTGCGGCCGCTCGCCCAGCTCGAGCACGGCGCCGTCCTCAGCCTCGCGGGCGACGGGCGGGGGGCCGCGGGCTACGACCGGCTCGTCGCCACCAAGCCCGGCAGCTTCGGCGGCCCGACCGTGCTCGCCGACCTCGTCGACCTGGTGCGCCGCACGCGCGCCGGCGCCGACCCCCACGACCTCACCGCGTCGGCAGCGTCCGGCGCCCCCACGAAACGGAGAACCCCATGACCACGACGACCCCCGACACGCGGCCGTTCATCGCCGTCACCATGGGCGACGGCGCCGGCGTCGGACCCGAGGTCACCGTCGGCGCACTGCTCGACGAGGCCGCCTACCGAGACGCGCGACCGGTCGTCGTCGGGGACGCCCACCGCCTGCGGCTCGGCGCCGCCGCGCTCGGGGTCGACGCCGAGATCATCGAGGTCGACGGGCCCGCCGACGCCGTCTTCACCCCCGGACGCATCAACGTCGTCGACCCGCACCTGCTCTCGGCCGACCTGCCCTGGGGCGCCGTCTCGGCCGAGGCCGGCCACGCGGCGTACGAGTACATCCGCATCGCGTGCGAGCTCGGCATGGCCGGTCTCGTGCAGGGCATCTGCACCGCACCGCTGAACAAGGCGGCGCTGCACGAGGCCGGCCACGTGTTCCCGGGCCACACCGAGCTGCTGGCGCACTTCATGGGCGTCGGCGAGGTGTCGATGATGCTCTCGACGCCCAAGATCAAGGTGATCCACGTGACGACCCACATCGGGTTGATCGACGCCATCGCGAAGATCGAGCCCGGCCTCGTCGAGCGCACCGTGCGCCGCGGCTGGGAGGCGCTGCGCCGGGCCGGCGTCGACGACCCCAGGATCGGCGTCTGCGCGATCAACCCGCACGCCGGCGAGAACGGGCTCTTCGGCTACGGCGAGGAGGCCGAGAAGATCACCCCGGCCCTCGAGGTGCTCCAGGCCGACGGCATCCGCGCCGTCGGGCCGCTGCCGGCCGACACCGCGTTCTTCCTCGGCGGCCGCGGCGACTACGACCTCATCGTGGCGATGTACCACGACCAGGGCCACGGCCCGGTGAAGGTGCTCGGCATCGAGGCGGGGGTCAACATCACCGTCGGACTGCCCGTGATCCGCACCTCGGTCGACCACGGCACCGCGTTCGACATCGCCGGCACGGGCGTCGTGGCCGTCGGTAGCATGATCGAGGCGTTGCGCCAGGCGGTCGAGATGTCGCCCAGCCCGGCCGACGCCGCCCGGGTCGGTGCGTCGTCGGCGTGACGTCGCCCGCCCCACCGATCAGGACGGCCATCGCATGAGCACGACCGCATGAGCACCACGGCACGCGAGCGACGCCGCGACATCGTCGACCTGGCCCACACGACCGGCCTGGCGAGCGTCGACGAGCTGAGTCGTCGCTTCGAGGTGACCCCGTCGACCATCCGCCGCGACCTCGCCGAGCTCACCCGGCGCGGCGAGATCGCCCGCACCTACGGCGGGGCCATGCCGCTCGGTGCCCCCGGTGCCGAGCCGACCTTCCGTCAGCGCAACCTCGAGGCCGGGGTGGCCAAGGCCGAGATCGCGCGGCACGCCCGCACGCTGGTCCACGACGGCGAGACGCTGCTGTTCGACGCCGGTTCGTCGGTCGCGGCCCTCGCCCGGGAGGCGCGCTCGGGTCTCGTCGCGACCGTCGCCACCACCTCGATCGCCGTGATCCAACAGCTCGCCGACTCGGACGGCATCCACCTCGAGTGCCTCGGCGGCACGCTGCGCCCGGCCAGCCAGGGCTTCGTCGGGCCGCTCGCCGAGGCCGCGCTCGAACGCCTGACCTTCGACCGGGTGTTCCTCGGCGCCGACGGCGTGCTCGCCTCGGGCCACGTGGTCGAGGCCGACCTCGTGCAGACCCGGCTCAAAGAGCTGATGTGCCGGCAGTCCGAACGCGTCTACGTGCTGGCCGACGGGTCGAAGCTCGGTCGCGCGACGTTCCACGCCCGCGCGGCGCTGCCCGAGGGCTGGACGCTCGTGACCGACGCCACGGCCACGACCGAGGCGCTGGCCGAGTTCGCCGCCGCCGGCGTCGACGTGGTCGTCGCGCCCGCCGGCTGAGCCACCCGCCCGTGGGCCCGCCCGCCGGTGCGCTGGCCTGCACGCCCGGCCCGCACGCCGGTGCGCCCGTGTCGCACCGCCGGGTGAACGTCGCACCGCCTGTTTCGGCGGTGCGACGTCCGTTCGGCGGTGCGACTCGGTCCGCGGTGCGACCTACTCCGCGTCGAGCGGCAGCAGGATGCCCTTCACGCGAGGATCGGTCGCGAGGAACTCCTGCACGGCCGGGTCCTGGAAGGCAGCGACGAGCTTCTTCACGGCGTCCTCGTCGGCGTAGTCGCTGCCGATGGTGAGCTGGCCGGCGAACTCGTCCGGTGCGGCGGGGGCGAAGATCTGCTGCTCGATCGGCACGCCGGCGGCGAGGTAGTACTCGGTGTAGCCGACGGCTGCGTCGAGGTCGGGCAGGGCCCGCGACTGTGCGGCGAAGTCGAGCAGGGTGAACTGCAGGTCCTTCGGGTTCGAGGCGATGTCGTCCTGGGTGGCGTGTGCCTTGTCGACGCCGTCCTTCAGCGTGATGAGGCCGGCGCGCTCGAGCACCCAGAGCCCCTGGGCCTCGTTGGCCGGGTCGGAGTACAGCGACACCGTGGCGCCGTCGGGCAGCTGGCCGGGATCGGTGTACTTCGACGACCAGAGGCCGAAGCCCCAGCGGAACACCGGCGTCGCCGCTTCCTCCCGGAAGTCCGGGTTCGAGGCGAGCACCTGGTCCAGCCACAGTTCGTGCTGGTACACCGTGCCGGCGATCTCGCCCTCGCTGACGGCCCGGTTGATCGTGTTGCTGTCGCTCAGGCCCGTGAAGGCGACGGTGATGCCGTACTTCGGGGCGACCTCGTCGGCGACGAACTGCACGAGGGCCTGCTCGGACGCGTTGCCCTCGGCGGTGGCGACGGTCAGCGTCGCCCCGGCCTCGGCGACGGCCGGCCCGGCGGGCGCGGTCAGGGGCACGACGATCGCGGTGGCGACGGCGACGACCGCCACCGCGCCTCCGGCGATCCAGGGCCAGCGGCGACGACGCCTCAGCTCGAAGCCGTGGTCGTCCGTCACGGACGCGGTGCCGGGTGCGGGGGTGGGGGTGTTCTCGGGCATGGCTGTCCTTCGGGAGGGGGCAGGCGGCGCCTGCGGGCGGGGGAGGCGCGGTGCGGGACCGCAGGGGGGAACGAGGAGGCGCGGTGCGGGACCGCAGAGGGGACGAGGAGGCGCGGTGCAGGACCGCAAGGGGGGAACGAGGAGGCGCGGTGCGGCTCAGACCGCCGCGGCCACCGGGGGCAGGTCGGTCGCGCGGCGCCGCCACCAGCGGCGCCGGCGGACCGGCTCGGGGCTCGTGGCCCGCACGGCGAGGTCGCCGAGCTGTTGGACGGCCGCGACCGTCGCGACGAGCAACACGATCGTGACGATCATCACGGTGTGGTCGAAGCGCTGGTAGCCGTAGGTGACGGCGACGTAGCCGATGCCGCCGGCGCCGATGGTGCCGGCGATGGCCGAGTACTCGATCATCGCGATCGTGTTGATCGTGAGGCCACCGATCAGGCCGGGCAGCGCCTCGGACAGCTGTGCGGTGCGGACGATCTGCAGGCGGGACGCCCCGCTCGCGGTCGCCACGCGCACCCGATCGCTCGGGACGCTCCGCAGGGAGTTCTCGACGATGCGGGTGAAGAAGGCGATGCCGGCGATCGACATCGGCACCACCGCGGCCGCGATGCCGATGTTGGTGCCGGTCACGAACCGGGTGAACGGGACGATCGACGCCATCAGGATCAAGAACGGCAGCGAGCGTCCGATGCTGATGACGGCACTGAGCACCGTGTGCACCGGCGCGTTCGGCACGAGGCCCGCGGGGCCGAGGTTGTGCACCAGGGCCCCGAGCGGCACCCCGACCAGCACCACGATCGCCATCACGATGCCGACCATCACGAACGTGTCGCCGAGTGCGGGGAGCACCAGGGCGGGGATCTGCGCCCACGGCACCGAGTTGTCGTACGCGGTCGACGGGCTCGTGCCCGACGCGAGGACGGTCGTCGCGATCGGCGCGACGGTGCTGACGACGGTCATCGGACGAGCTCCTGTTCGGGCGTGAGCGTGGACGTGGGCGTGGGCGCCGGGGACGGGTCGAGGGAGCGGGCGGTGAGTCCGAGTGCGGCGGCGACCCCGGGCAGGCGCGAGGCGACCGCCTCGGGGACGGCGACGGTCGCGTGCCCGACGGTCGCGCCTCCCAGGGTCTCGATCGAGGCTCCGAGCAGCGACACGGGCGACCCCAGGGCCGATCCGAGCGTGGTCGGCCAGTCGGTCGGCACGTCGGCCGAGACGTAGTCGAGCCGCCAGGTGCGGCAGCCGTCGGGGGCGCCGGCCGCCGGTCGGGTCGGTCGCAGCGCCGCACCGAGCGCCGACGCGGGGTCGCGCAGCAGGTCGAGCACGCGACCCCGTTCGACGATGCGTCCGTGGTCGAGGCGGGCGACGGTGTCGGCGATCTGCAGCACGGTGTCCATCTCGTGGGTGACGAACAGGATCGACAGGCCGAGGTCGTCACGCAACTCGCGCAGCAGGTCAACGATCGAGGTGGTCGAGGCGGGGTCGAGGCCCGACGTCGCCTCGTCCGAGAGCAGCACGGTCGGTCGCAGGGCGAGGGCCCGGGCGATGCCGACGCGCTGGCGTTGGCCGCCCGAGAGCTCGTGCGGCCGGGCGTCGGCACGGTGGCCGAGCCCCACACGGTCGAGCAGCTCGGCGACTCGACGCCTCGTCTCGGCCTTCGTCACGCCCAGGTACTCGAGCGGCAGGGCCACGTTCTGTGCGGCGGTCCGACGGCCGAAGAGCCCGTCCGACTGGAACACCGTGCCGATCCGACGGCGGGCGACCCGCAGGTCGCGCTCGCCGAGCCGGGACAGGTCGTCGCCGTTGACGACGACCGAGCCCGAGGTCGGTCGTTCGAGCAGCGTCACGCACTGGGCCAAGGTGCTCTTGCCGGCGCCGCTCGGGCCGACCACGGCGGCGATCTCGCCGGTGTCGACCCGGAAGTCGACGCGGTCGAGGACGGTCGTGCGGCGTGATCCGGTCTCGTAGACCTTCGTCAGCTGCTCGAGGCTGATCATGGGGGCTCCAGGGTGTCGGCTGAGGTGGTGGGTTCGGGGTGTCGCCGAGCATAAGGAGGCGCGGGTCGCGTTCGCGAGGACGTGTCACGTCATGCGTCGCCGCGTGACGCCGTGTGTCGCACCGCCCCGCCGCGGGGCCCGGTCGCGGGCGCCGACCGCGGGGCCCGGCTGCGGGGCCCGGCTGCGGGGCCCGGCCGCGGGGCCCGGCCGCACCACGCTCGCGTGGTCGAACCAGCCCCCCGGGTGGTTCGACCCCGCGAGCGTGGTGCGACCTTCTCCGACGGCGGGCGCGGCAGGATGGGCGACATGCCCGCACCCACCACGTCCCTGCCCACCGCACTCGTCACCGGCGCCTCCGGCGGCATCGGCGCGGAGTTCGCCCGGCGGCTCGCCCCCGACCACGACGTGGTGATCGTGGCGCGCAGCGGCGACCGTCTCGAGCAGGTGAGGGCCGAGCTCGTGGCGACCCGCGCCTCCGGGTCGTTCACGGCCGTGGTCGCCGACCTGTCGACGCCCGACGGGGTCGAGACCGTGCTGGCCGCCGTCGGCGACCGCGCGATCGACGTGCTGGTGAACAACGCCGGCGTCGGCTCCCACGGGGCGTTCGTCGAGTCCGACCCCGCCGCCGTCCAGGCGCAGGTGCACCTCAACTGCTCGCAGGTGGTCGCGCTGACGCGCGCGCTGCTGCCGGGCATGGTCGAGCGACGCCGCGGAACGGTGGTCAACGTCGCCTCGACCGCGGCCTTCCAGCCGATCCCGACGATGGCGGTCTACGGGGCGACCAAGTCGTTCGTGCTCTCGTTCAGCGAGGCGGTGCACGCCGAGGTGCGGGGGTCGGGCGTCACCGTCACGGCCCTCTGCCCGGGCGCGACCGAGACCGGCTTCTTCGCCGCGACCGGGAGCGACTTCCTCACGAGCGGCCGCCAGACGCCCGAGCAGGTCGTCACCGCGGCGCTGCGGGCCGTGCGTCGTCGCCGTGCCGTCGTGGTCAGCGGGCTCGGCAACGCGATCGGTGCCCAGGCGCACCGGTTCCTGCCCCGGCGGCTCGTGACCGCGGCCTCGGCCCTGATCGTGCGCGAGCGCTAGGAGCCGGGCCGGGCCACCGGGCCGGGCCACCGGGCCGGGCCACCGGGTCCGGCCCCGGCCCAGCCCCGGGTTCGGCCACCGCGGTCGAGCAACGCACCGCACTAGACGTCGCACCGCCCTCTGGACGTCGCACCGCCCTCTGGACGTCGCCCCCCCCCCCGGGCGGGGGGCCCCCCCCCCCGCGCGGGGGGGGGGGGGGGGGGGCGGGGGCGGCCGACCCGCCCGGGGGGCGCCAGCGGGGGCGGGGGCGGGGGCCCCCGCC
>NZ_JBIUVP010000001.1:961679-1241770 GCF_044742985.1 Frigoribacterium sp. NPDC087798 | reverse complement strand
CCCCCCGGCCCGCCCCCCCCCCCCGCCCCCCCCCCCCCCCCCCCGGGGGGGGGGCCCCCCCCCGGGGGGCCCCCCCCCGCGACCGGTCGCCGGCTCGACCGAGGGCGGCGTCGCGCGCGGCGACCAGCAGGTCGGTCAGCACCGTGCCGGTGGCCCCCCGGTCCTCGGGGTGCCACTGCACGCACCACACCGGAGCCGTGACGTGCTCGACGGCCTCGACCGTGCCGTCGTCGGCCCAGGCCACCGCGCGCAGCCCCTCGCCCAGGCGTCCCACCGCCTGGTGGTGCGAGCTGCGCACGACCAGCGACGTCGTGCCGAGCATCGAGGCCAGGGTGCTGTCGTCGGCGAGGCGGACCGGGTGGTCGACCATGCTGTCCGAGACGTCGTCCGGGTTCACGTGGCCGGGGTGCTCGAGGTGCTGCACGAGGTCGCCGCCGAGGGCGACGTCGACCACCTGCATGCCGCGACAGATGCCGACCAGCGGCAGCCGTGCCTCCACGGACCCGCGCACCACCTCGATCTGCACCCGGTCGGCGTCGGCGAAGGTCTGGCCCCGCCCCGGGTGGTCGAGGGGACCGCCGTAGTGGCTCGGGTCGACGTCCTCGCCACCGGTGACGAGCACCGCGTCCGCCTCGGCGAAGGCGGCGCGCACGTCGCCGAGCCGGTTGGCCGGCACCCGGCGCACCGTGAACCCGACCTGCTCGGCGGCGGCGACCACCGAGGTGGACAGGTCGTCGAGCTCGCGCTCGAACGCGGGGTCGTCGCGGGCCTCGTCGGTGACGTCGAGGAGCAACAGGTTCAGGAGGCGCGGTGCGGGCGAGTCGCTCATCGCGCCATCCTGGCAGCCCGCACCGCACTGCACTGCACTGCACTGCACTGCACTGCACTGCACCGCACCGCACCGCACCGCACCGCACCGCACTGCACTGCACCGCACCGCACCGCACCGCACCGCACCGCACCGCCTTTCGTGCACGGCACCGCGACGAGACGCGGTGCCGTGCACGAAACGCGGTGCGAAGGCCCCCCGGCTAGTCGGTGCCGTCGATCCCGCCCAGCCGTTCGAGCACGCCCGTGAGGATCGTGCCGGCCGCGTCGGGCAGCACGTGGTGGTTCATGTAGATCGCCTCGAGCCAGGGCAGCACCTCGTCGCGACCCCAGCCCACGGCCTCCCAGTCGACGCCGGGCAGGGCCTTCGTCCGGGGCTGATCGGTCCGGGGGTCGAGCCAGGCCTCGGCGATCGGCACGCCCTCGGACGCGCCCTGGGGCGTCCAGGTCAGCGCGATCGGGTGGTCGTCGCCCTCGATGTGGTCGTGTTCGACGGCACCCGAGCCGAGCCAGGGCAGGGTCAGCAGCTCGCCCTCGATGTCGACCTCGACCAGGTCGAGCTTGCGTGGTTCTTCGACCTCGCAGACGTAGAGGTCGAAGCCGGCGTCGTGCCAGGCCGCTGCCTCGTCGACCTCGTCGAGCAGGTCGGGCATGCGGCGGTGCAGGTCGACGATCAGCCGGGTCGACCACTCGACGAGCACCCGCGTGTCGGCGCCGCCGAAGGGGCTGAGGTCGCTGTCGTCACCGTTCGCGAGGTGGAAGTGGTGCTCGACGTCGCCCGAGGGCGTGGTCTCGAGGTGCACCTGTCCGGTCTCGTAGCCGACGTACAGGGCGGTGATCAGGTCGTCGTCGTCGTACTCGGCGTAGAGGTTCGGCTTGCCGAGCGCGGTCGGCAGCGGCGTCTGCGCGGCCGGGCGCTGGCCCAGGTCGAACACGGCACGGAAATGGGTGGTGGGGAGCCTCAGGCTCATGTCGGTCACGGCGTGGGGTCCAATCGGTTGCTCACGCCAGGGTAGAGGACGCGGCCGCCCGTCCGCGGCCCGTCCACAGCCGAGGAGGCGCGCTCCGGGACTTCCCGGAACGCGCCTCCTCGTGTGGTCGCCTCGACGGCGTCGGTGCGGGGCCGCGTCGCTGCTACGCGGCGACGGGGCTGCGCTGGCCGACGACCGAACCGGCCTCGGCGGCCTCGGCCGACGCGTCGGCCCCGGCGGCCGCACCCCGGCGGACGAACTTCTTCAGCAGGACGAGCACGAACGCGCTCACGACGGTGCCGGCGACGATCGCCAACGCCCACATGCCCAGGTTGCCGATCGCGAAGAACACGAAGATGCCACCGTGGGGGGCCTGCGACGTGACGCCGGCGGCCATCGAGATGGCTCCGGTCACCGCGCCTCCGACCATGCTGGCGGGGATCACGCGCAGCGGGTCGGCCGCGGCGAAGGGGATCGCGCCTTCGGAGATGAACGAGGCGCCCAGCAGCCAGGCGGCCGTGCCGTTGGAGCGCTCGACCTGCGAGAAGCCCTTGCGGTAGAGGACGGTCGACGCGAGGGCCATGGCCAGCGGCGGCACCATGCCGGCGCCCATCACGGCGGCCATGATCATCAGGGGGGCCGGGTTGTCGCTGATGGAGCCCGCGGACAGGCCGGCGACGGCGAACGAGTAGGCGACCTTGTTGACCGGACCACCGAGGTCGATGCACATCATGAGGCCGAGGATGACGCCCAGGACGATCGCCCCGGTGCCGCTGAGGCCGTTGAGGAAGTCGGTCAGGGCGACGGTCAGGGCGGCGATCGGGCCGCCGAGCACGAGCACGAGCAGACCCGAGGCGAAGATCGACGCGAGCAGCGGGATGATCACGACGGGCATCAGGCCGCGCAGCCAGCGGGGCACGTCGGGCTTGCCGATCCAGTAGGCGGCGAAGCCGGCGAGCAGACCACCGACGAGACCGCCGATGAAGCCGGCCCCCATGAAGACCGCGACGGCACCGGCGACGAAACCGGGCGCGATGCCGGGTCGATCGGCGATGGCGTAGGCGATGTAACCGGCCAGGGCGGCGACGAGGAAGCCCATCGACAGGTTGCCGATCTGGAACGCGGCGGCACCGAGGAAGTACGGCAGGCCCTCGGGCGGCAGGTTGAACAGCGAGTAGTCGGTCAGCACGGTCGCGGCGTTGCCGGCGATCTCGTAACCCGAGAGCAGGAAGCCCAGGGCGAGCAGCAGGCCGCCACCGGCGACGAACGGGATCATGTACGAGACGCCGGTCAGCAGCCAGCGCTTGAGCGACGAGCCGAAGCCCTGCTTCTCGGTGGTCGAGCCCGCGGCGGCACCGGCGGCACCGGCCGTGCCGCCCACGCGGGCGGCGTTCGGGTCCTTGGCGGCGGCCAGCGCCTCCTTCACCATGGCGTCGGGAGCGTCGACGCCGCGCTTGACCGGTCCGCGGACGACGGGCTTGCCGGCGAAGCGGCCCTGGTCGCGTACGTCGACGTCGACGGCGAAGATCACGGCGTCGGCCTCGGCGATGACGGCCGGGTCGAGGGGGGTGACCGTGCCCGAGCCCTGCGGCTCGATCTGCAGGTCGGCGCCGAGGCGCTTCGCCGCGGCGACGAGGGCGTCGGCGGCCATGAAGGTGTGGGCGATGCCGGTGGGGCAGGCGGTGACGCCGACCAGCTTCGGGCGCCGCGCGCCGTCGCCTGTGGCGTCGGCCGCGGACGAGGAGGCGCTGGTCGCCCCGGCCGCGGAGGCGGCGGTGGCGCCGCGCGTCTCGGCGACCTCGCCGCTGACCTCGTCGTCGACGAGCTGCACGATGTCGGCCGGGGTCTTCGCGGCGCGGAGGGCGGCGGTGAAGTCGTCGCGGATGAGGGCGCGGGCGAGGGTCGAGAGGACCGTCATGTGGTCGCCGTCGGCGCCCTCGGGCACCGCGATCATGAAGACGATGTCGGCGTCGCCGTCGGGGGCACCGAAGCCGACCGTGCGCGCGAGCCGGGAGAAGGCGAGGGTGGGCTCGGTGACCGAGGCCGACCGCGCGTGGGGGATCGCGATGCCGCCGGGGACGCCGGTGCCGACCGAGGCTTCACGCTTGATGGCGTCGTCGGCGAGCGAGTCGGCCGAGCCGGCGCGGCCCGAGGCCGCGACGCGCGCGGCCAGGGCGCGGATGACGTCGGTCGACGTGCCGCCCAGGTCTTCGTCGAGACCGACGAGGTCGGTGCTGATGAGGGATGACATGCTGTTCTGCTCCTTGGGGTTGGGCGACGCTGCTCAGAGGTGCCCGACGGCCGCGGGGGCCACCGGGACGACGTCGATGTCGTCAGGGAAGGTCTGGTCGAGGCGGGGGACGATGCTGCCGGGCAGGGCCGCGGCGGCGGCTCCGGACGCGACGGCCTGGGCGAGGCGGGCCGGGGCGGGTGCCCCGGCGGTCTCGGCGAGCAGGTAGCCCGACAGCGACGAGTCGCCGGCGCCCACCGTGCTCAGGGCGGTGATGACGGGGGCGGCGGCGAACCACGAGCCCTCGTCGTCGATCAACAGGGCGCCCGCGCTGCCGAGGGTGAGCAGCACGGTCTCGACGCCCAGCTCGCGCAGGCGTCGGGCCCCGGCGACGGCCGAGGCCGGGTCGGCCTCGTACGCCTCGGGGTCGCCGCCGACGATCTCGGCGAGCTCGTCGGCGTTGGGCTTGACGAGGTCGATGCCGACGCCCGACGCGATCAGGGCCGCGAACGGCTCGCCCGACGAGTCGACCGCGATGCGCGGGGCGGCGTCACCGCAGGAGGCGCGCACGGCCCGGACGACGTCGGCCAGCCAGGTCGTCGGCAGGCCGGGCGGCAGCGAGCCGGCGAGCACCAGCCACGAGGCGAGGGCCGCGTGTTCGACGACGAGGGCCGTGAGCTCGTCCACGTGGGAGCCGAGGTCGGGGCCGAGCTCGTTGATCTTGGTGGTCGTGCCGTCGGGTTCGGTCAGGGTGACGTTGGCCCGGAGGCGCTGGCCGATCGGCAGGTTGACGGTGGGCACGCCTCGCTCGCGCAGGGCGACGAGGACCGGGTCGTCGAGGGCGCCGGGCAGCAGGGCCACCGTCTCGGCGCCCGACGCCGCCAGGGCCCGGGACACGTTGACGCCCTTGCCGCCGGGCTCGTCGGTCGTGCTGACCGAGCGCTGGACCGCCCCGCGCTGCAGGGTGCCCGGCAGCTCGATCGTGCGGTCGAGCGAGGGGTTCGCGGTGACGGTGAGGATCATGCGGGTGCCTCCTGGCTGCGGGGCGGTGTCGATCGGGGCCACGACGGGGCGGGGCGTGGGGGTCGGGGCGCTCATGCGACGATCACCTCGACGTCGGCGAGCTCGAGGGCCTCGCCCAGGTCGGGCGCGGGGGGCGCGTCGGTGACCACGGTGTCGATCTCGGCCAGGCGCGCGAACCGCACCAGCGCCTCCTCGCCGTGTTTGGTCTGGTCGACCACGGCCACGACGCGGCGTCCGGCACGGACGTACGCCGACTTGACGGCGCCTTCGAACTCGTCGGGGGTCGACAGGCCGAAGCCGGCGCTGACGCCGTTCGCGCCGACGAAGACGATGTCGGGGCGGAGCGCCTGGATCTGCTCGACCGTGCTGGTCCCGACGGCGGCGCTGGTCAGCCCGCGGACGCGTCCGCCGAGCAGGTGCAGGTCGACGTGGGGGCTGTGCTGCAGCAGCGCCGCGATCGGGACGGCGTTGGTGATGACGGTGAGGACGGTGCCGGGCGTCGCCGGCGTCCAGCGGGCGAGTTCGGCGGCGACGGCGGCGGTGGTGGTGCCGGCGTCGAGGGCGATCGAGCCCGTGAACGTCGGCGGCACGAGGTGCGCGGCGGCCTGGGCCACCGAGGTCTTCTCGGGGCTGTGCCGGGTCTCGCGCTCGCTCAGGCTGAGTTCGCTGACGCTGGAGCGGCCGGCGGCGACGGCACCGCCGTGCACGCGCTGGAGCAGGCCCGCCTGTTCGAGGGCGTCGAGGTCTCGGCGGACCGTCTCGGCCGTGACGTCGAGACGCAGGGCGAGATCGCTGACCGACACCCGACCCGCCGAGCGCAGGGCTTCGGCGATCGACTCGTGCCGTTCGGTGGCGTACATGCGACCTCCTCGTCGTCTCGCGGTGCTGCCGGCACGCGTGCTGCCGGCGTGGGCCGACTGTACGTCGCTTCCACAGAGAAAACAAGACAAAAGCAGAAAAACGAAGAAGAACGCAGATCGTGCAGGCGAGGACCGAGCCATGTCCGCAATGCGCACTCTTCCCGATCTGGCTAGTTCATCTAGCAATCGGCCTGCCACAGTGGTGGACGTACCGGTTCACGGCGGTACGGGCACCGACTTCACGGGCGGTGCCGGAGTTCCAGCAGGTTCCTCAGGTGACGCAGGGTCACCAGAAATGAGAAGAACATGAACACCAGCAGCACCTCGCTCCAGGGCCTCGGCCACGAGCAACTCGTCTCCCTCGTCCGGGGAACGGTCGGTTCGGCCCGCCCCGCGGCGACCCGCCCGACCACCGGTCGCGTCGACGCGGGCCTCTACCGCCGCGACCCCCGCGTCCCGGCCGTCCGCATCGAGACCTACCCCCGTCGTCGTCGGGCGCGAGTCGCGGCCGTCGCCCTCGCCGCGCCGATCTCGGCAGCCGTCTCGGCCGTCGCCCGGGTCGACGAGCCCACCTACGCCGACTTCCTCGTGACCGCCCCGGCCCACGCGATGTCGGCCTGAGGCGCGCGTCGTGACCTTCGCCCAGCGCATCCTCGCCGACCAGGTCGGCGACCACGTGTCGTACTTCGACACGGCCCTCGACGACACCGACGACCTCGACTGAACGGCCCGACCATGACCTCCTCACTTCCCTCGCTCGACACCCTCGTCCACCCCGACCTCCACGAGTACGTGGCCGACCGCTACCCCTTCGTGGCGGGCCTGGTGGACGACGACCAGATCTGACCGTCCCGGGCCCCGGCCCGGTGCACGACTTCGGACGGGCTGACGCCCGGCCCGTCGACGGTGCGTACCAGCGACCCGCAGCGCGGGACGCCGACGAGCACCCCACGAGAGCCCCCTCGCCGCACGGCGAGGGGGCTCTCGCGTGTCCGCGGACGCGACCCGCGGGGGAGGCCGGTGGTCCTCGGGGCGGACGCCGCGCCTCCTCGGGGTTCGTAGCGTGGACGAGGTCGCACCCACGGGGCGCGACGGCGCGGCCACCCGGCCGGCACCGACGACGAACCGAGGAGGCACGGTGTCCGCAGTCGAGGTCGTCCCGCGTCACGGTCCGGGTCGCGTCGCCCGGGCGCGCGAGTCCCTGCTCGACCTGCTGGCCTTCGGCCGCGCCCAGGCCCTCTCGTGCGCGTTCGCCGTCGCGATCTTCGCCGGGCTCGCCGTGACCCGCGTGGTCGACGTGGGCGTGCCGCGCTACGACGCGATGCTGATCTGGTGCCTGCTCGTGCAGGTCGTCCTCGTCGCGACGCGGCTCGAGACCCGGGACGAGCTGCTCGTCATCTGCGTCTTCCACGTCCTGGGGCTCGGGCTCGAGGTCTTCAAGGTCGCGATCGGCTCGTGGTCGTACCCCGAGCCCGGCGTGCTGCGCCTGGGGGACGTGCCGCTCTACAGCGGCTTCATGTACGCGGCCGTCGCGAGCTACATCTGCCAGGCATGGCGCCGGCTCGACCTCCGCGTCGACCCCGTGCCGATGGCGGCGACCATGGCCGTCGCCGTCGGCTTCTACGTGAACTTCTTCACGAACCACTGGATCGCCGACCTGCGCTGGGTGCTGCTCGGCGTCGCCGCGCTGCTGATCGCCCGGCGGTCGGTGACCTTCCGCGTGCGGGGCGTCGACCGCCGCATGCCCCTGCTCGTGTCGTTCGCCCTCATCGGGCTGTTCATCTGGATCGCCGAGAACGCCGCGACCCTGCTCGGTGCCTGGACCTACGCCTCACAGGTCGACGGCTGGAGCCTCGTGCACCCCAGCAAGATCGGCTCGTGGATGGTGCTCGTGATCTTCAGCTTCGTGCTCGTGCTGTGGCTGAAGCAGCGGAAGGGCGCGTCACCGAGCGTGACGGCGTGACGGCGTGACGGCGTGCCGGTGTGCCGGTGTGCCGGTCGCACCACCGTCGCGTCGTCGAACCACGCTCTCGGGTGGTTCGACGACGCGGGCGTGGTGCGTCCTCGCCCGCAGGTCGCGGTCAGGGGGCGGCGTGGCGCCCGACGCGCGTGGGGGCCGGGGTGGTCGGTGCGGCAGCAGCCGCGACCACGGGGACCGCACCCGCGACCGCAGCCGCGGTCGTGGGCGTAGCCGCGGGCCGGGGCGCGGCGACGACGCCCGTGGCGTCGGCCACGCCCTGTGCCAGCGCGGCCGCCTGCGGTGCGCGACCCGACACGGCCGCCGCGACCGCCGCCTCCCGGGTCTCGTACATCGTCGGCAGGTCGTGACCGCCCTCGGCCGTCTCGTAGCTCTGCAGCTCGAGTTCGGCGAGCCGGGCGAACTCGGCCAGCTTCTCGGACGACACGCTCTTCGCCTTGCGGGGCCGCGTGTTGTGCAGGCAGAAGGTGCCGATCGCCTCGCCGGACGACGAGTGGATCGGGTGCCCGGCGTAGAAGTACCCGTGGTTGAGGTCGAGGTAGGGGTTGTCCTTGAACCGGTCGTCCTTGCGGGCGTCCTCGACGATCACGGGCGCGTCGGCCGCGACGGTCACGTCGCAGAACGTCAGCTCGCGGGGGATCGAGACCGGCAGCAGCTCGGTGTTGACCGCGTAGTACAGCTTCTTGCCGTCGAGCAGCGAGACGACCGCGACGTCGACGCCGAACTCCTTCTCGGCTCGGCGGGCGAGGTCCTGCAGGGTGTCGGACCCGCCGCTGCTCGCGAGCTCGACCAGCTTCTCGGCTCCCGACCACTCGAAGGTCGGCTCGGGCAGGGCCCGACGCGGACGGGCAGGAGGCGCGGTGTCGGTCGACGGGGTGGCCCCGGTTCCGAGGGCGGTCCCGGGTGCGTCCGCCGGGGTCGGCGCTGGTGCGGGTGCGGGTGCGGCTGCGGCTGCGGGGGCCGACGCGGGTGCGTCCGCCGGGCGTGCCGACGCGGGTGCGTCCGCCGGGCGTGCCGCGACGGCCTGCTCGGCCTCGAGACGCGCGAGGTCCTGCTCGGCCTCGAGTCGGGCGACGGCCGCTCGCGCGGCCTCCAGCTGCGCGACGACCGGGTCGACCGGGGCCGGTGCGGCCACCGACGCCGCCAGTCGGGCCACCTCGAGCTGGGCGGCGACCCGCTCGGGCACGACGGGCGCGACGGACGTGCGTCCGATGTGCTCGACGGTCTCGCCGCGGCGCACGACGTCGAGGGTCGGGGCCACCCGGTCGGCGACCACGGCGCCCCACTGCCGGTACATCGTCTCGCAGCCGTGCGGGCGACCGGGCTGCAGCTCTCCCGGGGGCAGCCGGAAGTACGAGGCCGACGGGTGCTGCGCGGCGATCCGCTCGGTGATCTCGTTCATGCGGGCGGCGTGCCGGTCCGCGACCGATCCGAACGGGTTGTCGAACCGCGTGACCGAGCGCACAGGTTGCACGCCGACCAGCATGATGCGGGCGGTGGGGTGGACGCGGCGGGTCAGGTCGGTGACGAGTGTCGTCACGTCACGCTGCCATCCCTCGAGCGGGGTGAGCATGACGGCGTCGTTGAGGCCGAGCATCACGACGACCGTGTCGTACAGGCTGAGGTCGTGGTCGCCGATCCACGAACGGGCCGAACCGGCGTTCATCATCTCGTCGCCGATGTAGTCGACCGAGCAGGCGCGACCGGTGCTCTTCGAGGTCTCCTTGGCGATCTGACCGGTGAGGGCCTGCTCGTGGCTCGTCACGCCGAAGCCGTGGGTCGGACCCGTGCCGATCAGCAGCACGGTGTCGGGGTCGGGGGAGTCCGCCCGGTAGGTCGGCCGTCCGCGTGGCGAGGGCACGTGCCGGGAACGCGAGAGCGTCCACAGGTAGAACAGGCGCATGGCAGGCCTCAGCCGCTCGTAGCTGCGCGTCGGGTGCGCGGGTGTGTCGACCGTCCTGGTCACGTGGTGCTCCTCGGGTGTCTCTCGGTGTCTCGTCCCCCTGTCCCAGGCTAGGCAGCGGTCGGCAGCCGGGCTGCCCCCAGTGCGGGTCGACGGTGGCCCCCCTTGTGGTCGCACCCCCGCCCGGAGCCCGTCGACGCGGACCGCCGGCCCGAACCTGGACGCGGGAGGCGCGGGGCGAGCAGGCTGGTACCCGTGACCCCCGCAGACAGCACGACCCCCGACGACGACCACGGTTCCGTCGCCACCGCCCTCGAGCTCGTGGCCGACGAGGTCGACGCCGCCGTCTCGGCGGTGCTCGACGCGGACGCCGGAGGCGACGACTCGTCCGACACGTCCGGCCAGCTCGACGCCTTCGCCGACCTGCTCGACGACGCCGAGCGCGTCTTCGTCCACGGTGCGGGTCGCTCGGGTCTCGCCCTCCGCATGACCGCGATGCGGTTGATGCACCTCGGACTCGAGGTCCACGTCGTCGGCGAGGTCACGACGCCGGCCATCGCCGACGGGGACGTGCTGCTCACCGCGAGCGGTTCGGGCACGACGTCCGGCATCGTCGCCGCGGCCCGGACGGCCGTCGACGCCGGCGCGCGGGTGGCCGCCATCACCACCGCGGCCGACTCGCCGCTGGCCGACCTGGCCGAGGCCGTGCTCGTGGTGCCCGCCGCCGACAAGCAGGACCGCTCGGGAGCCGCGTCGTCGCAGTACGCCGGCGGGCTGTTCGAGCAGACCGTCGTGCTGGTCGGTGACGCCGTCTTCCACGCGCTGTGGAAGCGCTCGGGTGCCGATGCCGACGAGCTCTGGCCCCGCCACGCCAACCTCGAGTAGCCGCCCCGCGCCTCCTCGCCTCCTCGCGGCTTCTTCGCCCCACTCTGCACGAATTCGCACCACTGTCGAGTCGTCGAACTGCCCCGTCGGGCGGTTCGATGCCGCAGACGTGGTGTGACCTCGTCGTCGCCCTGCCTGTGGACAACCACTGGCGGGCCGCCATGTGACGGCAGTCTCTCCCTGTGATCGAACATCTGCCCCACATCATCCGGTCCGACCGGCTCGAGCACGGGCGGCGGGAGTCCGAGGCCGTGCGTCGTGGTGTCGAGCGGGGTGAGTTCGTCCGGGTGCGTCGTGGGGCAGCCGTCGACGCTGCCGCGTGGCGAGCGGCCTCCTCTCGGGATCGCCACCTGATCCTCGTCCTCGCCGTCATGCCGCGGCTCGCTTCGCGGATGGTGGTGTCTCATGCGTCGGCGGCCGCATGCTGGGAGCTGCCGGCCCTCGGTGAGTGGCCGAGCCGCGTGCACGTCGTCGACCCGGACCGCCGCACGACCCAGACGACGGCGAACGTCGTGCGGCACCCGGGACCGCTCTCCGGTGAGGAGGTGCGGTCGCTCCCTCCACTTTCCCTCACCTCTCCGGCTCGAACAGCAGCCGATCTCGCCCTCACGTCGTCGTTCCGTGACGCGGTGGTCGCCCTCGATGCCCTCGTGCGGAGGGGGCTCGCCACCGCAGATGACGTGCGGCACGTCCTCGACGGACGTGGGTCGGCACGAGGCCTGCCGAGTGCACGCCGGGCGGTCGCCTTCGCGACGCCCGAGGCCGAATCCCCGGGGGAGTCGCTGACGCGGGTCGTCCTGCACGAGCTGGGCGCGCCTCCTCCGGTGCTCCAGCAGCATTTCACCTGGGGAGACGGCGGCCTCTTCGTCGACGTCGTCGACTTCTGGTGGCCCCGGTTCGGCGTCGTGCTCGAATTCGACGGACGGATCAAGTACGCGGAAGGGCGGTGGAAGAAGGGCCGGTCGCCCGGACAAGTCGTCGTGGACGAGAAGATCCGAGAGGACCGCATCCGCAACCGGCCCGAGGTCAACGGATTCGCGCGAACGGTCTGGGACGAGTTGTCGCACCCACCCCGCCTGGCGGCGAACCTCCGCTCAGCAGGGCTGCCCTTGCCGTGACGCTCAGGTCGCACCACTTCCGAGTCGTCGAACCAACCCCGAGCGTGGTTTCGTGACGCGATCGTGGTGCGACCTCGGTGCGGGTGCGGGTGCGGGTGCGGGTGGGTGCGGGCGGGTGCGTCTCTAGGCGAGACGGGCCGGAGCCGGACCGGCCGGGCCACGTTTTACCCGCGCGAAACAATTCGTATACAAAACTGGGGCGTGCGGCAGGATTGTATGCAATCCACGCCGCACAGACCGATACCACCCGAGCATCGGAGGCCCGATGGCCCGCCCACCCCGCCCGACCCGCGCCGCGAGCGCCGACGCGTCCCGCGCCGCGAGCGCGTCCCGCGCCGCGAGCCCGGCCCGCGCCGCGAGCACGGCCCGCGCCGCGAGCTCCCCGGCCGGGCGTCGCCGCCTGCGCCGGGCCCTCGCGCTGCCGGCCCTCGCCGCCGCCGCGACGCTCGCCCTGACGGCCTGCGTCCCGCAGCAACCCGCCGGGACGAACCCGCCCGACAAGACCGACGTGACCACCGCGCCGATCGGCGACCGGACCATCGTCGAGGGGGGCGACCTGGTCATGGCGCTGTCCGCCGAGCCGGACGCCCTCGACCCCACCACGTCGTCGTCGCTCTACACGCGCTACGTCATGGAGACCGTGTGCCAGAAGCTGTACGACATCGACGCCGAGGGTGACCTCGTGCCGCTGCTGGCGACCGAGCTGCCGACGTTGTCGGACGGCGGGTTGACGGTCGACATCCCCGTGCGCACCGACGCCGTGTTCGCGGACGGCACCCCGTTGGACGCCCAGGCCGTCGTCACGACGCTGCGTCGTCACCTCGACAAGCCCGACTCGTCGCGGGCCAGCGAGCTCGGCCCGGTGACCGGGGTCGAGGCCCTCGACGACGACACGGTGCGCCTGACCTACGAGCGCCCCTTCGCCCCGCTCACCGCGGCCCTCGCCGACCGCGCGGGGATGATCATGTCCCCGACGGCGCTCGAGGCCGAGGGCGACGACTTCGGCGACGCCCCGGTCTGCGTGGGCCCCTTCAAGTTCGTCGACCGCGTGCCGCAGACCTCGATCTCGGTCGAGCGCGACCCCCTCTACTACGACGCCGAGGACGTGCACCTCGACTCGATCACGTACCGCATCATCACCGACGCGAGCATCCGTGCGGCGAACGTCCGTGCGGGTGACGTGCAGGTCGCCGACTCGATGTCGACGATGGACGTCGACTCCCTCATGGCGGACGACGGCCTCACGGTGTTGCAGGTCGGTTCGTTCGGCTACCAGGGCATCACCGTGAACATCGGCAACCAGGACGGCGTCGGGACCGATCCCGTCCAGATCGACACCCCCTTGGCGAGCGACGTGCGCGTCCGTCAGGCGCTGGCCATGTCGATCGACCGGGACGCGCTGGTGCAGAGCGTCTTCGGCGGGTGGAACGACACCGCCTGCTCGCCGATCCCGCCGACGAGTCCGTTCGCCACCGATGCCAGCGACGCCTGCCCGGGCTACGACCCCGAGGGGGCGAAGCGCCTCCTCGCCGAGGCGGGCGTGACGACGCCCTACGAGATCGAGATCCAGGCCAGCAACAACGCCGACACGCTGCGCCTCGCCCAGGCGTTGCAGGCCCAGGTCGCCGACGGTGGGTTCCGCCTGTCGATCACCCCGGTCGAGTACTCGACCCTGCTCGACGTCCAGTCGCGCGGCGACTTCGACGCGCTGCAGCTCGGCTGGTCGGGCCGCGTCGACCCGAACGGCAACATGATGAACTTCCTGCGCACCGGTGGCGGCAACAACTACTCGGGCTACAGCAACCCCCGGGTCGACGAGCTGCTGGCCGACGCCGCCGCGTCCATCGACGTCGACGAGCGTGCGGCGCTCTATGGCGAGGCCGTGACGCAGGTGCAGGAGGACGAGCCGCTGATCTACCTGTACCGCACCCGCAGCCTGACCGCGCTGACGAACGAGGTCGCCGGGGTGTCCACCTACGCCGACGGCGTGGTGCGGCTCAGCAACGCCGCGTTCGTCGAGGGGGAGTGACCTGATGACCCGTTACCTGTTCACCCGGCTCTGGCAGTCGGCCGTCACACTCGTGATCGCCTCGATCGTCGTGTTCTGGGGCGTGCGCCAGCTGCCCGGCGACCCGGCCCTGGCCCTCGCCGGAGAAGAGGCGACGCCCGAGCGCGTCGCCGCGATCCGGGCCGACCTCGGCCTCGACGACTCGCTGCTGGTGCAGTACGGCCGGTTCGTCGGCAACTTCGTCCGCGGCGACTTCGGTGAGTCCACCCGCACCGGCACCCCGGTCACCGAGCTGATCGGGGCCACCCTGCCGGTCACGCTGTGGCTCGCCCTCTACGCCATCGTCGTGGCGGTCGTCGTGGGCGTCGCCCTCGGCGTCGTCGCCGAGCGCTACCGCGGACGCTGGCCCGAGTGGATGGCCAACGCCGCCGCCGTGGTCGGTCTGTCGGTGCCGAACTTCTGGCTCGGCATCCTCGCGATCCTCTGGCTCGCGGCGGGCCTCGGCCTGTTCCCGGCGTCGGGCTACGTGCCGGTGGCCGAGAACCCGGCGAGCGCGTTCTACCACCTGACCCTGCCGGCGCTGATCCTCGGCACGAGCCTCGCCGCGGTCATCATGCGGCAGACCCGGGCCTCGATGATCGAGACGATGAAGACCGACTACGTGCGCACCGCGCGGGCCAAGGGGCTCGGGCGTGGGCGGGTGCTGATGCGCTACGGCCTGCGCAACTCGATGATCGTGGTCGTCACGATCGTCGGCCTGCAACTCGGCGGCCTGATCTCGGGCGCCGTGGTGACGGAGCGCATCTTCGCGCTGCCGGGCTTCGGCAAGCTCACGCTCGACTCGGTGTTCACCCGTGACTACCCCGTGATCCAGGCCGTCGTGCTGATCATCACGGTCGGTTACATCCTGATCAACCTGGCGGTGGACGTCCTGTACTCCGTCATCAACCCGCGCATCAGGGTAGGAGGCGCATCGTGACCGTCATCGAGACACCCACCGCCGCAGGGGCGGGCCTCGGGTCGGGGCGGGGACGCGTCTGGCGCGGCCTCGTCCGCAACAAGCTCGGCGTCACGGGCGGCGTCATGCTGCTCGTCGTGCTCGTCGCCGGCCTCGCCGCGCCCCTCATCGCCCCGTACGACCCGACCCGGGTGAACTTCGAGCTGCCGTTCCAGGTGCCCGGCACGGTCGGCTACGTGCTCGGCACGGACGACCTCGGCCGCGACATCCTCTCGCGCACCGTCTACGGCATCCGCGTCTCGCTGCAGGTCGGCGTGCTGTCGGTGCTGCTGGCCGTCGTGGTCGGCACGCCGCTCGGGTTGCTGGCCGGCTACTGGCGGTGGCTCGACGGCGTGATCTCGCGCCTCACCGACGTCATGCTGGCGTTCCCGTTCCTGATCATCGCGGTCGCGCTCGCCGCGATCAGCGGTCCGAGCCTGACGAACGCGGTGGTCGCCCTCGGCATCGCGCAGGTGCCGACGATGATCCGCGTGGTGCGCGGCGAGACGCTCCGGATCAAGTCGACCGACTTCGTCCTCGCCGCGACGACCATGGACGCCTCGGGGCTGCGGGTGATCTTCCAGCACGTCCTGCCGAACTGCGTCTCGGCGATCATCGTCCAGGCGACGGTCATCATGCCGGTCGCCGTGATCGGCGAGGCCCTCCTGTCGTTCCTCGGGCTGGGCATCCAGCCGCCGACGGCCAGTCTCGGCATCATGCTCAGCGACGCGCAGCAGTACCTGGCCAAGGCGCCCTTCGCGGCCGTCGTGCCGGGTCTCGCGATCGCCGTGATCTGCCTCGGCTTCAACCTGTTCGGCGACGCCCTGCGCGACGCCCTCGACCCCACCGCCAGCGACCGGAAGTGACCCCCTCGTGACCTACACCACCCCTGACGAGTTCGTCACCCGCCCCGACCTGCGCGGCACCTTCGGCATGACGTCGTCGACGCACTGGCTGGCGACGGCCTCGGCCCAGTCGGTCCTCGAGCGCGGCGGCAACGCCTTCGACGCGGCCGTCGCGGGCGCCTTCGTCCTGCACGTCGTCGAGCCGCACCTCAACGGTCCCGGCGGCGACCTCACGGCGATCTACGCGACGGCCGAGGCCCCCGACGCGCCGACCGTGCTCGTCGGCCAGGGCCCCGCCCCGGCCGGGGCCACCCGCGAGCACTACCTGGCCGAGGGCCTCGAGCTCGTCCCCGGGTCGGGAGCCCTCGCGGCCGCCGTCCCCGGTGCGGTCGACGCCTGGCTGAAGCTGCTGGCCGAGCACGGCACGTGGTCCCTCGCCGACGTCCTGGCCTACGCGATCGGCTACGCCCGCGACGGCCACCCGATCGTGGCGCGCGTGGCGTCGACCATCGAGACCGTCGCCGACCTGTTCACCGAGCACTGGCCCACCTCCGCCGCCCAGTGGATGCCGGGCGGCGAGGTGCCGCGTGAGGGCGACCTGCTGACGAACCCGGCCTACGCGGCCGTCCTCGACGAGCTGGTCGCGGCGGGCGAGGCCCTCGGCCCCGACGCGTCCCGCGAGTCGAAGATCGAGGAGGCGCGGGTCGAGTGGGGCAGCGGACACGTCGCGCAGGCGATCGACGCGTTCGTCCGCACTCCGCACCGTCATTCGTCGGGCACCGACCACGCGGGCGTGGTCACGGCCGCCGACCTCGCCGCCTTCCGGGCCACGACCGAGCCGGCGACCACGATCGAGTTCCGCGGCCACACCGTCGCCAAGACCGGCGCCTGGGGTCAGGGTCCCGCCCTGCTGCAGGTGCTGGCGCTGCTCGAGCCGCTCGACGACGCCCTGCTCGACCCGTCGACCGCCGACGGCGCCCACACCATCGTCGAGGCACAGAAGCTCGCGATGGCCGATCGCGAGGCCTGGTACGGCCCCGGGGACGTGCCCCTCGACGTGCTGTTGTCCGCGGACTACGCCGACCGGCGCCGCGCGCTGATCGGCGAGCGGGCGTCTCACGAGCTGCGACCGGGCGACGTCCCGGGGCGCGATCCGTTCGCCCTGCCCACGATGCGCACCGAGTACCTGCCACCCGCGCTCAGCGAGGCACCGGCCGGCGTCGGCGAGCCCACCGTCGCCGCCCCCGGTCGGGCACCGGTTCGCGCCGACGCAGCCGACGCAGCCGACGCAGCCGACGCAGCCGACGCACCCGTCGCACCGACCGAGGACGCCCCGACGACCGCCACCGCGCCTCCTGCCGACCGTCTGGCCGAGCCGTTCACCGAGCCCACCGGCGAGACGCGCGGCGACACCTGCCACCTCGACGTCGTCGACCGCTGGGGCAACGTCGTGTCGGCGACCCCGTCGGGTGGCTGGTTGCAGTCGTCGCCGACGATCCCCGAGCTCGGCTTCTGCCTCGGCAGCCGGCTGCAGATGTCGTGGCTCGACGAGGGCACGGCGTCGACGCTCGCGCCCGGCACCCGCCCGCGCACCACGCTGACGCCCACGCTCGTCCTGAAGGACGGCGAGCCCGTCGTCGCGCTCGGTTCGCCCGGCGGCGACCAGCAGGACCAGTGGCAGCTGCTCTACCTGCTGCGCACGATCGTCGGCGGCTACACCCCGCAGCAGGCCATCGACGCCCCGGCCCTGCACACCACGTCGTTCCCTGGCAGCTTCTGGCCGCGCACCTGGGAGCCCGGTGGCGTCGTGGTCGAGGACCGTCTGGGCGACGACGTCATCGACGCGCTGGTCGCCCGCGGCCACGTCGTCACCCGCGCCGGCGGTTGGTCCCTGGGCCGGCTGTCCAGCGTGTCGCGAGACCCCGAGACCGGCGTGCTCTCCGCCGCCGCCAACCCCCGAGGAGCCCAGGCCTATGCCGCAGGACGCTGAGAACCCGACCTCCACCCTGCTGAGCGTGCGCGACCTCCGCGTCTCGTTCGGCGACACCCCCGCCGTCCACGGCGTCGACCTCGACGTCCTGCCGGGCGAGCGGGTGGCGATCGTCGGCCAGTCCGGCTCGGGCAAGTCGACGGTGGTCGCCGCCATCCTGCGCCTGCTGCCCGGGGCCGGCCACATCACGGGCGGCACGATCGAGCTGGCGGGGCCCGACGGCGGCACCCTCGACCTCGCGCAGACGACCGAGGCCCCCATGCGTCAGGTGCGCGGCGCCCGGATCGGCCTCGTGCCGCAGGACCCGTCGACCAACCTGAACCCGTCGATGAAGGTCGGCGCGCAGATCGCCGACGCGCTGCGCACCCACGGCCTCCGCGGCCACGACGAGGTCCAGCGCCGCGTCGTCGCGCTGATGAGCGAGGCGGGCATCCCCGAGGCCGAGCGCCGGGCGGGGCAGTTCCCCCACGAGTTCTCGGGCGGCATGCGCCAGCGCGTGCTCATCGCGATCGCCCTGGCCCGGGAGCCGCAGTTGCTCATCGCCGACGAGCCGACCAGCGCGCTCGACGTGACGGTGCAGCGGCAGATCCTGAACCACCTCCAGACGCTGGTCGAGAGCCGTGGCACCTCCCTGCTCTTCATCACCCACGACCTGGGGCTCGCCGCCGACCGCACCGACCGCATCGTCGTGATGCTCGAGGGACGCGTCGTCGAGCAGGGCACGCCCGAGCAGATCCTGCGTCGCCCGCAGCACGAGTACACGAAGCGCCTCGTCGCGGCGGCGCCGACGCTGGCCTCGGCCACCGCCCTCCGTCGCGGCGAGGCCGTCCTCGACGAGGCGACGGACGCGAAGGAGGCGCGGGTCGACCCGATCCTGACCGTCACCGACCTGGTCAAGGAGTTCCGCCTCCGTGGTCGCCGTGGCGAGCAGGTGCGGGCCGTCGACCACGTCTCGTTCGAGGTGCCGCGCGGCACCACGACGGCGATCGTGGGGGAGTCCGGCTCGGGCAAGACGACCGTGGCCCGCATCGTGCTCGGCCTCGAGTCGGCGACGAGCGGGTCGGCCCTGATCGACGGCGAGAGCATCACGACGAGCCGCGGTGCGTCCCGTCGCGCGCTGCGTCGCCGGGTGCAGCCCGTCTTCCAGGACCCCTACGGTTCGCTCGACCCGACCTCCAGCGTCGAGCGGCTGATCGACGAGCCGTTGCGCATCTTCGGCGTCGGCGACCGTGCCTCGCGTCGGCACCGGGTCGCCGAGCTGCTCGACCAGGTCGCCCTGCCGCGGTCGGTCGCGCAGAGCCGTCCGAACGAGCTGTCCGGCGGGCAGCGTCAGCGCGTGGCCATCGCCCGGGCGTTGGCGCTCGAGCCCGAGCTGCTCATCTGCGACGAGGCCGTCTCGGCGCTCGACGTGCTCGTGCAGGAGCAGATCCTCGAGCTGCTCGGCGACCTGCAGCGTCGGCTCGGCCTCAGCTACCTGTTCATCACGCACGACCTGGCGGTCGTGAGGCAGATCGCGCACGACGTGGTGGTGATGCGCAAGGGCGCCGTGGTCGAGCGCGGTAGCGTCGACGACATCTTCTTGTCGCCCCGTGCCGAGTACACGACCGAACTGTTGGGAGCCATCCCCGGTGCCAGCCTCGCCCTCTGAGGGCCCGACGCCCGTCGTCCTCGTCGACGCCCTGCGTCGCGAGATCGTCGAGGGCGCCCTCGTGCCGGGGACGCGCATCACCGAGGCGTCGGTCGCCCGCCGCCACGGGGTCTCACGCGTCCCCGTGCGCGAAGCGCTGCGTGCGCTCGAGGCCGAGGGGTTCGTCGAGTCGACGCCTCACGTGGGCAGCCGGGTCGCGGCGATCCCGGTCGACGAGGCCGACGACCTCTTCGCCGTCCGCGAGGCCCTCGAGATCTCGACCGCGCGACGCGCCGCCCTGCGGGCGCGCGAGCTGTTCGGCGAGCCGCGCCCGCCCGAGGACTGGTGGCGCACGCGGCGCGTGCTCGGCCAGCTGCTCGACGACGGGGACGCCGCCGTCGAGGCCGGCGACCTCGACCGTCTCGTCGAGCTCAACGACCGGTTCCACGTGGGCGTGGCGCAGCTGAGCGGGAGCGCCACCCTGGCCACCCTGCTGCGCCAGCTGTCGAACAAGATCGAGTGGCTGTACGCCCTCGACACCTTCTCGCGAGGCAAGCGGCTCTGGCCCGACCACCGACGCATCCTCGCGGCGATCGACGCCGGCGACGAGGCCGGGGCCGCCGAGCTGATGGGCTGGCACGTGCGCGAGTCGCGCATCGGGTTCCTCGCCCGCACCGAGCCGGCCGACCGCGTGGCCGACCTGCGGGCCACGCCGCCCGCCCTGCCGCCGACCATCCCGACGCCCACGATCTCGACGCCGGAGGCCCCCACGCCGACCACCTCGACGACGGCGGCGGCTCCTCCGGCCTGACCCGCGCCTCCTCGGCTCGAGGGCGGGTCGACTGCACCGACTGCACGTTCTCAGGCATCGGTCGGGGGATCTGCTTACTGTTCTCGGTCATGGACGAACCCCCCTCTCACATGCCCTGGCCTCTCCCACGCCTGACCGCACACGCGGTCGTCACAGACGGGGAGGGGCGACATGAATGACTGGGTCATGGTCGGCATCGGCCTCGTGCTCACCGTCGGCACCGGCTTCTTCGTCGCGTCCGAGTTCTCGCTGGTCAACCTCGACCGGAACGAGTTGGAGGCGCGGCGCGACCGGGGCGAGAAACGCCTCGGTCCCACGATCAAGGCGTTGCGCATCACCTCGACGCACCTCTCCGGTGCGCAGCTCGGCATCACGCTGACGACCCTGCTGACCGGGTACACCTTCGAGCCCGCCATCAGTTCGATGCTGAGCGGTCCGCTCGGCTCGCTCGGCGTGCCCGCCGCGGCCGTCCCGGTCGTCGGCAGCGTCGCGGGGATCGTGCTCGCGACCCTCTTCTCGATGGTCGTCGGCGAGCTCGTGCCGAAGAACTTCGCCCTCGCGCTGCCGCTCGCCACCGCGAAGTTCGTCGTGCCGTTCCAGGCCGCGTTCACCACGGTGTTCAAGCCGCTCATCCTGCTCTTCAACAACACCGCCAACGCGGCCATCCGCGCCATGGGCATCGAGCCCAAAGAAGAGCTCTCGGGTGCCCGCTCGGCCGAAGAGCTGAGTTCGCTCGTGCGCCGGTCGGCCCTCGAGGGCCAGCTCGACCAGGACCACGCGACCCTGCTGGGTCGTACCCTGCGCTTCTCGCAGCACGACGCCTCCGAGGTGATGACGCCGCGCGTCCGCATGACGACCATCGCGTCGACCGGCTCGGCCGCCGACGTCGTCGAGGCCGCCCTGACCTCGGGCTTCTCGCGGTTCCCCGTGATCGGCGACGACAGCGACGACATCGTCGGGGTCGTGCACGTGAAGCACGCGTTCGCGGTCCCGCTCGCCGGGCGCGCCTCCGTCGTCGCGACCGCCCTCATGCAGGAGGCGCGCTTCGTGCCCGAGAGCATGGGCACCGACTCGCTGCTCGGCCTGCTGCGCCACGGCGGCCTGCAGATGGCCGTGGTGCGTGACGAGTTCGGCGGCACCGCCGGCCTCGTCACGCTCGAGGACGTCGTCGAAGAGCTCGTCGGCGAGCTCGAGGACGAGCACGACCGGGCCCGCGTGGGCATCGTGCGCCAGGCCGGCACCGTGCTCTTCGACGGTGCCCTCCGGCCCGACGAGCTGGCCGACCGGGCTGGCATCCGCGTGCCCGACGACGGCGACTACGAGACGGTGGCCGGGTTCGTCATCGACCGGCTCGACCGCCTGCCCGAGGTCGGCGACGAGGTCGCCCTCGAGAGCGGCAGCGGCAGCCTGCGGGTCGAACGCGTCGCGAACGGACGCCTCGAACGCCTGCGTTTCGTCCCGGCCCCACCTGACGGCGGCCTCGACGCCGCCGCACCCACGACCGAGCACGACCGCGTGGTCGCCTCGCTGACCGAAGGGGTCGACCGATGAACGAGTACCTGCCCGGAATCGTCTGGCTGGTCGTGCTGCTGATCGTCAACGGATTCTTCGTCGGCGCCGAGTTCGCCGTCATCTCGGCACGCCGCTCGCAGATCGAGCCGCGTGCCGAGGCCGGCAGCAAGGCCGCGAAGAAGACCCTGTGGGCGATGGAACACGCGACGCTCATGCTGGCCACCAGCCAGTTGGGCATCACCGTCTGCTCGCTGGTCATCTTGAACGTCTCGGAGCCGGCGATCCACCACCTGCTCGAGATCCCGCTCGGTCTCACCAGCCTCTCGGCCGAGGCGATCGGCGTCGTCGCGTTCGTCGTGGCGCTCGTGCTCGTCACGTTCTTGCACGTGGTCGTCGGGGAGATGATCCCGAAGAACCTGTCGTTCTCGGTGCCCGACCGGGCGGCGCTCATCCTGGCGCCCCCGCTCGTGTTCGTGGCGACGGTCTTCAAGCCGGTCATCTGGTCGCTCAACGCGATCGCCAACGGCGTGCTGAGGCTCTTCCGGGTCGAGCCGAAGGACGAGGCGACGAGCTCGTACACGCTCGACGAGGTCGCCACGATCGTCCAGCAGTCGACCCGCGAGGGCACGCTGACGGACTCGTCGGGCACCCTGTCGGCGGCGTTCGAGTTCACCACCCGCAAGGTGCGCGACGTCGAGGTGCCCCTCGACGAGATGGTGCACCTGGCGCCGGGGTCGACTCCGGCCGACGTGCAGCGCGCCGTGGCGGCCCGGGGGTACTCGCGGTACGTGCTCACCGACGGAGACGGCCAGCCCACGGGCTACCTGCACCTCAAGGACGTCATGGACCTCACCGGCGACGGGGCCTTCGAGGCACCCGTGCCCGAGAAGCGCATCCGCCGCCTGGGCGCCGTGGGCGGCGACACCGACCTCGAGGACGCCCTGGCCTCGATGCGCCGGGTCGGCGCGCACGTCGCCCGCTCCGTCTCGGCCGAGGGCGTCACCACCGGCGTGCTGTTCCTGGAGGACATCATCGAAGAACTCGTCGGCGAGGTCGACGACGTCACGGCGGTCTGACGGACCGAAGGACGGTCGGCCGTACGCGCCCGGTCGGCCGCGCCCGCCCGCCCGGTTGGCCGCGCCCGCCCGCTCAGGCGACGGGGCGCTGGCCGGGCAGGGCGTGCAGGTCCTCGGCGGCGAGTTCGGCGGCGATGGGGTCACCGGCCTCGGTCGCCTCGCGCAGGGCGGCGAACGAGTCGGCCATCGAGTCCCACTGCAGCACCTGCACGATGTTCGGCACGCGCAGTTTGTAGGCGAGGCCGTCGGTGACGTCGGTGCAGACCTTGACCAGTGACGGATTGCCGCAGTGGTCGACGTAGGTCGAGAAGAGCGCGATGGCGTGGGCGTTCAACGCCGGGGCGTCTTCACGGTCGAGGTCGCCGAGGCAGACGTCGATGGCCCGCACGATCTCTCGCTTGACGGCGTCCGGCAGGTTCGGGACGGCCAGCCGGACGGCGCCGCCGAAGAGCACGCCCAGGGTCTGGACCGCCTGGACGGCTTCTTCGGCCTTCGGCGTCGCGACCTTCGTGTAGCGGTTCGGTGCCATCTCGACGAGGCCGGCGCGCACGAGGTCGCCGAGTGCCTCGCGGATCGGGGTGCGCGACACCTGCAGCCAGGCGATCAGCTCGTCGTCGTGCAGGCGTTCGCCCGGTTCGAGCGTGCCGTCGATGATCGCGTCACGGATGCGGCTGCGGACCGTGTCGCGCAGCAACTGTCGTTCGGCGGCAGGGGGAGTGACGGGAATCGGCATGCGGCCTCCTAGATCCTCACGGGCGTCTGCCCGGCCAGCATCCTAATACGGAAACGTCACATTTTGCCCGATGGGCAGCGAAGTCGACATGTCAATGTCAGGTCACGAGATCCCCGGCGACGACGACGAAGCCCCGCCCCTCGGAGTGAGGGGCGGGGCTTCTCGATCGGGTCGGTGTCGTCAGTTCGTCGCCGCGGCGGGGGCCGCCGCAGGCACGTGCTGCGAGTGGACCTCGACGCCGTGCGAGTCGCGCAGGGTCGTCAGGGTCTGCTCGATCTCGTCGTCGCGCTGCTCGGTCGTCCATCCGAGCGAGCGGGCCATGACGTCCGCGATCTCGGTGAGCAACTCGATGGTGACGCCCCCGACGAACGCGAGGTTCGTGCGGCGCAGGACGACGTCGGCCAGGTGGACGGCGTCCTCGTGCTCGGCGAAGTAGGCGATCTCGGCCGTGGTCAGCGTCGAGTCGGCCTCGAGGGCCTGCGACGGCTGGTCGAGCAGCACTTCGATGACTTCGGAGGCGCGGGTGCCGTAGCGGGTGAGCAGACGGTCGACCTGGTCACGGTCGAGCCCGTCGGCGTGGGCCGCGACCCAGGTGGTGCGGGCGCCCTCGGTGGTGGGGAAGCCCTTGCCGCCGCCGATCGCCATGCCGGTGGTGTCGACCGTGCGCTTCACGCCGAGCTTCGTCGTCGCCTCGGTCGAGAGGTGCGCCGACAGGGCACGGAAGGTGGTCCACTTGCCGCCGACCAGGCTGAGGACGGCCGTGCCGGGCAGCTCGGCGACCTCGGTCTCGACGATGCGGTAGTCGCGCGACACGAAGCCCGCGGCGAGGTCGTCGTGCTTGGGCAGGGGGCGGACGCCCGAGTAGCGGTAGACGATGTGGTCGCGGGTGAGCTCGATGTCGGGGTAGACGTGCTTCACCAGGTCGAAGAAGTAGTCGACCTCTTCTTCGGTGCAGACGGCCGGCTCGGCCATGTCGGCCTCGAGGTCGGTCGTGCCGATGAGCACGCGACCCTTGAGCGGGTAGATCAGGACGATGCGGCCGTCGTTGTTCTCGAAGAAGATCTCGCGACCGTTCGTGGCCTCGAGCAACTCGGGGCTGTCGACGACGATGTGCGACCCCTTGGTGCCGCCCATGTACTGAGACTCGGCACCGAAGGCCTTGTTGGTGAGGTCGGTCCAGGGGCCCGACGCGTTGATGACGACGTCGGCCTTCACCGTGAACTCGGTCCCGCTGACGACGTCGCGCAGGGTCACGCCGCCGTCGGCGGTCCCGACGGCCTCGAGGTAGTTGGCGCTGCGGGCGTTGTCGCCGGCGGCCAGGCCGTCCTTCAGCACGTCGAGCGCGAGGCGCTCGGGCTCGTGCACCGACGCGTCGTAGTAGGTGCCCGTGTACTTGAGGGCCTTGTTGAGGTGCGGCATCTCGGCCAGCGCCTTCTTGCGACCGAGGAACTTGTGACGGGGCACCGAGCCGCCGTCACGCGAGAACGAGTCGTACATGGTCATGCCGACCTTGATCAGCAGTGCGCCGCGCTCCTTCGTGGAGCGCTGCTTGTGCGTCAGCATGCGCAAGGGGGCGTTCATGATGCCGCTGAACGTCGAGAAGATCGGCATCGTGGTCTGCAGCGGCTTGACGTAGTGCGGGGCGATCTTCAGCAGGCCGTTGCGCTCTTCGACGCTCTCGCGGACGAGACGGAACTCGCCGTTCTCGAGGTAGCGGATGCCGCCGTGGATCATGTGGGACGACGCGGCGGACGCGCCGGACGCGTAGTCGGCCCGTTCGACGAGCACGACGTCGACGCCCTGGAGGGCGAGGTCGCGGAAGGTCGCGATGCCGTTGATGCCACCGCCGACGACGAGCACCTGTGCCGTCGGGCGGTCGACGATGCGCTGCACGTTGGGACGGATCGAGTCTGTCTTCTTCGACATGGTCACTGCTTCTTTCGAGATGCGATGTCAGGTGGTGGTGACCGACTCGTCCTGCGGGCCGGTAGATTCATCGTCGTCCCGATGCACACAAGGTGCAACGTATCTGCACGAACGTGCAAGGAGGTCCCGTTGGTCGCTGGCGACACGTCCGAACGCACGCAGGAGGCCCTGCGCGCCGCGCACCTCTACTACATGCAGGACCTCACGATGGAGGCGATCGCGCACGAACTGCAGACGTCCCGCTCGTCGGTGTCGCGCCTCCTGAAGGCGGCACGCGAGACGGGCCTTGTCGACATCCAGATCAAGTCCCCGCTCGACCAGCCGACGGCCGTGGGCGACGGGCTGCACCGGCGGTTCGGCGTGGTCGCGCACGTGGTCCCGGTGCCCGACCAGACCAGCGACGTCGACCGGCTCGACCGGGTCGCGCTGTCGGCTGCACGAACGCTCACCCAGTACGTCGACTCGAACATGGTCGTCGGCGTCGCCTGGGGCTCCACCGTCAGTGCGGTCAGCCGGTACCTGGTGCCCAAGACCACGCACAACACCGTCTTCGTCCAGCTCAACGGTGCGGCGAACACCCGCACGACCGGCATCGAGTACGCCAGCGAGATCCTGCGTCGGTTCGGCCACGCGTACGGCGCCCTGATCCAGCAGTTCCCCGTGCCCGCGTTCTTCGACGACCCCGCCACCAAGAGCGCCCTGTGGCGGGAGCGCAGCACCCGACGCGTCCTCTCGCTGCAGGGCGCCATGGACCTCGTCGTCTTCGGCGTCGGCTCGCGCGAGGCACACGTCCCGAGCCACGTCTACTCGGGTGGTTACCTCGAGCAGAGCGACCACGACAGCCTGGCCCACGACCACGTGGTGGGCGACGTCGCGACCGTGTTCTTCCGCGAGGACGGCTCGTCGGCCGACATCGAGCTCAACCGGCGCGCGACCGGGCCCGACCTGGCGACCATCCGACGCACGCCGCGTCGCGTCTGCGTCGTCGCGGGGGAGGCCAAGGTGGTCAGCGTCCGAGGTGCGCTCGCCGCGGGCCTGGTCACCGACCTCATCCTCGACGAGGGGACCGCCAGGGCGCTCCTGGCCAGCTGATCGGGAGGGGCCGCGGTCCGGAGGCGCGGGTGGGGTACACCGAGCCAGCCACGACCCAGCCCGCCCGCGTAGACGGGAGGCGTCGCACACCGGGCCCCGACCGGCCCCGAGAGGAGCATCACCATGGCAAGCACCGAACTCACCGGACGCCGCGTTCTCGCGATCGTCACCAACTACGGCGTCGAGCAGGACGAGCTCGTCGTCCCCGTCGCGAAGCTGCGCGAGCAGGGCGCCACCGTCGTCGTCGCCGGCGTCTCCACCGAGCCGATCCAGACGCTCGTCGGCGACAAGGACCCGGGGCAGACCGTCCGCCCCGACACGACCATCGCCGAGGTCGACGCCGCCGACCACGACCTCCTGCTCGTTCCCGGCGGCACCATCAACGCGGACACCCTCCGCACCGAGAGCGACGCCGTCGACCTGGTGAAGGCCTTCGCCACGGCGGGCAAGCCGATCGCGGCGATCTGCCACGGCCCGTGGGCGCTCATCGAGGCCGGCCTCGTGACGGGCAAGGAGCTCACCTCCTATGCGTCGCTGCAGACCGACGTCCGCAACGCCGGCGGCAGCTGGGTCGACCGTTCGGTGGTGACCGACGTCGAGCAGGGCTTCACGCTCGTCACGTCGCGTGACCCCGGCGACCTCGACGACTTCGTCCGCGAGACCTCGTCGGCGCTGGCCGCCACGGCCTGATCCGTCGTCTCCGTCGCGGCGGGGTCCATCGTCCCACCCCGGGGCGACGGACCCCGCCGTGGGTCTTTAATGGGACGTCGGGCCATCGTCGGTCCGTCACCCGGCGCTCCGGCGCCCACCCGGTCGAGAGAGAGGCGCGATGAAGTTCGGCAAGACGCGCGGGGCCCCCTCCGAGCCGGCGACGCCCGATCCCGCCGCCCTCGAGCGCGCCGTCGCAGAAGGGGTGCTCATCTCGCGTGCGGCCGCCGTCGTCTCGGTGGCCAACTCGATCGTCATCCGTGCCCTCCGCGACGACGAGCACTTCGACCACGAGCGCACCCGCGAGGCCGTGCGCACCATCCTCGGTCGCCTCGCGGCGGAACAACGCGAGCAGAACGAACGGATCGGCGGCGAACGGGCGAAGGCCCTCAAGGCCAAGGGCCGGTCGCGACACCAGCACGACTACCGGCGCGGGGACGACGACACCCTCTGGTTCCGGGAGAAGACCTACACGGCCGTGGCCGACCGGCTGGACGAGCTGCAGTCCGACGACGACTTCGTGCGCGACATCGTCGCGGCGGCGGTCGACCGGGCCTGGGGCGACGTCGGGGCCGCGATCGTCACGAAGGTGTCGGCCGTCGAGGCGGTCGACCCGGCGTATCCCGACGAACGCGACCAGCGCCTCCGTGATCTCGTCGACGTGGACCTCGCGCGGTTGCTCGCCCAGCCGCCGCCGGGGTCGGACCCCCCCCGCGCGGTCTGAGGGACGCACCGTCCGGCGGCCCCCGACCTGGGGCTGTCCCGCCCGGTACCCGGGCGAGAGCATGGAGGGACACCGCTCGGCCCTCACCACGCGGAGCCCTCGTCGATCAGGCCACCGCTGTGGGAGGAACCCGGCATGAACCGTTTCGTCAGCCCGCTCGTGCGCGGGATGATCCGCCAGCGCAACCGCTGGTTCGACCGACGCCTGGGGCTGCCCAGGCCCGAGAGCGTCGCCCGGACGCACGCTCCCGGCGTCAGCCCCGATCGCGTGCTGCTGTTCGGCAGCGGGCCCGCCGTCGGGTGGGGCGTCCGCAGCCACGACCTGGGGCTCGCGGGTCACCTCGCGCGGGCGGTCTCGCAGGCCACGGGTCGCGGGGTCGACGTCGACGTCGTGGCCGATCCCTCGATGGGGACGGTGTCCGCCCGGCGGGTGCTCGGACACCGCGACCTCACGCGCTACGACGCCGTGGTCGTGGTGACGGGCATCAACGACGCCCTCGCCATGACCGACGTCACGAAGTGGCGGCGCGCGTTCGTCGACCTGCTCGTGCACATCGAGACCGAGACCGGGGGCGCGAGCAGTCCCGTGCTCGTCACGGGCGTCCAGTCGCCCAGCGAGGTGACGGTGTTCCGCATCGCCGGCGGGGGCCTCGTCGACCGACACGCGGCCGAGCTGAACGAGACCATCCGGGACGTCTGCTCGACCCACCCCCGCGTGCACGTGCTCATGCCTCCGTCGCCGCTCTCGGGCCACGACGACCGGGACAAGCTGATCGCCAAGTACGCCCGCTGGGGCGAGGCGCAGGCCGAGATGCTCGCGCCCATGCTCGACGCGCAGATGTCCGCCGGCGGCGGCGTGGCCCGGGCGCGCCGGCACGCCCCTCAGGCCGAGGTCGACCGCGTGGAGGCGATCAGGGCATTGGGCCTCCTCGACACCGACCCCGAAGAACGCTTCGACGACATCGTCGAACGGGCGCGGACCCTGCTCGGCGCGAGCGGGGCCGCGTTCTCCCTCGTCACCGCCGACCGACACTGGAACAAGGCCCTCGCCGGGGGCGGCGACCGCGAGCTGCCCATGGCGCTCTCGTTCTGCGCCCACACGGTCGCCGGCGGCCAGCCGTTCATCGTCGAGGACGCCTGGGCCGACGAACGGTTCGGCGTCGAGGCGCCGGCGCGGTTCTACGCCGGCTACCCGGTCGAGAGCCCCGAGGGCGTCCGCATCGGAGCGCTCTGCGTCGCCGACCCCGAGCCCCGCACGGTCGAGAGCGTCGACCTCGTCATGCTGCGCGAGCTCGCCCTCAGCGTGCAGCGCGAGCTCGCGAGGCAGGCCGTCGCGCGGGCCTGAGAGCAGATGTACAGAAAGATGTACACGATGAGGGGCTCCGCGCTAGCATCGTCTCCATGGAGACCTCCATCCGAAGCGCCGACGTCCTCGCCGTGGCTGATGCCCGCAGCGGCTTCAGCCGCCTCATGAGGGACTTCCGGCTCGACCCCGACCGTCCGGCCGTTGCCGTGGGGCCGCACCGCCGCCCCGAGGTCGTCATCGTGCCGTGGAGCCGTTTCGTCGAGATGTCCGAGCGTCCCCCGTCTGGTCGAGAGGGCGTTTCGCTGCTGGACGAGATCACCTCGCGTGCCGGTCTCGTCCGGCGCCTCGCGGGCCTGAGCCACATCGACGCCGTCAGCGTCTTCGGGTCGGTCGCTCGCGGGACCGAGACCGACGACAGTGACATCGACCTCCTGGTCGATCCGGGGGCCGAGGCGACCTACTTCGACTTCGCGCAGTTCGAGATCGACATGGAAGCCGTGTTCCAGCGTCCGGTCGACGTCGTGTCCCGGCGGGGGCTCGACCCCGAGGCCGACCGCGAGATCCTGACACAAGCGGTGCCCGTGTGAACCCCTCTCCGGACCGCGCCGAACGTCGGCTGGTCGACCTCGACGCGACCCTGGCGGCCTCGGCCGAGCTCGTGTCCCGTGGTCGCGAGGCGTTCGACGGCGACCCTGCGCTTCCGTTGGCGTTCGAGGCGCTGGCCAACCGGGCCGGTGACCTGTGCAAGCGCTTGGTCGCGTACGACGGCACGAGGTTCCACGAGGTCGAGTTCTCACTCGCCGCCAAGAATCGCGACTTCGTCGTCCATCACTACGATCGCCTCGACCGTGAGACCCTCTGGCAGACCGTGACCCGGAGCTTTCCCCTCCTGCACTCCCTCGTGCAGCGTCACCGACGCGACGGATGAGCGCCGAACCCCTGGTCACGCCCGACGGGCGGTACCTCGTCGTCCGCGGCCGGCTGTGGCGCCGGACGGACCCTCGCCTCGACGAGGCGACCCGCACCTCCTTGGTCCACGACCTGATGGAGGCGCGGCGCGCGAAGAAGACGGCGCTGGCCGCCGACGACGCTGCCGCCGTCGAGGACGCGCGGGCCCGGGTCGACGCCGCGAAGACGTCGCTCGGCGAACGCGGCCCGGTGTGGTGGGACGACGACGCCCCCGACGAGACCCGCCGCATGGCACGGAACACGCGGTACGCGGACTGGTTCGCCACGGTCGGGCCCGACGCCGCCACGACGTGACCATCTCGCCATGAGGCGTACTCCGCCACGAAGTGGACACCGCACCAGGCGAAAACACGGTGCCGTGTCCACTTCGTGGTGTGGTGTGATGCGGTGGCGAGCGGGCGGCCCGCCTCAGACGCTGCTAGCGGCCCTGGCGCTTCTTGAACGGCTTGGGCTGGCCCTTGACGGCGGGCGTACGGCCCTTGCCCTTCGACGCCTTGGCCTTGCCGCCGGCCGGCGGGGGTGGCGGCGGGGTCGGGGTGGAAGGACTCGCCAGTTCGTCCTCGGCGACGACCACCGCCGCCTTGCCGGCCTTGGTCAACCGGTACGGCGTGACGTCGCGGTCGAACAGCTTCGCACCGAACTCGAGCTCGAGGGCCTCGATCGACGATTCGAGCTTCTGCCGCGAGATGCCGAGCTTGTCGGCCGCCACCGGGAAGTGCAGCACGTCGGCCGCGACCAGGAAGTGCCTCAGGTGGCTGGTCTTCACGCCGTGGCGACCGAACCGGCGGAGGAGCCGCCGACCGAGTCCGCGCGGATGCCCAGGCCGTCGAGGGCCTTCTGGAAGATCGTCAGACCGCTCATGCCCGGCAGGTTCGAGATGTTCTGGTCGAGCTTGACGGCGGCCTTGCGGCCCTCTTCGCCGCTCATCAGCTGGCCGAAGACGAACTTGACGTCGTCGACCTCCATGATGGACGAGCCCACCGGGGCCCAGACCTTCGACAGCAGGAACCGCGTCAGCTTCTGCGCCTTCTTGCTCGCGAGCAGACGCTCACGGGCCTGCGAGACGTAGAACGCGACGTGGCGGGCCTCTTGCTTGGCGATGCGCTTCAGCAGCTCGGCGAGGACCGGGTCCTGCTCGAGCTCGGCCATGCGCTTGTACGCCGACACGGCCGAGTACTCGTTGGCCGCGCCCCACGACATGTGGACGGCGACGAAGTCGGAGCCGACGATCTTGCCGAGCAGTCCCTGCTTGACCGGGTCGAGGCGTTCACGCCAGCCGAGCTTGAGCCGGTTCGCGCGGAGCTGGTCGTAGTCGACCGTGATGCCGTGGACCTCGAGGATCGCGGCGAGGGCCTCGCCGTGCCAGAACTCCTCGCGGTTCCACATCGTCATGAACGTGGTCATCTCGTTCTCTTTGTGAGAAGGAGTCGTGAGGAGGTCACGGGTGTAGCAGACCGTGTGGTACTCGACGTCGGCCATGTAGCGCAGCGTCCGCAGCGAGTCGGCCGAGAGCGGGTTCTTCCGGAAGTGGTCGAGGTCGAGGTCGTCCCAGCTCAGGCGTTCGGAGGTCGCGGCGAACTTGTCGATGTCGAAGGCCATGTGATGTCAGGAGGCGCGGGCTCAGGCCCTGCCTCCGTCTCCTTTCGCTGTGGTGCTGCTGGTGCCGCTCGTGGTGCTGGTGCCGCTTCTGCCGTGGGGGCCGCTGCGAGTCCAATCGCGGATGCTCCATCTTCTTCGGAGCGCCTCGCGTGCCAGATTGCTGTCGGGGTTGACCGCGTTCGGGTGGCCGACCATCTCGAGCCAGGCGAGGTCGGCGAACGAGTCACCATAACCGTACGACCCCGAGAGATCGATGTCGTTCGCCTGGGCGTACTGGCGCAGCCAGGCGGCGCGGGCCTCGTCGACCAGCGGAGGCTGTGCGAGGTAACCCGTGTAGACGCCGCTGCGCTGGTGCATCGTGCTGGCGACGACGTCGTCGAAGAGGTGTGCCAGGGGAGTCGTCAGGGTGTCGATCGAGCCCGTGACCAGGACCGTGCGGTGCCCGGCGGCACGGTGCTCGGCCAGTCGGGCGAGCGCGTCGGGGAGGGTGTGGCGCAGGACCGTGTCAGCGTAGCCGCGTGACCGGACCACGCCCGAGAGCCGCGCGACGGGCATGCCCTCGTACCGTCGGGAGAACGTGCGGATGAACTCGCCGCGGTCGCGGCCCTCGGCCCGGAGGTAGCGCGGCAGCGAGGTGAGCAGGCTGGCGACCTCGCCGGGCCAGGCGGCCTTGCGGAACCCGGCCGAGCGCACCCAGAGGTACTGCTCGACGATGTTGCTGTCGAGCACCGTGCCCTCGAGGTCGAACACGGCCACGACGTCGTCGCGCGGCGGCAGGGCCCGCGTGTCGGCGACGGCGGCCGACGCGGCGGGTCGCACCGAGAACGCCCGGGTCATCGAGGTGATGGACGGGAAGTGCACTTCTTGGAAGTAGGCCTCCCAGTCGACGTCGGTCACGTCGAAGCCGATGTCGGCGGGCGAGCCCGCGGGGAGTCCGGCGTGCAGGGCCCGGGTGCGTCGGTCGTCGAAGATGATCTCGGACTGCACGTAGTGGCGGTAGAGGTCGGTGAGGCTCTGCAGCGACTCGAGGTCGGCCCGCCGCGTCTGGACCCCGGCCAGCGCCGTCCGGGTGCGCAGCGTGCTCGGCAGTCGCGTGAGCACGGCCTCGCGGACGTCGTTGACACGGTTCGCTGTACGGATGGCGCCCTCGACCTTGCGCACGCCCGGGAAGTTCCAGTGCGGCGCCTCGATCGACGAGTGCTCGTCGCGGGGCAGCGGGTTGGCCGTGAAGAACGCCTTGAGGTTCTCGAACATGCGCAGGATCGAGAACGGGTTGCTGCCGCCCGAGCTGGCGTGGAAGTACTGGGGGCTGCCGGCCTCGACCGGGTTCGCCGCGACGGTGAGGATGACGTTGACGACGTAGTCGACCGGGATCACGTCGAGCACGCTGTCGGGCACGCCGGGGAACTCGGGCAGCAGCCCGCGGGCGTACGACATGATCAGCGGGTCGGCGACCTTGAAGCCGTCGATCCAGCCGGGGTAGGGGTGCCGGTGGGCGCTCTCGACGATCGCCGGTCGGACGACCGACAGGCGGTGCCCGGCCTCGGCCCAGAGCTCTTCGGCGGCGCGCTCGGCGAAGGCCTTGGTCAGCGTGTAGACGTCGGTCCAGCCGAGCGTCTCGGCCCGGGTGCGTCCGTAGTCGACGAGACGGGCCTTGACCCAGGCGACGCGGGCGTCTTCTGCGGCCGTGGCGACCGCCTGCGGACCGGTCTTGCCGTGCGCCGCACGACCCTGGGCGAGGAAGGTGCGAAGCGTCTCGGGCTGGCGGGAGGCGGCCTCGACCCGGGCGCGGGCGTCGGCGGCGGCGGCGCGCTCGACACGCCAGTCGACGGTGTGGCCGAGCGACGCCTCGGGGAACACGCCCTTGCGGATGCCGCCGACGTAGGCGGTCGACACGTGCACGACGTGCGGGTCGGTGCCCGTCTTCCGCAGGGCCTCGTAGAGCCCGACCGCCCCGCCGACGTTGGTCTCGAAGGCCTGGTCGATCGGCGGGTCGAACGACACCGTGGACGCGCTGTGGATGACGACGTCGAGGTCGTCGGGCAGGTCGGGCAGGTCGCCCAGACCGCTCTCGATCACCCGGAGCCGCTCGGCGAGGGCCTTCTCGACGCCCTCGGCCCCGACGGCCTCGCGCCACGAGGCGAAGACCGGCTTCTTCAGCAGGTGCCGCAGACGCCCCTCGGCCGAGGTGCCGGCCTTCGGTCGGATGAGGAGCGTGACCGTCGTGCCGGGGTGCGACGAGAGCAGACGCTCGAGGATCGCCTGGCCGACGAAGCCGGTGCCGCCGGTGAGCAGGACGTGCGAGTCGCCGAGGTCGACTCGGGTGGCGCCCGGGGTCTGGTCGGGCAGCGCGAGGCCGGGGGTGGAGCTCATGCGGTCAGCTTTCTGGTCACGGCCGCCCCGACGGAGGCGTCCAGGCCCGGCAGGTCGGCGACCTGCGCGCCCACGCGGTCGGCGCGCAGGTGGCCCTCGGCCCCGCCGAAGACGGTGGCGTCGAAGAAGGTGCGCTCGGAGTCGGCGCGCTCGACGGCGCCGATCGGCCAGACGGCCGTCAGCAGGGAGGCGCGGGTCATCTTCACCGACCGGCGCGAGTCGCGCAGGCGCCAGTCGGCCTCGCTCGCGAAGAACTGCTCGTGACGACCCTTCACGACCCTCGCCCGGTCGATCACGGCGGTCAGCGTGGGGTGTGCCGCGAGCTCGTCGAGGCGGTCGTATGCCTCTCGGAGCACCCATTCGTCGACGGCCCCCGTCGTCGTGTGCACGGCGACGATGGGGGAGCCGACGGTGATGGCCTGGAGGGCCCGGGTGATCGGGCCACGGCGCTCGACGGCCTCGGAGGCGGCGTGCCGCTTGGGCCCCTCGGTCACGTCGCGGTTGCGGGGCTCGCCGTGGGCCTCGAGGACGGCGTCGAGGGCGTCGGCCAGCCAGAACTTCTCGAACGCCCACGTCACGAGGAACGCGGTGACCCGAGTGTCCTTGTGGGTGGCCGTCACCAGGAGGTTGCGCAGGTTCTCCATCGTGGCGCTCTCGAGACGCCCGAGATGGCGGACGAGGCGCAGGGCGTCGGGGCCCAGGGGGCGGTCGGCGAAGCCGGACAGGTCGAGGTCGGGGCGCCAGTTGCCCTGGGCCGTCTTGGTGAACTCGCGGATGTCGAAGTCGGGGTCGGCGCGCGGGGCATCTCTGGTCGTCATGACAGGGGGTCCTCCGGGGCAGAAGTGGACGAGGCGAGAAGGGCCTCGAACGTGTCTCGATGCGCGCAGTCTGCTCTCAGCACCGTATCGTAAGCGGCATGGCTGTAGCGCTCGTCACCGGGGGCACGTCCGGCATCGGAGCCGAATTCGCCCGCCAACTCTCCATGCGCGGCTGGGACATCGTCCTGGTCGCTCGTGACCTCACCCGACTCGACGAGACGGCGACCGCCCTGCGCGCGCTCGGCCGTGACGTCGAGGTGCTCGCGGCCGACCTCGGGGACCGTCGCGACGTCGACCGGGTGGCCGAGCGGCTGGCCGATCCGACCCGCCCCGTCGACCTGCTGGTGAACAATGCCGGTTTCGGCATGCACACCCCGCTGACCTCCACCGACGTCGCCGCGCACGACCTCGCGTTCGAGGTCATGTGCCGGGCCGTGCTCGTGCTCTCGGGTGCGGCGGCGAGGTCCATGCGCGAGCGCGGCCGCGGTCGCATCGTCAACGTGTCGAGCACCGCGGGGCTGATGGCCATGGGCAGCTACTCGGCGATCAAGGCGTGGGTGACCTCGTACAGCGAGGGTCTCTCGGTCGAGCTCAAGGGCACCGGCGTGGGCGTCACGGCCCTCCTGCCGGGCTGGGTGCGGACGGAGTTCCATCAGCGTGCCGGCATAAAGTCGTCGTCCATACCCAACGCCCTGTGGCTCAGCACCGAACAACTCGTGGTCGCCTGTCTGCGCGACGTCGACAAAGGCAAGGTGATCTCCATGCCCACGCTTCGGTACAAGGTGCTGATGGGATTGGTCCGGCACGCCCCCAAGGGCGCCGTCCGGGCCGCGTCCGGCGCGATCTCGTCGAGCCGCCGCAAGCCGGTGGGGCAGTGAGCGTGAAGGACGACGGAGAACGACGCCGCGACCACGCCCGCCTCGACGCCGTGGCCCAGCGGGTCGACGACGTCAGGGCCGACGTCGCCCAGCGAGCCGGGGACGTCGCCCAGCGGGCCGGTGGCGTCGCCCAGCGTGCCGGTGACGTCGCGAGCGACGTCCGCGACCGCTTCAGCTCGCGGCGACACGCGATGGCCCGCTACGTCGCGCAGCGCATGGTGCTCAAGCCGACGATCTGGTCGATCACCGACGTGACGGTCATCGACCGCGACCGGGTCGAGGGCCTCACCGGGGGCTTCATCGTCGTCGCGAACCACTCGAGCCACCTGGACGCCCCGCTCATCCTCGGTGCCCTGCCGCGCAAGCTCGCGCGCTACCTGGCCACGGGCGCCGCGGCCGACTACTTCTTCGACGTGCCCTGGCGGCGTCAGCTGACCGAACTGTTCTTCAACGCGTTCCCGGTGCAGCGGGGCTCGGGGACCCCGGCCTCCGCGGTCGACGCGACCCGCGCCTCCTCGTCCGGTGCGTCGGCGGGGTCGACTCCGCAGAGCTCGGCCCGCCGACGTGCCGCGGCCAAGGCGGCCGCCCGCGGGCGCCAGGGGCAGCCCACCGTCAGTGCTCGATCGCTGCTGCAGCGCGGCTACCCCGTGCTGGTGTTCCCCGAGGGCACCCGCTCGAAGGACGGCACCGTCGCCGCCTTCAAGCCCGGCGCCGCCGCCCTCGCCTCGGCCTGCGGCGTGCCGGTCGTGCCGCTCGCCCTGATCGGCGCCAACATCGCCCAACCGCGCGGCCGCAGCTGGCCCCGGCCCGGCCGACTGCCCGTCGGAGTCGCGTTCGGCGACCCGATGCGGCCCCACGACGGCGAGTCCGTCACCGACTTCTCGACGCGCGTGCGCACCGAGATCCTGCGTCTGAAGGACGCCAACACCGCCCGCATCCTGGGCCCGTCAGACCCGCTCGAAGGAGAACGCCCGTGACCGACGTCCAACAGAAGAAGAGTCCTGCCGTCGACGGCGTCAAGCACATGAAGTGGTGGGGCTGGGGCGTCGAGGGCGTCGCCTTCCACCACGACGACAAGCCCGCCTTCGCCCCCTTCGTCAAGAAGATCGTGGGCGTCGAGTTGTCCCAGGGGCACGACACCGGCCTCTCGTTCGACGACCTCGACGTCCCCTCGTCCCGGGTCGGCACCGAGGTGCTCGACTCGCTCGTGCAGATCGTGGGCGACGGCCAGGTCGTCACCGACGACCACGACCGGGTCGTCCACACGTACGGCAAGAGCATCCGCGACCTGATCCGCATCCGCGCCGGACGTCTCGACCGGGTGCCCGACGTCGTCGTGTACCCGGCCGACGAGGACGAGATCCAGCGCATCGTCGACCTGGCCGTCGCGAGCGACCTCGTCCTCATCCCCTTCGGCGGCGGCAGCAACATCGTCGGCAGCCTCGAACCGCTGCCCGCGGAGGAGCGCACGATCGTCTCGCTCGACATGGGCCGGCTCGACAAGGTGCTCGACATCGACGAGGACGGCGGACTGGCGCGCATCCAGGCCGGCGGTCAGGGCCCCGACCTCGAGGAGCAGCTCAACGCCCGCGGTTGGACCCTCGGGCACTTCCCGGACAGCTTCACCCACTCGACCATGGGCGGCTGGGTCGCCACCCGTTCGTCGGGCATGCAGAGCGACAAGTACGGCGACATCGCCGACATCACCAAGGGGCTGCGGGTCGTGCGCCCCGGCGGCGTGCTCTCGATCCGCGCCGTGCCGAGCGCGTCGACGGGTCCGTCGCTGCGCGAGATGATCATCGGCAGCGAAGGACGTCTCGGCGTCATCACCGAGGTCACCGCCCAGGTGCACCGCCTGCCCGAGAAGCGCGAGATCCTCGCCTACCTGTTCCCGTCGTGGCACGACGGCCTCGCCGCCATGCAGGCCATCGCCGAGAGCGACGTGAGCCCGTCGGTCACCCGCGTGAGCGACGCACATGAGACCGCCTTCTCGTTCGCCACGTCGAAGCCGGGCAAGGGCATCTCGCAGAAGGTCACCGACCTGCTGCCGACCATCCTGAAGGCCAAGGGCTGGGACGTCGACGCGATGTGCCTGTCGTTCATCGGCTACGAGGGCAGTCCCGAGCACGTCGCCCACACCCAGAAGGCCGTCGCCAAGATCGTCAAGGCGAACAAGGGCATGAGCGTCGGCAAGGGGCCGGGCAAGCTCTACGACCAGAAGAAGTTCGACACGCCCTACCTGCGCGACTTCTTCATGGACCACGGAGGCGCGGCGGACGTCTCCGAGACCGCCGCCCCCTGGTCGAAGCTGCGCCTCGTGTCGTCGCGCGTCTACGCCGCGGCGAACCAGGCCTTCGACAGCATCGGCAAGCAGGGCTGGATCATGGGCCACCTGTCGCACTCGTACCACTCGGGCGCGTGCCTGTACTTCACCTTCGCCTTCGAGCACGGTGACGACGCCGAGGCCGAGTACGACGTGGTCAAGCACGCCATCCAGCAGGCGTTCATCGACACCGGGGCGACCGTCTCGCACCACCACGGCGTCGGGCTCGAGCACCAGCCGTGGCTCGCGCAGGACGTCTCGCCCGAGGGCGTGGCCGTCATGCAGGGGCTGTTCGACTCGGCCGACCCGGGGCGCGTGTTCAACCCCGGGAAGGTGACGGGCGCGTAGTCCCGCACCGCGCCTCCTGCGCTGCCGCCGCGCCGCCGCCGCCGCGCCGCCGCACCCCGCCACGAGATGGTCACAGCACCCCGATTAATCCGGGTGCTGTGACCATTTCTCGGTGTTGTGCGACAGTGCGCGTCTCGCACACAGCGATGGCTGCGTGGAGGCCGTCCACAAGGAGGCGCAGCTCGGCTCTCGAGGGTGGGCTGCGGGGACACTCTCGGGTGCGTGACCGACGCGCTTCCACCCCTCGTCTTCGCCGCCACCTACGGTTCTCAGAGCAGGTACGGCACCGCCCTGCGACGTGACGCGAGTCGCGGCCTTCTGCATCGGGTGCACCCCGGGGCCTACGTCGACGCGGCCGACTGGGCGCGTCTCGACGGACGTCGACGGCACGTCCTGACGACGAGAGCGGTCATGGCAGGCCTGTCGCCTCGGGTCGTCGTGTCGCACGGCTCCGCCGTCGCCCTCCACGGGCTGCCGAGCGTCGACTGGCCGCGGGGGCCCATCCACGTCATCGATCCCAGTCGGGACCGGACGCAGGCGACCGCACGAGTCGTTCGCCACCCGGGTCCGATCGATGCCCGCGACACGGTCACGGTCGACGGGCTCGTCGTGACGAGCGAGGGGCGTACGGCGGTCGACAGGTCGCGGACGGCGTCGTTCGCCGACGGAGTGCTCTGTGTCGACGCCGTCCTTCGCCGCGCCGCCGCCCGGGCGGGATGTTTCGACGTGCCCGCGCGACGCGACCCGCATCCGTCCGCCGGTCACCGGTCGGGCGTGGACGCGGCGGCAGACGCCATGCGCCGTCTGCTGTTCGAGCGCCTGGACCGCGAACCCGGTGCCCGAGGACTCGCGACGGCTCGTCAGGTCACGGCGTTCGGCACGCCCTGGGCGGAGAACGGCGGCGAATCGCTCTGTCGGCTCGCGCTCCTCGAGCTCGGTGCTCCCGAGCCCGTGATGCAGGTCGAGATCTTCGACGGCGCAGGGCTGGCGGGACGTTGCGACTTCGTGATGGGTGACGTGGCGCTCGAGTTCGATGGCAAGGCCAAGTACGACGACGCGGCGATGCGTGCGGGACGGGTGCCGTCGGCGGTGGTGAAGGCCGAAAAGGCCCGTGAGCGGCGACTCGTGCGATCGGGTGCGATCACGGCGATCGGTCGATGCGACGCCGAGGACGTTGCGCTCCGCCTACCGCTCGCCAGGGTTCTCCGAGACCTCGAGGTCGAGCTCAGGCCACGGCAGAACGCCAGGATGTGGCCACACCGCCAGATCTAGGCATGGTGCTGTGACCACTTCGTGGCGGGGTGGCGGGGTGGCGGGGTGGCGGGGTGGCGGGGGGCGGCGACGGGGTGGCGGGGTGGCGGGACGGCGGCGGCGGGGTGGCAGGCGGCGGGGGACGCACACGTCGCTCGGGGACACACAGGGGGACGGTGCAGGACGGCTGCCTAAGATGAGCATCGATCCGTCCGCACAGACCCCCGTTCACGGAAGAGACCCGCGCATGCCCGGAATCCACGCCGACATCACCTCGGCCTTCGGCAACACCCCGCTCGTCAAGCTCAACTCGCTGCCCGCCGAGGGCGGGGCCGAGGTGCTGGCCAAGCTCGAGTTCTACAACCCGGGTGCCAGCGTGAAGGACCGTCTCGGCGTCGCCATCGTCGACGCGGCCGAGGCCTCCGGCGACCTGAAGCCCGGCGGCACGATCGTCGAGGGCTCGAGCGGCAACACGGGCATCTCGCTGGCCCTGGTCGGCGCCGCCCGCGGCTACCGGGTGATCGTCACGATGCCCGAGACGATGAGCGTCGAACGACGCACCGTCATGAAGGCCTACGGCGCGACGATCGTGCTGACCCCCGGACCCGAGGGCATGAAGGGCGCCGTCGAACGTGCCAAGCAGATCGCCGCCGAGACCGAGAACGCGATCTGGGCCCAGCAGTTCGAGACGCAGGCCAACGCCGAGATCCACCGCCGCACGACCGCGCCCGAGATCCTGCGCGACACCGACGGGAAGATCGACTTCTTCGTGGCGGGCGTCGGGACCGGCGGCACCATCACGGGCGTCGGTCAGGTGCTGCACGAGAAGGTCCCCGGCGTGAAGGTCGTCGCGGTCGAGCCCGCCGACTCGCCCCTGCTGAGCGAGGGCACGGCCAGCCCGCACAAGATCCAGGGCATCGGGGCGAACTTCGTGCCCGAGGTGCTCGACCGCTCGCAGATCGACGAGGTGTTCCCCGTGCAGCTCGACGACGCCCTGCGCGTCGCGCGCGACCTCGCCACGAAGGAGGGCATCCTCTCGGGCATCTCGTCGGGGGCGATCATCCACGCCGCGCTCGAGATCGCGAAGCGACCCGAGAACGCCGGCAAGCGCATCGTCGCCATCGTCTGCGACACCGGAGAGCGTTACCTGTCGACCGTGCTGTTCCAGGACCTCGCGGACGCCTAGGGTGCGGTTGGTCGCGCGCCTCCGCGAGGACCTCGACACCGTCCGGAGGCACGACCCGGCTGCCCGAGGACGCCTCGAGACCGCCCTCGTCTACTCGGGCCTGCACGCGGTGTGGGCGCACCGCGTGACCTCGCGACTGTGGCGTGCGGGGCCGGCACCGCGCCTCCTCGGGTCGCGGTTCGCCGCCCGCCTGCTGTCGCAGATGGTCCGATCGCTGACCGGCGTCGAGATCCACCCCGGGGCCCGCCTCGGGGCCCGCCTGTTCATCGACCACGGCATGGGCGTGGTGATCGGCGAGACCGCGGTCGTCGGTGACGACTGCACGATCTTCCACGGAGTGACCCTCGGGGGCAAGGGACGCGGAGGCGCGCTCGGCCGCCGGCACCCCACCGTCGGTGACGGCGTGATGATCGGTGCCGGGGCCGCCGTGCTCGGCGGCGTCACCGTGGGCAGCGGCAGCGTCGTCGGGGCCAACGCGGTCGTGACCAAGGACGTCCCGGCCGGGTCGGTCGCGGTGGGCGTGCCCGCCGTCGCCCGGCCGCGTCGGCCCTGACCTAGCCGCATCGGCCCTGACGAAGCCGCGTCGACCCTGACGAAGCCGCGTCGGCCCTCGGGACGAGGTCGGGGCCGCTCAGTGCCGAGGTTCCCACCGGAAGGCCTTCGTGGCCGCGAGGGCTCCGAGGGCGGCCCAGACCAGCGTCGGTGCCAGCAGCACGGACACGAGCGACAGGTCGCCGCCGTTCCAGGCGAGGGTGATCAGTTCCATCAGTCCGCCCCCGGGCAGGATGCGCTTGAGCCAGAGCAGGTCGTCGGCACCCGTGACCGTCCACCAGATCGCCACCCCGAGCGTGATCAGGTAGAGCGGCATGGTCGTGTACTGGGCGTGCTCGGGCGAGGTGCTGAACCCGGCCGTGGCCAGGGCGAAGCCGGCGAACATGGCCTCGGCGACCAGGACGGCCACGATCAGCAGCCCGGGGTGCACCGGGGGCTGGCGGAGCGCGAGCACGCCGAGCACGATGACGAGTTGCGCGACGCTGACCGCCACGACGGGCAGCACGAGCCCGGCGATGATGCCCGCGTCGCCGACGGACCCGCTGCGCAACCGCTTCAGGTACAGGGACTGTCGACGGGCCGCGAGGGTGGTCGTCGCGGTGACGTAGACGCCGAGGCCCACCATGCCGATGATCTGCACGCCGGCGAGCATGCCGGCCGTGCCGTACGAGTCGAAGGCGTAGGTGAGGGCCCCGAAGCCCAGGGGCAGCAGCAGGGCGCAGAGGGCGACGGTGCGGTTGCGCACGAGCATGCGCAGCTCGGCGAGGGCGATGGCGAGCGGGCCGGAACGACGTCGCGAGCCTGCCGACCGGGTGGGGGAGGGACGGGTCACGGTGGTCATGGGATGTCCTTTCGGGGATGGGCGTGGGGAGCGGAGTCGGCGACGGTCGACGGTCAGGAGGCGCGGCCGAGGTCGCGGAACACGTCGTCGAGTCCCGACTCGTGCACCGTGAGACGGGCCAACGGGCGATCGGCGTCGGTCGCCCAGCCGAGCAACGCCCCGAGGTCGCGCTGGGCGTCGTCGGTCTCGATCACGACGAGGTCGTTCTCGGTCCGGGCGACCTGCAGCGGGAGGCCGTCCAGCGGGCCGGGGGCCACGAAGCGGATGGAGGTCGTGCTGCCGGCGGTGAGGTCGGCGACGGTCCCTTCGCGACGGATGCGCCCGCGGTGCATCAGACCGATGCGGTCGGCGTTCTCGGCGGCTTCCTCGAGGTAGTGGGTGGTCAGGACGAAGGTGACCCCCGCCTCCCGGAGTCCGGCGACCACGGCCCAGAGCGCGTCCCGTGCCGCGGGGTCGAGCCCCGTGGTGGGTTCGTCGAGGAAGACCAGCTCGGGCGTGCCCCAGACGGCCGCGGCGAAGTCGACCCGCCGCCGCTCGCCGCCCGAGAGCCGTGCGACCCGGGCCGAGGCCTTGTGGTCGACGCCGACGAGGCCGAGCACGCGGTCGACGTCGTCGTCGCGACCCGAGACGGCGCCCGACAGCTGGACGCTCTCGCGCACGGTGAGCTCGGGGGCGAGGCCCGAGTCCTGCAACATCGTGCCGATGCGCGGTCGGATGCGCCCCCGGTCGGTCGGATCGCCGCCGAGCACCTCGACCCGGCCCGCGTCGGCCGTGCGATGCCCTTCGAGCACCTCGAGCGTGGTGGTCTTGCCGGCACCGTTCGTGCCGAGGAGCGCGTACAGCTCGCCGCGGTGGACGGTCAGGTCGAGGCCGTCGACGGCGGTGAACGAGCCGTACGAACAGCGGAGGCCGTGCGTCGAGATGACGGCGTCGCCGCGCTCGGCGGAGCCGGGCGCGACGGCCGGTCGGGGCGTGGTGTCGGTGGAGTTCGTCATGACCTCGACGATCTCGTGCCGGGCGGACGACGGGTAGTGCCGGCGTGCCACCCGTGCCGTGTGACATCGGTCATGCTCGGCCGTGACATCGGGCACCTCCGTGCGTCGGCGGCCTCCGTTAGCGTGGTCGCATGCCCCACCTCCCGCTGGCCGTGCGTCCTCGACCGGGCGGCCACCTGCCCCCGCTCGCGCGCATGCGGCGGTACGTCACGTGGTCGTTCGTGGCGCTCGCGCTCTTCACCACCCTCGTCCTGGTCGTGACGCTGGTGGCAGAGGGCGCCTCCTGGTGGCTGGTGGCGGCCTCCGGCGCCGCGGGGGCGCTCGTCACGGCCCACTCGTTCTTCTGGGAACGCCGCCCACCCGTGCCGTTGGCCGTCGCCGGTCTCGTCGTCTCGTACCTCGTCTGGCTGGCGGTCCCGCTCGGCGGGCACAACGCCCTGCTGCTCTTCCCCTTCGGCCTCACGGTCGGGTACCTGGCGACGACGCCCCCGTCCGCCTCCTGGCGATGGGTCGTCGCCGCCGTGGTCGCGGCGCTCGTGCCCGTGGTGGTCGTCGAGGTCGACGCGGCCGCACCGCTCGTGGGGCTGTCGACGGTGGTCGTGATCGGCCTGCTGTCGCTCTACGGGATCTGTCGGCTGAACCGGTACGGGTTCGACCTGTACCTCGAGATCGACGCGGCCCGCGAGACCCAGTCCGAGCTCGCCGTGATGCGCGAGCGGTACCGGTTCTCGGTCGACCTGCACGACATCCAGGGGCAGGCCCTGCACGTCGGTCGCCTGCAGCTGCAGTTGGCCGACAAGACCCTGGACCGCGACCCGGCCGCCGCGCGACGGCACCTCCGCGAGGCCGAGCAGCTGATCGTGCAGACGATCGCCGAGACCCGGCGGCTGGCCTACGGCGAACGCACGCTCACGCTCGCCGGCGAACTGGCCAACTCGGCCGAACTGATCCGGGCGGCGGGCATCGAGCTCGAGGTCACGGGCGTCCCTCCCGTCGGTCACCCGGCCGACGACCTCTTCGGCCACGTCGTGCGTGAGGCCACGACGAACGTGCTGCGTCACGCCCAGGCGGAGCGGGTCTCCATCGTGCTCGGCCCCGAGTCGGTCGAGGTCGTCAACGACGGTGCCCCCGAGCCCCTGCGCGGACTCAGCGGCCTCGCCCGTCTCGGCGAGAGGTTCGCCGCGGTCGGCGGCACGGTGACCACCCGGCTCGAGAACGGCCGGTTCCGGGTCGAGGCGAGGGCGACGGCGACGGGAGCCGGCGGAGCATCCCGGCCGACGGCGACACGGGCCGGGGCGGCCCCGCGGCGGCCCCGGGGGCGTCGACCGGCACGAGGTCCGCATGATCCGCGTGCTGCTCGCCGACGACGAGACCCTGCTGCGTCGATCGATCGCCGCCCTGCTCGACCTGAGCGACACGATCACCGTCGTCGCCCAGGCCGCCGACGGTGCCGAGGCCGTGGCCCTCGCCGCGCTGCACGAGCCCGACGTCGTGCTGCTCGACCTCGAGATGCCCGGCATGGACGGCATCGACGCGGCGATCGCGATCCTGGGTCGACGACCCGAGCAGGCGGTCGTGCTGCTGACCCGTCACGGCCGCCCCGGCGTGCTCCGTCGTGCCCTCCGTGCCGGGGTGCGGGGGTTCCTGCCGAAGTCGGTCGACCCCGACGAGCTCGAACGGGTGATCGTGCAGGTGCACGACGGCCGCCGTTACATCGACGCCGACATCTCGGCCTCGGCGATGATGGACGACTGCCCGCTGACCGAGCGCGAGCTCGACACGTTGCGACTGACGACCGACGGCTTCTCGGTGCGCGAGATCAGCGCCCGGCTGCACCTCGCGTCCGGCACGGTGCGCAACTACCTGTCGTCGGCGATGCAGAAGACCGGCAGTTCGTCGCGGCACGCCGCCGCCCGGGTCGCGCGCGAGCGCGGCTGGCTCTGACCCCGGCCCGCCTGGCGTCAGGCGTCAGGCGCCGGAAGTCAGGCGTCAGGCGTTCGTGAGCTCGCGGTCGCGTGAGACGGTCGAGGAGGCGCGGCGAGGCTCCCGGGGCTCGAAACGGCCCTTCAGCGCGAGGGCCGGCTTCTCCACGAAGTGGTGCGAGAGAACGGACGTGCCGATCGCCGCCGCGAGCACGAGGACGACGCCGAGCGCACCCTGCACGTACGGTTCGACGAGGGCGATGAAGACGACGTGCCAGAGGTAGAGCGGGTACGAGACGGCCCGTCCGAACCAGGCGACCGGTGCCAGGGACAGCACCCAGGCGACGGGGGACGACGCCGTGACGAGACCACCGATCAGGAGCATCGAGGCCAGGCCCACGGCGGGCAACGCGACCGCGAAGGTGAGGACGCTCTGCTGCCACCCCGATCCGATGACGAAGAGCGACCCCACGACCCCGGCGAATCCGAGCCAGGTGGCGAGGGCTCCCCAGCGGCCGGCGAGGGCTGCCCGCACGCGGTCGGACCGCAGGACGACCGCGAGCACGCAGCCCATCAGCAGGGGGGCCACGTTGAGGACGGGGCTGAAGTAGATGTCGGGGGTCGCACCGCCCGAGGGGCGGTCGTAGAGGAACCAGGTGGCGACGGCCGAGGCGACCACGACCACCGAGAGGCCGGCGACCAGGGCCTTGCGCCTGACCGCGACGGCGAGCAGCAGCACCAGCACCGGCGGCCAGACGAGGTAGAACTGCTCTTCCATCGACAGGCTCCACATCGGCGCGAAGACGCCCTGCGAGGTGTCGAAGAACGCCCGGGCGACGTTGCCGGTGTAGGTGAGGGCGATCAGGGCGGCACCGACCGGGCCGAGGGTCGAGCCCTGGTAGTCACCCACGAGCCACCACAGCGAGACGCCCACCACGACGACGGCGAGCAGCGTCGGGTAGAGCCGCAGCAGGCGGCGGACCCAGAACCGGCCGAGCCGGATGCGTCCCGTCGACGCGTGCTCGCGCAGCAGCAACGTGGTGATCAGGTAGCCCGACAGCACGAAGAAGACGTTGACGCCCACGAAACCGCTGCCGAAGCCCGGCACGTGCAGGTGGTAGAGCACGACGAGGGCGATGGCCAGCGTGCGCAGGCCGTCGAGCGGCAGCACCCGGTCTCGACGGGTCGTCGAGACGGGGCGGACGGTCGGCTCTGTGGTCGGCAGGGCTGAGGGCATCGTTGCAGTGTGCCTCACCTTCCTTGGTGCCGCCCGAACGAGGGGGCCGGGTTCGCATCCCGGCCCCACCCGCGCGTGGCGGCGCCCGGACGGCGCTATCCGCGCTGCTGCGGGACGCGACGCGGCAGGGCGAACACGAGCACGAACGAGGCCAGGGCGAAGATCGCGCTGACGAGCATGGCGTGGGCCGCCGCGTCGGTGAAGCCGGTGGCGACGTCGGCCGGCGTGCGGCCCGAGATGGTCAGCGTGCCGAAGAGCACGCTGCCGATGATCGCGATGCCCACGGCCGACCCGATGCGCTGGATCGCCGAGATGACGGCGCTGGCCGAGCCGGCGTCCTGCCGGTCGACCGTCGCGACGATGAACTGGACGTTCGGCGCGATGAAGAAGCCGTTGCCGAGGCCGGCGAGCAGCAGCGGGACCAGCAGCATCCAGTTGGTCAGGTCGGAGGCGTCGACCGTGACGAGCACGAGCCACATCCAGGTGAGGCCGATGGTGACGAGGGCCGTGCCGAGGATCAGCACGCCGCGACCGAGCCGGGCGGCGATGCGGTTGCTCTGCGACGAGCTGATGATGCTGCCGACCGCGAACGGGATCGCCACGGCACCCGAGGCCAACGCGCTGTGGCCGAGCCCCGACTGCCAGAGCAGCGAGATCGTGAAGAAGATGCTCGTGAAGGCCGCGAAGTAGACGAGCGCGAGCACGACGCCACCGGTGAACGACGGGTGCGCGAACAGCTTGGGCGGGACGAGGGGGGTCTTGCCGCGCTTCGTGTACGCGACCTCCCACAGGCCGAACAGGGCGAGCAGCACGACGCCGGCGGCGATGGTCAGGTAGGTCCAGAGCGGCCAGCCCTCGTCCTGCCCCTGGATCAGCGGGACGAGCAGGGCGACGAAGGCGCCCGAGACCAGCACGAGGCCGATCCAGTCGAGCCCGCGGTCGGGACGGGGCACCGACTCGTCGCGCTTGGGCAGCAGGACGGCGGCGGCGACGAGGGTGATGATGCCGAACGGCAGGTTGACGTAGAAGACGAGACGCCACCCGTTCTCGTCGCCGAAGGCCTGGATGATCAGGCCGCCGATGATCGGACCGAGCGCCGACGAGACGCCGATGACGGCGCCCATGATGGCGAAGGCCTTGCCCCGCGAGCGACCGGGGAACAGCAACTGTATGAACGCCGTGACGGCCGGCACGAAGATGCCGCCGGCGAGGCCCTGCACGACGCGGAACACCACGAGCTGGGTGTCGTCCTGGGCGAGGCCACAGGCGAGCGACGCCAGCGTGAAGAGCAGGACTCCCGTGAAGTAGACCCACTTGTGGCCGATGCGGTCGCCGATGCGCCCGGCGGGGATCAACGCGAGGCCGAAGGCGAGGGCGTACCCCGAGATGATCCACGACAGGGTCGACTCCGAGGCGTCGAGCGTCGTGCGGATCGTCGGCAGGGCGACGTTGACGATCGTCGTGTCGAGCAGGGCGATGAACATGCCGAGGAGCAGGGCGACGAGGGCGTACCAGGCGTGACGCGGCACCCCGGCGGGCTGGCCGGGGCCCGCTCCGGGGGAGGACGGCGACGTGGCGCCGGTCGGGGCGGGGGCGTGGGTCATGGGGTGGCCTTTCGGGCAGCGGCACGGGCCGTGAGGCGAGGCGAAGGGGGCGTGAGGCGAGGCGAAGGGGGCGTGGGGCGAGGCGACGGGAGCGAGGCGAGGGGGGAGGGGCGGCACGAGGCCGGAGCACGTGGCGGCGGCGTCGGGGCGGGCGCACGACGCAGGAGGCGCGGGTCACCGACCCGCGCCTCCTGATTTTTGCACGTTCTGCACTCGTCCGCGCACCACCGCCGGAGCGGACGCCGAAGGGCCCCGCCGATGCGGCGGGGCCCTTCGCGGTCGGGAGCGGCGGCGGTCAGCGGCGGCCGAGGCGGCGTTCGCCGGCCGCACCGGTCTGGTACACGAGGCCGTAGTGCTCGAACACGGCGGGCTCGCGGGCTGCCTCGAGCTCGCCGTCGGTCTCGATCGACGGGGCGTCCTTGACGAGCTTCTTCGCGAACTGCACCTTGAGGTGCTTGGGGGCGACGACGGCACCCTGCAGCGGCACGAAGACCAGGCGCGAGCGGCCGAGCAGTCCGGCGGTCACCGTGGCGAAGGCGGGCTGGTCGGCGGCGGTGTCGAAGTAGATGCTCTCGAGCGAGCCGACCTTGTCGCCGTCGGGGTCGACGACCGGCATGCCGATCCAGTCGCGGATGTTCTCGGCTTCGAACATGGGTGCCTCCTCTGGCGCGGGCCCCGTCCGGGCCCTCTCGGTCGAGGCTAGTGGAGCGTGCGTGCCGGCGCTCAGGCGGGGACGCGCCCTCGCAGGGCCTTCTCGGCGAAGCCCCGGACCTCGTCGGTGAGCCTCAGGCGGTCGGGTCCGTCGACGGCCGCGAGGAGGGCCTCGGCCCGGTCGGGCCCGAGCCCCGTGAAGGCCTCGCCGATCGTCACCCCGTGCGACGGTCGTGACAGCACCGTGACGCCGTCACCCGCCTGGACGGGCCCCGCCTTCACCACCCGCAGGTAGGTGCCGGGGCGGCCCTCGGCGTAGAACCGCTTGACCCACATGGCCTCGCCGAGTCGGCGGGCGAACGTGCCGCACGGGACGCGAGGCTTCGTGACCTCGAGAACGAGGGTGCCGCCCACGGCCCAGCGTTCGCCGATCACCGCGCCCGTGACGTCGACCCCGGACGTCCGCAGGTTCTCGCCGAACAGCCCCGGCACCACCTCGCGGCCGAGCAGCTCGGCGAAGTGGGCGGCGTCCTCGTCGGCGAAGGCGTACACCGCCTGGTCGATCCCGCCGTGGTGCTTGCGGTCGGCCTGCACGTCGGCACGGAGGCCGAGGGGGCGCACGTGGACGGGCCCGTCCACGGGGCGCTTGTCGATGGCGGTCACGCCGATCGTGCCCGAGTCGGGCAGCAGGGCCGACACCCGGCAGACGGCCGTGACGGACGCGGTCGGGGCCGTGACGGAGGCGGTCGCGGCGGTGACGGAGACGGGTGCGGCGGTCATGCCCCCATCGTGGCGGACGACGGGACCGACGGGAAGCACCGAGCCGCGCCTCCTGACCCCGCGTCCCCCCACCGCCCCACGACGGGTGTCACCCGATTGCGGGCTGGATGCCCATCGGGCAACCTGCCAGGCTCGCCCCGACGAAAGGGATGACATGGTTCACGGCGGCTACGCGGTCATCGACGTCGAGACGACGGGTCTCTGGCCCGGGCGACACCATCGGGTGATCGAGATCGGCATCGTGCACCTCGACGTCCACGGTGAGGTCGAGGCGTCGTTCGAGACCGTCGTCGACCCCTCGCGGGACCTCGGGCCCATCCACGTCCACGGGCTCCGCAGCGCGGACGTCCGCGGGGCACCCCGGTTCGAGCACGTCGTCGACGACCTCTGCGACCGCCTGCGCGGACGCGTCGTCGTCGCGCACAACGCCCGCTTCGAGGCGCAGTTCCTGGCCGCCGAGTTCGCGCGCCTCGGGCTCGTGTCACCGCTCGGGGCCGACGGGTCGGGCGCACTCTGCACGATGAAGCTCGCCCCCACGTACCTTCCCGGCGCCGGCCGCACGCTCGCCGACTGCTGCGCGGCCATCGACGTCGACCTCTCCGTCGCCCACGAGTCGCTCGGTGACGCGGCGGCGACCGCCCAGCTGCTGTCCGCCTACCTGCGCATGGGTGACGCCCAGTCGGCCTGGTGGCAGGACTGGGGCCGCTACGCCGCCCTGCAGCAATGGCCGACGGCCGAGACCCCGCGGTCCACGCCTCACCCCCGGTACGCAGGAGGCGCGGGTGGCGCCGACGACGGAGGCCACGTCCCCGGCCGCGCGGCCTGGCGGGCCCGGCGCCGGGTCGCCCGGGTGCGCGACCTCGCGCCCGCCCCCTCCGCCGTCCTCTCGGCGTCCGGCGCCGTGGGGCCCACGGCTCCGGCGGCGGTGCCCCCGGCGAGCCCCGCGGGCGGCACGCACCTCGCGGGTCCCGTCGACCTCGACCTCGATCGCGACGTCTACGGCCTGTCCGTCGAGCCGGCGCCCACCGAGCCGCGCTTCCTCGAGCGGGCGACCGAGCTGCTGCCCCAGCTCGGCCTCGACCGTCGTCAGGACCAGTACGCGGCGATGCTCGACAAGGCACTGTCCGACGGCTACCTCTCGAGGGACGAGGCCGGGAACCTCGCGACCCTCGCCGCCGAGCTCGACCTCGACGACCTGTCCCGTGCGCTCGTGCACGACCGCTACTTCGCCTCCCTCGTCTCGACCGTCTGGGCGCACGACGTGCTCTCGGACGACGAACGGCGGCAGGTGGACGCGGTCGCCGAGATGCTCGGCATCGCCCCGCACCGGCGCGACGCGGCTCTCGTGCCGTCGGTGCTCGAGCGCGCGCCCCGTCCGGCGGAGGACGACGAGCTCGACGAGTTCGAGGTCATCGAGGGGCTCGACGAGTCCCTCGGAGCGGCACCGGAGCCCCGCACGCCGTCCCTGGCCCGGCCCGACGTCGGTCCGCTGGCACCCGGCGCACACGTCGCGCTGACCGGATCGCTCAGCCAGGAGAGGGACGCCCTCGTGCGGACGCTCGAACGTGCCGGGTTGGTCGTCTGGCCGGCGGTCACGACCGAGACGTCGCTGGTCGTCGCCGCGGACGTCGCCTGCGCATCGGGCAAGGTCCGCAAGGCCCTCCGTTACGGGGTGCCCGTGGTCGACGAGACGCAGTTGCCGTTCGTCCTGGCCCGCTCGCGTCGGTCACGCACGGCGGCCTGACGCCGAGGAGGCGCGGGACGCCCCGTGGGGGATCGCTCCTCAGAGGGCGGGATCGTCCGTGAAGTGGTCGTCGCTGTCGAGCGACGGCCACTCGGTCACTTGCTCGGGTGCGGTCTCGGGGAGGGTGGTGCGTGCCATGGGGTCCGTCGGGTCGGGGTGCTCGGTGCCTCCGGTCGGACCACCTCCCGAGGTGCGGGAGGACGGCGACCGGGAGCTGGGGCTGCCTGCGCCCACCGTACGCGCCTCGCGGGGCTGCGCCTAGCGGAACGGCCGGTCCCGACGGTGGTGAGCACCGAGCCCTCCGGTCCATTTGCATGATGTGCAAGATTCCTTCGGCGTTCATCTTCGAGCGCGTCCACGAGGCCTAGCGTCGCACCGGGGCCATCGTGCCGCGGTCATCGGTCGGTGACCGGCGAGGGTCCCGGAGGGCGGTACCGATGGACGTGTTCGTCACCGTGGTGCTCGTGGTCGTGATCGCGCTGGTCTTCGACTTCACGAACGGCTTCCACGACACGGCCAACGCCATGGCCACCTCGGTCGCCACCGGTGCCCTCAAGCCGAAGGTCGCCGTCCTCATCTCGGCCGTCCTCAACCTGGTGGGTGCCTTCCTCTCGACCGAGGTCGCGAGCACCGTCTCGAACGGCATCATCCGCGAGGGAGACGGCGGGGTCCAGGTGACACCGGTCATGATCTTCGCCGGTCTCGTGGGAGCCGTCATCTGGAACCTCGCCACCTGGTACCTCGGGCTGCCGTCCAGCTCGTCGCACGCCCTCTTCGGCGGTCTGATCGGGGCCGCGGTCATCGGTGCCGGCGTGGGGGCCGTCGACTTCGGCGTGGTCCTGTCGAAGGTCGTCCTGCCGGCCCTGATCTCGCCCGTCGTGGCGGGCGTGGTCGCCCTCGTCGCCACCTACGTGGCCTACCGGATCACGCGGCAGGCCACCCTGCGGGGGTCCACCGCCGGCTTCCGGCACGGGCAGACGATCAGCGCCTCCCTGGTCTCGCTCGCCCACGGCACGAACGACGCCCAGAAGACGATGGGCGTCATCACGTTGACCCTGATCGCCGCCGGCTACCAGGGAGCCGGCAGCGCCCCGCAGCTCTGGGTGGTCCTCGCCTGTGGCCTCGCCATCGCGCTCGGCACCTACCTCGGGGGCTGGCGCATCATGCGCACCGTGGGCAAGCGCATCACCGACGTCCAGGCCCCGCAGGGGTTCGCGGCCGAGACGAGCTCGGCCGCGACCATCTTGATCTCGTCCCACCTCGGGTTCGCCCTGTCGACGACCCAGGTGACGTCGGGGTCCATCGTCGGGGCAGGGCTGGGCAAGAAGCTCGCCACGGTGCACTGGGGCGTCGTCGGCAGGATCGCGTCGGCCTGGGTGGTGACCCTGCCGGCCGCCGCGCTGGTCGGAGGGCTCTCGGCCTGGCTGGCCAGTTCGAGCACGGCGGGCCTGGTGGTGGTCGCGGTGCTCGCCCTGGGCGGTGGGCTCGCCTTCGCCCTCCTCGCCCGACGGCACCCGGTGACCCACGAGACCGTCAACGACAGCGACGAGGCCCCGGCCGCCGAACGGGTCGGCGCGAGCCGCGGACGAGGGGAGTGACCATGTTCTTGGGAGTCGACTGGGGCGCCTTCGTCGTGGTCTTCGCGACCGCGCTCGCCGCCACCGCCGTCATCGTGACCGCGTTCGCGACGGGGGTCCGTCTGTTCGCGGACGGTGCCGTCGAGTCCGACGGCGGGGCAGGTGCCGCCGTCCCGAGCGGGGGACCGTCGCAGTCGAGACCGCTGGGCGCCACGGTCGCCGGCGGGCTGTGCTTCGCCGTGGGGATCGCTGCCGTGCTCGTCGGTCTGTGGCTGATCGTCCCCCAGTTCCACTGACGGCCCGGTCGGCGGGCCGGCGAGTATCGTGCGGGCATGACCAACGACAACGGCATCCCCGACGGTTCGACCGACATGACCGAAGACGACAAGAAGTACACCGAAGACCTGGCCGACGGGTCGAAGCAGGGCCTCGTCGACGACTCCGAGCAGAGCGACGACAGCGAGGTCTCGGACGGCAAGGACAGCTAGTCGCCCGGGCTCCGGCCCCGACAGGTCACGACATGCCGCTCACGTGCGAACGTGGGCGGCATGTCGCGTTTCCCCGACACGATCCGTCCCGATCACGCCCCTTCCGGCCGGCCGGTGTCAACCCCCCCCGTCGCGTTTTCACCATGTCCGGTCACCGCCCCTCGGGAGAGGGACAGAGTGACAGGTCCTACCCCGATCACGACCGTCACCCGGACGGTCGCCGACGATCCGAGAGGCACGACATGAGCGACGACGAACGCTACGACGGAGACCCGTCCACCCCGGTCTACGACACCACCTCCGAGGGGCAGCCGCTTCGCGGCGCCGCCTCCGGGCACGACCACCTGCGCCGCGACGACGCCGTGACCGACCTGGGCGACCAGGTCGGCGCGTACGCCGACATCACCGACCCCGACGCGACGGCGAGCGACTTCAGCGCGACCGCGGCCCCGGTCGTCGAGGAGCACCTCGGGCACGACCACACCGGCACCGACGCCGATTCCGGCACCGGCACCGGCGCCGCCGACACCGCGAAGGCCAAGGCCGGTGCCGCGAAGGACGAGGCGGCCGGCGTCGCGGACGACGCGAAGTCCGCGGCCTCCGACGTCGCCGGCAGTGCCAAGGAGCAGGTCTCCAAGGTCGCTTCCGAGGCCGGCGGCCAGGCCAAGCAGCTCTTCGGCCAGGCGACGGGCGAGCTCAAGGAGCAGGCCGGCGCCCAGCAGGAGAAGGCCGCGGCCGGCCTCCGCCAGGTCGGCGACCAGCTCGGCTCGATGGCCGACTCCGCCGACAGCGGCATCGCGGGCGAGCTGGTCCGCAACCTGTCCGGTCGCGCCCACGGCGTCGCCGGTTGGCTCGAGGGTCGCGACCCGGGCAGCCTGCTGGACGACGTGAAGTCGTACGCGGCGCGCAAGCCCGGCACGTTCATCGCCATCGCCGCGGTCTCCGGCCTGCTCGCCGGACGCGTCGTCAAGTCGCTGACGGCTGAGGCCGGGGACGAGCACGCCGCCACGACCGGAGACGCCGGAGGTGCGGCGAGCCGGCCCGCGCCTCCTGCGTCCGCCGCCGCGCCGAGCCGTCTCGTCGGTGACGTCGGCCCCGTGGCCGGTGAGTACGACGTCGTCACCGAGGGCGACGTCCCCGGCGTCGGCACGTCGACGCCCGACTCCAGCGTGCCCACGACGTGGCCCGGCACCTCGGGGACGCGCGCGTGAGCGACCCGTTCCGCGAGCCCGTGGCGACGCCTCCCGCCCCGGAGGACAAGGCCGCGACCACGTCGCTCGGCGACCTGCTCTCCGGCGTGACCGGTGACATCTCGACCCTCTTCCGTCAAGAGGTCGAGCTGGCCAAGGCCGAGCTCACCGAGTCGGCCAAGAAAGCCGGCAAGGGTGCGGGCATGTTCGGCGGAGCGGGTCTCACCGCCCTCTTCGCCCTGCTGTTCGTCTCGCTGGCCGCCATGTGGGGCCTCGGCGTGCTGATCGGCCTCGGCTGGTCGTCGCTGATCATCGCGGTCGTCTACGCGATCGTCGCCCTCGTGCTGTTCCTGCGCGGGAGGAAAGAACTGAAGAGCATCAAGGGGGCACCGAAGACGGTCGACTCCCTCAAGAAGATCCCCGAGACCGTCACGCCTGGAGGCACCGCATGAGCACCACCGACCAGAACGGCAGCAGCCGCACGCCCGACGAGATCCGCGCCGAGATCGAGCGCACGCGCGCCGGACTCGGCAACGACGTCGACGCGCTCGCCGACAAGGTGAACCCGTCGAGCATCGCGCATCGTCAGACCGAGAAGGTGAAGAGCCGCTTCTCCGGCGTCAAGGAGTCGGTCATGGGTGCGGCGCACGATGCGGCCTCGACGACCTCGGGTGCCGGTCACGACGCCGCGGGCAGCGTCTCGGACGCCTCGTCGGCGGCCGTGCGCAAGGCGAAGGGCAACCCGCTCGCCGTCGGCCTCATCGCCTTCGGAGCCGGCTGGCTCGTGTCGTCGCTGATCCCCGCCTCGGACAAGGAGAAGGAGCTCGTCTCCGACGCCAAGGACGCAGCGGGTCCGGCGATCGACTCGGTCAAGGGTGCGGCGCAGGACGTGGCGTCGAACCTGAAGGAGCCCGCCCAGGAGGCGTTCGCCTCGGTCAAGGGCACGGCGCAGGACGCCGCCTCGACCGTGAAGGACCACGCCTCGAGCGCCGCGGGCGACGTGAAGGACAGCGCCCAGCAGTCGAAGGAGAACGTGCAAGGAGCCTGACCCTTCGCGGCCCGCGTCCCGACGGACGCAGACAGGCCCGTCCCGACGAGAGTCGGGGCGGGCCTTCGCACGTGACCGGGCGGAGGAGCTCCCTGCCGATGGAGTGATCGTGCGACTCGGACCGCGGCCGACCGGGGTCGGCGTGGCCTCGATCGGCTCGAGCAGGTCAGGATGGTCGGATGCCCTCGTCACCCCGCGCCCGTCTCGTGCGTCGATCGGCCGGTACGGCCACGCAGACCGCCACACCCCCCAGCCCGATGCAGCGCCCCGGCGCCTTCCGGTTCGGCCTCATCGCGACCCTCGGCGGAGGGCTCGGCGTCGGCATCATCGTCGCCCTCATGGCCCTGTCGACGATCCTCGTCTACATCGGCCTCGCGTTCTTCCTCGCGCTCGCCTTCGAACCGGTCGTCCGACGCCTCGCGCGCGCCGGCGCCCCGCGCTGGGTCGGCGTCGTCGTCGCCGTCGTGCTGGTCGTCGGGGTCGTCGTGGGCATCGTCGCGGCCGTCGTGCCCGCGCTGATCGAGCAGATCGGGCACGTCGTGCAGACGGCCCCCGCCGCCCTGCAGGAGCTCTCGCGCCAGCCCTGGGTGCAGCAGGCCGTCGAGACCGTCGGGTTCGACGTCGACGTCGACGACGCGGTCGGCGCCGTCACCTCGTACCTGCTCGACCCCGACCAGTTGCTCGCCCTCGGCGGTGGCCTGCTCGCCGTCGGTCAGGGGATCACCAACGCCATCACCGCGGTGATCGTGGTCGCGATCCTCACCCTCTACTTCGCGATCACCCTCCCGCAGATGCTGCGCTCGCTCAGCCGCGCCGTGCCCCGCAGCCACCGCGAGAACGTCATGAGCATCTCGGACGAGATCTTCCTGTCGGTCGGCCGCTACGTCGCCGGGCAGGTCGCGCTCGCCGCCGTCAACGCCGTGTTCGTCTTCATCGTGCTGACGATCGCCGGCGGACCGGTGCCGGTGCTCTTCGCGACCCTCGCGTTCCTGGGCGCACTTATCCCGGTGGTCGGCACGGTCGTGGCCTACGCGATCATCATCGCCGCCACGATCACCGTCTCGCCGGTCACCGCGATCGTCGTCGGCATCGTGCTGCTCGTCTACGCCCAGGTCGAGGCCTACGTGCTGACCCCACGGGTGATGTCCAAGGCCGTGGCGGTGCCCGGCGCCCTCGTCATCGTGGCGGCCTTCGGGGGAGGGGCGCTCGGCGGCGTCCTCGGTGCCCTCGTGGCGATCCCGATCGCGACGGCCGGAGTGGTCGTCTTCGAGCGGGTCGTCGTGCCGCGCCAGCAGCGGGTCTAGACCGTCGGGGTAGTAAGGCCGTCGGGCCGTCGGGCCGTCAGGTCGTCCGAGCGGCGGCACGCGGGTCTGGGCGACGGCATGGCGGAGCGCTACCGTGGCTGACATGAGCGGCGAACGCGCGGACGTGACCCTGTCGGACGGCACCGCCCTGGCGGCCACCCGGTGGCGGGGCGACGGCCCGACCGTGGTGCTGTTGCACGCCGGCGTCGCCGACCGCCGGAGCTGGACGGGCGTCGCCGACGAACTCGCGGCCGACGGGCTCGACCTGGTTGCCCACGACCGCCGGGGGTTCGGCGAGAGCCCGGCCTCCGCGGCCGACGGCGACGCCACGCACCTGGCCGACCTCGTCGAGCTGCTCGACCGGCTGGGCGTCGGGCGGGCGTTCGTCGTCGGCAACTCGATGGGTGGTGCGCTCGCCCTCGACCTGGCCGTGACCGCACCCGAGCGCGTGGCGGGCGTGCTGCTGATCGGTGCCGCGGTCAGCGGCATGACCGACGACGACACCCCGTTCGACTGGACCCCCGACCCGGCATCGGGCCCGCTGATGGAGGCCCTCGACGAGGCGTCCGGCAGCGGCGACGTCGAGGCGCAGGTCCGTCTGCTGGCCCACCTGTGGCTCGACGGCCCTGCGGCGCAGAGCGGCCGAGTCACGGGTGCCCCCCGCGAACTCTTCGAGCGGATGAACGCCCGCATCCTCGAGGTCGCCGCACCGGACGGGGCCGGAGACGCCGGGCTCGACACGTGGAGCTGCCTCGGCGAGGTCGCGACGCCGGTCCTGGCGACCTGGGGCGAGCTCGACATCCCCGCCGACGAGCCGTTCTACGCCGAGACGGCTCGACGTCTCGGTCGGGGACCGGGTCGGGTGCTGCCCGACGTGGCCCACCTGCCGGGTCTCGAACGGCCCGGGCTGGTGGCCGACCTCGTCCGCGAGGTCGTCGCGGTCGCCCGGAACTGAACCCGCGCCTCCTGGTCGTCAGATCGCGGGACCGCCGGGTGCCGGCGGGCCGGCCGGGTCGTCGTCACCGGCGAGCAGCAGGTCGATGCGGAGTTCTCGTTCTCGCGTGTAGGCCGTCAGTGCCCGGATCACCCAGAGCAGGGTCCTGATCAGGAGCACGGCCAGCGTGACGGCCAAGGCGAACACCACCACGAAGAAGACGGGGTAGAGGACACCGACGAGGGAGAAGCCGTTGGAGTACATCCCTCGACGCTAGGTCACGACCGGGGCCGGAGGGCTCCACCTCGCGGTGGAGCCCCGGGACTCACTCCTCGGCGTCCGCCGGGCTCTCGTCGGCCTGCGCGGTCTCGTCCATGCGGTCGCGGAGGTGGTCGGCCATCGAGGCCGCGCCCTCGTCGCCGTGGTCGGCCTCGACCTGTTCGATCAGGCCGCTCAGCTTCTCGTGGTCGGTCGCCTCGGTGGCCCCGTCCATGACGGGTTCGGTCTGCTTCTCGTCGCTCATGCACCGGACGCTACGCCCACGGGGTCCGCGACGGCTGGACCCGCGCCTCCGCCCGTGACGGGTGGCGCGGGGCCGGTGCGCGGGAGGCGCGACGGGAGGCGCGACGGACGGCGCGGCGGGCCCACCGAGGGGTACCATGCGCGACCCGCGGCGGGTGGGGTACGCAGGGCCGGGCATCGCCTGGCAGCCCTGCGCGTGTCGCCCCGCACGTGCCTGGGATGGACCTCTGCCCCACCGGAACGAGGACCACATGAGCACGACGACGCGCCCCGCACGCACCCGCACGAGCACCGCCCGCACGAGCACCGCCCGCACCGACGACATCACCCGTGCCGCCGCCGACCTCTTCGGTTGGACCGACCTGCACCCCGCCCAGCTCGAGGCCCTGGAGGCGGTGGTCGCCGGCCGGGACACCCTCGCGGTCATGCCCACGGGATTCGGCAAATCGGCGATCTACCAGGTGGCCGGCGCCGTGCTCGACGGGCCCACGGTCGTCGTCTCGCCGTTGATCGCCTTGCAGGCGGACCAGGTCGCGGGACTCGTCGGACGCCCCGACGCCCCGCCCGCCGTCGCGATCAACTCGGGCCACACCGACGCCGAGAACGACGAGGGCTGGGAGCGCCTCGCCGCCGGAGAGGTCACCTACGTCTTCCTCGCCCCCGAGCAGCTCGCCCGGGACGAGACCGTCGACCGCCTGAGCGACGCCGGGGTCGCCCTCTTCGTCGTCGACGAGGCGCACTGCGTCTCGTCGTGGGGGCACGACTTCCGGCCCGACTACCTGCACCTCGGCGAGGTCGTCGAGCGTCTCGGGGGACCCACCGTGCTGGCCCTCACGGCGACCGGGTCGGGCCCGGTGCGGGACGAGATCGTCGAACGCCTCCGCCTCGACGACCCGCTCGTGCTGAGTCACGGCTTCGACCGGCCCACCCTCTCCCTCGAGGTCGTGCGGCACGAGGACGACGACGAGAAGGCCCGCGCCGTGGTCGAGCAGGTGGCCGCCTCGACGACGCCGGGCATCGTCTACGTCGCCACCCGCAAGGCGACCGAGCACTACGCCGCCGCGATCGCCGAGCGCTGCCCCGACCGCACCGTCGTGGGATACCACGGCGGCCAGCGCTCGGCCGAGCGGGGCGAACTGCACGAGCGGTTCCACGCGGGCGAGGTCGATGTGGTCGTGGCGACGAGTGCGTTCGGAATGGGCATCGACAAGCCGGACGTCCGGTTCGTCGTGCACGCCGACGTGCCCGACTCGCTCGACTCGTACTACCAGGAGATCGGCCGGGCCGGGCGCGACGGCGACCCCGCCACCGCGACGCTCCACTACCGCCCCGAAGACCTCTCGCTGCGCTCGTTCTTCGCCTCCGGCCTCCCCGGGCGCGCGGACCTGCGGGGCGTCTTTACCGCGCTCTCGGCGGCGGGTCGGCCCGTCCGGCGATCGGAGGTGTCGGACCAGCTGGCCCTCGGCGCGCGCACGGTCTCGCGCCTCATCGACCTGCTGCTCGAGGGCGGTGCCCTGGCCGAGTCGTCGAAGGGGTTCGAGCCGGTCGACGGCTTCGACGCCCGCAGTGCCGCCGAGGCGGCGCGCGGGGTCGCCGAGACCCGCGACCGGGTCGAGCGCTCGCGCATCGAGATGATGCGCACCTTCGCCGAGGCGCCCGGCTGCCGTCGGCACTTCCTGCTCGGCTACTTCGGCGAGGACTCGCCCGAGCGGTGCGGCAACTGCGACGGCTGCCGGGCCGCCGAGAGGGCAGGCGGCCCCCGGGAGGCGCGCGGAGGCGAGCAGGACGACGTCACCGACACCGCGCCTCCTGCGTTCGCGCCCGACGCGCGCGTCGTGCACGCGACCTGGGGCGAGGGCACCGTGATGAGCACGGACGCCGACCGCATGACGGTGTTCTTCGAGAGCGAGGGCTACAAGGTGCTGGCCGTCGCCGACGTGCTCGCGCACGACCTGCTCACGCCGGCCTGACCGGCTCGACGGGCTCGCCGGCGGCGGCGAGGACGGTGGCGATCGTCCGGGGGTGGGCCAGCACCCGGAAGTGGCCGCCCGCGTGGAGGCGCACGTTGACGGCGCCGGGCAGTTCGCTGCCCTCGGGGATGTGGGGGTCGAACTCGCCGAAGACCGAGGTGATGCGGCCGTTGACCGACTCGTCCCGTGCGAGCCGCATCGTCGTCGCGTCGCGGGGTGAGAAGGCCCGGAGGGCGGGCAGCACCAGCCAGGTGGCGTAGCGCGACCCCGAGAACGGCGAGCAGACGGCGACCATCGACCGCACGCGGCGGGTCTCGTCGAGCAGCGCCATGACGTACTTGCCGATCAGGCCGCCCTTGCTGTGGGCGACGATCACGACGTCGGTGAGTCCGTGTGCGAGCAGGTAGGCGGCGACGTCGCGGGCGGTGGCCTCGACCGGGCGGCTGTTCCACCGCAGGTCGTCGAGCACGTGCACGGGGTGGCCCTCGGCGTGCAGGCGTTCGATCATCGGTCGGAGGAAGGCCCAGGTCTCCCACACGCCGGGGACGACGAGCACGGGCCGACCGGTGCCGCCGAGGTAGCGCTCCGGGTCGCGAGGACTCGTGACGGCCCTCACCTGCCAGACGGCGGCGTAGGCGTAGTCCTGCACCCACCACACGGCGTGACGGACGAGCACGGGGAGGCGGGGCACCACCCCGACCCTAGGCGTCGTCGTGCGGGACGTCCCGGCTCAGACGCTGTCGGGGTCGAGGACGAGCGTCGTGCCCGCGAACAGGTGCTGCGCGTCGTCGATGACCTGGAGGCCCTGGTTCATGTAGAGGAGCGCCGAGACCGAGATGCCGAAGCGCCGGGCGACGGCGTCGATGAGGTCGTCGGGCGCGACGGTGTACCGCTTGGGCGAACCGGACGCCGTGGTCGCCTCGAGCGCTCCCGTGGCGAAGGCCACCGCACCCGAGTCGACCGGGGCGATGTTCGTCCCACGCGGCGGCACCGACCAGGCGACCGGGGCGACGGCGAGCACCTTCCCGGCCGAGATCTCGACGGGGACGTCCGGGGAGGTGCTGGTCGAGTGGACGACGAGGGTCGAGAGGTACGACGGCTGGGTGACCGCTCCGAAGCTCCAGGACGCCGATGCCGGGGTCGCGGTGGGCCCCCCGATCTCGGAACCCCCGTCGCCTCCGAAGGTGATGCCGTCGCCGACGGACGGAGCGACCTGGTAGAACGACACCCCCACCGGCACGGGCAGGCTCGAGGTGAAGTCGGTCACGTCGGTCGTGTAGGTGCCGTCGCCGGTGGCGACCACCCGGTAGTGGAAGTGGATGCTGCCCTTGGGGGACGCCACGTCGGACTCGGCGACGACCGTGCCCGCGGGCACCGGGGTGATGAACGGCGCCGGAACTGCAGCATCCTCGGGCGGCGGGGTGGCCGCCCGGGGCGAGGGCGTCGCGGGGGCGGTCGGCATCGGCGACGGGGAGGCACTCGGGGAGGGTGTCGAGGTGCGGGCGATCGTGGTCGGGCTCGCGGACCCGGTCGGTGCCCCGGCCGCGAGCGGGGCGGAGCCGTTCGTGGACAGGACCGCGCTCACGACCACGGCGACGAGGGCCGCGGCGGCGACGCCGCCGATGACGGCGAGGCGGCGACGGCGGGACCGGGGGACGGGTTCGCCGTCCTGGTCGTCGTCGGTCGCGCCGACCGGGTCGGCCGAGGCAGCGCTGGCGGCGCTGGCGGTGGTGGCCGAACCCGCGGTGCCGGGGTGCGACCAGGCGACGAGTCGGGGTCCGGCAGCGTCCGTCGCGTCGACCGTGACGGCGTCGTCGTCGGTGGACGCGGGGGGCGCGAAGGGTTCGTGACCGGGCGTGACTCCCTCGTCGTCGCCCGCCCCCGGTGTGTGTCGTGCCATGGTGCCCCCTCGGCGACGATCCTAGGCGACGGCGTGGACCGGGTCGAGACCGATCGGTCGGGTCCCGGCCCGGGTACGAACCTGGAACAGCCTGTGAACCCCGGCGGCCCGCGGACACCCGGCCTACCGTCACGGGTGTACCGGGTCAGTCCGGTCGACCGACAACCAGGAGGTACGTCATGTCCGTTGGTGACAAGGCAAAAGATTTCGTCCAGAAGGCCGCCGGCAAGGCCGAAGAGGCCGTCGGCAAGCGCACGGACGACGAAGAGCTCACGAAGCAGGGTCACAAGGACCAGCACATGAGCGACGAGCGTCTCGAGACCGAGAAGGCCAAGGACGACCTCGGCAAGAACTGATCGTCCCGCCGACCCCGGTCGGCACCACGAAGGGCCCGGCATCCGCGGATGCCGGGCCCTTCGTCGTCCCGGCGGAGACCGGGGAACGAGCGGGTAAAGGTGCAGAGTGTGCAAGAACCTGGCCGAGCGTGCTTCGGTGGAGGCATGAAGCGTCCGTTCCGTTCCCTCGTCCCCGCCGCGGTCGTCGTGGCGTCCTTCGCCGTCGTGCTCTCGGGCTGTTCGGCGCCGGGCGGCCCCGAGGCGACGGCGGCCCCCACCACGACCGTCACGGCCTCACCGACGACCGGCTCGTCGGCGACCGACTCGCCGACCAGCGCCTCCTCTCCCACGGCGACGCCGGGTCCCGACGGGGCGTCCGGCGGCGGTGGCGACCTGGGCGACGGCGCCCCGGGCGACGCGTCCTCGCGGTGCACGGTGGGCGAGCTCACCGCCGAGATCGCCGACGGAGGCGGGGGTGCGGCCGGCAGCTACGGCGTCGCCATCGTCCTGACCAACGGCGGTCAGCGCTCCTGCACCCTCCAGGGCTGGCCCGGTGTCTCGTTCGTCGGGGACGGGAACGGCACCCAGATCGGCGCCTCGGCCGCGCTCGACCGCGCGACGCCGCACGAGGCCCACACGCTCGCCCCCGGTGCCGAGGTGCAGACGATCGTGCAGATCGCCCAGACGGGGAACTACGACGCGTCCGAGTGCCGCCCGCAGGCGACCGACGGGTTCCGCGTCTACCCGCCCGGCTCGCTCGAGTCGATCTTCGTCCCCGCCTCGGGGTCGAGCTTCGAGGCGTGTGCGAACGCCCGGGTGCAGCAGATGAGGGTGAGCGCCCTGGCCACCTTCTGACGGCACGCGGGTCCGGCGGCACGCGGGCTCGGCGGCATCGTCTCCGGGCGGGCGTGGTTCGTCCTTCCGAGTCCGACGCCCCGACGTCGCGGGACCCGACGACGGGCGAGGTCATCCTCGAGCTGCACGGCCTGCGACCCGCGGAGGACGCGTGCCGACGCCGGGCGTTCGTACGCTGGCACCTCCTCGAAGGAGAGCTGCCATGCCCGAGACCCGACTCGACCGCCCCGCCTCGCCGACCGCCCGACGGCAGGGGGGCCGGGCCGCGACGATCGTCCACGGCGCCGGTCGGGTCGCCGCGGTGGCGGCCGGAGCACTGGTGCTCGGCGGACTGACGAGCCCGGCACAGGGCGTCCTGCCCGAATGGCTCGGCGGTTTCGCGAACTCGTCCGGTGGCTGGTCGATCCTCGTCTTCGCGCTGGTCCTGACCACGCGGGCCCGTCCAGCCCTGTCGGCCGTCCTGGGTGCCGTGGCGTTCGTGCTGCTGGTCGAGGGCTACCGGATCGTGTCGGGATGGCGCGACTTCCCTTATGACGAACCGTTCCAGAACGTCTTCACGATCCTCGGTCTCCTCGTGGGCCCGGTGATCGGCGTCAGCGCCGCACTCCTTCGCGCGTCGTCGCCGACCCGGCGCACCCTCGCGGTCGTGCCGCTCTCGACGGTGCTCGTGGGGGAGGGGCTCTACGGGCTCGTCGTCCTCGACCAGGGACCGGGCGCGATCTACTGGGTGCTCCAACTGGTCCTCGGCGCGGGCTTCCTCGCCTGGGGCACCATGCGGACCCGGTCGTCCGTCCCGTCGTGGGTGCCCGTCGTCACGGCGGGGTCGGTGGTGGCCCTGTCGATCCTGTTCGTCGTCGCGTACACGGCCCTCCCTCGCCTGCTGATGTGACCGGCCGGGTCGTTCCTCCGCCGGGACTCGACCCGCCCCTCCCCGGTGGCCGACGATGCCGGCGCCGACGCCGGCGCCGGCGCCGACGCCGTGCCGGTGTCGCGGTGTCGGCGATTCCTGGCTGGTGCTGCGGCGGGGTGTCGGGATCGGCGTGGGACGGGTGCGGCCGTGACGGGAGCTAGGACTTGCCGACGGGGTCTGACGCTGGGGCCGGGGATGGGGCCGGGACCGGTGCCTGGGTCAGTGGCGCTGGCGGTCGCGGTGTCGGCGATTCCTGGCTGGTGCTGCGGCGGGGTGTCGGGATCGGCGTGGACGGGTGCGGCTGTGACGGGAGCCAGGACTTGCCGACGAGGTCTGGTGCCGGTGGCGGTGGCGGTGGCGGTGGCGGTCGCGGTGTCGGCAACTCCTGGCCGGTGCTGCGGCGGGGTGTCGGGATCGGCGTGGGACGGGTGCGGCCGTGACGGGAGCCAGGACTTGCCGACGGGGTCTGACGCTGGGGCCGGTGCCGGTGCCGGTGCCGGTGCCTGGGTCAGTGGTGCTGGCGGTTGCGGTGTCGGCAATTCCTGGCTGGTGCTGCGGTGGGGTGCGTGGATCGGCGTGGGACGGGTGCGGGCGTGACGGGAGCCAGGACTTGCCAACAGGGGGACGGGACGCACGCTCCACTTCGGGGCCTAGAGACGCGCCTCGGTGCGTCGCGGCTTGAGCCGGGCGGGCGCATCGGAGGCGGCGACCCACTCGCAGGTGAAGGCGCCGCGGTAGCCGAAGAGGAACCCGAGGCGGTGGTTGTGCACCTCGAGGTCGACGTGGAACGACTCGTCGTCGTCGGACCACCACTCGTGCAACTCGGCCCGACCGCTGAACAGCATCGGGAAGCGGAACGAGACGGGGCCCTCGTGGAAGCGCTGCGCCCCGGATCGCAGCACGAGGCCGCCGCGGTCGTCGACCGACAGGTCGAGGTCGACCGCGAGGTGCTGGTGCGTGCCGAGGTAGTCGAGCACCCGCCTCCGGTCGAGCACCATCGTCGCGTCGAATCGGACCGGCCGTCTTCCCGCGCGGCGGCGCGGCACCGAGTACGAGCGGACGAAGGTGACCGTCTCGCGTCCGAGTGCGTCGCGGTACGGGTAGTTCTCGATGACGAAGGGCACGTCGTGGCCGACGTCGGGCACCAGGATGTTGCGCAACCGCCCGATCTGCAAGAACGGCACCGTCCACCACGGGCCCCGCCGGATCGACGACATGACCCCCCGGCCCACGCAGGCCTCGCCCGAGTCGAGACCGACGCCGAAACGTCGCTGCATCATCGGGTGCAGACGCGTGAAGTCCTCGCCGAGGGCCCGCTCGAAGATCGACGTCATCGGGGTGACCGCCTCGCGGGGTCGGGCAGCGCGGCCAGGGTGACCGGCGCCTCCTTCAGGTGGTCGCCCGCGCGCGTGCCGCCGGCGGGCGCACGCAGGGTGCGGGAGGCGCGGGGGCGGTCCGGACGCCAGAACGCGAGAGCGCAGGCGAGCGGCCACCGCTCGGGTTCGCGGCCGGTCTCGAGCCAGAGGCGCAGGCGGTCGAAGCTGTACGCCGTCGCCCAACCGAGCAGCGGACGCACGACCAGGTCGAGCGGGCCCCAACCCGGGTCGTAGTCGTAGCCGGTCACGAAGCGCGTCCGTCCGTCGGCGGTGGGGACGAAGCGCCAGTACCCGCGACCGGCCCGGATCGGCGAGAGGACGTCGTCGGTCGCGAAGCGCAGGGCGGACGTGCGCGAACCGTCCCGGCCGTGGCGCTCGCCGATGCTGACGCCCGTGCCCCGGACGGTGTGGACGGGCGTACGGCGGACGTAGCGGAACGGGGTCGACCCGTCGGCGTCCGGCGGCCCGGGGGTGATGCTCGAGAAGCGGACGTCCCAGCGGACGTGCTGGGCGGAGTCCTGGGTGGCGGCCCAGACCCGGTCGAGGTCGGCGTCGATCACGGTCTCGACGTAGATCTGACGTTTCCCCACGATGGCGAGGCTAGGGCATGGTGACGGCCGGGTGGACACCCCGCGACGCAGGTCACGGCCGGATCTAGGCTCACCCCATGGGCGAGAGCTTCGCGACGGTCCGCGACGCGTTCGGGGCGGCGGCGCGATGGTTCGCCGAGACGGTGCACGAGCTGGACCGGCCGCCGGGCCTCTGGGACGCCCCGGCCCTCGGCGAGTGGAACCACCGCGACCTCGTCGGCCACACGTCGCGGGCCCTGCTCACGGTCGAGCAGTACCTGCGGCCCGGGTCGTCGGATTCCGGCCACCGGACCGTCGACTACTACCGGGCGGTCCGGTGCGGCCGTGCCGTTTCGGACGAGGTCGCCGAGCGGGGGCGGCAGGCAGGACGGGACCTCGGCGCCCACCTGCCCGAGAGCGTCGACGCCGTCGTGCGACGGGTGACCGGCGTGGTGGCCGCACGGACCGCGGACGCGCGGGTGGAGACGCCGGTCGGCGAATGGCGGCTCGAGGCGTACCTCCCGACGCGCGTCGTCGAGCTCGTGGTGCACACGGGCGACCTCAGGGCGGCCGCCGGGCTCGACGGGCAGGCGCCCGAGGTCGCGGGTCGTCAGGCGCTGGTGGTACTCGGGGCCCTCGTGGCCGATGCTCCGTGGGCTGACGCGCCGCGCCTCCTGACGGCCCTGACGGGTCGCTCGGCGCTCGCCGCCGGGTACACGGTGCTCTGACGGGGCTACCGGTCCGCTGTCGGACGACGGAGCGGGCCCTCGCGGGTCCGGGTTCGACTTCGGTGTCGGTGTCGGTGTCGGCAAGTCCGGGCTGGTGCTGTGGCTGGGTGGCGGGATCCGCGGGGGATGGGCACGGCCGCGACAGGAGTCAGGATTTGCCGCCCTGGGATGCGACGCGTGCTGCTGGCGAGGGGGTGGGCAGGCGGGCGTCTGGGTCGGAGTGGACACCGAGTTCGCCACCGGTCTCGGTGTCGGCAACTCCGGGCCGGTGCTGCGACGGAGTACCGGGACCACCGGGGGAGGAGAGCTACCGCGACGGGAGCCAGGAGTTGCCGACGGGGGGCGCTGCCGGTGTCGGTGTCGGCAGTTCCGGGCCGGTGTCGCGGCGGGTGTCCGGATGGAACGGATGGCGGGGTCACACCCTTCAAGGGAACGGCCGAGCCTGTCGTGGACGGATCACGTCGCCGTCGAGTCGTCGACCCGCTGGAAGAGGACGTGGTCCTGCCAGCGGCCCGCGATCTCGAGGTAGGACGGTGCGATGCCGTACTGCTCGAAACCCGCCTTCTGCAGGACCCGCTGTGAGGCGACGTTGTGACGGAGCGTCCCCGCCTGGACACGGTGGAGGCCGGCGTCGCCGAACGCCCAGTCGACGGCCTCGCCGACGGCCGAGGTCATGATGCCGCGCCCGTTGCGGTCCTCCGACAGCCAGTAGCCCAGGTCACAGGACCGGAAGGGGCCACGGGCGATCCCGCTGAGGGTCAGCCGGCCCACCACGGCACCCTCGTCGACGATGACGAACGGCTGCGCCTCACCCCGGGATCGTTGCGCCAGCAGCGACGAGATCACCGACAGCTGCCCCTCGGGCGTGAAGTAGGCGTCACCGCGCACGGGGTCCCAGGGCGCCAGGAATTCACGGTTGCGCGTCAACGCCCGGGCCAACTCGGGGGCGTCTCGCGGCTCGATCAGGCGGAGGTGGGAGGACACGGGTTCACGGTACCGCCGGAGACGCGGCCCGATGCCGTCGTCGTCGCCGTCGCCGTCGCCGTCGTCATCGGGACGGCGTCGGGTTCGTACTCGTTCCACGGGGCGCCGTCCTCCGTGCCGGGCTCCAGTCCGCAGGGGTCGAGTGCGTCGAACTCGACGAGCACCCGGTCGACGAGGTCACGCCAGGCCTGACTGCGGCGGGGTTCGTCGACGTCCGCCTCTCGTCGACGGAGCAATCCGCGGACGGCCCTCACCGCGCCTCCGGACGCCCGGCCTCGTCGAGCGCGCGCAGCAGCGCCTCGCCGTCGCGCACGTCCACGAAGGTCATCGGCAGCGGGGCCATGACCCCGTCGAGACCCGTGTTGGTCAGGCCGCGCTGCCGTGCGCCGAACGGGGTGTTCCCCGTGATCGAGTCGGTCCAGTCGACGCTGACGTGGGTGCGGTCCCGGGACCACGAGACCTCCTGGTTCTGCTGCTTCGCCGGCGCCTGGTGGACGGTCGACCCGACGACCAGGAACGACCTCTGGTCGGTGACCGCGTAGCCCGTCTTCGCCTTCCGGGCCCGCTTGAGCAGGAACCTGCCGACCACGAAGAAGAGGCCGATCGCCACGAAGACCCCACCGAAGGCGACGAAGAACCACGATGCCCCGTCGCGCAGCGCGGAGACCTCCCAGAAGATCGCGAACCCGCACCACAGCAGGCTGAACGGCACGAGGAACAGGTCGTTGCGACCGAAGGTCACGCTCTCGTCCGGGCCGCCCGACCAGAGCAGGTGCTCGCCGGGGCGCAGCTCCGGCTGGACGAGGGCACGTCGGTCGTCGGGCACGCGGGCGTCGGGAGCGCTCATGGTCGAGAAACTACCGTGACGCGTCCGCCGCCGTCACCGCGCCCGGGCTGGGGTGCCGTCAGGCCCGGGGCCGGTCGAACCGGGCGCCGCCGGGCTTCGGGCCGAGCAGCGACAGGATGAAGATGACGAATCCGCCGAGGTACGGGACGAGGTTGATGAGCAGCAACCACCCGCTGAGGTCGATGTCGTGGAGTCGCCGCGCTCCGAGGGAGAGGAACGGCACGATCGTCCCGAAGAAGAGGATCGCGAAGACGAAGCCGAAGGGAATGGAACCGGGTCCGGGTTCGAGGGTGCCGTCGTAGTCGGTCGTGCTCCCCGGGAGGCCCGCGAGGAACCCGACGATGCCGAGGACGAAGTAGAGGACCGTGTTCGCGAGGACCACCCACCAGTACTCGCTGCGGCTCGCGCGCCCCGTGAAGTCGGCGTACTTGAGGAAGAACCGCTTCACCGCGACGACCGGGCCCGCCCCGTACAGCGGCGCCCAGAGGGGGACCGCACCACCCGGGCCGGAGGGCGACCCCTGCGGCGGCTGTCCGTACGAGGGCTGTGGGGGGAGGCCGTACCCGGGCTGCTGCCCGTACGGCGGAGGCGTCGGCTGCCGGTAGGGCGGCTGCTGCGGCTGCTGCGGCTGCCCGCCCCGCTGGTCCGCTCCGTCGTTCTGGTCGCTCATGAGATCCCCCTCGTCCGCGCCGCCCACCGCGACCCGACCACCCTACCGAGCGGGGGCGTCGTACCATCGGACCGTGCAGACACCGGCCGTCCTCCGTGACGATTCACCCGAGGCCGCCGCTCTCCTCCGCGCCGGGTGGACCGTCGCGGCCCGGTCGTTCGGTGCCCGGCTCGACGGCGACCGCCTCGACCGTGACCGCCTCCGCGCCCTCGCGTCCGGCAGGGTCGCCGACGTCACGATCCGCGAGCTCGGTCCGCACGACGTCGACGACGTCCTCGCTCTCGACGCGCAGACCCTCGACGACTACCCGGGCAGCGTGGCCACACGGCACGAGCCCTTCGACCGGTCGTCGGCGACACCCGGACCGACCCGCCGGGCCTGGGGTGCCCTCACGTCGACGGGTCGCCTCGTCGGCCTGACCGTCGTCGACCTCGACGGTCCCACCGCCGAGACGGACGTCACCGTCGTGCATCCCGATCACCGCGGTCGAGGCCTCGCGGCGGCGGTCAAGGCCGCGTCGGTGCTGGCCCTCCTCGACGCCGGCGTGCTCCGCTTCCGCACCGGAGGTTCGGCCGACAACCCCGCCATCGTCGCCGCGAACGCCACCCTCGGCTACGTCGTCGACGAGGGCTGGCTCACCCTGGTCGCACCCACCCCCTGAACGTCGGTCGAGTGGTCCCGAACCGTCCCTCGTCGGTCGACGAAGGACGATGGGGGACCACTCGACGCGGCCGCGAGAATGAGTGCGTCGGACCCCGGAATCAGCCCCAGCCGCCGAGGTAGGCGGCGACGCTCGGCTCGCCCGTGACGGGCGTCAGCCAGTCCACGGAGGCGCGGTGCGAGACGAACGCGACGCCCGCCCCCCAGCGTCGGGCGCGCAGGGCGGCGCGGCGCGACTCGATCGTCACGAGCACGCGGCCCGACGGGTCCGCCAACTCGAGCGTGCCGAGCGACCCGACGCCCACCGCGTCCGTCGCCGTCCGCAGGTCGCGCGCGACGTCGTCCCCGAGGCCGACCGCAGCGGCCAGGGCCTGCACCCGGGCGTCGTCCGAGCCGCCGGCCTCCACCGCGGGCAGCACCCGCACGGGCCCGTCGAGCGTCACGAGCACCCGGGCACCGGCCAGCGCCGCGGCGGCAGCGTCCGACGAGCGGCCCCGCACCCGCTGGTCCGCCTCGAAGACCGGGGCCACGTCGTCCGGCACCACGACCGTCACGTCCGGCATCGCCGCCAGCACGCTGTCGACCGCCACGAACGCCGCACCGGCCGAGATCGACGTCCCGACCGAGGTGACCAGGTCGACGCAGACGTCCACCGCGCGACTCCGCACTCCGAACCCACGCGAGCCGCGCACGGCGATCAGGTCCGCGAGGCGCAGGGTCTCGCCGTTCTTCTCGACCTGACGCCGCGCCTCCTCGTCCTCGCGAGCGACCGCCGCCGCCGCCGCCGACCCCGCCGAACCCCCCGACCCCGACCCCGCCGACGCGCGGCCGGCACTCGTCGCCCGTCCCGCCCAGTCCGGCCCGTCGTGCCACGCCACGGCGCCCGGCACGTGCGCGAACACGCCGCCGGCGAGCCACGCGCGGTGGGCCCACTCCCAGTCCTCGCCGCCGTAGCTCGTGAACGACTCGTCGAAGCCGCCGACCTGGTCGAAGAACCAGCGGGTGCAGCAGGTGACCGCCCCGATCAGGTGACGGTACGACCGGTCGTCGGCGTGCAGCAGGTCGGCCGACCAGCCGTACGCCTGCTGCAACCAGCGCGGCTGCTCCAGCTCGTGGGCCGGCCCTGCCACCTCGACCGGCTCCGACACCGGCACGGCCACGCCGTCACCGGCCCCGCCGTCACCACCCAGCACCCCCGCGAAGTCCGCGTGCTTCCGCTGGCCGACCGTCACCGCCTCGGGGGCGAGCGCCGGCAGTCGGGTCAGCCGCAGCACGTAGTCCGGCTCGGGTGACGTGTCGGCGTCGACGAAGCACAGCACCGATCCCGACGACGCGGCGACGCCGACGTTGCGGGCGGCCGAGAGCCGGAACCCGAGGTCCTCCTGCACGATCAGCCGCACCCCCTCGGGCACGGTGGGTGGCGTCGGCGATCCGTCGTCGACGACGATCACCTCGAGCCGTTCGGCCGGGTAGCTCTGACGCGCGAGCGCCGCCAGCGTCCGGTCGAGCTCGGCCTGCTGCCGGTAGTGCACGACGACCACCGACACGAGCGGCGGCAGGTCGGGCCACACCCCGTCGAGGGCGTCCCACGCGTTGCCGACGACGAACCGCCCACCCGCAGGAGGCGCGGTGTCGGTCGCGTCGGACACCGGCGACCCGGCGTCGCGGCTCACCAGCGCACCCCCTCGGCCCACCACGCCGCGTAGGCGTCGGCCACCTCGTCGAGGCCGGGCAGGGTCCGGGCGTCGTCGTCGAGCCAGGTCGACGCCGGGTCGGCCAGGGCGGTCGCGATCGCCGCCGCCAGACCGCCGTCGGGGTAGAGCGTGAGCGTGCCCGGCCGGAGGGCGGCCATCTCCCGCGAGTACCTCGTGTCGGGCACGAGCGGTCGTCGCCCGGCCGCGATCCAGGTCGCGATCGATCCGGAGGCCGACACGTGCTGGTGCGCCGCCACGGGCACCGACGCGCGCCGGGCGCGATCGAGCAGCGTCGCGTCGTCGAGGTAGCCCGTCGCGCCGAACGGCACGCCGAGCGCTGCCGCCTCGTCGACCAGCTGCTGCAGCTCGGCCTCGTGCCCCGAGGAGGCGCGGCCGAGCGCCACGACGCCGGTCGCCCGCGCGTCCGGTCGCGTCGCCCCGCTGCCGCCCCGGTCGCCGGCGGCGTCGAGCCGCGCGGCCGCGAGTCCGGCCACGGCCGCCACCACCTCGGCGTGCCCCTTGCCCGGGTAGAAGAAGCCGATGACCGCGACGTCGCCGTCCGGCTCGGGGAGCCCGGCCGGCCCGGCGGGCCCGGGGAGCCCGGCCGGCCCGGTCCGCTCCGCCGGCAGGGGGTGCCGGTCGACCGGCAGGGGGATCACCTCGACCGGGCCGTCGAAGCCGACCCACTCGCGCAACAGGGAGCGCTCGTGGTCGCTGTTGACCACGACGCCTCGCGCGGCGGCCACCACGCGACCGTAGGCCTCACCGCGCCTCCTCAGGTTGCGCTCGCCGTCCGACGGCTGCGGCAGGTCGTGCAGGGTGACCGTGAGCGCCGTCGTGTCGGCCAGGTGCTCGACGACGTCGGCCGCTGCGGCCGGCGAGGGGCCCCAGAGCCGGTCGGTGAACTGCAGGTGGGCCCGCGGGACGCCGACGTCGACGCTGTCGGCCGGGCCCGCATCGACGCCCCCGTCGATGTCCGGCACGTCGAGCAGGTCGGCGACGTCGAGGGCGAGGTGCCGACCGGTGCGGGCCTCCACCGTCGCGGCGATCTGGGCCGCGTAGGTCGCGACGCCGTGCTGCGGATCGTGGTGCGTGACCACCACGGGCAGCTCGACGAGGTCGATCGTGGCCGCCGCACCGTCCCGCGCGGTCGACCGGGCCGAGTCGCGCGCGGTCGCCTCGCGGGTCGAGGAATCGGCCGCCCCGCCGCTCACGCCGCACCCCACAACGCGAACGTGTCGGCGTGCCGGGCCAGCGCGGCCTCGACCGCGTCCGGGTGCTCGGCGTACCAGGCGAGGTGTGCCCGGCGGACCTCGTCGGCGTCGACGCGCTCACCGCCGACGACCCAGTGGTCGGTCGCCTCGTCGTCGAGGCCCCAGGCGTCGATCACCGCCTGCTCGCGCGGGGCGTGCACGCTCGAGAGCACGGGTCGGCCCGGGTCGACGACGTGCTCGGGCAGGCCGAGGCGCTCGCGGACGCGCGAGGCGAGGGCCGTCCAGACCGGGTTGCCGGGATGGTTCAGGGTGCGCATCTGGTCGAAGCGCGGCGTGCCGGCCCCGTCGTCGCCCGCGCCGACCTCGAACAGGTCCGACGCGACGACGCTGTCGTGGGCGACCTCGCGCTTCCGCAGCTCGGCCAGCGACTGCTCGGCGACCGACCGGACGACGGCGGGCGTCAGGGCGCCTCCCGGGAGGGGCCGCCCGGCGGCCTCGGCGATCAGCCGGACGTCGTGGTACTCGACCACGGGCGGCACGAGCGAGACGTCGCTCGGCGGGCGCACGATGACGTGCGCGGGGTAGAGGCCCGCGAACCGGACGACGGGCACCCGGACGACCCGCGCCTCCCGGGGCAGCATCGCGGCCAGCTGGGCCGTGCCGAGCGGGAGGTCGTGGTAGTCGTCGCGCACCGGTTGCGAGACCAGCAGCCCGGCCCGGCCGAGCCACCGGCCGAGCTGCGGCAGGTCGGCGGCCGTGAGCTCGTGCACGGGCGGCATCCGGACGGTCCTGAGGCCCCCGCCGTCGAGGAAGATCCGCAGCGACTCGGCCTGGCAGTTGCCCACCACGAGGGCGATCGCCCCGTCGCCCTCCGGCTCGCTCAGACCGTAGAAGTCGCCGTAGTGACGGGTGCGGCCGTCGGGTTCGGTTCGCTGTTCGGACATGCTTCCCTCCGGCCCGCGCTCGGAACGGACAAAGGGGGTCGCGCGGGCCTATGTTGAGTCAACAGCGACTTCCCCGGTCGCGTCATCCTTTCCCGCCGCCAGCCCCGGCACACCTCACCCGCATCGTCGCGGGTGCTCGTCGTCCCGCGAGACAGGCCTCGCGCCGGTCCGCCACGGCGAGCGACCTGATCACGCCGAGGAGGCCCCGATGACCCATCACGCCCCGACGTCGCCGTCGACCACGGCCCCCGCGTCCGACGAGACCGTCGTCGTCGCGCCCCTCCGCGTGGCCTCCGTCCCGGCCGGCCACCCGTACGTCCGCTCGTTGCTCGACCCCGACGACGCCTCCGGCCGCGTCGTCCACCTCGCCGACCCGCTGCCCGACCCCGCCGAGCCGGACCGCTGGTGGCCCCCGGTGGTGCTGGACGCCGACTGGCTCCGCGCCCACGCCGACGAGATCGACCTGCTGCACGTGCACTTCGGCACCGAGTCGTACCCGACCGACCACCTCGTCGCCGTCGTCGAGGCCCTGCGCGACCTGCGCCTGCCGCTCGTGTACACGGTGCACGACCTGACGAACCCGCAGCTCGTCGACCAGGCGCCCCACGTCGAGCACCTCGACGTGCTGATCCCGGCCGCCGACGAGTTGATCACCCTCACCGACGCGGCCGCCGACGAGGTCGAGGCCCGGTGGGGTCGTCGCCCGACCGTCATCGCGCATCCGGCCATCGTCGACCCCGAGGTCGAGCTGCCGGTCGGCACACCTGGTGACACGGTCGTCGTCGGGGTCCACCTCCGCGACCTGCGCCCCAACGTCGCGGGCGTCGAGACCGTCCGCACCCTGCTCGCGGCGGTCGACGCCCTGCGCGCCACCGGTGCCGCCGTGGAGGCGCGGGTCGACCTGAACGAGCGCGTGCGCGACCCCGAGCAGGCCGAGCGCATCCGCGAGCTCGTCCGGGCCGCCGGCCCGTCGGCGTCCCTCGCCGAGCACCCGCGCCTGACCGACGCCCGGCTCGAGCGGTCGCTCGCCGACCTGGACGTCTCGGTGCTGCCGTACCGCCACGGCACGCACTCGGGCTGGGTCGAGCTGTGCTGGGACCTCGCCGTCCCGGTCGCCGCGCCCCGCGTCGGCCACGCCGCGGCGCAGCACCCCGACCGTGGGACCACCGCCTCCTTCGACCTCGACGACCCCGCGTCGCTGGCCGCGGCCGTCATCGCCCTGGTCAGCCCGCAGGCCGTCGACGAGACCGCCGACGCACACGACGCCCCGGCCCGGGTGCCGGCCTCGCGCCGCGGCACCCCGCACCGCGCCGCCCTGCAGCGGCAGCGTCGGTCCGTGCGGCGACGACAACGCCACGACGTGGCCGCCGCGCACCTCGCGGTGTACGAGCGCGCCCTCGCGGCGGTCGCGGCGGTGACGGCGTGACCCGCGCCTCCCGGCCCCTGCGCATCGTCGTCGTGGCGCCCCTGCGCTACCCGATCCGCGAGCCGTTCGCCGGCGGCCTCGAGTCGTCGGTCCACCACCAGGTGCGCACCCTGCGCGAGCGCGGCCACCGCGTCTCGCTGATCGCCACCGAGGGATCCGACCACCTCGACCAGAGCCCGCCCGAGTTCGTCCTGCCCGCCGTGGTCTTCGACGACCCGGCCGAGGCGACCGACACGACCTACCCCGTCGGCTACCTCGAGCGCGCGCTGCCGGCGCTCGAACGCGCCCTGCAGTTCGTCGCCGACCACGCCGACGACTACGACCTCGTCGACAACCACAGCCTGCACGGCGCCCCGCTCGCCCGGGCCGACCGCATCGGCGTGCCGATGGTCAGCACCCTGCACACGCCGACCCTGCCCGCCATGCTCGCCGCGCACCGCTCGTCCACCGGGCCGCGCAGCCGCTTCGTCGCCGTCAGCGGCCACACCGCCGCCGCCTGGGCGAGGGAGGGCGTCGAGGCGAGCGTCCTGCCGAACGGCGTCGACACCGAGCGCTGGGGCTTCGGACCGGGGGGCGACGACCTCGTCTGGTCGGGACGCATCGTCCCCGAGAAGGGGCTGCACCTCGCCCTCGAGGTCGCCCGTCGCGCCGGGCGCCGCCTCGTGATCGCCGGCCGCATCGGCGACGTCGACTACTTCGAGACCGAGGTCGCCCCGCACCTCGGAGCCACCGCCCACTACGTCGGCGAACTGCGCCAGCCCGAGCTCGCGGCCCTCGTCGGCCACAGCGGCTGCGCCCTCGTCACGCCCGTGTGGGAGGAGCCCTTCGGCCTCGTCATCGCGGAGGCGCTGGTCACCGGCACGCCGGTCGTCTCGTTCGCCGTCGGGGGAGTTCCCGAGGTCGTGGCGGGTTCGGTCGGGGCCGCCCTCGTCCCCGCCGGCGACCTCGACGGCATGGCGCGCGCGGCCGACGACCTGCTGCGCCGGGTCGGGACGGACGCCGACGCCCGCCGCACCGTGCGGCAGGACGCCGTCGACCGGTTCTCGCTGCGAGCCCGGGCCGCCGTCCTCGAGCGGCTGTACGCCGACGTCGTGGCCTCGGACGAGCGCGTGCCGGGCACGTCCGCCGTCGCCGCGACGGAGGCGACCGGCGTGGGTGGCCGACACCGTGCCTCCTCGTCCCTCGCCGGCGGCCTGTCGGCCGTGCGCCCGGCCGGCACGGGCCGACGGGTCGTGACGGCGTGACCTCGACGGTCGCCCGCCCCCTCGTCGGCTGGTACGTGCACCACCACGGCGCCGGGCACCGCACCCGCTTCTCGGCCGTCCGGCCGCACCTCGACGCCGACGTCGTCGTCTTCAGCTCGCTGAGCGCCCCTGTCGACCTGCCGGACGACACCACCTGGGTCGAACTCGAGCGCGACGACGCCCCGACCACGGGCCCGGACGGCGTGGTCCGTCACCCCGCCGACGCCTCGCCGACCGTGGGCGGCCTGCTGCACTGGGCCCCGGTGGGGCACCCCGGGCACGCCTCCCGCCTGAGCCGCATCGCCGGGGAGATCGCCGGGGCCGCGGCCGGCGGGCGCCCCTTCGACGCGATGGTCGTCGACGTCTCGGTCGAGGTGACGCTCTTCGTGCGGCTGCTGGGCGTCGAGGTCGTCGTGGTCTCGCAACCCGGCGACCGCACCGACGAACCCCATCGACTCGCGTACGACGCCGCGTCGCGCGTGATCGCTCCCTGGCCTGCCGGGACGCACGACTCGTCGGCGCTCGACCGGGTCGCCGAGAAGGTGCGCTGGGTCGGCGGGATCTCGCGGCAGGACGGGCGCGGGGCCTCGGACCGCGGGTCGGCCGTCGTCCCCGGCAGCGTCCTCTTCGTGGGCGGTGCCGGCGGCAGCGACCACGGGGACCTCTCGGCCGCGGTCGCCCGCGCGGCTCGGGCCACGCCCGGCACGACCTGGTCGGCCCTCGGGCTCGACACCTGGGTCGACGATCCGTGGTCGGCCATGACCTCGGCCGAGGTGATCGTGACCTGGGCCGGCCAGAACACCGTCGCCGACCTCGCCGCCCTCGGCGCACGTGCCGTGGTCGTGCCGCAGACCCGACCCTTCGACGAACAGCTCACGACCGCCCGGGCGCTCGACCGGGCCGGTCTCGCCGTCGTGGCGCCGTCCTGGCCCGCCGACGACGAGTGGCCGTCGGCGGTCGAGCGCGCCCGGGGGCTGCGGCCCGACTGGTCGACGTGGCAGGTCGAGGGGGCTGCCGCCCGCGCCGCCGCGGTGGTCGTCGAGGTGGCCGGTCGGGGCACGCACGGCGTCGGCCCCGCGTGCGCCGAGCCCGCCGCCGGTTCCGACCCCGCCGTCGGCACCGACCTCGCGGGGGTCGCCTCGTGACCGTCGTGGTGGTGACCCTCGCGTCCGCCACCCGCATGAAGCACGTCGCCAACCAGCTACGGTTCGTCCGGCAGGTGGCGCCCGACGCCGGCCACGTGGTCGTCTGGCTCGACGAGACCCCCGCTCCCGACGTGCCCGCCCTGGCCGGGGTCACGACCCTGCACGTCCCGCCGGGTCCCGACGGCCTGCGCCTCGCCGCCGGACGCAACCGCGGAGCCGACGCGGCCGTCGGTCACGGCGCCACGCTCATCGTGTTCCTCGACGCCGACTGCGTCCCCGGCCCCGATCTCTTCCGCCACTACGAGCAGGCGGCGCTCGACCACCCGGGGGCTCTCCTGAGCGGACCCGTCACCTACCTGCCCGAGGGGTTCGTGCTCGGCACCGGCGAGGGGCTCGAGGGGGCGACCGCTCCGCACGCGGCGCGACCCGCGCCTCCTGCGGGGACGACGCTCGTCGCGGGCACCGCGGACTATCCGCTGTTCTGGTCGCTGTCGTTCGCGGTGACGCCGGACGCCTGGGCGCGGCTCGGCGGCTTCGACGAGCGATACGAGGGCTACGGCGGCGAGGACACCGACTTCGCCTTCACCGCTCGCTCGCTCGACGTCCCGCTCGTCTGGGTCGGCGGCGCCCACGCGTACCACCAGTACCACCCGACGTCGTCACCGCCGTGGCGCCACCTGTCCGACGTCGTGCGCAACGGCGGCCTCTTCGCCGCGCGGTGGGGCGAGTGGCCGATGGGTGGCTGGCTCGACGCGTTCGAGCGGGCCGGCGCGGTGCGCCGGGCGGCCGACGGCGGCTGGACCCTCGTCGAGGGCGCGGCCGTCCCGAGCTGACCCGCCCCGGGCTGACCCGCCCCGGGTCGCCGGGCCGAGTAGCCCGCCCCGAGTCGACGCGCCGGGATCGCACCGCCGACTGAGCATCGCACCGTCGAAGTGGGCGGTGCGACGTCCAGTCGGCGGTGCGACGCCACCCCGCGGAGGCGCGGCGCGGCCGGGTCAGTCGAGCGTGCCCTGGTCGGACGACTTCTTGTGGGCGATGGCGTCGCGTTCGGCGGCGAGCGACGCGACGGTGGCCGGGTCGAGGGCGTCGTAGTCGACGAACGGGTCGGGCTGGCCCGTCTTGTCGGCGACGACCGCCGAGTAGGCCGAGACGGCGAGTCGCAGCTTGGCGGTCGCCCGACCGGCACGCTTGCTCGACAGCGGTTTCTCTTGCATGACCTTGCGGTGGTGGTCGAGCGCCTCGACGAGGTCGCGGTGGGCCGTCTTGAGCTTTTTCGCCATGTGACGATCATGCCCACCCGGGGCCGATCTGCCAACACGGTCGTGGCCGCGGGGGACCGGCCGGGGGACAAGCCGCCGCGGGGGAGGAAGCTAGGCCCGGGTGCTTTCACAGCGGGCGGCCACACTGCCGTAACCTCCCGGGCGGACCATCAGGCATGATCTCGCTGACCGGAGTGATCCGCCCCACCGACGAGGTGGCCGTGCTGCACGTCGTCGAGCAGAAGCTCCGGCGGCACTTCCCGGCGTTGAGCGCCGCGTCCGAGGTGCTCGTGCTGCAGGCCTGGGGCCTGCCGGTCCGCGTCACCGAGCAGTTGGCGCGGCTGCGGCTCGACGTCGTCGTGGGCGACCAGGACGAGGCGGCCACGTTCCGCGACACGGTCGGCGCCGAGTTGCGTGGCTGGTCGGGGTCCGGCTCCCTGCGGGTCGACTGGACCGAGGACGTCCTCCCCGCCGTCGCGCCGGCCACGCTCGGCGAGACCGCCTGACCCGGTTGGCCGGGGACGACGGCGGGGCGACCTCCGGGGTTTCCCGGCCCGCGCCTCCTATGCTTCGTCCCGACGAGGGTCTCCCGAGCCCTCTCTCGCCGAGGGGGCGCGCATGACCGACGACGGACGCACCGAGCGGGCCCTCGACGGCCACGACGACCCCGCCGATCGAGGAGGCGCGGTGCGGCAGGGCGGGATCGCCCGCCACGGTCGCCTCCGCCGTGGGCACCCCGTGGCGTTCGCGGCGAAGGTGACGGCGGCCGCGCTGGCCGTGGTCCTCGTCAGCACGACCTCGATCGCGGCCATCGCCACGTGGCAGGTGCTGCAGGGCGCGAGGCCCACGGTGCAGCTCGCCGGACCCGACGGGTCGTCCGCCTCGCCGGTGCCGCAGCTGACGGCGCAGACCGGTGAGGTGAACCTGCTGCTGATCGGCACCGACACCCGCGAGGGGCTGGGCACCGGGTTCGACGACGCCGCCAACCAGCAGGCCAGCTCGGGGGCGGGCAAGAACGACTCCACGGTGCTCGTGCACATCTCCGAGGACCACACGAACATGGCGGTCGTGAGCTTCCCGCGCGACCTCATCGTGCCGATGCCGGCCTGCCCGAACGACGACGGCACGGTCAGCCCGGCGACCTCGGGCGCGATGCTGAACACCGCGCTGGGACGCGGCGGACCGAAGAACGGGCTGTCGTGCGTGGCCCAGACGATCGGACAGCTGACCGGATTGCAGATCGACTACGCGGGATCGATCACGTTCGAGGGGGTCGTGTCGATGGCCGACGCCATCGGCGGCGTCGAGGTGTGCCTGGCGACGCCGATCCGCGACACCGAGGTCCAGCCCGCGCTCGACCTCCCGGCCGGCACGCGGACGTTGTCGGGGGCCGAGGCCGGAGCCTTCCTCCGCTCGCGCTACGGGGTCGGCGACTCGAGCGACCTCGGGCGGATCAGCAACCAACAGACGTTCCTCTCGGCGCTCGCCCGGCAGACGGTGTCGGCGGGGACGCTGACCGACCCGACCAAGGTGTTGGCGATCGCGAGGGTGGCGTTCGCGAACATGACGCTGAGCGACACGCTGGCCGACGCGTCGACCCTCGCCAAGCTCGCCCTCGCCGTGAACACGGTCGGGCTGTCGAACATGGTCTTCGTGCAGTACCCGGCGGTGGACGACCCCGCCGACCGCAACCGCGTGCTGGTCGACGAGTCGGCGGCCGCGGTGCTGGACGACGCCCTGCAGCGCAACCTGCCGCTGACCCTCTCGGCGGACAGCCTCGGACGGTCGGCGGTGCTCGACCCGGCCGCCCCGGCCGCGCCGGGTGTGTCGGCGTCTCCGTCCACGGGGGCCGGGGGCGAGCCGTCGGGCGAGGCGACCGACGGGGCGGTCGACGTCGTCCCGGGCGCCGGAGCGACCCCGGCGCCGACGCCCGCACCGACCTCGGCGGCCCTGCCCGGGAACGTCTCGGGCCAGTCCGCCGACCAGGTCACCTGCGCCAAGCGCGACTGACGAGGGGTCGAGTCACCTTCTTCCGGGGGTTCCCCCTGCCTTCGACGCGCCCTAGCATGGCAACCGACATGTGAACTCGAACATGTCACCTTCCGGGTGGCGTGTCGACGATCGGCGAAGGGGCCACACGATGAAGACGACCACATCGATCCGAGGGGTCGGTGCGACGGTGGCCCTGGCCATGGTCACCGCGGCCTTCGCGGCGACACCGGCCGCGGCGACACCGGCCGCGGCGACACCGGCTGCCGCGGCACCGGCCGCGGCGACGCCCACCGCCACGGAGCCGGCTGCTCCGACGTCGGCCCCGGCTGCCGCCGCCTCGACCGCGACCGTCGACCTCGACATCGAACGCCGCGCCGACGGCAGCGGCCCCTTCACGCCCGCCGAGGGCCCCGGTGCCGACGCCGGCGCCTCCAACGGCATCGTCCGCACCTTCGACGCCATCACCTACCGCGTCACCGTCAGCGCCAACGGCGGCTCGGTGACGAACGAGCGGTTCACCGTGACCGCACCCGACGGCACCACGTGGGCCGGGATGCCGAACACCTGCGAGGTCGACGGCTCCGCGATCGTCGGCCCCGAACTCACCTGCAACGTCGGCACCGTCGGCGAGGGGCAGGTCCTCGCGACCCCGGTCGTCCTGACCATCGACTCCCGGGCCGGCGGCGACACGGTCGCCATCACGGGCACCGTGACCGGTGACGGCGTCGCCGAACCGGCAGGGCCCGTCACATCCGTGGCGACGACGGTCTCCGCGGCACCGCGCTTCGACCTCGCGAAATCCGTCGCGAACTCCACCTTCCACCCCGGTGTCGTCGGCCCCGACGGAACGGAGGGGACGGTCCTCCAGTACCCCGTGACCGTCGCGTGGGAGCCCGTGGTCGCCGGGCAGGGGCTCCTCGGCTACGAACGCTCGAGCGGCACCTTCACCTTCCAGGACGACGTCTCCCGGATGTTCGGCGACCTGCCGTCCCCCGCGGTCCTCGTCGGCCACGACGGGCGGGCCGCCTGCGGGCTCAACGACGGGCGCACCTTCCCGGTCCTCCCCGGCGGCAGCGGGGGGAGGTCCACGACGGTGCTGCACTCCGGCCGCTTCGAGTGCACGCAGTCCGCTCCGGGGCAGCCCGTCGAGGTGACCATCACGGGCACCGACACCGACATCACGCCGTCGAGGGGCATCCCCTCGCAGAGCGCCACCGGCCAGCCGATCCAGGGGGGCGTCAAGCCCTACGTGATCAGCGGGTACATCAGCATCTGGGTTCCCGCCCTCGATGCCGGCCAGTCCCTCATCGCGACCAACACCTTCACCCAGCTGCAGACGACGGGCATCAGCGGTGCGTCCAACTTCCCGGGCTCGACCGAGCCGCTGGCGAACAACTCGGTCGACCGCAACCTGTCGTTCTTCGTCCCGGGAGGGGGCTTCAAGCACCTAGGCCAGACCCGGGCGGACGGCTCCACCGCCGTCGGCTCCGCGAAGTCGGGAGACCCCTACGTCACCCCCGGGACGCGCCTCCGCTCCCAGGTCTCCCTCGCGAACAGGGGCGTCTCGGATTACGTCGGAGCGATCGCCTGCGACGTCTACGACAACCGCTTCCAACAGCTGACGACGCTGTTCGGCGAGCACGCCACCACCAACGGCTGGAACGAGGGCGTCCGCATCGAGTACGCGGCGTTCTCCTTCACGGACCCCACCGTCGGTCGGGACGCCACGTGCGACGACTCCGACGGTCCCTGGTACGACAGCCCCGACGACGTCCCCGGCGGTGTCGACGCGATCGGGAAGATCCGCGCCGTCGGGACGGTCGCCGGTGGGCGGGCCGGCAACCTCTTCAGCTACTTCGAGGTGCAGGCCGCCCCGAACGACACCCGCGTCCACGACTTCGGCTCGTTCTTCGACGGCACGAGCGCCTGGGTCCACGACACGGCGCCCGCGGCCAACGGTGTCGGGCCGCTGGCCGACAGCGTCATCGTCACGCAGGTCAGGGCCCGGGTCGTGAAGAAGGTCGTCGACCCCGGCACCACCGCCGAGACCACCCCCGACAAGACCGCGTTCGTCGTCGCCGGCACGAGCATGGACTACGCCCTCTACCCGACGCTGACGAACGCGACGGAGGGGGGCCGCCCCCAGGTCCTCACCGTGACGGACGTCCTGCCCGCGCACACGACGTACCAGCGTGGCTCGAGCTCCCTCGAACCGACGAGCGTCGAGACCACGACGATCGACGGTGAGCTCCACGAGTCGATCGTCTGGACCCTCGAGGACGTCGTCCCCAACCGTCCGATCGCGCCCCTCACGTACCGGCTCGACGTGTCCGGGACGGCCCCGCCGGGGTCCGTGAACAACACCGCCCACGTCGCCGCCGACGACGACCTGTCGCCCGAAGGGCTCCGCACGGCGCTCCGAGGCGTCCGCGTCGAGTCCTCGAGCGGCATCGGCGTCCAGAAAACCGCGGAGGAGCCCACCGTCGTCGTCGGCGACGACCTCGTCTGGACGCTCGAGTACCGCAACACCGACTCCGTCCCCATCGCGGCCGTCGACCTGATCGACGTCCTGCCCACCGTCGGGGCCAGCGGGGGGCAGGTCGACCTCGCCGCCCCGGTCGAGGTCGACCCCGACGCCGGTGAACGCGTCCGCTACACGACCGCCGCCCCGGGCGGCATCTCCTTGGACGGCGACGACCCGAGCAACGCCCCCGGGGGCGACACCGCCTGGTTCGACGCGTCCCGCATCGGGACGGGCGGCGACCAGGTGGCGCTCGAGGACGTCACCGCCGTCCGCATCCAGCGGACCACGGCCGTCGACGTCGGCGAGGTCGTCACGCACGACCTCACCGCGGCGACGACGGAGGCACGTGACGGGGACGTCGTCACCAACCGGTTCGGCCTGCGCGCGACGAACCTCGCGCTCGCCGCGTTCTCGAACCGGGCCGCCATCACCGTCGTCGCCGGAGCCGTCGGCGACCGCGTGTGGGACGACGCGGACGCCGACGGGCTCCAGGGGCCTGCCGAGGCCGGCATCCCGTTCCTCCCGGTGACCCTCACCGGCACCGACGACCGGGGCCGTCGGGTCGAGCGGGGCACCACGACCGACGTCGCGGGCACGTACGTCGTCGACGGGCTCCGCCCGGGGGCGTACACCGTCGCCTTCTCCTCGCTGCCCGACCGGGTCTGGACCGCACGCCACCAGGGAGACGACGACACCGTCGACTCCGACGCCGGGCTCGACGGAACCGCGACGGTGGCGCTCTCGACCGTCCTCGAGGGGGACGAGCTCGTCGGGGTCGACCGGGACCTCGGCATCGACGCGGGCCTCCTGCCGGCCGTCGACCCGGGGGAGCCGGTCGATCCCGGTGTGCCGGTCGACCCGGGTGCCCCGGTCGACCCGGGCGCCCCCGTCGACCCGGAGGCACCCGTCGATGCCGTCGGTGCCGCGGGCACGACCTCGGACCCGTCGACCGGGCCCGGAGCGTCACGGGGTGACCGTCTGCTCGCCTTCACGGGCAGCGAACCGGCCGTCCTCGGCATCGCGGTGCTCGGCCTCCTCGGTCTCGGTGCGCTCCTCGCCCTCGCCGCGCGGCGGCGGGACTCCTGAGCGTGTCCCGTCGCCGCCGCGGCGCCCCCTGATCGTGACCGGGCTCCATCTCGGCCTCGATCAGGCGGTAGAGCCGAGGAGGCGCCCGGTCCAGTCCCGCAGGGCCGCGACGGCTCGGCGCGACAGGGTCGCCTGCGGCAGCATGCTCGCCGACCCGTGGAAGGCCCCCGGCCACACGTGGAGCTCGGCCTGCACCCCGGCCGCCCAGAGCGCCCCCGCGTAGGCGATGGCCTCGTCGCGGAACACCTCCGCGCTGCCGCAGTCGACGTAGGCCGGTGGCAGGTCCGCGAGGTCGGCCGCGCGGCCGGGAGCGGCGTAGATCGACACGCCGTCGTCGTCACCACGACGGTCGCCGAGGTAGGCGTCCCAGCCGAACCGGGTCATCTCCCGGTCGGCGACGCCCACCCCGTCGAACTGCCGGGCGGAGACGGTCGCGTCGCGGTCGTCGAGCATGGGGCTGACGAGCACCTGCCCGAGAAGGGCCGGGCCGCGTCGATCACGGGCCAGGAGCGCGGTGCCCGCGGCGAGCCCGCCCCCGGCGCTCTGACCGACGACGACCACGCGGTCGGGGTCGACGCCGAGCTCGTCGGCGTGCTCGGCGACCCAGACGAGACCGGCGTAGCAGTCCTCGACCGGGTAGGGGTCGGGGTGCTCGGGCGCGAGGCGGTAGTCCGGGCTGACGAGGACGACGTCGTGCACGAGCAGCCAGTCGTCGTACGAGTCGAGGTTGCCGAGGTGGTGGCCGAACATCATGCCGCCCCCGTGGATCGCGTAGGCGCAGGCCGCCGGCCCGGTGCGGCCGATCCGCTGGACGACCGCGAGGTCGATCGGGTCGCCGAGGTGCCCGGGGACGGTGATGCTGCGCCTCTCGAGACCGCGGGCGCGCAGTCCTTCGTCGAGCTGCGCCTCCGTCGTCTCGAGCTGTCGCATCCGGGGCAGCATCCCGGTCTCGAGGCGGAAGCGGCCGCGGGCGTCCATCGCCTCCAGGAAGGGCGCGAACTCGGGGTCGAACGGCGGACGGGGCAGGGCGGTGGTGTCAGGCACGGGAGGTCTCCTCGGTGGTGGTGGTCGAACGGGTCGGGGTAGAGAGCGGTTCGGGGGCCGGTTCGGTGCGGCCGGGGTCGCCGCGGCCGGGGTCGGCGCGGCCGCGGTCGGTCCTGCCGTCGGCGGCCCGCGCACGGGTCGTCCCGACCGCGACGAGCGCGGCGGCGACGACGGCGAGCCCGAGGCCCGCGACCGTCAGGGCGTCCTGGAACGTGGCCAGACGTGCGGCCGTCCAGGTGGTCGAGGTGATGCTCCCGCCGACGAGCACGGCGACGACCGTCCCGGCCGCGGTGACGGCGGCACCGCTCGCGAGCTCGCTCGACGTGTCGACCAGGGCGGCACCGACCGAGGTGCGGTCGGCGGGCAGGCCGGTGAGCACCGAGGCGCCCGCGACGACCCCGACCACGCGCATCCCCGCCGCGACCAGCACGAGCGCGACGAGCACCCACACGTACCCGTGGCGACCCAGGGCGCCGAAGACCGCGAGGCCCGCGACGACCGACGCCGCGCTGATCCCCGCCGCCCGGGCCAGACCGACCCGCCGGACGAACGGCCCGACGAGGCGCCCGCCGGCGAGCAGCACGACGACGTGCGGAAGCGTCCCCACGGCGGCCAGGGCCGGCGGCCAGCCCCAGGCGAACTGCAGCTGGAGCGTCACCAGGTACGAGAGCCCGGCGACGGCGAGGCCCGACGCCGCCTTGAACGCGAGGCCGCTCGACACCAACGGACGGGCGAGCAGCGAGAGGTCGACCACCGGGTGCCGGGCGGACCGCTCCCGGGCCACGAACCCGACGGCGCCGACGACGGTCACGGCGACGCCGAGCCACCCCCACCCGGAGGTGCCACCCGACTCCACGAGGACGGTCGGCGTCACGAGGGCGGTGGACACGGTCGCCGTGCCGAGCAGCGCTCCGGCGACGTCGACCGGGTCGCGTCGGAGCCCCGCGGGGTCGTCCCGGGCGACACCGAGCCCGATGCCGACCAGGGCCAGGACGGCGATCGGCGCGTCGGCGAGCAGCAGCACCTGCCACGGGGCGACGGCCAGCACGAACCCGCCGACCGTCGGTCCGACGGCGAGGCCGACGAGCCCCGCGGTCGAGATGACGGTCAGCGCGCGGACGCGCAGGCCCTCGTCGTCGAAGAGGCGGAACGCCAGCGCCATCGACCCCGGTGTGGTCATCGCGGCCGCGACCCCCATGAGCACGCGGACGGCGACGAGTTCCCCGGTCGTCGTGACCGCCGCGGTGGCGAGGCTCGCCGCGGCCAGCAGGACGAGTCCCGTCATCATCACGCGGCGGCGGCCGACGCGGTCGGCGACGGCGCCGAACAGCAGCATGAGCCCGCCGAAGGCGACCGAGTAGGCGGCGGACACCCACTGCAGGCCCGTCGTCGAGGCGTCCAGCTCGCGGCCGATCGTCGGCAGCGCGACGTTCAGCACCGAGTTGTCGAGCATCTCGAACAGGAACACCGCGGACAACCCGGCGAGGGCGATCCAGGCGTCCGAGAGGCGAGGAGGCGCGTCGCCGGTGCGGAGGCCGGCGCGGCGGATGAGGTGGGGGCTGGGCGACACGAGGGCGCACTCCTTCGAGGGAAGAAGTGGCGGATCGTCCGATGCCGCGTGCGGGTGCGTCGCGGATCGCGACGCCTTTTACCTCAGTGAGGGAGACGATACACGGACCACCGGCGATGACGGAACCCGCGCCTCCGACCGCTCAGCGCGCGAGGGTGTCCTTCGGGTGCTCGCCGAAGCGGGCCAGGTACGCGGCCGAGAACCGGCCCATGTTCCCGAAGCCCCAGCGGCCGGCGACCTCCGAGACGAGGGTCGTCCCCGGGTCGCCCGCGACGAGGTCCTGGCGCACCCGGTCGAGGCGGACGTGTCTCAGGTACTTCGACGGACTGGAGCCCAGGTGCTCGTTCATCAGTTGCTGCAGGGTCCGGGTGTGCATGCCGGCTGCCGTGGCGATGTCCGCCGACGAGATCGCCTGATCGGCGTAGGCGTGGACGTACTCGGCGGCGAGTCGCAGGCGTTTCGTCCGCTCGGTGCGCAGGGTGTCGGGGACGTCGACCGCTCGCCACGGGAACACGTCCAGCAGCGTCCTGACGATCGCCGTCTGGGCGCCGTGGCGGGCGAGGGGAGGGGTCCGCGGGTCGACGATCGTCGGGGTGGCGGCGCCGAGGGTGCGCTGCCAGGCGGCGAGGGCGACGTCGCTCGGCACGGCGGCGTAGTCGAAGACGATCCGTTGCGCCGGCCCGCCGTGGCGTTCGGTGGCGACCTCCTCGAAGAAGGCGCCGTCGATGTGGACGATGCCGTGCCGGTGGGGTGTCATCACGAACGAGAACGACGTCTCGGTCGGGGTCAGGAACGGCCGGGTGCCCACGCTGGTGAGTTGCCCGGTGGGGTGGTCGATGGTCACGGAGCCCTCTTGGAACCAGGACACGACGTAGTCCCGCGACCACGGGATCGTGCCCTGCAGGTGACCGGTGAAGGTGCCGGTCTGCAGGGCCAGACGGGCGTCGCCGGCGGAGGCGAAGCGGAACGCGAACGGCTCCGAGTCGACGCGGGCGCGGAAGTCCCGGCCGGCGAGGACCGTCTGCAGACTGTCGCGCGCCTCCTCGACGTCGTCGCTCGACCAGGCGTCCCGGCGGAACTCGTCGGGTGCGCGCTCGTCCGGTGCGCGCTCGTCGGGCGCCGGTCCGGTCGCGGGCATGTAGGTGCTGAACACGGTGATCTCCTGGTCCTCCTCTCCGGGTCGCACGCTGGTGGGACGTGGCCTCAGCAATGGGGACGAGGGTCGAGCAGGTTTCGTCACGAATTGCCGACGGGAGGTCTGACGGACACGATGCCGCATCCACCGGCGGCTGTCCCTACTCCAGAAGACGTGCCCCGCCCCGGGGGGGATGCCCCGCCGCGGGTCGGGAGGGCGCCTGCGGGTCGGCAGGGCGCCTGCGGGTCGACGGGGTGCCGCGGCCGCGGCTCAGACGTCGCGGGCGAAGCAGACCGACTCGGCCGACCCGGCGTACGAGCCGAAGAGCGGGATGCTCTCGTAGCCCTCGCGTTCGTAGAAGCGGATGGCGTCCGGCTGGAGGATGCCCGTCTCGAGCACGATCCGGCGGGAGCCCAGGTCGCGTGCGGCGTCCTCGAGGGCTCGGAGGACGGCGGTCGCGACCCCCGATCCCCGCGCCTCGGGCGAGACGTACATGCGTTTGACCTCGACCGTGGCCGGGCCGACCACCGTGTCGGCGAGAGGGCGCAGGCCACCGCAGGCGATCGGCCGGCCGTCGTCCGCGCGGGCGACGAGGAACACCGGGACGTCGGCCGCCGACGGCGGCGTGCCCGGCTCGTGGTCGTCGCTGCCGTACCGGGCGTCGAGTTCGACCCGCTGTGCGCGGCGGAGGCCGTCGGCGTCGGGGTGGTCGAAGGGGGTCCGGGTGATCGTCCAGCGCATGGGTCGTCCTTTCGTGACAACCGTTACGGTAACATGCGTTACGATCACGGGATGAGCAGGACGCGTGACGTGGACGACACCCGGAGGCGTCTCTCGGACGCCGTGTTCACGACCCTCGCCGAGCGCGGGCCGACGGGGCTCACCCTCCGCGCGGTCGCCGAACGGGCGGGCTGCACCACGGGCCTCGTCCTGCACACCTTCCGGGACAAGCGGGCCCTGCTGCTCCACGCCCGGGACGTGCTCCACGAGCGCACCCGCGAGCGCTCGGACGCGCTCGAGGGCGATGCCGGCGACGCGGTGGCCGCCGTACGCGCCGTCGTCCTGGGCACCCTGCCGACCGACGACGAGCGTCTCGCCGAGGCCCGCGTGTGGGTCGGCTTCCTGGCCGCGGCGCTCGACGATCCCGTCCTGGCCGAGCGGCACGCCCTCGCCAGCCGCGCCTTCGCCGACCGTCTGACGCGACTGCTCGAGGTCGGTGATCCCGGGGGCCACGACGAGGCGGGCACCCGGGCGGCGGCCCTCGTCGCGGCGGTGGAGGGGGTCTCGAGCCTGGCGACCGGCGACCCCGGCCGCTGGACCGCGGCGCGCCAGGTGCAGGCTCTCGAGGTCGTCCTCGCCGCCGCCCTGCGGACCAGCGCCCCGCGGTAGCCGATCAGCCGCGCCGGTGGTCGATCAGCCCCGCCGGTAGCGGCTGCCGTCGCAGGTGTGGACGGCCGAATCGTCGAAGAGCAGCCGCAGGTCGTAGGCGGCGCAGTCGGCGAACGTGCCGATGCTGATGAACGAGGAGGAGCGGTGCAGTTCGCCCTTGGACGGGCCGTCGGAGCCGATGCCGGCCCGGTGGACCATCCACTCGACGTCGCGGGCGTCCTGGTCGAGGTAGCGCATGACGGCCTCGTTGTCCTCGTGCTGCCCGATGTACGCGCGGGCGATCGTGCTGCGGACGATCCGCAGCACCGGTGCGAGGGGCTTGCCCGGTGCCGCGCTCAGGCCCCCGGCCTGGTACAGGAGTCGTCGCGTGCCGCTGCGGAGCATGGCGGGGACGAGCGCTCGGACGAAGGTCGCGTTCACCTGCCGCTCGCGCTGGGCGGCCGCGTCCCCGACCATCATCACGACGGCGTCGACGCCGCCGAGCAGGGCGTCGAGGTCGAGGTCGTCGTCGAGGGAGCCCTGGACGACCTCGAGGTCGTCGTGCTCGATCGCGAGCTTGCCGGGCGTCCGCGCGAGAGCGCGGAGTCGATGCCCGGCGTCGAGTGCCAGTCGCGTGAAGTGCTGCCCGGTCTGCCCCGTGGCGCCGAGCACGAGAAGGGTGCGTGGAGTCGTCATGGCCTCAATCTAGGCGGTGTCTAGTATCTAGTCAATGACTAGTCGGGGATTAGGATCGAAGCATGTCGCAGCGGCCCTTCCACCACGGGAACCTCCGCGCGGTGCTGCTGGACGAGGCGATCGAGGTTGTGCGCGAGTCCGGCGTCGACGGCCTCTCGCTCCGCGACCTCGCCCGTCGGGCCGGGGTCAGTCACGGTGCCCCTCGGAGCCACTTCGTCGATCGGCAGGCGCTGCTCGACGCGCTCGCCGGAGCCGGGTTCGAGCGGCTCACCACCGCGGTGCGGCGCGCGCTCGACGGCGGGGGAGGTCGGACGGAACGCCTCCATCGCGTCGCCCGGGCCTACGTCGACTTCGCCGTCGACGATGCCGCGCTGATGGAGCTCATGTTCCAGACCAAGGTGACGACGAAGCCCGAGGCCGTGCGCGAGGCGGCGGGCACCCTCTTCGCCGTCCTCGACGGAGCCCTGGGGCCGACGGAGTCCGAGGCGTCCGGCGACGAGTCGCGCGACCACTTCAAGATGCTCTTCGCGGCGACGATGCAGGGCATCGCCTCGCTGGTCGCCTCCGGCCGCATCGAGCGCTCCCTCGGGGACCGCCTGGTGGACACGGCCATGGACACGATGCTCGACTCCGACCTCGGACGACGGGTGGTCACGACCCGCTGATCGGCGGGGGCGTCGGTCGCGGCGTCCTCCTCCTCGGGCGGTGCGCGGCGGGAGGCACCGTCTACGCTCGGCGGCATGCTGTCGTTGACCCGCGTGCGGGAGTCGTTCTGGTTCCTGCCCGCCGTGTTCGGGCTCGTCGCCGTCGTCCTCGCCGAGGTGCTGGTGACGGTCGACCGGTCCCTGCCGACGACGGTGACCGAGGGGCTGCCGCTGCTGGGTGCCCTCAGCGCCTCCGGGGGACGGTCGTTGCTCTCGGGCATCGGGACGTCGATGCTGACCGTCGCCGGGACGTCGTTCTCGATCACGATCTCGGTGCTCGCCACGACGTCGTCGACCTACGGCCCGCGACTCGTCCGCAACTTCATGGCCGACCGTGCCAACCAGTTCGTGCTGGCGACCTTCACCTCGACCTTCCTGTACTGCATCGTCGTGATGCGCACCGTCCACACCGAGGTCGACGACACCAGCGCGTTCGTCCCGGTGATCGCCGTCCACGTCGCGGTCCTGCTCAGCGTGTTCGACGTGGGGGTGCTGGTCTTCTTCATCCACCACATCGCCGGTTCGGTGCAGATCACCTCGTTGCAGGCGCGCGTGCTCGACGACCTCCGGGCCGTGACCGACGTCGTCTACCCCACGAGCCCGGCCGACGACGTCAGCCAGGAGGCGCGGGCCCGGTCCTCGGCGGACGGTCCGCTCCCGGCCGACGCGGCCGTCGTCCGTGCCGACGCCGACGGCTACGTGCAGACCGTCGCGTGGGAGGCGCTCCGACGCGTCGCCGTGCGTGACGGCCTCGTCGTCGACGTCGTCGCGATGCCCGGCCGGTACGTGATCGTGGGGGACCCGCTCGCGGTGACCAGCGCCTCCCCGGGGTCTGACACGGTCCGTGAACTGCGACGGGCGACCACCCTGGGGCCCGCCCGGACGCCTCACCAGGACGTCGGGTTCGCCTTGCAGCAACTCGTCGAGATCGCCGTGCGCGGTCTCGCCTCGGGGAGCAACGACCCGTACACCGCGGTGAGCGCGCTCGACATGTCGGCCGGAGTGCTCGTCCCGCTGTGGCGTCGGGGCGAGCCCGTCACGGCGCTGCTGGACGACCGGGGTGCACCCGCCGTCCTCGTCACGTGGCCGTCCGTGGAGGCGCTCGTCGACTCGCTGTTCCACACCGTCCGCACCTACGCCCCCGACCAACCGGCCGTGCTGGCGGCCGCGCTGCGCCTCGTCGAGCGGCTCGACGAGGTGGCCCCGTCGGCCCGCGCCGGTCGACTGGTCGATCACGAGACCGCCCTCCGGGACGCCCTCGCCGGCTGAGGCTCCCGCCGCCGACGACCGCACGCGTCTGCGTGCCGCGGGCGGGGCTCGGCAGTGCGGACGTGCACGTCGCGTCAGGACCGTGCCGTGCGCTCGTGCGCCATGCGTCGTGCGCCGTGCGCTCGTGTCGTCGCGCACTCGTGTCGGCAACTCCGGGCTGGTGCCGCAGCGCCTGATCCCGGGCCCGGAGTCCCGGGGCTCGCGCAGCTCGGTGCGACACCCGGCAGGAATTGCCCGCACCGCGAGGCGACGCGCAGAGCGGGGTGCCGGGGCGCCGGGGTGACGGAGTGCCGGGGTGGCGGCGGGGCGTGCCGGGGGTGCGGGCGGGCTCGGCTCCGGTCGGGACCGCGCGTCACCACGATTCCCGTCGGCAACTCCGGGATGGTGCCGCAGCGCGAGTCCCCGGGCCCGGAGGCTCGGGGCCGCCGCGGAACGACGCAGCACGAGGCAGGAGTTGCCGACCACGCGGCGGGGCGGGCGGTCGGGCGACGGGGTGGCCGAAGGAATCGGGGCGGGACGTCGTGCCGGTGGCGCGGCACTCGCGGGGTCGGCGGTCGCGGTGGGGCGGCACGCTCGGGGTCGGCGGTTGCGGCGGGGCGGCCGTCCCGGCGCGGAGCGCGGTGTCGGTGGTCTGACGTAGCGTCCTCGGTGGGAGGCGTGATGAGAGATCACCGGCAGTCGTCCGTGCGAACCGGCGTGCGCCTCCTCGGCGACCCCCGTGCCGGGTGCGAGGGCACACGGTGACCGCCGTCATCGGCCCCGTCGGGGGCGACGAACGTCCCGACCACCTGTTGCCGCAGCAGGCCGCCGAAGCCGTCCACGCCGGTTTCCCCTCTCCGGCGCAGGGCTACTACAACGGGCCGGTCGACCTCAATCGGCACCTGATGCGCGACCCCACCGCGACGTTCCTTGTGCGGGTCAGCGGCGACAGCATGACCGGCGCCGGCATCTTCGACGGTGACGAGCTCGTCGTCGACCGGGGGCTCGACGCCCACGACGGCCACGTGGTCGTCGCGGTCGTCAATGCCGAGCTCACCGTCAAGCGCCTCTCGTACCGGCAGGGGCGGATGGTGCTCAGCCCCGAGAACCCGGCCTACCCCGAGATCGTGCTGTCCGAGCTCGACGAGGCGACGATCTGGGGCGTCGTGACGAGGTGCCTGCACCGTGTCTGAGTCCGCTACGACATCCCGGTCGACCGCGTCCGAGCGCAGCGTCGCCATCGTCGACGCCAACAACTTCTACGTGTCGTGCGAGCGCGTCTTCAACCCGGCCCTCGAGGGGCGGCCGGTGGTCGTGCTGTCGAACAACGACGGCTGCGTCATCGCCCGTTCGCAAGAGGCGAAGGCGCTGAACGTCGACATGGCGGCACCGTGGCACAGCATCGCCCCGATCGCGGCGATGCAGGGCGTGGTCGCGGTGTCGAGCAACTACGAGCTCTACGGCGACATGTCGGCGCGGTCGGCCGAGATCCTGAGTCGGTACACCAGCGACCAAGAGGTGTACTCGATCGACGAGTCGTTCATCGAGCTGACCGGTTCGCTCGACGACACGATCGCCCAGGCCCGCGAGATCCGCCGCGCCCTGCGCAAGCTCATCGGGCTGCCCGTCAGCATCGGCATCGCGCCGACCAAGACCCTTGCCAAACTCGCCAACCGGGGGTCCAAACAGAACGCCGCCCTCGCCGGCGTCTGCCACCTGGGCAGCTACGCCCCCGAGCAGCAGACGGCCATCCTCGCGAGCGTCGACGTCGGCGACGTCTGGGGCATCGGTCGCCGCACGGCGAAGAAGCTCGCGCCGCTCGGCATCCACACCGCGGCCGACCTCCGCGACGCCGACGCGGCCCGCATCCGCACGCGCTTCGGCGTCGTGCAGGCCCGGGTGGTGCACGAACTGCGCGGGGTCGACTGCCTGCCGATCGAGCAGGTGCAGCCCGACCGCGAGCAGATCTACCACTCGCGGTCGTTCGCGGTGCCCATCACGACCGTCACCGAGCTCGAAGAGGTCCTGTCGGTCTACACGCAGCGGGCCGCGGCCCGGTTGCGCGGGCAGGGGTCGTTGACGCGCATGATGCGGTGCTTCACCGCGACCTCGCCGTTCTCCGACAGCGCCGCCCACACGAACCACTCGGTGTCGGTGGCGTTCCCCGAGCCCACCGACGACGCCGCCCTGTTGTACCGCTCGGCCATCGCCGCCCTCGGGCCGCAGCTCGAACCCGGCAAGCGCTACGTCCGGGCGGGCGTCACCCTGATGGAGCTCACCCCCCGTGACGAACACGCGAGCCTCGACGTCTTCGGCGAGGCCGACGCGGCACCGCCCGCCTATGGCGCCGTCATCGACCGCATCGCCGGCAAGTTCGGCGAGGACACCCTGGGGCTCGGCATCGCGGGTCTCCGCCACCGTCGCGGGTGGTCGATGAAGCGCGACATGGTGTCGCCCCGCGCCACCACCCACTGGGACGAGTTGGCGACCGTCAGGGCTCGGTGACCCGTGGGCGCACCTCGTCGGTCGTCAGTCGGCGGACGCCCGGCGTCGACACGGCCGCGAGGGTCGCCGCCACGATGATCGCCGCGCAGACGAGCAGCGTCGGACGCGTGCCGACGTACTGCGCCGCCGGCCCCGCGAACACCTCGCCGAGCGGCACGGCCACGAACGAGCCGACCATGTCGTACGAGTAGACCCGGGCCAGGGAGGCGCGGGGCACGTGGCTCTGCAACGACTGGTCCCACGAGATGGCGAAGATCTCGAGGGCGACGCCGCCCAACAGGAAGGCCACCACCAGCGCGGGCACCACCGGAGCCAGTCCGAGCGTCGCCACCGGCACCGCCGTGACGGCCATCAGCCCCACGCCCACGGCGAGGCCGTGCCGGGGCCGCCAGCGCAGGGCGACGACGGCTCCGAGGCCGAGGCCGACCGTCTGGGCCGCGACGACCAGCCCCCAGGCCGCCCGCCCGAACGACCCGTCCGCCACGACGGGGCCCAACACCGTCGTCGCCCCCACGAACGCGGCGTTGAGCACCGCGAACTGCGCCACCACGATCCAGACCCACGAGCGCCGGGTGAACTCCTGCCACCCCTCGCGCAGGTCGGCGATCACCGACGAGCCCGGGCCCGAGCCCGGTCCCGCCCCCGAGCCCGCGCCCGCGCCCGCCCCCGAGCCCGCCCCTGCGCCCGCGTCCGCCCCGCCGCTCGGCGGGGTGGCGGACCGGACGGGCAGCCGCAGCCGAAGCCGCGAGTACAGCACGCCCGCGAGGGCGAAGCCCGCCGCGTCGACGGCGAGGCCCCAGCCCGGACCGACCACCGCCACGATCCCCGCCCCCGCCGACGCCCCGACGACGCTGCCGCCGTTGAGGCCGAGGCGCAGCAGTGCGTTGGCGGGCCGCAGCAGGGCGTCGGGCACCGTCTCGGGCACGAGGGCCGCCGCCGCGGGCAGGCTCACGGCCGCGACCGCCCCGTTCAGCACGCTCAGCACGACGAGCAGCGGGATCGTCGCCGACCCCGTGACGACGAGCGAGGCGACGACGGCCTGCGTCCCGGCGGCGGCGAGCGACGTCCCGACGAGCACGACGTCGCGCCGCAGCCGGTCGGCGATCACGCCGCCGAAGAGCAGCACCGCGACGTTGGCGATCGACCGGGCCGCGACGACCAGGCCGAGGTCGGCCGCCGACCCGGTCAGGTCGAGCACGGCGAACGCGAGGGCGATCGGGGCGACGGCGTTGCCGAGCACGCCCGTCGTCCGAGCCGCGAGCAGCCAGCGGAACGGGCCGTGCGCGAGGGGGCCCCGGCGGTCGTGAGGGACCCGGGGGACCGAGGAGGCGCCTCCTGCGTCCCCGGTCACGGTCGCCTCATCGGGAACAGGGCGGCCGTCATCGAGACCGGGTTCGTGCCGGGCGTCCGGGGGCGCTGCGCGGCCGCGTGCAGGAGGGCGGAGGCGTGACCCACGTGGCGCACGACCCGCTGCCAGGTCTCGGGGTCGACCCAGAGCTCGGCGTCGGTCGAGATCTGGGGGCCGTCCGCCCGCCGCGGGGAGCGGCGACGCAGCTCGTCGGCCAGGGCGTCGACGTAGCGGGCGCGTTCGGCGTCGGTGTCGTCGCCAGTTCTGTCGACGGTGGGCGGGACGACGGGGAACGGCTGCGCCGACGACAGGTGCCGGTAGCGCTTGGCCTCGCCGCCGCGGATCGTGACCACCTCGACGATCTCGACGAGACCCACGCGCTCGAGCACGCGCAGGTGGTAGCTCGCCGTCGCCTGCGACAGCCCGAGCTCGCGACCGGCCTCGGCGGCGCTCATCGCGACGCCGGTCAGGGGCGACAGGAGGCGCAGGCGGATCGGGTGGGCCGTGGCGCGGAGTTCGTCGAGTGCGGACATGGGGCCATCGTGCAGGCCGAGGCGTCCGACCGTCAAATGGGTCTTTGGGGGTCGGCTACGCCACCGCGTGCCGGATGATCGACGACCCCCATCCGGGTGAGGGACGCCGAGGGGGTGCGCGCTACTTCGAGGTCGCGAGCCCCACGAGAGCGGCCGAGATGAGGCCGGCGCCGACGACCGAGATGGCGATGATGAGGACGTGGAAGAACAGGACCATGGGGGCGTCGGTCTCTCTGTGAGCAGGTGGGGCGGGGTCTGGGCGGAACAGGGCTCCATCGTACCGACGGCCCCTGGGCGCGGCACGTCCGGCGGGGCGTCGGTGTCGGCGTCGCGGCCTACGCTCGGACGATGACGACCCACCGCCTCGACCCCCGCACCGACACCGCCCACGAGGTCTTCTCGCGCGACCACGCCCCCGTGCTGACGATCGACCCCGGTGACACGGTCGTCGTGCGCTCGCTCGACGCCTCGGGCCACCTCGAGCCGCAGACCGTGCCCGGCGAGGTCACCCCGTACCTGTTCCCGACGCGGCGGGGTCACGCCCTGACCGGTCCGATCGCCGTCCGCGGGGCACGGCCGGGCGACATGCTCCAGCTCGACCTGCTCGCGCTCACCCCCGACGACTGGGGCTTCACGGTCGCCGCGGCCGCCGACACCCCGATCACCCGCCACCTCGGCCTGGTCGACGCCGAGGCCGCCTGGCTGCTCTGGAGCATCGACCGCGACGCCGGCACGGCCACCGAGAGCCGGGGCCTGCGTCGACCGATCGCGCCCTTCCTCGGCGTCATGGGACTCGCCCCCGCCGAGGCCGGAGAGCACTCGACCATCCCGCCCCGCACCTCCGTGGGCGGCAACATCGACTGCCGTGACCTCGTCGCGGGCACGACCCTCTGGTTGCCGGTGGCGGTCGACGACGCCCTGCTCTACCTCGGCGACGGGCACGCGGCCCAGGGCGACGGCGAGGTCGGGGGCACCGCGATCGAGACCGGCATGACGACGGAGGCGCGGGTCGGCCTCGCCACGGACCGCCCGCTCTCGACGATCCACGCCGAGACCCCCGAGGCGCGCATCACCTTCGGCTTCGACGCCGACCTCAACGTCGCCAGCGGCGACGCGCTCGCCGCGATGGTCGAGTGGATGCGTCAGCTCTACTCGCTCGACGCCGCCACGGCGCTGGCCTTCGCCAGCACGGTCGTCGACCTGCGCGTCACCCAGGTCGCCAACCGCACCTGGGGCGTGCACGCCGTGCTGCCCCGCGACGTGCTCGTCCCCGCCTGAGCCGCGCCGCGCCTCCTGAGCCGCGCCGCGCCTCATAACCGTCGACCGGGGAAGGCGTTCGGCGCGCGACGCCCCGCGCGACGGTTCGCCGACACCACGGATTCGGCGCGCCGAATACCTCTGATCAGGGCTTTTCCGGCCGAGGAGGCGCGTCGGGCATGGCAGGATCGTCAGGTTCCGAGACAGCGGTGTCTCCACCCGACCGTCTCGAAAGGCGCTGCCCCCATGTCGTTCTGGGCTCTCTTCCTCATCGCGCTGGGCGTGTCCGCCGACGCCTTCGCCGTCGCCCTCGGCAAGGGCCTGCACATGACGCGGTTCAACGCTCGTCATGCCGTCGTCATCGCCGTGACGTTCGGCGCGTTCCAGGCGTTGATGCCGCTGCTGGGCTGGCTGCTCGGCTCGACGTTCGCGCAGTACATCGCGCCGTTCGACCACTGGGTCGCCTTCGGACTGCTCGCCCTGATCGGCGGCAAGATGCTCTACGAGGCGTTCTCGTCGGGCGAGGACGACGAGAAGGACACCGACCGGCTGAACCTCCGCGAACTCGCCGTGCTCGCGATCGCCACGAGCATCGACGCCCTCGCGGTCGGGGTGACCCTGGCGTTCCTGCCGGTCTCGATCGGCTGGGCGATCCTGCTGATCGGTGTGACCACCACCGTCCTGACCTTCGTCGGCGTGCTCGTCGGGCGCCGGGTGGGTGCGAGGTTCGGCAAGCCGGCCGAGATCGCTGGTGGCGTGATCCTCATCCTCATCGGCGTGAACATCGTGCTCGAGCACACGGGCGTCCTCGGCTGAGTCCTGCGCCGACCCAGCCGGGTCGGCGCCTCGGAGGCGCGGGTCGCGTCAGTTGCGCGGCATGCGCAGCTGCGCCAGCGCGGGTGCGTGGAGCGGCTGGGTCTCCCACAATGCCGTGAAGGTCCCGTCCGACTCGTCGAGCGTGAGGTGCAGGCGGTGCGGCGTCTCGAGGAAGACGAGGTCGACGTGCAGCAGGTCGGCCGACCGGGTGGCACTCGCCGCGACCGGCCCGGCGGAGCCGGCGCCTGAGCCGGCCCCGCCGACCGAGCCGTCGGTGACGACCCAGTCCTCGGCCTCGACCCGGACCACGAGGCGGGAGTCGCCCTCGACGAGGGTGAGCGTCGTCGCGGCGTCGGCCGAGGCGTGCAGGTCGACCAGGGTGAGGCCGGGCTGGTCGTTGCCGTCGGCCGCGGTGAACGACACGAGCCGGTCGGTGCCGGGGGAGTTTTGCTCACCGTCCCGCGCCTCCTCGTCCGCCGGCCGGACGGGTGCGGCGTCGTGCTCGGTGGGACCGGCCACCCCGGGCAGTGCCAGGTCGGCGAGGCGGGACGCCAGGGCGGCGTCGGCCGGGGCGTCGCCGACGCGCGCCGCGTCCGTCCCGAAGGCGGGCAGCAGGTGCGCCCACGCCGCGTCGAGCACGGCCTGCATGTCGAGCGACTGGCCGGTCAGGGCGAGCGCGACGTCGTGTTCGGGCAACACGACGGCGAACTGTCCGTAGGCGCCGTCGCCGCGGTAGCCGTGGCGGGCCCTCCAGAACTGGAACCCGTAGCCCTGCGCCCAGTCGGGGTTCGACTCGCCCGCGTTGGAGACGTGCGAGCGCGTGGCCTCGGCGACCCACTCGCGAGGCAGCAGCTGCACGCCGTCCCACTCGCCCTGCTGCAGGTAGAGCTGGCCGAGGGCGGCGATCGCGTGGGTGGTGGCGTGCAGCCCGCTGAAGCCGAGCTCGCGGCCGGACGCGTCGCGCTGCCACCCGACCTCGCCGATGCCGAGCGGGTCGAGCAGGCGTGGTCGCAGGTACTCGCTCAGCGGCTGGCCCGTGACGCGCTGCACGATCGCGCCGGCGGCGAACGTGCAGGGCTGGTTGTAGGCGAAGACGGTGCCGGGCTCGTCGTCGGGCGGCGTGAGCAGGAAGCCCCGGACGACGTCGACCGGGTCGACGGCGAGCGCACGGTCGAGGGTCTCGGCGCGGTGCCCGCTGGCCATCGCGAGCACGTGGCGCACGAGCATCGAGCGGCTGCGCGGGTCGGTGACCTCGTCGTCGAGTTCGGGGAAGTGGCCGAGCACGGTGTCGTCGAGCCCCATCAGGCCCTCGGCCACGGCGAACCCGACGGCCGACGACGTGAAGCTCTTGCTCAGCGAGTAGAGCAGGTGGGCGCGGTCGGCCGAGTACGGAGCCCACCTGCCCTCGGCGACGACCTGCCCGTGGCGCAGCAGCATGATGCTGTGCGGCTCGACGCCGGCGGTGGTCTCGAGGGCGTCGACGAACGCGGCGATGCCCGCCGCGTCGACGTTCTGGGCGGAGGGCGTGCTGCGCGGCAGCGTCGTCGGAGTCACCCCTCGACCCTATGCCCGGCCCCGGAGGCGCGGGTCAGGTCGGGTCGAGAGGGTCAGGAGGCGCGGGTCGTGTCGACGACGGGCGGCTCGGCCACCGCGTCGGCCACGACCGCGGCCTCGCGGGTGCGTTCGGCCCGGACGAAGCCGATGCCGACCACGATCAGCAGGCCGCCGCCGAGTTGCAGCGGGGTCAGGGCCTCGCCGAGCAGCAGCCAGGCGTAGAGCGCGGCGGCCGCCACCTCGAGCAGGCCGACGAACGACGCCAGGCGGGAGCCGAGCATGCTGCTCGCCGTGATGCTCGTGGCGTACGCGACCGCGGTGGCGACGACCCCGACCACGAGCATCGGCACCCACCACGGCACGATCACGTCGAACAGGGGCACGTCGGCCGCGGAGGTCGTGAACGGCACGAGTCCGGTCAGTCCCAGCAGTCCCAGCAGCCCGGCGCCGACGAGCAGGCCCGAGGCCGCCAGGGCGACCGGGGGCAGGTCGCCGCTCGGCCGGGCGGCGAGCACGAAGTAGGCGGCGCAGCAGACCATCGCCGCCCCCGCCAGGGCGAGCCCGACGGGGTCGAGGGCCACGCCTCCGCTCGGGGCGACGACCAGCAGGAGGCCCGCGAAGGCGATCACGGAGCCCACGAGCACGACGGCCTGCGGGACGCGTCGCGAGGTCGCCCAGGCCACGCCGACGAGCAGCAGCGGAGCGAGGTACTCGACCAGGATCGCGGTGCCGACCGGGATGCGCACCACCGCGGCGAAGTAGAAGACCTGGGTGCCGGCGACGCCGACCACCGCCATGCCGAGCACGCGCCACCGGGCCCGCCAGATCGGACCCAGGCGGCCCCGGAGGGCGAAGAGGGCGACGGGGGCGAGCACGACCCCGCCGATCAGGGCGCGGACCGTGACGGCGGCCACGGGACTCCAGCCCGACTCGAGCAACGGCTTGACGAACGGGCCCGAGAATCCGAACGAGGCGGCGGCCAGCAGGGCGACGAGCAGGCCGGCGGTGGTCGAGGCGGGGCGCCCCGCGGCGAGGGGCGTCGTCGCGATCGTGGTCGTGGTCGCACCGGTGCTCACGAGGACTCCTTGTGTCAGGGCCGTCGTGCACAATGGGTGCTGACGCGCCGTCTCTGTGGCGAGCGTAGGACCGCCTCTGACAAGGAGTCAACTTGCATTTCGCCCCTGACACCGAAGACGTCCTCGAGTTCAACGTCGCCCTGGTCAACACCGGTGCCGGCGCGAGTCGGTCCGGTGGCGACGAGCTCTCGACCCGTGCCGAGCTGACGGCCCTGCTCGACTCGTTCGCCTTCTCGGGCCGCTTCGACCGGGACGACGCCGAACTGGCCTCGGTGCAGGGCGTCCGGGCCGAACTGCGACGCATCTGGACGCTCGAGCGCGACCTGCTCGCCGCCGAGGTCAACCGCATGCTGGCCGACAGCGTCTCGTCGCCCCGGCTCGTGCGACACGACGGCCTCGACTGGCACCTGCACGCGACGAGCGACGACGCGCCCCTCGCCGACCGCATCCGCGTCGAGTCGGCCCTGGCGCTGGTCGACGTCATCCGCACCGACGAGACCGGCCGGCTGCGGGCCTGTGCCGCCGAGGACTGCGACGGGGTCTTCGTCGACCTGTCGCGCAACGGGTCCAAGCGGTTCTGCAGCGTCCGCTGCGGCAACCGCGTCAACATGATCGCCTTCCGGGAACGCCGGGCCGACGTCGACTGAGGTGGGTTCGCGTCGACTGCGGCAGCAAAGAGCGAATGAGTTGTGCACAACCAAGTCGTCCGCGACGTGCTACAGTCGCCGACATGACGACAGCAGCCGAGACGACGACCCCGGGCCCGGCGCCGGTGCTCGACGAGCAGATCTGCTTCGCGCTCTACAACGCCTCGCGTGCCGTCACGGCGCGGTACCGCGACCTGCTCGCGCCGCTCGGCCTCACCTACCCGCAGTACCTCGTGCTGCTGGTCCTCTGGCAGGGCGGCCCGACGACCGTCTCCGAGCTCGGCCACCAGCTGCAGCTCGAGTCGGGCACGTTGTCGCCCCTGCTCAAGCGGCTCGAGGCCCACGGCCTGGTCACGCGCACACGCTCGGCCTCCGACGAGCGCACCGTCGACGTCGCCCTGACCGACGCCGGGGTCGCGCTCCGCGAGCAGGCCGCCGGCTTCGCCGACCAGATCTGCGGCGCCACCGGTCTCGAGCTGACCGACCTGCAGACGCTGCGAGCCGACATCGCCGCGCTCGCCGCCGCCGTCCGGGCGAACACGGCCGCCCTCACCGACCAGCACCTCTGACCCGCCTCACCGACCGACCAGAACACCCCGAACACCCCACCCCGGGCCGACCCCGACGTCGGCCCCTCCACGAAAGAAGGCACCACATGCCCACTCGCACCTCACGCACCGCCTGGAACGGCAGCCTCGAGACCGGCGAAGGCCAGGTCGAGCTCTCGAGCTCGAAGCTCGGCACCTACGACGTCTCGTTCCCCAAGCGTGCCGCCGACGACGCCAACGGCTCCACCAGCCCCGAAGAGCTGCTCGCCGCGGCCCACTCGGCCTGCTACGCCATGCAGTTCTCGGCCGTCCTCGGCCAGGCCGGCGGCACCGTCGAGGCGCTCGACGTCAAGGCCGACGTCTCGCTCGGCCCGGACTCGGCCGGCGGCTTCAAGCTCACCGGCATCGCCCTCACCGTCCGCGGCGAGGTCTCCGGCATCGACGAGGCCGGCTTCCTCGAGGCCGCCCAGAACGCCAAGGAGACGTGCCCCGTCTCGAAGGCCCTCACCGGCGTCGAGATCACGCTCGACGCCGCGCTCGAGGCCTAGGCCCCGACCGCAGCACCGCACCGCCTCGTGGACGCAGGAGGCGCGGGTCACCCGACCCGCGCCTCCTGCGTTCTCCGCATCACCCGCCCGACGGCGTCACCGGTGCGACGGCGTCAGAGCCACTTCTTCCACTTGAAGACGCCCCAGATGCTCGCGCCGACCGCGACCATGGCGGCGACCGCCATCGGGTAGCCGAACTGCCAGTGCAGCTCGGGCATGTGGTCGAAGTTCATGCCGTAGACGCCGCCGACCAGGGTCGGGGCGAACAGGATGGCCGCCCAGCCCGAGATCTTCTTGACCTCGTCGTTCTGCTGCAGGCCGACCTCCGACAGGCGCCGGGTCTCCTCGTTCTGGGCGAGCCCGGCCTCGGACAGGCGCCGCATCTCGTCGTTCTGCGCCTGGGTGACGAGCGTCGAGTGCACGGTCAGCGCGTTCTCGAGCAGGGCGCGGAACGTGTCGGCGCGCTCGCCGATGCGCAACACGTGGTCGAGCACGTCGCGCAGCGAGCGCTGCAACTCGACGTCGACGCCGTACTTGTCCGACCCTCGCAGCAGGTTCTCGAGCATCCCCCGCAGCGGGCTCGTCGCGCGCTGGAAGCTGATCACCTCGCGCAGCAGTTCGTAGATGCGCCGTGACACCTCGGGGTCGCCGCCGAAGAGTTCGTCCTCGATCTCGTCGATGTCCTTCTCGATGCCGGCGACGACCGGGCCGTAGCCGTCGACCACCTGGTCGAGCACGGCGTAGAGGACGGCCTCGGGTCCGAGGGCGAGCAGCTCGGGGTTCGACTCGAGGCGGCGCCGCACCCGACCCAGGTCGGGGTTCTCGGCGTGCCGGATCGTGATGACGAAGCCCGGACCGACGAACACGTGCACCTCGCCGAACTCGACCGTCTCCTCGGCGTCCAGGTAGCGGGCCGACCGCAGCACGACGAAGAGGGTCTCGCCGAAGCGCTCGAGCTTCGCGCGCTGGTGGCCCTTGAGCGCGTCCTCGACGGCGAGCGGGTGCAGCTCGAACTCCTGCGCGATCGAGCGCACCTCGTCGGGGTCGGCGCGGTACAGCCCGATCCAGGCCATGCCCTGGTGTTCGTGCAGCAACTCGAACGTCTCGTCGAGGTTCGCCGGGCTGTCGGTGCGGTGTCCCGCGACGTAGATGCCGTTGTCGATGAGTGCCATGGTCTGCGCTCCTGCCGTTCGGGGTGCGACGACCGTCCGTCGAGGGACGATGTCGTACCGGTGGTGGTCACGACAGCCGTGCGGACGGCGGGTGTGCGGTGGGGGCCGGGGCGACGCACACGGGCGACGAGACGACACCGGGGTGTCGGGTCGTCGACGACGTGCGTCGACAGGAGACGTCGGTGCCCGTGGGCCTCGCTCGTGGTCGGTCGGGCCCGCTGCTCAGGCGAGCGGGGCGGACGGCGCGATCACGGGGCGATGCCGCGGGGCGCCAGTACTGTCACCAGCCATCGCCGCTCACCTGCCTTCCGTCGTGCTGCCGCCGGGCCCGGTGGGGCCGTGGGCCCGCCTGGGCCGTGGGACAGCGTACCCCCGGGGGCCGCGACCGTCGACCGTCGTGCGACGGGAGCGACGGGGTGGGGTGAGGGGAAGGAGGCGCGTGTCGCCGTTGACCCGTGCCTCCCGCGTCCACGATCGGGTTTCGCGACCTGCAGACGGCGTCACTCTGCCACCGGCTCGACGCAGACACGAGCCTGAGTCGCTTTCGTGACCGGATCGATACGGTGGAGCGATGAGCACCGTCGCCGTCACCGTCCTGCCCTCCGCCTCCGCCGACTCCGAGGCGTCGTCCGGAGACGCCTGGGGCGTCGCCCCCGCGACGAGGGCGGTGGACGCGACCGACGCCCGCCTGGTCGAGCTCGGCGACGAGACCGACATGCTCGTCCTCGGTGGCCGCGTCGACCAGGACGCCCTGCGCGCGGCGATCGAGGAGCACCCCCGCGTCCGCGTCGTCCAGCTGCCGAGCGCCGGGGTCGACGCCTACGTCGAGACCATGCAGGCCACCGCCCGCGACGGCCTCGTCTTCACCAGTGCCAAGGGCGCGTACAGCGCACCCGTGGCCGAGCACGCCCTGGCGCTGACGCTGGCGACGCTGCGCTCCCTGCAGATCAGGGCCCGCGCCTCCTCGTGGGAGCGCGAGCAGCGCGGCATCTCGCTGAACGGCGCGTCCGTCACCATCGTCGGGGCCGGCGGCATCGGCACCGAGCTGCTGCGGCTGCTGCAGCCGTTCGACGTCGAGGTGACGATGGTGCGCCGCACCGACGAGGCCGTGCCGGGTGCCGCCCGGACGATCACGGTCGACCGCCTGGCGGAGGTCCTGCCGACGAGCGACGTCGTCGTGGTCGCCGCGGCCCTCACCGACGGCACTCGCAGCCTGCTCGGTGCCGCCGAGTTCGCCGCCATGAAGGACACGGCCGTGCTGGTCAACATCGCCCGCGGCCCGCTCGTCGACACGGACGCGCTCGTGACGGCACTCGCCGAGGGGCGGATCGGAGCCGCGGGCCTCGACGTGGTCGACCCCGAGCCGCTGCCCGACGGTCACCCCCTGTGGGCCGAACCCCGTGCGCTCGTCACCCCGCACCAGGCGAACACGAACGACATGACCGAGCCGCTGTTCCAGGCCCGGGTCGAGGCGAACATCCGCGCGCTCGCCGAGGGCGGCGACCCCGAGGGCGTCGTCGACGTCGAGCAGGGGTACTGAGCGCGCACCCGGCAACGCCGCGGACCTGGGAACGAACCCGCGCCGCACGCGTTAGACCTGGGTAGTCGCCGCGCCGACCCGACGCGACGTTCGCGAAAGGAACCCCCGCATGCCCCTCATCGGAACATCCGACCTCGACGTCTTCCCCCTCGCCCTAGGCGGCAACACCTTCGGCTGGACCAGCGACGAGGCCGAGTCGCACTCGGTGCTCGACGCCTTCGTCGCCGGCGGCGGCAACTTCGTCGACACGGCCGACGTCTACTCGGCCTGGGCCGACGGCAACTCGGGCGGTGAGTCCGAGACGGTCATCGGCACCTGGCTCGCCCAGGGTGGCGCCTCGCGTCGCGACCAGATCGTGCTCGGCACCAAGGTCAGCCAGCACCCCGAGTTCCCCGGGCTCGGCGCCGCCAACGTCGCCGCCGCGGCCGACGCCTCGTTGACCCGCCTGCAGACCGACCACATCGACCTGTACTGGGCGCACTTCGACACCGGCGACGACCTCGCCGAGACCCTCGGCGCCTTCGACGCGCTGCAGAAGGCCGGCAAGGTGCGGCACGTCGGCATCTCGAACTTCTCGCCCGAGCGCATCACCGAGTGGGTCGAGATCGCGCGCCGCGAGGGATTCGCGGCCCCGGTCGCACTGCAGCCGCACTACAACCTCGTGACCCGCAAGTCCTACGAGCGCGACCTGGCTCCGCTCGCCGCCCTGAACCAGCTCGGCGTGACGCCCTACTTCTCGCTCGCCGCGGGCTTCCTCACCGGCAAGTACCAGAGCCGTGACGACATCGCCGGGGCCCGCAGCGGCAACGTCGAGGGCTACTTCAGCGACGAGGGGCTCGACGTCGTGGCCGCCCTGCGCGACATCGCGAGCGCCCACCAGGTCGAGATCGCCACGATCGCCCTCGCCTGGCTGCAGGCGCAGCCCCGCGTCGTCGCCCCGATCGCCAGCGCCCGCACCCTCGAGCAGCTGCCCGCGTTGCTGGCCAGCGCGAGCGTGGCCCTCAGCGCCGACGAGCTCGCCGCCCTCGAGACCGTCTCGGCCCGCGTGGCCGAGTAGCGCCTCCCGAACCGACGACCCGCGCCTCCGGGTCCGCCTCGGCCCGCGACGAGCGGGGGAGCGACGGACCCGGAGGCGCGGTGCGTGCAGCACCGTCGGCGTACGGTCGAGCGATGAGCAGAGCGACCCCCGACCAGCGGTTCCACGGACGCATCGCGGGCTTCGGCACGGAGTCCGGCACGCGCGTCGTCGTCGGGTTGTGGGACCGTTCGCCGCTCGGCCGCTTCGTCGACGTGATGGTCGAGGGTGCGGACGGCCACCGCACGTTGCTGGCGCCGTCGCAGGCCGTGGCCGACTACGTCTCGTCGACCTACACGTTCGACGAGGTGCGCGTGCAGCCCGTGTCGTGGCGCGGCGTCGACCGGACGCTGCGGGTCTCGGCCGGCCCCGACGACGCGGGCGGCGACGTCCTCGACCTGTCGCTCGAGATCGGGCCCGTGTCCGCGCTCGGCTGGCTGCTGCGGCTCGTGCCCCGGGCGTTCGCGACCCGCCCCGGCTGGCTCACGCTGATCGACCCGGTGGCCCGATTGATTGTCCGGGGTGCCCGCACGGCGGGCACGGCCGGTGGAGGTCGTCGCGAGTACTACGGCGTGACGCTGGCCCGGCGCATCGTCGCGGTCGACGCCCGTCTCGACGGTCGCGCCCTCGGGCCGCTGGCCCCGCTCGACCCGCCCGTGCGGTTCGGCTTCGGCTCGGCACCCGCCGATCCCAGCCTCGTCGACGTGACCACCACGATCCGCGAGCGCTGACGCGCCGCGCCGCGCCGCACCGCGTTCCGTGCACCACACCTCGTCTCGTCGCGGTGTCGTGCACGGGACGCGGTGCGGTGTGGTGCCGCCCGGTTCTCCCCTCGGGCGACACGGCGTCACCGCCCGGTGGACGAGGAGGCGCGGTGCGGCACAGTAGGACGCGTGAGCACCGCAGACACCCCCGCGCCCGAGCCGTCCGCCACCGTCCCCGCCCCCGCCGTCGACGCCGGGACCCCCGCCCCGAAGAAGAAGCTGATCCTCAACCTCTTCGAGATGAACTGCGTCGGGCACATCACGCACGGTCTCTGGCGACTGCCGCACAACCACCGCAGCGAGTACAAAGACCTGGCGTACTGGCTCGAGCTGGCCCGCCTGGCCGAGCGTGGCGGCTTCGACGCGATCTTCATCGCCGACGTGCTCGGTGCCTACGACGTGTTCGGTGACAGCCCGGCACCGGCACTGCTCGAGGGCATCCAGGCGCCCAACAACGACCCGATGATGGTCGTGCCGGCCATGGCCGCGGTGACCGAGCACCTCGGCTTCGGCATAACCTTCTCGACGAGCTACGAGCCGCCCTTCGCGTTCGCGCGGCGGATGTCGACCCTCGACCACCTCACGAAGGGGCGCGTCGGCTGGAACGTCGTGACGTCGTACCTGCCGAACGCCGCCCGCAACTTCGGCCTCGACGCCGAGATCCCCAAGGCCGAGCGCTACGCCCGCGCCGCCGAGTACCTCGACGTGCTCTACAAGCTGTGGGAGGGCTCGTGGGAGGACGACGCCGTCGTCGCCGACCCCACCGCCGACGGGCTCGAGCCCGGCTCCGGCGTCTACACCGACCCCGCCAAGGTGCACGCGATCGACCACGTCGGCGAGCACTTCCGGGTCGCCGGCCCGCACCTCAGCGAGCCGTCGCCGCAGCGCACGCCCGTGCTCTTCCTCGCGACGGCGTCGCCGAAGGGCGTCGAGCAGGCGGCCCGCAACGCCGAGGTCGTCTTCACCGGCGGCCCCGCCGTCCGGGCGGTCGGCGCGGCCACGCGCGTGGCGGCGGTCGCGGCCGGACGCTCCGCCGCCGACGTGTCGTTCATCGTGCAGGCCGGCGTCATCACGGGCGAGACCGACGAGGTCGTCGCCGAGAAGCTGGCGCTCTACCGCTCGTTCGCCAGCGAGCAGGGCAAGCTGATCCACCGCAGCATCCCCTTCGACGCCCCGGCGCACCCCCGCGACCGGACCGTGCGCGAGGCGCTCGAGGCCGAGGGTCGGCTCGACCACCCGGGAGCCGCCGCGCTGCCGCTCGACATCACGGTGGGGCAGCTGATCGACTCGGTCGACGAGGCCTGGGGCGGCACGTTCTTCGTCGCCGGCACCCCGACCGTCGTCGCGGACGCCGTCGAGCGCTGGCTCGACGACGAGGGCATCGACGGCATCAACCTGCGCCAGTACCACTCGTTCGACACGCTGACCGACTTCGTCGAGCTGGTCGTGCCCGAGCTGCGTCGTCGTGGTCGACTGCGCGAGGCGTACGTGCCCGGCGAGACGCTGCGCGAGCGGTTGACCGGCGGCGGACCCCGGCTCCCCGCGACGCACCCGGCGGCGGCGTACCGGCGCTGAGCCCGGGAGGGGCGGCGCGCGTCGGCGCGTCGCTCACGTCCGTCCCGGCGACGTCCCGGTCAGGGGTGGACGTGTCGACGTGGTCAGTGGGCGGCGGGGCTGCGGTACCGAGCCGGGACCGGCGGGACGCGGAGCCACGTGGTCCGGCTGACACCGCGAGCGTCCGACCACTCGACGAAGACGGTGCCGAGGGCGACCAGAGCGTCGAGCTCGACGGGGGTCGCGATGCCGAGGGGGGCGCCGGGGCGCAGCTTGTCGCGACCCCGGACGGGCCCGCCGGGCAGGTCGACGAGCACGTCCCGTGCCGGTCGGCCGACCGTGCGCAGCACGAGGCACGTGCCGAGGGGCAGGGTGGGGTCGCTGCCGTCGTTGGGCAGGTCGAGCCAGGACAGCACGAAGGTGGCGGGGCGACGCAGACGGGTGGCGCGTTCGCGGCGGATGCGGGCCGGGTGCGCCGGCGTGGTCCGGACGGTGCCCACGGTCGCGGTGGGGTCGAGGACGAGCGCCGCGTCCGAGGGGTCGTTCGTGCCCGGGCGTCCGGTGTCGGGCTCTGCGGTGTCCATCGTGTTCTGTTCCCCTGGAGTCGTGGTGGCGTGCGTGGTCGTGTCGTCGTGGACGTGACCCTCGAACGGCTCCGTCCAGCGAACCGCACTCCGAGGTGGGGGACAACGGGGCACAGGCACCCAGTACGGGGGTGGGCCGGTCCCCAATGCGGGGGACGCACCCCGGGGGACGCCGTCCGGGGATGTCGCACGGGGGGACGAGGGCCGGGGTCCGGCCCGGCGACCCCGGGTCGTCTGGCTAGGCTCGACGGGTGACCACCGCCTCCTCGTCGCCCGCTCCGTCCGCCGCCGCGAGGCCGTTGCGTCGTCTCGGCTTCCTCACCATCGGCGCCTTCGAGGGCGACGACCCGACCGTCGGACTCGAGCAGGGGCTCGAGTTGTTCGAGCGGGCCGAGGCGCTGGGGCTCGACGGCGGCTGGACCCGCACGCGGCACCTGCAGTTCGGCATCTCGTCGCCCGTCGCGTTCCTCTCGGCCGCGGCGCAGCGCACCTCGCGCCTGACCCTCGGCACGGCCGTGATGCCGCTCGGCTGGGAGAACCCGTTCCGTCTCGCCGAGGACTGGGGCACGGTCGACGTGCTCTCGCGCGGCCGGCTGCAGCTCGGCGTCAGCGTCGGCGAGCCTCGCGCCTACGACGAGGTCGGGCCGCACCTCTACGGGGACGCCGCCGACCACCAGGACTTCTCGTACGGCCGGGTCGAGAAGTTCCTCTCGCTCGTCCGGGGCGAGCAGGTCAGCGCGTTCGAGGGCACCGAGGGCATCGAGGTCTTCACCGGGCGGGTGCAGCCGCAGAGCCCCGGCCTCGCCGACCGTGTCTGGTACGGCGCGGGCAGCCCCCGGTCGGCCGAGTGGGCGGGTCGCCAGGGCCTCGGCATGCTGATCAGCAACGTCAGCTTCGCGGGCGCGCCCGGGCCGATCGAGCCGACCCGCTTCGCGGCGTCGCAACTCGAGCAGATCCGCGCCTTCCGCGCGGTCCACCCCTCGGGTCCGGAGGCGCGGGTCGCCAAGGGCGCGGTCGTCCTGCCCACCGACACGGCCACCGCCGAGCAGCGTGCGGCGTACGAGGCCTACGCGTCCTCCCGTCGCGACCGCACCACCGTGGCCCACGGACCCCGCGGCATGATGTTCGACCGCGACCTCGTCGGCCCGTCCGAGTGGATCGCCGAGCAGCTGCACGAGAACGCCGCGATGCGCGAGGTCGACGACCTGATCGTCGAGCTGCCGTTCGACTTCGGACTCGCCGAGTACACGCAGGTGCTGACCGACGCCGCCGAGCGCCTCGGCCCGCTGCTCGGCTGGCAGGCCGCCGCCCGAGGCGAGTGAGCGCTCACTCCCGGCGGTGGGGCTCGCCTAGACTCGACGCAGCACCCCGAGCCGAAGGAGTCTCCATGCAGAACTGGGCCGCCAACGTCGAGTACTCGACGACCGACCTGCGTCGCCCCACGAGCATCGACGAGCTGCGTGACGTCGTCACCGGCAGCCGTCGGGTCAAGGCCCTGGGCTCGCGCCACTCGTTCAACCGGGTCGCCGACACCGACGGCGTCCTCGTCTCGCTCGACGCGCTCGACACCCCGGTCGAGGTCGACTCGGCCGCCGGCACCGTCCGCGTCGGCGCGGGTACCACGCACGCCGCCCTCGCGGGCGAGCTGCAGCGTCGCGGCCTCGCCCTGCACAACCTCGCCTCGCTGCCCCACATCTCGGTCGCCGGAGCGGTCCAGACCGGCACGCACGGTTCCGGCGTGCGCAATCCCGCCCTCTCGGCCGGCGTCCGCGCCGTCGAGCTCGTCCGCGCGGACGGCAGCCTCGAGACCGTCCGCCGCGGTGACGACGCGTTCGGCGCCTCCGTCGTCTCGCTCGGCGCCGTCGGCGTCGTCACGAGCCTCGAACTCGACACCGTGCCGACCTTCGACGTCGAGCAGACCATCCACGAGGACCTGCCGTGGGCGGCCGCCCTCGAGCACCTCGACGCCGTGCTCGCCGGCGCGTACAGCCTGAGCTTCTTCACGCGGTACGACGGCGCGGGGGTCGACCAGGTCTGGTCGAAGCACCGGGTCGGCGACGCGGTCGGTCTCGACCTCCGCGACCTCGGCGCCGTCCGGGCCGACGCGACCACGCACATGATCCCCGGGGCCGAGACCGCGGCCGTCACGCAGCAGGGCGGCGTGGCCGGCCCGTGGCTCGAACGCCTGCCGCACTTCCGCTTCGACTTCACGCCGAGCGCCGGCGAAGAGATCCAGAGCGAGTTCCTGATCCCCGCCGAGCACGCCGCGGCCGCGATCGAGGGGCTCCGTGGCATCGCGCACACCTTCGCCGACGTGCTCATGGTCAGCGAGATCCGCACGATCGCCCCGGACGACGCCTGGATCAGCCCGAGCGGCGGACGTCAGAGCGTCGCCTTCCACTTCACCTGGCACCGCCGCCCGGACGAGGTGCTCGCCGTCCTGCCCGAGATCGAGCGGGTGCTCGGCGCGTTCGACGCCCGCCCGCACTGGGGCAAGGTCTCGACCGCCACGCATGCCGAACTGCGCCGGGTGTTCCCGCGTCTCGGCGACTTCGCCGCCCACGTCGCGTCGGTCGACCCCGAGGGCCGCTTCCGCAACCCGTTCCTGTCCGCGTCCGTCCTCGGAGAGCCCGCGCATGTCTGAGCCCACCCCCGTCGCCCCCGTGCCGCCGCACGGCACCGTGCCTCCCGTCGTCGAGCCCGCACCGGGGGCGCCGCCGACCGCTCGCCTCGTCACGTCGCCGGTGCCGGTCTCCGGCGCGCAGGTCGTGCTCGAGCGGGACGGCTACCGGGCCGAGATCGCCGGGGTCGGGGCCACGCTGCGCACGCTCACGTTCGAGGGCCGCGACCTGGTCGTGCCGTTCGCCGCCGACGAGGTGCGGCCGGGCTTCCGCGGGGCCCTGCTCGCCCCGTGGCCCAACCGCGTGACCGACGGACGCTACGAGCGCGACGGGGTCGAACACCAGCTCCCGCTGAACGAGGTCGAGCGCGGTCACGCCCTGCACGGCCTGGCCCACTGGGCCGACTGGACCATCGACCAGGCCCAGGCCGCGCGGGCCTCGGCCTCGTTCGTGCTCGTGCCGAGCGACGGCTACCCGTGGCGGCTGGCGCTGTCGGTCGTCTACGAGCTGACCGACGACGGGCTCACCACGACGGTCACGGCCCGCAACGCGGGCACGGGCGTCGCCCCCTACGGCACCGCGCCGCACCCCTACCTCGTCGCCGGCGAGGGTCGCGTCGACGACTGGTCGTTCACGCTGCCCGCCGCGAGCTACCTCGAGGTGACCGACGACCGCCTCGTCCCCGTCGGCACGCGGCCCGTCGGTGACCGTGACGGCTTCGACTTCCGCGACGGGCACCCGGTCGGCGACCTGTTCGTCGACCACGCCTTCACCGACCTCGCGTTCGGCACCCCTGACGGCGACGCCGGTGGGGGCCCCGCTCAGGAGGCGCGGGTCACCGCCACGGTGACCGCGCGCGACGGCCACGGCGTCACCATGTCGTGGGGGACCGAGCTGCCCTGGGTGCAGGTGCACACCGCCGACCGTCCCGAACCCGAGAACGACCGCGTCGGGTTGGCCGTCGAGCCCATGACCTGCCCGCCGGACGCCTTCAACTCGGGTGACGACCTCGTGCTGCTCGCCCCGGGCGAGGCCCACACGGCGAGCTGGACCATCACCGCGTTCTAGTGCGGCCCGACACCTCCGAACCAGCACGACACCCCACGAACCCGGGGTGTCGCGCTGGTTCGGGGGTGTCGCGCCGGGCCGCCCTCAGACGGCGACGGGTTCGGTCTGCCAGGTCATGGCCGACACCGTGCCGGGCAGGCAGCGTTCGAGGGCGGCCTCGAGCGCCCGGCGCGTGCGGCGTGCCGTCAGCTCGTCCCGGACGACGACGTCGAACCGCAGGGCCTCGGGCAGCTCGGTGAGCAGCACGGTCCCGGCGTCGGCGAGCTGCACGAGGTACTGGCCCACCTCGACCTTCGCGGCCCGGTGCTCGGCGAGCAGGCGGCGCGACAACCAGAACAGGCCGGCGGCGTCGTGCGCCGTGTGGACGGTCGCGGTCGCGGTGATCATGGGCACACTGTGACGTGACGACCGCTCACGCGCGTGAACGGCGTGTGGCGAACGTGTAAATCCTGTCGCGACACGCCGGGCGCCGACCGACTTGACAAGCACCTGGACCTCGTTCAGTATTGCCCAGCACCACCGATGTGAGCGCTCACATTCTCAGGTCAGCGCTCGACCGTCCCCGCGACGGGCCATCCCGCTCCACTCCGCGACACCCCAGCCACACGTTTCCTGACGAAGAGGTCAACCGTGAACAGCTCCTCCCTCCGCCGCCCGGCCGCCCACCGGGCCGTCCGCACGTCGCCCGCCCCGCGCCTCCTCGCGGTCGCCCCGGCCTGACGTCCCCCTCAGCCCCGACGGGCAGGCCTCGCGCACCCGTCGGCCCGGCGCGTCCCCGGCCACCCGAGCCGTCGAGCGCCCGCACCACAGAGATCCCCTCACAGCACCATCACCCGTCATCGACGACGCCGTCGAGATGACACCTGACACGAATGGAACAACCGTGAAGAAAAAGCTCCTCGTCGGCATCGTCGCCGTCGGCATGGCATTCTCCCTGGCCGCCTGCTCCGGCGGCGGCGGCGGACGCGGCGGTGACGCCGGCGGCAGCAGCAGCGGCGACAACGCCGGTGCGCTGGTCGGCGTCGCGATGCCCACCAAGGTGTCCGAGCGCTGGATCAAGGACGGCGACGCCGTCAAGAGCGCCCTCGAGGACAAGGGCTACAAGGTCGACCTCGAGTACGCCGACAACAAGATCCCCCAGCAGGTCCAGCAGATCAGCAACATGATCACCAAGGGCGCGAAGGTCCTCATCGTCGCCTCGATCGACGGTGGCTCGCTCAGCGACCAGCTCGACTCGGCCGCCAAGGCCGGCATCAAGGTCATCTCGTACGACCGCCTGCTGACGGGCAACGAGAACGTCGACTACTACGTCTCGTTCGACAACTACAAGGTCGGCGTCGACCAGGGCACCAGCCTCCTGACCGGTCTCGGCCTCGCCGACGCCGACGGCAAGAAGGTCGACGGCGCCTCGCCCAAGACCATCGAGGTCTTCGCCGGCAGCTCGGACGACAACAACGCCACCTTCTTCTTCAACGGCGCGATGGACACCCTCAAGCCCTACATCGAAGACGGTTCGCTGACCATCGGCTCCGGTCAGGACCAGTTCACGCAGGCCGCCACCGCGGCCTGGGACCCGGCCACCGCCAAGGCCCGCATGCAGAACCTGATCGCCTCGACCTACTCGGGCGGCACCAAGCTCGACGGCGTGCTCTCGCCCTACGACGGCATCTCGATCGGCATCATCTCGGCGCTCGAGGGTGCCGGCTACACCAGCGACGCCCTCCCGGTCATCACCGGCCAGGACGCCGAGGCCGCCTCGGTCAAGTCGATCATCGAGGGTCAGCAGTACTCGACCATCTACAAGGACACGCGTCAGCTCGCCGACCAGTCCGTGGTGATGGCCGACGACCTGCTCACCGGCAAGACGCCCGAGACGAACGACGACAAGACGTACGACAACGGCGTGAAGGTCGTCCCGACGTACCTCTTCCAGCCGACCATCGTCACGAAGGACAACTACAAAGAGGTCCTGATCGACAGCGGCTACTACACCGAGGCCGACCTCAAGTAGGTCCCTCCCCTGCGAGAACCGAGGAGGCGCCGGTCGCCGACCAGCGCCTCCTCGCTTCTCTGCTCCCCAGCGGCACCCACCCGACACACGGAAGAAGGAACACGTGGCGAACACGATCCTCGAGATGCGGGAGATCACCAAGACGTTCCCCGGCGTCAAGGCCCTGCAGGACGTCACGCTCGAGGTCGAGCGCGGCCAGGTCCACGCGATCTGCGGCGAGAACGGCGCCGGCAAGTCGACGCTCATGAAGGTGCTCTCGGGCGTCTACCCGAGCGGCTCGTTCGACGGTCAGATCCTGCTCGACGGCCAGCCCGTCGACTTCAAGAACATCAACGACTCCGAGGCCGCGGGCGTCGTCATCATCCACCAAGAGCTGGCGCTCAGCCCGTTCCTCTCGATCGCCGAGAACATCTTCCTCGGCAACGAGCAGTCCAAGAACGGCTTCATCGACTGGAACAAGACCAACCTCGACGCCGCCGGCCTGCTGGCCCGCGTCGGCCTGCGCGACAACCCGGTCACCAAGGTGGTCGACATCGGAGTCGGCAAGCAGCAGCTGGTCGAGATCGCCAAGGCGCTCTCGAAGCGCGTGAAGATCCTCATCCTCGACGAGCCCACCGCCGCCCTGAACGACGACGACTCGGCCCACCTGCTCGACCTGATCAAGAGCCTGCAGGGGCAGGGCATCACATCGATCATCATCAGCCACAAGCTCAACGAGATCAAGGCGATCGCCGACAAGGTGACGATCATCCGCGACGGCAAGACGATCGAGACCCTCGACATGCACGCCGACGAGGTGTCCGAGGACCGCATCATCAAGGGCATGGTCGGCCGTGACCTCGAGAGCCGCTACCCGGCCCACGAGTCGAAGGTCGGCGACGAGCTGCTGCGCATCGAGGACTGGACCGTCCACCACCCCCTCGACTCGACGCGCGAGATCATCCACCAGGCCAACCTCACCGTGAAGGCCGGCGAGATCGTCGGCATCGCCGGGCTGATGGGTGCCGGACGCACCGAACTCGCGATGAGCGTCTTCGGCAAGAGCTACGGCACCGGCATCTCGGGCACCGTCTACAAGCGCGGCGAGAAGATCGACACGTCGACGGTCAGCAAGGCCATCGCCGCGGGTCTCGCCTACGCCACCGAGGACCGCAAGAAGTACGGCCTCAACCTGATCGACGACATCACGCGCAACGTGTCCGGTTCGGCCCTCGGCAAGCTCGCCAACTGGGGCTTCGTCAACCGGTCCGAAGAGAGCACCGTCGCCGAGCGCTTCCGCAAGAGCATGAACATCAAGGCGCCCACCGTGGCGTCGGTGACGGGAAAGCTCTCGGGCGGCAACCAGCAGAAGGTCGTGCTGTCGAAGTGGATGTACGCCGACCCCGACGTGCTCATCCTCGACGAGCCCACCCGTGGCATCGACGTCGGCGCGAAGTACGAGATCTACACGATCATCAACCAGCTCGCCGACGCGGGCAAGGGCGTCATCGTCATCTCGTCCGAGCTGCCCGAACTGCTCGGCATCTGCGACCGCATCTACACCCTCTCGGAGGGGCGCATCACGGCCGACGTGCCGATCGCCGAGGCGACCCCCGAATTCCTCCTGAAGTACATGACCCTCGAACGAGAGAGCCCCGTCAATGAGCGCGCCTAGCCCCACCCAGGCCACCGACCCGAAGCCCACGGGCGGGTCGCCCACCTCCCGTCAGCCGCAGTCCGGTTCGGGTGGCAACCCGATCACGGGTGCCGTCTCGTACCTCGGCGGGCAGCTGCGCCAGATCGGCCTGTTCATCGCGCTGATCGTCATCGTGCTGTTCTTCCAGGTCACCACGAACGGCATCACGCTGGCACCGATCAACGTGTCGAACCTGGTGGTCCAGAACAGCTACATCCTGATCCTGGCCATCGGCATGGTGATGGTCATCATCGCCGGCCACATCGACCTCTCGGTCGGCTCCATCGTCGCCTTCACCGGCGCCATGGCCGGCGTCATGATCACCCAGTGGGGCCTGCCCTGGCCGCTCGCCGTCGTGCTCTGCCTCGTGCTCGGCGCCCTGGTCGGGGCCTGGCAGGGCTTCTGGATCGCCTACTTCGGCATCCCGGCGTTCATCGTCACCCTGGCCGGCATGCTCGCGTTCCGCGGTGCCGCCCAGATCGCCCTCCAGAGCCAGCAGATCTCGCCCTTCCCCCAGGGGTTCCGCGACATCGGGTCGGGCTTCCTGCCCGCCTTCGGCACCACCGGGTACGAGCCGCTGACGCTCGTCCTCGGCGCCGTCGCCTCGTTGGCCCTCATCGGCACCGGCCTCCGCGGCCGTGCCACGCGTCGCAAGTACCAGCTCGAGGACGAGCCCTTCCTGTGGTTCATCACCAAGATGGTCTTCACGGTCGCCCTGGTCATGTACGTCGGGTTCCTGCTCGCCAGCTACTCGGGCACCCCGATCGTCCTGGTCGTGCTCGCGGTGCTCGTCGTCGCGTACTCGATGATCATGAAGAACTCGGTGTTCGGCCGTCACGTCTACGCGATCGGTGGCAACCTGCACGCCGCCGAGCTGTCCGGCGTCAAGACGAAGCGCGTCACGTTCCTGCTCTTCGTCAACATGGGCGTCATCGCCGCCCTGGCCGGCGTCGTCTTCACCGGCCAGCTGAACCTCGCCAGCCCCAGCGCCGGCAACGGGTTCGAGCTCGACGCCATCGCGGCCGTGTTCATCGGTGGCGCCGCCGTCACCGGCGGCATCGGCACGGTCACCGGCGCCATCGTCGGTGGTCTCATCATCGGCATCCTGAACAACGGCATGTCGATCCTCGGCGTCGGCACCGAGTACCAGTCCCTGATCAAGGGCCTCGTGCTGCTCGCCGCGGTCGCGTTCGACGTCTTCAACAAGCGTCGCGCCGCCTCGTCCGGCAAGTAACGAGCGGTCACCATCCGCGAGAGGCGCGGTTCCCGGTCACGGGAGCCGCGCCTCCTCGTCTCCTCGCCCCCGGCGGGCACCGACCAGACCGCAGGAGGCGCGGGCCGGCCGCACACGACGCCACCGTCCCGAAAACCGAACCGAACTAGGATCACCTCGTGGCAACCCTCTTCGACGTCGCGGCCGCAGCCGGCGTCTCGCACCAGACCGTCTCGCGGGTCGTCAACGGCGACCCGACGGTCCGTCCCGCCACCAAGGCCAAGGTCGACGTCGCCATCGACGAGCTCCACTACCGGCCGAGCCTCACCGCCCGGGCGCTGGCCAGCCGCAGGACGAGGTCGCTCGGCGTGATCAGCACGGGGTTCCCGTTCTACGGGCCGTCGAGCACGATGCACGGCTTCAACGGTGCCGCCCGACGAGCCGGGTACCAGGTGTCGATGGCCACCCTCGACGTCGACGACCGGCAGGGCATGCGGCAGGCCCTCGACTCCTTGGTGGGCCAGAACGTGGCGGCCATCGTGCTCATCGCTCCCGACGCCGAGGCCCTCGAGGTGCTGCGGCGTTCCGGGGTGTCGGTGCCGCTGGTCACCGCCGACAGCGAGGCCGAGGACGGCCACCACACGGTCTCGTTCGACCAGGCCGCCGGGGCCGAGGCGGCCGTCGAGCACCTCGTCTCGCTCGGTCACCGCCGCATCGCCCACGTCGCGGGGCCCGACGGGTGGATGGACGGTCGCGACCGCGAGCGGGGCTGGCGCGAGGCCTGTGAACGGCTCGGCGTCGACTCGACGGTGCTGCTGCGCGGCGACTGGACCCCGGGCTCCGGTCATCGCATCGGCCGAGAGCTGGCCGGGCGCGACGACGTCACGGCCGTGTTCTGCGGCAACGACCAGATGGCGCTCGGCGTCGTGCACGCCTACGTCGACGCCGGTCGGGTCGTGCCGCGCGACGTGAGCATCGTCGGCTTCGACGACATCCCCGAGGCCGAACACTTCGTCCCGCCGCTGACCACCGTGCGGCAGGACTTCGAGGCGCTCGGGCGCCGACTCATGACGACCGTCGAGGCCGTGCTCGCCGGTGACGAGGCGCCCGTGGCGGCACTCGACCCCGAGCTCGTCGTCCGCCGATCGACGGCGGCCCCGGCCCGCTGACCGACCCCGACCCGCCCGTGCGAGATTGCACGGTCCCACTCGCTCATGTGAGAATGTGAGCGCTCACTTTCGCATCAGGACAAGGACGTTCCATGGCTGAGACCGCCATCCCCTCCGACCCGTCGCCCGCGGCCCCCGACCCCGCCGGCGCCTCGGCCGAGACGTACGTCGTCGGCGTCGACTACGGCACGCTCAGCGGCCGCGCGGTCGTCGTGCGCGTGCGTGACGGCGCCGAGCTGGCCAGCGCCACGTTCGAGTACCCGCACGCGGTCGTCGACCGCACGCTGCCCGGAACGGGCGAGCGCCTGCCCGCCGACTGGGCCCTGCAGGTGCCGTCCGACTACGTCGACGTGCTGAAGAACGCCGTTCCCGAAGCCCTCCGCGCGTCGGGCGTCGACCCCGCCGCGGTCGTCGGCATCGGCACCGACTTCACGGCCTGCACCATGGTGCCGACCACCGCCGACGGCACCCCGCTCAACGAGCTCGACCGCTTCGCCGACCGCCCGCACGCGTTCGTCAAGCTGTGGCGTCACCACGCCGCGCAGGGCCAGGCCGACCGCATCAACGAACTGGCCGCGTCGCGGGGCGAGTCGTGGCTGCCCCGGTACGGCGGGCTCATCTCGAGCGAGTGGGAGTTCGCCAAGGGGCTGCAGCTGCTCGAAGAGGACCCCGAGGTCTACGCCGCGACCGAGCACTGGGTCGAGGCCGCCGACTGGATCGTCTGGCAGCTCAGCGGCCGCTACGTGCGCAACGCCTGCACCGCCGGGTACAAGGGCATCTACCAGGACGGCGAGTACCCCAGCCGCGAGTTCCTCGCCGCCCTCAACCCCGACTTCGCCGACTTCGCCGAGACCAAGGTCGTGCACGAGATCGGCGCCCTGGGCGACGTCGCGGGCACGCTGACGGCCGAGGCCGCCGGCTGGACCGGACTGCCCGAGGGCATCGCCGTGGCCGTTGGCAACGTCGACGCGCACGTCACGGCCCCGGCCGCCAAGGCCACGCAGCCCGGCCAGATGGTCGCCATCATGGGCACGAGCACCTGCCACGTCATGAACGGCGACAAGCTCGCCGAGGTGCCCGGCATGTGCGGCGTCGTCGACGGTGGCATCGTCGACGGCCTCTACGGCTACGAGGCCGGTCAGTCCGGCGTCGGCGACATCTTCGCCTGGTACGTGAAGAACCAGGTGCCGCAGTCGTCGGTCGACGACGCCGCGGCGGCCGGCAAGAGCGTGCACCAGCACCTCACCGACCTCGCCTACGAGCAGCCCGTCGGGGCCCACGGCCTCGTGGCCCTCGACTGGCACAGCGGCAACCGCTCGGTGCTCGTCGACCACGAGCTGAGCGGCGTCATCGTCGGCCAGACGCTCAGCACGACGCCCGAAGAGGGCTACCGGGCCTTGCTCGAGGCCACGGCGTTCGGCACGCGCCGCATCGTCCAGGCCTTCGAGGAGTCGGGCGTGCCGGTCACCGAGTTCATCGCCGCCGGCGGTCTGCTGAAGAACAAGCACCTGATGCAGACCTACAGCGATGTGCTCCGCATGCCGATCTCGACGATCACGAGCGAGCAGGGCCCGGCCCTCGGGTCGGCCATCCACGCCGCCGTCGCCGCGGGTGCCTACCCCGACATCCGCTCGGCGGCCGAGGCCATGGGCAGCGTCGACCGGGCGACCTACGTCCCCGACGAGGCCGCCGCCGACGCCTACGACGCGTTGTACGCCGAGTACCTCCTGCTGCACGACTGGTTCGGTCGGGGCGGCAACGACGTGATGCACCGCCTGCGGGCGATGCGTCGCGAGGCGACCCGCGCCTCCTCGGCTCCCTCGGCGACGACCGAGGGCGGTGGAGGCACGGATGCCGTCGAACAGGACGCCACCGCCTCCGCCACGAGCGACGCGCAGGTGACCGCATGACCGGCTGGATCGACCGCTCGACGCAGGCGGCCATCGACGCCACCCGAGAAGACGTCGCCACCCTGCACGCCGAGCTCGTGCGCTACGGGCTCGTCGTCTGGACGGGCGGCAACGTGTCGGGTCGCGTGCCCGGCACCGACCTCTTCGTGATCAAGCCCAGCGGGGTGCTCTACGACGACCTCACGGCCGAGAACCAGATCCTCTGCCGCCTCGACGGCACCGTGGTCGAGGGCACGCCGGGCAGCGACCGCAGTCCGTCGAGCGACACCGCCGCCCACGCCTACGTCTACCGCACCATGCCGCACGTCGGCGGAGTCGTGCACACGCACTCGACCTACGCCACGGCCTGGGCCGCGCGCGGCGAGGCGATCCCGTGCGTGATCACGGCGATGGCCGACGAGTTCGGCGGCGAGATCCCCGTGGGGCCGTTCGCGATCATCGGCGACGACTCGATCGGCCGCGGCATCGTCGCGACGCTCGAGGGGCACCGAAGCCGGGCCGTGCTGATGCAGAACCACGGCGTCTTCACGATCGGCAAGGACGCCCGCGACGCGGTCAAGGCCGCCGTCATGACCGAGGACGTGGCCCGCACCGTCCACATCACCCGCCAGCTCGGCGAACCCATCCCCATCCCGGCAGAGAGCATCGACGCCCTCTTCGACCGGTACCAGAACGTCTACGGACAAGCACCCGCAGGAGAACTGAAGTGACGAACGACACCCTCGACCCCACCGCCTTCCTCGCCTCGCGCGAGGTCTGGTTCCTCACCGGCAGCCAGGGCCTCTACGGCGAAGAGACGCTCCAGCAGGTCGCCGACCAGTCGCGTGCCATCGCCGACGAACTGGCCGCCGCCTCCGACGTGCCCGTGCGCCTCGTCTGGAAGCCCGTCCTGACCGACGCCGACGCGATCCGTCGCACGATGCTCGAGGCGAACCTCGACGACTCGGTCATCGGCGTCACGGCCTGGATGCACACCTTCAGCCCGGCCAAGATGTGGATCGGCGGCCTCGACGCCCTGCGCAAGCCGCTGCTGCACCTGCACACCCAGGCCAACGTCGCGCTGCCCTGGGCCGACATCGACTTCGACTTCATGAACCTCAACCAGGCCGCCCACGGCGACCGCGAGTTCGGCTACATGCAGACCCGTCTCGGGGTGCCCCGCAAGACCGTCGTCGGCCACGTCAGCGACCCGCGCGTGCAGCAGCAGGTCGGCACCTGGATGCGCGCCGCCGCGGGCGCCTCGGCCATGCGCTCGCTCAAGCTGGCACGCTTCGGCGACAACATGCGCTTCGTCGGCGTGACCGAGGGCGACAAGACCGAGGCCGAGCTGGCCTTCGGCGTCCAGGTCAACACCTGGGGCGTCAACGAACTGGCCGAGGCCGTCGCCGCGGCGTCCGAGACGGCGATCGACGAGCTCGTCGCGGTGTACGAGGCCGAGTACGACGTGGTCCCCGCGCTGCGGGCGGGCGGCGAGCGTCACCAGTCGCTCCGAGACGGTGCGGCGATCGAGATCGGTCTGCGCTCGTTCCTCGAAGAGGGCGGGTTCAGTGCCTTCACGACGAACTTCGAAGACCTGGGCGCGCTCAAGCAGCTGCCCGGCCTCGCGGTCCAGCGCCTGATGGCCGAGGGCTACGGCTTCGGCGCCGAGGGCGACTGGAAGACCTCGGTGCTGGTGCGTGCGGCCAACGTGATGGGCGCCGGGCTGCCGGGTGGCGCCTCCTTGATGGAGGACTACACGTACCACCTGGTGCCCGGCGAGGAGAAGATCCTCGGGGCGCACATGCTCGAGGTCAGCCCGGCGCTCACGTCGGGGCGCGCCTCCCTCGAGGTGCACGCGCTCGGCATCGGCGGCAAGGACGACCCGGTGCGCCTGGTCTTCTCCGCCGACCCCGGCCCGGCCGTCGTCGTCGCGATGAGCGACGTGCGCGACCGCTTCCGCCTGACGGTCAACGTGGTCGACGTGGTCGACCCCGACGAGGACCTGCCGAACCTCCCGGTGGGGCGCGCGGTGTGGAAGCCCCGTCCGTCGTTCGCCGTGTCGGCCGAGGCGTGGCTGACGGCCGGCGCCGCCCACCACACGGTCATGTCGACCGCGGTCGGGCTCGAGGCCTTCGAGGACCTCGCCCGCATCGTCGAGACCGAGCTGCTCGTGATCGACGAGGACACCCGCATCCGCGACTTCCGTCACGAGGTCGCCTGGAACGCCGCGTACCACCGCCTCGCCCGCGGCCTGTAGGCCGCGCCCGGCTCGCGCCCTCCTCGCCCCGTCAGCGCCCTTCGCGCCCCCGCGCATCGAGTGGTCCCGGATCGTCCTCCGCCCCACGGCGGACGACGGTCCGGGACCACTCGTTTTCCCTCGCGGGGCATACGGCGACGCCCGTCGTTGTTCACCCCCGCATGAGCATTCCCCTCTCGATCCTCGACCTCGCCCCCGTCGCACCCGGCCAGACCGTGCGCGAGAGCTTCGCGGCCTCCGTGGCCCTGGCGCAGCAGGCCGAGGCGAGCGGGTACCGGCGGGTCTGGTACGCCGAGCACCACAACATGGCCTCCATCGCCTCGAGCGCGACGTCGGTGTTGATCGCCCACATCGCGAGCCAGACCTCGACCATCCGCCTCGGCTCGGGCGGCGTCATGCTCCCGAACCACTCGCCGCTCGCCATCGCCGAGCAGTTCGGCACCCTCGAGACCCTGCACCCGGGGCGCATCGACCTCGGCCTCGGCCGAGCCCCCGGCAGCGACCAGGCCACGTTCCGTGCCATGCGCCGCGACCCCTCGTCGTCCGAGCGCTTCCCGCAGGACGTCGTCGAACTGCAGGCGTTCCTCGCGGGGGAGTCGCGCGTCGCCGGCGTCCAGGCCGTCCCCGGTGCGGGCACGAACGTGCCGCTGTACATCCTCGGTTCGTCGCTGTTCGGCGCCAAGCTCGCCGCCGCCCTCGGTCTGCCCTACGCCTTCGCCTCGCACTTCGCCCCCGGTGACCTGGTGGACGCCGTCTCGGCCTACCGTCGCGAGTTCCAGCCGTCGACCCAGCTGAGCGAGCCGTACGTGCTCGCCGCCGTCAACGCGATCGTCTCCGACGACGCGGACGACGCCGACACGCAGTTCGCCGCCGTCAAGCGTCAGCGCCTCATGATGCTGCTGCGCCAGAGCGGGCAGATCGACCCCACTCGCGAGTTCGGCGACGACGAGCTCGACCACCTGCTGCGCACCCCGGTGGGGCAGCACGTCCAGACCATGACGACCTACACCGCCGTCGGCACGCCCGGCGACGCACGCGAGTACATGGAGCAGTTCGCCCGCACCGCCCAGGCCGACGAGCTGATCGTCGCGCACTCGGCCTCGTCGACGGAGGCGCGCCTCCGGTCGGTCGCGCTCCTCGCCGACGCGATGCAGCTGGCCCCCGCCGCCGCGTAGCCCGCTGCTGCGCAGCCCACTGCGCCAGCCCGCCGCCGCGTGGCCCCGCCCCGGCGTAGCCCGCTGCTGCCGACCCGCCACCGCACAGCCGCCACCGCACGGCCCGTCGGGGCCGGGATCGCGCCGGCGGCTACGGCGCGGTGAAGAGGAAGACGAACACGACGGCGACGGGCTGCAGCGCGGCCCCGCCGAGCAGCATCGTGCGCCGCACCCACGGTCGCGACGAGATCGCGGGCGTGCCGAGCAGGGGGCTGAGGGGCATGAGCAGGCGGAACAGGCTCTGCTGGGGCAGGAACACCGCGACGAGGTAGGCGAAGAACCCCGCGGTGAACGCGACGAGCTCGTGACCGAGCCGCAGGGTCGAGCGTCGGGTCACCCAGAAGGTGAACGACGCGATGATGGCCAGCACGAGCACGATGCCCCCGATGCCCAGCCACCGCCCGGCGAGGAGGAACCACGGGGTCAACGGCACGAACGCCGGCCGGCCGACGTAGTCCACCCACCAGGCCATCTCGGTCTCGAGGTAGGCGTCGGACTGGCCCGTGACCACGTGGGCGACCACCGGCCAGGCGAGTCCCGCGGCGGCCATCGAGAGCCCCGCCACGACGATCGTCGTCAACTCACGCTTCGGCATCCGGCCACCGACGACGAACTCGCGCAACCCGGCCCAGGCACGACGGAACGTCGTGCGGGCGGCGAGGACGAGTGCAGGAGGCGCGCTGCCGATCCCGGCGATCCGTCGCGTCCCGGCGTCACCGGGGGACCGCGGCGTCGACGCGGACGGCGCGCCGGCACCGGCCGCGCCGTGCCCCGTGGCCGTGGACGAGGACGAGGACGAGGTCGTGGTCGAGGCGGCGGAGGTAGCGGCCGTGCGGGCCCCGGGTCGCTCCCGCTCGGTGTGCCAGCGCACGATGAGGTGGATGCCGAGCGCCAACGCCAGGGCGAGCGCCCCGGGTCGGACGAACGAGGCGACGATGCCCGCCGCCGCCACGAGCGGGTAGTTCCGCCGCTGCATGGCGAGCAGACCGCCGAACATCAGCAGCAGGAAGAGGCTCTCGGCGTAGCCGACCGACATGACGAAGGCCATCGGTCCGAAGCAGAACAGCAGCACGGCCCAGAGCGCGCCGGTGCGTCCGACCTTCGTCACCAGCAGGCGGTGGAGGACGACCGCCGCGGCCGCACCGAAGACGGTGGCGAGCAGAGGGGCGGCGACGACGAAGTCCATGCCCGTGGCGACCATCAGCAGGTGGCAGAGGTACGGGAAGACCGGCAGGAACGCCCACTCGTTCGGCAGCACCTCGCCGGTCGCATCGGTCGGCAGGGTCGAGGGATAGCCGTGCAGCGCGATGGTGCGGTACCGGTCGGCGTCCCACGACGAGGTGAAGTCGAGGAAGCTGCGGTCGCTGCCGGGGGTGATGAAGGTCGCACCGGCGAGTTTCGCGACCTCGTAGACGGCGAAGAGGACGCTCGTCGAGAACAGCCGCGACGCGAGGTAGACGACCAGCACGCTGCGCCAGCTGCCCGAGAACCGGTCGGCGAGACCGATCGAGAAAGCGGGTCGGCGCAGCCTCGCCGCCGACGGCGACGCGATCGTCTCGCGGCTCACCGCCCCGCCCCGTGTCCGGTCATCTGGACGACGCTACCAAGAGTCGGCTGTGACGGGGCAAGATCGTCCCGTGCCCCTTCCGTCCTTCGCCGCCCTCGGGATAGACGACGTGGCCGTCGCGGTCTACCGTCACGTCGTCGCCGGGGCCGGGCTGGCGGACGCCGCGGGAGCGGCGGCCGGGCCGACGCCCCAGGCCGTGGCACGGGCCGTGCACCTCGACGAGGCGACGGCCCTGGCCGCCCTGGAGCGCCTCCGTTCGCTCGGGCTCGTCCAGCGCTCGGCGGGGGGCGAGGGCTACGGCGCGGTGGACCCGCGCGTGGCCGTGCCGGCCGTCGTCGCCGCGCGTGCCGACGCGCTCGTCGAGGTGCGCGCGGCCGTGCCCGAGCTGGGAGCGCTGTTCGACGAGGGCCGCCGCCCGCACGACGCCGACGAACTCACGCGGGTGGTCGTCGGGCACGCGGCCGTGGGGGACTGGTACTCGAGGCTGGAGCACCGGGCGACCACCGACTTCGTCGCCTTCGACCGTCCGCCCTACGTGGTCGCGTCGAACGAGTCCACCCAGCGGGTCGCCCTCGGGCGCGGCGTGCGGTGGCGGGCGGTCTACACGGTCGCCAGCATCTCGGCCGACGGCAGCTGGCAGGGCGTCCACCGCCTCGGCGCCGACGGGGAGGAGGCCCGCATCACGCACGACCTGCCGGTCAAGCTCGCCGTCGCCGACCGCCGGGTGGCCCTCGTCTCGATCGGGCACGACCCGGACCGGCCCGAGGCCCTCGTGACCGAGTCTGAGCCGCTCGTCGCCGCCCTCCACGACCTGTTCGAGGCCCGGTGGCGCAGCGCGTTGCCCGTGCCGGGCACCCCGGGGGCCGGTGGGGCCGCGGTCGACTGGGCCGCGGTGGCCGCGCGACTGGCGTCGTCGTCGACCGTGCCGGCGACGTCGGGAGCCACCGTGCCGTCGCGGGACCAGGAGGCGCGACTCGCGATGCGACCCCCCACCCCCGCCGAGCGCGACCTCCTCGCCCTCGTGGCGGCGGGGGCGACCGACGAGGTGATCGCCGGTCAGCTCGGCATCTCGTCCCGCACGCTCCGGCGACGCCTGCACGCCCTGTTCGACGAGCTCGGCGCGAGCAACCGGTTCCACGCCGGAGTCGAGGCCGCACGCCGCGGCTGGGTCTGAGTCAGCCGACGCCCAGCCCTCTCACGGCTCACCCATCGAGTCGCCTCGATAGCGTCCCGGACGTGATCGATCCTCCCCGTGCGGAGCCCTCGTGCTGAGGCTCTCCCTGATGTCCGCGGGCACCCTCGCGGCCGTGTACGCCGTGGCCGGGGCGCTCGTGGTCTCGACGGTGCGCCGTCCGCGCGGGGCCCGCACCTGGTGGCGCTGGGTCGCCGCAGCCGCCGCGCTGGGGGCCGGCCTCGGCGCGCTGGTCACCTGGTGGCTCGGAGACGTCGAGGACGTCCTCGACGTCCCGCCCACCTGGGTCGACCGTCTCTGGGTCGGGGCCTTGCTGGCGGTGGTCGGCGCGGCCGTGGTCGCCGTGGTGCGCGGAGGCGCGGGGCGGCGGGTCCTCGCCGCCTCGACGATCGTCGTGACGGCCCTCGCCACCGGCCTCGCGATCGACCGCGACAGCGGGCTCTTCCCGACCGTGGGGGCCCTGCTCGGCGTGTCGGACGTCTCGCCGCTCGTCGTCCCGGTCGCGCAGGGGGCGGCCGTGCGGGCCGGACGGACGTCGACCCCGGCGGCCCCGGACCTGGGACGCACCTGGCGGGCACCCGCCGACCTGCCGTCCCGCGGACGGCTCGGCAGCGTCGCCATCCCGGGCACGGCGTCCCACTTCGACGCGCGGGACGCCCTGGTGTACCTGCCGCCCGCCGCCCTCGTGGCCGATCCGCCGCCCCTGCCCGTCGACGTCGTCCTGTCCGGACAGGGTCCCGGCGCCGCCCCGGAGAACCTCGTCGACGCCGGACGGATGGTCGAGACCCTCGACGCCCTCGCCCGCACGCATCACGGCCTCGCGCCGATCGTCGTGATGCCCGACCAGCTCGAGCGGCCGACCAACAACCCGATGTGCGTCGACGGACCCCTCGGTCACAGCGAGACCTACCTGACGGTCGACGTGCCCCGGTGGATCACGAGCCACCTCTCGGTCCAGGCGCCCGGTCGGGCGTGGGCCGTGTCGGGCTTCTCGGAGGGCGGCACCTGTTCGCTGCAGCTGGCGGCGGGCCACCCCGAGCTCTTCGCCTCGTTCGTCGACGTCTCGGGGCAGCGGGGACCACTGCTGGACGGGGGAGCCCGGGCGACGGTCGAGCGCGGCTTCGCCGGCGACCGGGCGGCCTACGACGCCGCCCAGCCGCTCGCCGTGCTGGCCGCCCGGGCCCCCTACGCCGACAGTGCTGGGTTCTTCGCCGTCGGCGGGACCGACTCGCGCTACGGGCCCATGATGCCCGTCGTCGCGGCGGCCGCCCGGGCCGCGGGCATGGACGTCACCCGCCACGTCGTGCCCGGCAGCGGCCACGACTGGTCGACGGCGTCGCGCGGGCTCGGCGCGGGGACGGCCTGGGCGGCGGCGCGGCTCGGGCTGACGACGCGGTAGGGAGGTGCGGCGAGGCGACCGTCCGCCGAAGGGGGGACGACGGCGGTGCCCCGTCCGCGCCTCCTCGTGTGAACTCTGTGGCCGAAGTCGGTCAGTGGCCGGTTTCGGCCATGGCCCCTACTAGAGGGTCACCGACATTCACAGGTAGTTCTTATGGATCGACCGCGGCCCGGGGCTGCGGCGCACCACCGACAGCACGTCCCGAACGACGTGCATCGAAAGGCGATCCGTGATCACACCATCCGGCCGACGCAGGCCGACCGCTCCGCCCCGCACCCGACTCCGTGGCGGCTTCGCCACCCTCCTCGCCACCGGCGTCGTCGCCGCGGGCCTCGTCGCGGTGCCGGCCACCGCCTCCTTCGCCGCGGACGGCCCGGCCGTCGTGGGCGACAGCCAGTTCTCCGACGGCAAGTACATCGTCACGCTGCGCGAGCCGGCGGCCGCGACCTACGAGGGCGGGCAGCCGGGCCTCGCCCGCACCGCGGTGCCCGAGGGCAGCGACCTCGACGCGCAGAGCGCTCCCGTGCAGGACTACGCCGAGCACCTGAAGGGCGTCCAGCAGGACGTCGCGGCGGCGGCCGGCGCCACCGTCCAGGCGAGCTACGCCATCACGACCAACGCCTTCGCGGCCGACCTCACGGCCGCCCAGGCCGCCGAGCTCGCGAGCGACCCCTCGGTCGCCGCCGTCTCGAAGAACGAGCTGCTCAAGCTGCAGGCGACGCCGTCGACCGAGTTCCTCGGCCTGGGCGACGCCGAGGGGAACGGTGGCGTCTGGGACGCCGTCGGCGGACGCGAGAAGGCCGGCGAAGGAGTCGTCGTCGGCATCATCGACTCGGGCATCGCGGCGGGCAACGCCTCGTTCGCCGGTGACCCCCTGGGGTCGGCCAGCGACGCCGAACCCCACCTCGACGGCGACCGGACCGTCTTCGCCAAGGGCGACGGCGGCACCTTCACCGGCGTGTGCCAGACCGGCGTGCAGTTCGACGCGGGCGACTGCAACACGAAGCTGATCGGTGCGCGCTACTTCGTCGACGGCTTCGGCGTCGGCAACATCGGCACCGAGGAGCAGGGCGAGTACCTCTCTCCCCGCGACGGCAACGGCCACGGATCGCACACGGCGTCGACCGCCGCGGGCAACGCCGACGTCGAGGCCACCATCGGCGACCGTTCGTTCGGCACCGTCTCGGGCGTCGCCCCGGCCGCCAAGATCGCGGCCTACAAGGTCTGCTGGGACGGCCCCGACCGCGTCGCCACCGACGACGACGGCTGCGCCACGCTCGACCTGATCGCCGCCATCGAGGCTGCGGTCACCGACGGCGTCGACGTCATCAACTACTCGATCGGCGGAGGCGGGGCCACGAGCACCTTCTCGGCCACCGACCAGGCGTTCCTCGGCGCGGCCTCGGCCGGCGTCTTCGTGGCGGCCTCGGCGGGCAACGACGGCCCGACCGCGACCACCGCCGACAACGCGGCACCGTGGATCACCACGGTCGCGGCGTCGACCATCCCCAGCTACAGCGCGACGGTTCGGACCGCCGACGGCACCGACTACCTGGGCGGCTCGATCACCGTGCCGACCGGCACCGACGGCCTGACGGGCGACTTCGTCTCGTCGACCGCCGTCGCGGCCGCCGGCGTCGACGCCACCGCGGTGACCCTCTGCGCACCGGACACGCTCGACCCGGCGAAGGCCGCCGGCACGATCGTGCTCTGCGACCGCGGTGTCTACGACCGCACGGCCAAGTCGGCCGAGGTCGAGCGCGCCGGCGGCATCGGCATGGTGCTGGTCAACCCGACGAGCAGCTCGGTCGACCTCGACGAACACGCCGTCCCCACGGTCCACCTCAACGCCGACGACTACGACGCGGTCCACGCGTACGCCGACACCGAAGGTGCCACCGTCACCCTGCTCGACGGCAACCGGGGCGCACTGCCCGAGCCCGCCACCCCCCAGATCGCCGGCTTCTCGTCGCGCGGCCCGGTGACGGCCGACGGCGGCAACCTGCTGAAGCCCGACATCTCGGCCCCCGGCGTGGCGATCCTCGCCGACGGTGCCAACGCGCAGGGCGAGCCCGGCACGTACGAGTTCCTCTCGGGCACGTCGATGTCGTCCCCGCACATCGCCGGTCTGGCCGCGCTCTACCTCTCGAAGGACGTCCACCCCGACTGGACCCCGGACGAGGTCAAGTCGGCCATGATGACGACCGCCTACGACCTCGTCGGTGAGGACGGTGCTCCGAGCCGGGACGTCTTCGCCCAGGGCGCCGGCCACGTCGACCCGACCGCGTTCCTCGAACCCGGGCTGCTCTACGAGAACGGTCCGGCCGACTGGCAGGCCTACGTCGACTCGATCGACACCGTCGAGGGCACGGACTCGTCGCTCAACCTGCCGTCGATCAGCGTCGGCTCGCTGGCCGGCACCGCCCAGGTCACGCGCACCGTCACCTCGACCGGGGCGGGGACCTACACGGTCGCCCCGATCGAGATGGACGGCGTGACGGCGACGGTCGAACCCTCGACGTTGACCTTCGGCGCCGCGGGCGAGGAGCAGGACTACACGGTCACCTTCACCCGGACGACGGCGGAGCTCGACCAGTTCGCCACCGGCTACCTCACCTGGTCCGACGGGACCCACGACGTGCGCAGCCCGCTCGCCGTGCGCCCCGTCCAGCTGCAGGCCCCGGCCGAGGTGGCCGGCGAGGGCGCCACGGGCGAGAAGGCGTTCGACGTCACGGCGGGCGACGCCCTCGAGCTGCCGCTCACCACCGAGGGGCTCGCCGCCGGGCAGGTCACGACCGGCTCGGGTGCGGCAGGCACCGCGGCGGCCGAGACGCCGGTCACGATCGCCGAGGGCACCAGCCACGCGCGCTTCGTGCTCGACAGCGCCGACGACACCGCGGACCTCGACCTGCTCCTCTACACGGCCGGCGCCGACGGTGCGCCCGACCGGCTCGCGGCGTCCTCGGCCACCGGTTCGGCGGACGAGCAGATCGACCTCGACGCCCCCGCGGCGGGAGAGTACGTCCTGCTGGTCGACTTCTACAGCGGTGCCGGGCAGCTCGACTACACGCTGACGTCGTACCTGCTCGACCCGGCGACGGCCGTCGGAGGCTTCACGGTCGACCCGGCCACCCTCTCCGCAGGGCTGGGCGAGACGGCGACGCTGACCGCGTCCTGGACGGGCCTGCCCTACGAGCAGACCTTCCTCGGCCGCGTCGTGTACGGCGACACCGGGCAGGTCACCTACCTCACGGTCGCCTCGGGAGAAGAGCCCGAGACGCCCACCGACCCGGGTCCCGGCCCGGGCCAGCCCGGCCACCCCGGTCAGCCCGGACACCCCGGCGGCTGGAGCCTCGGTGACATCCTGCAGTGGATCTGGAACGCCCTCGGCGACCTCTTCCACGGCTGGTTCCCCTGGCGCGGGTAGCACCCGCGGCCTGACGGCCTGACGGCCTGACGGCCTGACGGCCTGACGGCCTGACGGCCTGAGCCACCCGGAGGCGGTGGTCACCTTCCCTCGGGAGGGCGACCACCGCCTCCTCGCGTCCCCACCCCCGCCCGCCCCGCCTGCCCCGCCCCGTGGTGTCGGCAACTCCTGGCCCGTGTTCCGCCCCCCGCCGCGGTGTCGGCAACTCCTGGTCCCTGCTGCGGCGTCGCTCGCCAGCGGGGGAGTCGGGGCGGGTGCCGGGCAGGGTGCAGGAGTTGCCGACCGGGGGTGGTCCGTGTCGGCAACTCCTGGCTCGTGCTGCGGTGGCGCTCGCCTGCGGGGGAGTCGGGGCGGGTGCCGGGCAGGGTGCAGGAGTTGCCGACCGGGGGTGATCCGTGTCGGCAACTCCTGGCTCGTGCTGCGGTGGGGCTCGTCTGCGGGGGAGTCGGGGCCGGTGTCGGTCAGGGTGCAGGAGTTGCCGACGAACCGAGCACCGCGCACCGCGCACCGCGCACCGCGCACCGCGCACCGCGCACCGCGCACCGCCCACCGCGCACGGCGCACGGCGCACGGCGCACGGCGCACCGCGGAACGTCCGTCGCTCGGGCGCCACCCTCGTCGCCCGTTCCTCGTCCGGGTGATCTGTCCCCCCGATGGTGGACACGGTCGGCACGCCGGCCCTAGTTTGGGTGTCACCCGAGACGTGACGATCCCTGTTCACCCGACCCCGGCGCCGTACCCGAACACGGCACCGGGGGAACAGGTCGAGGCGCGCGTCTGCCCTACCCGAAAAAGGCACCACCATGCATTCGCTCACCCTCGCGGGGTCTCCCCGTCGCGGGCGGAGGGCCCTGCGCCTGTCCGCCGCGCTGCTCGCCACCCTCGCCCTGGCCGGCACCGCCGCCCTCACCGGCACCGCGGCTCCGGCCCGGGCCGCCGAGATCGACGGTGCCATCACGAACGTGACGGTCACCCCGACCACGCCGAAGCAGGGCTCCCAGCTCACGACGACGATCGCGTGGCAGGTGCCCGACGACACCCTCGCCGGTGACACCTTCACGCTGACGCTCAGCGAGCACCTGAAGAACCTGCCCACCGACTTCGCGCTCCGCGACCCCGCCACCGGTGCGGTCGTGGCCGACGCCGCCGTCGTCGGGACGCGCCCGTCCGTGGTCACCTTCACGATGACCGCCTACGCCGAGGACCACCTCAACGTCAGCGGCCAGGCCTTCGTCACGTCCGACTTCGAGGGACGCACCACCCCGTCGGGCGTGCCGACCCCCTTCACGTCGACCACGAACGACGGTCGCGACTTCACGACCGTCGTCACTCCGACCGGTGTGCTGCGCGGCTCGGACGTCGTGACGAAGTTCGGCACCTACACCCGTGCCGACCAGGGTCGACTCGTGGCCGACGACTTCCTCGTCTGGAGCGTGAACACGCCGATGGGGCCGTTCGACTCGGCCACCGTCGGTGACTCGGTCCCCGCCGGCGAGGCGTGGTCGTTCGACTGCGACACCGCCGTCTTCACCGAGATCCGCACCAAGGCCGACGGATCGCTGGCCGCCCCGGTCGCCGTGACCCCGGCCTCGTTCGACTGCACCGACTCCGGGTACACGGTCTCGTGGGGCGCGCAGACGCGGACCGCGCAGTACCGTGCCGCCGTCGCCGTGAGCCTCGCCGCCCCCACCGGCACCGCGACCGCCCCGCAGACCTTCACCAACGCCGCGACGGCATCGACCGTCCGGGCCGGTGTCGCCGCCGCCAGCCGGGTCACGGCCTCGAAGGTCCAGGCCTCCGCCGGGGGAGTGGGCAGCGGTGACGTCCCCGTCTCCGCCGTGACCATCACGAAGGGCGACGCCGCGGGCCACGCGGCCGACACCGCCGACGCCGCCGTCGTCCTCTCCGACGGGACCGCCTCGCTGGCCTACCGGGTGACCAACACGGGTGCCGACGCGCTCGCCGACGTCTCGGTCTCGGACGCGGTCGTCGCCAACGGCACCGTCACGGGCCTGAGCTGCGACTTCAGTGCCCTGGGCGGACCGTCCACCGGTGTCACCTGGGCCGGCCCGCTCGCGGTCGGCGCCTCGTTCGACTGCACCGCCGCCCTCGCGGGTGTGACGGCCGGCACCGCCGACCACCACGACGTCGGCACCGTGACGGCGCGGGGCATCGAGTCGGGCCAGGCCGTGACGTCCTCGAACGCCTGGTTCGCCCGCGTCTCCGGCGCGACCACCACGCCGACGTCCGTCCCGACGACGACCCCGGCCGCGGTCGCCGCCCCCGCGGCGGGCCCGACCGCCCCGGCCGCGTCGACGCCTCGACCGGCCGCCGCGGCAGCGACCACCGGTCTCGCCTTCACCGGGGCCGAGCTGGCCGGTCCGGTCACGCTGGCCGCACTGCTGACCCTGCTCGGTGCAGCGCTCGTCGTCTCGGCCCGTCGCCGTGCGGCCCGCGCGGCGCTGACCGGTGACGCCGACCGCAGCCACCGCGGCGAGTAGCCGACCGCCAGGGGGTGCCGGGTGCGGCGGACACGACGTCCGCCTCACCCGGCACCCCCCTTTCGTCCAACCTGCACCTCCCCGAAACAGACGTGGACTAGGTTCGCTACTCGTGACAGAAGACAACGGACACACGATGCGCGTCGTCAGCTACAACCTTCGCGAGCACACGGCCAAGGGCGAGATCCGGTCGCTCGCCGAGGACAACGACGCCGACGTGCTCTGCCTGCAAGAGGCCGACACGAAGGACATCCCCGACGAGTTCGGCGAGTTCGCCCTCGCGGCGTCGACGCACAACAACCGTCTCGGGCTGGCGGCCTATTACCGCCGTTCGCGCTTCGAGTTGCTGGGGACGAACGTCTACGCGCTGAAGAAGTCGATGCACGACCGGGTGATGTCGCCGGCGCACGAGCGTCTCCTGGCCATGCACCTGGCCGACCGGCAGAGCGGACGCGACGTGCTGATCGGCTCGTTCCACGCCGCCCCGCTCACCGCCACGAACGCCCTGCGGAAGAAGCAGGTCGAGTCGGCGCACCGCCTCATGCGAGCGCTGGCGCCCGGCGTGCCGATGCTCATGGTGGGCGACTTCAACTACCCGTGGTTCCACGGCGGTCTCCGCAAGCACATCGAGCGGGACGGCTTCGTGCTGACCCGCAGTTCGACCCCGACCTACCTCGGCTACAAGTACGTGAAGGGCCACTTCGACTTCGCGACGAGCTACGACCTCAAGATCGAGGACGTCGTCACCCTGCCGGCCGGCATCAGCGACCACCGTCCGATCCTGGTCCGCGCCCGGGGGCTCTGACCTCGCGGGTTCCGCACACGACGACGGGCCCGGTCACCTCCTCGGTGGCCGGGCCCGTCGTCGTGGTGCCGGGAACCGCAGGAGGCGCGGTGCGGCCGTCAGCCTCACCGCGCCTCCTCGGGGCCGGAACCGCAGGAGGCGCGGTGCGGCCGACAGCCTCACCGCGCCTCCTCGGGTCGTCGCGCCCGCAGGCGCCGCCGGGGCCTAGGCGGCCAGGGCGAGCTCGCGGGTCTCGACCGACGAGGCCTGCACGATGGTGCGGCTGGGCTCGTGGCGCCAGCTGCGACCGGGGATGACCCAGCCGGCCGCTCCGTCGACGACGACCGACGCACCGACGCGCACGGCGGCGGTGACGTCGTCGCGCCAGGCGCGGACGGCGAACTGGGTGCCGCGGTCGTCGACGACGACGAACTCGACGAGGCGGGCGGTGGTGAGGGTGGGCGCGGTCATGACCGTGCCGGTGATGCTGATGATGTCGTTCATGATGCTCGATTTCGATGTGTGCTCTGTGTTGCGACAGAATCCGTGGCACGAGATGCCGGATGGGCGCTCGTGGTCCGCCTGACGGCGGTGGTCGGGCCTGCGGTGACGGCGGCCGGAGAAGTAGGGCAACGATGATCGGTGGTCATCGTGCGCATCCGGCGAGGTCGTCTCGCGAGGCTGTTCGGGCGGTGCACCGGTGTGGACTCGGTCGTCACCGCACGGGGCACTTCTGAGAAGAGGGGCCCAAGCGACTCACCACAGTAACACGCCCGGGGTACGTCCACCAGTGTTTCCTCGGAAGGTTCGACGGGGGTGAGTGGTTGGCTCTACACATGACCACGATCCCCACCATCACCCTGAACAACGGAATCCAGATCCCTCAGCTCGGGTTCGGCGTCTACCAGGTCGACCCGGCCGAGACCAAGGACGCCACCCTCACCGCGTTCGAGGTCGGTTACCGCCACATCGACACCGCCGAGATGTACGGCAACGAGGCGGGCGTCGGCGAGGCGATCGCCGAGAGCGGCATCGACCGCAGCGAGATCTTCGTCACCTCGAAGCTCAACAACGGCTTCCACAAGCGTGACGACGCGCTGAAGGCGTTCGACGGCACGCTCGACGCGCTGAAGCAGGATTACGTCGACCTGTTCCTCATCCACTGGCCGCTGCCCGGCATCGACGTCGACTACGTCGAGACCTGGAAGGCCCTCGAGGAGATCCACGCCAGCGGCCGCGCGAAGTCCATCGGCGTCTCGAACTTCCAGCAGCCCCACCTCGAGCGCGTCCTCGACGAGGGCTCGGTCGTCCCGGTCGTCAACCAGATCGAGGTCCACCCCTACCTGACCCAGGACGCGCTGCGCGAGTTCGGCGTCTCGAAGGGCATCCACACCGAGGCCTGGTCGCCCATCGCCCAGGGCGGCGTGCTCAAGGACGAGACCATCACCGAGATCGCCGAGCGCGTCGGCAAGACGACCGCGCAGGTGACGCTGCGCTGGCACATCCAGCGTGGCGACATCGTCTTCCCGAAGTCGGTCACGCGCTCTCGCGTGGAAGAGAACTTCGATCTCTTCGACTTCGAGCTGACCGACGCCGACGTGGCCGCCATCACCGCTCTGAACAAGGACGAGCGCACGGGTCCGAACCCGGACGAGTTCAACTACATCCCCAGCTGATCGCCTGATCGGCACGACGTCGCGCTCGGTCGCGACGCCGAGGCACAGAGGCCGGGTCCGCACGTCGTCACGACGAGCGGGCCCGGCCTCCGCACGTCGAGGCGTCGCGCGGGCGCCTAGTACGATCGACGTTTCCCCCGACCACAGCCGACCAGATCCGGAGGGCGTGACACGGTGCGACGGATCGTCGGCGTCCTACGCCTGCTCGCGGCCGCCGTCGGCGTCGTCGCCCTCGTCGCCGACTTCGTCTACGTGCTCGGTTTCAGCACCTTCAGCTCGATCAACTACTTCAGCTACTTCACGCAGCAGAGCAACATGGCGAACGTCGTGGTGCTCGCCTTCGCGGGCGTCGTGTCGTTGCGTGGGCGGCAGGAGCCCGGCTGGTTCGCAGGAGTCCACGCCCTGGTCAGCACCTACGTGATCGTGTCGGGCATCGTGTTCGGCATCATCGTCGCCGAGTCGGCGAGTCACGACTACCGCATCGAGGTGCCCTGGTCGAGCCAGCTGCTGCACTTCGTGATCCCGACGTTCGTGCTCGTGGACTGGGTGTTCGGCCCCGACCGGCCGCGGGTTCGGTGGCGGGTGCTCTCGGTGGTGCTGGTCTTCCCGCTCGTGTGGGGCGTGTTCACGATCGTCCGCGGCGCCGACGTCGGCTGGTACCCGTACTTCTTCCTCGACCCGGCGCAGGTCACCTGGCCGGGCGAGTTCCTGTTGTACAACGGCATCGCCCTGGGCACGATCGTCGGGGTGCTCGTGGGGCTCGTCGCGCTGAGCCACGTGCGGCCGCACGCGCGGGCACGGCAGGGTGGCGGGCCGGCGTCGGTGACGGGCACCGCGCCTCCTGCGGTCGACGGACGAGGAGGCGCGGGTCAGGACGTCGGGTCGGCCGTCGGCTCGTCGGTGGGCGCGGGGGACCCGGCGGCCACGAGGTCGAGGTAGGGCGCCAGGCTCTGCATCGCCGCGGCCACCGCCGCGTCGTCGTCGTCGAGGCCGGCGACCTCGGCCGCCGCGTCGCCACCGGTCAGCGCGACGAGCACGGGTGCGCCGGTCGCCGGCATGAGGTTGACGAAGAGCCGGTAGGGGGCGTCGTCGTCGAGCACGGCCCAGACCGTGGCCTGGGTGGACCAGAAGGCCTCGTCGAAGCGCAACCAGAGCACCTCGCGCGTGCCGACGCCGAGGGCCTCGATCGCGTCCGTGTGGGTGGACGGCAGGTCGGGTGAGAACTCGGGCACGCCGGTCTTCAGCACGCCCAGGGGGATGGTCGACACGGCGCGGTCGACCGAGAGCGACTCGCCGGTCGCGAGCCTCAGCCCCACGCCCTGGTCGCCGTACTGGACGCGGACGACGTTGCTGTCGCGGAGCACGTCGAGGCCGTCGAGCAGGCCCGCGACGAAGCCCGACAGGCCACCCGTCACCACGGAGGCGCCGGTGGGCAGCAGGTCGCCCGCGGGGTCGTCGCCGAGGGCCGAGGCGGCGAGGTCGTCGGCCCCGACCCCCCAGCGGGCCGGGAGGAGGTCGTCGAGCACGAGGGCGAGACGGTCGGCGTCCGAGACCCCGTCCGGACCGGGCAGGGCCGAGACCTCGTCGGCCCCCGAGCCGGAGAGGGCGTCGGCGACGCTCGTGCCGGAGTCGGCGTCGGTCGTGGTGGAGCGCCCCGCGGCCCAGGACGCGGCCCGATCGAGACGGTCGGCGGCGTCGCCTAGGGAGTCGACCGCACCGTCGGACGTCCGGACCTCGACGGTGTCGTCGAGCGGCCGGGTGCGGACGCGGGCGAGGGCGAGGGCAGCCTGGAGGGCCACCGACCCGGGGCCCTCGAGCAGGCCGACGCCGAGTTCGACCGGGTAGGGCCAGTCGTCGTCGTGCACGCTGTGCACCCGGCCGCCGACCCGGCCGCGGGCCTCGACGACCACGACGTCGTAGCCCCGGTCGACGAGGGACCGCGCCGCGGTCGCGCCCGCGATGCCGGCGCCGATCACGGCGATGCGCTCGTCGGCCGCGGCGACCCCGGCGACCTGCGCCGCGACGTCGAAGCCCGACTGGCGTGCACCGTAGACCGTGCCGCCCATCGTCGAGGCGACGGCTTCTCCGGCGAAGAAGAGGCGCTCGTCGAGCGGGGTGCCGAGCAACCGGCGGTCGGCGTCGGAGGTGCCGGGGGTGAGGTGGCTCGTCGCCCCGAGGGAGTAGGGATCGTCGGCCCACGAGCTGCGGCGGAAGGCGGCGGGGGCGACCGTGCCCGACGAGGTCGGCGTCGGCGTGGGGGTCGGCGTGGTCGCGGACGGGGTGGGGCTGGCCGTCGGCGCGGGGGAGTCCGTCGTGCAGGCCGACAGCACGAGGATCGCGGCCCCCGAGACCGATCCCGTCAAGAACGCTCGCCGACTGATGCCCATGGTGCGTCCATTCTCGCAGTCGGCGCGCACCGGCGCTCGCCGGGGTCGTCCCGTGGCGTCCTGCGCACCGGCACCGCGCCTCCGGGTCGCGTCCTGCGTTCGGGCGCCGCGCCTCCTGGTGGCGTCCTGCGTTCGGGCGCCGCGCCTCCGGGTCGACGACCCGTCGGGGCGGGCCTCAGGCGTCGACGGTCTCGAGGAAGGTGCGCAGCAGGTCCGTCACCTGGTCGACGGGGAGCAGCGACGAGGCGTGGTCCTGGCCGACGAGCGAGTAGAAGACGGCCGCCGGCATCCGGCGGGCGGCCTCCTGGGACTCGCGGTGGCGGTCGACGTCCCGCGTGCCCGCCAGCAAGAGGGTGGGGACCTCGACCGAGTCGAGCTGGGGGACCGTCAGGCCGCCACCGGTCTCGGCCGCGGTGAAGAAGGCGGCCAGGGCGATCGGATCGTCCTGCATGAAGGCCAGGCGGGTCTCGGGATCGATCGGACGGCCGATCGTCTCGCCCCAGCGGTCGACGAAGCGGGCCATGCCACCCGTCGTCAGGGCGTCGTGCCAGTCGGGCGTGAAGGTCGCGCCGATGTTGCCGTTCATCGGGGCCCAGCTGCCACCGATCGTGGTCAGCGTCCGGAGGCGCCGGGGCTCGTGCGCCGCGACGGACAGCCCGATGCGGGCGCCGAACGAGTAACCGACGTAGTGCGCGGGCTCGAGGCCCGTGGCGTCGAGCACGGCGCCGACGTCACCACGGTGCAGGTCCATCGCATACGACTCGGGGTCGTGGGGCTTGCCGCTCTTGCCGTGGCCGCGCATGTCGAGGGCGACCACCGTGAAGTCGCGCTGCAGGTCCCGGAGGTAGCCGAGCCCCCGCCAGGTGCCGCGCGAGAGGCCCGAGCCGTGCACGAGCAGGAGCGGCGGACCGTCCCCGTCGACCTCGTAGGCGATCTCGGTGCCGTCGACGGGGTTCGGGGTGGTCGCACGCATCCCGACAGTCTGGCAGCGCCACACAGCTCGTGACGGTTGTGGTCGTAGTGCTCGCTGTGCTCGTTCTGCTCGCTCTGCGCGTCCCGCTCGCTGCGCGCGTCCCGCTCGCTGCGCGCGTCCCGCTCGTCGTGCCCGCTGCGCGCCCCGCTCGTCGTGCCCCCTGCGCGCGTCTCTCGCGTCGTGCCCGCTGCGCGTCCCTCTCGTCGTGCCCGCTGCGCCTCCCGCTCGTCGTGCCGTTCTGGTCGCGTGACGGTCGACTCGGGTCGGCTCGCGGTCGGGTCGACCGAGGTACCGAGTGGCGCGCGATGTCGGCAACTCCTCCCTCGTGCCGCCCGTGCCTCCCGTGGGCGGCGCCCTCGGCCGCCTGCGCGTCACAGGCCCGGAGTTACCGACTCGGCCGGTGCCGCACGAGCAGGTCCTCCTCGGCGCGGTGCCGCACGAGCAGGTCCTCCTCGGCGCGGTGCGGCACGGCGGGGCCCGGCGCCGTGGCGGACCGGGGTGGGCGGCCCGGTCTTCCGGCGGTCGAGGGGAGGAGGGTGGACGCATGGTCGAGGCTTGGACGGCGGCACAGATCCGCGAGGCGGAGCGCCCACACCTGGAGGCCGGTGAACCCTTGATGAGGCGGGCGGCCGACGGTCTCGCGGACGTCGTGCGCGACGTGTTGCGCGCCTCCTCGTCCTCTCGGGACGGTCGTGCGGGCCGCATCCTGTTGCTCGTCGGAAGCGGCAACAACGGCGGTGACGCGCTCTACGCCGGGGAGTCGCTCGCCCGCGAGCTCGTGCCACAGGGCGGCGCGGTGACGGTCGTGCCCGTGGGGTCACGGGTGCACGAGGCCGCCCTGGCCGCGGCGCTCGCGGCAGGGGCCGTGCTCGACGACGTCGAAGCCTGGTGCGATGCTGCGGTCGTGGCGGGGGTTCTGCCCGCGTACGACGTGCTGCTCGACGGACTGGTCGGGACGGGCTCGAACGGTGCGGGGCTCCGGGGGGATTCGCTGCGCGTGGTGGAGGCGGTGCTGCCGGTGGTCACTGGTGCGACATGGGGTGCGGGTGCAGAGGCGGCTGTGGCATCCGTGACGGGGAGGGGCGCAGGGACGTCCCCGGGCGGAGGTTCGGCTGCGGACGGCGACGTCACGGAGCCCGCACCACGAGTGATCGCGGTCGACGTTCCGAGCGGCATCGGGGTGGACGACGGGGCCCTCCCCGATCCGCCACACGTGCTGCCCGCGGACGTCACCGTCACGTTCGGCGGGCACAAGGTCGGGCTCGTCGTGAGCCCGGGGGCGGAGCGAGCCGGACGCGTCGTGCTCGTCGACATCGGCATCGGTCCGGACCTCGCGCGCATGCCCCCGGCGGTCACGACTCCCTGATCGCCGCCCCGCCCCCGCCCCCGCCCCGCCTCGTCCCGCCCCCGCCTCGCCTCGTCCCGCCCCTGTCCCTGTCCCGTCCCTCTACTGCCCCGTTCCGTCTCGTCATGTCCTGTCCTGTCCGTTCCGCCTGCTGTCACCGCCAAGCGTCTGGCCCGGTCGGCAACTCCTGGCTGTCGGCTTCCCGAGGCGGAGCCCTCGCGCCTCCCTCGCGACGCCGACGCCCGAGGCAGGAGTTCCCGACACCGCACCAGCACGATCGGCAACTCCTGCCCCCAGGGCATCGCCACCGGGCCGGAACTCTCGCACGACATCGGGTCTGGGCTGGAAACAGGAGTTGGCGACGGCAGCCCGGTCCCGACCGCGGAGAAGGTCTGACCGGTTCGGCGTCGTCTCGTCCCCACGGGCCCGCCGCCGCCGTGCGTCCCCGATACGAGTCGCGCCGAGGTGCTGGCTACCGCGATTTCGACACGCTCGTGGACATGACCACGATCGCCGAACTGGTCTCGTCCGCCGGAGGCCTGCTCCACAAGCGCGACCTCGTCGCCCACGGCGCGACCGACCGTCACCTCACCGTCGCCGTGCGATCCCGCAGCGTCGTCCGGCCCCGGCGGGGGTGGTACTCCACGTGGTCGCCCCATGACCCCCGTTACGTCGCGGTGGCGGTCGGTGGCCGGCTCACGGGAGCCTCCGCCCTCCACCTGCTCGGGGCGTGGTCGTGGTCGTCGCGCCGACCGCCCGTCACCGTGTCGGTTCCGATGACGGCCTCGCGCCTCCGGAGGCGCCGAGGGGTCCGTGTCGTCTGGGACCCCGTCGACCTGAGCAGCCGCGGATCGACCTGGGCGGTCGATCCTCGCGACGCCCTGGCACGGGCGGTCGTCGAGGCGCCATCCTTCGAGGACGCGGTGATCCTCGTCGACTGGGCGAGGGAGGCAGGCATCGTCCAGGACGATGACGACGCCGCCGAGGTGTTGTCCCGCAAGAGGGTGGACGCTGCCGGCCTCGTAGCATGGAGTGAAGGAGGCGCGGAGAGCATCCTCGAGAGCGCCGCCGGAACGAGACTCCGACGCGCGGGACGCCACGTCGTGCGTCAGATCCCCGTCTCGGGGACGAACAAGATCATCGACATGGTGGTCGACGGCATCATCGGATTCGAGACCGATGGACGAGCACACCACGAACGGCGTTTCGACGAGGACCGGGTCAAGGACTCCGACATCGCCCGTGAGGGGCGGGTGCCGTTCCGGGCGAGCGCCATGATGGTGAAGAAAAGGTGGCGGTCGACGGCTGAGGCGATCGATGCGCTGATCTTCACGGCGGGTGGCCCCCGTCGCGCCGAGGATGTCGGCAACTCCTCGTTGCCGCGAGTGCTCGGACCCCGGGGTCGCCGATCGTGGCGGCTGGCGATTCCCCGACGGCGCGCCGGTCAGGAGTTCCCGATCGGGGGGACCTAACGGTGGGGCTCGGGTCCCGTGCCGCTGGCCTTCATCGCGCCGCACGGCCCGGCCAAGCCGGTCGCGAGGCACGGCCCGCGGCACGGGCCGCCGTCCGGCCTGGCCAAGCCGCCCGCCGGCTTGGTGAAGCCACCCCGCCCGCGGGCCCGGCCCAGCCCAGCCCAGCCCCGCCCGGCCTGGCCAAGCCGCCCGCCGGCCCGGCCCACCTCAGCTCCGCGGCGACTGCTTCGACGAGGGGACGACCGACAGCGGAGTGGTGATCGTCTCGAGCGACTTGCGAGCCGCGTCGACACCGAAGATCAACGCGATGACGCCGCCGACCAGCATGACGCCGGCGCCCAAGAAGTACCCGCCCGTGAGGGGACCCCGGTCGCTCCCGTCGCCGATGAGGGCGCCGTAGAGGCTCGGAGCGACGGCGCCGACGATCTGGCCGAGGGCGAAGAAGTAGCCGATGACCTGACTCCGTAGCTCGAGCGGGAAGATCTCGCTCACCGTCAGGTAGGCCGACGACGCGCCTGCCGAGGCGAAGAAGAACGAGACGCTCCAGAACGCGGTCTGCGTCGCGGCGTTCAGCACGTCCGCCTGGAACAGGATCGCCGACACGGCGAGCACCGCCGCCGACACGGCGTACGTCAGGAAGATCATCTGTCGTCGACCCCAGCTGTCGAACAGCGGCCCCAGCACCAGCGGCCCGAGCAGGTTTCCCACGGCGAAGATCAGGAAGAAGTACTGCGTGCTGCTGGGGCTCGTGCCGTAGAAGTTCTGCAGCACGAGTGCGTAGGTGAAGAAGATCGCGTTGTAGAGGAACGACTGCGTGATCATCATCGCGGCGCCGACGAAGGTCCGCTTCGGGTAGTCGTGTACCAGGGTGCGGATGATGGTGCCGAACCCGATCCGCCCCGCCGCGACCACCTCGATGGCCTGGTCGTCCGACACGGGGGTGAGGTGGTCGGTGCCCTTGTCTTTCTCGACGCGGGCCTCGATGTCGTCGACCGTCGCCTCGGCCTCCTTCTCGCGTCCGTGGGTCATCAGCCACCGCGGGCTCTCCGGGATGTGGCGGCGCAGGTAGATGATCGCGAGGCCGAGCACCGGCCCCATGAAGAACCCGATGCGCCAGCCCACGTTCTCGGCGAACAGGTCGGGGTCGAGCAAGAAGATGTTGGCCGTCGCGCCCAGGGCCGCGCCGCCCCAGTACGTCCCGTTGATCGCGATGTCGACTCGTCCGCGGTACTTCGACGGGATGAGTTCGTCGATCGCCGAGTTGATGGCGGCGTACTCCCCGCCGATCCCTGCACCGGCGAAGAACCGGAACACGGCCAGGAAGACGAAGTTCGGCGACAGTCCCGCGATGGCGCTCGCCACGAGGTAGATCGCCAGGGTCAGGATGAACAGCTTCTTGCGGCCGAGGCTGTCGGCCATCCGCCCGAAGATGAGGGCCCCGAAGACCTGGCCGACGAGGTAGATCGTGCCCAGCAGCCCGACCTCGGCGGCGGTGAGCCCGAGATCCGCCTGGAACCCGGCCGACGCCACGATCTGGATCTCGAGCCCGTCGAGCACCCAAGAGAACCCCAGGCCCACGACGATCGACCAGTGGAACCTCGTCCACGGCAGACGGTCCATCCGAGCCGGGACGAGGCTGCGCGTGCCTCCGCTCGGGCCGCCGTTCGACGCGGTGGTGGGTGAGCTTGTCATGGGTCGGCCTCCCGGGGATGCGTGACGTCGGGTGCGCAGCCTGCAAGTCTGCATCATCTGCACGTGCCCGGACGTTACTCGCGCTCGGAGCCCGTGTCCGCGTCGGCCCGCACGTCGAGGAAGCAGATACCCGAGGAGGCGCGTGTCGCCAACGCAGGACTCCTGAGGAGGCGCGGGCCGAGAAGACAGGGGCCCGGAGGTGGGGCGCACCCCGAGACAGGAGTTGCCCGCACCTGCAGGGGCAGATGAGGGCGCGCACGGGCAACGCAGGACCGCCGAGGAGGCGCGTGTCGACAACGCAGGACTTCCGAGGAGGCGTGGGCGGAGAAGACAGGGACCCGGAGGCAGGGCGCGCCCCGAGACAGGAGTTGCCCGCACCCGCACCCGCACCCGCACTGAATCCGGAGGGGCTGAGGAGGCGCGGGTGGTGCAGGCCGCACCGCCGGCCATGGGGCAGTCGGGGGACGGGATCACGCGGCGCGGGACGTCGGTTGCGCGACGGTCCACGACCTCACGGACGGCTGATGCGACGACGAGCTGCCGACGGCCGGCGCTTCCCCGAGGGGGAGGCCGTGACCATCGGCAGCTCGGCAGCTCGGCAGCTCGGCAGCTCGGCAGCTCGGCAGCGCCGACGCACGTCTCGCCACGCGACACGCGCCGCGCGCGACGCGCGCAGGCTAGTGCGCGACGACCGGCTCGGCGCCCTCGACGACCGGCGGGCGCCGGACGAAGAACGACCCCACGACGGCGAACACCGAGATGATCGCGCCGACCAGGAACGCGGCGCGCACGCCGGCTCCCGTGGCGGCGGCTCCGGCACCGGACTGGCTGGCCGCCGCGGTGGCGGCCAGGGTCATCACGGTGACGAACACGGCGGTGCCGGCGGCGCCGGCCAGCTGCTGCACCGTGCCGACGATCGCGCTGCCGTGCGAGTACAGGTTCGACGGCAGCGACCCGAGGCCCGAGGTGAACAGCGGCGTGAACATGAAGGCCAGGCCGATGCTGAGGGCGACGTGGGCGGCGAGGACCATCGGGATCGGGGTGGACTCGGACACCGTGGACATGAACCACAGCACCGCGCTGACCAGGGTGGTGCCGGGCACGAGCAGCACGGTCGGACCGTACTTGTCGAACAGGCGTCCCACGACGGGCGACAGCAGGCCCTGGACGAGACCGCCGGGCAGCAGCAGCAGTCCGGTGGCGAGCGGGTCGAGGCCGTGCACGTTCTGCAGGTAGATCGGCAGGACGATCAGGGTGCCGAAGAGGGCGATCATGCCGACGCCGAGCACCGACGCCGAGATCGTGAAGGTGCGCGACGAGAACGTGCGCAGGTCGAGCAGGGCGCGGTCGCGACGCTGCAGCGAGCGCTGACGCAGCACGAACGCGACGAGCGCGACGACGCCGACGGCCAGCGGCACCCAGGCGGGGACGGCGGCCTCGGCCCCTTCGCCGATCGAGCTGAGCCCGAAGACGATGCCACCGAAGGCGAAGGCCGACAGGATCACCGAGGTGACGTCGAGGGGCACCTTCTTCGGCGTGGTGACGTTCTTGACGCGGGCGGCACCGAGCGCGAGCGCCACGAGGGCGATCGGCAGCACGAGGATGAACATGAAGCGCCACTCGAGCACGCTCAGGATGACGCCCGAGATCGTCGGGCCGATGGCCGGTGCGACCGAGATGACGATCGAGATGTTGCCCATCGTGCGGCCGCGTGTGGCCGGCGGCACGAGGGTGAGCACGGTGGTCATCAGCAGCGGCATCATGATCGCCGTGCCCGAGGCCTGCACGACGCGGCCGAGCAGCAGCACGCCGAAGCCGGGAGCGATCGCCGAGATGGCCGTCCCGAGGCTGAAGAGGCTCATCGCGGTGATGAACACCGGGCGGGTGTTGAAGCGCTGCAGCAGGAAGCCCGTGATCGGGATGACGACGGCCATGGTGAGCATGAAGCCCGTGGTCAGCCACTGGCCCGCCGTGACGGTGATGTCGAGGTCGCGCGTGAGGCTCGGCAGGGCGACGCCCATGATCGTCTCGTTGAGGATCACGACGAAGGCCGACACGAGCAGCAGCCCGATGACGAGCTTGTTGCGCGCTTCGGTGCCGGCCTGGTCGCCGTCGGCGCCCGTCGTCGCGGTGTCGCCGGTTCGGCTCTCGCCGGCTCGGCTGTCGCCGACGGTCGTCGGGGGAGAGGGGTCGATGCTCAAATGGGGCTCCTCGGAGGTGACGGCGGTGTGCCTGTGCGACCGAACGTACGAGACGGTCCGGTTCTTCCCGATCCGTCCGATCGCGTCGCCGTCACCCCGAGGAGGCGCGATGCCCGTCGGTCAGACGTCGCGTCGCTTCACGAGCGCGAGCGCCAGACCGAAGAGCACGACGACCCAGCCGACGAGCACCAGCAGGGCGCTCCACGGCTCGAGGACGAGGGCCCCGTCGGGGCTCGGCAGGGCCATGGCCGACTGGCCGGAGACGACGTAGTCGTAGAGCCGGGCGGCGGCGTTCGGCGGGATGATCTCGGCCAGTGTGTAGACCCAGGCGGCGTCGACGAACGCCGTGAAGATCTGCACGATGATCGGCAGCACGAAGACCAGGCCGACCGAGGCCGCGATGGCGCCGGCGCCGTTGCGGATGATCGCCCCGAGCGAGAAGGCGATCATGCCGATGAAGGCGATCGAGGCCGCGGCTCCGACCACGCTGCGCCAGAGGGCACCGTCGCCGAAGTCGACCGTGATGTCGTTCGACGGCAGGATCGCGCTGTTGATCAGCAGGGTCAGGACGAGGGCGACCAGCGACACCACGAAGAGCGTCAGCGCGACGACGACGAGCTTGGCGACGACCGCGGGCAGGCGCTTGGGCACCGTGGCGAAGGTCGACCGGATCATGCCCGTGCCGAATTCACCGGTGATGACGAGAGCGCCCAGGATCGACGCGACGAGTTGGCCGAACACCACGCCGACCGAGACGGACTGCGCGACGATCTGCTGTTGTTGCTCGGTGCTGGCCTCGCCGGCCTGGAACAGGCCCGCGCTCAGGGCGAAGAGGGCACCGAAGCCGACGATGATGACGACCATGATCGCCAGGCACCACCAGGTCGAGCGGAGCGTACGCAGTTTGATGACCTCGCTGCGCAGCACGCCGCCGAAGGTGAGCTTCGAGGTCGGGCGCACGGGTCGGTCGCGGTGACGGGTGGGGGTCGTGGCGGTCATCGGGTCGCTCCCTGGGGGGTCTGCGTGTCGGGGGCGACGTGGCTGCCTCGCGCCGCGCCTCCTGCGTGGTATTCGACGGAGTCCTGCGTGAGGGTCATGTACGCGTCCTCGAGCGAGCGGACCAGCGGGGTGAGCTCGTGCAGCACGACGCCGGACGAGGCGGCGAGGTCGCCGACCCGCTCGGCGGTGATGCCGCGCAACTCGACCACGCCGGGTTCGACGGCCGTGACGGCGACGTCCGGCCCCTGCAGCAGCGAGACGAGGTGGTCGGCGTGCGGGCTGCGGACGCGCACGGCGTCGCCCGACGCCTGCGAGATGACGTCCGAGATGGGGGAGTCGGCGAGCACCTTGCCGCGCCCGAGCACGATGAGGTGGTCGGCGGTCTGGGCCATCTCGCTCATCAGGTGCGACGAGAGGAACACGGTGCGACCCTCGCTCGCGAGGAAGCGGGCCAGGGTGCGCACCCAGACGACGCCCTCGGGGTCGAGGCCGTTGACGGGTTCGTCGAGGATGACGGTGGCCGGGTCGCCGAGCAGCGCGGCGGCGATGCCGAGGCGCTGGCCCATGCCGAGCGAGAACCCGCCGACGCGCTTCTTCGCGACCGACTCGAGGCCGGTCAGGGCGATCACCTCGTCGACGCGCTTCTTGCCGATGCCGTGCGTGGCGCCCATGGCGAGCAGGTGGTCGTGGGCGCTGCGACCGGTGTGCACGGCCTTGGCGTCGAGCAGGACGCCGACCTCGTGCAGGGGGGCCGCGTGGTCGGCGAACCGCTTGCCGTTGACCGTGACGCTGCCGCTGGTGGGGCGGTCGAGCCCGACGATCATGCGCATGGTGGTGGACTTGCCGGCGCCGTTCGGGCCGAGGAACCCGGTGACGAGGCCGGGTCGGACCGTGAAGGTGGCGTCGTCGAGCGCGCGCTTGTCTCCGTAGATCTTGGTGAGGTTCCGGGCTTCGATCATCGCGTGCGTCCTGTCGTCGGCATGCTGAGGGGTGTCCGCATCGCCCCAGGCTAGGGGCGCGGTGCGCCCGGGGGCATCCCCCGCCCGGCCGAGACCGGTGGATGTGCCAGTGGTCCGCTCGGTGGACGCCGCGTCCCGGGGTCGACCCGTTACAGTCGTCCCTCGTGATCGCCGACACCCTGCTCGCCGCCCTGCCCGCCTCCACCGGCGGGGGGTTCGTCCTGTTCAACCCGGACGAGCTGCTGCCCGCCCTGGGGCCCTGGGCCCTCGCCGGCATCTCGCTGATGGTCTTCATCGAGTCGGGCGTGCTGTTCCCGTTCCTGCCCGGCGACTCCCTGCTCTTCACCGCCGGCGTGCTGCACGAGGCGCTGGGGCTGCAGGTCTGGGTGATCGCCCTCTGCGCCTTCGTCGCCGCGGTCCTCGGCGACCAGGTGGGCTACTTCCTCGGCAACCGCTTCGGCCGACGCCTGTTCAAGGACGACGCCCGCATCCTGAAGACGGCCTACCTCGAGCGTGCGGAGGCCTTCTTCGCGAAGTACGGCGGCACGAGCCTGATCCTCGGTCGGTTCGTCCCGATCGTCCGCACCTACGTCCCGCTGGCCGCGGGGACCGCGGGCTACCGGTACCGCAGGTTCCTGCTCTTCAACGTGACCGGCGCCTTCCTCTGGGCCGTGGGCATGACGGTGCTCGGCTCGCTGCTCGGCGGCATCCCGTTCATCCGCGACCACATCGACGTGCTGGCGGTCGTGCTCGTCGTGCTGTCGGTCGTGCCCATCGCCCTGCACGCCCTGCTCGCCTGGCGCCGGTCGCGGCGTGAGGCGGCCCTCACCGAGCTGCGGACCGCGGACGTCGGCGACGAGGCGGGCACCGGTCCGGGCTCGGCCGGCCGCCCCGAGTGACCGGTACGCCGCTCGGTTCGGTCGAGGACCTCGTCGCCCGAGCCCTGGCGGTCCACGCCCGGACGCAGGAGGCGCGGCGCGGCTCCTCCGCGGGCCTCGCGTCCCCCGGCGGTCCCGCCCCGACGTCCGTCCGCACCCTGATCGGCGTCGCCGGCGAGCCCGGCGGCGGCAAGAGCACGGTCGCCGCGGCCGTCGTCGAGGGGCTCACGCGGGTCGGGGTGAGGGCCGTGGTCGTGCCGATGGACGGGTTCCACCTCGCGGGCGCCACCCTGGCCCGGCTCGGCCGCCTCGACCGCAAGGGCGCGATCGACACCTTCGACGCCGACGGCTACCTCGCCCTGCTCGAGCGGCTGCGGTCCCGGTCGGGGACGGTGTGGGCACCCGAGTACGTCCGGGGCGTCGAGGAGTCGATCGGCGGCGCGGTCGAGGTCGATCCGTCCGTCGAGGTCGTGGTCAGCGAGGGGAACTACCTGCTGGCCGAGATCACGCCCTGGCCCGCGCTGCGCGCGACGTTCGACGAGGTGTGGTTCGTCGACACCCCGGCCGAGCGGCGACGGCGCTGGCTCGTCGCCCGCCACGTCCGCTTCGGCATGACGCCCGGAGCCGCCGAGGCCTGGGCCGCGGGTCCCGACGAGGCGAACGCCCGGCTCGTGCGGGCCACCCGCGCCCGGGCCGACGTCGTCGTGGACGCCGGTCGCCTCTGGCCCGACGCCTGACCGACCGCCGGTGTCGGGGGTCCACCGTAGGGTTGACGATCATGCGCCTGTTGTTGATCCGCCACGGTCAGACCCCCGACAACGTCGAGGGCGTCCTCGGCACCGTCGCGCCCGGCGTCGGGCTCACCGACCTCGGTCGACGGCAGGCCGAGGCTCTGCCCGCCGCCCTCGCCGACGAGACGATCGGTGCCCTCGCCGTCAGCACGCTCGTGCGGACGCAGCTCACCGCGGCTCCCCTGGCCGCCGCCCGGGGCCTCGCGCCGACGGTGCTCGACGGGTTGCGCGAGGTGAAGGCGGGCGACCTCGAAGGCCGACGCGACACCGAGGCGGTCACGGCCTACGTCGGCTGCGTCTTCTCCTGGGCATCGGGCGACCTCGACGTCCGGGTGCCCGGTTCCGAGGACGGGCACGAGTTCTACGCGCGGTACGACGCCGCGTTGGCCGACCTGATCGCCGGGGCCGAGGGCGACGGGCACGAGACGGTCGCGGCCGTCAGTCACGGTGCGGCCATCCGGGCCTGGGTCGGCTCGCGGGCGGTCAACGCCGACGACGAGTTCATCCGTCAGCACCTGCTCGAGAACACGGGGGTCGTCACCCTCGAGGGCAGCGTCGAGGGCGGCTGGCGCCTGCAGACCTGGCAGGGCCTGCCCGTCGGCGGGGCCGAGCTGCTCGACCTCGAGGCGGCGGACCCCACCGGCGAGTCCTACTGAAGCCTGACCCCAAGCCCGACCCCAAGCCCGATCCGGTGCCCGACCCGAGGCCGGATTCCAGGCCCGACCCGTCGACCACCTGTCGCGCCTAGGCGCGCACGCGCTCCACGCCGTCGCAGCTAGGCGAGCAGGCGCTCCACGGCCGGGCCGCCGAACTTGCCCTCGGGGTCGATCTCGCGCACGAGGTCGGCGAAATCCGTCAGTCTCGGGTAGGCCGCGACGATCGCCGCGTGCGGCAGGGCCGACAGCTTGCCCCAGTGGGGGCGCGGGGTGAACGGGGCCAGCGCCTCCTCGACCCGGGGGATCAAGGCCGCGACCTCGGCGGGGTGCTTCTTCCAGGTGAAGGCGATGCCCAGGCTGTCCTGAGGTGTCGGGCTCAACCAGAGCGGGTCGCCCGCGACGGTGCGGGTCTCGCAGGTGTGCAGGTGCGGGCGTAGCTCGTCGCCGACGCGTCGTACGGCGCGGAGGGCGGCCGCACCGTCTTCGAGGGCGACGAAGTGTTCGCTCTGCAGTTCGGAACCCACGGACGGGGTGGCGTCGATGCGGAAATGCGGCAACCGGTCGGCCCACGACCCCACGCTGCCGTCCATCGGCGTCGACTTCGTGCCGGTGACCTCGGCGTGCTCGTCGACGGGGGCGGGGCGGGCGCCCCACAGGTCACGGGGCATCGACACGTCGGCGAGGCCGTCGGGCACGCGCGACTTGACCAGCACCTCGCGGATGCGGTGGTCGAACTCGTGGAAGAAGCTGACGCTGTACCCGGCTCCCATGACGTCCACCAGGTGGTCGTCGACGCTCGACCAGGGCAGGTCGACGTAGGTGTCCTGTCGCATGCGGAACCCGGGTTGGACGTCGAGGGTCACCCGGACCACCACGCCGAGGGCGCCCAGGGCCACGACGCTGCCGTCGAAGCCCGGCTGTCCACGACGCACGGTCCGGAGCGACCCGTCGGGCCCGACGATCTCGAGGGCCGACACCGCGCTCGACAGGCTCCCGAGGCCGAGTCCCGAGCCGTGGGTGCCGGTCGCGATCGCTCCACCCACCGAGATGTGCGGCAGCGAGCCCATGTTCAGCAGGGCGAGTCCGTGTCGGTCGAGGTGCTGCGCGACGACGGCGTAGTTCGTGCCGGCCCCGACGGTGACGCCGTGGCCGTCGTCCGAGATCACCGGGTCGGCGGGCAACGCCGTGGTCGAGACCAACAACCCCGGTCCGTCGGCCACGTCGCTGAAGGAGTGGCGCGTGCCCAGGGCCCGGATGCGCGGGGCCCCGGCGACGAGCTCGCTCAGCTCGTCGATCGTGGTCGGCTGCACGACCCGGGTCGCCCCGTAGCTGAAGCTGTCGGCCCAGTTGCGCTCGTCGCGTCGGGGTGGCCGGAGGGTCTCGTGCGTCGTCGTCACCGGTCGAGTCTCGCACGCGTGCCCGGCGGGCCCGGGGCCCGGTGTCGCACTCGTCACCGCCGCGCCCGGCGTCCCCGGCGTCCCCGACGCCCTGCGGCTCAGGCGGCGATGCCCTCCTCGTCCTCGCGGACGGCCACGCGCTCGTTCGCGAGCCGGGTGCGGCGCACGCTCCAGAGGTGGGTGAGTCCGGCGAGGGCGAGCCCCGCGGCCAGCCAGAGTGCGAGCGTCAGACCGGCCCGGCCCCATCCCTGGCCGGGGAAGTACACGATCGACTGCGTGGCGTGCAGCCAGGCCGAGCCGTTCCAGAAGGCGCCCAACGCGCCGAAGAAGGGCGGCACGAGCTGCGACGAGAAGACTCCGCCCGAGCTGGTGAAGTTCAGCATGACGAAGAGCATGGTCAGGGCCGGCGTCGTCCAGTGGCGGAGCAGGGGGTGCAGGCCGATGCCGATCACGACGACGGCGGTCACGTACAACCAGCTGACGAGGGCGACGCCCCAGAGGCCGGTCGTGACGATGCCGTAGACGGGGCCGACCACGACGGTGCCGATCGCCGCGATCACGGCCGCCGTGACGACCCCGGCGAGGAGGCGCGAGCCGAGTCCCAGCCGGGCGCTCGCCGCCGAGATGGCTGCGGCACTCGCGTACGCGCCGACGCTCAGGGCGACGAGCAGGAAGAACAGGCCCTGTCCGGTCGGGTCGCCCTCGCCGCTCGGGACGACGTCGTCGACCTTCAGGGGCAGCCCGAGTCGGTAGGCGACCGGACCGAACACCTTCTGCAGGACGCTCGCGGTCGTGTCCGACGCGGCGGACGAGACGTACAGCGTCGCGTCGGTGGCGCCCACCTCGAACGCACCCGAGATCTCGCGGTCGGTGATGAGCCTGCGTGCCGCGTCGGCGTCGGCGACGGTGCGCACGTCGAGGGCGTCCGGGTCGGCGTCGTTGAGCTGTTGGGCGAAGACCTCGCTCTGGGCCGAGCTGCCCACGACGGCGACGGGCACGTGGTGCGGGGTCGGGTGGCCGAAGGCGCCGAGGTAGGCGAGGGCCATGCCGGTGGCCAGGAAGAGCGGGATGAGCACGTGCAGGCCGAGGGACCGCCAGGCCGCGGCGTCGGGACGCGGGCGGCGCGCGGTCGTGGGCCCGGCGTGCTGGTGAGCCCGGTGGAGGCGCGGGTCGGGTCGGTCGTCCCGCCCCCGGAGCGCGTCGGCGCGGAACGGGTCGTGGTCGGGGCGCGCGCCGTCGTCCGGGCGGTGCAGGGTCAGGTCGGTGGTCGTCACGGGGCTCCTCGGGGTCGGGGGCGCCGTTGCCCGTCGGTCTACAGTTGCATTATGCAACACAAACGACCCCCTCGGTGTTCCCGACCACCCGCCGTTAGGCTGAACACGTGACGGACCAGCGGGGGCATCGAGGAATCGACACGGTCTACTCGGAGCTCGAGACCGTGTCCCGACGGGCCGTCGCCCGTGCCCGGCACAAGAGTGCCCCGCTGTCGTTCGTCGAGCACTCTCTCGTCACCTTCATCGCCACCCACCCCGGCTGCCGCGCCACCGACATCGCCGCCGACTTCGGGCTGAACCGCTCGACCGTCTCGCGCCAGCTCGGCGGACTCGTCGAGCTGGGCCTGGTCGAGCCCGGCGCGGGGGCCGCGGTCGAGGGTCGCCGCGGCCAGGCGCTCACGCTGACCGCCCGTGGTCGTGACCTGCTCGCCCGATCGGTCGACGCCAACCGGTCCGCACTGGCCGACCGGCTCGAGGGATGGACGGCCGCCGAGGTCGACGCGCTGGCCGCGGCGCTCCACCGTCTGAACTCGGCCTTCGTCGACTGACCCGCCTGGCGGCTCGGCGCCCGTGCCCGGTGCCGGGTGCCCGATGGCCGGCCCGGCCCGGCCCGGCCCCGGCCCGGCCCGGAACGGCGATGCCCGTCGCGGTGGGCGACGGGTGTCGCCGACCCGCGCCTCCTCGTCGATCGGGGTACAGATCGTGTGAAGGATGTGACTGGAGTCATGTCGTGCATCCCCCTGTGAACCCCTGACTGGGGACATGCCGATGACGAGAAACCCTGAGGTGCGGGTTTACCCTTCCCGGTTCCGCCCGTAGGCTGAGCGGGTTCCCCACCCCCGACGACCGTCGATCCGGCGCGTCCAGCGGGCTCAGGACCGACCACAGATAGGTGCTCCTCCGTGACTTCGCCCGTGTCCCTGCCCCGCCGTCAGGGCGTCGCCGCCGCCGTGGCGACGGTGCTGCTCAGCCTCACGCTCGTCGCGTCGGGCGCGGTGCTCGGGGGCTCGCCCGCACAGGCCGCCTCGTACCCGACGTGGGACGACGTCCAGGCGGCCCGGTCGAGCGAGTCGGCGAAGGCTTCCGAGGTCAGCCGCATCCAGGGGCTGCTCGACCAGCTCGCGAGCGACGCCACCACCGCCCAGGCCGAGGCCGAACGTCTCGGTGCCGAGTTCGAGCAGGCCCAGGCCGACGCCGACGCCGGTGCCGCCAAGCTCGCCGAACTGCAGTCGCAGGCCGACGAGAAGGCTGCGGTGGCCGACGCCAGCGAACAGCGCGCCGGTCAGGTCTCGGCCCAGCTCGCCCGCACCGGTGGCGGTGACGTCTCGTCGCAGCTCGTGGGCGACACCGAGCAGGCCGACGACCTGCTGTACCGCCTCGGCGCGATGAGCAAGCTCACCGAGCAGACCGACGGCATCCGTCAGCAGGCCGTGAACGACCGCAACGTGGCCCAGTCGCTGTCCGACCAGGCCAAGGTCGCCTCGGACGCGCTCGTGAAGTTGCAGGGAGCCGCCCAGGTCTCGATGGACGAGGCCCAGGCCGCGTCCGACGCGGCCGCGGCCGCCGTCGCCGCCCAGCAGGAGAACGAGTCGCGCCTCCAGGGCCAGCTCGCCGTGCTGCAAGACCAGAGCCTGCAGACCGAGGCCGACTACGCCACCGGCGTCGAGGTCGCGCGTCAGGCCGAAGAGGCCCGCAAGGCCGCCGCTGCCGCCGAGGCCGCCCGCCAGGCCGAGGCGCTCCGTCAGCAGCGCGCCGCGGCTGCCGCGGCCGCCGCTGCCCGGCCCTCGACGCCCTCCGCACCCGCGCCCGCCCCGTCCGCCGGCGGCGGTTCGTCCGGCGGTGGCGGTGCCTCGAGCGGCTCGGGCTGGGTGCGCCCCAGCGCCGGGTACATGTCGAGCGGCTACGGCATGCGCGTGAACCCCGTGACCGGCGTGTACCGCATGCACGACGGCATCGACCTGGCCCCCGGCTGCAACAGCCCGATCTACGCGGCGACCTCCGGGACGGTCACCTTCGCGGGCCTGACCGGCGGCTACGGCAACTACATCCAGGTCAGCCACGGCGGCGGCGTCTCGACCGCGTACGGCCACATCGTCAACGGGGGCATCAAGGTGTCCCGCGGGCAGAGCGTCGTCGCGGGCCAGTTGATCGCGCTCGTCGGTTCGACCGGCAACTCGACCGGCTGCCACCTCCACTTCGAGACCCGCGTCGGCGGCGCCTCGACCAACCCCGTGCCGTTCATGGCCGCGCGGGGCGTGCGACTCTAGGCACCCCACGAGGGGGCAGAATCGTCTGGTGACGAACACCGCTCCCTCCGCCCTGCCCCCGCTGCATCTCGAACGCGTCGCCTTCGACGATCCCCGTGCCGTCGCCCTGCGCGACGCCATGGACGCCGAGATGACCGTCCGCTACCACCGAGACGTCGTCGAACCCGTCGACGTCGTCGAGGCCCGGAACGCCGCCCTCACGGTGCACCCGTCGAACGTGCTGGCCACCGTGCTGGTGGTCGTTGACGACGGTGCCGACGGCGGCACGCCCGTCGGCCACGCCCTCGTGCAGAGCCGGGACGGCGAATGGGAGGTCAAGCGGGTGATCGTCGCGGACGGTCAGCGCGGCCGCGGCATCGGCCGGCTGCTGATGGCCGAGCTCGAGGCGGTCGCCCGTGAGGGCGGTGCCCGCCGGCTCATCCTGCAGACCGGGGACCGTCAGCCCGACGCCGTCGCCCTCTACGAGAAGATCGGCTTCACCCGCATCCCGACCTACGAGCCCTACGTCACGACCATCCCGCAGTCGATCTGCTTCGAGAAGCCGATCGTCTGACGTCCGGCGGCCGACGCCCCCCCCGAGGAGGCGCGGGTCGACACGACGACGGAGGCGCGCCCCGGTCGCGTGACCGGGGCGCGCCTCCTGCGTTCCGTGGGTGGGCGTGTCCGTACGGGCCCTGCGTCCGAGGCCGCCCGTCGCCGGCGGACCCGCCCGAGGTCGCGGACTAGAGGCCTGCGGTCGAGCGGATCCAGGTCGCGCTCTGCGACAGCACGGCGTAGTTCGAGCCGGCGCGGGTGTTCGCGCCCGGGTCGGCCTCGTCGCCGGTGGAGCAGACGGCCACGATCTGGCCGCCCACGATCAGGGGGCCACCCGAGTCGCCGTGGTTCGCCGCGCCGGTGGTGCCGGTCAGGTGCTGTGCGGCCCCGCCGTAGGCGTCGGTGCTGCGGCCGGTCAGGCCCACCGTCGCCTGGTACAGGCCGTCGGACTGCACCGAGTTCGCGCGCAGGCCGTAGCCCATGATCGTGCCGCTGCCCGACGACGTCGCCTGGAACCCGAGGTTCAGCGTCGGGTAGCTGCCGAGCGCCTTCGGCTGGCCGAGGTGCACGAGCGCGATGTCGCCCGCGGGGGCGGCGGCGACGCGGTCGACGGCGATCGCGGTGCCCGGGTTCGTCGTGCTGTTCGAGTGGTACACCTGCATCGAGGTGACGCCGTCGATGCAGTGGCGGGCGGTCAGCACCCAGCTGGCGTTGATCTGCTCGCCGGTGCAGGCGTAGCTCGCGGTGCCGCCGGTCCGGAAGACCAGCTGCACGGCCCACGGCGTCGTGGGAGCCTTCTCGCCGCCGACGACGTCCGTCGACCGGATGGTGTCGACGGGCCCGGCGGCGACGGCCGAGGTCGAGACCCCGAGCGATCCGACGACGAGGGCTGCGGCGGTGAGGGCGGCGGCGACGGAGGTCTTCATGTGGTTCCCCTTGGTTCGTGTGGTGCGTGTCGGATGGTGCCTGCCGGGCGGTCCGGTGATCGACCGACCGGGTGGATCGGACACGTGCCGCCTGGGTCGAGCTTCCGCCTGGCCCTCGTTCGGGGGCAAGTCGGCACTCTGGCCGACTTGACGGCGTGTGTTGCGCGTGGCAACAGCGCCGGTGCTCGCGAGGGGTGGGGGCGGACGGGTAGCGTGTGCGGGTGATCACGCGACGAGACGCCGCCCTGCGACTGGACATCCCGCTCGAGATGGCCAAGCGCCACGGCCTGCCGCCGAAGATGACGGTCGACGAACTCGTCGCGATCGAGCGGACGCCGCCGGCCTGGCTGGTGCAGTCAAGGGCGAACCGCACGGGCAAGCCGGTCTGGGTCGAACTGGAGTGCGTCGTCTGCGGCTACCACGAGGCGGCTCGCCCCAAGAAGTGGTGGCCCGAGTACACCTACCTCAGCTGCGACGACCACGGTGCGGACGAGTTGCCCGAGCCCGAGCCGGGCGTCGTGCGCGCCGAGGTCGACGGCGTCGGCACCCGCTTCGTCGCCATCGTCGACGTCGCCCCCTGACCCGACTGCCTGCCCGGGAGGCGCGCGCCGCGTCGGTCAGACCGTGTACTGCACCGAGACGGGCGGCTCGAGCCCGGCGAGCAGGTGCACGTACGCCTGGCGGGCGTCCTCGACGAGCAGTTGCCGCTGGATGTGTTCGTCGTGCCAGTCGACCAGGTCGTCGGGCGTGACGTCGTCGACGTCGTCGGCGACGAGGTAGGTGAACGCGTAGGCGCTGCCGCCGTCGTCGAGGGTGCGACGGTAACCGAGGGTCTGGCGGCTCAGGGCGTCGACGAAGACCTCCCAGCCGGGGTCGCTCGCGTCCGGCAGGGTGACGTCGACCACGGGGTGGGCGGCGCCGACGGCGGGGGAGGCGAGTCTCGTCCCGAGGGTGGCCGTCCGCATCGTCGTGGCGGCGGGCCCGGCCGCCGAGAGGTCGACCGGGTCGGAGTGGTGGGGCACCGGACGGCCCCCGACCGGGCCCGAGGCGGGCGAACCCGCGGCCGCAGGGGCTGCCGCCCGGGCCGCAGCGGCGGCGCCGGCCAGCGAGGCCTCGGGAGAGCTCGTGTCGACGCCTCGGACCACGTCGTGGTCGACCCGGGCGACGGCACGCGCGAGGGCGCCGTCGAACAGCTGCAACCGCCGCGCCGTCGCCCGCAACCATGCCTCGAGGGCGTCTCGTTCGTCGGACGAGAAGGGCTCGGGCTCGAAGGAGTGCACGGCGAACGACGCTGCCTCGACCGACCACTCCCACGCGAGCACGACGCGGAGGAGTGCCGACCGTCGGGGCATCAGGGCGAGCGTCCCCTGGCGCAGCCCGGGTGAGAAGTGCAGTTCGGGTTCGTCGAGCAGGTGCCGGACGCCGGAGGCCGCACCGGTCGAGGTGGTCGGCACCAAGAAGTCCACCCGGACCTCTCGCCAGGGTGTGGCCCGCACGGGTGGGGCGTCCTCGTCGCGCAGGACCGTCAGGCTGCGCGGCATCTCGGGCGGCAGGGGTGACGGGGCGTCTGTGGGGTCGACGGGATCTCGGTCGTTCGGTGCCATGGCCCGAGAATGCTGGCACGGCCCGATGCGAGCCGCCTGGACGAGCCGGGGTCGCGTCGCCTGGCGGTCAGAACGACAGCTGGTCGACCGACGTCAGCGGCACCCACCCCGCGCGGATGCCGTCCGGCGGCTCGATCGTGGGCACGGGCCGGAGCGTGTCGGCCTCGGCGAGTTGGGCGAGGTCGAAACCGGTCATCTCGGCGATGTCGCGGACGGGCACCTGGTAGGTGCGGTACGGCCCGAGGGGCGGCGGGTCGCCCTGCTCGTGCGCGCGGGCGAAGGCCGCCTCGAGGTCGACGCCGTCGAGTTCGGGGGACTGGTCGAGCAGGTACGCCGCGCTGCGCAACGAACCGCCGTCGGAGGTCGTCCAGGCCGCGACCTTGAAGAACCGACGGGGCAGGCGGATGCCGCGGTAGGGCGCGTCGTCGTCGAGCAGCACGGGCGCCGTGAAGACCGTCAGCCGCTGCCGATGCGTGGAGGCGTACTGCAGCACCTGGTCCTCGAGGCCGAGCCACAGTTCTTTCGACTGGTTGAACTCGGCGGCCTGGGGTGCGGCGTTGGTGAAGCTGAAGGTGTCGACGTTCGCCGCGGCCGCGACGGCTCGCTCGCCCCAGACCGGGTCGCGCCGACGCACGAGGTGCCCCCGGTCGAGGTCGTTCGAGGCGTACACCTCGGGACCCGTCTGTTCGTCGTCGGGCACGCGCTCGTCGAGGTGCCAGTCGTCGCCCCGGCCGAGGTCGACCAGCGACGACCCGTCGATGTTGACGGCCGTCAGGGCGGCCAACCGCCGGACGGGGTCGAGCAGCACCGTGAAGTGGACGTAGGGCAGCTCGCGGACGGTGGCGTGGACGGCCGGCAGGGGCACGTCGACCGTGAGGAAGGACGGGTCGTACCCCGCCTGCGCGAGGTCGGCGGTGCTCGCGGTGGTGGGGTCGTCTGCGGTGCTCATGTGCGCCTCCGGCGGGGTCGTCGTGCTCGTGGCCCCATCATGCCGACGGCCCCCGACATCGGTCCGGCCGCCACCGGCGGACGGCCCGCCGGGGCTCGGTCGGCCGAGCCCCGGCCCGCCGGGGCTCAGTCGGCCAGGATCGTGTAGAGCGCGCGGCGTGCCTCGTCGAGCTTGGCGGTGGCGGCGGCCCGCTGGGCGTCGCTGCCGTCGTGGTGGAACTGCTTGACGACGCCCATGAGCTTCATGAGGCTGGTCTGGAACTCGCGGTCGGTGTCGCTCGCGTCGTCCGCCGTGGCGGCCCAGGCCTTCTCGATCTCGTCGGCGTGTTCGGCCACGTGGGCCCGGCCCGCGTCGGTCAGCGTGAAGACGCTCTTGGTCGCGGTCTCGTCGGACGAGATGAGCTCTTCGTCGACGAGTTGCTGCAGCGTGGGGTAGACCGAGCCGGGGCTGGGCTTCCACGTGCCGTCGGTGCGCTCGGCGATCGCCTTGATCAGGCCGTAGCCGTTCGACGGGGCGTCGGACAGCAGCGAGAGGATCGCGAGGCGCACGTCGCCGCGTCGTGCCCGGCCGCGTCCTCCGCGGCCCGGTCCGAAGCCGCCGGGACCGAAGCCCGGGCCGCCGGGGCCGAAACCGGGGCCGAAGCCGCCGAAGCCCGGACCGGGGCGGAACCCGCGGCCGAACGGACGGCCGAAGCGGCCGTGACCCTCGCCGCGGCCCATCGGGTCGTGTCGGGCGTCGGGGGAGTTGTGGTGCCGGCGACGGGGGTCGCCGTGGTTCTCGGGGGTGAAGTCGGTACCCATGGGGTACTCCTCTCGGGTCGGGGGGAAGAGATCGAGGTCGCGACGTGCTGTCGCGATGTGTAAAAGATATGTCGTTGACTATCGTCTGTCAACGGTCTGCCAGATATCCGGGCAAAAAGAAAGGAGGCGCGTCCCGAGTGGGACGCGCCTCCTTCCGTCGAGCCGTCAGTTCGCGGCTTGCACCCCGAACGCCGAGGCGAGCTTCTCGATCTTCTGGGCCCGGCCCAGGCGGGGCAGGTCGCTGCCGTCGCGGATGACCCGGCCGCGTCCCTCGAAGTCGGCGAGGAAGTCCTGGGCCCAGGCGACGTCGGACGGCGTGGGGCTGATGACCTCGTTGATCACGGGCAGCTGCTCGACGTCGAGGCAGAGCTTGCCGGTGAGGCCGAGGGCGACCGCGACCCCGGACTGCTCGCGCAGGACGGGGTGGCTGCTGCCCACCGTCGGGCCGTCGATCGGGCCGGGCAGCCCGCCGATGCGGCTCGCCACGACGAGGCGGGAGCGGGGGTAAGCCATGGCCAGGTCGTCGGCGCTCGTGCCGGTGTCGCGGCGGTAGTCGCCGCTTCCGAACGCGAGGCGGAACGCTCCGCGGGCCTTGGCGATGGCGGGGCTCTCCTCGATGCCGAGGGCCGACTCGACGAGCGCGAGCACCGGCACCGCGCCTCCGAGTCGGTCGAAGGTCTCGGTGACGTGTTCGGGCGCCTCGGTCTTGGCGAGCATGACGCCGTGCAGTCCGGGCAGGCCCATCAGGGCGTCGACGTCGTCGGACCAGAAGTCGGTCGATCGGTCGTTGATGCGCACCCAGGCCTCGCCGCCGCCCGTGAGCCAGGCGACGACGTCGTCGCGTGCGGCTGGCTTGCGGGCGGGGTCGACCGCGTCCTCGATGTCGAGGACGATCTGGTCGGCGCGGGACGCCTGGGCCGAGTCGAAACGGTCGGGGGCGGTGCCCGGCACGAGCAGCCACGAACGGGCGATGTCGGCCTTCGGTCGCGTGCGGGCGGCCGCCGCGGCCCGGCGGCCCGTCGCCGCGGAGTCGGTCGCGCCGGAGGCCGTCGCGGTCGGGTCGGAGGGGGTCTGGCTGGTGTCGGTCATGACGTCGTCGTCCTTCGTCGCTCGGCGGTCCGGTCCACGCTACCGGCTCGTCCGCGCCCGTGAGTCCCGCGGGCACGGGCGGGGGCTCCCGGCCCGGGGTGCCGTTCGGGCGTAACGTTCAGGCGGATCACAGATCCAGGGAACGACCCCACCGACAGGAGTGAGCCATGACCGACGCGAACGATCCGCGGCGCGACCGCCCCGACCACGAGGGACGCGATCCCCAGTACGGCGACACGAACGACGCCCCGCGGTCCGACGAGACCGGCGAGACGGTCGAGCCGACCGAGGTGCCGTACGGCTCCGAGGTCCCGACCCAGCAGCCCCCGGCCGTCGACTTCGGCGGCGACGCCCCGACGCAGCAGCAGCCCGCCGTCGACTTCGGGTCCGACGCCCCGACGCAGCAGGCCCCCGTCGCCGACGCCGAGGACCGCCCGGTCGTCGCCGAGGCCCCCGCGAACCCCGAGGCGTCCGGCCTGGACGCGCACGAGGCTCCCGCGTCGTCCGACGAGGAGGCGCTGCCCGATTCGGTGCCCGCCGAGTACGTCCCCGGCGACACCGGGTCCGACCAGCGCGCCGACGCCGACGCGTCGACCGACGCCGACCGCCGCGACACCGAGGTCCTCTCGGAGTCCGACCGCGACGCGGCCTCGACCGGCCGTCCCATCGAGGCGGTTCCCATGGTGGCGCCGACCGAGCCCGCCCAGCGGGCCTGGTCCGCCTCCTCGGACGGCACGCGCCGTCCGCTGCACGACGACGAGGCCCTCCGTGCGGCCGAGGCCGCCCGCGCCGGCGAGCCCGCCACCGGTGACCGAGGGGACGACACGGCCACCGCGGCGTCCGCGACCGCGGCGACCGGCGCCTCCTCGTCCTCGCACGACGGGTGGGTCGACGACCGCTCGGACGCCGAACGCGACGCCACCGACCGCGCCGCGGCCGAGCGTCAGCCCTCGTTCGGTCAGGACGCCCCCACCGCCGTCGCGCCCACCGCGGCGGCAGCCGGAGGCGCGGCCGCAGGAGCCGCCGCGGGTCGCGACACCGGCTCCCACGCCTACCCCCTCGTCAAGGACTCGGGCATCGACCACGTGTCGGTGCGCCGTGAGCTGCTCGCCCAGCAGAAAGAGGAGTTCGGCGGCATCCGCTTCGGCGCCGGCCTGCTCGGCTGGTTCGCCGCGACGGGCTTCGGCCTCGTCATGATCACGATCTTCGGCGGCGTCCTCGCGGCCTGGGGCGGGGTCGCCTCCGGTTCGACCGCCATGGCCGACCTGCGCAGCTTCACGACCGACAACGCCGACGTGCTCGCGCTGACCTCGGGCATCGTGGTGCTAGCGATCATCTTCTTCGGGTACCTCATCGGTGGCTACACGGCGTCGCGCATCGCCCGCTTCAGCGGCTTCAAGCAGGGGCTCGCGACCTGGCTCTGGGGCCTGGTCATCACGATCGTCCTGGCGATCGTCGTCGGCGTCGTCGGCACCCAGACCGGAGACTCGTCGTCGCCGAACCCGTTCGTGCCCTCGATGGACGACCTGCAGTCGTCGTCCCTCGCCGGTCTCATCGGCCTCGGCCTCGTCGTCGTCCTGAGCTTCGCCGGTGCCGTCCTCGGTGGCCTGCTGGGTCAGCGGTACCACCGCAAGGTCGACCGCTTCTTCTCCGAAGAGGACTGAGCGTCGCGAGGGGGCGTCCCGGCCGGGTCGCCCCCTCGCCCCATCCGACGCGGCCCGGGCGTCGAACACCGATCAACCCCACCGGGCAGCACAGACAAGGACCATTCATGCGCACCCCCTTCCGTTCCTCCCTCGGTCGAGGCGTCCTCGGCGTCGTCGCCACCGGCGCCCTCGTGTTCTCGCTCGCGGCCTGCGCCTCGACCTCGGACTCCGAGAGCAACAACACGGCCCCGACGCACCCCGTCAACCAGACCCGTGAACCCGGCCCCGGCGAGAGCATGCTGCCCGAGGCGTCCATCCCGGATCTGTCGAACGGCGTCGACACGCAGGTCGCCGTGGACGCGTCCTTCGTCGAGGCCCTCACGAGCCTGGGCCTGACCCCCGGCGTCGTCGGCACCGCGACCTTCACCGACGGCACCTTCGCCTTCCCGATCACGGGCGGCAACGTCGACTACTACGGCCCCGACAGCGACGTGCGCCCCTACGTCCAGGGCGAGATCGACCACGACGGCTCCGGCCTGTCGCTGACCTCGGCCGACGGCACCGTCGTCGAACTCACCGACTTCCGCATCGACCCGGGCGAGAGCAAGCTCTACGGCACCGTGACCGCCAACGGCACCGTCGCCGCCGAAGACGCCTACCTCTTCAACCTCTACGGTGGCACGCTGAAGCCCCTCGAGGTCGTCGACGGCAACGCCGTGCTCGAGGGCACGACGGTGCACGTCAGCCCTGCCGCCGCGTCGCTGCTGAACGAGACCTTCGGGACCGACGCCGTCCAGGACGAGATGCTCGTCGGCGTCGCGAAGATCACCGCCGCCACCGAGTAACACCTCCGCTCGTCCGATCGGGCACGTAGCCGATCACCGAGAAGAACCCCGTTCGCGAAGAAGAACCCCGATCAATCGTGGTTCGTCTTCGTGAACGGGGTTCTCGGCGTTGGGGCGCGGCGTTCGGTGTGCGGGCGCGGCGTGCGGCCTGCGCGCGGGTTACGGATGCCTCACACCCAGGTTTCGGGACACCGAAATCTTGCTAGGGTCGAGGCATGAGCTCGTCCGACACCCGCCGTGCCGACGCCGACCACCCCCGTGACGGCCGTGCCCCGCAGGTCGTGCACGCCCGACCCCGCGGCACCCTGCTCGGCCCGGCGTTCGTCGCCGCGATCGCGTACGTCGACCCCGGCAACGTCGCCGCCAACCTCACGGCCGGGGCGGCGTACCAGTACACGCTCCTCTGGGTGCTCGTCCTCGCGAACGCCATCGCGGTGCTCGTCCAGTACCTGTCGGCGAAGCTCGGCATCGTCACGGGTCGGTCGCTGCCCGAGGTGATGGGCACGCGCCTCCGTCGTCGGCCCCTCCGGCTGGCGTACTGGGGTCAGGCCGAGCTGGTGGCGGCCGCGACCGACGTCGCCGAGATCATCGGGGGAGCCCTCGCGCTCCAGCTGCTCTTCGGGGTGCCGCTGGTCGTCGGGGGCCTGATCACCGGCCTCGTCTCGCTCGGCCTGCTGCTGCTCACGAGGTACCGCAGCGGGCGAGTCTTCCAGACCGTCGTCATCGCCCTGCTCGCCGTCCTCACGCTCGGCTTCTGCGCGGGGCTGCTCTTCGCCCCGCCGTCGGCCGGAGGCATGCTCGCCGGTCTCGTGCCCCGCTTCGAGGACAGCACGGCCGTGCTGCTCGCCGCGTCGATGCTCGGCGCGACGGTCATGCCGCACGCGGTCTACCTGCACTCCGCACTCACCCGCGACCACCACGGCGTCGTGGCCGAGGGGGCGGATCGTGCCCGCGTGCTGAAGGCCACCCGGTGGGACGTCGTGCTGGCGTTGCTCGTCGCCGGCGGCGTCAACATCGCCATGCTCGTGCTCGCAGCCTCGACCCTGTCGGGTCAGGGCGGCACCGACACGATCCCCGGGGCCCAGCGGGCCATCGCGGCGGCGCTCGGACCGGTGATCGGCGTCCTGTTCGCCGTCGGCCTCCTCGCGTCGGGTCTGGCGTCCACGTCGATCGGGGCGATGGCGGGCGCCGAGATCATGAAGGGCCTGCTGCACGTGCAGGTGCCGCTCATGGTGCGCCGGGTCGTCACGTTGATCCCGGCCCTCGTGCTGCTCGCGACGGGCATCAGCCCGACGTGGTTGCTCGTGCTCAGCCAGGTCGTGCTGAGCTTCGGCATCGCCTTCGCCCTCGTGCCCCTCGTCGTCGCGACGAGCGACCGGTCGCTCATGGGCACGGGCGTCAACGCCGTCGGGACGCGGATCGCCGGTTGGGTGGCCGTGGTCGTCGTCGTGGCCCTCAACCTCGTGCTGATCGGGCTGACCGTCTCGGGGGCGTGAGGGTCCGGCGGCGAGGCGACCCGCGCCTCCTGCGTTCCCGACCCGCCCCGACCCGACCCGACCCGACCCGCCCCGACTCGGCGCGGCCGGGACGAGCCGTACCGTCAGCGGTCCGCGCCGCCGGTGGTGGGTTCGATGTGCGGGCCGTCGTCGGGGTCGGCGCCGGCCGCGGCCTTCTCGGCCTGGCGACGGTCGAACGCCGCCTGCATCGACTCGGCGTGGTCCGTCTTGGCCTTCGCGAGGGCCTCGTCGTCACCGCGCATGGTCGCCGCGGTCGAACGCAGGCGCGCCCCCACGGCCTTCACGAAGTCGGCCGGGCTGGGGCTGAAGTCGTCGCTCTCGTCGCCGTCCCCCGCATCGACGTAGTGGTGCAGCTCGACGCCCTCGTCGTGTCGGATCGGCTGCTGGGCGTGCTCGACGCAGAGCTTGGCGACCTCTTCGGCGTGGGCGTGCATGACGGAGTGGGCGGCCCCGGGCATCTCCCACAGGCGGGACACGGGCAACAATTCGCCGACGCGGCGCACCCACTCGCGCGGGGCGACGGCGTCGTGCTCGCCCCGGATGACCAGGGTGTCGGCGGCGATCTGCGGCAGGTGCCGCTCGATCGGGTAGGTCATCATCTTCGGCAGGATGCGGGAGAACCAACGCACCCCGCAGAGCACGTAGGCGCTCAGGGCCAGGAACTTCACCCGGCCGGGCTCGTGCCAGGCGGCCCGGGCGAACCGCACCGCCTGCTCGAGCACGTGACGATGGGCCGGATCGATCACCGGCCCGATCAGCACGACGGTCGACAGGTCGGGTCGGCGCGCGGCGAGGTCGACGACGATCTGCGTGCCCATCGAGTGCCCGACGACGACCGGGTCGTGGAGTCCCAGTTCGTCGATGGCGGTGCCGACGAGGTCGGCGTACTCGCGGATGCTCAGGGCGTGACCCGGGTGCGGCACCCCGGCGAAGCCCGGCAGGTCGAGAGCGTGCACGGGGCCGAATTCGTTGAGGTTCGGCGCGAGGCGCTCGAAGTAGTCGGACGAGACGCCGATGCCCGGCACGAGGACGAACGGACGGTCGCCGGTGTCGCCGATCGTGTTGACCCGCACGTAGAGGTCGCCCCGCTCGACGCGACGCACGGTGACGGTCGTGTCGACGTCCCCCGCTCGCGAGGCGTCGCGGGCGGCCGCACGCCGTGGCGAACCGGCGTGGCGACGTCGAGGGGTCATCGGATCAGTGTGGCACGGTGGGCTCGGAGCCCGGGACGCTGGCGCAGGCGGGGTCCCCGGTGGCAGGCTGACCCCGCCGGGTCCCACCCGCGGCCCACCGCCTCCGACCCACCCGCCTCGACGAGAGAAGAGTCATCGTGCCCGCTGCCGACATCGTCCGGACCGTCACCCTCGCCGCTTCTCCCGCCGTGGTCTTCGACGCCGTCACCACGGGCACCGGCGGGTGGCTCTGGCCCGGCGAGGTCGAACCCCGGGTGGGAGGCGCGGCCGGGCCGGGCGGGGTGGTCACGGCCTGGCGACCGGGTCGCCACTACGCCAACCGCATGGAGGGCGAGGGCGGCTGGTTCAACGAGCTCGACTTCGCCCTCGAGGCAGGCGACGACACCGAGGAGGCGACCCGGCTGACCTACCGGCACTCGAGCGTCTTCGACGAGGGGCAGGTGCCCGGCGTCGAGGAGCACACCGACTTCTACCTGCACACCCTCGCCGAGTACGTCGCGTGGTTCAGGGGCCGGGAGGCCACGTTCACGAGCGTCGACGCCCCGGAGTCGTCGCGGGCGGCGGGATCGGCCGCCCGGGTGCTGCAGGCCCTCGACCTGGCCGACGACGTCGAGGTCGGTGACGCCGTCGTGGTCGACCTGCCCGGCGTCGGTCCGGTCGCCGCGGGACTCTCGTACCGCACGGCGTCGTTCGTGGGGCTGCGGACCGCGAGCGCGCTCGTCCGCGTCTTCGGGCGGGAGGCCTGGGGGGCCGGGGTGAGCGTCAGCGTCCACGACTTCGCCGACGGGGCCGACGCCGCCGCGACCGGGTCGGCCTGGCAGAGGTGGCTCGACGACCTGTTCTCGTGAGCCGTGCCTCCTCGTCCCCACGGAGGGGTGACCGGGCCGTCCGGTGAGGGCGCGGTGCCGTCAGGCGGAGGCCACGACGACGTCGAGGGCACGGAGGTTGCGCCGCAGGATCAGCGAGAGGGCGAAAGCGGACGCCGGCCCGGCGGCCCGCATCCACCACGCGGCGGGGAGCCAGACGACGCGGATGTCGAGGGTGACGCGGTCGTCGTCGTGGTGGTGCACGCGGTAGCTCTCCCAGCCGCGCTGGGGGTGGCCGACCAGGGCGGCGTGTCCGAAGCCGATGTCGGTGGCGGACCGGACGACGGCGAACACCCGGCAGGCGACCGGTGGGTGCACGGGGCCGAGGGTCACGCCCCAGACGCTCGTCGCACCGACGGCCACGCGGACGGGCACCTCGAGGGGCACGAAGCCCGAGCCGCGGTGCACCTGCCAGTGCAGCACGGCGTCCCCCGCGGCCTCGAAGGCGGCCCGGCCGTGGCCGATCACCCGACTGCGCGTCGTCACGTGGAATCCGGTCGGCGGCGGACCGTCGAGGGTGGGCTCACCCTCGAAGGCGTAGCCGTCGCCGAACCGGGCGCGGTACGGGTGTGACGTCATGGGTCGACCCTGCCACGTGAGGACGCCGGGTCGGGGCATGATCGGACCGTGACCGACGCGACCGCCCCGACGCCGACCCCGCCCACGGCCTTCCTGATCTTGCACGGCTGGCAGAACCATCGTCCCGAGGGGCACTGGCAGCGCTGGCTCGCCGGCGAGCTCGAGGCCCGCGGACACGTGGTGCGCTACCCGCAGCTGCCCGACGCCGACGAGCCCACGCCCGCCGCCTGGGACGCCGCGGTGCGACACGAACGGGCCGCCCTGCCCGCGGGCCGTCCGGTGACGGTGCTGTGCCACAGCCTCTCGTGCCTGCTCTGGTTGAGGCTGCGGGCCGGCGTCGCGCCTCCGTCCGCCGACCGGGTCGCGCTGGTCGCGCCTCCGTCGCCCGAGCTGATCGCCGGCCAGCCGATCCACGCGTTCGTGGCCGGGGAGCTGTTCGACGGGCGGCGGCTCGCGCTCGGGGGCGACGCCGAGTCGGTCGTCGTCGCCGGGGACGACGACGAGTGGCTGCCGCTCGGCCCGGTCGACACGTGGGAGGCGCGGGTCGACGCCCCGGTCGTCGTCGTGCCCCGAGGCGGTCACCTCACCCCGGACTCGGGCTACGGCGAGTGGCCGGCGATCCTGGCCTGGGCGCTCGGGGCACCGGCGGTGGAGGCCTTCGGCTGATCCGCCGCCGGTCACGACCGTCGGCCGAACGAACTGCCCATCAGCAGTGCGACGAGGGCGAGCCCGGAACAGCACAGGGTGACCGGGTTCACGATCACGGCCGCCCACGTGCCGAGGTCGGCCTGGGCGGCCGACAACAGAGGTGAGGCCGAGACCGCTACCACGGCGACGGCGCCAAGGGCCCCGAGAGCCCAGAGCAGGACGGCCTCGAAGGAGGCGATGGCCCGAAGGGTCGCCGGGGCGGCTCCCGCGGCGAGCAGTGCTCGCCCGGTGTCTCGACGGATCGGGGCCGACAGGCTGAAGACGAGTGCACCCGTGACCGCTGCGAGGAGGGCGGGCGCCGTGGCGAGACCGGTCACGGCCGCCCAGTTGATCGTCGTCTCCGACGTGACCAGCGAACCGAACGCACGGAGGGCCTCGTCGCCCGCCAGGAAGACGGCGGCGAGTCCGCCGGGGACGGCGACGCCGACCATCGGCACCGAGATGCCCGCGCCATCGCGGCGGACGCCGTCCGCGACGGCCTGGAAGGCGAGTCGGGGAATGGTCCATCGGGTACCCCGCGCAACCAGACCGAGCCCGGCGGCGGCGAGACGGCAGGCCGCAGGGCCGATCGTGGACGCGGCGACGGAGCCGAGGACGACGAGGAGGAGCGACCAGGGCACCAGCCCGGCCACGTCGTCGTCTCTCATCGAAGTCGACGGCATCAGGGCCAGGAGCACCACGACGGCCGCGACGGGGATCGCGCAACCGAGCACGCGGCCGAGCCTGGCCCGTCGCGGACGCGGCGGGAAGCGGCTCGTCGCACCTACCAGCGCCGGGGTCAGTGACAATGCGACGACGACCGATGTGCCGACGGTGACCAGTGGACCCGTGGTGAGGACGAGGGAACCCCAGGGAGTTGTCAGGGGGTTGAGGGCCGTGGCCGTCACGATCACGATGGCGACACCCCCCGTGGCGGCCGCGACCGTCACGACGGCCGTCTCGAGGGCGATGAGCGCTCGCCCCTGCCACGGCAGGACGCCCAAGGGCACCCAGGCGAGACGGGTCGGGTCGAACTGTGACTGGGTCAGTCGTGACACGGCGGCGAGGCACGTCGTGCCGGCGACGACGGCCATGAACGCCGCGGGAGTCGTCCACGAGCGGACGATGCCTCCGAGGGGGGCGGGCGCGCCGCCTGCCGAGTCGACACCCGTCAGGGCGAGGCCGGCGACGACGGTGGTGACCAGGACGACGGCGCCGTAGGCGAACCAGGTGGCCCGATCGGTCGCGAGCATGCGCAGGGAGGCCCCGGCGAGACGAGCGAGGCCGATCATCTCTCGCTCTGTGTGTCGTGTACGGCTCGCATCCGTCGGCGGATGTCCGACGCCGTCGTCGGGGTCAGATGCGTGACGACCTGCCCCTCGGTGATCGCCGCGACGGCATCGACGCTGGCGGCGAGCTCGAGATCGTGCGTGACCAGCACCGTGCCGCACCCCGCGGCCGCGAGCGCACGGATGCCGTGGACGACGTCGGCGCGGCTCTCGGCGTCGAGGCTCGAGGTCGGTTCGTCCAACGTCGCGAAAGGTGCCCGTTGGGCCAGCACCCGGGCGAAGGCGACCCTCTGCCGCTCGCCGCCGGACAGCTCGTCGGGTCGCCGGTCGGCCAGTCTGGTCAGGCCGAGGTCGGCGAGGGTCGATCGGGCAGTGGATCGCGACCTCGGGATGCGGCGGAGGTCGAGAGCGATCTGCACGTTGTCCAAGGCCGACAAGGACGGTACGAGGCCGCCGTCTTGAAGGACGATGCCGAACAGCTCTCGCCGTCGCCGAGCGAGCCGGGAGGGGGACAAGGACGTCAGATCGAGGTCGTCGACGAAGACCTGACCCGAGGAAGGGCGTTGGAGGCCCGTCAGGCAGCGAAGCAGAGAGCTCTTGCCGCTGCCGGATGCTCCCACGAGCGCTGTCGTGGACGATCGGGCGATCTCGAGTGCGGGAGCGGCCACCACCGGTCGGCGCCCGTACCGGATCTCGACGTCCGCCAGTCGTAGTCGATTCGCCTCGTGCATCGCACCAGACTACCGTGACATGTCAGACCGTCATGTCACGGCGAACCGCCTCGAGCAGGGCAGGGCAGGGCAGGGCAGGGCCGCGGCCGTCCGCGCCGGCGCCTACGCGTCCGGCGCGAGGAAGGCGGCGGCGGCGCGTGACAGGTAGGCCGGGTCGTCGGCGCCGCACAACTCGCGGGCCGAGTGCATGCCGAGCAACGGGATGCCGACGTCGATCGTCCGGATGCCGAGCCGCGTCGCGGTGATCGGTCCGATGGTCGAGCCGCAGGGCACCGAGTTGTTCGAGACGAACTCCTGGAACGGCACACCCGCCTGCTCGCACGCCCGTGACCACTCGGCCGCCCCGAGCCCGTCGGTGGCGTAGCGCTGGTTCGCGTTGATCTTGAGCAGTGGCCCGCGGTTGACGACCGGCTGGTTGACCGGGTCGTGCCGCTCGGGGTAGTTCGGGTGCACCGCGTGCCCGGCGTCCGCGCTCAGGCACCACGACCCGGCGAGGGCCCGGCGGTGATCGGTCGTCGTCGCCCCGAGACCGGCCGAGACCCGGGCCAGGACGTCCTCGAGCAGCGGCCCGGCTGCACCCGACGGCGTGGCCGAACCGACCTCTTCGTGGTCGAACGCCGCGAACACGGCGACGTGGTCGAGTTCGACGCCCGAGGTCGCCGTCTCGACCAGTGCGACGAGACCGGCGTGGGTCGACGACAGGTTGTCCATGCGCCCGGCGGCGAAGAGCTCGCCCGACATCCCCAGGACCGCAGGAGGCGCGGTGTCGGCCACGACCACGTCGTACCCGGTCACGTCGGCTCCGGTCAGCCCGGCCAACCCGGCGAGGTGGCCGAGGACGTCGGCCTCGTCGAGCGGCCCCGCCCCGACCACGGGGTTCAGGTGGCGCTGGGGGTCGAGCTTCAGGCCCTCGGCGTTGACGCCCCGGTCGAGGTGGACGGCGAGCTGCGGGAAGCGCAGCAGCGGCCCGGTGCGCACCAGGTGCGTCTCGCCGCTGCGGGTGACCAGTCGGCCGGCGAACTCGAGGTCGCGGTCGAGCCACGAGTTGAACAGCGGACCGCCGTAGACCTCGACGCCGGCCTGCAGCCAGCCGCGGGTGCCGGTCGTCGGCTTGGGCTTCAGCTTGAAGCCGGGGGAGTCGGTGTGCGCTCCGACGACGCGGAACGGCGTCGTGGCCGTCGCGGTGGCCGGCTCGATCCAGGCGATGACCGCGCCGTCGCGCACGACATAGCGACGGCCCGGGCCCGAGGGCCACTCGGCGGTCTCGTCGAGGGCGGTGAACCCGGCGTCGTCGAGCCGGCGGGCGGCCTCGGCCGCGGCGTGGAAGGACGAGGGCGAGGCCTGGATGAAGCGGGCGAAGTCGTCGAGGTGGGGGCGCGTGTCAGTCATCCTCACCAGCATGCACCACCCGGTCGCCGCCGAGACCCCACGAAGTGGCCGAGGCCGGGGCCGAGGCCCCGGCTCGCGCACGCGGGTCTCGGCGCCGCACCGGGGTCTCACACGGGTCAGCGGCCGCCGCTGCCGCCGCGGTTCGCGCCGATGTCGCCACGGTGGGCGTTGGCCTCGGGGTCGGCCGAGTGCGGGTCCTCGTCGTCGACGGTCAAGGCGGCGTCCTGCTCGCCCGAGACGCCGCCGGGACTCACGGCGACGTAGCCGTCCTCGCCCGAGTGGCGGCCGCCGAGCGGCTGCGTGACGTCGCCTTCCGGCGTCGCCTCGCCCGATGCGGCGGGCTCGCCCTGCGTGTCGGTCGGGCCCGACCCGTGGGCGGCCCGGTGCGTCTCGATCGCGGCGGCCTCGACGGCAGCCTGGTCGAGCGCGTCGCCGTGGCCGAGTTCGTCGTCCGGCTCGTGCGGGTCCGGGTTCGTGCGGGCGTCGCTCATCGGGGGGTCCTCTCGTGGTGGGCCTCCGAGGCTAGGCGCACCGCGCCTCCTCGTCCGGTCGTCGTCGTCGGCAGGTGGCGCCGAACGCCTCACGGCGCGGTCGGCAGCACCGCGGCCCAGAGGTGGAACAGGGCGTAGGCGCGCCAGGGCGACCACGGTGCGCCGGCGACCTCGGCCTCCTTCGTCGTCAGGCCGCCCATCACGCGCCGCAGTACGAGGTCGCCCGCGGGCCAGGCGTCACGGTCGCCGAGGGCGCGCACGGCCAGGTACTCGACGGTCCACGGGCCGATGCCGGGCACGGCGAGCAGGCGTCGGCGGGCGTCGGCGTGGTCGACGTCGGGGGCGATGACGAGTCCGTCGGCGACGACCTCGGCCAGGGCGTGGATCGTCCGCGCGCGACTGTTCGTCACCCCGACCGCGGCCCGCAGCTCGTCGACGTCGGCGGCCGCCAGGCGGTCGGCGCGGGGGAACCGCGTCAGGCCCGTCCCCGCGACGGGTTCGCCGTGGGCCGCGACGAGCCGCCCGGTGAAGGTGCGCGCCGCGGCGAGCGAGACCTGCTGCCCGAGCACCGTCATCACGGCCGTCTCGAACCCGTCGGGGTTGCCCGTCACGCGGATGCCCGGACGCGCCGCGACGAGCGGCCCGAGCACGGGGTCGTCGGCGAAGCCCCGCTCGACGTCGTCGAGGTCGGTGTCGAGGTCGAGCCACGTCCGCACGACGCGTCGTGCCTCGTCGACCGTCGCCTGCGTCGGCGGCACGCCGTCGGGCCCGGTCACCGTCACGTCGACCCCGGTGGCCGTGAACGACAGGTCGAGACGGTGGGAGGCGCGCTCGGCTCCCGTGCCCAGCTCGACCAGTCGCGCGTGCGTGGCGGCGGCGACGTCGGTGGCTTCGGCTCCCGGCACGCTGTGCGCCGCCAGCAATCCCACGGCGTGCGCGTGGTCCCAGGCGCCGACGGGTTCGACGACGAAGCGCGCGGGCGCCCCGTGCGGTACCGCCCCGACCGGTGCCGCCCCGTCGGGTGCCGCCCCGTCGGGCGAGTCCGCGGTCACGACCCGGCCGCCCGGGGGCCGCCGTCCGGCACCGGCCGGCCGTCGTCGCCCCACACCCCGGACGACCCGCGGCGGTGGCTGTCGACGAGGTGCGTGTCGACGATGCCCGCGGCCTCCATCAGCGCGTGCATGGTGGTCGGCCCCACGAAGGTGAACCCCTTCGCCTTGAGTGCCCGCGAGAGGGCGAGCGACTCCGGCGACGTCGTCGGCACCTCGGCCATCGTGCGGGGCCGGGGAGTCTCGGCCGGCCCGAACGACCAGACGAAGTCGACCAGGCCGCCGTCGGCCCTCAGGTCGAGCGTCGCCCGCGCGTTGCGGATCGTCGCGTCGACCTTGAGCCGGTTGCGGACGATCCCCGCGTCGGCCATCAGCCGTGCCCGGTCCTCGTCGTCGAAGCGGGCGACGACCTCGGGGTCGAAGTCGGAGAACGCGCTCCGGAACGCCGGACGCTTGCGCAGGATCGTCGCCCACGACAGCCCCGACTGGAACGCCTCGAGGCTCAGCCGCTCGAACAGGCCCCGCTCGTCCCGGACCGGCAGCCCCCACTCGGTGTCGTAGTACTCGCGCAACAGCGGATCGGTCGATGCCCAGACCGGTCGGGCCAGCCCGTCGTCACCGACCACGACGCCCGCGCCCGCCAGGTCCGACGGCACCGCTCCCGTGCCAGCCGCGGTGACGCCGGGGGTGACCGCCTCGCTCACGCCCCCGCCTCGAGGTCGATCAGGATCTGCTTGGCCGCCATGCCCCCACGGTAGTTGCCCGAGGTCCCGTCGCTCCGCACCACCCGGTGGCAGGGGACGACGAGCGGCAGGGGGTTGGTGGCGCAGGCCGTGCCGACGGCCCGCACCGCGCGAGGACTGCCCGAGGCCAGCGCCACCGCGGCGTAGCTCGCCGTCGACCCGTAGCCGATGTCGGGCAGGTGCTCGAGCACCGTCCGCTGGAACCCCGTCGACAGGCGCCGGTCGAGCGGCAGGTCGAACGCGCGGCGCTCGCCGCGGAAGTACTCGTCGAGCTCGCGTGCCACGGTGTCGAGCCGTGACGGCGCCTCGACGATGCGGGGGCTGATCGTCGTGGCGAGGCGGTCGAGCACCGTGTCGTGCCCCTCGATCTGGAAGGCCACCCGCAGCACGCCCACGTCGGTGGCGCAGAGCAGCAGGAGGCCGACGGGGGAGTCGAGGGTGCGGTAGGCCACGTCGACCGCCCCGACGCCGAGGGCGGTCTCGGCGAAGCGGGCGTGCAGCGCGGCGAGTCGCTCGTCGGTCGGGTCGAGGCCGGTCAGCGGGTCGCCGGGGTCGGTCGACGCGTCGATGGGGGAGGCGGTCATCGGGTGCCCTTCGGCTCGGGGGAGGCGGACGGGACGGAGGCGCGGCCGGCGACCCGGTCGGAGGCGCCGGTCGCGCGAGGCGTCGCGGGGTCGGCCAGCAGCCGCCGCAGCGCCGCGATGCCGTCGGCGGACGCGCGCCGGGCCGCGTCCGCGCTGATGCCGGTCAGCTCGGCGACCTCGCGGTGCGAGAGCCCGACGAGGTGGTGGTAGACCACGGCACGCCGCTGGCCCGGCGGCAGGGTGCGCAGCGCCCCGTCGAGCTCGTCCGCGCGCGCGACGGTCTCGTCGTGGGGAGGCGCGGGCGGCGGTTCGGGCACCGTCTCGACCGGGCGGGGGCGACGCTCCCGTGCCCGCAGCACGTCGATCGCCTTGCGGTGCGCGATGGTCACCAGCCACGCCTCGAGGTTCGTCGACGCGGGGAGCGACGGATACGCGACGAGGGCCGCCACGAACGTCTCGCTCCAGGCGTCGTCGGTGTCGTGCTCGTCGAGCACGGCCCGGCAGACCCGCCAGACCGTGCGACCGTGCCGGGCGACCACGCGCTCGAAGGGTTCCACGTCAGAACAGCCGACCGGAGTCGGGGCCCGACGGCTGGTCGGCCTCCAGCCCGAGCAGGAACCGTTTGCGGTCGAGCCCGCCGGCGTAGCCGACCAGGGCCCCGCCCGAGCCGACCACGCGGTGGCACGGCACGACGATGCTCAACGGGTTGAGCCCGTTGGCGGCGCCGACCGCCCGCGCCAGGCCGACGCCGCCGAGCGCGGTCGCGAGCTGCCCGTAGCTGCGGGTCTCGCCGAAGGGGATGTCGCGGAGGAGCGTCCACACCCGCACCTGGAAGTCGTTGCCGCGCGGTGCCAGCGGGAGGTCGAAGGAGCGCCGCTCGCCGCCGAAGTACTCGCCGAGCTGGCGCCCGACCTCGGCGAAGTCGCTCAGGCCGACGCCGTTCCGCGAGACCGGGCCGAAGCCGGTCGGATCGGGCAGGTGGCGGTGCTCGTCGAAGTAGAGGCCGACGAGGCCCGTCTCGCCCCCGACGACGGTCAACGGGCCGACGGGGGTGTCGACGCTGGTGTGGACGCTCACGGTGCCTCCTGGCTCTCGGCGATGGTATCCACCCCGTAGACGCGGCAGCGGCACCGGATGTGAGGTCACCGGTCGACGGGATCGGACGCCCCGGGCCGACGGGGCCGGACGGTCCGACCGAACCGGTCCGGGTGATCGGGCCGGGCCGTCGAGCAGGTACCCTTGAACGCCCGGTCCGGGCACTCCACACTGTCGGGTGTGTGCGAGCGTCCGGGCCGGGTCTCTCGTCTCCGGCCGCCGGGCCCCGTTCTGATCGCCGGTCGGGCTAGTGGCGCGTGCTGAAGTCGCTCTCGCCCACGGGGGTGATCTCGCTCACCTCGACCCGGTCGACCCGGGCCCCACGAGGTCCCTCGTCCAGCCACTCGAGCAGCAGCGCCACCCGGTCGGGCCGTCCCTCGACCTCGACCTCGACGGTCCCGTCGGGCAGGTTGCGGACGAAGCCGCCGACGTCCAGTCGGTCCGCCTCGCCCTCGGTCGAGAAGCGGAAACCCACGCCCTGCACCGAACCGTGCACGAGGGCCCGGCGTCTGATCACGTCGTCCATCGCTCGACCGTACCCGCGCCTCCTCGGGCTCGCCCTCGTTCCGCGCCCGGACGTCTCACCCCGCCACGAAATGGACATCCCGCCACGGAAAGGGATGGCGGGATGTTCATTTCGTGGCGGGGTGGCGGGGCGACGGCTCACGCAGGGCGACGGCCGAGCCGACGCCGGTCGCCTCGCTACTTGTCGACCGTCGACATGTCGGCGTAGCGGGCGCCCTTCGGCGCGGCCACGTCGTCGAGCTGGTGCACCTGCTCGGCGTCGAGCACCACGTCGTCGGCCGCGACGTTCTCGTCGAGGTAGGCGCGGCGCTTCGTGCCCGGGATCGGCACGATGCCGTCACCCTTGGCGAGCAGCCAGGCGAGCGCGACCTGACCCGGTGTGGCGCCGACGGCCCGGGCGACCTCGTCGACCTGCTGCACGATGCGGACGTTGGCCTGCAGGTTGTCGCCCGAGAAGCGGGGAGCGAACCGGCGGAAGTCGTCCTCGGCGAGCTCGTCCACCGAGCGGATGGTGCCCGTGAGGAACCCCCGACCGAGCGGCGAGTAGGGCACGAAGCCGATGCCGAGCTCGCGGACGGTCGGCAGGATCTCGGCCTCGGGCTCACGGCTCCACAGCGACCACTCGGTCTGCAGGGCGGTGATCGGGTGCGTCGCGTGGGCACGGCGGATCGTCTCGGGCGCCGCCTCGGACAGCCCGAGGAACCTCACCTTGCCGGCCGTGACGAGCTCGCCCATGGCGCCCACGGTCTCCTCGATGGGCACGAGCGGGTCGACGCGGTGCTGGTAGTAGAGGTCGATGTGGTCGATGCCGAGGCGCTTCAGCGAGCCGTCGACCGACCGGCGGACGTACTCGGGGCGACCGTCGACCGTGCGTTCGGCGCGGGCCTCGGGGTCGGTCACGTTGCCGAACTTCGTCGCGACGACGGCCTGGTCGCGGCGGCCCTTGAGGGCGCGGCCGAGCAGTTGCTCGTTCGTGTGCGGGCCGTACATGTCGGCGGTGTCGAGCAGGGTGACGCCCACGTCGAGCGCGCGGTGGATGACGCGCACCGACTCGTCGTCGTCGGTGCTGTTGCCGGTGTAGAAGGCGGACATGCCCATGAGGCCGAGGCCGAGGCGGCCGACGTCGAGTCCGCCGTCGACCTGGCCGAGTGTGGTGTTCTTCATGGTCCCGAGCCAACTCCCTCGCACCCGGTGCGGGCACATGCCCGGCCCACGGGCCGACGGACCGCAGGAGGCGCGGTGCCCGTCGACCGGACACCGCGCCTCCTCTGCCTCGTGGGGTCGGGCCCCGGGGGCCGCCGCGGTCAGCGGCGCCCCGCCCGGCGACGGGTGACGGCCGAGCCCGTGACGAGCGCGAGGCCGAGGGCCAGGGCGGCCGCCGCGACGCCGAGCGGCAGGCCCGGCTCGCTGCCCGTGTAGGCGAGCGGCCGGCCCGAGCCGCCGGTGCCCGTGCCGCCCGTGCCCTGGCCTCCGGCTGCCGGCACGACGGGAGCCGGCGTGACGGTCGGGTCGGGGGTCGGCTCGGGGTCGGGCACCGGGGTCACCACGGGAGGCGCGGCGAGGGTGATGGTCGGGACGGTCCCGTCGGCGGTCGGCGCCGTGAACGACCCGATGGCCTCGCCGTCGGCCACGACGTCGTAGGTCGTGCCGGGGACGAGGTCGTCGGCCCGGTAGACGCCCGCGGCGTCGGTGGTCGGGGTGGCGACGGGCTCGGGGTCGGTGGCGTCCGCCTCGATCAGCGACAGCTCGAGGTCGGCGGCGGGCGTGCCGTCGGAGTCCACGACGGTGCCCTCGACCGACACGGTCGCGGGGGCCGCGATCTGCACGGGCGGGATCGTCCCGCTCGTCGCGGGTGCGGTGATCGTGACGGCCGAGTCGACGTCCTCGTTGAGGACCACCTCGTACTGTTCGCCAGGGGTGAGGCCGTCGGCCGTGAACGAGCCGCCCGCGCCGGTCTCGACGCTCGCCACCGGCGCGGTCTCGCCGACCGGCACGATGTCGACCGTCGACCCGGTCGCGGGTGCCGATCCGTCGGGGTTCACGATGCTCGTCGTGATCTCGACGGTCGGGTCGAGCGTGATCGACGCGCCGGAGGCCGTGGTGACCGGACCGCGGGCGATGCCCGTGACCTCGTCCACCAGGTCGTACTCGGCCGCGGGGTCGAGCCCCTCGAAGGTGACCGAGCCGTCGGCTCCGGTCGTCCCCGACGCCACCGGGTCGATCTGGCCGGGCACGACGATGCTCACCGGACGGTCGGCCACGGGCGTCCCGTCGGCCTCCACGACCGTCACCGTGAGGGGCGCGGTGGCCACCGGGGGCACGGCGCCGGCGAAGGCGAAGTCGAGTCCGGGGGAGTCGTCGCCCGCGATCGTGAAGGGCACGGCAGGCAGATCCGCGGCGTCCTCCGGTGTGGTGACGTCGACCTCGTAGGGCGTGCCCGAGACGAGGCCGGGGACCGACCAGGTGCCGTCGGGGCCGACCGTCGTGGTGGTCCCGACGACCTCACCGGTCGCCGGGTCGACGACCGTCACGATCGCTCCGGGGTAGGCCGCGCCGTCGTTCGTCACCACCCCGCTCGCGGTGAAGGTCTTGGTCACGAACCACGTCTGGTAGACGGGGAACCCGGAACGCTGCTGGTACGTGAAGGTCAGCGTCGACAGCGGCACGGTCGGGCTGAACCAGGCGGCGGCGCCCTCGGTGTCGGACGCGGTGGCGTTGCCGGTCAGCACGCCCGTGGCGGCGTTCCAGGTCGGCACGTCGCGCAGTCCCGCGGCGTCGCACGACGGCGACGGACCGCCGGCCGCGGTGCGGCAGTAGTTGTACGTGCTCCCGAAGCCGAGGGCGTCGGCGGGCACGGCCACACCGTCGGCGCCGGTGGCCGACACCGTCACCTGGTCGGCGTCGACGTCACCGAGCACGAACGACCAGTCGCTCGCGGGGGTGGCGCGATCGAAGGTGTAGGTCGTGACCGAGGCGGCGGCCGCGGTCGGCGAGTCCTGGGCGGGACGGAGGTTGAGGTAGGGGCGACCGCGGCTCGAGTCGTACTCGGCGCCGACCGGCGTGCCCGTGCCCTGCCACGTGCTCGATCCGCTGGGGATCGTCGCCTGGCGCGAGGTCGACGTGACCGTCGCCTGCGGGAAGTCCCCGGGGAGCGTCATCGTGCCCGTGTAGGCACGAGCCGTCCCGTCGACGGTGAAGTCGGCCCAGCCGACCGCTCCCGGTCCGGCGGCGGAGGCGCTGGTCGCGCCCCCGAGGGCCAGCGCGCCGGCCACGACGACCGTCACCCCCGTCGCCGCCCATGCCCTGATGCGCCTGTCGATCATGTCGTCGTCCCTCCGGCCCCACCCCTGATCGCGGGCCACGAGGTCGAGGTTATGTCAGGTGTGGTCGTCGTGTCACACCCGGACCGACCCGAGGCGTCGTCGCGGGCGTCGCCGCGTGCCGGGGACGACGAAGGGGCGCCGCCTCGCGACCGGTCACCCGGTGCGGAGGTCGGCGCCCCTTCGGGGACGTCGTGCGTCAGCGCTTCTTGGCGTCGGAGACGATGTCCTCCGAGTGGCCACCCGTCGCGCCCTTGGCCTTCTTGTCGGCGCGCTTCTCCTTCAAGGAGCGCACGGCAACCTTCGCGGTGCCTTTTTTCGCTGATTTCTCTGCCATGGTGGTGCCTCCGTCGCGGACCGAGATGATCCGGTCCGCCCGAGGCTACGGTGCCGCGGCCCCGGTGTCTGTAGCCGCGGCCATCTTCACGGCTCCTACACTGCCCAGTGGCCCGGTCCGCCTCACGCGAGGAGTCCGTGTCCGACCACCCGCCCGACCCGACGACACCCCGAGACGACAGGCCCCGATGACCCCCGTCCCCACCTCGACCCCGGTCGCCCCGACGCGCAGCGAGCGCCTCGACGAGCTGCCGTTCACCTCGAAGCACCGTCGCCTGTTGGCCGGCTCGGGCATCGGTTGGGCCCTGGACGCGCTCGACGTCGGCCTGCTCTCGTTCGTCATCGCCCAACTGATGACCGTGTGGAGCGACCAGGCCGGACAACTGGCCTGGGTCGCGTCGGCCGGGTTCGCGGGCATGGCGATCGGCGCGGCCGTCGGTGGTTCGCTGGCCGACCGCTTGGGCCGCAAGACCGTCTTCGCCCTGACCCTCTTGCTCTACGGCCTCGCCACCGGCCTCTCGGCCCTGTCCTGGTCGGTCGGCGTGCTGCTCGTCCTGCGCTTCGTCGTCGGACTCGGCCTGGGCTCCGAACTGCCGGTCGCGTCGACCCTCGTCAGCGAGTTCTCACCCCGGCGCATCCGGGGCCGGGTGGTCGTCCTGCTCGAGGCGTTCTGGGCCGTCGGCTCGATCGGGGCCGCCCTCGTCGGCTACCTCGTGATCCCGACGAGCGACGACGGCTGGCGCTGGGCCCTGCTGATCGGTGCCGCTCCCGCGCTCTACGCCGTGTTCGTCCGCCTCAGGATGCCCGAGTCGGTGCGCTTCCTCGAGTCGAAGGGGCGTCACGACGAGGCCGAGCGCACCGTCCGCGGCTTCGAGCAGGCGGCCGGCGTCGCCGCCCCGACCGTGGCCGCCGAGGAGGCGCGGGTCGTCGAGAAGCCGGCCCGCGCCTCCGTCGGCCGGCTCTTCGGTGCCGGCATGGCTCGCCGCACGGTCGCGATCTGGGTGGTCTGGTTCATGACCAACTTCTCGTACTACGGCGCCTTCGTCTGGCTGCCGTCGTTGCTCGTCGCGGCCGGGTTCCCGCTCGTGCGCTCGTTCGGGTACGTGCTGATCATCACCCTGGCGCAGCTGCCGGGCTACGCGGCCTCGGCCTGGTTGATCGAGAAGTGGGGACGCCGGGGGACGCTCGCGACCTTCCTGCTCGGGTCGGCCGTCGCGGCCGTCTTCTTCGGCTTCGGGGCGGTCAGCGGCAGCGTCGCGCAGATCCTCGTCGCGGGCATGGCCCTGTCGTTCTTCAACCTCGGCGCGTGGGGGGCGCTCTACGCCGTGACGCCCGAGCTCTACCCCACCCCGCTGCGGGGCACGGGCGCGGGGTGGGCCGCGGGCGTCGGGCGCATCGCCTCGATCGCCGCGCCGCTGTCGGTGCCCCCGCTGATCGCCCTCGGGGGGCCGCCCACCCTGTTCGTCGTCTTCGGCGCGGTCTTCGTCGTGGGGGCCGTCGCCGCCACGATGCTGCCCGAGCTCCGCGGCACGCGGCTCGCCGAGTGAGCGCGCGTCGCCGTCCGTCGCGTCGTCGCCTCACGCCTCGCCGGCTGCTCGGAGTCCTCGTGGTGCTCGTGGCGGGGGCCGTCCTCGTGGCCTTCCCGCGCCTCCTCGGCGACGGGTCGGCGGGTGGCGACCCGGGAGGCGCGGGTGCGGTCCCCGTGCCCGCGAGCGTCCCGGCCGCGGCGGTCGAGGCCGTGGTCGACCGGGTCGTCGACGGGGACACCGTCGTCGTCCTGGTGGCGGAGGAGCGCGAGCGCATCCGCCTGATCGGCGTCGACACCCCCGAGACCGTGAAGCCCGACGCGCCCGTCGACTGCTTCGGACCCGAGGCGAGCGCCTTCACGACGGCCACCCTGCCCGAGGGGGCCACGGTCTGGCTCGAGGACGACGCCTCGCAGGGTGACGCCGACCGCTACGACCGGCTGCTGCGCTACGTCTGGTCGCCGGACGGCACGATGCTCAACGAGCGGCTCGTCGCCGAGGGCTACGGGCGCGAGGACACCTACGACGACGCGTACCGCTACCGCGACCGGTTCGTCGCGGCCGAGGCGTCGGCCGAGGCGTCGCGGGTCGGGCTCTGGGGCGCCTGCGGCTGAACCGACGGACGCCGGCTCGGCCACCAGAACGCGTCACCGGTGAGGAACACGAGCGCGGGCACCAGCACGGTGCGCACGACCAGGGTGTCGAGCAGCACGCCGAGGCAGACGATCACGCCGACCTGGGTCAGGGCGACGACCGGCAGCACGCCGAGGACGGCGAAGACGGCCGCCAGCAGGATGCCCGCACTCGTGATGACGGCGCCGGTCGAGGCCAGGGCCCGCACCATGCCCTCGCGGGTGCCGTGCACGAGGCCCTCCTCGCGGGCCCGGGTGGTGAGGAAGATGTTGTAGTCCACCCCGAGGGCGACGAGGAACAGGAACGCGTACAGCGTCACCGCCGTGTCGAGCGCGGGGAACCCCAGCACGTTCTGGAACAGCCAGGTCGAGGCCCCGAGGCTCGCGAAGAACGTGGCGAGCACCGAGGCGATGAGCAGGACGGGGGCCACGAGCGAGCGCAGCAACAGGGCCAGGACGGCGAACACGATCGCCAGGATGATCGGCGCGATCAGGTCGATGTCGGCCTGCGCCGCCACCTTCGTGTCGTAGGCGGTGGCGTCGCTGCCCCCGACGAGCGCGTCGGCGAGGCCGCCGCCGGCGTCGGCGTACCCGGCACGCAGACGCTCGACGGTGGCGAACGCGGCGTCGCTCTCGGGTTCGGCGGACAGCTGCAGGTCGACGCGCGTCAGTCCGCCCTCGGTCTCGCCGGTCGTGGCCGTGTCGACGCCGTCCGTGCCCGACGCGAGCGCGGTGGCCTCGTCGGCGACCGTCGAGGGGACGATCACGGTGGTGCGGCTGGTCAGCCCCGCCGAGAACGAGTCGTCGATCACCTGTTGCGCGGTGACCGAATCGGGGTCGCCGAGCAGCTGGTCGGTCTGCGAGAGGCCGACGGCGTAGCCGCTCAGGCCGAGGCAGAGGACGCCGATGCCCGCGACGGACGCCACGGCCACGACGGCCGGACGGCGTCGGACGCCGCGCCCGAGACGGTCCCAGAAGCCGCGTCGCGGTGCCGCGTGGTGCGCCGCGCCTCCTGCGGTGGCGTCGGCCGTCCGCGTCGCGTCGGCCCCGTCGGGCACGCGGTCGCGCCCGGACGAGGAGGCGCGGGGCACGAAGGGCCAGAACAGCCCGCGACCGCAGACCACCAGGGCCGCCGGCAGGGCGACGAGGGCGAACACGATCGCGACGCCGACGCCGATCGCACAGGCGAGACCGAGGGCCCGGTTGCCCGTGAGCGACGCGAGGAGCAGCGTGAGGAGGCTCAGGGCGACCGTGCCGCCGCTGGCCGCGATGGCGGGCCCGGCGCTCGTCACGGCCGTGCGCATCGCGCGATGGCGGTCGGGCTCGAGCAGCAGTTCTTCGCGGTAACGCGCGACGAGCAGCAGGGCGTAGTTGGTGCCCGCGCCGAAGACGAGCACCGAGAGGATGCCCGAGATCGAGGCGTCGAGCGGGATGCCCAGGGGTTCGGCGACGGCGGCCGCGACCCGGCCGGCCAGGGCGTCCGCGGCACCGACGACGGCCAGCGGCACGATCCACAGCACGGGGCTGCGGTAGGTGACGATCAGCAGCACGGCCACGACGACCACCGTGACCAGCAGGAGCCGGAAGTCGGCCCCGGCGAAGGCGTTCGCGATGTCGTCCTGGAACCCGATCGGCCCGGTGAGCAGGGCGTCCAGCCCGGCGGGCAGGTCGGCCGAGGCCGCGTCCCGCAGGCTCGTCGCCGTGCCCGCGACGTCGGCGTCGACCGTCGTGGCGTCGAGCGGGACGGCCACGATCGCCGCGGTGCCGTCGTCGCTGATCTGCGGCCGGACGGCCTGCGGGGTCGTGGCGAGCTCGGCGAGGGCGGCCGCCCGCTCGTCGACGGCGGTCAGGTCGGCGGCGTCGAGCCGGTCGCCGTCGTGGCTGAAGACCAGGATGCCCACCGTCGTCTCGGCACTCGGGAAGGTCGTGAGCAACTCGGCCACCTGGGCCGACTGGCTCGTGTCGGGGACTCCCGACGGCGGGGCCGCGTCGCCCTCGCTCTGCGGCAGGACCGTGAAGAGCAGGGCGACGGCGACGGCCGTCGCGGCGAGCACCGCCCAGGCGGTGCGGTGGCCGCTGACGATGCGGGCGAGGGTGCGCATGGTGATCCTTCAGTCGCTGAATGTCTTAGGAGCTAAGAGTATTGCAGATCACAGGAGCATCGACCAGACTCGTCACGCAGGAGGTTCCATGCCCACCCCGAGAGACCCGGGCCCCACGGCCCCGTCGACCCGTCCGTCGCGCTCGCCGCAGGCCGACGAGATCGTCACCCACATGCAACGGCTGACCACCGAGTCCCAGAAGGTCGCCCAGGCCTTCGCCTCGCGACACGGTCTCGGCCACATCGACCTCGAGGCGCTGCTGCACGTCATGCAGGCCGAGCGTGACGGCGACCCCGTCACCGCCGGCGGTCTCGGCGAGCTCCTGGGCGTCACGTCGGGGGCGGCGACCGGAGTCATCGACCGCCTCGAGAAGGTCGGGCACGTGCACCGCAGCCGCGACGACGCCGATCGGCGCCGGGTGCTCGTCCGCTACTCGGATCGCGCCCGCGAGGTCGCGGGCGCGTTCTTCGGGCCGCTCGGCGTGATGAGCGACCGGGTCATGGCCGAGTTCGACGAGGCCGAGCTCGAGACCGTCCGACGGTTCCTCGAGGGCATGTCGGGCGCGATGGCGGAGCGGGCCCGCGAGGTGGGGCGACCCGCCTGAGGCGAGCCGCGCCTCCTCGGGGTGGCGAACGGCCCCGACCTCCTGGGCGTCGGCGGGAGCGGGTAACGTCGTGGTGACCCCGGAAGGCAGGTTCTCCGTGACCGACCACGTCTCGGCCCTCGATCTCTTCTCGATCGGCATCGGCCCCTCGAGCTCGCACACCGTCGGCCCCATGAGGGCCGCCCGCGAGTTCCTGCTCGGTCTCGACGTCGACGGCCGGCTGACCGACGTCGTGCGGGTCGAGGCCGTGCTCTACGGCTCGCTCGCCGCCACCGGCCTCGGCCACGGCACTCCGTCGGCCGTCCTCGCCGGCCTCGCGGGCATGCAACCCGAGACCTGTGACCCCGAGGTCGTCTCGGGCATGCAGCAGGCGGTCGAGCAGGGCGGCGGCCTGCGGCTGCTCGGCCGGCACCAGATCGCCTTCGCCCCCAACGACCTGCGGATGGCGCCGCTGACGCGCATGCCCCGGCACCCCAACGCGATGAGCGTCGAGGCCTTCGACGCTCACGGCGAGAGCCTCGCCCGCGAGGTCTACTTCTCGGTCGGCGGGGGCTTCGTCGTGCGGGACGGTGACGACGAGCGGGCCGTGCCCACCGCCGAGGCGCCGTTCGCCTTCACCGACGCGGACGACCTGCTGCGCCTCTGCGACTCCGAAGGCGCGTCGATCGCCGACCTCGCCTGGCGCAACGAGGTCGCGCTGCACGGCGAGGCCGACGCCGCGGTGGGGCTCGACTCACGCTGGGCGGCCATGCGGGCCTGCGTCGACGCGGGTCTCGAGGCCACGGGCGTCCTGCCCGGCTGGATGAAGGTGCCCCGACGCGCCCGGCAGTTCGCGACCATGCTGCGCCAGCAGGACGAGCGGGCGACCGCCTTCGCCCTCGGCGGCTCGGCGATCGACCAGGGCCGCGCCTCCTCGCTGTTGGCCTCCGACCTGCCGGCCCAGTGGCTGCAGGCCTACGCGATGGCCGTCAACGAGGAGAACGCGGGCGGCGGGCGCGTCGTCACCGCCCCGACCAACGGCGCAGCCGGCATCATCCCGGCGGTCGCCTACTACGCCATGAGGTTCCACGGCGCGACCGATCACGAGCTGTCCCGCACCTTCCTGCTGACGGCGGCGGCGATCGGGTCGCTCTACAAGCGCAACGCGTCGATCTCGGGGGCCGAGGCCGGCTGTCAGGGCGAGGTCGGCTCGGCCGCATCGATGGCCGCCGGCGCCCTGACCGCCCTTCTCGGCGGGACGCCCCGCCAGTTCGAGAACGCGGCCGAGATCGCCATGGAGCACCACCTCGGCCTCACCTGCGACCCCGTGGGCGGCTTCGTGCAGGTGCCCTGCATCGAGCGCAACGCGATCGCGGCGGGCACGGCGGTCGCCGCCACCCGCATGGCCCTGCTCGGCGACGGCAGCCACGTCGTCAGCCTCGACACCGTCATCGAGACGATGCGCCAGACCGGCCGCGACATGAAGGACAGCTACAAGGAGACCAGCCGTGCCGGGCTCGCGGTCAACGTCATCGAGTGCTGAGGACGACCGCGTCGGAGGCCCGCCCGGACGTTCCTCGGGTCGTGTCGCACCCCGCCGCTAGCCTCGTCGCATGACCCCGTCGCGCCGCCCCACGCCGTCCCGCCCCGCGACCCCGGGGGGCACCGACGCTCCGCGGCTCGACCCCGTCGAGCCCCGGGGGCTCGTCGATCTCGGCACCGACCTGCTGGGTCCACGCGACAGCCGTGAGCTCGAACGGTACGTCGACGCCGACCTGACCGGTCGCGACCTCGAGGGGTCCGAGTTCACCGAGTGCGTCTTCGAGTCGCCGCGGCTCGGATCGGCCCGACTGCGGGGCGCCCGCCTGGTCGAGTCGGTGCTGGCCGACTCGTTCGCCCCCGAGTTCGCCGCCTCGCGCAGCACCTGGCGTGACGTCCGCGTCGAGCGGCCCCGGTGGGGGTCGGCAGAGCTGTTCGACGCCGAACTGCGGTCGGTGCACCTGGTCGGCGGCAAGGTCGACTTCCTCAACCTGCGCGGGGCGCGCCTCACCGACGTCGTGATCGAGGGCTGCACGATCGGCGAACTCGACCTCGGGGGTGTGCAGGCCCTGCGGGTCGCGCTGGTCGACTGCCGCATCGGCACGCTCGACGTGACCCGCGCCTCCTTGTCGCACACCGATCTGCGCACCAGCGACTTCTCCCGCATCGACGGTTTCGAAGGGCTTCGTGGCGCGACCATCGACGACCTGCAGCTGGCGACCTTCGCCCCGACGATGGCGGCTCACCTCGGGCTCGTCGTCGGCTGAGCCCGGGCTCGTCGACGGCTGAGCCCGGGCCGCCCGTGCGACGCCCGGCTACGCCCTGGCCGAACACGTCGGGGCCGCACGAGGCGGCGGTGCTATCGTCGCCGACAGAGCAACGCGCTCCGGGGTCAGTGAAAATCTGAGCCGGCGGTCACAGTCCGCGACCCGCGTCGTCCCCGAGAGGTGGCGGCCGGTTGAACCGGTGGAACCCCGGTACCGACGGTCATAGTCCGGATGAGAGGTGGCGCGGGCCCGGTCGTCCCTCAGCGGACCCCCGGGCCGATGCCGACCCTCGCGTCGCGCACCCCCGGAGAGCCCTCGGCACACAGCCAGGCAGACCGGAGGACGACATGACGACGCAGGCGACCACGCCCCGCGGGCCCGATGCACGCACGCACCGACCCACCGACCCGACGGGCCCGGTGGTGCGCTGATGTTCACCGGCCTCGTCGAAGAACTCGGACGCGTCGAGCGCGTCGCCGACCAGGGGGACAGCGTCCGCCTGACGGTCCACGGCCCCGCCGTGCTGACCGACGCCGCGCACGGTGACTCCATCTCGGTCAGCGGCGTCTGCCTGACGGTGGTCGAGCAGCAGGGTGACACCTTCACGGCCGACGTCATGCGGCAGACCCTGGCCATGAGCACCGTGGGGACGTTCGGCCCCGGGACGCCCGTCAACCTCGAACGAGCCGCCCGCGTCGGCGACCGCCTGGGCGGTCACATCGTCCAGGGCCACGTCGACGGCACGGCCACGGTCGTCGAGATCGAAGAGGGCGAGGCCTGGCGTCGGGTCCGGTTCGACCTCGCCGAGGACCTCGCGCCCCTGCTCGTCGACAAGGGGTCGGTGACGCTCGACGGCGTCAGCCTCACGGTGAGCGCGATCAGCGAACCCGGCGAGGTGCCGGGCTGGTTCGAGGTCAGCCTCATCCCCGAGACGCTCGCCGTGACGACCCTGGGCGGCAAGGCCGTCGGCGACCGCGTCAACGTCGAGACCGACGTGCTCGCCCGTCACGTGCGCCGCATGCTGCGACTGGACGCGCTCGACGCCGACGGCCCGCGCGGTGCGGCCACCCCGGCCGACGCGGCGGACCTGCGGGACGCCGCCGTGACGGGGCGCCCGTGACCGTGTCGACGCCCCGGGAGGAGGGGCGGGTCGACTCGCGCCTCGCCCCGATCGAGCTCGCCCTCGAGCACCTGCGCCGTGGTCGCCCGGTCGTGGTGGTCGACGACGAGTCCCGCGAGAACGAGGGCGACGTCGTCCTGTCGGCCGAGTTGGCCTCGGCCGAGTGGATCGCCTGGACGGTCCGGGTGTCCTCCGGTTTCGTCTGCGCGCCGATGACGAACGAGATCGCCGACCGACTCGACCTGCCGCCGATGGTCGCCCACAACGAGGACGCCCGGGGCACGGCCTATACCGTCAGCGTCGACGCGGCGGCCGGCGTGACGACGGGGATCAGCGCCTCCGACCGGGCGACGACCCTCCGCACGCTCGCGTCGCCGACCAGCGTTCGCGACGACCTGCACCGCCCTGGGCACGTCCTGCCGCTGCGCGCCCGTGACGGCGGAGTGCGTGAGCGCGATGGCCACACCGAGGCCTCGGTCGACCTGATGAAGGCCGCGGGGCTGCGACCCGTGGCCGTCATCAGCGAGATCGTGGGCGACGACGGCGAGATGATGCGACTGCGGGCTCTGCTCGACTTCGGGGCCCGCGAGGGCGTGCCGGTCGTGACGATCGCCGCTCTCGTCTCCTGGCTGGGCGACCGCGACCTCGACGCACCATCCCCTGCGTCCGACTCCCGGGCCACCGACGCCACGACCACCACCCGCACGACCGAAGGAGACCGCGCATGAGCGGAGAAGGCGCCCCCACCGAACTCGACGTCGACGGCACGGGAATCCGTGTCACGATCGTCGCCGGCACCTGGCACGAGACCATCACCGACGGCCTGCTGGCCGGCGCGCTGTCGACGGTCGAGCGCCTCGGCGCCACGGCCACGGTCGTGCGCGTGCCCGGCAGCTTCGAACTGCCCGTCGTCGCGAAGGCCGCGCTCGAGGCCGGGGCCGACGCGGTCGTGGCCCTCGGTGTCATCATCCGCGGCGGCACGCCGCACTTCGAGTACGTGTCCGACGCCGCGACCTCGGGCCTGCTGCGGGTGACGCTCGACACGGGCAAGCCCGTCGGGTTCGGCGTGCTCACCCTCGACGACGAGCAGCAGGGCCTCGACCGGGCAGGCCTCCCCGGCTCGAAGGAGGACAAGGGTGCCGAGGCCGCCCACGCCGCCGTCGCGACGGCCGTCCAGTTGCGCGACCTGGCCCGGGCCGGCACGGCCCGCGTGGCCGGCTTCTGACGACGGAGGCGGTGCCGGGGCGACGAGCGTCCCGGCACCGCGCCTCCTGACGGTCTGGCGTCCTGCCCGTCGCGCCCGTCGGGACCCTCGGGCCCCTCGGGCCTAGGCGAAGACCTCGGACAGGAACGTCTCGAGCTGCTGCCACGAGCGACGATCCGCGCGGGCGTCGTACTGGGCCCCGTGATCGGGTGCGTCCGTCCCGGGGACGGCGAAGGCGTGCATGACGCCGCTGTAGCTCAGCACCTGCCAGTCGGGTGCCTCGGCGGCGCGCATCTCGTCCTCGAAGCCGACCACGGCCTCGTCGGGCACCACCGGGTCGGCGGCACCCGTCATCACGAGCAGCGGGGCCGTCACGGCACCCTTCTCGGCGGGCATCCCCGTCCCGAGCCCTCCGTGGAACGACACGACGCCGGCGACGTCGGCACCCGCGCGGGCCAGCTCGAGGGCACCCGAGCCGCCGAAGCAGTAGCCCATCACCGCGATCCGCGACGGGTCGACGCCCGGCTCGGCGCGCAGGCGCTCGAGGTTCGCGAGCAGGCGCGACCGGAACAGCTCGACGTCGCCGTAGTACTTGCCCGCCTCGCCGGCGGCCTCCTCGGGCGACGGGCGGACCCCCTGCCCGTAGACGTCGCCGGCCAGCGCCACGTAGCCGAGCCGCGCGAGCATCTGCGCGCGCACCTTGACGTGGTCGACGACGCCGAACCAGTCGTGCAGCACGAGCACGCCGGGCACGAGCCCGGACGAGGAGGCGCCGGCCGGCGTCGCGAGGAACCCCTCGAGATCGACGTCGGTCGCCGCGTAGACCTCGTCCGACGTCGTGACGCCGCCCGGGTCGGGCACGCTGTCGAGGACGCGCTGAAGGTCGGGTGAGAGGGCGGGAGTGGGTTCGGTCGTGGTCACACGGGGACGCTACTCCCGGCGGGTCGGACGGTGCCGGGGGCGGTTCAGCCGGGGGCGACGATGCGGGCGACGGCCTGGCGGACGACGTCGCACCGACGCTGCTGCGGGCCGGTGTGCAGGTTGGTGGCCTCGGGCGTGACGAACCAGGCCAGCACGACGCCGAAGACCATGGTCAGCAACTCGTCGGCGTCCCAGCCGGACGAGATGTCACCCGCGTCCTGGGCCGCACGCACCGAGTCACGGCGCGCCTCGAGCTGACCGTGGTCGAGCACGCCAGGGCTCGGCAGCGCGACGCCCTCGATCTGGCCCCAGAGCAGGAGGCGCGCGTCGTCGGGGTTCGAAGCCAGGTGGTCGTAGAGCGCGCTGGCCCAGCCCGGCAGGTCGTGGGCGTCGAAGGGGACGACCGCGACCCAGCGGCCGATGCTCTCGCCGAGGGCGGCGTCGAACAGGTCGCGCTTGGTCGAGAAGTGGGCGTAGAGCCGTTCTTTGCTCGCCTCGGCGTCGCGCGCGATCGTGTCGACGCGGGCTCCGGCGAGGCCGCGGGCCGCGAACTCGGTCCGCGCCGCCTCGAGCAGCCGCTCCCGCGGAGGGGTGGGTCGTCGTGCCATGCCCAGAGCATAGGGGCTGCACCTCTCCGGACCACCTGGTTCGGAGAGAGGTCTTCGCTTACCGGCCGGACCGGTTCGCCCCGCGTCCGGGAGGGCGCCGTCGCGGAGGTGGGCCGTCGCGTCGTCGGACGGGTCAGAGCGCGCGGGCGTCCACCAGGTCGACGCCGGCCGCCGCCGCGACGCCCGCGTTGGTGATCTGCCCCGCGACCGCGTTGACGCCGCGGGCCAACGACGCATCCGCCGCGATGGCGTCACGCCACCCCCGGTCGGCGAGGGCGAGTGCGTAGGGCATGGTCGCGTTGGTCAGGGCCCGGGTCGAGGTCTGGGGGACCGCGCCGGGCATGTTGGCGACGCAGTAGTAGACGCTGTCGTGGACGGCGAAGGTCGGGTCGTCGTGCGTGGTCGCGTGCGAGCCCTCGAAGCAGCCGCCCTGGTCGATGGCGATGTCGACGAGCACCGACCCGGGACGCATCGACGCCACCATCTCGTCGGTGACGAGCTTGGGGGCCTGTGCGCCGGGGATCAGAACCGAACCGATCACCAGGTCGGCGGCCGCGACCTGGGCGCCGATCTCGTAGGCCGTCGAGGCGCGGGTCTGCACCCTGCCACCGAACTGCACCTCGAGGGCGCGGAGGCGCGGAAGCGACACGTCGATGACGGTCACGTCGGCGCCGAGGCCGAGGGCGTTCGCCGCGGCGTGTTCACCGGCGACGCCGCCGCCGATCACCACCACCTTCGCCTTCGGGGTGCCGGGGACGCCGCCGAGCAGCACGCCCGTGCCCCCGATCGGCTTCATGAGGTGGTAGGCGCCGACCATCGTGGAGAGGCGGCCGGCGACCTCGCTCATGGGCGAGAGCAGCGGGAGGCTGCGATCGTCCCGCTGGACCGTCTCGTAGGCGATCGCGGTCGTGCCGGACGCGAGGACGGCCTCGGTGCACTCGGGTGAGGCCGCGAGGTGCAGATAGGTGAAGAGGGTCTGGTCCGCCCGCATGAGCGGGTACTCGGCCGCGATCGGCTCCTTGACCTTCATCAGCAGATCGGCCTCGCCCCAGACGTCGGCCGCGTCGTCCACCACCGTCGCACCCGCGGCGACGAACTCGGCGTCGGTGAACCCCGACCCCCGTCCGGCGCCGGCCTGCACGATCACGTCGTGTCCACGGCGGGAGAACTCGTGGACTCCGGCCGGTGTCGCGGCGACGCGGTTCTCGTTGTTCTTGATCTCGGTGGGGATGCCGACGCGCATGGTTCGTCCTCTCGGGGAGTGGCCTCGACGACGGGCGGCCGGTGCACGCCTCTGTTCGCCGAACTGAGGTCAGTGTGCTGTTTCGTGCCGATGCGTGCCAAGCTCTCCGCACGAGATTCTGTGCAGGCCCTGCCTGGCCGCACGATCGACGGTGAGGGGCGGGACGAGGCATGGCTGCGACGAAGGACGTTCGGCTCGACGAGATCGACCGGCAGCTCGTGCGCCTGCTGCTCGCGAACAGTCGGACCCCCAACGCCACGTTGGCCGCGCAGGTCGGGATCGCTCCGTCGACCTGCCTCGCGCGCCTCCGGTCCCTCGTCGAGCGCGGCGTCGTCGCCGGCTTCGGAGCCGACGTCGACCTGTCGGCGCTCGGACTCGACCTGCAGGCGCTGATCAGCGTGACGATCCTCGCGTCGGCCCGACAGCGGATCGCCGCCTTCTCGGCCGAGATCCGGGCCCTGCCGCAGGTGGTGCAGCTGTTCTTCCTGGGCGGGTCCGAGGACTTCATCATCCACCTGGCCGTCCGCGACACGAACGACGTCCGCGAGTTCGTCCTCGACCACCTCTCGGCGCACCCGGCCGTCGCCTCGACCCGGACCAGTCTGGTCTTCGAGCACCACCACCCCGGCCCGACCGTCTGACCGATCAGCCGGTGCCGTGCCGTGCCGAGCCAGGGGCCGGCGTCAGCGCGTGGCGGCGAGCGTCATCGGCAGGTGGGGGATGCCGTCCTCGAGGAACTCGTCACCGTCGACCACGAAGCCGAACCGGGCGTACCAGCCCGAGAGGTGGGCCTGGGCGTCGAGCCGGACCAGTCGACCGTCGCACTCGTCGACGGCCGACCGCATGAGGTCGGCCGCGAGCCCGCGACCGCGAGCCGACGACGCCGTCGCCACCCGGCCGATGCGACGGTCGTCGCCGTCGTGCAGCACCCGGAGCGTCGCCAGGACCCGGGCGTGGTCGTCGGCGAACCAGAGGAGGCGCGCGGTCGGCTCGAGGTCGCGCCCGTCGAGCTCGGGGTAGGGGCACTCCTGTTCGACGACGAAGACGTCGACCCGGAGGCGGAGGATCTCGTAGAGGACGACGGGGTCGATCTCGGCGACGGACGACGAGTGCTGGGTGGGGGTCACACGGCCACGCTATCGGCCTCGCGCGCGTGACCGGATGCCGCCTTCGGGCGGGTCACCGGGTCTCGCCCAACGGCATGGTCGTGAAGTCCCCGCCGACGGGTGCGTCGGGGGGCAGGACCTGACCGGCGAAGCGGTCGGCGAACGCCTCGGCGTCGTCCTCGGGGTGGTAGCCGATGGCCTCGCCCGCCGCGAGCGACACGACGCGACGGGTGTTGTGACTGACGCCCCAGACGACGTGGTGCCCGGCCGGTGCGGTCGTCAGGGTGGCCAGGATCAGCCGCGTCGCGTCGGCCGGGGACAGCCAGGTGCCGAGGCTGCGGACGTCGTGCGGCTCGACCTCGGCCGTCATGATGCGCGCCGACACCACGGTCGAGCCGAAGCGGTCGGCGTACAGGCTGCCCACCGCCTCGAGCAGCACCTTGCTGACGCCGTAGAAGGTGTCGGGCCGGGGGGCCGGCACGTCGTGGTCGGCGGCGCTCGAGCCCGGTTCGAACCCGACGGCGTGCACCGAGCTGGCCGCGAGCAGCCGGGTCACGCCGGCCCGACGGGCGGCCTCGTTTGCCACGTAGGCGCTCTCGACGTTGAGGTCGCGGATCTCGTGCCACGTGCGCTCGCTGGCGTGCGACGCGAGGTGGACGACCAGGTCGGCCCCGGAGAACGCCACGGTGAGGGAGTCGAGATCGGTCACGCCGACGTGCTCGAAGGTCTCTCGTCGTCGGAGGTCGCCGGGTGGCGTGACCACGTCGAGCAACCGCAGGTCGTGGCCGGCCTCGAGCAGAAGAGGGCGGACCCAGGTCGCGATGCGGCCCGAGCCTCCCGTGATCGCGATGGTCGCCATGTGTGCCGCCTCTCGTCGGGGGCTCGTCGGCCCGTCCCGTGGTCCTGCCCCGATCCTGCCCGGGACCACCGACAGCGCCCGCGGGGCACGCCACGCGTCCGCCGAACCGCCCTCGCGACGCGTCCCCGCGTCCCCCGGATGCCCCACCCGAGCCTGACAAGGCTCTGGCGAAGGCCTGGCAGAGATCTCCACGACCCCGGTCGGTGACGCGTCACCTCCTACCGTGGCCGAGGGCCCGACGACGTGCCACGACCCCGTCCCCGACCGAAAGGCACCTCGTGTCGTCAGCTCTCTCGTCCCTCGGCCTCCTCCTCGTCCGCGTCGTCCTCGGGGTCGTGTTCGTCGCCCATGGCTGGCAGAAGCTCGCCGTCGACGGCCTCGCCGCGACGCAGGGCGCCTTCGGGGGCATGGGCATCCCGCTCGCCGAGGTCGCCGCCCCGGTCGCGGCCGTCACCGAGCTCGCCGGTGGCGTCGCGCTCGTGGTCGGCGTCGCCACCCGTGTCGCCGCCGCGCTCCTGGCGGTGACGGCGGTCGTCGCCCTGGTCGCCGTCCACCTGCCGAACGGCTTCTACTCGACGACGGGTGGGTTCGAGTACGTCCTCGTCCTGGCGGTCGTCTCCGCCGCGGTCGTGCTCACGGGGCCGGGCCGCTTCGCCCTCGACGCCCTGGTCGTCCGGGGCCGGCGCGCCCGTCGCGAGGCCCCGGCCCCGCTGCCCGCCACCGTCTGAGTCGGGGCCGAGCGGGTCGGGCGCGAGGCCGGGACGGGTGAACGTGACGCACCCGCGAGGGTGATTTGCGCCTCCTCGTCCCGTCCCGGCCCCCGATCCGTGGTCGGCTGGATGCCGATGATCCCCGCCAGCGACCGCTTCCGCCGCTCCGGCGGCCGACCCCGCACCGGGTCGCCCGTCCTCGTCTTCGGGGACGTCCTCGACGACATCATCGTCACTCCCCGGGCGGAGGACGGCACCGGGACCGAGACGGCCGCCACCATCCGGCACCGGGCCGGGGGTTCGGCGGCGAACACGGCGGCGTGGCTCGGGTCGCTGGGGGTCGAGGTCTCGTTCGTCGGTCGGGTCGGCACGGCCGACCTGCAACGCCACGCGCAACTGCTCGCCAACGCGGGGGTCGTGGCCCGTCTGTCCTACGACGCCCACGACCCGACGGGCACGGTCGTCATCACCGTCGACGGCTCGTCGCGCATCATGTTCACCGATCGGGGGGCCGGTGCCTCGCTGAGCCCCGACGACGTCCCCGACGACCTGGTCGCCGGGGCCGGTCTCGTGCACTTCACGGGCTACACCGTCGCCCAGTCCCGCAGCCCGGTCGCCCTCCGACGCCTCGTGGGACGGGCCCGGGAGGCGGGGGCGCTCGTCTCGGTCGCCCCGGGCAGCGCCTCGATCGTCCGCCGCTTCGGGGCGTCGGCGTTCCTCGCGGCCGTCCACGGAGCCGACCTGTTCTTCCCGTCGGACGAGACCGCTCGCGAGCTCACCGGGCTGGACGACCCGGTCGCCTCGGCGACGGCGCTCGCCGAGCAGGTCGGCGTGGTCGCGATCGTCGCCGACGACGGGGGTGCCGTCGTGGTCTCGCGGGGGCAGCAACCGGTCGTGGTCGACGGGGTCGTCTCGCGCTGGGTCGACTCGGTTGGTCTCGTGGACGCGTTCTCGGCCGGGTTCATCGCCGCGTGGGCGACGACGGGCAGCCTGGGGGTCGCGGGTCGGAGTGGGGCCCGTGCCGCCGCCCGTGCCGCCGGGGTCGCCGGAGGACGGCCGCCCGCCTGACGGCGTCGGGCTCGCCTGACGACGCCTGGCCCGCGTGACGACGCCTGGCCCGCCTGACGACGCCTGGCCCGACGAGCCCTTCGGCTACCGTGCGCTCTCGGCGCTCACCAACACGGTCTGGACCCGGGGCGGATGCTCGGGGGTGAGCCGGATCTCGAACCGGACGACGCCCCGGGCTCCCCGTCGTCGCCAGATGACGTGCGAGGGCGCGGACGACTCGTCGGGCGGCGATGCCTCGCCGTCGTCGTCCCAGCCGCCCACGGACTCGACGGCGGCGGCCCAGGAGGCGCGGCGTCGGTCGAGCGGCAGGTCCGCTTCGACGTTCTCGCTGAACAACCCGTCGGGCACGGCGCCGCCGAGGACGACGACCTCGACCGCCTCGCGTGCCGCCGACGTCTCGGGCCACGGCCGCACGACGACGCGGGCGTCGGGGCGCTCGGCCATCAGGCCGTCGAGCGCGAGCCCGATCGGCTCGGAGACCTTCGAGTAGGTCGCGTTCTCGAACCCGATCGCGCCGAGGCCGGTCGAGGTCTGCCAGCGCATGTGGGCCGAGAACCCGGGGTAGCCCCCGCTGTGCGACACGACGGGGCCGTGGTCGGGGTAGTGCTCGACGAACAGACCGAACCCGTAGCCGCCGGGGTGCCCGACCCGGGCGGGGACGAAACGCTGCACCTGTTGCATCTCGCGTCGGGAGGCGCGCGCGAGGATGCCGTCGAGGTCGCCGCGGCCCTCGGGGTCGAAGGCGGAACCCAGCCAGCGCGCCCAGCGCGCCAGGTCGGTCACGGTGCTGAACAAGCCGCCGATCGGCGAGAACGCGCCCGGGCCTGAGAACGGCAGGGGGTCACCCCCGTCGGAGGTGCGGCGATGGCCGATCGCGACGCCGCCCGTCGCCCGCACGGTCGCCTCGAAGCCGGTGGCCGTCAGGCCGAGCGGTTCGAGGATCGTCGACTCGACGACCTCACGGTAGGGCTTGCCGGCGACGGCCGCGATCGCCCGGCCCACGAGGGCGAAGCCGAGGTTGGAGTAGGCGAAGGTGGTGCCCGGCACGCTGTCGAAGCTGAGCCCGGCCCGCAGCAGGGCGTCGAGTCCGTCGTCGGTGAGGGATTCTTGCCGGTCGCCCCAGGGATCGTCCGTGGGGAAGCCGGCCGACATGGTCAGGAGCATGCGCAGGGTCGGCACGGGGGAGTCGGCGGTGGGCAGGGCCACGTCGGCGAAGGCGGGCACGAAGTCGGTGATCGGTGCGTCGAGGGACACGAGCCCGGCTTCGCGCTGGGCGAGCAGGGCGGTGGCGGTGAAGCTCTTCGTGCACGAGGCGATGCGGTACGCCGTGTCGACGCCGGGCGCGGTGCCGGGGGCGACCTGGCCGTAGGAGCCGTCGTGCGTGACGCCCGAACGGTCGAAGGTCGCCCACACGGCGCTCGGGCCGCGCCGCTCGGGAGCGCGTGCGGCGAAGACGGCGTCGATCCCCGTGGGTGGTTCGGTGCGGTCGGGTCGTGATGACGTCGTCACGGAGGCGGTCCTCTCGAGGGGCGGGGTCATTCGGTGCGCGTGGTGCGGCGCATGGCTTCGTAGGCGTCGAGCGCGGCCCGGCGGGAGGCCTTGAGGTCGACCATGGGCTCGGGGTACGAGTCGGTGTCGACCTCGGGGACCCAGCGCCGCACGTAGTCGCGGTGCTTGTCGAACTTGTCGGCCTGCAGGACGGGGTTGAACACGCGGAAGTACGGGGCCGCGTCCGCGCCCGAGCCGGCCGTCCACTGCCAGTTCGCGGGGTTGTTCGCCTCGTCCGCGTCGACCAGGGTGTCCCAGAACCACTGCTCGCCCACCCGCCAGTCGGCCAGCAGGTTCTTGACCAGGAAGCTCGCCGTGACCATGCGCACCCGGTTGTGCATGTACCCGGTGGTCCACAGCTCTCGCATGCCCGCGTCGACCAGCGGGATGCCGGTCGTGCCCTGCTGCCACGCCTCGAGTTCGCCGGGTTCGAGTTCGTGCCACGGGAAGTCGTCGAACTCCGGCCGGTAGTTCTTCGTGGCGAGGTGCGGGTTCGCGAAGAGGACGGTGTGGTTGAACTCGCGCCACACGAGTTCGCGCAGGAAGCCCGAGGCCTGTTCTCGGGCGTCGGGTGCCAGGTCGCCGCGCATGCGGTGCCAGACCTGGAACGGGCTGACCTCGCCGAAGCGGAGGTGCGGCGAGAGGTGGCTCGTCGCCTCTTGGGCCGGCTCGTCGCGCAGGCCGTAGTCGGCCAGGTGGCCGGTGGCGAAACGTTCGAGGGTGTCGAGGGCCGACGCCTCGCCCGGGGTCCAGGCGTCGCGCAGGCCGGCCGACCAGTCGGGGGTCGTGGGCAGCAGCGCCAACGAGTCGAGGTCGTCGCTGTCGGGCGTCGCGTGGGGGACGTGCAGCTCGTCGGGTGCCGCCTCGGGGTGGCGGGGTTCGGGCCGGTCGAGGCAGGCGCGCCAGAACGGCGTGAAGACCTTGAAGGGCTGACCCTGCCCGGTCTGGATGGTCCACGGTTCGAACATGAGGTTCGCCTGGAAGCTGCGCACGTCGAGCCCACGCTCGCGCAGCGACGACTTGAGCCCGGCGTCGGCGTCGCGGGCGGCCAGACCGTACCGGCGGTTCCAGAAGACGGCACCCGCGCCCACCTCGTCGACGAGACGGGGGAGTTCGCGTGCCTGGGGACCCCGGCGCAGCGTGAGTCGCCCCCCGACGGCCTGCAGCGATTCGGCGAGGGCGGCGAGGCTGTGGTGCAGCCACCAGCGTGAGGCCCCGCCGAGGGGGCGGAGGCCGTCGGTCTCGTCGTCGAGCAGGAAGAGGACGACGACCGGCTCGCCGCGCTCGACGGCGGCCACGAGGGCGGGGTTGTCGGCGAGGCGCAGGTCGTCGCGCAACCAGACGATGGAGGGAGAGGTCATGCGTTCGTCCCGACCGGCGTGCCGAGCCGCAGCTTGGTGCACAGATCGGCGAGCGAGGCCAGTTCGTCGTCGTCCAGTGCTCCGCCCACGCGACGACGGATGGCCTCGGCGTGGCTGACCGCCGTGCGCCGGTAGAGGTCGTAGCCCTCGTCCGTCATGGTCACGATGATGCCCCGGCCGTCGCCGGGGTCGGAGGCCTTCTCGACGATGCCCTTCGACGCCAGTCGGTCGACGAGACGGCTGATGCTCGGCTGCGTCAGCAACAGGTGGCGGGTCAGGTCGCGGATGCGGGCCCGCCGATCGGGCTGGTTGGACAGGTTGAACAACACGTCGTACTCGTTGAACGAGATCTCGTGGGTCGGGAAGCACTCGGTCAGTTCACGCATGACGCTGACCTGGGCCCGGAACAGGGCTTCCCAGGCCCCCACGGCCATCGATGTCTCGCTCATGTCGTCCCTCACGTTCGTCGAGGTCGAGTCTACGAAAGGCCACCGACCTCGGGCCGACGCGCGGGGGCGGCGCCGAGCGAGCGTGTACCCGGGGGTACACGACAGAGGGCCGGTCGCCCGATGGCGACCGGCCCTCTTCCCTTGCACCAGGAGTGTCCTGCAATCACATTCCGCCTCGGCCGCCACAGCAAACGACGTCGGCGAGACACAATCTATAACGGATCGGTAACGGTGGTCCAGGGGTGTACCCGAGGAATTCCTGGGAACTCGCACCGAGCCGACGCCGCGGCCGGCGCGTGTGCCGGACGGGGCTCAGAACACGTCGGGCGACGGGGTCGACGCGTGACGGATCGAGACGTCCGCGTGTCGGTCGAAGCGGTAGCCGACCCCGCGGACGGTGCGGACGATGTCCTCGAAGGCGCCGAGTTTCGACCGCAGTCGACGGACGTGCACGTCGATGGTGCGTTCGTTCGGCACCTCGTCGTCGCCGTCGGCCCAGAGGCTCGAGATCAGCTCTGCTCGTTCGATGGTGCGGCCCTCGCGCAGGACGAGGTACTGCAGCAGCTCGAACTCCTTGTACGTCAGGGGAGCCACGTCGCCGTCCAGCAGCAGGCGCTTGCGCGAGATGTCGACGACGACGCCGCCGCGGGCACCGGGCTCGTCGTCCTCGGTGACCTGCCGGCGCTTCGCCAGGGCGGCCGGGTCCTGCAGGGCCAGGCGGACGACCTCGACGTCTCGGCCGCCGGCCCCCTCGGGGGCGAGGGCCACGGCGGCGTGCGTCTCGGCCGACGGGGCGATCCGTCCGACGAGTTCCTTGATCTGCGAGACGACGTCGCCGAGGGAGGTGCCGTCGGCGGCGGCCTTGAGCTCGTCGAGCCCGACGTAGAGGACGAAGCCGCGGGCCTCGGTGCCCTCGGGCACGGCGCGGGGTCGAGGTGCCGCGGGAGCAACGGAACTCGCGACGACGGACGCGTCGCTGGGGGCGGCCGAGAGGGCGGGCGCGACCTCGCGGAGGGGCGTCGGGGCGGCGGAACGGGCGGGCGAGACGGTGCGGGTGGCGGTGACGGGGCGGTCGAGGATGAGGGACATGACAGGCGGGGTCCTTGCGTGACGGCGGCGGTCCCTCGGGCCGACGGGTCGCCGGGTGCGGTGGGACTGCTCGATGTGTGTCGGTGCTCGATCCCGCCGGCGATGGTGCCGTACGTCACGAGCAGTCGGTGCGATGCACCGTTCGGGATGCGCGTCGAGGGTGGCGACGCGGGGCATCCTGGAGTCGGTGGCTCAGTGACCGGGTGGGGCCACGAGCTCAGCTGGCGGTGTCAGCAGCTTCGACTCGGCGAGGTGTGTGACCGGATCAGGCACACATTCGACACATGACAGCGTGCATCGGCATCATCATGCCGGTGCTCCCGAGGGCCTCACGAGAGGTCGGGGTGAGCACACTGTTAGTCATGGGGTCGATCTTGTTACACCCCGCGTCGCGATGTCAAGCGACGTTCGCGTTCCGGCACCGTGAGCGGCCCGGAAACGCCGGACCGCGCCTCCTGCGGTCGAGGAGGCGCGGTCCGGGGCGTCGGGGCGACGGGGGTCAGGCGAGCCCGTAGAGGCGGTCGCCCGCGTCGCCGAGGCCCGGCACGATGTAGCCCTGCTCGTTGAGCTTCTCGTCGACGGCGCCCAGCACGACGTGGACGTCGCGGCCCTCCATCGCCTTCTCGACGGCGGCGAGGCCCTCGGGCGCGGCCAGGATGCAGACCGCCGTGACGTCGACGGCGCCGCGGTCGAGCAGGTAGTCGATCGCCGCGATGAGCGAACCGCCGGTGGCGAGCATCGGGTCGAGCACGAAGCACTGACGGTTCGAGAGGTCGTCGGGCAGACGCTCGGCGTAGGTCGTGGGCTGGAGGGTCTCTTCGTCGCGCACCATGCCGAGGAATCCGACCTCGGCCGTGGGGACGAGCTTGGTCATGCCCTCGAGCATGCCGAGGCCGGCGCGCAGGATCGGCACGACGAGCGGACGCGGCTGGCTGATCTCGAGACCCGTGGTCGGACCGACCGGGGTCTCGATGTCGACGGGGCTGGTGCGGACGTCGCGCGTGGCCTCGTAGGCCAGCAGCGTGACGAGTTCTTCGGTCAGCGCCCGGAAGGTGGGGGAGGGTGTGCTCTTGTCGCGGAGCACGGTCAGCTTGTGGGTGATCAGGGGGTGGTCCGCTACGTGCACTCGCATAGGCTCAACGGTAGCGGAGTCGACCGGTTCCGTGAGCCGTCCCGACCCCGCAGAGGCCCCGTGATCGCCGTCCCGCCCGAGTTCGACGACTGGATGTCGCTCGCCCTCGCCGAGGCCGACGCGTGCCACGTCTCGGCCGACGTGCCGGTCGGTGCCGTGGTGGTCGACGCCGACGGCCTGGTCATCGCGACCGGCCGCAACGAACGCGAGTTGCGGCAGGACCCGACCGCCCACGCCGAGGTGATCGCGCTGCGGGCCGCCGCGGCGCACACCGGCGACTGGCACCTCACCGGCACGACGCTCGTGGTCACCCTCGAACCGTGCCCCATGTGCGCCGGAGCCCTGCTCGCCGCCCGGGTCCCGCGGCTCGTCTTCGGGGCCTGGGACGACAAGGCAGGAGGCGCGGGCAGCGTCTACGACATCGTCCGCGACCGCAGGCTCCCGCACCGCGCCGAGGTGTACGCCGGCGTGCGCGAGGCCGAGTGCCGGGCTCGGCTGGACGACTTCTTCGCCGCGCGGCGCGTCGTCGAGGGGCACTGAGGCGGGCCGACCCCGGGGGCCGATCCGCGCCTCCTCGGGTCAGTCGGCCGCGCGGATGACGATCGCGTCGGTCGGCGGGTCGACCTGGCCCGGCTTGACCCAGACGTCGGGTTCGACGTAGATGACGCGGGCGATCGGCACGGCCTCGCGGATGCGCGACTCGACGGCGTTGATGGCGCTCGCGACGTCGGCCAGCACCGTGCGGCCGGGCATCGCGACCTTGACGCCGACGAGCAGCTCGTCGGGACCGAGGTAGAGGGTCTTCATGTGGATGATCGACTCGACCTCGGGCCCGCCCGTGATCGCGGCGCGGATCTTCTGGACGTCCTCGGCCGAGGCGCCCTCGCCGACGAGCAGGCTCTTCGTCTCGATGCCGAGGATCACGGCCACCGCGACGAGCAGCACGCCGATCGCCAGGGTGCCGATCGCGTCGAAGACGCCGTCACCGGTGATCCAGGTGAGCACGACGCCGATCATGGCGAACGACAGGCCGAGCAGCGCGGCGGCGTCCTCGAGCAGCACGACCGGCAGCTCGGGGGCCTTGGCCCGGCGCACGAACGCGACCCAGCTCTGCTGACCCTTGCTCGGGCGGGACTCGCGGATCGCGGTGCGCAGCGAGAACCCCTCGAGGGCGAGCGAGATGGCGAGCACGAGGACGGGCAGCCAGGGCACCTCGAGGGGGTGCGGCTCGCGCAGCTTCTCGACGCCCTCGTAGAGCGAGAACACGCCACCGACGCTGAACAGGATGATCGAGACGACGAACGCGTAGACGTAGCGTTCGCGCCCGTGGCCGAAGGGGTGGTCGGCGTCGGCGGCCTTCTTCGCCTTGCGGCCACCGAGCAGCAGCAGGAGCTGGTTGCCCGAGTCCGCCAGGGAGTGGACGCCCTCGGCGAGCATGGACGACGACCCCGAGAACGCCCAGGCTATGAACTTCGTCACCGCGATGCCCAGGTTCGCGCTGAGTGCGGCGATGATCGCCTTGTTGCCGCCGTGACTGCTCATCGGTTCGATCCCCTCGTGTGGTCCTGGTCGATCCTAGGATGGCCGGATGGTCACCACCCTCCCCACCACAGCGATTCTCGGAGCCGGCTCGATGGGCGGCGCGATCCTGCAGGGCCTGCTGCGCCCCGAGGTGTCCGTCGACGGGGGCGTGCGGGTGACGAACCGCACCGAGGTCAAGGCCCGCGCGCTGCGGCACGGCGGGGTCACCTCCCTCGCCACCGAGACCGACCCGAGCGCCAACTCCTCCGCGGTCGTCGGTGCGCGGCTGGTGCTGATCGGCGTGAAGCCGCACATGGTGGTCGACCTGCTGCACGAGATCGGTCCCGTGCTCGACGCGGGCGCCGTCGTCGTGAGCCTGGCCGCCGGCGTGACGACGGCCACGATGGAGGCGGCGCTGCCCGAGTCCGTGTCGGTGCTGCGCTCGATGCCGAACACGCCGTCGCACGTCGGACTGGGGGTGACCGGCCTGAGCGCCGGGTCACGCTCGACCGATGCCGACCTGGCCCTGGCCCGGTCGCTCTTCGCCGTCGTCGGCGACGTCGTGGTCGTCCCCGAGGCGCAGATCGACGCGCTCAGCACGATCTCGGGTTCGGGCCCCGCGTACGTCTTCTACCTCGTCGAGCAACTGCAGGAGGCGGCGGTCGCGTTGGGCTTCACCCGCGCGCAGGCCGCCACCCTGGTGCAGGGCACGTTCCGTGGCGCGAGCGAGCTGCTCGCGAGAAGCGACGTCCTGCCGGCCGACGCCGCACCGGCCGAACTCCGTCGCCGTGTCACGAGCCCTGGCGGAACGACCGAGCGCGCCGTGGCCGAACTCGCCGACGGTGGTCTGCTCGAGCTGTTCGAGCGGGCGACCCAGGCGGCCCTGGCCCGCAACCGCGAGATCGCCGAAGGGCGCTAGGCGATCAGCCCTCGAGGGCGGCGAAGCGCTCGATGGCGCGGCTGTCGCCCGACACGATGATCAGGTCGTGGTTGCTGATGACCGTCTCGGGGGTCGCCTCGACGAACGCCCCGCCGGGGCTCTTGACGCCGACGATCGTGATGCCGTACTTCTTGCGGATGTTCGACGCGGCCAACGAGGCACCGCGGACGGGCTTCGGCGGATACATCTTGACGATCGCGAAGGCGTCGTCGAACTCGATGTAGTCGAGCATCCGGCCCGAGACGAGGTGCGCGACGCGCTCGCCGGCCTCGCGCTCGGGGTAGATGACGTGGTTTGCGCCGATGCGGGCGAGGATCTTGCCGTGCGACTGGCTGATCGCCTTCGCCCAGATCTGCGGCACCTTCAGGTCGACCAGGTTGGCCGTGATGAGCACGCTGGCCTCGATGGACGAGCCGACGGCGACGACCGCGATCGAGAAGTCCTGCGCGCCGATCTGCTTGAGGGCGTCGATGCTCCGGGCGTCGGCCTGCACCGCGTGCGTCACGCGGTCGGCCCATTTCTGCACGAGCCCGGCGTCGGTGTCGACGGCGAGCACGTCACGGTCCTGCCGTTCGAGCTGTCCGGCGGTCGCGGCGCCGAAGCGTCCGAGGCCGATGACGAGCACCGGGGCGTCGTGCTTGATCTTGTCAACCAACGATCGGTCGCTCCTCGGCTCGGGTGAACAGCTGGCGTCGTTGGCTGGCGGCCAGGGCGACGGAGAGTGTCACTGTACCAACGCGGCCCATCCACATCGTGACCGCCAGGATGTACTTCGCCGAGTCCGGCAGGCGGTCGGTCAGGCCGGTGCTGAGCCCCGAGGTGGCGAACGCCGAGATGGACTCGAACAGCACGTGGTCGAGGGGCTCCTTCGTGATGTGCATGATCAGGATGCTCGACACGGCGACGATCGTGGCGCCCCAGAGGACGACGCTGACGGCCAGGCGCAGGACGTCGCTGGGGATGCGGCGGCCGAAGGCCTCCATCGACCGCTGGCCGCGTGCCTCCGCGAAGGCCGCCAGGAACAGCACCGCGAGCGTCGTGACCTTGATGCCTCCGGCGGTCGACGCCGAGCCGCCGCCGATGAACATCAGCATGTCGGTGACGAGGAGCGACGATCCGTTCAGGTCGGAGATCTGGATGGTCGAGAAACCGCCCGACCTCGTCATCATGCTGAGGAACAGGGACTGGAACACCGTCGGGCCGGCCTCGATGCCGCCGAACGTCTTCGGGTTGTCGAACTCGAGGACGATGTAGAGCACCATGCCGAACACGATGAGGATCGCCGTCGTCAGCAGGGTCAGCTTGACGTGGACGGACCAGCGCCGGGGGTTGCGGGGGTTCCGGGCCAGGGCGTAGATCACCGGGAACCCGATGCTGCCGAGGAAGACCCCGACCATGATCAGGCTGAGGAACCAGTAGTCGTTCTCGAACGCGGCCAGACCCTCGGCGTTGGGCGTGAACCCGGTGTTCGTGAAGGCCATCGCCGAGTAGTAGAAGCTGTCGAGCACCGCGTCGCCGACGGGGATGCCGTCGATCAGCATGCGGGGGATCATCAGCACCGCGATGACGAGCTGGATCACGAACGAGCTGAGGGCCACCGTCGTCAGCAGGCCACCGATCTCGCCGAGTCGCACGGCCTGCCCCTCGGGCACGGGGCCGGCGTGCACCCGCAGCGGGTTCTGGTCGCCGGCGGCCATCAGCCGGGCGCGGAGGCCGAGCTTGCGCGAGACGACGAGGCCCATGATCGACGCGAGCGTGAGCACGCCGATCGCCCCGATCTGCACGCCGACGAAGATGACGACGTGGCCGAACAGGGACCAGTGGGTGGCCATGTCGACCGTCGCGAGGCCGGTCACGCAGATGACCGAGACGGCCGTGAACACGGAGTCGGCCAGCGGGGTGATCGTCCGGTCGGCCGACGCGATCGGCAGCGAGAACAGCAGGGTGAAGACGACGATGAGGCCGGTGAAGATCAGGATGGCGAAGCGCGCGGGCGACTTGCGACCGATGTCGTCGATCGCGTCGCTGAGTCTGCGCCAGGGCGAGCGGCCGGGGTCCGAGGGGCGGCGTCGACCGGCGACGGGGGCGCGAGTCACGACGGTCATGCTATCCCGGGTCACTACGCTGGTCGCATGCCGGACATCTTCGCCGTGATCGCCGACGCCACCCGCCGAGACCTCTTGAAGGTGCTGCTCGACGCCTCGCTGTCGACCGACTCCGCCAATGCCGACATCAGCGTGGGCGAGATGGTCACGTCCCTCGGCGTCAGCCAGCCGACCGTCTCGAAGCACCTCCGGGTGCTGCGCGAGGCCGGTCTGGTGCGCGTCCGCGAAGAAGGGCAGCACCGCTACTACTCGCTCGAGTCGGGGCCGCTCGAGGTGGTCGAGGACTGGTTGATCCCGTTCGTCAGTGCCGACTCGCTGACCTCCGAGGCGTTGGCCAGCACGCCCTTCGCCGCCTGGGCCGGGGCCTCCGTCCCCGCCCCGCTCCGGCGGGCGGCCGAGAACCTGCCCGACGCCGAGGACGTCGGGAGCACGCTGGGTCGCTACGCGGCCGGGGCCCAGCACCGCGCCTCCTCGGCCCTGCACGACGCCCAGAGCGCGCTCGGGGCCCTGGACGAGCGCGTCATCGACCCCGTCCGCAAGCGGTGGGGACGCACCGGCCAGTAGCGGCCCGGGCGCCTTTACACCGAGTCACACGCGCCCCTAGAGTTGCCCCCAGGCACATGGGGAACACCCGTCTGCTCCACAGCCCCGCCCGGGGCCCGAGACGAGGCAGGGTCATGTCGCAGGATCTGTCGGATGTGCGGTTCCTCACGGTCGCCGAGGTGGCCGACATGATGCGCGTGTCGAAGATGACGGTCTACCGCATGGTCCACTCGGGCGAGCTGCCGGCGATCCGCTTCGGGCGGTCCTTCCGCGTGCCGGAATCGGCCGTCGCGGCCGTGCTGCGAATCGGCATCGCCGACGTCGGGTAGGCCCACTTCGACTTTCTCGGGCCGTCCTAGTAGACTGACCCGAGGCATTTTTCCGCGGTTCTGTTTCGGACCCGGTCGGTCCAATCCAGAAATCAGTGAGGTCCTCTATGGGTTCTGTCATCAAGAAGCGTCGCAAGCGCATGGCGAAGAAGAAGCACCGCAAGCTGCTTCGCAAGACTCGTCACCAGCGTCGCAACAAGAAGTAGTCGCTCGACGCGAAGGCCCCCGCCGACCACCGGTCGCCGGGGGCCTTCGTCGTGACCGGGCGCTATCCGGCCCTCGCTACCCTTGAGGGCATGGCCGAACCGCGAATCACCCTCCTGACCAAGCCGGGCTGCCACCTGTGCGACGACGCCCGTTCCGCGGTGCACGGCGTGCTGGCCGAAGCCGAGTTCGTCGATGCCGGCGTGGCCGTCGACGAGCAGAACATCCTCGACGACGCCGAGCTCACCGCCGAGTACGACGAAGAGATCCCGGTCGTCCTGATCGACGGTCGCGTGCACACCATCTGGCGGGTCGAGCCCGAGCGGCTCCGGACGGCGCTCCGCGCGGCCGTCCGCTGAGGACGGCCGACGGCGCACGACGACGAGAAGCCCCGACGAGACACTCTCGTCGGGGCTTCTGTGGTCGGTGGCGAGGAGCTACGGCTGGAGGCGCGTCGGGCCGCGGAAGAGGAAGGTCACCTCACGCAGGTTGGCCTGGTTCAGCATGAGCATCAGCACCCGGGCGAGGCCCATGCCGAAGCCGCCGTGCGACGGGGCGCCGTAGCGGAAGAAGTCGAGGTAGCTCGAGAGCTCTTCGGGCTTCATGCCCTTCTCGCGGATCTGCTGCTCGAGCACCTCGATGCGGTGCTCGCGCTGCGCACCCGTGGTGATCTCGGTGCCGCGGTAGATGAGGTCGTAGCTCTTGGTGAGCTGCGGGTCGTCGTCATGACGCATGTGATAGAACGGGCGGATCGAGGCGTCGTAGTCCGTCAGGTACACGAAGTCGTGTCCGAACTCCTCCGCGACGTACTCGGCGATGCGGCGCTCGCCCTCGGGGTCCATGTCGGCGTCCGCCCGGGGCACCTCGTAGCCGCGCTCGGCCACGATGCGCTTGGCCTCGGCCAAGGGGATGCGGGGGAACGGCACGGTCGGCACCACGACGTCGACGTCGAAGAGCTCCTTGATCTCGGCGCCGTGCTTGTCGGCCACGGCCTGGAACGCGAATGCCAGCAGCTGCTCCTGCATCTGCATGACGTCCTCGTGGCTCTCGACGTAGCTGATCTCGGCGTCGACCCCCGTGAACTCGGTCGCGTGACGCGACGTGAACGACGGGTCGGCGCGGAACACCGGAGCGATCTCGAAGATCTTGCCGAAGCCGGCCGACTGGGCCATCTGCTTGAAGAACTGGGGGCTCTGCGCCAGGTAGGCGACACCGTCGAAGTAGTCGACCTTGAACAGCTCGGCGTTCGACTCGCTCGGGGTCGCCATGAGCTTCGGGGTGTGGATCTCGACGTAGTCACGCTCGATCCACCAGGTGCGCAGGGCGTGCTCGAAGGTCGTCTGCACGCGGAAGATCAGGGCGTTGCGGGGGACGCGCAGGTCGAGGAAGCGCCAGTCGAGGCGCTTGTCGATGCCGCTGTCGGCCGCGATGGGGGTCTCGGGATCGGCCAGCGAGTCGATGACGAGCGTCTCGACCTTGACCTCGATGCCGCCGAGCTTGACGCGCTCGTCGTGCTTGAGCTCGCCCGTGACGGTGACGAAGCTGCCCTGCGACAGCGACGAGATCGCGTCGGCGACGTCGTCGGTCTCGCCCGCGGCCTCGAGCACGTCGGCCGCGGTACGGGGGCGGACCAGCTGAAGGGCGCCCGTCTCGTCGCGGAGGACGACGAACTGCACCTTCTTCTGGTCGCGCACCGTCTCGACCCAGCCGGTCACGGTCACGGGTCCGTCGGGCAGCGCGGACAGGTCTTTGATGAGGGTGCGTTCGATCACGAGGCCCGAGTTTACAGTCACCGCCTCGCGCGACCCGCCGGACGGCCCGGGCGGACCGCGGCGAGCTTGGGGCTTCCCGTGTGGGAGGTGTGCAGGCGGTCCCGACCTAGACTCGTCCGCATGCCCGCGCAGCAGATCCACCTCGTCCGGCACGGTGAGGTGCACAATCCCGAGCACGTGCTCTACGGCCGCCTCGACGGGTTCGGCCTGAGCGACCTCGGCCACCGGATGGCGGCCGCCTCGGCCGACGCCTTCCACGAGCAGGGCGTCCCGGTCCGTGCCGTCGTGGCCTCACCGCTCCAGCGCACCCGCGAGAGCGCGGCGCCGTGGTCGTCGGCCTTCGGGCTCGAGACGCAGGTCGACGAGCGGCTGATCGAGCCGAGCAACAAGTACGAGGGTCGTCGCAGCGACTTCACCATCGCCAAGCAGCTCAAGGTGCCGGCCGAGTGGCCCTGGATCGTCAACCCGCTGAAACCGAGCTGGGGCGAGGCCTACGTGAGCATCGCCGCCCGCATGCTCTCGGCGGTCGACGAGGCCTGGTCGAGCGTCGACGAAGGCGACGTCGTGCTCGTCAGCCACCAGCTGCCCATCTGGATGGTCCACCGGAGCGTGACGGGCGCCCGCCTGTTCCACGACCCGCGCCGCCGCCGCTGCACCCTCTCGAGCATCACGACGCTCGAACGCCGCGAGGGGGGCTTCGTCGAGGTCGGCTACCAGGAACCCGCTGCACACTTGAACCAGTCCGCCGTCGACCTGGGAGCAGTGTGAGCCAGAAGACCATCCGTCCGACCCGAGCCCGACTCGTGGTCCGGGGCCTCGCGCTCGCTGCAGTCCTGGGCGTCGTCGCCACGGGGTGCTCGTCCACCGCCGACGACCTCGCGAAGCAGTACGGCAACGGCACCACCGAGAACTACATCTCGGGCAACGGCACCGTGACCGAGATCGCGCCCGAGGACCGCACCGACCCGGTCGCGTTCACGGCCGAGACGGACGCCGGCGAGACCGTCTCGCGAACCGACCACGAGGGCGAGGTCGTCGTCCTCAACTTCTGGTACGCGGCGTGCCCGCCCTGCCGTCTCGAAGCACCGGAGCTGGAGAAGCTCAACCAGTCCTACGCCGACAAGGGCGTCGAGTTCCTCGGCGTCAACGTGCGCGACCAGGCCGACACCTCCCTGGCCTTCGCCCGCACCTTCGACGTCACCTACCCGTCGGTCGTCGACGCCAACGACGGCGCGGTCCAGCTCGCCCTCGCCGGCACGATCGCGCCCAACGCGGTGCCAACCACGATCGTCCTCGACAAGCAGGGCCGCATCGCGGCGCGCATCCTGGGCGGTCTCGACGGGCCCGGCATCCTCGACACCCTGATCTCCGACACCCTCGCCGAGACGTCCTAGGTGTACCAGGGCAATCCCTTCTTCGACGCGGTCGTGGGCGGTCAGCTCGCGGTCGGCCTGCCGGTGGCCCTGCTGGCGGGGCTCATCTCGTTCCTGTCGCCGTGCGTGCTGCCGCTCGTGCCGGGGTACCTCGGTTACGTCGGCGGTCTGACCACGGGGGCGACCGAGGCGAGGGCCCGGCGCCGCGACCGCCGCCGGCTCGTCCTCGGCGTCGTCCTGTTCATCCTCGGCTTCTCGGTCGTCTTCGTCGGCACCTCGCTCGCCTTCGCCTCGGCGGGGTTCTGGTTGATCCAGTGGCGCGACGTCGTCACCCGGGTCATGGGCGTCGTGGTGATCCTGCTCGGTCTCGTCTTCATCGGGCAGTTCACGTTCTTGCAGCGCACCCTCAAGCCCGGGTTCCTCCCGAAGACGGGTCTCGCCGGGGCGCCCCTGCTCGGCATCGTCTTCGGCATCGGGTGGACCCCCTGCATCGGACCCACCCTGGCCGCCGTGCAGGTGCTCGCCCTGGGCTCGGGCTCGGCCTGGCAGGGCGTCCTGCTCGGGGCCTTCTACTGCATCGGCCTCGGGGTCCCGTTCCTGCTCGTCGCGCTCGGCTTCGGCTGGGCGTCACGATCCATCTCGTTCGTCAAGCGGCACATCCGCGTCGTCAACATCGTCGGAGGGTCACTGCTCGTGCTCATCGGTCTGCTCATGGTCACGGGCCTCTGGTCCAGCCTCATGTCACACGTGGGGGCGGTGATCGCGACCTATGGCACGATCGTCTGACCGCGACGGGGGCGACGCGACCCGCGCCTCCTCGGTGGCCGCCGGGACCGACACCGGGGGGAGCGACACCGGGTTGACCGACGCGGACGCCACCGACGTCGGCGGCGACCCGTTGCGCCCGAGCGACCACATCGACTCGGTCCGCCCGGCGGCCTCCGACGGCGCGGGCATCACGCAGCCGAAGCTCGGCCCCGTCGGCTACCTGCGCTTCTTCTGGCGACAGCTGACCAGCATGAAGACCGCGCTCTTCCTGCTCATGCTGCTCGCCGTCGCGGCGATCCCCGGTTCGCTCGTGCCGCAGCGCACCTCCGACCCCAACGGCGTGGTCCAGTACCGCACCGACCACCCCGACCTGTTCCCGGTGCTCGACAAGCTCGGCGTCTTCGACACCTACTCGTCGCCCTGGTTCTCGGCCGTCTACCTGCTGCTCTTCATCTCGCTGATCGGCTGCATCATCCCGCGCACCCGGCACCACTTCGAGGCGCTGCGAGCTCGACCCCCGAAGACCCCCGCGCGGTTGTCGCGCCTGGCCGGGTACCGGTCGATCACGCTCGAGACCGCAGGAGGCGCGGGTGAGGCCTCGATCACGGCCGCCCGTGCCGTCGACGCGGCCCGGGCCCAGCTGAAGCGCTCCGGCTACCGCACGCAGGTCTTCGGCGACTCGGTCAGTGCCGAACGCGGCTACCTGCGCGAGACCGGCAACCTGGTGTTCCACTCGGCGCTCGTCGGGGTCCTCCTGACCGTCGGCGTCGGCGGCGGCTTCGGTTACTCGGGCCAGCGCGTGGTCGTCGAGGGTCAGACCTTCTCGAACGTGCTCGGCTCCTACGACTCGTTCAACCCGGGCCGCTGGTTCGACGAGGCACAGCTGTCGCCTTTCTCGATCGCGCTCGACCGGTTCTCGACCGAGTACGCGCCCGACACCGCGGGCGCGGCCGGCATGGCCACCGACTTCACCGCCGACGTCACCGCGCAGGCGCGGGGTGGCGACGCCGAGAAGACGCAGATCAAGGTCAACTCGCCCCTGTCGATCGGCGGTTCGAACGTCTACCTGCTGGGCAACGGCTACGCGGTCGACGTGACGGTGCGCGACGGCGAGGGCAACGTCGCGTTCCGGGACACGGTCCCGTTCCTGCCGCAGGACACCAACCTCACCTCGCTCGGCGTCATCAAGGTGCCCGACGCCCTGCCCCGGCAGCTCGGCATGATCGGGTTCTTCTACCCCACGGCGGCGGACAACGGCACGGGGGCCCTGACGTCCACCGACCCGGACACCACGAACCCCGTGCTCAGCCTGAACGTCTACTCGGGCGACCTCGGGCTGGACGCCGGGGTGCCGACGTCCGTCTACACGCTCGACACGGATGGTCTGACCCCGCTGGCCGGCACCGACGACGACGCGCAAGAGAAAGCGGTCCAGCTGACCCCGGGCGAGACGGCGACGATCCCCGACGGTCTCGGCACGATCACCTTCGACGGGGTGAAGCGGTTCGCCTCGTTCGACATCCACCACGACCCCTCGCAGGTCTGGGTGCTGTTGTTCGCGGGGCTCTCGTTCGCCGGTCTGCTGACCGCGTTGTTCGTGCCGCGCCGTCGGGTCTGGGTCAAGGCCACCGAGACCGGCGACGGCGTCCGGCTCGAGTACGCCGGGCTCGCCCGCGGCGAGGACCCCACGCTCGGACGCGCCGTCGGCGACATCGCCAAGGCGCACCTGGGCGGCCTGGGCGTCCCGGCCGACGTCGCGCGCGAGGTCGCCGACGACCCGGCCCGTCACGACGTCGAGAAACCCGGCCCCGCCGCCGGGGGACGCGGACGTAAGATCTGATGGTGACCGCCGACCTCGCCTACTACTCGCTCGTCGCCGTGTACTCGGCGATGGCCATCTACACGATCTCGTTCGTGGCCTTCGCCCTCGACCTGGCGAAGCGGTCCGGTGACGCCCAGCAGGCGGCGGCCCGTGCGGCCAAGGCCGAGGCCCTCGCGACCACCACCGTCTCGCGCTCGTCGTCGGGCGGCAGCACCGTCGTCCTCGACCGGCCGTCGGGCGGAGCGGGCGGGGCGGTCCCCGCCGCCGGTGGGTCCGCCAAGGCCTCGAGCTTCGAGCGCGTCGCCATCGCCATGATGCTCCTGGGGTTCGTCGTCCACGTCTCCTCGGTCGTCCTGCGTGGACTGGCCGCCGGTCGCGTGCCGTGGGCGAACATGTTCGAGTTCTCGCTGACCGGCACCGCGATCATCGTCGGGGTCTACCTGGCCGTCCAGCTGGTGGTCAACCTGCGGTTCCTCGGCGCGTACGTCATGGGCCTCAACCTGGTGCTGCTCGCGATCGGCACCGTCAACTACTACGTGGCGGTCTCGCCGCTGCCGCCGGCGCTCCAGTCCGCCTGGCTGGTGATCCACGTCTTCGTGGCCATCCTCGGCACGGCGTTCTTCGCCATCGCCGCCGGGCTCTCGGCCGCCCAGCTCGTGCAGACGAAGCGTGAGCAGTCCAAGCTCGCCGGCCTGCGCTTCCTCGACACCCTCCCGGGCGCCGAGCGCCTCGAAGACCTGGCCTACCGCATCGCCCTCGTCGGCTTCGTCCTCTGGACCTTCACCCTCATCGCCGGCGCCATCTGGGCCGAGCGGGCGTGGGGCCGCTACTGGGGCTGGGACACCAAAGAGGTCTGGACCTTCATCATCTGGGTGCTCTACGCCGGGTACATCCACGCGCGGGCGACCCGTGGGTGGCGCGGGGCCCGGTCGTCGTGGTTGTCGATCATCGGCTTCGCCGCGGTCATGTTCAACTTCTCGGTCGTCAACGTCTTCTTCAAGGGCCTCCACGCGTACTCCGGTCTCTGACGCACCGACGCCGTGGCGTCGCCCGGCGCCGCGTGCGACGGGGCGTCAGCCCGCGAGCACGGCGTAGGAGGCGCGCAGCCGCTCCAGCCACACCTCGCGTCGGTCGTCGTCCACCGCGTGGCGGCGGAGCAGGTCGACGTCGACCTCGACCCGTCGCACGTCGATCTCGCCGTCGACGGGCAGCAGGGGATCACGCGTCACGTCGGCCCCGAGCAGGGCGGCCGTGCCGAGCCCGCAGTCGTGGCGGAGCCCGGGCACGGCGGCGGCGAGGTGCGCCCCCATGCTGAGCCCGACCGACGTGTCGAGGGCGCTCGACACGACGACGGGCAGCCCGGCCGCCGCGACGATGCGCAGTGCGGCGGTGACGCCGCCGAGCGGTTGGGCCTTGATCACGAGGAGGTCCGCGGCCCCGGCCCGGGCCACGGCCAGCGGGTCGTCGGCCTTGCGGACGCTCTCGTCGGCGGCGACGAGCACGCCCGTCCCCGAGACGCGGCGCCGCAGCTCGGCGAGCTCGGGCACCGTGGCGCAGGGCTGTTCGGCGTACTCCAGGGCGTACGGTGCCATCCCGACCAGCGCCTCCTCGGCCGACTCGACGGACCATCCTCCGTTGGCGTCGACGCGGACGCGCCCCTCGGGGCCGACCCAGTCGCGGGCTGCGGCGACGCGGGCGATGTCGTCCGCGAGGGTCTGACCGCGCTCGGCGACCTTGACCTTGACCGTCCGGCAGCCGCGGTAGCGGGCGAGCACGTCGGGCACCCGGTCGGCGGCGACGGCCGGCAGGGTCGCGTTGACCGCCACCCGGCGGGAGCCCCCCTCGGGGAGCCGACCCCAGCCGAAGTCGATCGTGGCCGCGAGCCAGGCGGCCGCCTCGGCCGGTCCGTACTCGACGAAGGGGCTGAACTCGGTCCAGCCCGACGGGCCTTCGACCACCAGGGCCTCGCGTGCGTCGAGTCCCCGGAACCGGGTGCGGAGGGGGAGACGGACGACGTGGGCACCCTCGACCAGGTCGGCCAGGGGAGGCAGCGGGGGAGTCGTGGACGGTGCGCGGTCGACGGTCGGCATCCGCCCAGTGTCGCACCGGGGACCCCGGTAAGGTCGTGCGTCATGGTCGACCGCGAACCCGAGCCCGTCCGACGACCGGAGCCCTCACCCGACGATCCCTCCGACCCGGGGCGCGGCGGACTCGGTCGCGCCTCGTCCGAGGCCGACGGCCTCCGGGTCTTCGACGGTCCCGGTCACGACGTGGTCGACCCTCCGCGCAGCCGACGCCTCGGCGTCGTCACGTTCGTCCTGGCCGTCGTGCTGCTCGCCCTCGACGGTGTGGCCCTGGGACTCCTGGCCGCGGACGCCGTGAGCCCGGCCGCCGTCCTCGCGTTGGTCACCCTGTTGGCCTCCGTCGTCGTCGGGGTGATCGGTCTGATGGCCGCCGTCCTGCGCCGCGGCCGGTGGTGGGGGGTGGCCGCGGTCGTCCTCAGCTCGCTGTCGAACCCGTTCGTCCTCGTCTGGCTGATCTCGCGGTTCGTCTCGACGGTCTGACCCCGCCAGGCGGCGAGGTCGGACCCCGTCGCTAGGCTGGCGACATGGCTTCCGAGGTGTCCGACCTGTTCGATCCGACCGAGTGGCGGGGGGTCGAGGGGTTCGACGCCCTGACCGACGTCACCTACCACCACAGCCTCGACGGGCGGGTGGCCCGCGTGGCCTTCGACCGCCCCGAGGTGCGCAACGCGTTCCGGCCGCACACGGTCGACGAGCTCTACCGGGTGCTCGACGACGCCCGCATGAACAGCCGCATCGGGGTCGTCCTGCTGACCGGCAACGGTCCCAGCGCGAAGGACGGGGGCTGGGCGTTCTGCAGCGGTGGCGACCAGCGCATCCGCGGTCGTGACGGCTACAAAGCAGAGGGCGACCAGGCGAACGTGCCCGACCCGGCGTCGGCGGGGCGGCTGCACATCCTCGAGGTGCAGCGGCTCATCCGGTTCATGCCCAAGGTCGTCATCGCCGTGGTGCCCGGTTGGGCGGCCGGTGGCGGCCACTCGTTGCACGTCGTCTGCGACCTGACGATCGCCAGTCGCGAACACGGTCGGTTCAAGCAGACGGACGCCGACGTGGGGTCGTTCGACGCGGGCTACGGCAGCGCCTACTTCGCCAAGCAGATCGGGCAGAAGTTCGCTCGCGAGGTGTTCTTCCTGGCAGAGGAGTACAGCGCCGACCGTGCCCACGAGATGGGTGCCGTCAACCGGGTCGTGCCACACGTCGACCTCGAACGCGAGGCGCTCGCCATGGCGCGCACCATCCTGACGAAGTCGCCGACCGCCATCCGCATGCTCAAGTTCGCCTTCAACGCGACCGACGACGGCATCGTCGGTCAGCAGGTCTTCGCGGGCGAGGCGACCCGCCTCGCCTACGGCACCGACGAGGCCGTCGAAGGACGCGACTCGTTCCTCGAGAAGCGTGCTCCCGACTGGTCGCCCTTCCCCTGGCAGTACTGATGACGCGCACCCTGCGGGCGGTCGACGCACGTGAGCCCGGTGCGGTGCTCGACGCCCTCCGGGTCGCGCTCGAGGGGGGTCCCGCGGTGGCGCCCCGGACGGACGACCGTGTGCCCGCCGACCTCCCGGGACTCGTGCCGCAGGCGGTGTCGCTGGTCGTCGAGACCAGCGGCTCGAGCGGACGCCCGAAGCGCGTGGCCCTGTCCTCCGACGCGGTGCTCGCCGGTGCCGCCGCGGCCGACGGTGCCCTGGCCGGGCCCGGGCAGTGGGTGCTCGCCCTGCCGGCGCACTACGTCGCCGGGCTGAACGTGCTCGTCCGCTCGCTCGCCTCGGGCACCGAGCCGGCCCTGCTGACGCCCGGCCACTTCGACGTCGCCGGCTTCGTCGCCGCCGCCAGTCGGCTCGAGCACCCCGTGCGGTACTCGTCGCTCGTCCCCGCGCAGCTCTCGACGGCGCTGGACGCCGCCGACGAGGACGCCGGCGTGGCCGACGTGCTGCGCCGCTTCGACGCCCTCCTGGTGGGCGGGCAGGCGACTCCCGGCCCCCTCGTCGAACGGGCCCGTCGGCTCGGGGTGACCGTCGTGCGCACCTACGGGTCGAGCGAGACCAGTGGCGGGTGCGTGTACGACGGCGTGCCGGTGGGCCGCACCCGCGTCGAGGTCGTCGACGGCCAGGTCGAGCTGAGCGGGCCGTCGCTGGCCGAGGGGTACCTCGACGACCCCGAGCGCACGGCTGCGGCCTTCGTCACGCGCGACGGCCTGCGGTGGTACCGCACGGGCGACGCCGGAACGGTGTCGCCCGGCGGGGTGCTGACCGTCAGCGGCCGGCTCGACGACGTGATCGTCTCGGGTGGCGAGAAGGTGTCGCTCGGCGTCGTCGAGCGGGTCGTGCGCGAGCAGCCGGGGCTCGCCGACGCCGTGGTCGTCCGCGCGGCACACGCCCGGTGGGGCGAGGTGCCCGTCGTGGTCACCGACACCGCGCCTCCTGCGCCGTCGGCCGCCGACGACCTGGCGGCCCTGCGATCCGCGGTGGTCGCCGCCGCCGGTCGAGCCGCGGCACCCGATCGCATCGTCAGGGTCGACGCGGTGCCCGTGCTCGCGAGCGGCAAGCCGGACCGGGTGGCGCTGACCCGCCTGGTCGCCGGCCTCGCGGCAAGCTGATAGCCGGCTGCGAACTAGACTCGACCACGTGGCGAAGACGAAGACCTCGACCCCCAAGCGCAGCGGCCGCCCCGGTGGCCGACCGGGCGGGCGGCCCGGCAAGCAGCCGGTCCGTCGCGTGACGGCCGGCGACTGGATCGGCGGTGCCCGCCTGCGCACCCTGCCGCTGGGCATCGCCCCGGTCGCCCTCGGCACCGGCGTCGCCCGGGCGAACGGTGGCTGGGACCTCACCCTGGCGCTTCTCTGCCTCGCCGTCGCGGTGTTCCTGCAGATCGGCGTCAACTACTCGAACGACTACTCGGACGGCATCCGCGGCACCGACGACTTCCGGGTCGGGCCCTCGCGACTGACCGGCTCGGGCAGCGTCCGTCCGAAGACCGTGCTGAAGGTGGCGCTGGCGTTCTTCGCCCTCGCGGCCGTCGCCGGTGTCGTCGTCGTCGTCATCACCCAGATCTGGTGGCTGCTCGCCGTCGGCGCCGCCGCGGTCGTGGCCGCCTGGTTCTACACCGGCGGCAAACGGCCCTACGGCTACAACGCCCTGGGCGAGCTCTTCGTCTTCGTGTTCTTCGGGCTCGTCGCGACCGTGGGCACGACCTTCGTACAGCTGCGCGAGTTCCCGTTCGACGCCTGGGTGGCGGGGGTCGCCGCCGGGCTGTTCGCCTGCGCGGTCCTGATGATCAACAACGTGCGCGACATCCCGCAAGACACCGCCGCCGGCAAACGCACCCTCGCGGTCGTCGTCGGCGACCCGGTGGCGCGCGCGCTCTACGCGCTGTTCCTGCTGCTGCCGTTCTTCATCCTCGTGTACTTCGCGTTCCTGTACCTGCACGCGCCCTACGTCTACTTCACGCTCATCGTCGCGGTGCCCGCCGCGGTGATCGGCGTCACGGGCAAGACGCCCCGTGAGCTGATCCTCGCCCTGCAGCTGTCGTCGTTGTCGGCCCTGGTCTGGGCGCTCGCCCTATCGGCAGCGCTCTTCTTCTAGGGTCCGGCCCGGGCTCGCGGCCCGGGCGAGGTCAGGCCTGGCCGTCGCTGCGGCGTGCGCGCTCGCCGTCGTCGTCGGCGATGGCCTCGTCCTCGGCGACCGAGTCGTCGTCGAGCTTGGCCGGGCGCGACCGGCGGTCGGCGAGGTCGAGCGCGACCTTCCGGCGCAGCGGCGCGAAGAACAGGTACGAGACGCAGAAGCCGACGACCGCCGCGATCAGCGTGGCCCAGAAGGGGTCGAACCTCAGCACCAGCAGCAGGCCCAGCACGACCGCGAACAGGCCGAGTCGGACGATCGAGTACTTGAGCCAGGGTTTCACGACGAGGAGTCTACGGTCCGTGAGGTGTGCGCCCGCCCCGCGGCGGACGGGCCCTGCGGCCGCGATCCGACGGGCCGAGGAGGCGCGGTGCGGCACCGCCTCGCGCCGTACGTCACAGCTCCGCAACGGCCGACCGACCATCAGGCGTTGCACCGGATCGAGAACTAGGCTCGGTCCATGGTCAGGCTCTTCATCGTGGGCATCGTCGCCGCGGCGGCATTCGTCATCTTCGCGCTCATCGACTGCCTGTTCGCCGACGCCTCACGGTTCCGGGCCCTCAACAAGCCCCTCTGGGCCGTCATCATCGTCCTCCTCCCCGTCATCGGCGCGGTGCTGTGGTTCGTGCTCGGGCGGGCGCGCAAGAGCGGCCGCCCCGCCGCGACGCGCACCATTGCACCCGACGACGACCCCGAGTTCTCGGGGACGTCCTGGCGCACGACGAGCGACCTCGACCGCGAGACGACCGACGAGCGCATCCGTCGCCTCGAGCAAGAGCTGCTCGACCTCGACAACGACGACAAGACCGGCAAGCAGTAAGTGACCAGTCCGTCGACCGAGTACGCCCTGTCGCTGCTCGCGTCCCTCGCCGACGCGGGTGTCCGCGACGTGGTGCTCAGCCCCGGGTCCCGAAGCCAGGCCCTGGCCCTCGCGGCCGCCGAGTTCGAGACCGCCGGTCGGTTGTCGGTCCACGTGCGCATCGACGAGCGCTCGGGAGGATTCCTGGCGCTGGGTCTCGCCGCCGAGACGGGCGTCCCGAGCGTCGTGATCACCACGTCGGGCACCGCCGTGGCGAACCTCCACCCCGCCGTGCTCGAGGCGCACCACTCGGGTGTGCCCATGATCGTCGTGAGCGCCGACCGTCCCTCCGAGATGCGCGGGATCGGCTCGAACCAGACGACGGTGCAACCGGGTCTCTTCGCGAGCGCCGTCGGGTGGGTGCGCGACGTCGAGGCTCCCCGCTCCGGCCCGGTCGACCACGAGGCCGTCCGCACGCTCGCGCGCGAGGCCGTCGCCGAGGCCCTCGGCGGCGACTCGCACGGAGCCCTCGGGCGTTCGCGCGGCCCGGTCCAGCTCAACGTCGCGTTCCGCGAGCCCCTGTCGTCGGGCGAGCAGTCGCTGCCCGCCGCCCACCCCGCGCCGGTCGAGGTCGCGCCGTCCGTGGCACCATCCGCGCTCGGGGTCGACGTCGACCCCGCGACCCTCGTCGTCGCCGGGCACGCCGCCGGCCCCGAGGCCGAGGCCGCTGCCCGGGCACTGGGTGCCCCGCTCGTGGCCGAGGTCTCGAGCGGGGCCCGTTTCGGGCCGCACCTCGTCTCGTCGTACCGTGCCCTGCTCGACGACGCCGACTTCGGCGGCCGCGTCCGTCGGGTGGTGGTCTTCGGGCACCCGACCCTCAGCCGTCAGATCCCCTCGCTGCTCACCCGTGGCGGGGTCGAGGTCGTGGTCGTCCGTGCGGCGGGGGCCGAGGCCTACGACCCGGGTCGCTCCGCGCGCGTGGTCGAGGCCGTCGAGGTGGACCGCGCCTCCTCGGGGGTCGGTTCGACCGACGACGCCGCTCATCGCACGTGGGTCGGGCGCTGGGTCCACACGGGTCGTCGCCTGCTCGAGGCCGAGGCCGAGTCCGAGGACGCGGCCGACGGTCCCGGGGCCGACGGGACGGCCGAGGGTTCGGCCGGTCGCACCGAGGCGGCCGAACAGGCCGAGTTCCTGCGTCGCGAGGTGCAGCTGCTGCGGCGGCCGGTGACGCGCCGCGCCCTCGCCGAGGCCCTGTGGCGCGTCAGCTGGCCACACGACCGCCTCGTGTTGGGTGCGTCGAGGCTCATCCGCGAACTCGACCAGATCGTGCCGGGCAAGAAGATCCCCGTGCACGCCAACCGTGGGCTGGCCGGCATCGACGGCACGATCGCCACGGCCACCGGCATCGCCCTCGCCAGCCAGCGTGACGACCCCGCAGCCGGCACCACCCGGGTGCTCGTCGGCGACCTGACCTTGTTGCACGACGTCGGTTCGATGCTCCTCGGCCTCGGCGAGACCAGGCCCCGGTTGCAGGTGGTCGTCGGCAACGACGGCGGCGGCACCATCTTCGACGGGCTCGAGGTCGCGGCCACCGCGTCGCCCGAGGCGATGACCCGTGTGCAGTTCACCCCTCACGAGGTCGACCTCTCGGCACTCGCCGTGGCCTACGGCTGGCAGTACGTCGAGGCGGCCACACGGGCGGAGCTCGACCAGGCCCTCGTCGCCCGGTACGACGGGCCGGTTCTGATCGAGGTGCCCCTCTCCCGCTGAGCGTCCGCGCCACGCCAGGGCGGATCGGGTCGCTCGGTCGTAGGGTCGAGGGCATGGCCAAGACGTGGACGACCCCGCCCTCCCAGTCCCTCCGAGCCGGTGAGGGCTTCGTGCTCGCCGACGTCGACACCTCGTCCACCCCGGGCTTCGCGGGTGACAAGGCGTATGCACAGCAGGCGCTCGAGTCGGGTCGCGAGACCCTGAGCGAGCTCCAGGAGAAGATGTTCGCGCAGAGCCGGAGCGGGGGCAGCACCGGCAACGTGCTGTTGGTCCTGCAGGCGATGGACACCGCCGGCAAGGGCGGCATCGTCCGGCACGTCGTGGGCGCCGTCGACCCCCAGGGCGTCGCGCACCATGCCTTCAAGTCGCCGACGCCCGACGAGCTCGCGCACGACTTCCTGTGGCGGGTGCGGCGCGAGCTGCCCGGCCCCGGCATGATCGGGGTCTTCGACCGCTCGCACTACGAGGACGTGCTGATCGGCAAGGTGCGCCGCCTCGCGCCGCCCGAGGACATCGAACAGCGGTACGCCGACATCGTCGAGTTCGAGGACGAGCTCGTCGCGAACGGCACCACGCTGGTCAAGGTGATGCTGCACATCTCGTCCGACGAGCAGAAGGAACGCCTCGCGGACCGACTCGACCGCCCCGACAAGCACTGGAAGTACAACCCCGGCGACCTCGAGGAGCGTCTCGTCTGGAACGACTACCAAGACGCCTACGAGACGGCGATCCGTCGCACGTCGACCGGGACCGCCCCGTGGTTCGTCGTGCCGGCCGATCGCAAGTGGTACGCCCGGGTCGCCGTCCAGAAGCTGCTGATCGACGCCCTCGCGTCGCGCGGGCTCGACTGGCCCGTCGCGCAGTTCGACGTCGAGCTCGAGAAGACGAAGCTCGCGACGTCGTAGCCGGCCCACCGGCCGACGAGGTCAGGAGCCTAGGAGGCGCGGCTCCGCAACGCGACGCCGGTCCCCTCGGGCAGCCGCAGCCCCTCGATCAGGCTGAGCAGGGCCAGCACGGCCAGCACGATCAACGCGGCCTGGTACCCGGACGCGGCGGGTGCCGGGCCGTCGGTCGAGATCGCGAGGTCGGCCACGCGGACGGCCAGTGCCGTCGCGGCGACGCCGAGCCCCACGGCGAGTTGGCTCGTGATGGACGCGATGGCGTTGGCGGGCCCGATCATCTCGGCCGGGACGTCGGCGAACTGCAGCGTGTTGTAGGCCGTGAAGCCGACGGACCGGAAGACGCCGCTGAGCAGCAGCACCCCCGCCACGACGACCGGCGAGGTGTCGGGGCCGACCAGCGCGGCCGCGACGAAGGTCGCCGCGAGGGCCACCGTCGCGACGACGATGATCGGCACCACGCGGAAGCGCTCCAGCAGCGGCGTCGTGAACGGTTTGACGGCCAGGTTGCCGACGAACACCCACATGAGCATGAGTCCCGCCTCGACCGGCGACCAGCCGAAACCGTCCTGCAGCAGCAGCGGGACGACGAAGGGGATGCCGTTCACGACGGCCCGGTAGAGCGATCCGCTGAGGTTCGTCACGCGGAACGACCCGATGCGGAAGGCCGTGAGGTCGAGCAACGGGTGCGCCGCCCGACGGAACCACCGCACGGCCACGAGGCCGAGCACCACCGCCAGGACGGCCAGCAGCACGCCCGGCACGAGCGTCGTGGGCTCGCCGAGCAGCTCGAACGCCAGCACCAGTGCCACGATCGATCCCGCCACGAGCACCAGACCGACCAGGTCGAGCGGCTGGCGGTCACCGACCTCGGGGGAGGGGACGACCCTCCAGGCGACCGCGAGCAGCGCGAGGCCGACCGGGACGTTGACCAGGAACACCCACTGCCAGCCGAGGTGCTCGGTGAGCAGTCCTCCGAGCAGCGGCGCGACGACCGGAGCCACGAGCGCGGGCCAGGTGAGGTAGGCGATCGCTCGGATCAGCTCGGACTTCTCGGTGCTGCGGAGGACGATCAGTCGGCCGATCGGCACCATCATGCTGCCCGCGAAGCCCTGCACGACCCGGGAGGTCGTGAGGGCGACCAGGTCGGTGCTCGCGGCACAGGCGACCGAGGCGAGGACGAAGAGCACGACGGCCGCGAGGAACACGCGGCGGGCGCCCCAGCGTTCGGCGAGCCAGGCGCCCAGCGGGATGAACGCCGCCACGGCGACGAGGTAGCCGGTCACGGCGAGTCCGAGTTGCGCGGGCTGGACGCCGAAGTCGGTCGCGATCGTGGCGGTCGCCGTCGACAGGATGGTGGCGTCGAGGTTCTCCATGAAGAACGCGGCCGCCACGACGAGGGCGACCGGACGCGACCACGTCGTCGCGGGGGCGGGCGCGGTCATCGGCTGAAGGCGTCGACCACGGGGCGGAACTTCATGGCCGTCTCGGCCACCTCCCTCTCGGGCACGGACTCGGCGACGACGCCGGCCCCCGCGAACGCCCGCACCGAGCCGTCCCGGTCGACCTGGGCACACCGGAGGGCGATGGCCCACTCGCCGTCGCCGTCGGCGCCGACCCAGCCGACGGGCCCCGCGTAGCGACCACGGTCGAACGGTTCGAGTTCTCGGATCAGGGCCAGCGCCTCCTGCGTCGGGGTGCCGGCGACGGCCGCCGTCGGGTGCAGCGAGGCGATGAGGTCGAGCGAGCTCGACCCGTCGGTCAGGCGGCCCCGCACGTCGCTGGCCAGGTGCCAGAGGTTGGGGAGGCGCAGGGTGAAGGGCTGCTCGCCCGTCACGACGTCTCGGGCGTGCGGTCCGAGCGACAGCAACAGGCTGCGCAGGGCGAAGGCGTGTTCGTCGAGGTCCTTCGGAGACGTCGCCAGGGCGAGGGCGGCCTGCTCGTCGGTGGCCGCGTCGACGCCACGGGCCGCGCTGCCGGCGAGGACCCGGGCCGACACCTCTCCCCGTTCGGACTTGACGAGCGTCTCGGGGCTGGCCCCGATCAGTCCGTCGACGGCGAAGGCGTAGCAGTCGGGGTACGCGGTGAGCAGGGTGGCGGCGACGAGGCGCAGGTCGGCCTCGGGGGGCAACGTGCCCACGAGGTCGCGTGCGAGCACGACCTTGCTGACCCGACCGGCGCCGATGGCGTCGACGGCCCGGGCCACGGCCGTAGCGTAGCCGTCGGCGTCGAGGGCGCCGTCGGCCAGCGAGAGGCGGACGGAGGCGCCGACCGGCTTCCCCGCGGGCAGCTCGGCGTCGTCCACCCTCGTGATCCAGGCGACCCCGTCGCGCCGTCCGATGACGATGCTCGGGACGATCAGCACGCTCGTCTCGGCGGACTCGTCGTCGAACGCGAACGAGCCGAACGCGACCAACCCGGTACCGGGCACGCCGACCTCGTCGTGCACCGTGGCGGCGGCCGCCACGGCACGCCAGGCGTCGGCGGCCTCGGTCATGCGGTCGGGCCCGGAGAACTCGAGACGGAGGGCCTCGCCGACGCCCGCCATGCCCGCCCCGCCGCGGACGAAGACCAGCGGACGCGCCCGGTCGACGACGTCGAGCAACGGGCTGACGTGGTCGATTCGCGTGGTGCGGACGGCGAGTGACGGAGCGCGGGACGCGGGGGACTTCACTCGTCGACCCTACTCGGGACACCCCCAGTGCTTGACGGTAGGATCCACCATCGTGACCAAGGCCGACATGAACAAGCAACCCGACGAGGTCGCCTCGATGTTCGACGGCGTCGCGCGCCATTACGACCGCACGAACGACGTGCTCTCGGCGGGCAACGCCGTCCTGTGGCGCATCGCCACCGTGAAGGCGATCGGTGCCGGTCCGGCCGACAAGGTCCTCGACATCGCAGCCGGCACGGGCACCAGCTCGGCGGCCATCGCGCAGCGGGGTGCCGAGGTCGTCGCCCTCGACTTCTCGAAGGGCATGGTCGAGGTCGGCCGCGAACGCCACCCCGAGCTCGAGTTCGTCGAGGGCAACGCCGAGTCGCTGCCCTTCGACGACGACACGTTCGACGCCGTCACCATCTCGTTCGGGCTGCGCAACGTGAACCGGCCCAAGGTCGCGCTCGCCGAGATGAACCGCGTGCTCAAGCCGGGTGGCCGCCTCGTCGTCTGCGAGTTCTCCACTCCGCCGTTCGGTCTCCTGCGCGCCGCCTACCGGGCCTACCTCAAGTACGGCATGCCCCTCGTCGCCAAGGTCACCAGCAGCAACGGCCCGGCCTACTCGTACCTGGCCGAGTCCATCGAGCAGTGGCCGGAGCAGCAGGTCCTCAGCCAGTGGATCCGCGGCGCCGGGTTCACCCGCGTCGCCCACCGCGACCTCAGCTTCGGCATCGTCGCCCTGCACCGGGGGCGCAAGCCGGCGTCGGGCGCCGCGCGCTCCTCCTCGCGGTCGAAGCGGGCCACGTCGTGAACGCCGGCGCCCCTCCTGCGCAGCGCAACTCGCTGGGTCGTTCGCTCGGCCTCGGCGAGAAGCTGTTCGCCACGCCGACCGAGCGTCGTTTCGTGGCCGCGGTCGACGACGGGCTCGAGCTCGTCGAAGAGGGGTTGCTGCGCGAGATCGCCTTCGCCGACGACATCGCCGACGCCACGACGCGCTACCTCCTCGCGGCCGGCGGCAAGCGCGTCCGGCCGACGCTGACGCTGCTCATCGCCCAGCTGGGCGACGGCGCGACCCCCGGGATCGTCGCCTCGGCGCAGGCCACCGAGATCACCCACCTCGCCTCGCTCTACCACGACGACGTCATGGACGAGGCGCAGATGCGTCGCGGCGTCCCCAGCGCCCAGACGGTGTGGGGCAACAACGTCGCGATCCTCGCCGGCGACCTGCTGTTCGCCCGGGCCAGCACCATCGTGTCGGGGCTCGGCCAAGAGGCCATCCTGCTCCAGGCCGAGACCTTCGAACGGCTCTGCCTCGGTCAGCTCCACGAGACGGTCGGCCCACGAGAAGGCGACGACCCGATCGCCCACTACATCGACGTGCTCGCCGACAAGACGGGGTCGCTCATCTCGACCGCCGCCCGCGCCGGCGTCATGTTCAGCGGGGCACCGCGTGAGTACCTCGCCCCCGTCGCCGAGTTCGGTGAGAAGATCGGCATCGCCTTCCAGCTGATCGACGACGTCATCGACCTGTCCGACCAGCCCGCCGAGACCGGCAAGAAGGCCGGCACCGACCTGCGGGCCGGCGTCGTCACGCTCCCGGTGCTGTACCTGCGGCAGCTGGCGCAGGCCGACCTCGAGGCGTCGTCGCTGTTGTCCGAGATCGACCGCATCGTCGACGCCACGCGTGCCGCGGCCCACGGGTCGAGCGGTGAACCGACCCTCGAGGGCGGCACGTCGGCGTCGCTCGCCGACGCGACGGCCCACCTCGACGACGAGTTCGCCGACCTGGTCCGACGCGTCCGTGAGCACGAGGTCACCGAACGCACCCGGGTCGAGGCTCACCGGTGGGCCCGCGAAGCCCTCGACGCCCTGTCCCCGCTGCCCGACGGGCCCGTGAAGAAGGCGCTCACCCGCTTCGCCGACCGCGTGGTCGAGCGGTCCGCCTGACCGGCGCCGCGCCTCCTCGTCCGTCTCGTCCTCGAGCACCATCGTCCAACCGGCCGGCCCCGCCGAGCCACCCCAGATCTAGGGAGAACCCGTGACCACCTTGCGACTGGCCATCGTCGGCGCCGGACCGGCCGGCATCTACGCCGCCGACATCCTCGCGAAGGCCGAGAAGGCCTTCGACGTCTCGATCGACCTCTTCGAGCAGCTGCCGGCCCCCTACGGTCTCGTGCGCTACGGCGTCGCCCCCGACCACCCCCGCATCAAGGGCATCGTCAACGCGCTGCGCGACGTGCTCGACAGCGGCGACATCAGGGTCTTCGGCAACGTCCGCTACGGCGTCGACATCGGGCTCGACGACCTGCGCAAGCACTACAACGCCGTCATCTTCTCGACCGGTGCCATCAAGGACGCCGACCTCGACATCCCCGGCATCGACCTCGAGGGCAGCTACGGCGCGGCCGACTTCGTCAGCTGGTTCGACGGTCACCCCGACTTCCCCCGCACCTGGCCGCTCGACGCGACGTCGGTCGCCGTCGTCGGCGTCGGCAACGTCGCCCTCGACGTGTCCCGCATCCTGGCCAAGCACGCCGACGACCTGCTGCCCACCGAGATCCCCGACAACGTCTACGCGGGCCTCAAGCAGTCCTCGATCACCGACGTGCACGTCTTCGGACGCCGGGGCCCGGCGCAGGTCAAGTTCACGCCGCTCGAGCTGCGCGAGCTGGGCGAGGTGCGTGACGTCGACATGATCGTCTACGACGAGGACTTCGACCACGACGAGGCGTCCAAGAATGCCATCGCCACCAACAAGCAGGTGTTCGTCATCGACAAGGTGCTGAACCAGTGGCGCCAGCGCGAGGTGGGGACGGCGTCGCGTCGCCTGCACCTGCACTTCTACGCCAAGCCCGTCGAGGTCGTCGGCGACGCCGACGGTCGCGTCGCGGCCTTCCGGTACGAGCGCACCCGGCCCGACGGGCAGGGCGGCGTCGAGGGCACGGGCGAGCTCCGCGACGTGCCGATCCAGGCCATCTACCGCGCGGTCGGCTACTTCGGCTCCCCGCTCGACGGCATCCCGTTCGACGAGCGTCGTGGCGTGATCCCGAACCACGAGGGCCAGGTGATGGACGACGACAACCAGATCGTCCCCGGCGTCTACGCCACCGGTTGGATCAAGCGCGGCCCCGTCGGCCTCATCGGGCACACCAAGAGCGACGCGATGGAGACCGTCAAGCACCTCATCAACGACCAGGCCAGCTGGTGGCAGCCGGTCGACCCGTCCGACGAGGCCATCCCGGCCCTGCTCGAGCAGCGCGGCGTCGAGTACACCGACCTCGAGGGCTGGCACCGTCTCGACGGGCACGAGATCGCCCTCGGCGGGGCCCACGAGCACGAGCGTGCCCGGGTCAAGGTCGTGGAGCGTGACGAGATGGTGCGCGTCTCGCGCGCCGTCGAGACGGAGTCGACGCCCGCCTGACGTCCTCGGTCGCCCGTAGCGCGCCTCCTCGGCTCCCCTCGACGGCGGAACCGAGGAGGCGCGCGGTCGTCACCGACCTCGTCGGTCGTCGGTATGGTGGTCCCCATGGCAGACAGTTCCTTCGACGTGGTCAGCAAGGTCGACAAGATGGAGGCCGACAACGCCCTCCACCAGGCGCAGAAAGAGATCGAGCAGCGCTACGACTTCAAGGGTGTCGGTGCCTCGGTCGACTGGAGCGGCGAGAAGCTGCTGCTCAAGGCCGCCACCGAAGAACGCGTCAAGGCCGTGCTCGACGTGCTCGAGTCGAAGTTCATCAAGCGCAGCATCAGCCTCAAGCACCTCGACGTCGGCGAGCCCTTCGCCAGCGGCAAGGAGTACCGCATCGAGGCGTCCCTCAAGCAGGGCATCGAGCAGGACGCAGCGAAGAAGATCGGCAAGATCATCCGCGACGAGGGCCCGAAGAGCGTGAAGAGCCAGATCCAGGGCGACGAACTGCGCGTGCAGTCCAAGAGCCGTGACGATCTGCAGGCGACCATGGCGCTGTTGAAGAAGGCCGACCTCGACGTCGACCTGCAGTTCGTCAACTTCCGCTAGTCACCCGCGGCTCACGACTCCGAGGTCCCGTCCATGGTCGAACCCGCCTGGGTGGCGCCGACGATCGCCGTTCTCGGCATCGTGCTCGACATCGCCATCCGGGTGTTCGCGATCGTCTACGTCCCCATCAACCGGCGGCCCCAGACGGCCACCGCGTGGTTGCTCGCGATCTTCCTGATCCCGTACGTCGGGTTCGTCCTCTTCTTGTTGATCGGCAGCACCAAGCTGCCCGCGCGTCGTCGTGAGAAGCAGACCGAGATCAACAAGTACATCATCGAGACGACCGAGGGCATGGAGCGCGTCAAGCGCGACCACCCGTGGCCGGCCTGGCTCGACTCGGTGGTCGAACTCAACCGCACGCTCGGTGCGATGCCGCTCGTCGGCGGCAACACCGGTGAGATGCACACCGACTACGACGAATCCATGGCCGCGATGGTCGAGGCCGTCGACGGGGCCCACCGCTACGTCCACGCCGAGTTCTACATCACGAGCCTCGACCGCACGACCGAGCCGTTCTTCCTGGCGCTCGAGAACGCCCGTCGACGGGGCGTCACGGTCCGTCTGCTGATGGACCACATCGCCAGCCGCGGGTACCCGGGGTACCGCAAGGCCCGACGCCGGTTGGACGCGATGGGCGTGGAGTGGCAGCTCATGCTGCCCGTGCTGCCGCTGCGGGGCAAGTACCAGCGGCCCGATCTGCGCAACCACCGCAAGCTCCTCGTCATCGACGGCCGGGTGGCCTTCACGGGCTCGCAGAACATGGTCGACAAGAGCTACCAGAAACGCAAGAACAAGCGCCGCGGCCTCGAGTGGAAGGACTTCATGGTCCGCTTCGAGGGCCCCATCGTCGCCGGCATCAACGCGCTGTTCGTCACCGACTGGTACAGCGAGACCGACGAGTTGCTGCTCCGCGAGACCGACCCCGTGCACACGGCCGACCGGCTCGAGACGATCGACTGTCAGGTGGTGCCGAGCGGGCCGGGCTTCGACGGCGAGAACAACCTGCGGTTGTTCAACTCGCTGCTCTACAGCGCGCAGGAGCGCATCATCATCACCAGCCCCTACTTCGTGCCCGACGAGTCGATGCTCTACGCCGTGACGACCGCGGCCCAGCGCGGGCTCGAGGTGCAGCTCTTCGTCAGCGAGATCGGCGACCAGCCGGTGGTCTACCACGCGCAGCGTTCCTACTACGAGGCACTGCTGCGGTCGGGGGTCCGCATCTTCCTGTACCGCTCGCCGACCGTCCTGCACGCCAAGCACTTCTCGATCGACGACGAGGTCGCGGTCATCGGCTCCAGCAACATGGACATGCGGTCGTTCAGCCTCAACCTCGAGATCTCGGTCATGGTGCGTGGACGCGAGTTCGTCGAACGGCTGCGCGAGGTCGAGCAGACCTACCGCGCCTCGAGCCGCGAACTGTTCCTCGACGACTGGCTCGCGCGGCCCTTCCGCTCGAAGGTCCTCGACAACGTCGCCCGCCTCACCTCCGCCGTCCAGTAGTCCACCTGTCCGCGCGGTCCATCGTGGGCCGGCGGCCCGCGCGGCGCGGCCCTGAGGGCGAGTGGTCGTGAGGGGGCTCCCGAGGCTGTATATTTGTCTGGCGCCTCCGGTCGGTGATCACACGGGCTGGGCGTGCATGGCAAGTTACCCAAGCGGCCAAAGGGATCTGACTGTAAATCAGCCGGCGTAGCCTTCGGGGGTTCGAATCCCTCACTTGCCACGGTTGCCCCTCAAGAACGGACTCGCTCGTCGAGTCCGTTCTTGCGTTACCGGGCCACCCACCCCACAGGAGGACCCGTGTCCGTCACCCCGACCCCCGCCGAGCTGCTCGAGATCGCCGTCGCCGTCGCGGGTGAGGCCGCCGAGCTCGCGGCCCTCCGCCGCTCCGAGGGGGTCGTCGTCGCCGACACCAAGAGCAGCGCCGTCGACGTCGTGACGCACACCGACCGAGAGGTCGAGACGTACGTCCGAGGCCGTCTGGCCGAGCTGCGTCCTGGGGACGGCTTCTTCGGAGAAGAGGGCGAACCCGACGACTCGACCACGGGACTCACCTGGGTCGTGGACCCCATCGACGGGACCGTCAACTTCCTCTACGGCATCCCGCAGTGGGCCGTGAGCATCGCCGTCGTCGAGGGCGGTCCCGACCCGCTCACCTGGCGCACCCTCGCCGCAGCGGTCGTCAACCCGACGTCGGGCGAGACCTTCACCGCGTCGGTCGGCGGTGGCGCGTGGCTGGACGGGCGTCGCCTCGAGGTGAACGCTCCGGCCTCCCTCGAGACGTCCCTGCTGGCCACCGGGTTCTCGTACGACGCCGCACGTCGGGTCGAGCACGCGGAGGCGCTGGTCCGGGTGGTGGGGCGCGTTCGCGACCTGAGGCGCCTGGGGGCGGCCTCGCTCGACCTCTGCGCCGTCGCCGCGGGACGGGTCGACGCCTACGTCGAGCGAGGACTCAAGCCGTGGGACCACGCGGCGGGCGCACTCGTGGCCGCCGAAGCAGGCGCCGTCGTCCGCGGGGAGCTCGGTCAGGCCCCCAGCGAGTCGCTGACCTTCGTCGCGGCCCCTGCCATCGCCCAGGACCTCGCCGCCCTGGTCGTCGAGGCAGGGATCTGACCGGAGCACCCAGCGCAAGATGTCAACATGCGTCGTTGTGCGTTGTCATATCGTAGATCAACGGTGAATATCGGCGACGACACCCGAATGCGGGTAGCCATTCGTTCATCGACCGGCTACCCTGGTGAGGTCGTTATTGATCCGTGATCATCGCGTGACGCACTCCGCCAGGGCTCCTTCCGAAGGTCCTGCGCAGCTCGCGCCACGATCACCAGTGACGGCCGTGAAGACGACGGTGCACCCACCGTCCGATCCCGATCACCCCGAGGACCCATCACACGTGACGAAGTACCAGCAGATCGCCGAGCCCGACGGCGACGGAACCCCGTCGCGTCGCGCCACCGACGACCTCACGGGCACCGGTTCGCCGAGTGTCGCTCCGACCGTACCCGTCGTGGCCGACGCCCCCGTCTACCTCACCCGTCGCGAAGCCCGTGAGGCCGAACGCCGCGCGGCCCGGCCCGTGACCGCGACGGCCTCCGCCGCCACCACGACCTCCGCCACCACGACGGCTGCCGCCGCTACGAGCACCGCGGCCCGCGTGGTCGCCGAGCCCGCCGCCGAGGCCCGGCCCACGACTGGCCCGTCCGCGGCGACCGAGCACGTCTCGCCGCGACGAGCCGCTCGTCTCGGTGCGGACTCCGGCACCCGTCCCGCAGCTGCCGGACGCACCGCGAAGGCCCGCGCACAGCGCCCCGCGGCTCGCCTCGAGGCGCCCGTCCGCGCGCCCCGCACCGCCGGGGCGACCTTCCGACGCACCACCAAGCGCGTCACGGTCGTCGGAGCCATGCTCTTCGCCGCGTCCATGCTCGTGGCCACCTCGGTGCCCGCCAACGCCTTCTTCGTCGACACCCCCACGCAGACGGCCGCCAAGAAGGCCGCCGACTCCCAGAGCTACACGGCGACCGCACCCTCGGCCGACGGCACGGCCGGTGTCTCGCGCGACGGTTACTCGGTCACCGAGATGAAGGCCGTCTCCGAGTACGCCTCGACGAGTGCCAGCACGTTCTCGAACGACGTCGACGGCACGGTCCAGTGGCCGTTCCAGACGGGCGTGCCGATCAGCAGCGGCTTCGGCGCCCGCCAGGTGGCCAACTGCGGCTTCTGCTCGACGTTCCACCAGGGTCTCGACTTCGTCCCCGGTGCCGGCTCGCCGATCCAGGCGATCGCCGACGGCGTCGTCAGCAAGGTCGACGGCCCCTCGGGTGCCCTGGGCAACAACGTCTGGATCGACCACGTCGTCAACGGCCAGAAGGTCACCAGCGTCTACGCGCACATGCAGACCGGTTCGGTCGAGGTCCGCGAGGGCGACACCGTCACGGTCGGCACCATCATCGGCAAGGTCGGCAGCACGGGCAACAGCACCGGGGCCCACCTGCACTTCGAGATCGTGATCGGCGGCGTGCCCGTCGACCCGTATCCCTGGCTGCAGGCCAACACGAACTGAGCCGTGGTCCCGCGTCCGCGCGGCACGCACGAGAAGAGCCCCACCTGTCGCCAGGTGGGGCTCTTCCGTCGTCGCCGCCGCTACGACGTGGTGGCGAGCCAGACCGTCGCGTTCGCCGGCAGGGCCGGCCCGTCGACGACCATGGTGGCCAGCAGGACCTCGCCCACGGGGAGCTCGACGGGGACGTCGCCCATGTTGGCCACGACGGTGACCCCCTGGCTGCGGAACGCGACCACCTCGGGCCCGAAGCCCTCGAGCCAGGTCAGCGTGCCCGTACCCAGCTCGTGCTCCGCACGGAGGCGGAGCGCCCGCGTGTAGAGCTCGAGCGTCGACCCGGCGACGCCCCGCTGCTCGTCCCGGGCGTACGTCGACCAGTCCGCGGGTTGGGGCAACCAGGAGGCGCCCGTCGCGTTGAACCCGAAGGCCGGCTCGGTCGCGGACCAGGGCAACGGCACGCGGCAGCCGTCCCGGCCGTAGCGCTCCCCGTCCGTGCGGAACCACGTGGGGTCCTGCCGGGAGTCGTCGGGCAGGTCGATGGCCTCGGGCAGGCCGAGTTCTTCGCCCTGGTAGAGGTACGCGCTGCCGGGGAGGGCCAACATGAGCGCCGATGCGGCTCGCGCCCTGGCCAACCCGAGCTCGGGGACGGGCAGCCCCTCGCTCTTCGGCCCGATGCCGTACCCCTGCGGGTTCTCGGCCGTCAGGGCGAGCCGACTGGCGTGCCGGACGACGTCGTGGTTGCTCATGACCCAGGTGCTGGGGGCTCCGACGCTCGAGAAGGTCTGGAGGGACGCGTCGACGACCTCGCGGACGGCCGGGGCGGACCACCCGGTCTCGAGGTAGGCGAAGTTGAACGCCTGGTGCATCTCGTCGGGGCGCACCCAGTCGGCCAGGCGCGAGAGCGGTTCGACCCAGGCCTCGGCGACGAGCACCCGGTCGCCCGGGTACTCGGCGAGGACGGTGTGCCACTCGCGGTAGATCTCGTGGACGCCCTCCTGGCCCCAGTAGGGCGGGGGAGCGGACTCGCCCTGGCCACCGCCCATGCTGCCGGACTCGGCGGGGGGCGTGTAGTCGGGCAGGCCCTCGGCCTTGACCATGCCGTGAGCGACGTCGACCCGGAACCCGTCGACGCCGCGGTCGAGCCAGAAGCGCAGCACGTCGACGAACTCGTCGCGCACGCGGCGGTTCGTCCAGTCGAGGTCGGGTTGCGACGAGTCGAACAGGTGCAGGTACCACTGGCCCGGTCGGCCGTCGGCCTCGGTCACGCGGGACCACGCCGGGCCGCCGAAGACCGACTGCCAGTTGTTCGGCGGCAGCTCGCCGTCGGGGCCGCGGCCGTCACGGAACAGGTACCGACCGCGGGCGGCCGAACCGGCCGGCGAGGCGAGGGCCTCGCGGAACCACGCGTGGTCGCTCGAGGTGTGGTTCGGCACCACGTCGACGATGACCCGCAGGCCCAGCTCGGTGGCCCGGGCGCGGAGGGCGTCGAAGTCGTCCAAGGTGCCGAACAGCGGGTCGACGTCGCGGTAGTCGGCCACGTCGTAGCCCGCGTCGCGCTGGGGCGAGGTGTAGAAGGGCGACAGCCAGACGGCGTCGACGCCGAGCTCGCCGAGGGCGTCGAGGCGCGACGTGATGCCGGGGAGGTCGCCGACGCCGTCGCCGTCGCCGTCGGCGAACGACCGCGGGTAGACCTGGTAGATGACGGCGGTGCGCCACCACTCGTGGCCCTGGTCGGCGGTCGTCGCGGTGCCCTCGAGGGGGGCGGTCGGGGTCAGCGTGTCGGTCTCGGCCGGATCTCGTGTGGACATGAGGCCACGATACGGCAGGCCCTCGACGCGGCATCGGCTACGGTCGTGGTCAGGACAGCCCGGAGGGGGACCTCCGGGACGAACACCCGCGACACGATTGGCACGATCCTGAACCCTGCGACCGATCTCGTGACGGCCGACCTGCCCGCCGGCACCCGGCCGTTCCCGCTCGCGCTCGGAACCAACGTCTTCGGCTGGACGGTCGGCGCCCCCACCGCCCTCGAGGTGCTCGACCTCTTCGCCGACGACGGCGGCCGCGTCGTCGACACGGCCGACGTCTACTCGGCGTGGCTGCCGGGCAACTCCGGGGGCGAGTCCGAGGCGATCATCGGCCGGTGGCTCGCCCGACCGGGCAACCGCGACCGGGTGGTGCTGAGCACCAAGTGCGGGCAGCACCCCGACGCTCCCGGCCTGTCGCGTGCCAGCATCCGTGCGGCGGTCGAGGCGTCGCTGCGCCGTCTGCGCACCGACCACGTCGACTTCTACTTCACGCACTTCGACGACGACGAGACACCGCTGGACGAGACGGTGGGCGCGCTCAGCGAGCTCGTCGACGAGGGCAAGATCCTCTGCGCCGGGGCGTCCAACTACACCGGCGCGCGCCTCCGGCAGGCCCTCGCGATCGCGGATCGCGACGGACTCCACCCGTTCCGGTTGGTCCAGGTCGCGTACAACCTGGTGCGACGGGGCGAGTACGAGCACGACGTCGCCGCCATCGTGGACCACTACGACCTCGCCGTGTTGCCGCACTCGTCCCTGGCGAGCGGGTTCCTGACCGGCAAGTACCGTCACGAGGCCGGCCGAGGGGACTCTCCCCGGGGCAGCCGGGCCCTCAGCTACGTCACGCCGCAGAACCAGGGCACCCTCGAGGTCGTCGTCGAGATCGCCGAGCGTCTCGACGTCGAGCCGGGCGCCGTGGCCGTCGCGTGGCTCGCCTCCCGCGACAACGTCATCGGCGCACTCGGCAGCGCCCGGACCCCCCGCCAGCTCGAGGGTCTGCTCGACGCCGCCCGGGTCGAGTTGACCGAGGGCGACCTGGCGTCGCTCGAGGCGGCCTCGCGTCCGCTCGCCTGACGTCCGGGGTCAGCGCCCGGCGCCGTCCCTCTCATCCGCCTCCGCGTCCGCGGCGACGGGACCCAGCGGGACGATCGTGCGCGCTCCCGGGTCCCAGCGCCGCAGCCGGGACAGCACGACCGGCCGGGTCGACGGGACGCCGGCCTCGGAGAGGGCGTCGAGGGCCCGGGCCACCTGGTCGGGCGTCAGGCGTGACGCGAGGGTGACGTGGGGGGTCCACCGACCGGGCGTGGTGTGCGGGACGTCCCCCGCGCCTCCGAGGCTCTCGTGCACCCGGGCGTGGAGGTCCAGCAGTTCTCCCGTCACGACCACGGGTCGCACGAGCACGAGCCCGCGCGGGGGCGATCCGAGGAGCAGCAGCCCGCCGAGCTCGGCGGGCATCGGCAATGCCTCCGAGAGGGGCAGGAGGCGCGGGTCGGCAGCTGGGTCGAGGTCGGGTCGTGCCACCAGGGTGACGTGCGGCGCGTTCGACGTCCCGACGTGGTCGCCCTGCGACGGGAGGCCCGCCGCGGACAGCACGCGCCATTCGTCACGGACGGCTCCGTCGGAGGCCGGGTCGAGCAAGAGTTCGAGGCTGTGCACCCGTCGATCCTGCCCCGCGGGGCCCTCGGCGGGCCGGGTCGGCACGTGGCGTCAGCAGCCCGTTCGCTCTGCTACCCTTGTCTGGTGCCAATCGGCAGCGGCCTCGGTCGCTCGCCTGGTGGTCACGCCCCGATAGCTCAGTGGTAGAGCACTTCCATGGTAAGGAAGGGGTCGTCAGTTCAATCCTGACTCGGGGCTCTGGCTGTCTCGGTCCCGTCCCGGTGTGATGCCGGCAGGGCCTGCAGCCTGCGGCGGGGTAGCTCAGTTGGTTAGAGCACACGGCTCATAATCGTGGTGTCGCGGGTTCAAGTCCCGCCCTCGCTACCGCAGGCCCGGATCTCTCACGAGTTCGGGCCTTCGTCGTCCGTACCCTCGGTGGTCACCCGGCGGGTCGTCTCCGTGCACCGAGACGCGACCGGTGCGCCGTGCCCGGGCGTCGGGCATACGATGAAGCATGGCCGTGAGCATCCGCAGCATCGGCACCGCGGTGCCCCCGACCATCATCCGACAGGACGACGTCCGAGAGATCTTCGCGACCCAGGCCGGCCTCGGCCGCCTCGGTCAGCGCATCGTCGGAGCCGCGTTCGGTGCCTCGGCCATCGAGACCCGGCACACCGTCGTCGACGAGCTCGACCGGCGACCGCGCGAGGGCGAGCCGACGTTCTACGACGCCGCGTCGAACGAGATCCTCCGACCCGGCACGGGCGCACGCAACCAGGTCTACACGGACCGGTCGCCCGAGCTGTTCCTCGACGCCGCTCGTGCCGCGCTCGCGGCGGCGCCCGACCTCGGGCCCGACGACGTCACGCACGTGATCAGCGTGTCGTGCACCGGCTTCTTCGCCCCCGGGCCCGACTACCTGCTCGTCCGGGGCCTCGGGTTGTCGCCGTCGACCCGTCGCCACCACCTGGGCTTCATGGGCTGCTACGGGGCCTTCCCCGCCCTCGCCGCCGCACGCGACTTCTGCCTCGCCGATCCGGAGGCGGTCGTGCTCGTCGTCTGCGCCGAGCTCTGCACGCTGCACCTGCGGAGCTCCGACGACCCCGACTCGATCGTCGCCTCGTCCGTGTTCGCCGACGGGGCGGCCGCCGCCGTGGTGACCGCCCGCCCGGCGCCGTCGGGCTCCGTCGTGCTCGACCTCGACGTCCTCGAGACGGTGCTCACGCCGGTCGGCGAGACCGACATGGCGTGGACGATCGGCGACCTGGGCTTCGACATGGTGCTGAGCAGCTACGTCCCGCAGATCATCGAGCTGCACATCGACTCGGCCCTGGCACCGCTCTTCGAGGCCGGCGGCGTCGGCGTCGGCGACGTCGACCTGTGGGCCGTCCATCCGGGCGGGCGCAGCATCCTCGACCGCGTGCAACAGCAGCTCGGGCTCACCGACGCCCACCTTGCGCCCTCACGCGACGTCCTGCGCGACTACGGCAACATGTCGAGCGCGACCGTCCTGTTCATCCTCGCCGACCTCCTGGCCGGGCCCCCCGCCCCGTCGCAGCGCGTGGGTGCCATGGCCTTCGGCCCCGGGCTGACCGTCGAGACCGCGCTGATGACGCGTCGCGCGGTCTCGTGAGCGCGACCCGCACCTCCTCGGCTCCGTCGGTCGCGGTGCGGCCGCCCTGGTGGCCGGACCTGTCGCGACGAGGCGTCGGACTCGTCGAGCTGATGGACGACCCGGGCTGCGACCTCGGCCTGCTGAACGCCACCTACCGGGCCTTCCCGGTCGTGAACGGTCTCGTGGCGGGGTGGCGCCGGGCGTACCTCCGCCGCCTCCGCCCGCTGTTGTCGGCCGACGTGACGACCAGGCTGCTCGACCTCGGGTCCGGCGGCGGCGACCTCGCGCGCGCCCTGGCCGGCTGGGCCCGTCGCGACGGGCTCGCCCTCGAGGTCGTGGCCGTCGATCCCGACGAACGGGCCCACGCCTTCGCGGTGTCCCGCCCCGTCCCGCCCGGCGTCGAGTTCCGGCGGGCCTCGAGCGCCGACCTCGTGGCGGCGGGCGAGACCTTCGACGTGGTCGTGTCGAACCACGTCCTGCACCACCTCGACGACGAGGCCCGGGCGGCCGTGCTGGACGACAGCGCCCGCCTGGCGTCCCGTCTCGTGCTGCACGCCGACATCGAGCGGGCCCGCGGGGCGTACCTCGCCTACCGGGCCGCGACCTGGCCGTGGCGGACCCGCTCGTTCGTCCACGTCGACGGGCTCCTGTCGATCCGCCGCAGCTTCACCGCCGACGAGCTGGTCGACGTGGCTCCGCCGGGGTGGCGCGTCGTCCGGCAGTGGCCCTTCCGCCTGCTGCTCGTCCGCGAGATCGGCGTCGACGCCCCCGGGGGTGCCGGCCGTGCGGACGCATGACGTCCTGATCGTCGGTGGCGGGCCCGTCGGGGTGATGCTCGCCGCCGCCCTGGCGGATCGCGGCCTCGACGCCGTCGTCTGGGAGGCGCGGGTCGACGATCCGGCGCACTCGCGCGCCCTCGGCGTGCATCCGCCCTCGATCGACCTCTTCGACCGGCTCGGCCTCGCGGACGACCTGCTCGCCGACGCCGTCCGCATCCGGCGGGGGATCGCCCGGAGCGGCGAGCGGACGGTCGGCGTGGTGCCGTTCGACCGGGCGTCGTCGCGGTGGCCGTTCGTCGCGGCGGTGCCGCAGGACCGCACCGAGGCGGTGCTGCGGACGGGGTTGGCCGCGCGGCGGGACGACGCGCTCCGTCGGGGCGTGCGGTTCGTCGGGCTCGCACAACGGGACGAGGACGTGGTCGTCGAGGGCGTCGACGACGAGGGGCCGGTGGTCGTCGCCGCCCGCTTCGTCGTCGGGGCCGACGGCACGCGCAGCGCCGTCCGCGCCGCGTTGGGCGTCGACACCAGGGCCCGGGACCTGCCCGACCGCTACGTGATGGGCGACTTCGCCGACGCCACCGGCCACGGCCCCGACGCCGTGATCCATCTCGAGCGCTCCGGGGTGGTCGAGTCGTTCCCGTTGCCCGCGGGTCGACGACGGTTCGTGGTGCACGTCGGGTCGGCTCACGGAGCGACCGCGTCGGTCGCACCGGACGACGTCGCGCGGCTCGTGTCGGACCGCACCGGGTCGCCCGTCGACCCGACGACCTCGACCATGACGAGCGGGTTCGGCGTCCGGCGCCGGCTGGCCGTCCGGACGGTCGTCGGCCGGGTCACGCTGATCGGCGACGCCGCCCACGAGATCAGTCCCATCGGCGGCCAGGGCATGAACCTCGGCTGGCTCGACGGACACGCTCTCGAGGTCGTCATCGCCGCGGCGGTGAAGCGGAGGGGTGGCCGGGTGCTCGATCCGACCACGTTCGGCCGTTTCGACGCCGACCGTGCCCGCGCCGCCCTCCGCGCCGCCCGGCAGGCCGAGTGGAACACCGCCCTCGGTCGGCCCGTCGGCGGGGGAGCGGCTCGGGCCCGGGACCTGGCGCTCGGAGCCGTGCTGAGGGCTCCGAGCAGGCACCTGCTCGCGTCTGTCTACGCCATGCGCTGGGCCTGAGCCATCCGGCCCCCGCGGCCCCCCCGCTCGGCTCTCCTTCGTCGACCCGCGTGCTCAGGCGACGACGGTGCCGCCGCTGAGGGCGAGCTGCACCACGAGCAGCACGGCCGCCACCATGATCAACCGGAAGAGGGTGCGATCGACGCGTCCCGCGAGCACGAGGCGGACGCCGAGGACGGCGATGCCGAGGGTCACGGTGGTGCCGACGGCGGCAGCGACGAGGCCTGGAGCCGACGAGTCGCCGCCCAGCCGGCCCGAGAGCAGCAGGACGGCCGCGACGGCCAGGGCCGCGAACGCGACGACTCCCGAGACGGTCCGCCCGAGGCGGTGGGGGAGCCCGACGATGCCGGTGCGCGCGTCGTCGTCGAGGTCGGGCAGGACGTTCGTGAAGTGGATCGCCACGCCGAACACGGCTCCGACCGCCACGGCCCAGCCGGCGGGAGGCGACGGTGGTGCCGCGGCGAGGGTGGCGACGGCGGGCAGCAGGCCGAAGCTCACGACGAACGGCACCACCGAGACCGGGGTCCGCTTGAGCCCGAGGTCGTAGGCCCACCCCGAGGCCACGAGCACGAGGTGGGCTGTACCGGCTGCCGGCCCGAGCGCGTAGGAGGGCACGAGCATCAGCACGCCGCAGACCACCGCGGCACGGCGGACGGCCGACACGCTCACGAGGCCCTGGGCCACCGGCTTGTCGGTCCGGCCGACGGCGCGGTCGCGCCCGGCGTCGAGCCAGTCGTTGGCGAACCCGATCGAGGCCTGTCCGAGCAGCACCGCGAGGGCGAGCAGCACGAGTCGGCCGAGGGGCAACCCCGAGGAGGCGCCCAGCACGACGGCGAGGACGGTCACCACCACCGTCGGCCCCGGGTGCGTCGAACCCAGCAGGGCGACGGTCCACGAGGCGGGGCCGTCGCGGCGCCCGGAGCCGGCGGTGGAGACCGGGGGCTCGGGGGAGGTCATCCGTTCACCCTAGACGGACGGAGCCGCACGGCCCCGGACGGGTCGGCCCCGGACGACGGCACGTGGTGCGGTGGGCGACGAGAAGAGGTGCACCCGAGTCGGGGGAGGACTCGGATGCACCCCGTCGCACCCTCGGCGCTCGAGGTGCAGGTGGATCAGTACCGGCACGCGCCAGAGGAGGGTGCCCACGTCGAGTTACCATCCCAGACGTGACTGGAGTGTACGACTGCCACGGGTGGATCGGAAGGGGCACCGGGCCGTCTTTCGCGGATCGGCCCGGGCCCCGGGGGACGACGAGGGGTCAGGCCCCGCGGCCGGTCTTCTGCTGGAGGCGGTCGATGTGCTCGCTCGCCTCGGCCTTCGTCATGTCGGCGGGCAGCTCTTCGCCGGCCTCGCGGGCGAGGGTGTCGAGGTAGCTCTTCTGCGGGCCGGTGATGGGCTCGTCGCCGGTGACCCAGTCGTCCGGGTCCTTCGACGCCGTGCTGCCGCCGTCGGGGCGGGCGCCGCCGAGCGTCTCGCCGTGTGCGGGAGCCGCGTTCTCCTCGCGGGCCGTGGCGGCCTGGTCGGTCTCGTCGGTGGTCGTCGTGTCGGTGGTCGTCGTCTCGTCGGACTCGGCCGCTGCCGGGTCGACGGGGGTGATGTCGGGGTCGATGTTCGCGTCGCTCATGACGTGAACGTACGCCGTGCCCCCGACACCGGGCCGGGCGACGTACCCCGCTGGTTAGACTCGACCGCGTGTCCGTGAACCCTGATCTGCAAGGGCGGGTCTTCCCGCCGGCCCCGCCCTACCTCGTGGGCCGCGAGAAGGTGCGCGAGTTCGCCCGCGCGACCGGCTCGACGAGCCCGCTCTCGTTCGACGTCGAGGCGGCCCACGCGGCCGGGCACGGCGACCTCGTCGCCCCGCCGACCTTCGCCGTCGTCGTCCAAGAGGCCACGCTCGCCCAGTTGCTCGCCGAACCCGACGCGGGCATCGACTTCTCGCGCGTGGTCCACGGCGAGCAGCGCTTCTCGCTCTCGCGTCCGATCGTCGCGGGGGACGAGCTCACGGCCACCCTGACCGTGACCAGCGTCAAGACGCTGGGCGGCAACGCCATGGTCACGGCGTCCTCCGACATGCGCGACGTCGACGGGCGGCACGTGGTCACCGCCGTGTCGACGCTCGTCGTCCGCGCCGACGACGAGGCCGCCGCGTGAGCGCCCTCGAGGTCGGCCAGGTCGTGGCCGAGAAGACCTACCCCCTGACACGCGACTCGTTGGTGCGCTACGCCGGCGCCTCGGGCGACTTCAACCCCATCCACTACCGCGACGACGTGGCGGCCGCGGTCGGTCTCCCCGGTGTCCTGGCCCACGGCATGCTCACGATGGGCACCGCCGTCCAGCCGGTCGTCGAATGGCTCGAGGGGGCGGGCGACGACGCCGGCGTGCTCGGTCGGGTGTCGGACTACCAGGTGCGCTTCACGCGTCCCGTCGTGGTCGACCCCACCGCCGGGGCCGAGATCGCCGTCGTCGCGAAGGTGGGCAAGCTCGACGCCGAGGCCGGCACGGCGCGCATCGACCTGACCGTGACCGCCGGCGGCCAGACCGTGCTGGGCAAGGCCCAGGTCGTGGTGACGCTGGCGTGACGACCTTCGCCGAGCTCACGACGATGCAGGTGGGTGGCGAGCCCGCCCGCCTGGTCGAGGCGACGACGACCGACGAGCTGCTGGCCGCGGTCCGTGAGGCGTCGGTCGGTGACGACCCCTGGTACGTCCTGGGCGGCGGGTCGAACACGGTCGCCTCCGACGAGCCGTTCGACGGCACGGTCGTGCACGTGGCCACCCGGGGTGTCGAGCGCGTCGACTCCGACGACCACCGCGTCCACCTCCGCGTCGCCGCAGGCGAGCCCTGGGACGACCTCGTCGCCTCGACGGTCGAGCAGGGCTGGTCGGGGCTCGAGGCGCTCAGCGGCATCCCCGGCTCGACGGGCGCGTCGCCGATCCAGAACATCGGTGCCTACGGCCAGGAGGTCGCCTCGACGCTCGTGGCCGTCGACTTCCTGGACGACGACTCGGGCGAGTTCGTCCGCATCCCCGCGGCCAACCTCGACCTCGGGTACCGCACGAGCGTCTTCAAGCAGGGCCGTCGGGGCGTCGTCACGGCCGTGGAGTTCGCCCTCACGGACCACGGAGGCGCGAGCGAGCAGGTCGCGTACCCGCAGCTCGCGAAGGCCCTCGGCGTCGAGCTCGGGGCCCGGGTCTCGGTCGCCGACGTGCGCTCCAGCGTGCTCGCCCTGCGGGCCGCGAAGGGCATGGTGCTCGACCCGGCCGACCGTGACACGGCGTCGAGCGGATCGTTCTTCACCAACCCGATCGTGTCGCGGGCCGATGCGTCGACCCTGCCGGCCGACGCGCCACGGTGGCCGACCGGCCCCGAGCCCGAGCGCCAGGTCGTGCCACTCGGTGAGGAGCCGGCCGCCCCGGCGCCCCGTGCACCCGCCGAGGTCAAGCTCAGCGCCGCCTGGCTGATCGAGCACGCCGGCATCACGAGGGGTTTCCGCCTGCCGGGCTCGCAGGCCGCCGTCTCGTCCAAGCACACCCTGGCCCTGACCAACCGTGGCGGTGCCACGGGCGACGAGGTCGCCGAGCTCGCGCGCTACGTGCAGCAGCGGGTCCAGTCCGAGTTCGGCGTGCTGCTGCACCCCGAGCCCGTCCTCCTCGGCCTCTCGCTGTAGGGACGCCGCCGCGCGCGTCCGACGCGGCGGCCGTCCGACGCGGCGGTGCCCGTCCGACGTCGCGGCGCAGAGGACCTCAGCGGCGCGGCAGGTGGCCGAGTTCGAGCGCCAGCGTGACGGCGCGCGTCCGGTCGTTGACGCCGAGTTTCTCGAAGACGTGCAGCAGGTGCGTCTTGACCGTCGCCTCGCCGACGAACAACCGGCGTCCGATCTCGCGGTTCGAGCAACCCTCCGCCACGAGGGCGAGCACGTCGGTTTCGCGAGGACTCAACGGGGTCGGGCGCGGCACGGGCTCGGCGCCGCTGCGTGCGCGGCCGACGAGACGGGCCGCCATCGCGGGGGCGAGGGCCACCTGTCCCGCGACCACGGCTCGGAGGCCCGCCACGAGCTCGTCCTCCGGGGAGGCCTTCAGGAGGTAGCCGCTCGCCCCCACCTCGATCGCCCGCAGGATGCTGTCGTCGGACTCGTAGGTGGTGAGCACGACGACCTTGGTCGTCGGGTGACGTGCCAGGACGGCCTCGGTCGCCTCGACACCGTCGAGGCCGGGCATGCGGAGGTCCATCACGATCAGGTCGGGCTCGAGCGAGTCCGCCAGGGCGACGGCCTCGGAGCCGTCGCTCGCCTGCCCCACCACGACGAAGTCGTCCGTCGTCGCGAGCAGGGCGGCGATGCCCTGCCGCACGATCGGATGGTCGTCGGCCACGAGGGTGCGGTGCACGGGCGATCCCGCCGACGAGGCTCCGGGCCCGGTCGACGTCGCACCCTCGTGCGCGGGCCCCGCGGTCACGGGGTCACCACCGAGGCGCGGGGGACCTGCGCGGTGACGACCGTCCCGTCACGGTCCGACGAGACGTCGAGGCGGCCACCCGACAGCTCGAGCCGCTCGCGGAGACCGTCGAGGCCGAACCCGGTCGATGCGACCGCCGTGTCGAACCCGGTGCCGTCGTCGGACACGACGAGCACGGCCGTCCCGCCCGTCGCCGTGAGCGTGACCCGCGCCGACGTCGACGCACTGTGCTTGCGGACGTTGGCCAGCGCCTCCTGGGTGCACCGCACCAGCACGACCTGCAGGTCGCGGGGCAGGTCGACCTCGACGGCGTCGACCGTGATCCCGATTCCGCTCTCCCGCTCGAAGCGCGCGCCGAGGCGATGGAGGGCGGCCGCCACGTCGGTGCCCGCCGGTCCGGTGGACGCGGTCGCCGCGACGAGGGTGCGCGCCTCGGTGAGGGCCTCGCGGGCGGCTGCCTCGATCACGTCGAGCCGTTCACGGGTCGTCGTCAGGTCGCCCGCCGCGAGGGCTCCGCGGGTCTGCTGCGCGAGCATGACGACTCCGGTGAGGCTCTGGGCGATCGTGTCGTGGATCTCCCGGGCCAGGCGCTCGCGTTCGGTGCTCGTGCCCGCGTCGCGGTGCCGCGCGGCCAGTTCGGCCTGGGCCTCGCGCAGCTCGTCGAGCAGCCGGCCGCGTTCGACCCCGACCCGGGCGATCGTGGTGATCCACATCCCCAGCGCGATGCTGAAGACGAGCGAGAGGCCTTCGCTGGTGGCGGCCGTCGCGAGGGCCTCGGCCGACCACCCCAGGCTGACGACGAACCCGATCGAGATGGCGACGCACAAGCAGACGTTGGCGACGATCGCGGACCGGGTGCCGGGGAGCAGCGTCCAGATCAGCGGCATGAGGAAGGCCTGCACGACCGCGAGTTCGGGGGTGGCGGCCACCGTGACGCCGCCCACCACCACGAGCGCGGCGACGGCCGTCACGGTCGGGAGCGACAGCAGCGCGTCGGCGCGACGCACCACGGGCCGCGCGAGGGCGAACCACGTGAGCACCAGCAGCCCGACGGCGACGAACGAGGCCGTGACCCGGCCGCTCGACGAGGTCGTGGCCAGGACGACCATCACCACGACCGTGATCGCGAGGCCGGCGTCCCACCAGCGCATCGAGATGGCGGTGCCCGACCGGGCGGAGGCCGCGGCCTCCGCCCGGTCGCCGGTGTCGTCCATGTCGATCACGCTAGTGGCAGCCGCGGGCCGTCGAGGCCGTCGTGGTCGTCGCCGATCGGGCGGAGGACGGTGGCCGTCCACGGGTCAGGTGTCCTTCCTGATCCACCGGAAGGTCAGCAGCGAGGCGACGGCGCCGGCGACGAGCCAGACCGTCAGCCAGAGTGCGACGCCGGGCAGGTCCCACGATCCGCCGGCCTCGGCGGCCGAGAACGTGTCGGGCAGGAACACGCTGCGCATGCCCTGCGCCAGCCACTTCAACGGGAACACCGAGGCCACCGACTGCAGCCAGTCGGGCAGCTGGGTGAACGGCAGGTAGACCCCCGAGATGAACTGCAGCACGAGCGTGATCGGGACGATCACGGCCGTGGCGCTCTTCCCGCTGCGGGGCACGCGCGAGAGGGCGATGCCGACCAGCGCCGACGTCGCGATGCCGAGCAGGTAGACCCAGGCGAGCGTCAGCCACGACCCGGCGTCGGTCGGCAAGGGCACGCCGAAGAGCACCCGGGCCACCAGCACGAGCAGCGCCACCTGCAGCAGGCTCGTGACGAGCACCTGGCCGAACTTGCCGACGAAGTACGACCCGACCGGCAGGGGCGTCCCCGAGAGTCGCTTGAGGGTGCCGTCGCCACGCTCGAGGGCGATGTCGACGGCGAGGTTCTGCACGCCCGAGAGCAGGATGCCGGCCGCGATCATGCCCGGCAGGTAGAACGCGGCGGCCCCCACCTCGGAACCGTCCGGCCGCGTGCCGAACGAGCCCGAGGCGCTGAAGGCCGTGGAGAAGATCGCGAGCATCACGACCGGGAACAGGAACGTGAAGAAGACGGTGTCGCCGGCCCGGAAGTACCCCCGCACCTCGTACCGGGTGCGGCTCAGGCCGAGCGAGAGCGTCCTCACGAGGTCACCCCGGACGAGGAGGCGCGCTGCGCGTCCCCGGCGTCGGTCGCGACCCGTTCTCCGTCCGCGACGTGCTCGGCGGTCGCGACCAACCCGAGGTACACGTCCTCCAGCGACGGCCGGATCACCTCGAGCGAGCGCGGTTCGCCTCCGCGGGCGTGCAGGTCGGCGACCAGGGCGCCCGGTGCGGAGGTGCGGACGTCGTGCCGTCCGTGCTCGTCGAGCCAGGTCACGCGAGGGGTGCGCGCCTCCTCGTCCCCGAGCTCGTCGGGTCGCCCCTGGGCGACGAGCCGGCCCTGCGCGATCACCGCGACGCGGTCGCTCAGCTGCGCCGCCTCGTCGAGGTAGTGCGTGGTGAGGACGATGCTCGTCCCGTCGTCCGACAGCGACCGGATCAACTGCCAGAACTGTCGGCGGGCCTCGGGGTCGAAGCCCGTGGTCGGTTCGTCGAGGAACAACAGCTCGGGGCCGCCGACCACACCGAGCGCGACGTCGACGCGTCGTCGCTGCCCCCCGGACAGCGACCGGATGCGCGCCCCGGCCTTCGCCTCGAGGCCGACCGCGGCGATCACCTCGTCGACGTCGCGCGGGTTCGGGTAGAAGCCGGCGAAGTGGGCGATCTGCTCGCGCACCGTGGCCGTCCCCTGTTCGCCGGAGGTCTGCAGGACGATGCCGAGGCGCGCCTTCCAGTCGAGACCGGCGTGCTGCGGGTCGGCGCCGAGCACCGACACGTCGCCGCCCGACCGGTCGCGGTAGCCCTCGAGGATCTCGATGGTGGTCGACTTGCCGGCACCGTTGGGGCCGAGCAGGCCGAGGGTCTCGCCCGCGGCCACCTCGAACGAGAGGCCGTGCAGAGCCGTGGCGGTGCCGTAGGTCTTGGTGAGGTCGTGCACTCGCACGACGGGTTCGGGGGTCATGGCTCCAGCGTGCGCCGTGGCGGCTCCGCGCACCAGGCCCGACCGGTCGAGGCCGGGTCCACCGATCGGTGGACCCGGCCTCGGGACGGGGGTCGCGGCCTCAGGCGAACAGGCGCTGGAGGCGGCGGACGCCCTCGAGCAACTCGTCGTCGCCGAGGGCGTAGGACAGCCGGAGGTACCCGCTGGGCCCGAAGGCCTCACCGGGCACGGTGGCGACGTCGGCCTGTTCGAGGATGAGGTCGGCGAGTTCGAGCGACGTGGTGGGCGTGACGCCTCCCCACTCCCGACCGAGCAGGCCCTGCACGTCGGGGTAGACGTAGAAGGCACCCTCGGGGGTGGGGGTGACGACGCCGTCGATCCGGTTGAGCTCGCGGACGATGGTGCTGCGTCGGGCGTCGAAGGCGACCCGCATGGCCTCGACCTCGTCCTGCGGTCCGGTGAGGGCCGCCAGGGCCGCCCGCTGCGACACGTTCGAGACGTTCGACGTGAGGTGCGACTGGAGGTTCGCGGCACCCTTGACCACGTCGGTCGGGCCGATCATCCAGCCGACCCGCCACCCGGTCATCGCGTAGGTCTTGGCCACGCCGTTGACCAGGATCGCCTGGTCGGCCAGCTCGGGCACGGCCTCGGTGATCGAGACGGCCGTCACCCCGTCGTAGGTGAGGTTCTGGTAGATCTCGTCGGTGATCACCCAGACGCCGGCCTCGAGGGCCCAGCGACCGATCGCCTCGACCTCGTCGGGTGAGTAGACCGCGCCCGTCGGGTTCGACGGCGAGCAGAACAGCAACACCTTCGTGCGCTCGGTGCGGGCGGCCTCGAGCTGGTCGACGGTGACCTTGTAGCCCTGGTCGGCACCGGCGAAGACCTCGACGGTGACTCCGCCGGCGAGGGCGATGGCCTCGGGGTAGGTCGTCCAGTAGGGCGACGGCAGGAGGGCTTCGTCGCCGTCGTCGAGCAGCGCCTGGAAGGCCTGGTAGACGGCCTGCTTGCCACCGTTCGTGACGATCACCTGCGACGTCGACACCGTGGTGCCGCTGTCGCGCAGGGTCTTCTCGACGATCGCCTCGCGCAGTTCGAGCAGGCCGGCCGCGGCCGAGTAGCGGTGGTTGCGCGGGTCGCGGGCGGCGACGACGGCCGCGTCGACGATGTGGTCGGGCGTGGGGAAGTTGGGCTCGCCCGGGCCGTAGCTGATGATCGGTCGGCCCTGTGCCAGCAGGGCCTTGGCCTTCGCGTCGACGGCCAGCGTGGCCGATTCGGCGATCGACGAGATACGGGACGAGAGACGGCGCGCGGTCGGGGTCACGCGGGTCAGCCTAGCGGGGGTGTGACCGGCCCGGACGGGTGCGCCCGCCGGCGGTCCGTCGGACCCCGCGGCGCCCGGCTTTGCACGCGCCCGCCGCTTCGCCTACACTTGACGAGGCGATCGAATGCGCCAAGCTTCAGCGCGCCTCTGCAGTCCGGTTCACCAACAGCCGACTGAGAGAGGCAGGGCCTCCGGGTCCGACCGAGAGGTCATCTGAAGGGCGTCGGTCCCATAGGGCGGTGGCTCAATTGGTAGAGCAGCGGTCTCCAAAACCGCAGGTTGCAGGTTCGAGTCCTGTCCGCCCTGCAGCCCGGCTGTGTTCTTCATGACACGGTGATCACACACAGATACGGACACAGGCCCACGGGCCGAGCTCGGAAGGTCGGAACAGTGGCGAGAAAAGACGTTGACGTCCCCAGTGAAGACGTCGTCGAGAAGGCGAAGAGCGACGGTGCGACGCGCCGCAGTCCCTTCGCCCGCATCGCGTTGTTCATCCGCCAGGTGATCGCCGAGCTCAAGAAGGTCGTCACGCCGACCCGCAAAGAGCTGCTCAGCTACACCGGCGTCGTCCTGGTCTTCGTGGTCATCATGATGGCCCTCGTCTCCCTGCTCGACCTGGTGTTCGGCACCGGCGTCGGCTACGTCTTCGGCAACGGCCCGACCGGCAGCTGACGCGTCACCCACCGGCCGACTCCCCGAGCACCACGTGAGCGGGTCCCGTGCCACCGAGCACGAGCACCCGACAACCCCGATCGAAAGAAGAACCCTTGCCTGACAACGAGCGCGACGACATCGACCTCGCCACCGCTGCCGAGCAGTCCTCCGAGGTCGAAGAGGCCCAAGAGGGCGGCACGCTGGCCGCCGACGAGGACGCCGTCGAGCCCGCCGAGTCCGAGGCCCTCTCGGTCGTCGACGAAGGCGACTCCGGTTCGACCGACACGAGCGACCTCGACGGCCTGCTCGACACGCTGGCCGAGGCACGCGACCCCGAGGCCGACGCGATCGTCGACGACGCCCTCGACATCGACGACGAGTTCGAGGCCGAGGCCGCCGTCGAGGCCACCGACGACGAGGCCGACTCCGAGGCCGAGCAGGCGGCCGACGAGGGCGACGCCCCCGCCGCGAACGCCGTCATCGCCGAGGCCGAGCAGTCCGTCCAGGACGCCGACGCCGAGATCGCGCACGACGACGTCGACGTCGACGTGTCCGCCACCGAGGTCGAGGACGACGAGCCCGCCGAGGTCGACCCCTACGAGGCCTTCCGTTACGAGCTGCGGGGCAAGCCCGGCAAGTGGTACGTCATCCACTCGTACGCCGGCTTCGAGCGCCGCGTGAAGCAGAACATCGAGAACCGCATGGTCTCGATGACCATGGAGGACTACATCTACCAGGTAGAGGTCCCCATGGAGGACGTGGTCGAGATCAAGAACGGGCAGCGCAAGCTCGTCACCCGCGTCCGCATCCCCGGCTACGTGCTCGTGCGTCTCGACCTCAACGAGGACAGCTGGTCCGTCGTCCGCCACACCCCCGGCGTCACGGGCTTCGTGGGCAACGCCCACAACCCGACGCCGCTGCGTTTCGAAGAGGCCTTCAACATGTTGAAGAGCCTCGTCCAGGTCGACACGACCCCGGCGCCCGCCAAGGGCGGCGCCAAGGGTGGCAAGCAGGCCCAGCGGGTCATCCCCGCCGAGGTCGACTTCGAGATCGGCGAGACGATCACGATCAAAGAGGGGTCGTTCGCCGGACTTCCCGGTACGATCAACGAGATCAAGCCCGAGAGCGGCAAGCTCACCGTGCTGGTCTCGCTGTTCGAGCGCGAGACGCCGGTCGAGCTCAGCTTCGACCAGGTCACGAAGCTCTAGCAGGCACCCACCCCCCCCAGGTCTACAGATCACCGGAGTCCGCGCCGCGGGCCACCGGGAGAGCAGGTCGCGACCGCGATCGGTTCGAACCCCACAAGAAGGAAAAGAACAATGGCACCGAAAAAGAAGGTCACGGGTCTGATCAAGCTTCAGATCAACGCCGGCGCCGCGAACCCCGCCCCGCCCATCGGCCCGGCCCTGGGTCAGCACGGCGTGAACATCATGGAGTTCTGCAAGGCGTACAACGCGGCGACCGAGTCGCAGCGCGGCAACGTCGTCCCCGTCGAGATCACGGTCTACGAAGACCGCTCGTTCACGTTCATCCTCAAGACCCCGCCCGCCGCCGAGCTCATCAAGAAGGCCGCCGGCGTCGCCAAGGGTTCGGGAACCCCGCACACCACCAAGGTCGGCAAGCTGACCATGGACCAGGTGCGCGAGATCGCGACGACCAAGCAGGCCGACCTGAACGCCAACGACATCGACGCCGCGGCGAAGATCATCGCCGGCACCGCCCGTTCCATGGGCATCACGGTCGACGCCTAAGCAGCACCCCTGCGTGCAGGCGACCCGCCTGCACGACCCTGACATCAGTGGGAGAGCCGGCCAGGCTCGCAACCACGTCCCCAGTACGAAGAGGTCCAACATGGCTCAGAAGTCCAAGGCGTACCGCGCCGCTGCCGAGAAGATCGAGGCAGGCAAGTTCTACAGCACCAGCGAGGCCGTGGCCGTCGCTCGCGAGACCGGCTCGAAGAAGTTCGACTCGACCGTCGAGGTCGCGCTCAAGCTCGGCGTCGACCCCCGCAAGGCCGACCAGATGGTGCGCGGCACCGTCATCCTGCCGCACGGCACGGGCAAGACCGCCCGCGTCATCGTGTTCGCGACGGGTGCCGCCGCCGAGGCGGCCATCGCCGCCGGTGCCGACGAGGTCGGTGGCGACGAGCTCATCGAGAAGGTCGCGGGCGGCTACACGTCGTTCGACTCGGCCGTCTCGACCCCCGAGCTCATGGGCAAGGTCGGTCGTCTCGGAAAGGTGCTCGGCCCCCGCGGCCTCATGCCCAACCCGAAGACCGGCACCGTGACCCCCAACGTCGCGCAGGCGGTCAACGACATCAAGGGCGGAAAGATCGAGTTCCGTGTCGACAAGCACAGCAACGTGCACTTCGTCATCGGCAAGGCCGGCTTCTCGGAAGAGCAGCTGAACACCAACCTCGACGCCGCCCTCGAAGAGGTCGTCCGCCTCAAGCCGTCCTCGTCCAAGGGCCGCTACATCACCAAGGGCACGCTGTCGACGACCTTCGGTCCCGGCATCCCCCTCGACATCAACGTCTTCTAGGTCCTCCGACCTCCCAGGCACTGCGTCGCCCGAAGGCCGTCCCACTCTCGAGTGGGGCGGCCTTCGTCGTCGGCTCCCGTCCGTGGTCGGGCGAGGAGGCGCGGGTGGGGCACCATGGGCAGATGACCGTCACCGTGCGCCCTGCCCTCCCGACCGACGCCCCCCTGCTCGCCGAGGTCGCCGCGGTGACCTTCCCGCTCGCCTGCCCGCCCGGGTCGGACCTCGCGGACATCGCCCGGGTCGTCACCACGGTGCTGTCCGAGGAGGCCTTCTCGCGCTACCTCGCCGACGACACCCGGACCGTCCTGCTGGCCGTCGACCCCACGGCCCGGGGGGCCCTCGGCTACAGCATGATGATCGCGGGAGATCCCGAGGACGCGGACGTCGCCGCAGCCGTCTCGTCCCGGCCGACCGTCGAGCTGAGCAAGTTCTACGTCATGCCGCAGGGGCACGGCACGGGGGCGGCCTCGACCCTGATGGCCGCGACCCTCGAGGCAGCCCGCGCGACCGGCGCCTCCTCGGTGTGGCTCGGGGTCAACCAGCAGAACGAACGGGCGCTTCGCTTCTACGCCAAGCACGGACTCGTGAAGGTCGGGACGAAGACCTTCGCCCTCGGCGACGACCTGCAGCAGGACTTCGTCCTCGAGCGTCGGATCTAGGCGGCGTCGCGTCGGGCCACGGCGGCCGGTCCGGAGGCCGGGTCAGGCGGCCTCGGTGTCGTCGGTGACGCGCAGCACGAGCTTGCCGCGGGTGTGCGACCGCTCGAGGCGGGCATGGGCGTCACGGGCGTCGACCAGGTCGTAGACCTCGTCGACGTAGACCCGGACGTCTCCCGAGTCGAGCAGTCGCGAGATGACCGCCAGCGTGGCGCCGTCGGGGGAGACGGCGAACCCGGTCGACCGGACGCCTGCCTGCGCGGCCTTCTCGGCGAAGGCGGCCCCCGAGGCGAGCGGTGCGTGGACGGCGAGCCCTCCGGGTCGGAGCAACCTCAGCGACCGGTCGGCCTCGACGTCGTCGTCGACCAGGTTGAGCACGACGTCGACCTGACGGACGCTGCGGTCGACGTCGGCCGCGCCGTAGTCGACGACCTCGGCGGCACCGAGCTCCCGCAGCCAGGCCGAGTTGGCCTGCGAGCCGGTCGCGACGACGTGTGCGCCGAAGTACGAGGCGAACTGCACCGCGAAGTGCCCCACCCCGCCCGCGCCGGCGTTGATGAGGAGGCGCTGGCCCTCGTGGGCCTTGGCGACGTCGACGACCATCCCCCAGGCCGTGAGCGCCGCGAGGGGCACCGCGGCGGCTTCGAGGTGCGACAGGGTGGTGGGCTTCCGGGCCACCGACAGCGACGGGACGCTGATGTACTCGGCGTAGCTGCCACCGGAGCGCGGGCACGGGGCCATGCCGTAGACGGCGTCGCCCGGACTCAGTGGATGCGCCGCGTAGGGCGTCTCGACGACGACGCCGCTGAAGTCGTGGCCCAGCACGGCCGGGAACGCCGGGATGGCGTCGCTGTCGCCGCGACCGGCCCGGGTCTCCAGGTCGAAGCGGTTGACGCCGGCGGCGACGACGCGCACGAGCACCTCGGCGTTGACCCGTCGCGGGTAGGGCACGTCGGCGGCGACGAGCTGTTCGGGCCCGCCGGTCCGCTCGATCACCATCGCCCGCATCGTCGTCTGCATCGTCGTGTCCATCGGCGGCCCCTGTCGGCTCGTGTGCGCCGTGGCTCCGGCGCGGTGGTCAGGTCAGTCAACGGGACGGATGAGTCACCCGTGTTTCGCGGGTGTCACCGAGAGGGAAACGATGATGGGTACGGTGTGGACATGAGAGCATCGGTCGCCGTCCTGCGCGTCGCGGCTGCGGTCGCGGTCCTCGTCGCCGTCGTGGCCCAGTGGGAGAACAGCCTGCGCGACCCGGGGTACCGGTTCGTGGACTTCTTCGGGTACTTCACCATCCAGAGCAACCTCATCGTGCTGCTGGCCCTGGCGATCGGGGCGTTCACGGTGCTGCGCCGGACGACGCCGCCCCGGTGGACGGTCGCGGTGCGGGCGGCGGCGACCACGTACATCGCGTTGACCGGGCTGGTCTTCAACCTGCTGCTGGCGGGCTTGCCCTCGAACGACCCGTACACCGTGGGGTGGGCGAGCGACGTGTTCCACCGGGTGATCCCGCTCTACGTCGTGCTCGACTGGGTGCTCTTCGCCGACCGCGACCGCCAGCCCTGGCGGCGGTTGTGGCAGTTCCTGGCCTTCCCGTTGATCTGGGTGGTCGTCGTCCTGGCTCGGGGCGCCGACTTCGTGCCGTACCCCTTCCTCGACGTGGCGACCCTCGGCGGGGGCGTCGTGGCGCTCTGGTGCGTGGGCATCGCCGTCGCGGTCGCCCTGATCGGGGCGCTCGTCGTGGCGGCGTCGCGCCTGCGCCTCGTCGACCCGGATCGGCGCGTGACTCAGCGCAACGGATCGTAGGGCGGGGGTTCGTAGGCCTCGTAGGCGTCGGGCGGTGGCGGCGCCGACGCCCGACCGCCCGGCGCGAACGGGTCGACCGGCGCCTGTCGTGCGAGGGTGTCGAGCACCTGGTCGGCGAGGGCCACGAGACGGTGGATCTCGTCCTCGTCCCGCTCGACCCAGCGGCACTGCGGGTCACCGTGCAGGGGCACGAAGTCGGTGTGCTGCTCCCACACCACGAGGGTGCGCTCGGCGCCGAGCACGTACTGCTGCCAGGCCACCTGACGCAGGTACGAGCGGGGGATCGACGACCAGGCCTTCTTCGTCGTCTTGATCTCGCACAGCTCGACGGTGCCGTCGGTGCGGACGGTCACGCCGTCCGGGGTGGCCAGGTGTCGGCGCTGACCCGCAGCGTGGAAGAGCTTCTGGCTGGACTCGATGCCGTGCCTCTGCAGCACCCACCGGGCGATCTCGGGCTCACGCGCCCGCCCGTGGTCGGTGTAGGCGTTGCCGCCGAAACCGTTGCCGTACAACTTGTCGAGCACGACGGCCTGCACGGCGCGCGGGCTCGAGAGTCGGGCGACGTCGGTGGCCGTGATGCCCTGGCTGCGAGCCCGCAGCCACGCGATGCGGTCCGACGAGTCGGCCAGCACGCGCGTCAGGTGCGCAGGAGGCGCGGCGGGGGTCGTCGGCTCGTCGTCGTCCCACAGGGCGAGCATGGGTTGGACGACGGTCATGGTGACCATTCTCCCTCGCCGGGGGCGCGAGGACGACACCCGCGCCTCCTCGTGTCGCGGCGGAGCGGCGAGCACCGGGAGCCCGCGGTCAGACGGCGGCGGCGAGCTCGTCGATCGCCGCGGGGGAGAGGGCGTGGTGGATCGCGAGCATGCTCGCGCCCATGAGTCCCGCCCGGTCGCCCGCCCGGGACGGCACGATGCTCAGGTGCTCGGTCGCGAGCGGCATCGACCGCTGGTAGACGACCTCGCGCACGCCGGCCAGCAGGTGCTCGCCGGCCTGCGCCATGGAGCCGCCGATCGCGATGACCGAGGGGTTGATCATGTTGACGCAGGCGGTCAGCACCTCGCCGAGGTCGCGACCCGCCTGGCGGACGGCCTGCACCGCGTCGACGTTGCCGGCCCGGACGAGCTCGACCACCTGGCGGCCACCCTCGCAGTCGTGGCCGAGGGCCTGCAGCGAGCGGGCGAGGGCCGGGCCGGAGGCGACGGCCTCGAGGCACCCGACGTTGCCGCAGTGGCAGACGACGCCGGCGCCGCGGGGGATCTGCACGTGGCCGATGTCGCCCGCGATGCCCTGGGCGCCGCGCTGCAGGCGACCGCCCGAGATGATGCCCGAGCCGATGCCGGTGGCGACCTTGACGAACAGGAAGTGGTCGGTGCCCGGCCAGGCGTGGCTGCGTTCGCCCAGGGCCATGATGTTGACGTCGTTGTCGACGAGGACGGGCACGTCGAGGTGGCGCCTCACCCAGCCCGGCACGTCGACACCGTCCCAGCCGGGCATGATCGGCGGGTTCACCGGTCGACCCGTGCTGAACTGCACGGGGCCCGGCAGGCCGATCCCGACCCCGATGAGGTCGTCCCGGGTGCGACCGAGCCGGTCGAGCAGGGCGTCCGCCCCGGTCACCATGCCGGCGAGGGTCGTCTCGGGACCGTCGGCGATGTCGATCAGGCGACGGTCGCTGTTCAGCTCGACGCCCATCAGGTCGGTCAGGGCGAGGTTGACGTGGCCCGCTCCGAAGTCCGCGGCCAGGACGACGCGCGCCGAGGGGATGAGCGCCACGCGAGAGGGAGGGCGGCCACCCGTCGAGACGGCGTCGGCGGAGGGGCCGACCAGACCGAGTTCGGCCAGGACGTCGAGGCGCAGGCCGATCGTCGACCGGGCGAGGCCCGTCATCGCGGCGAGTTCGGCCCGGGTGCGCGGCACGCCGTCGCGGAGCAGCTGGAAGATCTCGCTGGCTCCGGTGCTGCCGAGGGCAGACGACCTCGTCGTGTCGGACATGGCAGCAGTAAACCACAGCCCTCGGCGACGCCCGAGAGAACCCCGCCGAGAAAAGGTCGACTTTTGCTTGCGGGTCGACAGAAGCGGTCCTATGGTGAGTCTCGGTCGACGCCGACCGCCACTCTTCCGGGGGTGACCGGTCGACGGCTCGACCGCTGAGAGTCCCCGACGGTGCCCGTCGCCGTCGCACATCCACTCGGAAGAGGAGACACCCCTGGTGACCACCGCAAGCCCGATCTCGGTCCAGCTCTACACGGTCAGAGACGCCATCGCCGCCGACCTGCCCGGCACCCTGAAGCGCATCGCCGACCTCGGCTACACCCAGGTCGAGCCGTACGCCTTCGTCGACCGCGTCGACGAGTACGCCGAGGCCCTGCCCGCCGCCGGACTCACCGCGCCCAGCGCGCACGTCGGCCTGATCGGCAAGGACCTCGAGCCGATCTTCGCCGCCGCCACCCGTCTCGGCGTCGGCACGATCATCGACCCGCACATCGACGAGACCCGCTGGGTCACCCGTGAGGACGTCGAGGCGATCGCGAAGGAGCTGGGCGAGATCGCCGACGCGGCCGCCGCCCACGACCTCACCATCGGCTACCACAACCACGCCTTCGAGCTGGAGAACCTGATCGACGGCACCCCCGCCCTCGAGGTGTTCGCCGCGGCCCTGCCCGCGAACGTCGTGCTCGAGATCGACACCTACTGGGTCGAGGTCGGCGGCGTCGACGCCGCCGAGCTGCTCGCCCGCCTCGGCGACAAGGTGCAGTTCCTCCACGTGAAGGACGGCCCGAAGAACAAGAACGACGTCGAGCAGGTCGCCGTCGGGCGCGGGTCGATGCCCGTCCGCGACATCCTGCAGGCGGCCCGTCAGGCCACCCCCGTCGTCGAACTCGACGACCACGCCGGTGACGTGTTCACCGCGCTCGCCGACAGCCTCGAGTTCCTGCAGGGGGTCCGCGCATGACCGACGTGACGACGGCCTCGCGGCCCGCCGTCGCCTCCGACGGCAAGACCGGCCCGGTGGGCGTCGGGGTCATCGGCGCCGGCGTGATCAGCGACCAGTACCTCGGCAACCTCACGCAGTTCCCCGACCTCGAGGTGCTCTTCATCGCCGACATCGACCAGGCCCGCGCGGCGGCCCAGGCCGAGAAGTGGGGCGTCCCCGCCAGCGGCACGGTCGACGAGTTGCTCGCCCTCGACGACGTCGAGATCGTGGTCAACCTGACGATCCCGGCGGCCCACGTCGACGTGGCGCTGCAGGCCGTCGCCGCGGGCAAGCACGTCTGGGGAGAGAAGCCCTACGCCCTCGACCGCGAGAGCGGTGCCCGGCTGCTGGCCGCCGCGAAGGAGGCGGGCGTCCGCGTGGCCGTCGCCCCGGACACGTTCCTCGGCGCCGGTCTGCAGACCGGACTGCGGGTCGTGAAGCGCGGCGACATCGGCACGCCCCTGACCGGCCTCGCGCTCTTCCAGGTGCCCGGCCCCGAGTCGTGGCACCCCAGCCCCGAGTTCCTCTTCGCCTACGGCGCGGGACCGATGTTCGACGTCGGCCCGTACTACCTGACCACGCTCGTGCAGGTCTTCGGACCCGTCGCGAAGGTCACGGCCACGGCGTCGAAGGCCCGGGACAGCCGGGTCATCGGCTCGGGGCCGAAGGCCGGAACGGTCTTCCCCGTCGAGGTGCCGACGCACGTGAGCGCCCTGCTGCAGTTCGAGAGCGGCGCCAGCGCGCAGGCCGTCTTCAGCTTCGACTCGAAGCTGGCCCGCGCCGGCTTCGTCGAGATCGCCGGGACCGAGGGCACGGCCGTGTTCCCCGACCCGAACGAGTTCGAGGGCGACACGACGGTCCACACGGGCACCGACGAGCCGGCGGTCGTCGCGGCCACGGGTTCGACCTTCACCCGCGGCACCGGCGTCGCCGAGCTCGCCCAGGCCATCCGCGAGGGTCGCCGTGAGCGCGTGCCCGGCGAACTCGCCTTCCACGTCCTCGACGTCATGGTCTCGCTGGCCGAGTCCGCCGAACGCGACGAGAGCGTCCGCGTCGACTCGACCCTCGAGCCGACGCCCGAGCTGCCCGAGAGCTGGGACCCCTCCGTCCCGACCCTCGGCTGATCCGGTGCGGTGCCGGCGCCTCCTCGACGCCGGCACCGCGCCTCCCGACCCGTCCACCCCCTGAGCGCACCACCCGCACTACCCGTACCACCGGAGTCACCACAGCACCACGAACCCCCGCACCACCCCTTCCCTCACTCGATGAAGAGAAATCTCGAAGAAGAGACACCAGGAGAAGTCATGCAAACGAAGTTCCGTTGGCTCGCCGCCCTCGCGGTCGGAGCCCTCTCGGTCGGATCGATGACCGCCTGCAGCGCCTCGGGCGGCAGCGGCGACGCCGACACGATCACCTACTGGGCCAGCAACCAGGCTCCGACGGTCGAGAAGGACGCCGAGATCCTGCAGGAGAGCATCGACCGCTACACGGAGGAGACCGGCGTCAAGGTCGACCTCGAGGTCATCCCGTGGTCCGACCTCTACAACCGCATCCTCACCGCCGTCTCGAGCGGCGAGGGGCCCGACGTCCTCAACATCGGCAACACCTGGGCGGTGTCGCTGCAGTCCAGCGGTGCCTTCGTGCCCTGGGAGGGCGACGCCCTCGACCAGGTCGGTGGCCAGGACCGCTTCGTGCAGTCCAGCTTCGCCACCGGCGGTGCCGAGGGTCAGGCACCCACGTCGATCCCGCTCTACGGGCTGTCGTACTCGCTGTACTACAACACGAAGATGTTCGAGGCCGCGGGCATCACCACCCCGCCCGCCACCTGGGACGAGTTCGTCGAGGACGCCAAGAAGCTGACGGTCGACACCGACGGCGACGGCACGATCGACCAGTGGGGCGTCACCATGGCCGGGTCGAGCATCTCGAACAACGCCCACCAGGCGTTCGTCCGGGGCCTGCAGAACGGAGGCACGCTGTACGACGAGGACGGCGAGCCCGACTTCGGCAACGACGGCGTCGTCAAGGGCGTCAAGGAGTGGGTCGACCTGATGGCGGTCGACAAGGTGGTCTCACCCTCCGACGCCGAGAGCGTGAACGGTTCGGACATGGCCGCGACGTTCGCGGACGACAAGGCCGCGATGTTCTTCGACCAGGCCCCCGACGCGAACCTCTCGGCCCGCGACTTCACCGACTACGCCGCGGCACCCGTGCCGATGGAGTCCGCCGACGCGACCGGTCTGCTGGGCACCCAGAGCCACGTGGCCGGCATCAACGTGAGCGTCTTCGAGAACAGCGGCAACAAGGACGCGGCGATCGACTTCGTCAAGCACCTGACGAGCGACTCCGAGCAGGTGTACCTGAACAAGGCGTTCAGCTCGCTGCCCGTGGTCACGAGCGCGTACGACGACCCGGCGTTCCAGTCGGACACGATCAAGCTGAAGCAGACGATCCTCGAGGACCACGCCCAGCCCATGCCCCTCTACCCCTCCGAGGGGCAGATGGAGACCTTGGTCGGCACCGCGATCAAGAACCTCCTCGCCACCGCAGCCCAGGGCGGTTCCGTCAGCGAGTCCGACGTCAAGTCGGCCCTCGAGGACGCGAACAGCCAGATGAGCTCGGGTCAGTAGCCCGTCCCACCGCCCGTGACGGGGGCGGCCGGTCCGATCGACCGGCCGCCCCCGCCACCCAGGCCCCGAGAGGACCCTCATGACCGTCAACGTCCTGCCCCCCGCCACCGCCGAGAAAGATCTCCCGCCCGACCCGCACCAGCAGGCCCCGATCGAGCCGGCCAAGCGCAAGAAGCACCGATCGCCGCTCGCCTACTTCCTGGTGGCGCCCGCCGCCCTGGCCGAACTGCTCGTCCACATCGTCCCGATGGTGCTCGGCATCTGGATCGCGTTCATCACGCTGAACCAGCTCAGCATCGCCAACTGGGTCAACGCGCCCTTCGTCGGCCTGCAGAACTTCGTCACCGCGCTCGACCCGTCCTCGCCCATCGCCGGCCAGCTGTACGGGGCCCTGGGGCGCACGTTGATGTTCACCGTCATCGTGGTGGCCATCGCCTGGAGCATGGGCATGCTCGGCGCGGTGCTCCTGACCAGCTCGTTCAAGGGCCGCGGCATCCTCCGCACGCTCTTCCTCGTGCCCTACGCCCTGCCGTCGTACGTCGGCACCATCGCCTGGGCCTTCATGTTCAACCAGCGCGACGGGGCCATCAACCGCTTCCTGGTGGACGACCTCGGCATCCTGCAGGACCGCCCCTTCTGGCTGCTCGGCGGCAACTCGTTCTGGGCCATCGTCATCGTGACGGCGTGGCAGTTCTGGCCCTTCGCCTTCCTGATGCTGCTCGCCGCGTTGCAGAACATCCCGGGCGACGTCTACGAGGCCGCGAGCCTCGACGGCGCCAGCCTCTGGAAGCAGTTCACCCAGATCACCCTGCCCATGGTCAAGCCGGCCAACGCCGTGCTGCTGTTGATCATGAGCCTGTGGATCTTCAACCAGTTCAACGTGCCCTACGTGCTTTTCGGCCCGGCGTCGCCCGAGCAGGCGACGCTCATCTCGCCGTTGATCTACCAGCAGTCGTTCAACAACTGGAACTTCGGCCTCGGCGGTGCCATGAGCGTGATGCTCCTGGTCGTGCTGCTGATCGCGTCGGCGTTCTACATCCGCATGGTTCTGCCGAAGGGACAACACGATGATTGAGACCCGTGGGTTCAAGGTCTTCCGCTTCTTCGGGCTGGCCTTCCTGTCGCTCGTGGTGGTCGTCCCGCTCTACGTGGTGCTGACCACCTCGATCAAGCCGCTCGCCGACGTCCAGGGCTTGTTCACCTGGATCCCCAGCCGGGTGACGCTCGAACCGTACGTGCAGATCTGGCAGACGGTGCCGCTGGCGTCGTACTTCAAGAACAGCCTGATCGTCACGATCTCGGCGACGGTGCTGTCGGTGGCCATGGCCGTGCTCGCCGCGTACTCGCTGGCCCGCCTGCGGTTCAAGGGCCAGCGCAGCTTCAGCCTGGTCGTGCTGTCGACGCAGATGTTCCCGGGCATCCTGTTCCTGTTGCCGCTGTTCCTGATCTTCGTTCAGATCCAGCGCACGGTCGGCGTGCAGCTGACCGGCAGCTACCTCGGCCTGATCATCACCTACATGACGTTCTCGCTGCCGTTCTCGATCTGGATGCTGACGGGCTACTTCGCGTCCATCCCGAAAGAGCTGGAGGAGGCGTCGATGATCGACGGCACGGGTCGCCTCGGTGCCCTGTTCCGCGTGATCATCCCGGTCGCCAAGCCGGGCATCATCGCGGTCGCGGTCTACGCCTTCATCACGGCCTGGGGCGAGGTGCTCTTCGCCTCGGTGCTGACGAGCAAGGACACGCGCACGCTCTCCATCGGCCTCCGCGCCTACGCCTCGCAGCAGGACGTCTACTGGAACCAGCTCATGGCCGCCTCGGTCGTCGTCTCGCTGCCCGTGCTCATAGGCTTCATGCTCGTGCAGAAACACTTGATCACCGGACTGTCGTCGGGGGCCGTGAAGTGACCGAGCCGGCCGTGGCCACGGCGGTGGGGCCGGTGGGCGCCACCGCCGGCCCGGCCGGCCGGGCAGCGCCGAGCCGAGGAGGCGCGGGTCGCGTCGAACCCCTGCGCGTCGGCATCGTGGGCGGCGGCTTCATGGCGCGCGTGCACGCCGGCGCCGCGCGGTCGGCCGGTGCCCGCGTGGTCGCCCTCGCCTCCTCGAGCGCCGCCAGCGCGGCCCACGCGGCGGCTTCCCTGGGCGTCGACACCTCCCACGAGAGCGTCGACGACCTCGTGACCGATCCCGGCGTCGACGTCGTGCACGTCTGCTCGCCGAACGCCACGCACGCGCCCGTCGCGCTGGCGGCGCTCGCCGCCGGCAAGCACGTGGTCTGCGAGAAGCCGCTGGCGACCTCGAGCGCCGAGGCCGAGGCCCTGGTCGAGGCCGCCCGGGCCGGGCGACTGGTCGGTGCCGTGCCCTTCGTCTACCGCTACCACCCGATGGTGCGCGAGGCCCGGGCCCGCGTCGCCACGGGCGAGGTCGGCCGCGTGCTGAGCGTCCGGGGTTCGTACCTGCAGGACTGGTTGCTCGACAGCGACGACGTCGACTGGCGGGTCGACTCGGCCGCGGGCGGTCCGTCACGCGCCTTCGCCGACATCGGCAGCCACCTGGTCGACCTGCTCGAGTTCGTCCTGGGCGACCGGCTGGCCCGGCTGACCTCGACGACCACCACCGTGCACACCCACCGCGGGGGCTCGTCGGTCGACACCGAGGACGAGGCGGCCGTCGTGTTCGAGACGGCACGGGGGGCGATCGGCACCCTCTTCGTGTCGCAGGTCGCGCCGGGTCGCAAGAACCGCCTCCTGCTCGACCTGTCGGGCACCGCCGAGAGCCTCGAGTTCTCGCAGGAGGAGCCCGAGACGCTCTGGGTCGGACGCCGGTCGGGCACGCAGCTCGTCGCCCGCGACGCGGCCGTGCTCGCACCCGACGCCGCCCGCCTGTCGACCGTCCCCGCCGGGCACCCGATGGGCTACGTCGACGCGTTCGCCGGGTTCGTGCGCGACGCCCACGACGCCGTCCGGGGCGGGACCCCCGAGGGGCTGCCGACCTTCGCCGACGGCCTGCGCGCCGTCCGGGTGACCGAGGCGGTCCTCGCGTCCGCCGCGTCGCGCCGGTGGGTCGACCTGCCCTGACCCCGACCGTCCCGACCCCGCCGCCGCCCGCACCGCCCCCGCCGCCCGCCCGCACCCCCGTCGCCCCCGAGAAGGAACCCATGGCCGAGAGCTCCCGCCCCGTCACCCTGTTCACCGGCCAGTGGGCCGACCTGCCCTTCGAGGAGGTCGCGGCACTCGCCGCCGGGTGGGGCTACGACGGCCTCGAGATCGCCGCGTCGGGCGACCACCTCGACCTCGAGCGCGCCGACCAGGACGACGCGTACCTGCGGTCGCGACTCGACGTGCTCGAGCGGCACGGCCTGGGGGTCTGGGCGATCTCGAACCACCTGACCGGGCAGGCGGTCTGCGACGACCCGATCGACTTCCGGCACCAGGCGATCGTGCGCCCGTCCACCTGGGGCGACGGCGAGCCCGAGGGCGTCCGGCAGCGGGCCGCGGAGGACATGAAGCGGGCGGCACGGGTGGCGCGCAAGATGGGCGTCGAGACCGTCGTCGGCTTCACCGGCTCGAAGATCTGGCCCTACGTGGCGATGTTCCCGCCGGTCCCGGCGAGCGTGATCGACGCCGGCTACCAGGACTTCGCCGACCGCTGGAACCCCATCCTCGACGTGTTCGACGCCGAGGGCGTCCGGTTCGCCCACGAGGTGCACCCGAGCGAGATCGCCTACGACCACTGGACGAGCGTCCGGGCGCTCGAGGCCATCGAGCACCGGTCGGCCTTCGGCTTCAACTGGGACCCCTCGCACATGCTCTGGCAGGGGGTCGACACGGTGTCGTTCATCACCGACTTCGCCGACCGGATCTTCCACGTCGACTGCAAGGACACCCGCATCAAGCCCGCCAGCGGGCGCTCGGGCGTGCTCGGCTCCCACCTGCCCTGGGGCGACCCCCGCCGGGGCTGGGACTTCGTCTCGACCGGCCACGGCGACATGAAGTGGGAGGACGCCTTCCGCGCCCTCGACGCGATCGGCTACGACGGCCCGATCTCGATCGAGTGGGAGGACGCGGGCATGGACCGGTTGCACGGTGCTCCCGAGGCGCTCGCCTACATCCGTTCACTCCTCTGGAGACGGCCGAGCGCCTCCTTCGACGCCGCCTTCTCGAACCAGTGACGGCAGACTGATCCCATGCCCCGAATCCTGCTGCCCGGCCAACGGAGCCGCCTGCTCGTCGTCGACCCCGCGACCGGCGACGTCCAGGTCGTCCTCGAGAGCACCCGCGTGCTCGTCGAGGCCCCGAACTGGAGCCCCGACGGTCGCTGGCTCGTCGTCAACGGCGACGGCCTGCTCTGGCGGGTGCCCGCCGACGCCCGTGGGGTCGACGAGACGGCGCTCGAGCCGGTGCCGATGGGCGACGTGCCCGAGATCAACAACGACCACGTGATCGTTCCCGACCAGGGGGCCGTGATCGTGAGCGCCCGGGACGGCCACCTGTACGAGGTGCCGTGGGACGGCGTGACCCCGGGCGGCACCGCCCGCCGCGTGACGCGCGACCACCCCGCGGGCCGCAACCACAAGAACTACCTGCACGGCGTCTCGCCCGACGGTGCCACGCTCAGCGTGATCGTCGGCGCCCTGCCGGCGCCGGTCGACGACCCGGACGACGAGGAGGCGCGGGCCGGCTGGCGCACGAACGTCGCCCTGGTCTCGCTCGCCGACGGCGCGACCACGCCGGTGACCGACGACGAGCACCCCGACGACGGGGCCGAGTTCTCTCCGGACGGGGCGTGGCTGTGGGCCAACTCGGAACGCGCCTCCGCGGGGGTCGCCGGCCACGCGCAGCTCTTCCGGAGCCGACTGGACGGCGGAGACGTCTTGCAGGTGACCGACGACGAACGGGTCAACTGGTTCCCGCACGTGTCGCCCGACGGCTCGATGCTGCTCTGGGTGTCGTTCGAGCCCGGCACGCTCGGCCACCCCGAGAACCGCGACGTCGTGCTGCGCACCCTGCCCCTCGGTCCCGACGGCCTGCCCGTGCCGGGCCGGGCGCCACGCGACGTGCTCGCCCTCTTCGGCGGCCAGGGCACGATCAACGTGCCCTGCTGGGCCCCGGACTCGGCTCGTTTCGCCTGCGCCGACTACCCGTCCGCCTGACGCGCGCCCGGCGCCCCGGGTGGTCGCGGCCCGCGTGGGTCGCCCGGGGACGATGCGCAGCCCGCTCATCGACTGATCACAGTCGGTTCATAGGAACCACTCGATACTTGGAGAGGTGACCACAACGACCCCCGCCACCGCCTCGGCCCCCCGCCTCACCCGTGCCGACGGAACGCCTCTCCGAGTCCTCGTCGTCGACGACGAGAACAGTCTCACCGACCTGCTCTCGATGGCCCTCCGCTACGAGGGATGGGACGTCAAGGCGGCCTCCGACGGTCAGGCGGCCCTCGCCACGGCGCGCGAGTTCAAGCCCGACGCGATCGTGCTCGACTGGATGCTGCCCGACATCGACGGCATCCAGGTGCTGGGTCGACTGCGGTCGAGCGGTGACGACACCCCGATCCTGTTCCTCACCGCGAAGGACAGCGTCGAGGACCGCGTGTCGGGTCTCACCGCCGGGGGCGACGACTACGTCACCAAGCCGTTCTCGCTCGAAGAGGTCGTGGCCCGCCTGCGCGGCCTGATCCGCCGGTCGGCCTCGGCCATCAGCGAGGCGGGCGACTCGCGCATCGTCGTCGGCGACCTCGTGCTCGACGAGGAGAGCTACGAGGTGACGCGCGCCGGTCGCGAGATCGAGCTGACCGCGACCGAGTTCGAGCTGCTGCGCTTCCTGATGCGCAACCCCCGCCGCGTGCTGAGCAAGGCGCAGATCCTCGACCGGGTCTGGAGCTACGACTTCGGTGGCAAGTCCAGCGTCGTCGAGATCTACATCTCGTACCTGCGCAAGAAGATCGACGTCGGCGAAGAGCCGATGATCCACACCGTGCGCGGCGTCGGTTACGTGATCAAGCCCACGTCGTGAGCGATGCCCTGCCCGCCCGGGTGGGCTCGCGCCTCCGGGGCCTGGTGGGCCGGGCGCCCGGTCTCGCCGGGCCGCTCACGCTGCGCAACCGCCTGATCCTCAGCATCGTCGCGCTCGTGGTGCTGCTGACCATCGTGATCGGCTCGGTCAGCGTGTTCGTGCTCCAGGCGTCGCTCATGCGTCAGCTCGACGACGAGCTCGAGGGGGCGACGGGCCGCTCCGTGCCCATGGTGAACGCGCAGGGCTCGACGAGCCGGCCCTACCTGACGCCCGACGGCGACGACCTCTCGGGCCCGCGGCAGTCGCCCGGCACCTTCACGGCCGTCGTCGTGAACGGGACGGTCGTGGCGGCGTACCAGGTCGAGCAGTCGGGTCGGGTCGTCACGCCGCGCCTGACCGACGACCTGACCTCGGTCGTGACGACCGTCGCCGGCTCGACCGCGCCCGAGTCCGTCTCGCTCGGGTCGGCGCTGGGGTCGTACCGGGTGGAGTCGCTCGCGGTCGGCTACCAGACGACCACCACGTCGGGCTCCCTCGCCACCACGCCGGCGTACCTCGTCGTCGGTCTGCCGACGAGCAGCGTCGACCGCACCATCACGGTCATGGTGGTCACGATCCTCGCGGTGACCCTCATCGGCCTCGCGGTCGCGATCGCGATCGCCTACGGGGTCGTGCGGAGCGCCCTCCGCCCGCTCGAGCGCATGTCCGACACGGCGCTGCGGGTCGCCGAACTGCCGCTCGACCGCGGCGAGGTGGCCCTCGCGGAACGCGTCGACGAGGCCGACGCCGACACCCGCACCGAGGTCGGCCGCGTCGGCGCATCGCTCAACCGCATGCTGGGCCACGTGGCCGGGGCCCTCGAGGCCCGTCAGCAGAGCGAGAACAAGGTGCGGCAGTTCGTGGCCGACGCCTCGCACGAGCTGCGCACCCCGCTCGCGTCGGTCCGCGGCTACGCCGAGCTGACCCGCCGCATGAACACCGGACTGCCCGACGACGTGGTCTACGCCATGGGCCGCATCGAGTCGGAGTCGCTGCGGATGACCTCGCTCGTCGAGGACCTCCTGCTGCTCGCCCGCCTCGACGAGGGCCGCGACCTCGTCACGGGCGACGTCGACCTGACCAGGGTCGTGCTCGACACGGTCAACGACGCCCACGTGGCCGGACCCACGCACGACGTCGACGTGTACGTGCCCGACGAGCCGGTGACCGTGTCGGGCGACGCCATGCGCCTGCACCAGATCGTCGCGAACCTGTTGACGAACGTGCGCACCCACACGCCCGACGGCACCCACGTGCACGTCTCGCTCACGGTCGACGACACGTCGGGGGAGGCCGTCGTCTCGGTCGCCGACGACGGGCCGGGCATCGACCCGGCCGTGCTGCCCGTGCTGTTCGAGCGGTTCGCCCGCGCCGACAGCTCGCGGTCGCGGAAGGCCGGCTCCACGGGGCTCGGCCTCGCGATCGTCCAGGCCGTCGTCCACTCCCACGGCGGCACCGTCGACGTCGCGAGCTCGGCCGGGGGAGCGACCTTCACGGTCCGCCTGCCGCTCGTGACGCCCGCGGACGCACCCCACCCCGAAGCCGAGGAGGCGCGACTTGCGTGAGCGCGCCTCCTGCGTCTACTCTGTACGAAGCCCAAGACCGCCGGTTGTAGTCGTCTGCTCGCAGACGGGTGCCGAAGGTTCTCGAGAGAGAGCGACCAGCGCAGGTGTGTGAAGTCGTTCCTCTTCTCGAAGAGATCCAGCTCCGTGCGCTTGCGCCGGAGCTTTTTTCATTGGTGCGGCGCCGGTCTCGGCGCGGCCGAGTCGAGTTCCCGGGGGCTGCCGGCACACCCACGTTTTAGGAGAGCCATGGCGAACAAGGAAGCATCGGTCGCCGAGCTCACGGACAACTTCCGTGACTCGACCGCCGTCCTGCTCACCGAGTACCGCGGTCTCACTGTTGCCGAGCTGAAAGAGCTCCGCAAGTCCATCAGTGCAGACGCGACGTACGCCGTGGTGAAGAACACGCTCAGCAAGATCGCGGCCAACAACGCCGGAATCAGCTCGTTCGACGACGAACTCGTCGGACCGTCTGCGATCGCCTTCGTGCACGGTGACCCTGTCGCCGTCGCCAAGAGCCTGCGTGACTTCGCCAAGGCACACCCCGCTCTGATCGTGAAGAACGGTTACTTCGACGGTAACCCGCTCACGGCAGACGAGGTCAAGCAGCTCGCCGATCTCGAGTCCCGAGAGGTGCTGCTGGGCAAACTGGCCGGCGCCTTCAAGGCTTCGCTGTTCGGTGCTGCCTACCTGTTCCAGGCACCGCTGTCCCAGGCCGTTCGCACGGTCGAGGCGCTGCGTGCCAAGCAGGAAGCCGACAGCTAAACAGCTGTCGTACCAACCCACACTTTAGAAAACCCATAAGGAGAACACCATGGCGAAGCTCACGCAGGACGAACTGATCGAGGCCTTCAAGGAGCTCACGCTCATCGAGCTCAGCGACTTCGTGAAGAAGTTCGAAGAGGTCTTCGAGGTCACCGCTGCTGCCCCCGTGGCCGCTGCCGGTGCCGCCGGCCCCGCCGCCGCCGCTGAAGAGGTCGAAGAGCAGACCGCTTTCGACGTCGTGCTCGAGGCTGCCGGCGACAAGAAGATCCAGGTCATCAAAGAGGTCCGCGCGCTCACGAGCCTCGGTCTCGGCGAGGCCAAGGCCGTCGTCGACGGTGCCCCCAGCACCGTCCTCGAGGGTGCCACGAAGGACGCCGCCGAGAAGGCCAAGGCTCAGCTCGAGGCCGCCGGCGCGACGATCACCCTCAAGTAGTCGGCGGGCCCTCGCGGCCCTCTGCGCTTGAGCGGCACGTCTGCTCAGCACCACACGGAAGGCGCCACCCCTCGGGGTGGCGCCTTCTGGCGTTTCCGCTGCGACCCGCCGACCACGCGGAGGGCCGGGTCAGGAGGCGCGGGCCAGGACCGAGTGTCGGCGGCCGTACCCGAGGTACACCGCGGTGCCCACGACCATCCAGACGGCGAAGGCCGCCCAGGTGACCCACCCGAGGGTCACCATGAGCAGCACGCAGAAGGCACAGCCGAGGACCGGGGTCAGCGGGTAGAGGGGCACCTTGTAGGTGCGGTCGAGCTCCGGTCGGTTGCGCCGCAGCCAGATGACCGACACGTTGACCAGGGCGAAGGCGAAGAGCGTGCCGATGCTCGTCGCGTCGGCCAGGGCGCCCAGGGGGATCACCGCCGCCGCGACGGCCACGGCTCCGCCGACGATCAGGGTGCCGGCGACGGGGGTCTGCGTGCGCGCCGAGACGCGGCCGAGGACGCGGGGCACGAGGCCGTCGCGGGCCATCGAGACGAAGATGCGCGTCTGACCGTAGAGCACCGTCAACACGACGCTCGCGATCGCCGCCACGGCGGTGACGGCGAAGAGGAAGGCGACCCACGGCTGTCCCGTGATGTCGGCGACGATCGTGACGAGGGTCGCCTCGCCGTCGGTGAAGGTGGTCCACGGGCGCGCACCGATAGCGGCGACGGCCACCAGGATGTAGAGCACCGTGATGATCACGATCGAGGCGATGATGGCGCGCGGCAGGTCGCGCTTCGCGTCGCGGGCCTCTTCGCCGGCCGTGGACGCCGCGTCGAAGCCGATGTACGAGAAGAACAGGCGCGAGGCCGCCGCCGAGACGCCGGCCGCGCCCATCGGTGCCAGCGGCTCGAAGTTCCCGGCGCGGAAGGCCGTGAAGGCGACGGCGACGAAGAACACGAGCAGCGCCACCTTGACGACGACGAGCAGGGTGTTGACCCAGGCGCTCTCGCGCGCGCCGGGAACGAGCACGAGGGTGGCGAGCAGGACGAGGACCGCGGCGGGCAGGTTGAGGACGCCGCCGGCGCCCGGGGGCTCGGCGATCGCGGCCGGCAGGGCGAGCCCGAACACGTCGAGGGCCTCGTTAACGTACTGCCCCGCCCCGACGGCGACGGCCGCGACCGAGACGGCGTACTCGAGCACGAGGCACCACCCGCAGACCCACGCGATGCCCTCGCCGAGCGTCGCGTACGCGTACGAGTAGCTCGACCCCGACACGGGCACGCTGCCCGCCATCTCGGCGTACGACAGGGCCGACAGCAGGGCCGCGACGCCCGCGAGGACGAACGAGATCCAGACGGCGGGGCCGGCCAGCGGGACGGCGGTGCCCAGCACGACCAGGATGCCCGTGCCGAGGGTCGCCCCGATGCTGATCGCCGTGAGGTGCCAGACGCCCAGGGTGCGTCGCAGACGGGGGCCGCCGTCGGCGGATGCCGCGCTCTCGGCGACGTAGGCCTCGAGGGGTTTGCGCGCCCTCAGCTGGGCGAGGAGGGACGGACGGGACGTGACGCGGGACTCGTGGGGCACCGCGAGAGGTTACCCCACGGCCGGCACCGCGCCTCCTCGTCCCTAGTCGTCGAGGTCGAGGCCGAGCTGCTTGACGCGGGTCATCGCCTCGCGCCGCGACGACGCCTGCAGCTTGCGGTAGATGCTGCGGACGTGGCTCTTAACGGTGTTGACCGAGATGAACAGCTGGCTGCCGATCTGGCCGAGGGTCTGACCGGTGGCCAGGTGCCGGACGATCACGAGCTCGCGGTCGCTCAGCGGCTCGGCGAGCTGCGGCACGACGTCGGCCGTGGTCCCGCGCAGGCGGTCGAGCACCCCGACGATGGCGGCCGGCTGGCGACGGCCGACGGCGCGCTGCACGAGGTGGTCGAGGACGTCCTCCGGCAGGGTGGCGAAGAGCCAGATCGACCCGTTGTGACCCGCGCTCAGCAGGGCCTGGTCGAAGGCGATGTCGCTGTGCGGGGCGTCGCCGAGGGCGAGGTGTGCGGCCGCCTGGAGGGCGTGGACCTGGCCCATCGTGCGCTCGCTGTGCAGGTCGCCGATGGCGAGGCACGGCTCGAGCGCCTCGAGGGCGGCCTCGGGTTCACCGGCGGCGAGGTGCACGAGGGCGAGCACGCGACCGGGACAGCGGATGTGGTGGTGCGACGACGTCACCGACGACGCGAGTCGACGGGCCTCGTGCGGCTGACCGAGCAGGCGCATGGTCTCGGCCCGCAACACCGTGGCCGAGTCGGTGAGGGCACTGTGCCCGGTGAACCCGTCGATGGTGCGGGTGATCCGCGCCAGCAGGTCGAGCACCTCGATGTAGCGGCCCTCGGACAGCAGCACGTGCGCTTCGGCGAACAGGCCGAGCGCCTCCCAGTCGCTGCCGCGCGACGCCTGCCGCACGTCGGCGAGCAGACCCTCGTGGCCGCTCACGGCCTCACCGCGTTCGAGGGCGAGGTGCACGCGCGTGATCTGGGTGAGGGCCCCGAACGAGCTCCCCAGCAGGTCGGTGCCGTCGGCGAGCTCGCGGGCGAGGTCGACGTGGCGGTCGGCGAGGTCGAAGTCTCCGATCAGCATCGCGACGAAGGCGAGCGCCGAGAGGCACTCGACCCGCTCGGCGGTGCTGAGGTGGTCCTCGCCGAGACCGTTCGCGAGGCTCAGGGCGAAGCGGGCCTGGTCGATCTCGCCGTAGTGCAGCCGGATGAGGCCGAGCTGCAACGAGAAGGAGGCGCTGAGCGAGATGCGCACGCTGATCGACTCGGCGAGGTCGTTCTCGATGAGGGTCCGGGCGACCTCGAGGTGCTCGTGGGCCACGACGAAGTTGCCGAGGGTGCGCAGCGACGCCCCGAGGTGCACGTGGTAGCCCGCCCGGATGTCGAGCGGCAGGTCGGGGTCGGCGTCGAGCGCCTTGGCGACGCCGCGGAACCAGGGCAGGGCCGCACTGCGCGAGCGGGAGCCGACCGAGCGGTGGCTCGCCGCCAGGGCGAGCAGGATGCGGGGTCGACCGCGCCATTCCTCTTCGGGCGTCGAGCGGATGGCCTCGCGCAGACGCGCTCCCTGCAAGGGGGCGATCTGGGTCCAGCCCTGCTCGATGGCATCGAGAGCGGCCCGGTGGTCGGCGGGCTGCAGTTCGGCACTCGGCGGTTCGACGGCCGTGGGGTTCGACGTGTTCACGATGGTCCTAGCTCGGCCGCTTCGGGAGGCTCGCCCGTCGGGTAGGGAGAACGCGGCTGCCGGAGCCTGGTCAGGTGCACCGACACCGCCATACTAAACTGAGTGTTCATTACGCCGTATGGTCTGTCGGGCATTGCGCCCACAACTGGGGGACGAACGGTCGTTCTACGGCGTGTCGCGGCGTGTCGCAGGTGAGGCTCTTTTCCGGGGGACGGCAACGGTGACGGCACCCGCGAACGGCGACGACGCGTCGGCATCCGACGGCGGGCCACCCGTGACGGGGGTCGGGCCTACGCTGACCGCATGAGTTCGATGCACGCCCCCGCAGGCGGTCCCCGGGGCGGAGGCCGACCGGGCGGGTCCGGCCGGGTCTCGAGCGGCGACGCCGAGGCCCAGCGTGCGGCGAACGCCACCGCGCCGCGCATCCCCGACCTGTTCCGTCGCATCCGCGGCCTGTTCGCCCCGCACCGGCGGGCCCTCGTCGTCACCGTCGTGCTCGTCCTGATCGGGGCCGCCGTCAGCGTGGCTCCACCGCTGCTCACCAAGCAGGCGTTCGACCGGGGGTTGTTCCCCCAGGGCGGTCCCGACGTGCCCGTGCTGCTCGAACTCGTGGGCGCCATGGTGGGACTCTGGGTGCTGTCCGCCGGCATCGGCGTCTGGCAGACGTACCTGACCGCCACGGTCGGCAACAAGGTGATGGGTGCGTTGCGCATCCGCCTCTTCGGCCACCTGCAGCGCATGGAGCTCGCGTTCTTCACCCGCACCAAGACCGGGGTCATCCAGTCGCGCCTGCAGAACGACGTCGGCGGCGTCGCGAACGTGCTGAGCAACACCATCTCGAGCGTCCTCGGCAACACGGTCACGGTCATCGCGGCCTTCGTGTCCATGCTCGTGCTCAGCTGGCAGATGACCGTCGTCACGGTCGTCCTGCTGCCGCTGCTGGTGGTGGCCCAGCGACGGGTGGGCCAGGTGCGCGCCCGCATCGCCACCAAGACGCAGGAGTCGCTCAGCGACATGACCGCCATCACGCAGGAGGCGCTGAGCGTCAGCGGCATCCTGTTGGCGAAGAGCTTCAACCAGCAGCGCGCCGAGGTCGAGCGCTACTCGGCCGAGAACCGCACCCAGATCGGGTTGCAGGTGCGTCAGCAGATGAGCGGGCAGTGGTTCTTCGCCGTCGTCCAGATCTTCCTCTCGGTCATCCCCGCCCTCATCTACCTGGTCGCGGCCTGGCTGATCCTCCGTGACGTGCCCGTGACGGCGGGCACGATCGTGGCCTTCACCACGGTGCAGGCCCGCTTGACCTTCCCGCTCATGGGGCTGCTGCGGGTGGCCCTCGACCTGCAGACCTCCGGAGCGCTCTTCGCGCGCATCTTCGAGTACCTCGACCTCCACCCGGCGATCACGAACGACCCCTCGGCCGAGCCGGTCGACGAGACGCAGCTCGGCCGGGTCGAGTTCGACCACGTCTCGTTCTCGTACCCCGACGCCGAGCCCGGGCAGAAGACCCTCGACGGCGTCTCGTTCGACATCGCACCGGGTCAGTTCGCCGCCTTCGTCGGCCCGAGCGGTGCCGGCAAGACGACAGTCTCGTACCTGATCCCGCGGTTCTACGAGGCGTCCGGCGGGGCGGTGCGATTCGCCGGCACCGACGTCCGGCGCCTCGACCAAGAATCGCTGGTCGGCAACATCGGCATCGTCAGCCAAGAGACCTACCTCTTCCACGCCAGCATCGGCGACAACCTCCGGTACGCGCGACCCGACGCGACCGACGAACAGTTGGTCGACGCAGCCCGGCAGGCGAACATCCACGAGACCATCGCGTCGTTCCCCGACGGTTACGACACGATCGTGGGCGAGCGGGGTTATCGGCTCTCGGGCGGCGAGAAACAACGCATCGCCATCGCTCGCGTCCTGTTGAAGGACCCCGCCGTCATGGTCCTCGACGAGGCGACGAGCGCCCTCGACACGGTGTCCGAGCGCGTGGTGCAAGAGGCCCTCGACACGGCGACCCGTGGCCGGACGACGATCGCCATCGCGCACCGGCTCTCGACCGTGCGCGACGCCGACGTCGTGTTCGTCGTGGTGGCCGGTCGCGTCGTCGAGCGGGGGACGCACGACGAGCTGCTGGCCCTGGGCGGGGTGTACGCCGAGCTGTACGGGCAGCAGGTGTCGTCGTAGCGCTGAGGCGTCCCGTCAGCCGCGCTCGACGAGCATCGCCTGCATGGCGTCGACCTCGCTCTGCTGCGTCTGCACCATGCCCGAGGCGAAGGCCCGCACCTGCGGCACCTCGCTGCGCGCCAGGACGGCGTCAGCCATCTCGATGCCGCCCTCGTGGTGCGCGATCATCAAGGTCAGGAAGATCCGCTCGGCCTCGACGCCGTTCGCGGAGTCCAGTGCCGCCAGCTGCTCGTCGGTCGCCAGCCCCGGCATGCGGCCGCCGGGTTCGTGGGTGGCGACGGGCGTGGCCGAGCCGCCCGCGCCTCCGTCGTCGGTCATGTGGTGGCTGCCGTAGTCCCCGTCGAGGGTCGGACGGGTCATCCAGGTCATGGTCGGCTCCGAGGGCGCCTGCGGCAGGCGCCACAGCTCGAGCCAGGCGTACATCTGACCGGCCTGCTGCGACTGCGTGAGGGCCATGTCGTAGGCCAACGAGCGGACCGCGGGGTCGTCGGTCCGGTCGCGGACCATCATCGCCATCTGCACGGCCTGCTCGTGGTGCACCTGCATGTCGCGCGAGAACCCCGCCTCGACGCTGTCCGTCCCGGGCGTGACCGGGGTGGGCGAGCTGAGCCGCCCGAGCGCGACGCCGACCAGCAGCACGATCGCCACGGTCAGGACCCCCGCGATCACCAGCCTCAGCCGACGACCCGAGGAGGCGCGGTGCGGCCCCGTCCCGTCGATCACGTCGTCGCGCCCCGGTGCCGTCACGCGATCTTGCCGGTGCCGTCCACGCCGCCGCTGCACGGCGCACCGGGCTCGGGGGCGTTCGTGGACTTCCAGTACTTGGTGACGAAGTCGGACACGGTGGCCTCGTCGTCGGTCACGTTCGAGAAGGGCAACTGGGCGCCCCAGGCCGAGACGTACATGGGGGAGTCGAGGCCCTCGTAGGGCGAGACGACCGCGTACGTGTCGGGGGCGAAGTCGCGCAGCGCCTCGATCTCGCCCTCGCTGACCTGCTCGGGGTCGTAGGTGAACCAGACGGCGCCGTGCTCGAGGTCGTGGACGGCGTTCTCGTTCGGCACGGGCTCGGTGTAGACGCCGCAGTTGAGCCAGATCTGGTTGTGGTCGCCGCCCGCGGGAGGGGTCATCGCGTAGTCGACGCTGCCGCCGACGTGGTTCGCGGTGAGGTCGGAGTAGGTCTTCACGCCGTCGATCTCGATGGCCTGGGGGTCCTGCCGCGGCTGGCCGCTCGTCACGACGAAGGTGACGACCAGCGCGATCGCCGCCGCGCCCGCGACCGAGGCGGTGACGATGCCGATGGTGCGGTTGCGCTTCGCCCGGGCCTGTTGCCGCTTGAGCTCGGCCACCTTCTCGTGACGCCGGGCGTCTCGCTGCTGCTTGACGGTGGGTTTGTCGGTCGGCTTGTCGCTGCTGGCCACGGGGGTCCTCTGGGGTCGGGGAGGTGGTCGGGACGCACCCGATCGTGGATGCGTCACCCATTTTCTCTCACGACTGCCTGGGAGGCGCGTGCCAGCCGGTCGGGCCCGCCGACCCTCCGTCACACGCCACGACCCCGTCGTTAGACTCGACGGACGGGTCCGGCGGGGACGCCCCGACCGACCCGACCACCCGAGTCGTCGACCTGCGCGCGCCCCACGAGGGCCCCGCGAGAACCGGAGCACCCGTGAAGTACGCCGAGACCGTCCTCGACCTGATCGGTGACACGCCGCTCGTCAAGCTGAACAAGGTGACCGAGGGCATCACGGCGACCGTGCTCGTCAAGGTCGAGTACGTCAACCCGGGCGGTTCGTCGAAGGACCGCATCGCGACGCGCATCATCGACGCGGCCGAGCGCGACGGCCTGCTCGGGCCCGGGGGCACCATCGTCGAGCCGACCAGCGGCAACACCGGCGTGGGCCTCGCCCTCGTCGCCCAGCAGCGCGGCTACCGCTGCGTCTTCGTCCTGCCCGACAAGGTCGGCGAGGACAAGCGCAACGTGCTCAAGGCCTACGGCGCCGAGATCGTCGTCACGCCGACCGCCGTCGAGCCGACCAGCCCCGAGTCGTACTACAGCGTCTCCGACCGCCTCGCGCGCGAGATCCCCGGGGCGTTCAAGCCGAACCAGTACGCCAACCCCAACGGGCCGCTCAGCCACTACGAGACGACGGGCCCCGAGATCTGGCGCGACACCGACGGCCGCATCACGCACTTCGTCGCAGGCGTGGGCACCGGCGGCACCATCAGCGGTACCGGCCGCTACCTCAAAGAGGTGTCCGGAGGCGCGGTGCAGGTCGTCGGCGCCGATCCCGAGGGCAGCGTCTACAGCGGGGGCACCGGCCGTCCCTACCTGCTCGAGGGCGTCGGCGAGGACTTCTGGCCGGCCGCCTACGACCCCTCGGTCGTCGACCGCATCATCGCCGCGGACGACGCCCGTTCGTTCGAGCTGACCCGGCGCCTCGCCCGCGAGGAGGGACTGCTGGTCGGCGGCTCGTCCGGCCTGGCCGTCGCGGCCGCCCTCGACGTGGCCCGCGAGCTCGGCCCGGACGACGTCGTCGTCGCCCTGCTGCCCGACGGCGGGCGCGGCTACCTCGGCAAGATCTTCAACGACGCGTGGATGCGCTCGTACGGCTTCGGCGTCAGCCACGACGAGCGGTCGGTCCGCGACCTCATCGCCTCGAAGACCGGGCAGCTGCCCGACCTCGTCCACGCCCACCCGTCCGACACCGTCCACGACGTGATCGGCATCATGAAGACCTACGGCGTCTCGCAGATGCCCGTGCTCTCGGCCGAGCCCCCGGTCGTCATCGGCGAGGTCGTCGGCGCCATCGAGGAGAAGGCGTTGCTCGAGGCCATCTTCCGCGGGGGCGCGACCATGGGCGACGCCGTCTCGGCGTACCTCGGCGACCCCCTGCCCCTGATCGGCGTGAACGAACCCGTCTCGGCGGCCCGGTCCGCGCTCGAGTCCGTCGACGCCCTGCTCGTCACCGACGACGGCCGCCCGGTCGGCGTCGTCACCCGCCAGGACGTCCTCTCCTTCCTGTCCTCCTGAGCGGCCGGGGCGGCACCGTCACCCGGCGGCCCGGCCCGCGCCTCCTCGTCCCCCTCCGTCTGCACCACCCGTCCCCCTCGAAAGGACATCCTCATGACCCACGGCTTCTCGACCAGGGCGATCCACGCCGGCCAGGACTTCGACCCCACCACCGGTGCCGTCGTCCCCCCGATCTACCAGTCGTCGACGTTCGTCCAGGACGGCATCGGCGGGTTCCGCGGCGGCTACGAGTACGCGCGGTCGGCGAACCCGACGCGCGACTCGCTGCAGACCCTGCTCGCCGACCTCGAGGGCGGCAGCGCCGCGTTCAGCTTCGCCTCGGGGCTGTCGGCCGAGGACGCGCTGCTGCGTTCGGTCCTGGCACCCGGCACGCGCATCGTCATGGGCAACGACGTCTACGGCGGCACGCACCGCCTCGTCAACCGGGTGTGGGTGCCCTGGGGCGTCACGCTCGACACCGTCGAGATGAGCGACCTCGACGCCGTGCGCACCGCGGTCCAGGCCGCCCCGACGGCCGTGCTCTGGGTCGAGACCCCGAGCAACCCGCTGATGAAGATCAGCGACATCGCGGCGCTCGCCGAGATCGGGCACGCCGCCGGGGCCGTCGTCGTCGTCGACAACACGTTCGCGTCGCCGTACCTGCAGCAGCCCCTCGCGCTGGGGGCCGACGCGGTCGTCCACTCGACGACGAAGTACATCGGCGGTCACTCGGACGTCGTGGGCGGGGCCGTCGTCGTGCGCGACGACGAGCTCGCCGCGAAGGTCGGCTTCGTGCAGTTCGGCGTCGGTGCCGTGTCGGCGCCGATGGAGGCGTGGCTCACGGTGCGTGGCATCAAGACGCTCGGCGTGCGCGTCGACCGCCACTCGTCGAACGCCCTCGCCATCGCCCGGGCCCTCGAGGGGCACGCGGCGGTCGAGCGCGTCTACTACCCGGGGCTCGAGTCCCACCCTGGCCACGAACTCGCCGCCCGGCAGATGCGGGCGTTCGGCGGCATGCTCTCGGTGCAGCTGAGCGCGGGTGCCGCCGCGGCCCGACGGTTCGCCGAGTCGACCGAGCTGTTCCAGCTGGCCGAGTCGCTCGGCGGCGTCGAGTCGCTCATCGGCTACCCGAGCGAGATGACCCACGCCTCGGTGCGCGGCACCGAGCTCGAGGTGCCCGACTCGATCGTGCGGCTGTCGGTCGGCATCGAGGACGTCGACGACCTGCTCGGCGACGTCACGCAGGCGCTCGCCCGGCTCGACGCGTAGGCGCCCTCGCGAGGGACGACGGAGGCGGGGGGGGGGGGGGGGGCCGCCCCCCCCCCCCGCGCCCCCCCCGCCCCCCCCCCCCCCCCCCCCCCCCCCCCAAACCCCCCCCCAGCGCCATCTCACAACCC